>DASUIF010000012.1:0-55524 GCA_036273135.1 Candidatus Rubrimentiphilum sp.
GGCGTGAGCGTTACAACTACACGCGACCCCACAAGAGCTTGGGTTGGAAGACACCCGAGGAGTTTGCACGCACGTTCGCGACTACTCAAACAAGCGAACTTTTCCACTTATCTCCGGTGGCGTAACGGGGATACCGTCACCGCAATAAGCGCCGTTCATTCTTCGCATGTAAGGGGTCGGGGGTTCGAGTCCCCCCATCTCCACAAATTGGAGACCCGCATTCTGAAAGGATTTGCGGAGTTTTCTTAGGTGACCGTAGCTGACGAAATTAGGCGACTTGACCACCATTTGACCCCCATTCTTCGGGCTGGTTCCGAAAATCGGGTCTAGTGTGTCGGCAGCGGCCCTCTGTCCGCCGGGGAGAACGTGACCATATAGATCTAGTGTCGTCTTCACGGACGAATGCCCAAGCAGTTGCATAACGACATTTGGACTCACACCATTTTGCACCAGTATCGTCGCACATGTGTGCCTGAGCGCGTGGAATCTGATCTTCGGCACGTTTACTGGCTTCATCAAGCGCTGGACCCTTCAAAAGTTCTAACGCCTTAAACCGATTCTAGCGTTCGCATAGCGTCAGATATTCCAGCGTCAGCGGATGGGTTCGCCCATTAATCTCCAGCGTCGCACTTCAGAGGTACAGTGACGGCATTCGATCCCATAGATCTTTCCCATATGGCGCCAGACGATCCGGCAAGGGTCGATTCCCGTTGGCGCTACTCACCCACGGCTCTAATCCTGCAACATCTGCTCGTGTCCACGGGGACAGGTACCGCGCGTTTCATCGTAATATCCGTCGTCGAATGTAGGATACACGTTCGTCCAACACTTCCGGCAATATGCAGCGCCACAACGCCGGCAGACGAAACCGAAGAAATCCGGATCCATTGCGTGCAATAACGTGAGGTCTTTGCCGGCCAGGTCTCGTATCTCGGCAAACAGTTCGGAACTCGCGCTCTGCTGGCCGATCACGGCCGCGGAAACCGCACCAAGAAACCCGTGCTGGGCGATCGCGCGTCCCATTTCGCGTGTTATCGCGAAGCTGATCTCCACAACCGGCTGGCCGCACGCAAAACACGCGATTGAGAAGGTTGACTCTTGCTCCATGTTGCTTTCGCCTGTTTTTCGCGCCGCTCGTTTGGCCGCCTAGGCCGGAGCCAAGATGAGCTTATCGGGTCAAATGCTTTTCCTGCTGCTTCGTTGGGGGCAAGAAAAAGGCCCTCGTTATGCGAGGGCCTTGCGGTATCTATCTAGCCGCTCATTACCGGCAGTACTTGCCGTTTTCGTGCACGATGGTTCTGTCGAAATCGTTGCCGCAAAGGTCTTGAGCGAGTTTGCCAAGATTCCCATAACGAGCTCATGAAATCACAGGGCGAGCTGGCACGAAAATTCACCCACGGTCAGCGGAAAACAGCATCTTCCACCTCTGTAGAAAGGGCAAAACGACCGATGACATCATGGATGCGCACCCGACCAGAATATCTCACGCGGGCGGAACTCCTTGGCGGAATTCTAGCCACAGGCGCGCTAGCGGCCTGTGGGGGCAGCACGAATACGTCCCCGGCCGGTCCCTCGCTGTGCGCTGCCACCTCGCCGATGTTGCCCGACGTCAATCAAATTTTTTCCGATCCGGCTTTCAACAGATTGGCCAAAGCAACGCTCGCAGCGCTTTACGATCCGTCTGACAAGCTCAAAGGTAATGACGCGGGATACTTCGAGCAGTCCGTTCAAAAGCTGCAGATCAGCAACGTCATTAGCAGCATTCCACCCTCGGGCATTGTCATTCGCTTGCCCGGAACGTACACGTTCGCCGGCAACCTTACGTGGACGCCCGCTGCCACGCTCTCGTCGGCGATTACGGTTGCCAGCAGCGATGTGACGCTGAACTTGGGCGGCTACACACTGACGGCATCCGTACCGGACATTTCCTGGCAGACCACCGGCATTTTTGTAGGAACTTCCGCCAACACGGCGCTCGAGAACGTCAACATTTTTGGCGGGACCATTGCCAATACCACCGAGTATGGCATCTTCGCCGATGGCGTCTGCGGTCTGGACATTTCGCACGTGATCGTCACCGGGGTGAGCATACAGAATTTGAATATCGACCTGCTAACGCCGGCGGGCATCTTCGTCAGCGAGTCGCTCAACGTGGCAATCACGTACTGCAGCATTACGAACATGACGGTGAAAGCGGATTCGTCGGCGGGCATCTTTCTGCTCAAGACGATAGGCGCCGGCGTGAGCAACTGCCAAACCAGGTTGCTCGAGAACCTCGATGGTGCCGTGATAGGCTTTAGCAGCATCAAATCGGTCAATGTGAACACGAGCAATTGCACGGCGCAGAATCTGAAAACGCAATTCGGCGGCAACATCAAAGGGTCGGGACACACGGTGCTCGGATTCTGTCCCATCCTCTGTTTGAGCCTGAACTATTCCGATTGCTCTGCGTCAAATTTGACCGGGAGTTGTGATGACGTGCATGGCATCTCGGTGTTTCTGGACGGCCTGGTTAGCGTCGAGAGATTTACCGCGGACACCATCGTCGACGGCCCGCCGCCGTATAACACGGGCGCGAAGGCGACGGGCGTCGAGGTCTACGGGGTCGGCATCACAGTGAAGGATTCTTCGGCAAGCAACATCACCGCGAACAACCCGCAAGACTTGCAGGCGACCGGATTCAGCGCGTGGGGGCTGACGATCGGCTTTGAAAACTGCACCGCGACGAACGTGGTCGTCAACGGTAAAGGAAATGGTACGGGCTTCGGCTGGGCACCGGATCCGCGACCGATCTTCGCCCAGCCGGCGATCGGCGTGGCCTACACGAACTGTACCGCGAACGCATGCGCAGTGGGCTTCGACACGTTCTATCACCAAAATTCGGTGTGGACCAGTCCCAAGACAACAAACTGCGCGACGCCCATTCTCATCAATCCCGCAGAGCAGCGCACGCTCACGTGCGATGGCTGTTCGGAATGCGCGCCGGGCGGGAAACTCAACCCGCCCGGATACTCTGCGGGGCCGCCGCCATATTATTATGAAACTCTGACGAATGTCGAGAGCGGAAACATCTTCTTATAGCGCAAGCACCGCCGCATCGCGGCATGCGTAACGGGGGCATACCCAACGCCGAAACATGCTACTCATCTTCGACGCACCAGATGGAACCTACAAAGTCTATGACACCGAGACCGGATAATTCGGCTGCTAGCCTAATTCACCGCCGGCTCGTCGATGCTTAATGTCCCCGCCGTGGCATCCAGCGTTGCGTCTAGTCCGATCGGCAAGACCCACTGGTTGAGGATGTGCCCGAATTGCATGCCTTGCACTGCCGGACGATTCGCCGCGCCGAGACGATCGCGCAGCGCGAACATCAGGTCCGGCGAGGGACCGTCGCTCTCCTTGCGATCCCGTTCGAGGATGACGCCGGCCGCAATACCCGCAGCGCTCTGCAGCACGCCGCCAAGCAGCAGCGTTGTCAGCAACTGATCTATTTGATACGGATTCTCATGGACGTCTTCGACTAACAGAATATTTCCCTCAACCGGAATCGCGTATGGCGTTCCAAACAGGCCGTCAATCAGCGTCAAATTTCCGCCTACGAGTTTTCCGCGCGCGGTGCCCGGTACGATCGTGGTCGTCGTCGCATTGTGAAGCGTGACGAGCGGCTGCGCGTTCATCAGTAGTGCCTGCATCTCGGCCACGACAATCGGCGTGTAGGTCGAATACGCGGCAACCGGTCCGTGAAACGTCACCAGACCGGTGCGCGCCGTGATGGTGTTGATGAGGGCAGTGATGTCGGAAAAGCCGAGCACGACTTTTGGATCGCGCTTGAACGCATCATAATCGATTGCATCCAGGATCCGCATCGTGCCGTAGCCGCCGCGTGTGGCGAAGATGCCGCGAATCTGCGGATCTCGCGCGAACGCGTTCAGATCGCTCGCACGCGCCTCGTCGCTCCCTGCCAGATATGCAGTTTTGTCCATCACGTGCTTGCCCACGACGGCTTCAAGACCAACGGCGCGTAGTTGATCGATCGCTATCTTGAGGTCTTCCGCCTTTGCCATCGGACCCGCCGGCGATACTAGCCCTACCTTATCGCCGGGGCGCAGGCGTGGCGGCTTGACGACCGGCATATCGGCGGCGCGCGCCGGCAATGCCGCCGCAGCCGTGCTCGCAATCGCTGACGTGGCTGCCAAGAACGCCGTCCGCTTCATGGCGGTCCGCTTAGGCACGTCTCCGCCGCACGCCTGTTCATCATTTTCTTCTCGGGCGGACAGCGAGCAAGTCCGGCGAACGGCCTTCTTGCCGATGAAAGCACTGGAAATGCAACGTCCGCTTATCGTTGCGTTCGCACTGTCCATTTGTGCGAGCGCGTGCGGCTCGCTTGCGCCCGCGCCGATAGCCGGCAGCGCAACGAACGTTCGCGCGGTCTGTGCCGGCGCGCCCGCCGGAGCGTTCTCGTGTTTGGCGCTCATTCGCAACGACGTTGGAGGCGCCGTCTCCACCGGCTATCACGGCGAGGATTTGACGCAGGCATTTCCGGCGGCTCCGCACTGCAACAAGACGCCGCCGTATTGCGCATCAGATTTGCAAGATGCATACGGCATAACGCAAGCCAGCGCCGTTGGAACCGGCATCGTCGCCATCGTTGATGCTTTCGGCTATCCCAACGCAGAGGCCGACCTGGCGGTTTACCGGAGCGCGATGCTCCTGCCGGCGTGTACGATCGGCAGCGGGTGTTTGCGCATCGTCAATGAAAGCGGCGCGAGCTCGCCGCTGCCGTCGCCTAATCCGTTTTGGGGTGCGGAGCAAGCCATCGACATGGACATGGTTTCGGCGATCTGCCCCAATTGTAAGATCATTCTCGTACAGGCGACCGCCGCCGATAACCCCAGCTTTAGCGCCGCCGAAAACGCGGCGGTTTCGTTGGGAGCCGATGCGGTGAGCAATTCCTATGACGCCGCCGAGAAATCGGCGGACAACCCGGCCTTCAATCATCCCGGTCACGTAATTACTGCGAGCGCAGGCGATGGCGGCGCGGGCATGACTCAGCCGTGCTCGTTCACAAACGTGGTATGCGTTGGCGGCACCTCGCTCACGCCGTCGTCCGGGGCGCGCGGTTGGAGCGAAGTTACCTGGGGCACCGGATTGGAAGACGGTACCGGCAGCGGATGCAGCACCATGGTGCAAAAACCAGTTTGGCAAACGGACAAAGGTTGCACAATGCGTTCCGAAACCGACATTTCAGCGGTAGCCGATCCAAACACCGGCGTCGCGATATATTACCCACTCTCGGGCGGCTGGGTGGAAAGCGGCGGGACGAGCGTCGCGTCGCCGATCATTGCCGCCATGTTCGCGTTGGCCGGTAACAGCGCCACAATCTCGGCGCCGCAATTTATTTGGGCACATGGCGGAACAAACGCGTATCACGATATCATCAGCGGGTCCAATCCCGGCGTCTTCCGATGCCCCGCGATCATGCTCTACATTTGTCAGGCCGGGCCGGGCTACGATGGCCCGACCGGGTGGGGGACTCCCAATGGAATATCCGGTTTCTAGTTGCGCGAGCTCGAACAGCGGCTAAAATCCGCGCAGTCCCTCTTCGTCTTGAGCGGCGCAGGGATGAGCGCCGAAAGCGGATTGCCGACGCTTCGCGGCGTTGACGGCTACTGGCATGATCATCGGGTCGAAGAACTCGCCTCGCCGCACGGATTCGCTCGCGAACCGCTTACGGTTTGGCGCTGGTATAACCAACGCATTCACGCTTATAGAGATGCGCGGCCGAACGCAGGGCATTACGCCCTCGCGGAACTCGAAGCGCTCGTTCCAAAAATGACGATCGCAACGCAAAACGTCGATTCGCTTCACGCGCGCGCGGGCTCGAAGGAAGTGCTCGAGCTGCACGGCCACCTTCGCGAAGCCCGCTGCACGAATTGCGGCGCGACTGCGTCACTTGCAAGCGGACTCGCCGAAGCCCGGATCGAGCACGCATGCGGCGGCCGCTTTCGGCCGCAAGTCGTATGGTTCGGCGAGCCGTTACCGCAGGATGTTTGGGCACGCGCCGAGGAGGCGGCGGCGCAAGCCGATGTGATTCTCGTCGTAGGGACGTCCGCGCAAGTCTATCCCGCCGCGATACTTGCGCTGCAGAACGATCGCGCATTCGTCGCAGAGATAAATCCCGGCGCGACCGGCTTGAGCGAGCGGTGCGACTGCGTTATCCGGCAGGGAGCCGCCGTCGCATTGCCGGCGATCGTTAAAGCCTTACGCATAGACGGCTTAGAACGTTATTGAGTACGTATCGTTCCCTGCGTTACAATCCTGTTTTCCCGGAGGCGAGGGCTGACGCATGACGAGCTTGAGCGCTAAGGTCGAGGTGCCTTCGCCTGCATCGGTCGATCGCTGAAAGATATACGTGAACGAATAGCTCTGACCGGGACGAAGCGGCGGCAAACCCTTGGCATCGAGTTTGATGCCGTTCTGATAAATCTCCACCGATTGCAAAACGTTGGACGGCTGTTTGGCGCTGCCCAGATTTGCGACTCGTATGGCAAGTGCGTACCGGTTGATCCGCCCGTCCGATGTCGTGCCATGCACGCGCGCCGACACGATGGCCGGATCGGCACCTCTGCAGCCGGAACTTGCCAACCCGATCGAGTTTTGCGCGACACAGCACAGTGTGAGCGCGATAGCGGCGCGGATCATCGTCATTTTTGTTACCTCTCGACGTGGTGTTCCCCAAATACCGCCCAAGCAACCGCCGCGCCCGGTCGCTAGCCCCTCTAAAGCGAGGAGGGCTCCGCAAGGCGAAGAAAACGCCTCGTGATGAGGCTTCCTTCTTGCCTGCTGGCCGGTGCAGCCGTTTCGCTGCTCGCGGCGTGTTCGGGCGGAAACGGATCTTCCTCGGCCACGGCCTCGCCCGCGCCCAGCCCGGCCGCATCGGTCGTCGTGGCCGCAAGCCCGACGTTGGCGGGCAGTTCGGCGCCGACGGCAACTCCGGCCGTGCCCGTCCAGCAAGTATCGTTTACCGACATTAGCGGCGACTTCGGACAGCCGCAGATACAAGACGAAGCCGCACTCGGCATTTTGGATTCCGCCGGCGGCGCGTTCAAACCCTACGCACCGATCACACGCGCGCAGTTCGTGCGCTGGCTGGTCAAAGCCGAAAATATCTACTTTAAAGACGCGGTCAGCAAACAGATCCGGCTGGCCAAAACCGGACCGGCGCAGTTCGTCGACGTCCCGGTCGGCAGTCCCGACTTTCCTTATATCCAAGGCTTGGCCAACTCCGGCTATGTTATCGGCATCGACAAGAAGCACTTCGCGCCCAATCGCGTTCTTACACGCGAGGAGCTGATCGCGATCAAAGCTCCGGTGGACGAAGGCGGAAACATCCAGCCGTACCCGGGCGTCGAATCATTCTTGAGTTTTAGCGACACATCCAAAATCAATCCGCAATACGCTACCGCCGTTCACGAGGACGAGTCCGTCCGCACGACTCGGAACATTGCCAGAATCTGGGGAGCACTCAAAACCTTTTCACCAAAGAAACCGGTTACTCGCAGCGAAGCTGCAATCGCCATCTGGGAAATAAACGACGGAAGCGCCGCCGTTGCACTGGGCCGCTCGGCCCCGCCGCCGCCGAAATAGGAGGATACCTGGAGTGAAAAATCCGTTGGACTCGTTATGGGGCACGATTATCTGTGGCCTGATCTTAACCGTTATTCTGTATTACGTCGCGGAAATGATCGTGAAACACGCCGCGGGAGTAAGTGCATAAATGGAATG
The DNA here is from genome assembly GCA_036273135.1 of Candidatus Rubrimentiphilum sp. Lineage (GTDB taxonomy): Bacteria > Vulcanimicrobiota > Vulcanimicrobiia > Vulcanimicrobiales > Vulcanimicrobiaceae > Rubrimentiphilum. Next base: position 7,789 of record DASUIF010000012.1, read on the forward strand.
GAATGAACCACTTCTCAAATGGCTGCACGTATTCGCGGGCATCATGTGGATCGGTCTGCTCTACTTCTTCAACTTTGTCAACGCGGCATCGGTCAAAGAAGCCGCCGCCGCGGGTGAAGCCGGACCCATCAGCAAGTACATCATGCCGCGCGCGCTGCTCTACTTTCGTTGGGGTGCGGTGGCAACGTGGGTGCTGGGCGCCGCACTCCTGGGAAGCTATACGTATAACGGCATGAACGGAATCGTCGCTGCGCTCGGGTTACAGGGCGCTTTCGCTCCGATCGGTATCGGCGCGTGGCTCGGCACGATCATGCTGATTAACGTGTGGACGTTCATCTGGATGAACCAGAAAAAACTGCTCGGCATGGTACCCGCGACCGACGAGGAGAAAAACAAAGCGCGCCGCGTCGCGTTTCTGGCCTCACGCGTGAACACGATGCTCTCGATTCCGATGCTGTTCTTCATGGTGACGGGACCGAGCCAAAACATCTTCCGCTAGCTGCCGTTCAACAAGGAAAGGGCCCGGAGCGTTCCGGGCCTTTTTAATTGTCGACCGACGTGCCGTAAAACTTCGGACAGAGCAAGACGTCTTCGGTCTGTTCGGCGACCCATCCCAGAAGCGCGTCATCGATATCGAGCTTGCCGATCGACGGCCAGCTGTAACCCGACGCGAATTTCCAAGGCATCCGTATGTAGTGCGAACCGCCGCTCGAGTCTTGCAGGCGCACCGCAAGCGTGACGGCGATCGGTTCGCGGTAAAACGCGGGCGCTCGAATCGCCACGTAGTAGGAATCTTGCTCGAGTTCGTTATCGACGCCGGTCATTTGCGGTTCGCCCACCAAACCGTTGCAGCGTAGCGTCGAAGGAAAGATCACCACGGAGGGCTGCGTGTAAGAAAACGATTGCGGCAAGGCGCCGAAAATGATCACCGGCGCCGCCGGGTTGGCGGGCCCGTCGACGACCATCGTATTCATGCTGCGGTTATGGTCGGGCAATACTTCCAGGAAGTCTATTCCGTTGCAGTTATACTTCGGAATATTCATCGTAATCCGGTAGGTACCCCAGGACGAATCGAATTCGACCGGCGTTGAATTTCCGGTTCCGCGGCGGAACTGCACCGTTTGGTCGAACTCCGCGCGTTTGATGCGGTCGCTCACGACGACGCGCATCGACACATTCGTCTGCGGAGAAAGCCGCATAACGGCCTTGCATAAGCCGACGTTCAAAATGATGTGTTCCAGAGCCACGCGCCCTGGATTCTCCGGGCCGAAGCGGTAAGCCCGCCTTGCCGCGGCGAAAAGCGCGCCGATGAAGATGCGCGGGATTCGAGGCGCCATCACGGTCGACGCGGACGAACCGCAAGCGATCCTCGACGCGACCAAACGTCTGCTGACGGAGATGACCAAGCGTAACGGAGTCGAGCTCGACGACATCGCCTCGGTCCTCTTCAGCATGACGCCCGACCTTCACGCCGCGTTTCCGGCGCTGGGAGCGCGCGAAATGGGCTGGGTCTACGTTCCGATGCTGCACTTCACCGAGATCGACGTGCCGGGCGCGATGCCGCGATGCATCCGCGTCCTGATGCACGTTGAGACGGCACGATCGCAGGAGGCGATCGAACACGCTTACCTTGAAGGCGCGCGCGAGCTGCGGCCCGACATCGCCGGCAAAGACGCGACGTGAACGCTCCGGTAACGCTCGGCATCATCGGTACGGGCGCGCTCGGAGCGTCGATCGGACTGCGCGGACGCGAACTCGGCTGGCGCGTCACCGGTTTCGATACGTCCGAATCTCAATCGCAAGCGGCACTGGCTCGCGGAGCGATCGATGAGATCGTCACGCTCGACGAGATCTACGAACAAGCCGGAACCATCGTGTTGGCTATGCCTCCGCGCGCCGTGGTGAACGAGCTGCACGGATTGCGCGAACGCCAGATGCGGGCGCGGCTGATCTTGGACGTTGCATCGGTGAAACTTCCCGTCTTCGAAGCGGGACGGGGCGTCACCAATTTCGTCGCGACGCATCCGCTCGCGGGATCGGAACGCAGCGGCGCCTCCGCGGCGCGCGGAACGCTCTTCTTCGATAAGCCATGGATTTACGTGCCGCCCGGCGACAAAGCGCTGGAGATGCGCGCCCGAGATTTTATCGCCGCGATGGGGGCGCGCGCGGTCCCCAGCGGCGCGGCGGTGCACGACGAAGTGCTGGCGCTTACGTCACACGTGCCGCAATTGATCGCGACGGTTTTTTCCAAGACGTTCAGGCAGCAAAACATTGCCGATGCGGAGGCATTTTGCGGGCCCGTTGCGGCCGAACTGCTGCGCCTGGGCAACTCCAACGCGGAGCTCTGGCGCGAGATTTTCGCTTACAATTCCGAGAATGTCGCGCGGCACGCTCGCGACATCGCGGCTAAGCTCACGGCCGCCGCGCACGCTTTAGGAAAGGAAGCCGAGCCCGAAGAACACGATCCCCACTAGCGTGGCGCCGGCCGCGACGTAAAGCATCGCGCGCGTTCGCATCAGCGCCGTGATTGAAACCAAAACGATCGAGACTTCGAAGAGCGTGGTCGCGACCTCGAATTTTTCGTACGCTTTCATGTACCCTTCGGAGTCTTTGAAATGCTGCTCGGCGGCTACGTCGTCGTTCTGCGCGACCTTGAGAATCTTGCCGGCCTTGACTTGCTCGCTTGCGATGGTGTTCTGCATTTGCGTCCGCGCGGACGCGGCATTTACGATACCCGTACCGAGAATCGCTTGGTAGACGTGACCTTTGATCCGGCTAGACTCATAGTAGCCGTACTGATCGGCGGACTTGATCTGATAGAGAATCGCTTCGTTTTTTTGGGCAAGTCCTGAGATGGAGTTGTGATTGGCCAGCAGCGTAGCCAGCGCGGCAAAGACCGCGATGACGGCTGCCGCGACCGGAACGAGTATGCCGCCTTGGGATATCTGTTCGTGGCGTTCCATAGCTTCGTCCAACGCGTGACCGGCATTGAATTCGGGCATGCATTCTTAGTACGCCGCAGAACCGTCGCATCATGCAAGAAGCGGTTGCATACCACGAACGGCACAAACCGCAGGCGCTGGTCATCTCGCGCGACGGAGCGATCGAAGTCGAAACGTACGGCGGCGATTTCACCGCCGGCAGACCCCACGCGCTCTACAGCGGCACGAAAAGTTTTTGGGGACCACTCGCATTGGTCGCGCAGCGCGAGGGATTGCTGCAGCTCAACGAAACCGCCGGAGCAACGTTTCCGTCGTGGCGCGACGATCCCGTCAAGCGCCCGGTGACCATCCATCAACTGCTGACGCTGACCGCCGGAATCGGTTTCGGCGGACTCGGCAACGCGGTGCCGCCGTACGAGAAGGCACTCGCCGTTCAACTCAAGGATCGGCCGGGATCGCGCTTCACCTACGGCGGTATTCCGCTGCAAGTGTTCGGTGCGATTCTTTCGGAAAAACTCAAATCGTCGAAGATGACACCGCACGAGTACCTGCGCGCAAAAGTCTTGGAGCCGGCCGGCGTTACGGTCGACAGCTGGCGAAAACTCGCGGACGGAACGCGGCCGCTTCCGACGGGCGCTTTTCTGACGGCGCGAAATTGGCTGGCGTACGGCGAGTACGTCTTGGCGCATCGCGCTGATTTCGCGGAATGCTTCAAGGGCACACCCGCTAATCCGCGCTACGGCCTGTGTTGGTGGTTAGCGCCGCCCGGCGCGCCTCCGGACACGGTCTACGCAAGCGGTTCGGGCGGACAGGCGCTTTACGTCGTTCCGTCCGCGCAATTGGTAGCCGCAAGATTCGGCGGCGGCGGTTCGTTCAAACACGAAGCGTTCTTAAAACGCCTAGCCTAAATTGTTGTATCATTCGCAAAGGCGGCGGCGCGGCGAACGGCCTGTTCGAAAACATCTTCGCCGCGCGTGGCGGCTTCGTAGAGCGCAATCGCGGAGGCGTTCGACAGCACGCGGTGGCGCCACCACCGCTTCTCGGCGTCGCCAGGCGGAGTCGCGAGCGCCTCTATTAATGGGCTCACGCGCTGAACTGCTTCTACGCTGAGCACGTAGTCGTGATCGCTGAGAAAGTTCACAAAACACTCGATCGATGGGAGAGCCGCGAGCGCTCCGTTTCGATCCACCAGCCCGTACTCGACCGGGTCGACGCCGGCGATCGCGGCAGACGCCCGGCACCATTGCGCGACTTTGGCTTCGTCTCCCAGCGAAGGCGCCGCGTGCGCGCTCAAGAGCACGGTCACGAAACGCGCGTCGTGACCGCGCACGATCGCTTCGGCGCCCGATAAACAATGGTGTCCGCCGGTTCCGGCAATGGTCAGCTCCGGCAAAAGCGTACCATCGTCGTTGAATTGGAAGACGACCGTTTTCATGATGTCGTGATAAAATGCCGCGGCGATGGCGATGTCGCGATCGACCGTCGCTCCGCCGCCGAAATAGATCGCGTCGTAGGTCTTCGCGAAATGCTCCGCCATTGACGCATTGAAGAATTCGTGGACGAGCAGGCCGCCCGGATAGCTGTGATGCGAGTCGTAGGCGCTTCCAGCCGCGCTCCAAAATGGCTGCACGATTCCGGCTCGCTCGGTACCCGGCGGAAAAATTCCCGAAACCGGATCGCCGGGCTTGACGAACCCTTGGCGCGCGAGCGCATCGCGCAGCGCCGTTCGCGACGCCGCGGTCGGATATTTTCGCGCGTACCTCGGGGCGGGATCCGTCAGAATGCCGAGCACGTCTGCTCTGATGCGCGAATTGGCTATTGACCCTGCACGATGCATTGCGCCGGCGTATTGCTTTTGAATGAACTCCGAACCGCGCGCGATCGTGGCTGCGCGCGCATTCCCAGCGGCCAACCCGTCGGGAACCGCCGGGAGCTCCGCTCCCGAAGCCGGCGCTGCGAGCAGCGGCAGAGCGGCCGCTCCCGCGGCGGCCAGAAACCAGCCGCGGGAGACGCCGTTGCACATCAGTGCACTTGCGCTGCGCCCGCGATCGTCGCGGCGCCGGCAGACTTTAACGCGTTCGAAAGCGGCACGAGCGTTCCGCTGACAAAGGCGTTGTAGCGAGCCATCGCCGAGGCATACTCGCGGTCGTAACGGCGCGCATACTCGAGCGTCGCCGGCGTCGGCGGAGCGCCCGCCGCACCGAAACCGCCTCGCGGCAGATCCTCGCGCAAGGCGCCCGGCCATTGCAGAGAATCTTCGCCGTTTTTGTAGTTTGCCGTGAACGCGCTGAAGATCGCATCGCGCGTTTTCTGCGCATCGTTCACGCGAGCGGCCAGCGCGGTGTTCCCGCTCTTCTGCAGCGCCGCGGCAGCATCGCTCAGCGATTTTTTCTGCGAGTCCAAGTTGTTGAGCACCGTGTTGATCTTGCCCGACATGCCCAAGTATTTCTTCGCGAAATCATAAAATGCGATGAAGTCCGCCTGCGAGTAGGGGCTAAGCGGATCTTTCTTGACGGTGAAGCTCTGCGTAAACGTGCGCCCTCCGAGCGTCACGCGCGCGGAGTAGCTTCCTGGGGGGGCTAACGCGCCCAGCGCCGCGCCGCCGAAGCCGCCTACTTGCGGGTTCCCCGTCCATTGCGTGACGCCGTCCTCGCGGAAATTCCAGACGACGCGATTGATGCCGGCGTTGTTCGTCGGCGCACCAACGCCGCCGCCGAAGAATGCCGCGGCCCGGTTCCCAGCGTTCTCTTCACCGGCGGCTGGGGAAACGGTGCGCCGCACGGGCGGACGAATATGCCGGATGACCGTTCCTTTTGCGTTGAGAATCTCGATCGTCGGCGCGGTTTTTCCGGGCGCGCTCAGATAGTAGTCGATAATCGCGCCGTTCGGCGGGTTGTCGCCGCTAAAGCGCGTGTAGAGTCCCTCGTCGTTCGAGTGCGTCACGTATTGATAAGCGGTGCGCGGCTTGAAGAGCATCCCACCCCGGCTTTGCGCCTGCGGAAGCTCCTGGAGCGACGTCAGATCGTCGAGTATCCACAGCGCGCGTCCATGTGTCGCGATCGCCAAGTCGTTGAAGTTCGACTGCTCGCGAATATCGCGCACCGACACCGTCGGAACGTTCAATTTGAAATCGTTCCAATGGCCGCCGCCGTCGTACGAAACCCAGAGTCCGTTCTCGGTTCCCGCGAAAACGAGGTTGCGGTTTCGCCCGTCGGGGCGCACGGTACGCACGTACTGATCGGCCGGCAATCCGTTGACGACCTTCGTCCACGAACTTCCGTAGTTGTGCGTGACGTAGATATACGGCGCGTAGTTTCCGTCGCGGTGGTCGTCAAAGATCGCGAATGCCGTCCCCGCCACGATCGGCGAGGGCGCGACGGTCTCAACGCGCGCCAACTCCGGCGGACCGGAAGGCGTGACGTTGCGCCAGTGCTTGCCGCCGTCGCGCGTCATCTGCACGAGTCCGTCGTCGGTTCCGACCCAGATCTCTCCGGCGCGCAGACGCGAACCTTCGATGTACAGGATGTTGTCGGAGAACTCCGCGCTGGAAACGTCGGTTGCCAATGGTCCGCCGGCCGGAATTTGATGAGCTTTGATGTTGCGCGTCAAATCAGGGCTGATAGGCGTCCAGTGAACTCCACGATCCGTTGACTGGAAGACGACGTCGCTGCCTAGCCACAGTACGTGGCTATTCCAAGGCGCGAACGCGATCGGCGAATCCCAGTTGAACCGGTATTTGCGGTTAGCGAGGTTGAACGAGTTCCGGTCGAAATCGTAGTACGGAATCACGCCGCGGCCCGATTGCAGTTTCTTGCTGTACGCGCTGATGTTCCCCGTCTGCGATTCGGACATGATGTAATTGCCGTTGCCGGGATCGGGAACCGCCCACATGCCGTCGCCGCCGACGACGTTGAGCCAGTCGTCGTCAAGAATTCCCGAACGATTCCGTGAGTTTGACGGGCCACAAAACGCGTTGTTGTCTTGCAGCGGCGCGCAGACCCAGTACGGATTTTCATTGGAAAGACCAACGTGATAGACTTGCCCGATTGGAATATTGCGGGAAAACGACCAGTTTTTTCCGCCGTCGAGGGTTATCGCGTAGCCGCCGTCCTCGCCAACGATCATGCGGCTAGGATTGTTCGGCGCGATCCACATCGCGTGGAAGTCGACGTGCACGGGATTCGCTATCGCGCGCCAGTGGAGCCCGCCGTCGCGACTCTCCGCCAGTTCGTTCGAGACGCCGTAGAGGTGGTTGGCATTGCTCGGATCGACATTAACGTGCGTAAAGTAGAACGGGCGTTGATCGACCAGCGTGTTGTCGCTGACCATTGCCCACGTCGCGCCCGCATCGTCACTGCGCCACAGAATGCCACCCTTGGCCTCGATTACGGCATACACGCGATTGCTGTTGTTGGGAGCGACGGCGACCGCGATGCGGCCCATCTCGCCCGCCGGCAAACCGTTGCCGGTGAGCTGCGTCCACGTCATGCCGCCGTCGGTGGATTTGTAGAGGCCGTCTTGCGGCCCGCCGCTGTGGAACGTCCACGGCAAGCGTCGGAACTGCCACATGCCGGCGTAGAGCACGGCCGGGTGATTCGGATCCATCGCGACTTCCGACGCGCCGGTTTGCGGGCCGAGGTAGAGCGTCTTTGCCCATGTCTGACCGCCGTCGTTGGTGACGAAGACGCCGCGCTCGGTGCTGTCGCGGAACGGATCGCCGCTTGCGCCTACGATAACGTGATTGGGATTGGTCGGATCGACGACGATTCGCGAGATGTGCCGCGTATCGCGCAGGCCGACGTTCGTCCACGATTTGCCGCCGTCGGTCGACTTATAGACGCCGTCGCCGTAACTCACGTCGTTGCGCGGATTCGACTCGCCTGTGCCGACCCAAACGGTGTTTTCATTCGTCGGATCGATCGTGACCGCGCCGATCGCGGAGACCGGTTCTTTTTCGAAGACCGGGGTCCACGTCGCGCCGCCGTTCTCCGACTTCCAGACGCCGCCGCCCGCGGATCCGATATAATAGAGGTTCGGATTCGAAGCCGTTCCGGCAACCGCCGGTACGCGGCCGCCCGAAACGGCCGGCCCGATCGAGCGCCATTTGAGATGCGAATAGGCGGGATCCGCCGCGCCCTGCGCGACGGCGAGCTGCGCGAAAGACAGCGCAAATAGAATTGCAAGAAGGCGAGACATGCCCATGTTAGCTCCCTAGATTAACTGCCGGCTGCAGCCGGCGTGGCTCCCGTGACGGCCTTTAAGCCCGCTCTTGTCAGCGCGGCGTTCAGGGCCGGAATCGTCGTGCGCGCAAATGCGTTGTAGTTCGCAACCCCGGAGGCATACTCGGTATCCACGCGCTGTCCGAAATTCACGATTGCCGGCGTAATGAGGCCGAATCCAAAGAAACCCATGCTTTGGATGTCTTCGCGCAGCGCGCCGGGACGTTGAATCGAATCTTCGTCGTTGTGATAGTCCGCGGTCAATTGGTGGAAAACCGTGTCGCGCGCGGCCGCAGCCGCGGTGATTTGCTGCTGCAGCGAAGCGTCCGCCTTCGCTTTCGGGTCGGCAGCCGCCGCGTCGAGCTGCGTCTTGACCGAATCGAGGTTGTTCAGCATCGTGTCGACGACCGAATACTCGTGGTAGTATTTCTTGACAAACGCGTAGCTGCGTTCGTAGTCGGCTTGCGTAAACTGCGACTTCGGGTCGGGTTTGACCGTAAACGGCTCGGTAAACGTCTTGCCGCCAAGGGTCATGCGCACCGCATAACGTCCCGGCGGAACATACGCGCCTTCATCGGGACCTTGATAAGAAATCTTAGCCGCGCCCGTCCATTTCACGGGCCCGTCGATCTGGAAATCCCAAACGTACCGGTTGATCCCGACTTTGTTGGTGACGCGCGGAATCTCTTTGCCGGTATTGGTCTTGCGCGAGCCCTGCACGGTGCGGATCACCTGGCCGGACGAATTGAGAATTTGGATCACCGGCGGATTCTTTCCGGGCGTCTTCTGATAGAAGTACGTCACGGCGCCGTATGGCGGATTTTGGCCGGCGTAGTCCGTGTAGGTGCCTTCGTCATCGGAGTGCAGCGTGTATTGGTAGGCCGTGCGCGGCCCGACGACCAGTGCTCCCTGCGCGATTGCCTTTTGCAGCTGCTGAATGACTCGCATGTCGTCCATCACGTAGATCGAACGGCCGTGGGTTGCAATCAGCAAGTCGTCAAACTGCGGCTGGAAGCGGATCTCGCGCACCGAGACTGCCGGAATATTATTGCGGAAGTCTTGCCAGCTCTTTCCTGAATCAAACGAAATCCAGAGACCGTTTTCCGTGCCGGCGTACAGGATATTCGCATCGTGAATGTCTTGCCGGACCGACCGGATATATTGGTCGGTGGGAAGGTTGCTCACGATCGAGATCCACGTCTTGCCGAAATCGTTCGACATGAAGAGATACGGCTTGAAATCTCCCGACTTGTGCCGGTCGATGTTCACGAAAACCGTTCCGTCGTGCAGCGTTGAGGGTGCCGTCGTTTCGACGCGGCCGTAGGGCGGCACGCCGGGCGGCGTGACGTTGTGCCAGCTCTTGCCGCCGTCGAGGGTCATCTGCACGAGACCGTCGTCGGTTCCGACCCAAATCTCGCCTTTGTGAAGCGTCGAGCCTTCAATATAAATAAGATTGTCGGAATACTCCGCGCCCGACACGTCGTGCACGAGCGGCCCGCCGGAGGGTTGTTGATGCGACTTGTCGTTGAGCGTGAGATCGGGGCTGATAATCGTCCAATGACGCCCCCGATCGGTGCTCTGGAAGAGCACGTTTCCGCCGAACCAGGCGACGTGAGGGTTCCACGGCGCGAACGCGATCGGCGAATCCCAGTTGAACCTGAACTTACTCTTTGATAGATCGTAGCTTTCGATCGAGTCTTGGATATAAGACATCGCGAGAATCGTATCTTTGGTGACCTTGTTGTAGACGGTCAGTACGCCGTTTTCCGAGTCGCCCCAAATCCAATTGGGATCGGCCGGATCGGGAACGACCCATTCGCCGTCGCCGCCGACCGCTGCGATCCAGTACTTATTGAGTATGCCGGACGAGTCGAGCGAATTCGTGGGCCCGCACCAGCCGTTGTTGTCTTGCCAGCCGCCGCATACCCAGTACGGGTTTTCGGTGGACATGCCGATGTGGTAAACCTCACCGATGGGAATGTTGCGGTCGAAAAACCACTTGTCGCCGCCGTCAACGGTGCGCGCGATGCCGCCGTCGGCGCCGATGATCATGCGGTTCGGATTATCGGGCGCGATCCAAGCGGCGTGATAGTCGACGTGAACCTGCGGCGCAATTTCGGTAAACTTCTTGCCGCCGTTGGTCGAGACGGCGAGCATCTCCGAAATCGCGTAGACTCTGTCCGCATTTTTCGGGTCGACGATCAGGTGCGTGAAGTAAAACGGACGCTGATCGACCAGCGTATCGTTGCTGACCATCGTCCACGTCGAACCGGCGTCGTCGGAGCGCCAAAGAATGCCGTCGCCGGACTCGATGATGGCATAGACGCGGTTGCCGTCGCTCGGCGCCACCGCCAGTCCAATGCGTCCCGTAAATCCGGTAGGCAGGCCCTTGGCCGAACCCGTCAGTTTCGTCCACGTGTTTCCGCCGTCGGCCGAACGGTACAGTCCGTCGTCGGGGCCGCCGCTCGTAAAGGTCCAGGGCTGGCGCAAGAAATGCCACATGCCGGCGTACACGACGTTGGGATGCTGCACGTCCATAGCCATGTCGGAGACGCCGCTCTGGTCGCTAACGTAAAGCGTCTTTGTCCAGGTCTTGCCGCCGTCGTTGGTGACGTAGACGCCGCGATTTTCATTGGGCCCAAAGACGTCGCCCAGCGCGCCCACGATCACGTGGTTCGGATCGCGCGGATCGATCAGAATGCGCGAAATATGGCGGGTCAGCGTTAGGCCGACGTTCGTCCACGTCTTGCCGCCGTCGGTGGATTTGTAGACGCCGTCGCCGTAGCTCACGTCGTTGCGCGGATTGGATTCACCGGTGCCGACCCACACGACGTCGTCGTTGGTCGGATCGATCGCGACCGCCCCGATGGCTGAAACCTTTTGTTTTTCAAAAACAGGCTGCCATGTCTCGGCGCCGTCGGTGGATTTCCACACTCCGCCGCCGGCAGCTCCGAGATAGTACAAATTGACGTCGCGCGCCGATCCGGCGACCGCCGCAACGCGTCCGCCTGGCAGGGCGGGACCGATCTCGCGCCAGTTCATGTTCGAAAAGGGCGGACCTGGCGTCGGCGTCGGGCTTGGCACCGGAGTCGGAGGCTGCGGCTTGGTGGGTTCGCCGGTCGCCCCCGGTCGAGGAACCGGTGTGGGCGTAGCCTGCGCGCGCGCAGCTTGAGGCGCGAAAATCAGCGTAAAAAGCGCAAAAATAGCGAGAGACGGAATGCGTCGCAACATGAGCCGCGCTTTAGTGCGTTGCGTGGGTTTTCCCTACGTGCTCGTAATAAGGAACGTTCTTGTTGTAGGCCCACCACTCGCTGAAAGCGATCATTCCGCACATCACTACGAAAAATAGGGCGATCACGTACAACCAACCGCGGCGGCTCACGAGGGGCCGTGTTCGGTTATTGTAAGGATTTGCTAGCAGGGGGGTCCTGCCCGAGAGGTTGAGGCACCCTTCATTCGTATTGGAAGGATATGCGCAGATTCACCGCCGTTATGGCCGGGGCGATTTTGGCTTTGTGCCTGGCCCGGGTTAGCACGTTGACCGCCTCCGCCGCAACCGCGATGGTTCCCGGGAATCCGGCCGCGGTCCGCGCCTACGCGCGCGTCCTGCGCAAGATCAATCCGCATCTTCCCGCCTGGCAGAGTTCGAACTTGGCCAAGCATGTATTGCAGAATTCGGTCCGCTGGCGCGTTGACGCAAATATTCTGGTCGCGCTGGTCAGCGTCGAGTCGGCTTGGCGCACGCACGCGAGATCGTACGCCGGAGCGATCGGTTTGGGACAGCTCATGCCGGGCACCGCGCGTACGCTGCACGTCAATCCGCGCGACCCGTATCAAAACTTACAAGGCTCCGCGCATTATCTGGGACGCTTGCTCGCCAAATATCAAAACAGTCCGCACCGCTACTCGCTGGCGTTCGCGGCATACAACGCCGGCCCGAAAGCCGTATCGGATTTCGGCGGCATTCCGCCGTACTACGAAACGCAGCATTACGTCGTGAAAGTGATGACCGCGTGGAAACGCGTCAGAAATGCCATTCACGTGCAAGTCGTAGCGGCTGCGCCGAAGGTGCGAGTCATCTACGGATCGCCCGACGTGCAGTACTGGTCGGCGCCTAAGCGCTAGTTCAGCTGCGCGAGAATCTCTTCAATAGCCTGAACGAGCGAGCGGTTCTCGTCGATCGCCACCGGCTGAGCGCCGGCGTTACGCGCCGCCTCCAAGTCGCTCGGCAAATCGCCGACCATCACGCAGCACTTCGGATCCACGCCGAGCGCGTTCGCCGCGTCCAAGAGTAACTTCGGTTTAGGCTTGCGGCATTCGCATTCGTCGTTGGGCTGATGCGGGCAGTACAGCCAGACGTCGAACTTGCCCAGCAGTTCTTCCACGCGCCGGTTCACCGACTCGGCCTGCTCGCGCGTAAAATATCCGCGGCTGATGCCGCTCTGGTTGGAGATCACGCCCAGCGGAATCTTCCGCGCGCGAAGTTTCTCGAGCGCCTCGCGCGCGCCGGGAAACGGCCGCACGGCTTCGGGATCCCCGTTATACGGCACGTTTTCGATCAGCGTTCCGTCGCGATCGAAGAACACAGCGCACGGTTTCACGTCAGAGCACGAACATTGCGACGGCGGCGCCGCCCATCAGGATGAAGGCAAGCCATGCCCATGCCTTTGACAAGAGCGAGCTCTGCCACTTGCCCATCACGCCCGAATTGCTCGCGATGCGAATGATGAGGAATATCAGCGGCACGGCGACGACGCCGTTGAGCACGGCAGCGTAGTAGAGCGCGCGGATCGGGTCGACGCGCGCGAAACACATAGCCACGCCGATCAGCAAACCGGCCGCGAAAACGCCGTAAAACCGCTTGGCCCGGCTGGGCCGCTCGTTCATGCTTCCGCGGCGGAACTTAAAGAGCTCGGCGACGACGTAGGCCGACGAGCCCACCAGCGCCGGGATCGCCAATAATCCCGTGCCAACGATCCCGAGGGTGAACAGCAGCGAGGCAAAATGACCGGCGAGCGGTTCCAACGCTCGTGCCGCATCCTGCGCCGTCGCGATGTGAGTTTTGTGGTGCACGTAGAGCGTCAGCGCGGTGGTGATAATGATGAACGCCATGATGACGTTAGAGAAAATCATGCCGGTATTGACGTCGAAGTGCGCGTCTGAAATCTCTTTGGGCGTCGCACCCCGGCGCTGCACGAGCGTCGTGCGCCCCATCTCTTTCTCTTCCTCGACTTCGAGAGCCGATTGCCAGAAAAAGAGATAGGGAGTGATGGTCGTGCCCAGCACGCCGACCATCGTCGTTATCCAATCCCGGCTGAATTGAATATGCGGCGTCACGAACGCCTTGGCCACCATCCCCCAGTCGGGTTTAACCCAAAACGCGGTAACCGCATATGAAAAAAGCGAAATCGTCAGCCACTTGAACGTCGCTGCGATGACGCGGTAGGACAAAAATAAAATCGATAAAAGCAGTAACGCGCCGAAAAACACCACCCAGATCAACACGTGAACTTGCGGCACGACCATATTGGCCGAAGCCGCCATGCCCGCAAAATCGGCGCCCGCGTTGAACGTATTGGCAACGATGACGGCGATCGCGACCAGATAGGCCAGCGGAGTCGGAATCGACTTGCGAATATTCACCGCCAGCCCTTCGCCCGTGACCATACCGATTCGCGCGCACATGCCTTGAATCACGGCCATCATCGGCGTCGAAAGAAATGCCAGCCACAGCATCGAGAGCCCGGTGGTCGCGCCGGCGACCGAATAGGTCGATATGCCCGACGGATCGTCGTCGGATGCGCCGGTAATCAATCCCGGCCCTAATGTCCGGAACCGCTCGAGGAACGCGCGCGCAGCGCTCTCAGACTTCGATATAGATCTCGGAGCCTTTCTCGGCGAACTCTTTCGATTTTTCGGCCATGCCATGTTCGGCATATTCCCGAACTTCTTGCGTTATCTTCATCGAGCAGAAATGCGGACCGCACATCGAGCAAAAATGCGCGATCTTGGCGCCTTCGGCCGGAAGCGTTTCGTCGTGAAATTCTTGAGCAGTCTCGGGATCGAGTGACAGCTCGAACTGGTCCCTCCAGCGGAACTCGAAACGGGCTTTGCTCAGCACGTCGTCCCAATGGCGAGCGAGTTTGTGCCCCTTGGCAACGTCGGCGGCGTGCGCCGCGATCTTGTACGCGATGACGCCGTCCTTCACGTCTTTTTTGTTCGGCAAGCCCAAGTGCTCTTTGGGCGTCACGTAGCAGAGCATTGCGGTGCCGTACCACCCGATCATCGCCGCGCCGATCGCGCTCGTGATGTGGTCGTAGCCCGGCGCGATATCGGTGACCAGAGGGCCGAGCGTATAGAACGGCGCCTCCTTGCAGATGGCCAGCTCTTTTTCCATGTTTTCCTTGATGAGGTGCATCGGCACGTGCCCCGGCCCTTCGATCATCACTTGCACGTCGTGTTTCCATGCAATGTCCGTCAACTCGCCGAGCGTATCTAATTCGGCGAACTGCGCCGCATCGTTGGCATCGGCAAGGCATCCGGGACGTAACCCATCACCGAGCGAGAATGCGACGTCGTACGCCTTCATGATTTCACAGATCTCTTCAAAATGCGTATAGAGAAAATTCTCCTCGTGATGCGACAAGCACCATTTGGCGAGAATCGACCCGCCGCGCGAAACGATTCCCGTGACGCGCGACGCGGTCAGCGGAATATAGCGCAGCAGCACGCCGGCATGGATGGTAAAGTAGTCTACGCCTTGTTCGGCTTGTTCGATCAGGGTGTCGCGGTAAAGTTCCCACGTCAGATCTTCCGCTTTGCCGTTCACTTTTTCGAGGGCTTGATAGATGGGGACGGTACCGATCGGAACCGGTGAGTTGCGCAGAATCCATTCACGCGTCTCGTGGATGTTTTTTCCGGTCGAAAGATCCATGACGGTATCGGCGCCCCAGCGCGTCGCCCATGTCATCTTTTCGACCTCTTCTTCGATGGTCGACGCTACGGCAGAGTTGCCGATGTTCGCGTTAATCTTCACCAAAAAATTCCGGCCGATGATCATCGGCTCGCTCTCGGGATGATTGATGTTCGATGGAATGATCGCGCGTCCGCGCGCGACTTCGGCGCGCACGAACTCGGGCTCGCAGTTCTCGCGGATCGCAATGAACTCCATCTCAGGCGTCACGATGCCTTTGCGCGCGTAATGCATCTGCGAAACGTTTGCGCCGGGTTTGGCGCGGCGCGGGTTACGCGCGCCTTCGAAGCGAATGTTTTCCAGCTCGGGCATGGCGTCGCGGCCGCGACGGTAGAGCGAGCTCGGCTTGTCGAGCTCTTCGGTGTCGCCGCGCGCCTCGATCCATTGCGAACGCAGCGGCGGTAAGCCCCGGCGAATCTCCACGGTGGAATCCGCATCGGTGTACGGACCGCTCGTATCGTATACGACGTGCGACTCACCATTCGTGAGCGCGATCTCGCGCATCGGCACGCGGATCGACGGATCGGATCCGGCAGCGTAAACTTTCATGAATCTCCTCCCTACGGCGGCATTACCCGCGTCAGGTCACGGCGGTCGGCAAATGCCCTCTCAGCTCGAAAGCTCCCGCGAGCCCTTTGACTACCCGAAACGGACGGCGAATCCCCTGTATTATGGAAGCGTGCGTCCGTATCTGACCCTTGTCTTCGCGCAGATCGCGGTCGGCTCGGCCGCGATCTTCGCGCGCTTCGCCCTGACCGGCGCGGGACCGCTCGCGGTGTCGGCCTCGCGGCTCACGATCGCGGCCGTCGCGCTGCTTGTGCTGGCGGCCATTCGCAGTCCGAGGGAGCGCACTGCGCTCTCGCGGCGCGATCGGCTGATATTCGCGGTCGCCGGTCTCGCGCTCGCGATGCATTTCGCGGCTTGGATATGGTCGCTGCAATTCACGAGTGTCGCGATCTCAACGCTGCTGGTCGCGACGACGCCGATCTGGACGGCTTCGTACGACGCCTTAGCTCGCGGCCTCCGCCTCTCGGCGCTCGCCTTCTTGAGCTTTGCCGTGGGCGCCGTTGGGCTCGTCATGGTGGCCGGCTTCACCATCGCGCCGCCGCCCGTTCCGGGACATGCGATCCTTGGAGACGCGTTGGCGGTCGCCGGCGCGATCGGGATCGCGGCCTACTTCATCTTCATACGCGAGGTTCGCGCGTCGTTCGGAACACGCGCCATCGTGACGCAAACGTACACGTGGGCTGCTATCGTCCTGATTGTTGCGGCCGCCGTGGCGCATCAGCCGCCGCCTCCGTTGCGCGAGGTCTCGGCCTGGGGCGGCATCGTCGCTATGGCGCTGATCTCGCAGCTGCTCGGTCATACCGCCATGAACTCGGCGCTGCGCTGGTTCAGCGCGAGCGCGGTCGCGTTCACGACGCTGGTCGAACCAATCGTCGCGGCCTTGCTGGCGCTTGCGATCTTCGGCGAGCGGCTGACCGCGATAGCGGTCGCCGGAGGCTTGCTCGTTTTGGGCGCCATCGCTATTTTCATTCGCGAGGAGCGAAGGGGAGAGGCCCGCTATGAGGTGAAGGCGGCCCTATGAGCACAACGGCGGAGAATCAAGCGGCTCCGGCAGCTTTATCCGCGCAGCCCGATTCGGAAGAAACTCGCGAGTGGGTCGACGCGATCGAAGGCGTGATCGAACATGAAGGCGCGGCGCGCGCCCAAGAATTGATCGGCGCGATCGTCGAGGCCGCGCAACGCGGGGGAGCCCACGTCTCGCTCGGGCTCTCGACGCCTTACATCAATACGATACCGACGTCGGAGCAAGAGCCTATGCCCGGCAACGACGAGCTTGAGACGCGCATCCGCCACTACGTGCGCTGGAACGCGATGGCCATGGTCGCGCGCGCCAACAAGGAGTCATCGGAGTTGGGCGGCCACGTAGCGAGCTTCGCGTCGGCGGCCACGCTGTACGACGTGGGTTTCAACTACTTCTTTCGCGCGCCGTCGGACCAAAGCGGCGGCGACCTGGTCTATTTTCAGGGACACAGCTCCCCCGGGTTCTACGCGCGCGCGTTTATTGAAGGCCGTATCACTGCCGAACAATTGGAAAATTTTCGTCGCGAGGTAGACGGCAAAGGCTTATCTTCGTACCCGCATCCGTGGCTGATGCCGGATTTCTGGCAGTTTCCGACGGTGTCGATGGGCCTGGGTCCCATCATGTCCATCTACCAAGCACGCTTCATGCACTACATGAACGACCGCGGCGTCATCAACGCGGGCGATCGAAAAGTGTGGGCGTTTCTCGGCGACGGCGAAATGGACGAACCCGAGTCGATGGGCGCGATCACCTTAGCGGCGCGCGAAAAGCTCGACAACTTAATTTGGGTCGTCAACTGCAATCTGCAGCGGCTCGACGGTCCGGTTCGCGGCAACGGCAAGGTCATTCAGGAGCTCGAAACCGCTTTCAAGGGCGCCGGTTGGAATGTCATCAAGGTCATTTGGGGCAGCAACTGGGATCCGCTGTTGGAGCGTGACGACAGCGGCAAGCTCGTGCAAGTCATGACTGAGTGCGTGGACGGCGACTATCAAACGTTCAAGGCCAACAATGGCCGTTACGTGCGCGATAAATTTTTCGGCCGCTATCCCGAGACGGCCGAGCTCGTCGCCCATATGAGCGACGACGACATCTGGATGCTGCAGCGCGGGGGCCACGATCCGCGCAAGGTCTACGCCGCATACGCAGCCGCGGTTAAACACAAGGGGCAGCCGACCGTCATTCTTGCAAAAACCATTAAAGGTTACGGCATGGGCGTCTCCGGTGAGGCGCAGAACATCGCGCACCAGGCCAAGAAAATGAAGGTCGAATCGATGCGCGCCTTCCGCGATCGTTTCCACCTCCCGATTCCCGACGATCAGGTTGAGCAGCTGCCGTTTTTCCGCCCGGCCGACAATACGCCGGAGATGAAATATCTGCGCGACCTCGTGAAGCGGCGCGGATACATTCCGTCGAGACGCATGACGGCGGAAGCGCTCGACGTGCCGCCGCTCTCGGCGTTTGAGGCGCAGCTCAAAAGCACGGGCGACCGCGAGATATCGACCACGATGGCGTTCGTACGTATTTTAAGCACGCTGATCAAGGACAAGAAGCTCGGACCGCGGCTCGTTCCGATCGTCGCCGACGAATCGCGCACCTTCGGCATGGAAGGCATGTTCCGCCAGCTCGGCATCTACTCGTCGGTCGGGCAACTCTACCATCCGCAAGACGCCGAGCAGCTCATGTGGTACCGCGAGGACAAACAGGGGCAGATTCTTCAGGAAGGCATCAACGAAGCGGGCGCGATCTCATCGTGGATTGCGGCCGGCACCTCGTACTCGACGTACGGCGTACAGATGATCCCGTTCTACATCTTCTATTCGATGTTCGGCTTCCAACGCGTCGGCGATCTTGCATGGGCCGCGGCCGACTCGCGTACGCGCGGCTTCCTGATCGGCGGAACGTCCGGCCGCACGACCCTCAATGGAGAGGGACTGCAGCACGAAGACGGTCATAGCCAAGTTTTTGCGTCGTTCATTCCTAATTGCGTCTCTTACGATCCGACGTATGGATACGAACTGGCCGTCATCATCCAAGATGGCTTGCGCCGGATGCTGCACGATCAAGAAGACGTCTATTACTACATCACCGTGATGAACGAAAACTATCACCACCCCGAAATGCCCAAGGGCGTCGAAGAAGGCATTTTACGCGGCATGTATCTGCTGCGGGAAGGCCCGGCGGGAAAGAACGGCCGCGTGCAACTCTTGGGTTCGGGCGCGATTTTGCGCGAGGTCGAAGCCGCCTCGCAACTGCTCGCCGATGACTTTGGCGTCGGGTCCGACGTGTGGAGCGTCACCAGTTTCAACCAATTGCGCCGCGACGGTATCGACGTGGATCGCTGGAACTTGACGCATCCCGAAGACAAGCCGCGCCAATCCTACGTGGAGCAGTCTCTGAACGGACGCGAAGGGCCGGCGATCGCTTCGACCGATTACATCCGCACGTTTGCCGATCATATCCGGCCTTACGTTGCGGGCTCGCAGCACGACCGGCGGTACGTGACGCTCGGTACCGACGGTTTCGGGCGCAGCGACATGCGCAGCAAACTCCGCGAGTTCTTCGAAGTCAACCGCTATTATGTTGCGGTTGCGGCGCTCAAAGCGCTGGCCGACGACGGCAAGATCAAATCGTCGGTGGTGACGGCCGCGATCAAAAAGTACGGACTCAATCCCGAAAAACCCAATCCGGTGACCGTGTGATTGAGATTACCGTCCCCGACATCGGCGACTTCAAGGACATTCCGGTCATCGAAGTTTTGGTCAAACCGGGCGACACGGTCAAGAAGAACGATTCGCTGATCACGCTGGAATCGGAAAAAGCCGCGATGGAAGTGCCGGCGTCGGTGGACGGCGTGCTCAAAGACGTGCGCGTCAGCGTCGGTGACAAAGTTTCCAAGGGCTCCGTCATCGCGACGCTCGAACCGGCGCAAGCCGGCGCGCCCGCGCTCAAACCGGAAGCACCCAAACCTGAAGCGGCCAAAACCGAGCCGGGTCCAAGTTCGAACGGCGGATCGCGCAAAGCGCCCGCGCCGAGTCCGGCGCCTCCGCCCAGCAAACCTAGCCCCGTCGCCGCGGAGCCGGCTCCCGTGCGTACCGACGGCGAGAACGGCGTCGTGCACGCCAGCCCGTCGATTCGCCGTTTCGCGCGCGAACTGGGCGTTGACTTGCACGCGGTCGCACCGAGCGGACCCAACGGCCGCGTCACCCGCGATGACGTGCAGAGTTTCGTGAAGAGCGTCGTGCGCGGGGGCGCTTCCACCGCGGCCCGCGCAGGATCGGGTTTTGCCGTCGCACCGCTGCCGAAGATCGACTTTGCGCAGTTCGGCCCGGTCGAACGCAAACCGCTCTCCCGCATCAAGAAAATCTCAGGCCCGAATCTGCACCGCAATTGGGTAACCATTCCGCACGTCACGCAAGACGAAGACGCCGATGTGACCGACCTCGAAGAGTTCCGCAAAGAGCTCAACGCCGAGTTCGGCAAACGCGGCATCAAAGTCACGATGCTGGCATTCCTGATCAAGGCCGCCGTCGCCGCGCTCAAGCAATTCCCCGACTTTAACAGTTCGCTCGACGGCGACGAGCTGATCTACAAGAAATACTACAACATCGGGTTCGCGGCCGACACGGCGGGCGGCCTGATGGTACCGGTCATAAAGGAAGCCGACCGCAAGGGCATCGCGGACCTCGCCAAAGAGACGTCGGAGCTCGCATCAAAAGCGCGCGACGGGAAACTGGCGCTCGCGGAAATGCAGGGCGGCACGTTTACGATCTCCAGCCTCGGTAGCATTGGCGGAACGTATTTCACGCCGATCATCAACGCGCCCGAAGTCGCGATCCTCGGAGCTTGCCGCGCTGCCGTGCGGCCGGTTTGGGAGGGCTCGCAGTTCGTTCCGCGTTTGATTCAGCCGCTTTCGCTCTCCTACGACCATCGCGTGATCGACGGCGCTTCCGCGGCACGTTTTGCGGCGTACCTGGCAACGGTGCTCGCCGACCTGCGGCGCGCGCTGGTGTAATGCTCCCCGCGCTGCTCTTAGCCGCCGCGACGGCGGCTTCGCCCAAACCACTGCGCGGATTCGCTCGCGCCCGCTAAGCCGTAGCGCGTTTCCTCCAAAAACGAAATAACAGACGCAGTGCGATGGCGTAAGCCACAATCACAAAACCGAAGTACTGTATGCTCGCCGTACGCAGCCCATACCGCAGCGCTACCGCCGCGGTTGTGCCGCTCGCGAGGCCGACGCCGACGAGCATGAGGGACGACCGCAACCCATCGTCGGCCACTTTGGTGGGCAGATGCTCGCGCCGAACATTCCAGCCGTAGAGATATTGGATCCCCAGTAAACCATAAACGACCCCGAGCGACGACAAATAAAAGACGAAGTCCATCGAGGAGTGTCCGGACACGGGTCTCGCTCCGGGAGGCGGCGGAGGCGCTTGGTGCAGCATCAGTTGCACGCTATAAACAGCGAAACTGACGCCCGCAAGCGTTATGAAGTTGAGAATCACCATCACCGGAATCGGGACAAAGTAGTGCACGAACAGCTTGTGATGCGCCCACCACATGCCGCATACCAGCGCGAACGTTATAACAAACGCGATCAGCGGTTCCGGATGCTCGAGCAGACCCTCCGCGCCGTTCTTGGGAATCGCCAAACTCAGCGCGAGCTGCGCCAAACTGAACCCGATGATGATATCGGAAAATGCTTCCAGGCGGTGGATCAGCCGCTGCTGGGTCTCGTCGCGAGTTTCGTTCACTCGGTCCTCAAACGCGTTTCGGCTGAAAATTCAACAGGCCGAAGGGCGTGAGCCGCCGGGTAAAATGCTGCTCGAACTCGGCTCGCTGGATCACTTGGCGCGGAGCTGCCGCAAGACGTACTGCAGCACGCCGCCATGACGGAAGTACTCGGCTTCGTTGGGCGTATCGATTCGCAAGAGCACCTTGAAATCCAGCGACCGGTCGCGCGGTCCGGAGACGCGCACGTCGAGATGCATCCCGGGCTTGATGCCGCCGGCGTAACCGGCGATGTCATAAACTTCTTCACCCGTCAGCGCATACGTCGAACGATCGGCGCCGCCGATGAATTCGAGCGGCAAAATACCCATGCCGATCAGGTTGCTGCGATGGATGCGCTCGAACGACTCGGCGAGCACCGCTTTGATGCCTAGTAAATGCGGACCCTTGGCGGCCCAATCGCGCGACGATCCCGACCCGTACTCTTTGCCTGCCAGCACCAGCAGCGGAACGTTCTCGGCCTTGTAGCGCATGGCCGCGTCGAAGATCCACATCTGTTCGCCTTGCGGAAGCAAACGCGTATATCCGCCCTCAACGCCCGGCACCAGCAGATTGCGCAAGCGCACGTTCGCGAACGTGCCGCGCATCATCACTTCGTGGTTTCCTCGCCGCGCGCCGTAGGAGTTAAAATCGGGCGGCTCGATGCCGTGCTCGATTAAATACTTTGCGGCCGGACTGTTTCGCGCGATGTTGCCCGCCGGCGAGATGTGATCGGTGGTGACGCTGTCGCCGACCATCACGAGTACGCGTGCCCCGCGTACTTCGGTGAGCGGCGGCGGTTCGGCGGGCATGTTTTCGAAGTACGGCGGACGCTTGACGTACTCCGACTTCGGATCCCATGCGTACCGCTCGCCGGCCGGCACGTCGAGCTGCGCCCAGTTGGCGTCGCCGGAAAAAACGTTGCTGTAATTCGCTTTGAAAAGGTCGCCGCTGATCGATTCGGCGACAACTTTTGATATCTCGGAATCGTCGGGCCAAATATCTTTCAGATAAACCGGCTTGCCCGATTCGTCAGCGCCGAGGGGCTCGGCCGTGAGATCGATATCCATGCGGCCGGCGAGCGCGTATGCGACGACCAGCGGCGGCGAAGCCAAATAGTTGGCATGCACTTGCGGGTGGATGCGTCCTTCGAAATTGCGGTTGCCGGAAAGAACCGCGGCGACGATCGAACCTTGGTCGGCGATCGCCTCAGCGATATCGGGCCGCAGTGGACCACTGTTGCCGATGCACGTGGTACATCCGTACCCGACCAAATAAAATCCGAGCCGGTCTAAATACTTCGACAGGCCGGATTTTTTCAAGTACTCCGTCACGACTTTGGAACCCGGCGCCAACGATGTCTTGACCCACGGTTTGGTTTTGAGCCCGCGCGCGAGCGCGTTGCGCGCCAGCAAGCCGGCGCCGATCAGGACATTGGGATTGCTCGTATTCGTGCAGCTCGTAATTGCCGCGATCACCACCGAGCCGTCGGCGATCTCCGTTTTCGGCTCGACCGCAACGGCCGTTCCCATTCCGCCTTCGCTCTCCATGGCCGCGGCATTGCTCGCGGGCTGGGCGTCGCGCGCGGCCTGCCATTCCGCCAGCGCGTCGTTGAACGTGCGTTTGACGTCGTGCAGCGGAACGCGATCCTGCGGACGCCGCGGTCCCGCCAAGCACGGTTCGACGCTTCCGAGGTCGAGTTCCAGCGTATCGCTGAAGAGCGGATCGGGAGTATTGTCGGTCCGGAACAATCCTTGCGCTTTGGCGTAGGCTTCAACCAGCGCGATGTGTTCGGCGCCGCGGCCGGTCAGCCGTAAATACTCCAGCGTCTGCGCGTCGATCGGAAATATGGCGCAGGTCGATCCGTATTCGGGCGACATGTTTCCAATCGTCGTACGATCGGCGACCGGAAGATTCGAGAGCCCGCGGCCGTAAAACTCGACGAACTTTCCGACGACGCCTTTCTTGCGCAGCATGTGCGTCACGGTCAGCACCAGGTCCGTCGCCGTCACGCCCGGCCGCAAGCTCCCGTTCAACTTGAAACCGACGACGTCGGGAATCAGCATCGTAATCGGCTGTCCGAGCATCGCCGCTTCCGCTTCGATGCCGCCGACGCCCCACGCGAGCACGCCCAGGCCGTTAACCATCGTCGTATGCGAATCGGTTCCGACGACCGTATCGGGATACACGAACCCGTTACCGTCGGCGCCGAATACGACGCGCGCTAAGAACTCGATATTGACTTGGTGGACGATTCCGGTGTCCGGAGGAACGGCGCGGAAGCCGCCCAACGACTCCTGTCCCCACTTGAGAAAAGCGTACCGCTCGCGATTGCGATCGAATTCGAGCCGCGCGTTTTCCGCAAATGCGCCGCTCGAACCGAACGCATCGACTTGCACGGAGTGATCGATGACCAGTTCGACCGGCTGCAGCGGGTTGATCGCCTTCGGATCGCCGCCCATCACGGCCATCGCGTCGCGCATGGCCGCCAGGTCGACAACGCACGGAACGCCCGTGAAATCTTGCAGCAGGACGCGCGCCGGGCGATACGCGATCTCGCGCTCGCTGCGTTTACCGGGATGCCAGCGCGCCAGGGCTTCGACGTCGGCCCGCTCGACCGAGACGCCGTCTTCAAACCGCAGCAGGTTTTCGAGCAGAATCTTGAGCGAGAATGGCATCTGCACGAGCTTCGCGATGCCGGCGTCTTCCAGCGCGGCCAGGCGAACGTACGAATAGGAACGCCCACCGGCGTTTAGGGTGTCGAGGGCATTGAAGCTGCCGGCGTACGTCACGATTGCAACAGGATTCGCGGATCGCCGTCGGCATAGCCTTCGATGCGCATGGCAGCCTCGCCCGAAAGCAGCTGCCATAAACGCTCGGCGACCAGATGCATGCGCCACGACGAGAGCGCGAGCGTCCCGGCAAAGGCCTCGCGATCGGCGGGCACATCGCGCGCCACGCGTTCCAGCGACGCGCGAGGCGCCAAAAGGCTTGCCGGAATTTCATTTTCGCGCGCGATTTCGCCGACCACGACGCTCATCAGCGAGACCAGCGTCTCGCGCGCGTTGCCCAAAGAACGTTGGATGCGAGGCGGGAGATCGGCTTCGGGCAGCGCTTCGGCTGTTTTAACGGCGTCCAGGATGGCCGGGCCGAGCGCCTTCCGGCCCCCGGCGTCGAACCGGCGCAGCTGAGCGAGCTCTTCGAGGCGGTGCGGACGCAGCGTCGCAAGGCCGGCGAGAACGTCATCGGGCATGACATACTTAAGCGGAACGTCCCGATCGCGCGCGAGCCGGTCGCGCAGCAGCGCTAATTCTGAAAGAACCGCGAGCTCGCGGCGGTTCAAGCGGTTTGCGCCGGGAATGCGCGAGTACAATTTGCGCTCGTCGACGCGGTAGCGGCCGGGGTCGGCGAGTTGACGGCATTCTTCGAGCGCCCATTCGTACCGGTTTTTTTCCTGAAGCCTGCGTATCAACTCGGTCTGCATCTCGAGCAGATGCGCGACGTCCTCGATGAGATACTCCAATTGTCCGGGCGAAAGCGGACGCTTCGACCAGTCGCTGACCGTGTGCAGTTTTCTCAAGCGCACGCCTTGGAGATCGCGCACCAGGTCGGCCAGGGAGATCGACAGCCCGAATCCTAAAAACGCCGCCGCTACCTGGCAATCGAAAACATTGGGCGGCACGATGCCGAAGCGCTCCGCAAAGATTTTCAGATCGCTGCCGAGCGCGTGACCGACGACCGTCGGTTTGGAGAGGTCGGCAACCAGCGGCGCCAAATCCGGCAGCGCCAGCGGATCGACGATCGCAAAGCCGTCCTCAAACGCGATCTGCACGACCATGAGACGCGCGGTGTAACTTCGCTCGTTGTGAAACTCCGTGTCGAGTCCGACGCGCTTCGAACTCGCAAGCCGCCGGCATAGCGCGTCCAGCGACTGCGGGGTATCGACCATTTGAACGTTCGTCATTGCGTCGGACCTGCGGGAACGTGCGGCAGGCGCCGCCGGAAATGCCAGTGCGGACGGTGATGTAAAATGTACATGTGCGCGCGCGCTTCGGCGCCGTGCACGAGCGTCGTTACCCGATCGCCGAAGAGCGTCAGAAGAACGCATACCGGAATCGCCACCGCGGACATCGTCAATACGTGAATCCACAACGGCACGCGCAGCGCCGCCGCAGTTGCCGTTGCTACGGTTCCCCCGAATCCGGGAATAACGCGCACGACGATGAGAAACATCGGCGAACCGACGCGGAATCTTTTCACCCAACCGGGCAGCCTCTCGAGCGCTTTGTGCAAGTCGAGCAGGTGCGTGGCATGCCGGTTGACCCAGTAGCCGATAATGCCCGCACAAACGATCCCGACGATGTCGATGACCGAGCCCCAAAACCGCCCGAAAACGACGCCGTTCATGATTGCGAGAGCGTCGGTCACCGAAAACGGCGCCGAAGCGACGAGCGCAAAAAGGATCGTTGCCAAGGGGATCGCGACTTTCGGGCCGATAGGCACCAGGATATGACGCTCGACGTAAGGCTGATAGCGAATGACGAGCGCCGCAAGAGCGAACGAGGCCAGCAGCAGCCCCACGCCCGCGAAGCGGCGGGCTAGCTTGGCGAGCCGGTCTTTAATATGATGCTCCTACGGGTCATTGTCTCGCTTTTATGCGCCGTGGGGTTTTACGCTTCCGTTTTCATGCTCCGCAAGAGCATTCGCGCCGAGCACGGCGAGGTCAAGGGACCGAGCGTCGTCAAGTCGCCGCGCGCCAGGCTCTTCGCGGGCGTGCCGAACGCGCTCTTCGGAATCATCTACTATGTCGCCGTCGCCGGTGTTGCGTGGCTGGCCCATGCCCGGATCTTTTTCATCCTGGCCGAGCTGGCCGCGCTGCTTGCCGCCGGCACGTCCGTCTATCTGGCCTACAGCCTACTTTTTGTAACGAAGAAAATGTGTCCCTACTGTTGGACGGCGCATGCTGTCAACTGGTCGCTTGCTCTCGTCTTGCCCTGGCTTGTGTAGCCGAGCCCACGTTGATATAATCGCCCTTGTCTCGAGAGTAATGCGGGATTTTGTACCGGAGTCCGGGAGCTGAGCCTACCGCCGGTGAAGATAAAAAAGCCACGCACAGCGTGGCTTTTTTTGTTGCTGTCAGACCCTACAGCATGTACGCGGCTTTGAGGTCGTGCATTGCCGTGGCGAGAATCGCGTGGTAGTCGGCGTCCTTTGCGATGCCATACTTCGCGTCGATGTCTTTCATGACTTGAACGTGGATCGGGTGCGAGACTGCGCGATCGAGCATCACTTCGACGCTCCATCCTCCCGGGAAAACGCCGGCGTTCCAAAGCGCGGCGGCCAAAGCCTTGCCGTTGCTCGGATCGGGTGAGGGTTTGGAAGGGAGTTTGACTTTCGCGGCCGTGACGATCTTGAGCGAATCCGCGACGACGAAATTAAAGACCGTCAGAAAATTTCCGACTTTCGTTTTGCCGTATTGTTTGGTGAGTTTGCCGACTTCGGCGTTGAAATTTTTTCCGGCGAGCACTTTGAGCAGCGTCACCGTATCGAAATGCTGCGGGCCGCCTCCGGCTACGATCATCGAGAGCGTAACGGGAAGAGCCGGCGGACCGGTGTAGACGCCGGGTCCTGAGAAGCGGGAAGGCTGCATGGTGATCATCGAGTTCGCGGAGGCCATGCCTGAAGCGGCGGCCGCCGTGGGCGCCGCGAGCGCGCAAAGCGCGACCGCAGCCATGATATGACGGATATTGAGCACGTGAAGCTCCTTTCGCCCACAAGAACGGACGGGAGCCGGGTTTGGATTGGGTCTTACGTTTGGGCGATCATGGCGCGATATTTTGGGTCGGCCGTTGGCGGCGTGGCAAACCACGCGTCGAGAATCGCGCTCACTTCCGAAACCGGCGTGCTGCGCAAGCTCAGGGCGAGCACGTTGGCGTCGTTCCATTCGCGCGCGAGCGCCGCGGTTTCGCTGTCGCCGCAGAGGGCCGCACGCGCACCTTGAACTTTGTTCGCGGCGATGCTCACGCCGGTTCCGGACCAGCAGCAGACGACGCCGGAGTCGCATTCGTTCGACGCGACGCTTTCGGCGACGCGGCGCCCCACGGCAGGCCATGCGTCGTCGTCGCCCGGCGCGAGCGCTCCGAGCAGGACGAGCTCGTGACCGCGCGCGCGCAGATCGCTCTGCAGCGCGGCAGTCAGTTCGGTGGCTTCGTCGCTTCCCAGCGCGATCCGCATGCAGTGGCCTTTCTTTAGCCGATCCTCAGCTCATGCGGGGGCCGAGCAGCTTGTCCAAGCGAGCCTGTCGCCGGGCGAGCGATTAACCATGCGCCGAAGTCCTGAGCTTGTCGAAGGGGAGCCCGGCGATGGGCGAGCGTCTAGTGACCCTGAACGACGATCATATCCGCGTTGAGCGAACCGTCCGCTTGCGGCGTGCCGCGCACGTCGATCGTGTCACCCGCATGGATTGAATAGCCGCGCGGGTTGATCACCGTACCGCGGTGCAAATGAATCGTGCGGTAGCGGTTAAGCTGCATCTTCAGCTGCATGTCGTAACCGCGAAAATACGTTACGGTTCCCAGTGATTCGGTATCGTTCCAACCGTATGCGGCTTTCACGATCCCCCCAAGTGCGTTAATGGCGTCGTTGACGATGCTGGCGGGCAGCGTCGGCATCGGATGGGGTGCCGCCGTCGCGGGCGGGGTAGGCGCGGGCGTCGCCGCAACGGCGCTGACGCCGGCGAAAGCGAGCGCGCCGGAGCCGAGCGCCAAAAGGGCGGCGGCAAGCCCGGAAACAAGTCGCGTGTTCATATACTTGAAACGGCCTCCTATCCAACAGGGTTCCCAATGCGTTTAGCCTCAACCGTGATGTTGGCGCGCCCGGCAGGCGCACGCTTCGAGCTTTTCATGCTTCGCAGGAGCGAGAGCAGCCATTTCGTTCCGGACGCCTATGTTTTTCCGGGCGGCACGCTTTCGGAGGTCGACCTAAGCGAGCGTGCGCTCGCGCGAACACGCTTTGCACCGGACGAAGCGAAACTTCGCAAACGCGTCACTGCCTCTTCACACGGCGTTCCGCTCGCGTCGGATCGCGAGCTCGCGGCGCTCTCCTTTGCGGCCTTGCGCGAACTGTATGAAGAAGCCGGCGTCTTTCTTGCATGCGACGCGCGTGGAGATGCGCCGCGGGAGACGCCCGATGCCTCGCGCGCGGATTTTCTGCAATCGCTCGAGCGCAGCGATCTCTACGCCGACGCGAGGCAGCTCGCGCTTTTTTCGCAATGGCTGACGCCCGCGCGACTTCCCAGACGCTACAACACCCATTTTTTTCTCGCGCCCGCACCCGAGGGTGCCGCGGCGACTGCCGACGCACACGAAACGCACGACGGCATCTGGATATCCCCGGCTGACGCGATCGCGCGGAGCGCAACCGGCGATTTGCATTTGGTCTATCCGACCATCAAACACCTCGAACGGCTGGCGCAGTTCGCCAGCCTCGACGATCTTTTCAGCTTTGCGCGCACGAAGGCCGTGCTGGCGCTGTCGCCGGATACGGTAGGGGACGATTTCGTTCTGCCGGCGGCGCTGGAAAACGCGTGGTAGAGTCGCGCATCGCGCTGGTCCGCGCGCCAAACCCGTCGCCGCTAACGCTCACCGGAACCAACTCCTACGTCATCGATTGCGGCAACGGCGAAGCGATCTGCATCGATCCGGGTCCGGCGATCGAATCGCACGTCGAAGCTCTCCTGGCGCACTGTGAACGGATTGACTGCGCGCTCACGTTGATCGCACTGACGCACGGACACCCCGACCACGCGCCGGCCGCCGCACTGCTGCGCGAGAGAACGAAGGCGCGCATTGCAGCGCACGAAGCCGGCGGCGCGGCGCGCGATCGCGCGATACGCGACGGCGATACGGTCGCTGCCGGCGACGTCGCGCTGCACGTGGCCGCGTCGCCCGGTCATTCGGCGGATCATCTGGTCTTCTACGAACCGCGCGAGCGCGCGCTCTTCACGGGCGACACCGTCTTGGGTGAGGGATACGTGCTCATCACGCCGCCGGACGGCGATATGCGCGCCTACATGCACACGCTGGCGCGCCTTGCTCGCGAGTTCGCGCAAGCGCGCACGATTTTCGGCGGCCATGGCGAGCCGGTACGCGATCCCGCTGCAAAGTTGCGCGACTACCTCGAGCACCGCCTCATCCGCGAGCGCCAGATCCTCGATGCTTTGAACGCCGGGCCGAAAACGGTTTCGCAGCTTGTCGAATCGATCTACGTGCAAACCGATCGCGCTCTATGGCCGGCCGCATCACAACAAGTGCTGGCATACCTCGATGCGCTCGAGCGCGAAGCCCGCATCAGCTCACAGCGCTTTGAGGGCTCCGCACCCGTCTACACCTTAACGACGCGATCCAATTCCGGCTAAGAGCGTTCTAGCGTTCGCCGATGACGAGCCGACCGAGCGATGAAACATGGCTAAAGCGAGGGCGGCATGGGCCGTTATTTCAGGTAGGAATCCGCAAAACGATCTTGCCGAATTGGAGCGCATCATCCATGCGCCGCATGGCGCTTTCGATCTCGTTCAGTTCGTAAACGCGATCGATGACGGGTTTGATGCGATGCTTGGAGACGAAATCGAGCATCGCGGCAAAGTCGCCCGGACTTCCCATTGACGTTCCGAAAATCGTCAGCTGATTCCAAAAAAGCGGGAACATTTTTATGGTCGCGTCGCCGGTCGTTCCGCCGTAAGTAACGGCGCGTCCACCCGGTCTTACGACCGAGAGCGCTTTTGCGAACGAATCGCCGCCGGCGGAATCGATCGCCAAGTCGACGGCGCCGACCGCCGCGCGCACGGCTTTGTGCCAGTCCGGCGTCGTTGCATAGTTGATCGCAACGTCGGCGCCGAGCGCTTTTGCGCGTTCGAGTTTTCCATCCCGGCTCGACGTCACGACCGCACGCGCGCCGATCGCTTTGGCGTACAGCAACGCGAACGTTTGCACGCCGCCGCCGACTCCGGTGATCAGGACTGTCTCGCCGGGCTGCAAGCCGCCGCACACAAACGCCGCGCGATACGCGGTCACGCCGCCTAGCGGAAGCGCGGCAGCTTCTTCGTCCGAGAGATGTTCGGGTTTGGCATGCACGTTTTCGTTTGGAACCGCGACGTTTTGCGCGAACGTCCCGTCGGCCGGCATTCCCAAGATCGTCGCGTCCGGGCCCCACACGCGTTCGTCGGAACCCCAGCCGATGGTCGGATCGACGACGACGGCGCGCCCGCCGGCCTCTCCGCAACAATCGGATCCGAGGATCCGCGGCAGGACGATATTCGGATAGAGCCCGCGAGTGATGAACACGTCCCGGTGATTGAGCGCGGCCGCGCGCACAGCCACGACGGTCTGCCCGTCCCCGCCCTGTGGTATCGGAACGTCCTCGATCCGGAGCTTTTCCGGGCCGCCGGTCTCGTGCAAACGCGCTGCCTGCATGGCGTGGGCTTGCGTTTTCCGCACGCCGCGACCCTTTCGCGAAGGTCCCATGGCTATCACAGTTTTGCCATGGACGTTCGATGAAGAAGTTATTGTGCAGCTTCTACTTCAGGATGACAATGCAACACCCATGTCAAAATGATGTTAGCCATGGACCGAGCAGAGCACGCTCTCGCGATCGCCTTTCTGAACGCCAAAGGCGCCTTCGAGGATCCCGTCGCCGCCGGCCGCTGGTGGGCCGGCGCTCGAGATCGCGCGCAGGCTTTTCTCCTGGCCCCCGGCAGCCCCAAGCCGCGCTTCGACGCCGGGCTCGCGGCCGAGCTGCGCACACTGCATCAGGCTGCCCGGGAGGCCGCCGCCGGCGACAGCGTCGCACCCGAGCCCGCGCTGGCGGCGCTGAGCGGCGGGCTGGCTCGCGGCTCGCTCAAACTCACGGGAACGCCGCCCTCGCTCGTCTTCTCGGCCTCGGATGGACCCGGCGCCGTCCTCTTTCCGCTGGCTCACGCCGTCGCGACGCTGCTCGCCGCCAACGACGGGCGGCTGCGCCGCTGCGCCGGCAAGGCGTGCGCCGCCTACTTCTGGGACGGCACCAAGAACGGCTCGCGCCGGTGGTGCAGGCTGAGCTGTATGGAGCGCGCGCGCGCGCCGCGCCGGCGACTTCAGCGATAGGCCCCGGGCGAGAATCACCGTAGTATAAAGGCTCCGTGAAACCCAAGAAATTCTTCAAAGGCGTCTCGCGTGTGACACGCACGTTCCGCATCGAAGCCGGCCCGTTCCGCGCGCAAGGGGCACCCGCCATCTTGGTGGCGTTGAGCGGCGTCTTCGTCGCCGCCGCGATCGCGCGGGTCATTATTACCGGTTCGGATCGCTTGCCCGAAACGCTGCGCGAAGCGCGCGCGCTCGCGCAATCCATGCGCCGCGACGCGCCGCGCCTGCAGCCATGATCGACAACGCGTCGCTGACCGCATTGATCCGGACGGAGCTGCCCGATGCGAGCGTCGAGATCGTCGATCGCACCGGCACGATGGATCACTTCAACGTGACCGTCACATCCGGCGCATTCGCCGGCAAGACGCTGATCGAACAACATCAAATCATTTACGGCGCGCTGAAACCGGCCTTGAAAGACGGCCGCGTTCATGCCGTCGAACTCAAAACGCTCCTGCCTGACCCTTCGACTACGCGCATCATTTGATGCGCTGCTCAGGATGACAAATGTGATGAACGTACGGGAACAAATCGACGCCGAAATCGCCGGCAATAAGATCCTCGTCTACGGAAAAGGCACCAAGACGGTGCCGCGCTGCGGATTCACACTCGAGACGATCCAGTTCTTCGACCGGCTCGGCTATCCGTTCGAGGTTGTCGACGTGCTCGAAGACATGCACAAGCGCGAAGAGCTTTCCGAGATAACGAACTGGCCCACGCTGCCGAAGATCTTCATCAACGGGAAGTTTTACGGCGATACGGATATCTTAGGGCCGATGGCCGAAAGCGGCGAGTTGCAAAAGATTTTGGAAGAGACCTTCGGCGAAGCCGTCCAGCCCAAGACGACGATCAATCTGCACTAAGTGCATCGCACACTCGTTTCGGTTGACGAACTCGCCGCGCATCTGAACGATCCGCACTGGATTGTCGTCGACTGCAGGCACTCGCTGCAAGACCCGCAATTCGGACCGCGTGCTTACGCGCAGGGGCATATCCCCGGCGCATTTCTTGCTGACGTAGAAGACGAGCTGGCGGGGCGGAAGACCGGCAAGAACGGCCGTCATCCGATGCCGCATCCCGAAGACTTTGCCACGTTCTTGCGCGACTTAGGCGTAACCGCGAAGACGCAGATCGTGGCCTACGACGCGGGCGCCGACATGTTTGCCGCGCGCATGTGGTTTCTGTGCCGGCACGCCGGACACGAAGCGGTCGCCGTGCTCGACGGCGGTTACGCCGCGTGGACCGCTGCGGGAAAGCCGGTGAGCACGCAAGAGCGGGCGCGCCCGGGCACGGGAACGTTCGAGCTCAATCCGCGCCACGAATTAACCGTCGATGCGCAGGCCGTGCTGGCATCGCTGGAAGATGGCGCGTTCTCCGTTCTCGATGCGCGCGCCGCCGATCGCTTTGCGGGTCAAAATGAAACGATCGATCCGGTCGCCGGTCACATCCCGGGCGCGCTCAACCGTCCGTTCAAGCAGAACTTCGACGAGCGCGGTCTTTTCAAACCCCCGGCGCAGCTTCGCGACGAGTTCACGCAACTAGGCATCCATCCCAAACGGCTCGTTCATCAATGCGGCTCGGGCGTATCGGCCGCGGTCAATTATCTCGCGATGGAACATGCGGGCGTTGAAGGTTCGCGCGTCTATCCGGGATCGTGGAGCGAATGGATCGCCGACCCGTCGCGGCCGGTCGCGACGGGCTAGCTTCTGCGGGCCGGCGGCGGGACCGCAAACGGCTTCGCGATCTTTCCGGCCGGCGACGCATTCAAGCGCGCGAGATCTTCCGCGCTCGGCTCCTGTGAAAAATCGCGCACCGCACTGACGATGCAGTAGAACCCGAACGGCTCGCTTCCGCGGTTCACGAACTGGTGCACTTCGAGCGGCGCGACGTAAATCACGTCGTTGGCGGCGATCTCGGTAACGTCTTGCTCGATGACGGCATAGCCCAGCCCGCGTTTGACGATCACATAATGCTCGTGCTCGTGTTTTTCGAGCCGTGATACGGCCCCGGGCTGCAACTCGAAGTAACGCACTTCCGTGCCGGGTCCAGGTGCGTCCGCCGAGGACTTACGGCCGCCGACGATCGTATGACGCTCCACTCCGGTTGCCGCGCCCGGGCGGTACCCCTCGACTGCGACGCCATCCCAGCCGCGCTCGTTCGCGCGCGTCACGCGCTTCTGCGCCGATTCATCCATCGCGTGGGTTTTCGAAGCGCGGGCACCGTACTCTTCCGGCGTGCCCCGTTACTGGCTTTTCAAGACCGAGCCGAGCGCGTTCAGTTTCGAGCGTCTGAAGCACGACGGCACGACGCCTTGGAGCGGCGTGCGCAATTTCCAGGCTCGCAACAATATGATGGAAATGAAGCTCGGCGACCTTGGGCTGTTCTACCACTCGAGCATTGCCGAGCCCGCCGCCATGGGCATCTGCAAGGTCGTGAAAGAGGCCTATCCCGACTTCACCGCATTCGAAAAGGGCGGCGAGTATTACGACCCGCGCAGCACGCCCGATAAACCGATGTGGAAGATGGTCGACGTCGGTTTCGTCGACGAGTTCGCGCACCCCGTGACGCTCGCGCGCATGCGCGCCGAGCCGCGTCTGGTCGGGATGGACCTTTTGAAGCGCGGCTACCGTCTCTCCGTACAGCCCGTCATGCCGCACGAATGGAACGTCGTGCTGGAGCTCGCTAAGGAATAAGAAGGGCCCGCCGAAGCGGGCCTTTCTTTTACGTTCGCGTGAACGTTACGGGTTGGTGTTTCCTCCGAATTTCTTGATGAGTTGGAACTGGATGCGTGACGGACCAAGCACCTGCGCTTGCGTTGCCGCAAACAGAGGCGAGCCCGCCGGGGCCTGCGGAGGGAGCCCGGCTATCGGAATCGGAATGCCGCTGCCGAAATTCGGCCACACGCCCGAGAGCGTGTTCCCGAGGTTGAACCCGTTGACTTGAAGCGAGAGCCCGTTGGCAAACGGAAGCGTCACGCCCGCATTGAGTATCCAGAACGGTGCGACGGCGAGCGAGTTGTTCTTTCCCATGAACTGATCGCCGACATATGCCGATGCGCCGCCTGGGAACGTGTAGTTCAATTCGGCGTATCCTTGCATGTATGGAATGGCCTGATTGCTGAAGCCGTTGCATCCGCAACCGTTGCCGCTGATTCCGTTTCCGGTGAAGTTCTGACCCGGAATGATGGCGAGGTTCGTGTTGAACTTCGTGCAATCGGGCTGGCCCGCAGTGATTGTGGTGCTGTAGAAGCAGGCCGGCAACGCATAGGCGTAACCGCGCTGCGTCGAGCCCTGCACTACGTAGCCGAAGCCAACCAATGGCCGGCGCCGCAAGGAAAGCTCGATGCCTTCCATCCGAGCGTTGGCGAGGTTGCGGTTCGCCGAGAAGAACAATTCCTTGCCCGCACAGCCGGCCGGCGTCGGTTGGCCGGAGACCGGATCGATCGCCGGGCACGTCGTGCCGCTGTCGAACGTGTACGTCAAGAAGTGATTCCGCAGGTTCGTTAAGTAGATGTCGCCCGAAAGCGTCGTGATACCGTCGCGGAAGCGATAATCGCCGCCGGCGTCGTAGCCGAACGCGGTTTCAGGGAGCAGCCCCCCGGAGTTGATCCGCTGGGTGGCCAGGCCCGTGCCTGAGCTGTACGAGATCGCGCCGGCGAGACCCGATAAGAGCTGAAGGTATGGCGGCGCGATCGCCGATCCGGCCGAGAACCTGAGAGCCAGATCCGCATTGGGGCGGTATTCGAATGCCGCGCGCGTGTCCCAATGGTTGGTCGACGTCGTTGCAAAGACGCAGTTCGCCCCGGTGAACTGACATGCTTTGGCTCCCGATCCATTGTTCACGGACTGAGTCGGATATGTACTCGTGTAGATGTTGTAATAGTTCGCCCAAGCCGCGTTCCATTTCGGGCTCAGCTGCCAGTTCAAACGAAGCATGCCGGTTGTAAACAGCTGGGTCGAACCCTTGGGAATCGTGAGGCTGAACGCCGGCGTGATGCTCGCGATGTTGAACGCTCTGCCGTTGCTCACGCCCGCCGGGAAAACGCTGTAGCTCACCGTCGATGAGCTGGTTTGGTCGACCGCGGCCGTCAGGGAGTTCGTCGCACTGAATGGGTGCGACCACTCGGCTGACCAGCCGTGAAGCACGTCGTCCTCGGCCTGATTGAAGTAGTTGAAGAGCGCGACGGGCACCGTTTGGTTATTGTAGACGGTCGTTGCTCCGTTGGAAGCGACGTCCGTGCCGTTGAGCGTGAGGCCGACCACCTCCGGGATGTTCGGCGCAGTGCCGCCCTGATTGATCAAGCGATGGATGCCTGCCGCGTAGTAGCGCAGCAGCAACGTATCGTTTCCTGACGACGTCCGCAGATCGCCCTGCAGAATCGGCTCGTTTTGAACCTCACGGTCCGTGCCGGCGTGCAGAAATATAACATTCTGTGAAGAGCCGTTCGGAATCGCGCCGTTGTATCCGGAACCCAACGGAACGGAGAACATTCCAAAAGCGGTGTTATCGCCCGTGTTGCCGTTTTGGTTGGCATAGCTCTGCGAGCCCAGATACGTAAAGGTTACCGAAGTTACCGGTGACATCTTGTAACGCAGCTTGGCTAGGTAGGCTTTCTGCTGATAGAGATCCGTGATCGCCTGACAGCAAGAGAGCAAGTTGAAGTTCGTGAAATTCGTTGAGATCGTGCCTGGGAGCGTCGTCGAGCTATCGTTAAAGCCCAGAGCTTGACCAGTGGTTCCGTTGAAGTTCACGATGCCGCCGCTCGGCGAAAACAGCGCTTGATTTCCTTCGAGCGCCGACGACAGATTGTTGTTCGAGAAGGCGAACGCGTACCCGAGCCGCCCTGCCGTGCCGGTGAAATCGAAGTTTATTA
Source organism: Candidatus Rubrimentiphilum sp. (assembly GCA_036273135.1). Taxonomy (GTDB): domain Bacteria; phylum Vulcanimicrobiota; class Vulcanimicrobiia; order Vulcanimicrobiales; family Vulcanimicrobiaceae; genus Rubrimentiphilum. The sequence goes on from DASUIF010000012.1 coordinate 44,329, forward strand.
ACGAGCTGCCGCGCGTATCGGCTCCAAGCCACAACTGGCCTTGCGGCGTATACGTCGGCTCTTTGGTCGTGTAGTTTACCGTACCGCCGATCGCGTAGTTGACGTTGGGTGACTCAACTCCGGGACCTTTGATGATTTCGACGTCCCCGAGCATGAATGCCGGCACGAACGTCGAGACGTAGTCTCCGAACGAGCCGACCGAAACCGGATGGCCGTCAACCAGCGAGGCCGTTTCAAAAGAGAGCGCCCCGCGAATGTTCGGAAACGTAATCGATCCCGGCGCGGCGCCGTTCGCGCTCGATGACGGGAAGTTCGCAACGATGCCGGGTGTTTGATTGAGCACCTGCATCACTTGAGTCTGACCCTGCTGCTGGAGCGTTTGCGCCGTCACGACGTTGATCGACGCCGGTGTTACGTTGAATGTGCCGCGGCCCGTCGACCGTACCGATGCAATGGTGCGCAGCGTCGTGAACGTGATCGGCTGCATTTGCCCGGAAATGTTCGGTGATGTGCCCGCGAGCACGGCCAGCGTACTTTGCGTCAGCGTATTGTACCCGGTTTTCGTGATCGAGACCGAGTAGACACCGGGGGTAACATTATTTATTTGGAAGCTGCCGGAGGCGTCGGTCGTCGTTGTGTACGTCGACGGCCCCTTCAGCGAAACTGTTGCGTTGACCACCGGGCCGCCGGTCTGAGAATCGGTGATTCTGCCGGAAACCGAGGCGGACTGCGCCTGAGCGATGAGCGTCGTGCTGCCGGTGACCGTCGCCGCGCTTACGGGTCCAACGGTGACAACAGCGAGAGCTAAAACGCACAGGATGCGGATATATTTGCTCACGCGTCCTCCTATATGGAAGAGTGGCCGCGACGATATCGCCGCAGCTTTGCGTCGGCTAAACCATTTCATAATGTTCGATTAAGAATGGATTAGACGCGACCGGGAGTCCCTTCGACCTTAGAGGGCTCGGGCCTGCCCCAAAAAGACCTGTTGAGCGTCGACCGGGGCATCCGCTTGGGCGTGCAGCCTACGGTAGGAGCCGTCCGCTTGCAATTCGCGGCTCTTGACGTTGTCGGCGAAGAGCACGCTCAAGATCCGGCCGTAAATTCTCTCGGCCAAGAACGGATCGAGGACCGGTACGATCGTCTCCACACGGCGGTCGAGATTGCGACCCATCCAGTCTGCGGATCCGATGAACGTCGCGCGATCGCCCGCATTTTCGAAAACGAACAGCCGCGAATGTTCCAAGAACCTTCCGACGATGCTGCGCACGCGGATCGTATCGCTGACGCCGGGAACGCCCGGCCGCACCACGCACATGCCGCGCACGAGCAAGTCGATCGGAACGCCCGCTTGCGAGGCGCGGTAAAGCGCGCGCGTTAACTCGCCGTCGGTAATCGCGTTGAGTTTCGCACGGATCCCTGCCGGCCGGCCGGCCCGTGCGTGCTCGGCTTCGCGGTCGATCAAGCCGGTGAGCTCGCGCCGCATGTTGACGGGCGCCACGAGCAGGTCCTCGTAATCGGTGACCTTCGAGAAGCCGGTCAGCGCATTGAAGAGTTCGCTCGTATCGGTCCCCAGCTCGGTGCGGCACGTGAACAGACTCATGTCGGTGTAGAAGCGCGCGGTCTTCTCGTTGTAGTTGCCGGTCCCAAAATGCATGTAGCGGCGGATGCCGTCGTCGTCTTGCCGCACGACCAGCGTCACCTTCGCATGCGTCTTGAGGCCGGCGAATCCGTAGACGACGTGAACGCCGGCGCGTTCCAAGCGCCGCGCCCATTCGATATTGTTCTCTTCGTCGAAGCGAGCTTTCAATTCGATCAGCACCGCGACTTGCTTGCCGTTTTCGGCGGCGTCGAGCAACGCGCGCACGATCGGCGAATCCTTTCCCGACGTCCGGTACAGCGTCATCTTGATCGCCAAGACGCTCGGATCTTCGGCCGCCTGCCGGACGAACTGCAGCACCGGATCGAACGAATCGTACGGATGGTGCAAAAGGATATCGCTTTCGCGAACGGCTGCAAACAGATCGGCGGCGCCCACCAGACGCTTGGGAATCGCCGGCGTAAACGGCGGGTCGTGCAGCTGCACGTGGCCGGGCAGATTCACGAGCGCGAGCAGATCCCCCAAGCCGATGACGCCTTCGACTTCATAACAGTCGCTCGCCGTGAGATCGAGCGCGTCGATCAGAAGGTCGCGAATGTACTCCGGCACGCCGCGCTCGACTTCGAGACGCACCGCTTCACCGAAGCGCCGCCGCTGAAGTTCCGATTCGATCGCCGCGAGCAGATCATCGGCTTCGTCTTCCTGAACGTCGAGATCCGCGTCGCGCGTCACGCGGAAAAGATAAGACTCGCGCACTTGCATGCCGGGGAAAAGCGCGGGCAGATGCTGCGCGATCAAATCTTCGAGCAGCACGAAGTGCTGCTCGCCTTCGGGCGAGTCGAGCGGCACGAAACGCGTCAGCGTTTGCGGAATCTTCACGCGCGCGAAATGCAGCTCAACACCGTCGGCCGTGACCTCTTCGAGTTCGACCGCCAGCGAAAGCGTGAGATTCGATATATATGGAAACGGGTGCCCGGCGTCGACGCCCAGCGGCGTCAGCACCGGGAAGACGCGCTCGTCGAACATGTGATCGACCTGCGCGCGGCGCTCTTCGTCGAGTTCGCCGACGCGCAGAATGCGAATCCCGTGCGCGTCGATTGCGGGCAGCAGCGTTTCGTTCAGCAGCCGCATTTGGCGCGCGAGCGAAACCCGCAGCCGCTCGGAGATTGCCAACAGATGCTCGGTCGGCGATCGGCCGTCTTCAGAACGCTTGTGCACCTGCGCTTCGATCTGCTGTTTGATCGCGGCGATGCGGATCATGAAAAATTCGTCGAGATTGGTTCCGTAGATCGATACGAATCGCAGCCGTTCGAGCAGCGGCGTTCCTTCGTCAAGCGCCTCCTCGAGAACGCGCTCGTTGAATTCCAGCCACGAAAGCTCGCGGCTGAAATACAGCGAAGGATCGTCCAGGGGCCGGACGACGGACTCGGCCGCCGGCTGCGGTCTAGGCTGCGAAAGCATCGGAAGACCTGGGATTCGCCGCGCCGCGCGGAATCACTCGGAAACGATGAATTGGCCCGATTTCTGGCAGCACGTCATCACCTATCTCGAGTTGGCGGCAGCCGCACTGGCGGCGGGCGCCGCCGCCGGGACTCCGCTGGGCATTTTGGCTTCTCACCGTAGTTTCGCGCGTTCTCCCGTACTGACGGCCGCCAACATCGGACGCGTCATCCCGAGCTTGGCCGTGCTCACCTTTATGCTTCCCTTATTCGGCATCGGATTTACGCCGGCGGTGGCGGCGCTCGCGCTGCTCGCGATTCCGCCGATCGTGATTAACACCGATCTCGGATTTCGCGCGGTTCCGACAGCGGCGGTCGATGCGGCGCGCGGACTCGGCATGACCGGCCGGCAAATCTTTACGCGCGTGGAATTGCCGCTTGCGTTTCCGATTCTTTTTGCCGGCGTACGCACCGCGGCGACCGAAGTGATTGCGAGTGCCGTCCTCGCTGCGTTCATCGGCGCGGGCGGACTCGGAGAATATATTACAACGGGTCTGCAGGCTAATGAGCCGCAACTGCTCTTTCTCGGCGCGGGAACGATCGCAGCAATCGCGCTGGCATCGGAATTCGCACTGGGTTCCGCTCAACGGCGGCTGGAGGTAAAAACGTGAATCTCACACGCGCTCGCGCGATCGCGCTCGCCGGCTCCGCACTCGCTCTGCCACATTGTGGCCGCTCGAATGCGATTCGTATCGGTTCCAAGAACTTCAGCGAGAACATCACCGTAGCCGAGATCTATGCCGCCGTCATGGAACGGGAAGGCTTCAAGGTCGAGCGGCACATGAATCTGGGCAGCACGCAGATCGCTATGGCCGCAATTCGGCGCGGCGATATTCAGATTTATCCGGAATATACCGGCACGGCTCTGATTGACGTTCTACACCTTGAACCCCTAAGAAACGCCAACGCGGTCTACGACACGGTCAAACGCGAGTTTCAGAAGCGGTTTGGATTGTCACTGCTCAATCCATCACCCGGCAGCGACTCGCAAGGTTTGGCTGTGACGCGCGCAGTGGCTCAAAAATTCAACGTGCGCACGCTCTCGCAATGTGCGGCCGCCGCCCCCCGGCTCCGGCTTGCGGCCGTACCCGAATTCGTCGCGCGCGCAGACGCGCTTCCAGGGCTGCAAAGGTTTTACGGCGGTTTCAAGTTCAAGAGCGTGCGCACGTTCGACATCGGTTTGCAGTACGAAGCGCTGGCGCACGGCGATGCCGACGTCGCGACCGCTTTCACGACCGACGCGCGCATCGCAGCGGACGACCTCTACGTTCTACGCGACGACCGGAGCTTCTGGCCGGCTTATAATATCGCGCCGGTCATTCGGCTGGACCTCTTGAAAATTCACCGGTTGGACATCCCCGGTACGCTGAATCGCGTAACGGAAGGATTGACGGATATCGCTTTGCGCCGGCTGAACGTCGAAGTCGATATCAACAAGCGCGACCCCGCCGACGTCGCGTCGGAGTTCGTCTATTAGCGTAAGCGTCGGCTTCGACTCGGTCGTCGCGCGTTATCCGCAAGCCGACCGCAACGCGGTGGACGGCGTTTCGTTCGAAATTCCGGCCGGAAGTTTTACGGTGCTGCTCGGGCCCTCCGGCTGCGGAAAAAGTACGCTGATGCGCACCGTCAACCGCTTGGTGACGCCGAGAAGCGGAACGGTGACCGTCGGCGGCCGCGACGTCGCGTCCATCGAACCGACCGCGCTGCGCCGCGCTACCGGATACGTCATCCAAGCCGTCGGGCTCTTCGCGCACATGTCGGTGGCGCAAAACATCGCCGTCGTTCCGGAGCTCTTGCATTGGGATCGCGAGCGGATCGCGCGGCGCACCGACGAGTTGCTCGAACTCGTCGAACTCGACCCGCAACGTTACCGCTCGCGCTTTCCCCGGGAGCTTTCAGGCGGCGAGCAGCAGCGCGTGGGCGTCGCCCGCGCGATCGCCGCGGAACCGCAAGTGTTGCTGATGGACGAGCCGTTCGGCGCCGTCGACGCGATTGCGCGCCGCTCGCTGCAAGACGAGCTGCTGCGGATCGTCCGCACGCTGCAAACGACCGTTCTCTTCGTCACGCACGACGTGGAGGAGGCGCTGCGTCTAGCTGATCGTATCGCCGTCATGCGCGACGGCAAGTTGTTGCAATACGCCGCACCCGACGAGATGCTGCGCGCGCCCGCTAACACGTACATCGCGCAGCTCTTCGCCGTCAAAGCGGACCTGCGGCGCTATGATTCGCTGCGCAACGCTCTGAGTGTAGAGCGTTGAGTTACCTCTTCTCGCACTGGCGCCTCATCGGCGTGCTGACGCTGCAACACCTGGGGCTCGTCTTTGCGGCGCTCGCAATCGCACTTGCGCTCGCACTTCCGCTGGGGATCTTCGCGGCGCGCGTGCCGCGCGTTTCGGCGCCTCTGCTGGGTTTGCTCGGCGCGCTCTATGCGATGCCATCGCTGGCATTGCTCGCCGTGCTGGTCCGATATTTCGGATTGGGCGCCGCACCGGTCGTCGCCGTGCTTGCGATTTACGCGCAGTTCATCCTGGTCCGCAACATCGCCGCCGCGCTGCGCGCCGTTCCGCGCGCGCAACTCGACGCGGCGCGCGGCATCGGCATGTCGAGCCGCCAGCAATTTTGGCGCGTCGAACTGCCGCTCGCGTCGCCCGTTCTCATCGGCGGGCTGCGGCTGGCGACGGTCGCGCTGATCGCGATCGCGACGCTCGGCGGATATGTCGGCGCGGGTGGTTTGGGAAACGAGATATTCTTTGGTCTGCAACGCCGCTACTTGGAACAGACGCTCGCAGGAAGCATCCCAGCCGCGCTCCTGGCCATTGCGGCCGATACCGCCTTCCGCGCGCTCGAACGGGTGGCGACGCGCCGCACCGCCGGGTAGAGCGGGGATGACACTTGGGAACGGCCTCGAAGCGCATCTGTCTTAGACGCCATCTAAAGGAGGCTCTTTACTATGATAGAGCGTTCGCAATTTGACCTACTGTCCGCTCGCCTCGAGCGTTTGGAACGGCAATCGAAAGTTCTCAAACGGCTGCTGGTTTGTTCGTTCGCCGGCTTCCTGGCGCTGCTCGCCGGCGGCGCGACGATCGCTCAGCAGAGACAGATCGCCTTTTCAAATGCGAACGGGACCGTTCGCGTCGGGAGTTCGGGTTTCGGGCTCTACGACAAATCCGGCAAGCGCAGACTTATGCTCGGATGGAACGGCGCGAGCCAGCCCGGCATTTATCTAACCGACGACAGCGGCACATATAGGATGGGCCTCTATCTTTCCGACCAGGCCCGCCCGGTCATCCGGCTCTACAACACCAAAGGAGCCATCGAAGGCGCCTTCGCCGAGGGCACAGAGGGCGGCCCTGTGATCGACCTTTACGACAACAGCGGCAATATCCGCGAAACGTTCGGCCAATCCACCACCGACGATCCCGTCATGAAGATCTTCGACGCCTCGCACACCCTTCGCGTGTACGGCGGCTCCTACACCAGCGGAGCTTACGGCCTTTACGTCAACGACTCGTCCGGAACCACGACGTGGCAGTCACAATGAACGGCGTTGGCCTAAGGACGGAAGTACCGCGCGAACCATTGCGCGAGCACGTGTAAACGTTCGACGCGGTGGATCGGCGAACCGGTGCGCGAGAGATCGTGATTTTCGCCGGGGAAGACGACGTACTCGATCGGTTCGTGCCCGATGATTTTCGCGGCGTTGAACCACTGCAGCGTCTGATCGATCGGCGTACGCGTATCTTCCTCTGAATGGAGGATCAGCAGTGGCGTCACCGCGTTGGCCACATACGAAATCGGCGATTGCTGCATGTACTGGTTGCCCGCTTGCCAGGGTAGTCCCCAAGAGTAGCGGCCGCCCAGCGCGTTGTCCGATGCGAGATCGGCTGCGAGTTGTTCGGTCGCTAGATTGCTGACGACGCGCTCGGCAATCGCCGCTTTGTAGCGGTGCGTGTGACCGACGACCCACAACGTCGCGTAACCGCCGTAGCTTCCGCCCGCGACGCCCAAGCGGTTGGCGTCTACGCCGGGACGTTTGATCGCGGCGTCCATGACGCGCTGCACGTCGTCGAACATCGCCGCTCCCCAACGCTTGGCGAGCGCCTCTTCAAAAGGATAGCCGAACCCGACGCTTCCGCGCGGATCGCTGAAGACGACGTTGTATCCTTGACCGGCCCAAAACTGCAACTCGTGAAAAAACGTCTCGCCGAACTGCGTCTGGGGACCGCCGTGAATATCGAGAATCGTGGGCCTTCGTTCGCCCGGTTTCGACCCGATGGCCGGCATGAACCACGCGCGCACCCGAAATCCGGCGTCGTCTGCCACCATGAACGGCTGCGGAGTCGAAAGCTGGAGCTGCCCAAGGAGCGCATCGTTCATGCTCGTGATCCGGCGGCTGGCTCCGGTCGCAAGATCCATAATGTAGACTTCGCGCGGATGCGTGAAATCCGAAAGCGTGTAGGCCGCGTAGCGTCCGCTCGCGTCCATCGAGCAATCCGAGGCTTCACCCGCGGAAGTCAGCTTCGTAATCCCGCCGGTTTTCGGATCGAGTTTTACGAGCGCGCTGTATCCCGGCGCCTCGACGTTCATGAGCGCGAAGGTTTCACCGGGTGCAAAAAACGGTCCGCATAAGCCGCCGGGCTCTCCCATGTCGGCCAGCACCGCATCGCCGAAATCGACCTCATTGAGGGGCACGACCGTCTTTCGGCTGGAGCCGTCGGGGAGCGATTTTACCAGCGCGGGAAACTCCGCCGGATCACGCACGCCGCCGCTAAAGTACCAAATCTCGTGACCGGTATCGAAATCGAGCAGGTTGTTCGAAGGCTGATGAGAGGCGAGCTTGCGCATCGCGCCGCCCGCGGACGGAATCGTGTAGATGTCGTTCGGACCCAGACTCGGCGAGTTGTAGCGGAGCGAGTCGAACGCGATCGTCTTATCGTCGGGAGACCAGCGCGGATTACTCTCGGCCCAGATTCCGCTCGTGAGTGCGTGAGCGCCGCTGCCGTCGGCCTCCATGACCCAAATGTGCGGATGGCGATCGTAAACGTATCCCGCTCCGTTGGCTTGAAAATGCATCTGGTCGATGACGCGCACGTCGCTCTTGACTTGATCTTTTTTGGCTTTGAAGCCGGCCGCGGCGAAATTGATGTGCGCCGCGGGCGCGGGGTCGATCGAAACGACTTGAAACGCGATGCGTTTCCCGTCGTGCGAAAACACCGCGCCGCTCGCGCCTTGTTTTACATGCGTGAGCTGACGCACGCGGCCTGTCGCGACGTCGTAGACAAAGAGCTGGGCGCGCTCGCCTTTTTTCGCAGGCCCGCGCGTGAAGACGATCGTGCGGCTGTCGGGCGACCACACGGGTTCGCCGTCGCGCCCCGTATTTCCGAGCGCCCTGGGAGCGCCGCCGGCCGCCGGGATGAGGTACAGGGTGGTATCGTACGTTTCTTTCGGACCGTTCAGACGCGTAGCCGAAAAAACGACGCGCGTCCCATCGGGTGAGATCTGCGGCCCGGTGATAAACGTGAACTTGAAAAGATCCTCCGGCTGCACCGGCCGCGGAGCGGCCACCGCTGCGGCTGAAAGCGAGAAGACGGTTGCGAGAAAGAACGCGGCGGCTCGCGCGATCATGATGCGAGCACCAGCAGGTTGACGCTAAAGCGCCGCGCCTCGTCCTGCCACGTCCGCGCGACGTGCATCCCGGACGCCCGTGCCATTTCGCCGATCCCTTCGAGCGAATACTTGTAAGCCGATTCGGTATGAATGCGTTCGCCTTTCTCAAAGTGCACCCGCGTGCCGGTCCGCGCAAGCGTGACGTCTTGAGCGCTTTCCGCTTGCAGGTACGAATGTAATCCGCCGGACTTCTCGTCGTACTCGACCACGTGGCTGAAGCTGCGGACGTTAAAATCCGCGCCGAGCTCACGGTTAATCCGCACCAGAAGATTCTTGTTGAAGGCGGCCGTTACGCCGGCAGGGTCGTCGTAGGCGAGCCTGAGGTCGCGTTCGTCTTTCTTGAGATCGGCGCCCAGCAGCAGGCCGTCTCCGGGCTTGAGCAGCGCCGCGATGCGCGTCAGCAGCGCGGCAGCCTCTTTGGGCTCGTAGTTTCCGATATTGGATCCCATGAACATGAAGAGCACTTTCTGATCGCTGCGCCGCAAATGCGGCGTATCGAGGATGGAAAAATAATCCGCGGCGTAACCGGTGACGCGCAGCTCCGGATAACTTTCGACCAGCGAACCGGCCGATGCGCGCAGCGCGTCCGCTGAGATATCTATCGGCGAATAACGCAGCGCGCGTTGAACGCGCAGCGCCTCTTCGATCAAAATGCGCGTCTTGGCCGCGCTGCCGCTGCCGAGTTCCACAAACTCGACCGGGTTGCCCAGAGCGCGAACGATCTCCCAACCCCACTCGCGCAAGATGGCGGTCTCCGCGCGGGTCAAATAGTACTCCGGCAGCTGCGTGATTGCATCGAAGAGCGCCGAGCCGACCGCATCGTAGAAGTACTTGGAGTTCAGCCGTTTCGGACCGGCACCCAAACCGGCGGCGACTTCTTCGGCAAAGCTGGGCAGCCTGTGGGGCTGCGGCACGGTGACGATCTGGAGCCGGTCCATAGGAGCCGTTGTAGCCGCGGGCATAAGTGGAGGCCTCCCGGGGAAGAGGAGAGCGATGATAAGTCAGGCTGTGAATATTTCTGTCGACGGGTCGGAGATGGATTCCTATCTTGCGCGGCCTCCGTCCGGCTCCGGGCCTCACCCGGCAGTTATCGTGCTGCAAGAGGTCTTCGGCGTGAACGCCGAGATGCGCCGCGTGACCGACATGCTGGCCGCGGCCGGCTATGTCGGGCTTGCCATCAACTATTATCACCGCACCCATCCGAACTTGGATCTGGCGTATGAAGAATCGTCCATGCAGACGGCAATGGAGGCGCGCAAGAGCGTCACGCGCGCGAGCCTCTATGCCGATTTGAACGCGGCGATTGCCTGGCTGAAGCAACAGGACTTCGTGCGCGACGGCAAGATCGCGACGTGGGGATTTTGCATGGGCGGTTCGGTTGCGTTTTTGAGCGCGACGCTTGCGGAGATCGACGGCGCTATCTGTTTCTACGGCGGCTCGATCGCCAAGCCGTTCGGCAGCGGCGAGCCGGGCGCGCTGGAAGAGATCGAAAAGATTCGCGCGCCGCTGCTCTTATGCTTCGGCGCCGAAGACGGGGGTATTCCGCGCGACGATATCGATCGCATACGCAAAGAACTTGACGCGCACGGCGCAACCTACCGGCTCGAAGTCTACCCCGCGGTCGGTCATGCATTCTTCCGGCAAGGCACGCCGCGCGCCGTGGCCGGCCAGGATCGATTCTCCGACGAAGCGATCGGCAACGCCGTCGCCGATTCGTGGAATCTCGTACAGGCCTTTTTAGTGGACTGTTTTAGCTCTTAGCCGGGCAAAGCGAACGGATCGCCGCTTCGGCGGCGGGATCTGCCGGATCGGAGTACGGGCGGATATACATGCTCACGAAGCCGTCCTGACCGACCGTGGCCGATACCATTTCGAGCGCTTCTTTTTGTCCGCTGTGACCGGAGCCGACGCCGCTGACAAACTGCGCTTTCTGGTTTCCGCAAATCGTTATCGTCGACTGCTTCGCCATCGATATCGAGCCCATCCCGGCCTGCGGGATATTCTTGATGTCGACGTTCGCGTTCGATCCGCGAACCAGGAAGACCATCTCGTCCTGTTTGTTGTCGCGGGCCTTCTTTATCCAAGCCTGCATTCGTCCGAGAATCGAAGGCGTCGAATTCCAGCCGGCCGGCGCTTTAAAGTCTATGCCGTTGGTTACGCTGCCGCATCCGGCGAGCACCGCAGACGCAAGAAAAACCGCCGCAATAGCACGTTTCATGGGCGTTGTATTGGCGTTTCATACCCGGTAATCTTTGCCCACCGGTCGATGACATCGTTAATGTAGTCGCGCGTCTCGGCGTACGGCGGCACGCCATGGTAGGCGCTTACCGCGCCGGGCCCCGCATTGTACGCGGCCAGTGCCGCGGCCAACGGATTAGCGTAGGTCGAATCGTACGCGCGTTCGTAGGATCCGAGCAGCGCCGCCGCGCC
>DASUIF010000013.1:0-51082 GCA_036273135.1 Candidatus Rubrimentiphilum sp.
TGCTGAACGTAGAGCACGCGCGTTCCCAAATTGCTGCCGACGATCTGCGCGGCCAACGCTAAGCTGCGGCCGAGCGGCGTCGCCGGGTACGCGCCGGCCGGTTTGTAGCCGGCGATCAGCTTCGGAAGTTCTTGCGAGCCTTTCTGCGCGTGATCTTCGATCTCGGCGACGTGCGCGAGATACGGCGAGCTGAACGGCAGCCGGTTATCGCTGACGAGCTTGGTATATGTCATGCTTGCCGAACTATTGCGGTCGCTGATCAGTCCGTAGCCGTTAATCTGCGCGATGGCTGGCACGTCGGTCTTGCCGGCAACCATGACTTCGGGCAGCACTTGTGCCAGTGCAACGCCGTTAAACAGGTTGTCCTTGGGAAGGTTGGCCTGATCCAAGTAGCGTCCGAGCCAGCCGGTGTGCTCGTATTTGTCCGGCGCGGCCGTCTGCCAAATTTCGGTAGAGCGGAAATGCGAATGGTCGGGGTTGGGATAACCCACGCTCTGCACGACCGCAATCATGCCCTTGTCGTACATTGACTTGAACGAACGCATCGTCGGATTGAACCCGACCTTGTCGTTGATGGACAGCACGTCGTTGCGCGGGACGCCGATCGTCGGACGCAGCTGATAATACTGCGGATTTGCGAAGGGCACGACGCAGTTGAGTCCGTCGTTTCCTCCTTGCAGATTGATCAGCACCAGGCAACGGTTCGCGGCGCCCGGCAATCCCGGAAGCGGAGCCTGCGAGAGGGCCTGTGCGAAGACGTGCTGCGTATTCGCAACCACTGCGAGTCCGCTGAGCGTTCCGGCCAAAAAGTTTCTGCGTTTCATCGTCGTCCCTCAGTTCAACTGGTAGGCCGGCATGGCCATCGTTAAATACGCGGCTCCGCGAATGCGTTCGGGATAGTTCTCGCCCGAAAGCATGCCGAGTGCCGACGTTCCTGCGCCGTTGAGATAATCGGTCAGTTGCGCGACGCCTTGTTCCGAGGCGTCGCCGTAAAGAACGGCGGCGACCAGATCCTTCGCCGCCTGCGACGCTTTGAGCGGCATCTTCTGCATCCAGTCGACTCCGTCCATCATCGGCGAATTAACGATAGCGGCCAAGAAATTCTCGCGCGCGATAACCGTTTGGCTCGTCAGCCAATTCGCTCCGCCCGGCCAGCCCGCAACGTTGGGCGGATAGAACAGGATCTGTCCCATCTGCACGAGCGCGCGCTGTGCGCTATCGTCGACCTGTTTGGCGCCCAGCGCTTTGTAGGCGCCGATCACAAATTCGACCGGGCTCTTGACGAGGGCGCGGTAGGCGCGGCTCGAGTAGAAAACGTTGCTGCGGAGCAGTGTCGAGATGACCGGTTTGATATTGAAGTCGTTCTTACGGATCAGCCTTGCCACCGCGTCGACGAGTTGCGGCTCCGGGCCGTTGTACACGAAGAAGTTCAACAAGCTGTTCGCAAAAAACGCTGCGCTCGCCGGCTGCTTGAAGATGATGTTCACGATATCGCGTCCGGCGAAGTTTCCGGTCTCTCCCAGGAACGTCTTACTGCCGTTATCGTGGCGGAACGGAACGAACTGCACGGTGCCGTCGCGCGGACGGAGCACCCATCCGGTCCAAGCGCGCGCGGATTCGCGCACGTCCTGTTCGGTGTAGTTTCCGACCCCCAGCGTAAACAGCTCCATCAGCTCGCGCGCGTAATTCTCGTTGGAATGCTGCGGATCGCTGCGCGCGTTATCCAGATAGATCATCATGGCCGGATCGATCGAGACTTGCCACGTCAGGTCGCGCAGATTGCCGAGCGCATTGGCGCGGAAAAGTTGGTTTTGATTGAAGACCATGATCGGCGAAACGCCTTTTTGAATGGCCGCCGACGTAAAGTGTCCGTGGAAATAGAGCGCCATCTTCTCTTGCAGCGGCGCGGGCGTCGCGAGCATCCGGTTGAGCCACCAGCGCTGCAGCGCAATGATCGACTGCCGCTCGTGCCGGCGCACGTCTTGGCCGATTTTGCGTTTGGTCATGTCGTCGAGAGCGGCGGGACGCATGCCCGGCTGCAAGTACTGCATCAGCGCGGCGCGCGGATCGTAGAGTTCGTCGGGCGCCGGCAGGCCGTCGGTAGATGGGAAATCGATCAACGCGTCGACGGCGGAGTGGACGTCCATGCTTGCGTATTTGGCGGCCTCGTCCGGCGAAGAACCGAATCCGGCGCGGCGCAGCAGGTGCGCCGCCAAACGGGAGTTCCATGCTCCCTTATAAGGAGCAAGCGCGGTCGCGGCGTCGAGTTGACCCGCCGGACGATAGATGCCGGCGACGTCGGTACGGGGCGTTAACGCGGTAGCCATATCTCCCACATTGTAGCGGATGGACGGCGCAACGGGGTTAAAGGCTGCTTGGAAACGGGGTTAATCCGCGTTTAACGAAAGCGCGCTCGCATGGCTGTCCTGCAGACCCGGCTGAATCTTCAGACCGATACGTATAAACGCAATTTCGAAAACATGACGCGCTTGACCGCTCAGCTGCGCGAGGCGCTGGCTGCCGCGCGATCAGGCGGCGGACCCGAAGCCACCGAGCGGCACCGCAAGCGCAAGAAATTGACCGCGCGCGAACGCGTCGATGCGCTCATCGATCCGGGATCGTTTTTCATGGAGTTCTCTCCGCTGGCCGCTTACGAGATGTACGACGGCGACGCGCCGGCCGCCGGTATCGTCACGGGAATCGGGATCGTCGAAGGCCAGCACTGCGTGATCGTCGCCAACGACGCAACCGTCAAGGGCGGCACGTACTATCCGATGACGGTCAAGAAACATTTGCGCGCGCAGGAAATCGCCGAGCAAAATCATTTGCCGTGCATTTATCTCGTCGATTCCGGAGGCGCGTTTCTGCCGCTGCAGGCCGAAGTTTTTCCCGATCGCGATCACTTCGGCCGGATCTTCTACAACCAAGCTCGCATGTCGGGCAAGCGGATTCCACAGATCGCCGCGGTCATGGGCTCGTGCACTGCAGGCGGCGCATACGTGCCCGCGATGTCGGACGAAACAATCATCGTCAAAGATAACGGCACGATCTTTCTGGGAGGTCCGCCGCTCGTGAAAGCCGCCACCGGCGAGATCGTCACCGCCGAAGATCTCGGCGGCGCCGACGTGCACACGCGCCTATCGGGCGTTGCCGATCATTTTGCCGAGGACGATCCGCACGCGCTGGCAATCGTGCGTTCGGTGGTTGCGAACCTGCACCGCGAACTTCCGCGGCAGTGGGACGCCTCCAAGCCCGAACCGCCGAAATACGACCCCAAAGAATTATACGGCGTCGTGCCGTCGGACAACCGCGTGGGTTACGACGTGCGCGAAGTCATCGCACGGCTCGTGGACGGATCGGATTTTCACGAGTTCAAGGCCCGCTACGGAAAGACGCTCGTCACCGGGTTCGCGCGCATCGAAGGGCACCCGATCGGGATCCTTGCCAACAACGGCATCCTGTTCAGCGAGAGTTCGTTCAAGGGCACGCACTTCATCGAACTCTGCGTGCAGCGCGGTACACCGCTGCTGTTTTTGCAGAACATCACCGGCTTCATGGTCGGCCGCGAGTACGAAAATCGCGGCATCGCCAAGGACGGCGCCAAACTGGTGATGGCCGTCGCTTGCGCCGAGGTGCCGAAGTTCACCGTCATTATCGGCGGAAGCTTTGGCGCCGGCAACTACGGCATGTGCGGACGAGCTTATTCCCCTCGCCAACTCTGGATGTGGCCCAACGCAAGAATCTCCGTGATGGGCGGGCAGCAAGCGGCAAGCGTACTCTCGACCGTCAAAGGCGACATCGCGCCCGCCGAAAAAGCGAAAATCGAAGAACCGATCCTTGCGAAGTACGAACATGAAGGCAGTCCGTATTATTCGACCGCGCGATTGTGGGACGACGGCATCATCGATCCGCTTGAAACGCGCAAAGTGCTGGCCATGGGATTGGAAGCCGCCGCGAACGCCCCGCTTGCCGAAACACGTTTCGGCATATTCAGGATGTGACGATGTCGCCTGAGTGGTTGACCGCGTTCGGAACGCTCGGCACGTTCGTCGTCATCGCCGCTTCGGCCGCGGCTGCGCTCTTCCAACTGCGCCACATGCGCGGCAGCAACCAAATCGTCGCGCTGACCGAGTGCCGCGAGACGCTCGAGTCCCCCGAGTTCGGAGAAGCGCAAAACTTCGTTTCCTTCGAACTGCCTAAGCGCTTAAAAGACCCGGCGGAGCGCGCGAAAATTTCTCAGATCCCCTTCACCGGCGAATATAAGCAAATCGGGACGGTCGCTAATTTTTTTGAAAGCATGGGAATGTTCGTCAAGAACGGGATTATCGACCAGGAGCTGGCGTGCGACTTCTGGTGCTGGAGCGTCGTCCGCAATTGGACGGCGCTCGCTCCGGTCATTGTTTACGTGCGGCAAAAAATCGGCGTGCCTGCGCTTTGGGAAAATTTCGAGTACATGGCCGTATTGTCGGATGACTACTTGCGAGCGCATCCCGGCGGCAGCTTCCCGGCGAACAAAAGGCGCATGCCGCAGGACAATTCGCTGCTCGATTTTATCGGAGACAGCAATGTCACCTGAATGGTTAACCGCGATTGGAACGCTCGGCACGTTTGTCGTCATCGCGGCTTCAGCGATCGCGGCATTGCTGCAGCTGCGCCACATGCGCGGCAGCAATCAGATCGTCGCCCTCACGGAGTGTCGCGAGACGCTGGAGTCGCCGGAGTTTCGCGAGGCGCAAAGCTTCGTTTCGTTCGAACTGCCGAAACGGCTGACGGATGTTAACGAAGCGCGGAAAATCGCGCAGTTGCCCTTCGTGGACGAGTATCAAGCGATCGGCACGGTTGCAAACTTCTTCGAAAGCCTGGGACTATTCGTCAAGCGAGGGATCATCGATCGCGACATCGCATGCGATGCGTGGTCGTACGTCGTGCTGCGCAACTGGCAAGCGCTCGCGCCGGTTACGACATTCGTGCGCGAGCAGACCTCGCCGCAGCTCTGGGAAAATTTTGAGTATCTCGCCGCTATTTCAAAGCGGTTCACATCCGAGCACGCCGACGGCGATTATCCGCGCGGCCTTGAGCGGATGCCCGTCGATCGATCGTTGATGGATCTCATCGATCGATCGACGGAGTAACCCCTTAGCGGATCGTCTTGTCTATTCTGAAGTAGTTCGGCGTCACGTTCCAGCCGCGGATCGCGCCGGAATTGGTGAGCTTCGCGGTTGCCGAGGGTTTGGTCGGGCAGCACATGGCCGCTTTCGGACCGTAATACGGACCGCTGAGCTGCACGGCTTGCATGTTACCGTACTTCACGATCTTCGCGTCGAGCTGGCAGCCGTTTTGAACGGCGACGTGCACCGAAGGTTTCATCGATCGGCCCGCGCCAAAGACGGCGACCGTCGAACTGCCGCAATCGGCGGCCTGTTCGTGCACCGTGACCACGGCGTCTTGCACGGCCGGCTGTTCGAGTTCGGCGCCGCCCACGATCTTCACCGACTGCATCGGGAAGTAGAGCTGCGCGCCATTGGCCTTGGTGACTTTCGTCAGCACCGTCGTGCCGGGGCCCGGCGAGCGGTAAGCCAGCGTCCAGCCGTTCGCGGCGGGAGCGTAGATCGAAAGGTACCATTGATAGGCCGGCTGCTTGCCGTTTTGCCTTCCGACGGCAACGCGGCTCGAAACGATATGCCACTTCGAATTCATGGCCTCGCCGGAGAGATAGGACACCACGTCTTGGACCACCATCCCCGGCGGCGGATTGTTATATTTCGGCGCCTGCATCGCGGCGCTCGCGCTCGCGCAGGCCGTCAGCAATACCAAGGAAAGCCCGGAGAGAACTAGCTTCATCAAACGACTCCTTCCGAGAGGTAGAACGCGGGGGTTCAACCAGCCGTTCGAGTGCTCCCTTAAGCGAGCATTAGATGCCGGCGTACCACTGGTATCCTTGGTCCTCCCAGTAACCGCCCTTGCCTCCGAACAGGTGCGACAGCGACGGCACCACCTCGATATGACGCACCCATTTTGCGCTCTTGTAACCGAGTTGCGTCGGAATTTTCAGCCGCACCGGCGCGCCGCGGTCGGGCGCGATCGGCGCGCCGTTTTGCCGCAGCGCGAGCAGCGTCTGCGGATGCAGGGCCTGGGAGAAATCCAGGCTTTCATAATACGGAACGCCGTCGGCATCGCGATCGAACGTATGGAAGACGACGAACCCGGCGCCTTTGCGCGGGGCCGCCAGTGCGATGATGTCGCGCAATGCCACGCCACCCCATTGTGCGATCGCACTCCATCCCTCGACGCAGTCGTGGCGCGTGACTTGAACCGTTTGCCGCATCGCGTTCAACTGCGCGAGCGAAAGCGCGAGCGGCCGGTCTACCATACCGCTGACGCGCAAGCGGAATGAAGCAAAGGCGCTGCCGATCATGTGCGCGTACGCGGCATCCGTGGGTGTGTCGAACGAGTTAATCGGAAACTCGCGCGAAATGTCGCTTGCGGCATACTCACGCACTAGTCCGTGCGTACCGATCAGCGCGAGATCGAGCTTTTCGCCCGCGCCCAGGATCGCGTGCATGCGATCGCTTTCATTTAGCTTCGTGCCGATGGCGCCGCATCCGGCAAGCGCGGCCGAAAGACTCGAGGCGATAAACAGCTTGCGCTTCATACGCCCACGCCATCGTGCGCGCCGAGTTTGTAGCGCCCGGTGATCATCGACGTGATATGATTGCGCAGCCCGTTGGTGGCCACGAGAATCACGTGCATCACGAAGAATCCGCAGAGCGCAAGCATTAGCACGAAATGCCAGAGCCGCGCGAACTGGCGCCCGCCGAAGATGACCGTCACCCAAGGAAACGTTGCGTCGAAGCTGGGCGAGAGCGCCAATCCGCTCAAGACGATGAGCGGAGCAAAAACAAAAAGCACGAGCGTGTATGCGAGTTTTTGAAGCGGATTGTATTTCCCATGAGGCGGCGGCTCTTTGCGCAGGCGTAGATAGTAAAGTTGCATCGGCAGCAGTTTGCGAAAATCCGCCGGCCGCAAAACGAGCTCGCGAAGATCGTGCCGCGCGAATCCCCAGATCAGGTAAGCAATGCCGCAGAACACCATGATCCAAGCGAAAAAAAGATGCCAGGTGCGGCCGTCGGCCAGATCTTGGTAGGACGGGATCGTGATCCAGCCGGGAAATGCGCGCCCGGTTTTCCCGCCCATCCCATCGTCGGTCCAGCCCAGCCAGCCTGTGGTGTTAAACGCGTGGCCGAATACGATCGTGCTTCCGACGTTCTCCGCAGGCGCGTAAATCTGCAGGACGCGCCGCGCCGGATCGGTTTTGTCGGATGCATCCAGGTAGGGAGCGGCATTAAAAATCTGCAAGCCGCTGCTCACTAAAGCCAGAAACGCGATAACGAAAAGCCAGTGCGTCAATCGCGCGACGGCCGAGTGCCGGTAGACCGTTTTTCCGGTTTGCATTCCCTACTATACTAACGCAGGCGAGGCCGCGACGGATGAGAGCGAGAAGCGATTGTGCATGCCCGAACTCCTTCGCTGTCACGTGGGCGGCCCGGTCGCGCAGGTCCGGCTGAACCGGCCCGAAGTTCGAAACGCACTCAACGGCGATTTGATCGATCAGCTGCGTTCCACCTTCGAGCGCTTGGCGGGCGATCCGGCCGTGCGCGCGGTCGTGCTGTCGGGCGAGGGCAAGGCTTTCTGCGGCGGCGCCGACGTAGCCATGATGCGCGAATCGTTGGAGCTCACGCACGAAGAAAACGTCGCGGGCGCGCGCGCGCTTTCGGCAATGTTTCGCGCTATCGACGGCTGCCCGAAACCCGTCATTGCGAAAATTCAGGGCGCCGCGCTGGGCGGCGGCGCGGGTTTAGCCGCCGTTTGTGACGTCGTCATCGCAGCGGCGGATGCCGTCTTTGGATTTACCGAGGTCAAACTCGGCATCATTCCCGCGGTCATTTCGCCGTTCGTTCTGGCGAAGATCGGCGCATCTCATGCGCGCGCGCTCTTTCTGACCGGCGAACGTTTCGATGCAAAGCGCGCGCAGGCGATCGGGCTGGTGCACGAAGTCGTGGTTGCCGACACGCTCGATGTTGCGATCGAACGCGTCGTCAGCGAAGTCTTGAGTGCGGGCCCAAGCGCGATCGCCGCGGCAAAGAACTTCATCGCCCGCGTGCGCGAGACGCCGTACGACGAGACGCTCGAGATTACGGCCGGGGCGACCGCGGCCCAGCGCGTATCCGACGAAGGGCAAGAGGGTTTGCGCGCGTTTCTCGAGCAGCGCCCGCCCGGCTGGAAATGAGCATTCCAAAATTCGTCCGCGTCTGCGAAATGGGCGCGCGCGACGGTCTTCAAAACGAGCATGCGATCGTTTCGACCCGCGACAAAGTTCGTTACATCGATCTCTTGAGCGAAACCGGGCTCACGCTGATCGAAGCGACGTCGTTCGTTAGCCCGAAAGCCATTCCGCAGCTGGCCGACGCGGCGGAAGTCTTCGCCCGGATCCACAAGGCGCCGGGCGTGCGCTACCCGGTGCTCACCCCGAACGTTCGCGGCCTCGAACGCGCGAAGGAAGCCGGCGCGAACGCGATCGCCGTTTTTACCGCGGCTTCGGAAGAATTCGCCAAACGCAATATCAACATGACGATCGACGAGTCGATCGAAACGTTTAGCGACGTCGTGCGCAACGCCAGAGAAAACGCATTCTGGGTGCGCGGGTACGTCTCAACCGCGTTCGGCTCGCCGTTCGGTGACGAGATTCTGCCGTCTGCCGTGGTCGACGTGACGCGCAGGTTATTCGATTTGGGCTGCGACGAAGTCTCGATCGGCGACACGATCGGCGTCGGCGTTCCGAGCCAAGTCGACGAACTCGTTCCGCCGCTCCTGCGCGAGTGCGACATCGACAAGATCGCGTTCCATTTCCATGATACGCGCGGCACGGCGCTCGCCAACGTCTACGCCGCGCTCCAACACGGAGTTGCGATCTTCGACTCGAGCAGCGGCGGACTCGGGGGCTGTCCTTATGCGCCGGGCGCGACCGGCAATCTTGGAACCGAAGATCTGTTGTACATGTTGCACGGCATGGGCATCGAAACCGGCGTAAACCTCGACAAAGTGCGCGCGGCTTCGCGCTTCATCGCCGTCGTGCTCGGACACGAGCTCAGCAGCAAAACATTTCAAGCCATGGAAAGGTCGGTCTCACAGTGATCGTGCGCGCCGGAATCCTTTACGACGGCTCGCTGGATGCGCCGCGCAAAAACGTCGATCTCCTGATCGAAGACGGCGTCGTGCGCGAGCTGCGCGAGGCCGGCGGCAAATGCGATTACGAGGCCGCTTGCGTCACTCCGGGCCTGGTGAACGCGCACGCGCATTTGGAGATGAGCGGCGAACCGGATCCGATGTCCGCGATTGCGGCGATGCCGCCGTTGGAACGCATGCTCCGCGCGGTCGAAAACGCGCAGAAATCTTTGCGCTCCGGCGTCACGACGATTCGCGAACCGGGCGGATCGGAAGCGATCGCGATTCGCATCCGCGACGCCGTCAACGAAGGCCGTCTGACCGGTCCGCGGATTTCGGCGGCGGGCTTCATCTTATGCATGACGGGCGGACACGGCTGGTTCATGGGGCGCGAAATAGACGGACCGTGGGACGCGCGCAAAGCGGTGCGCGAGCAGCGCAAAGCGGGCGCCGACTGCATCAAGCTGATCGCCACGGGCGGCGTGCTGACGAAGGGCGCGGTACCCGGTTTGGCACAACTGCTCGAAGAGGAGATGCGCGCGGCGTGCGAAGAGGCGCACCGGCACGCGATGCGCGTCGCCGCGCACGCCATCGGGACCTCGGGCATAAAAAATGCGCTGCGCGCGGGAGTCGATTCGATCGAGCATGGGCATATGCTCGACGATGAAGCGCTCGCACTCTTTGCAAGCACGGGAGCCTATCTCGTGCCGACCTTAACGGCCCCAACCTGCATCGTCGAGCACGCGGAAAAGGGCGGCCAGCCCGAATACGTCGTCCGCAAAGCGCGCGAGGTCAGCGAGCATATGCTCAAAAACATTCGCCGGGCTTTCGAAGCGGGCGTGAAAATCGCGGGCGGTTCCGACGCAGGCACGCCTTTCAACTATCACGACAAGTACGCCGAGGAAGTGATCCTCATGCAGAAGCTGCTTGGGATGTCTGCGCAACAAGCGCTGCACGCAGCCACCGCGACGGCCGCAGAGCTTATCGGCCTGCATCGCGGCGTGCTCGCGGCCGGCGAACCCGCCGATCTGCTTCTGCTCGATCGCGACGCCGGAAAAGATCTGACGACGCTACGCGCTCCGCGCGCGGTATTCAAAGCCGGCATCAGCGCCGGCGCATGAAACTTTCCGGACTTCGCGTCGCGGTTCTCGCGCCGATCACGTGGCCCACGCCGCCGTCCGGATATGGACCGTGGGAGCAAGTCGCTTTCAATATCGCCGACGGAATGCGCCGCCGCGGCGCCGACGTCACGCTTTTTGCGACCGGCAACTCCGCCTTCGAAGGCAAGCTCGAGTCGGTCGTGCCGTGCGGCATCGGCGAGGATCCCAATCTCAACGGCGAGGTTTTTTCCGCGCTGCACGTGGGGCGGCTCTTCGAACGCGCCGGCGATTTCGACCTCATTCACAATAACCTCGACTGGAAACCGATGACCTACGCGTTGGGCACGAAAGCGCCGCCGCTCGTCACGACGATCCACGGATTCTCGAGCCCTAACATTCTGGCCGCATACTACGCGTGCGCGTGGCGCAGCTTCTTCTGTTCGATCAGCGACGCCGATCGCGACCCCGGCCTGCACTACCTGGCGACCACGTACAACGGGATCGATCCGGCCGGTTTTACGTTCAATGAAAAGCCCGGCGAGTATCTCGTTTTTTTAGGCCGCTTCCATCCCGAAAAAGGCGCACATCTGGCGATCGAGATCGCCAAGCGCAGCGGAAAACAATTGAAGATGGCGGCGATTCCGCAAGACGAGCGGTACTTTCACGACGAGATCGAGCCGCACATCGACGGCGAGCAAATTCAGTTTCTGGGCGAGGTGCGGCGCGAGGCACGCAACGAGCTCTTGAGCAACGCGCTTGCGCTCGTGCACATGAACACGCGCCCCGAACGCTTCGGACTTACGCTGGTCGAAGCAATGGCGTGCGGAACGCCGGTGCTCGGTTCGCGCCTTGGGTCGGTCCCCGAAATCGTGGTTGACGGAGCAACCGGGTTCTTATGCGACGGCATCGAGGACGCGGCGCAAAAAGTTCCGCAGCTCGCGTCACTCGATCGCAAAGCTTGCCGCGCGCGCGTTGAGGAGCAGTTTACCGTCGGGCGAATGGTCGACCGCTACGCGGAGGCTTATGCGGCCGCGCTCGAGCAAAAACTCCCGCCGGCCCCGACGCCCGAAGAGCTGCGGTGGCGCAAACACGACTGGTGGGATCGCCCGATGGCTTTCACGGATATACCGCCCAAGCCGGAGCACCAGCCGGCGGGAGGCTAGATGAACGTAACTATCGCCGCACAGCCTGTGCCGCTATCGCGACAGCTGACGTGGTGGGTGCTCGCGTTTCCGGTCGTTATGATCGTTGCGCTCGCCGGCGGAAACTTCTTTTACTTGAATTGGATCCACGTGCTGTCGGGCGCGCTATGGACTGGCGCCGATCTCTTCATGGGCTTCATTGTGGGCCCCGTCATGCGCCGCCTCGAGCCTCCGCAACGAGCGGCCGTGATCGGCTACTTGGTGCCGCGGACTATCCTCTACTTTCCGGCGCTCTCGTTGACCACCACCACCGCGGGCTGGTTTTTGGCTGCCAAGATCGGCTATCTGCATCCCGGAAGCCCGCAGTTCCCATGGACGCTCGCGGCGCTCTGCATCGTTGCGATTCTGACCGCGCAAGGCTTGGGAGTTTTTCTTCCAAATTCGATTCGCATGTGGCTCGAGCTGCGCAAGGCACAGCCTGATCGCGAGCGCATCGGCAGGCTCGCGCGAATCAATTTTACGCTAGCGGCGGTTCAGGGAGTCTTTCAAGTCGCGATTATCTTCGTGATGAGCCACTTCGTCGTCGGCTGAACCGGTCCAGCGCAGCAACGCGCGCGCTTCGCGAGCTCGTGCCATGTCGCGCTCCGTAATAGATCCCTCGAGCAGCATCGTGAAATGCCCCATCTTGCGGCGGTTGGGCGCGTGCCGCTTGCCGTAGACGTGCAGCACGATCGACGGGTCCTCGAGCAATTGGTCGACGCCTTCGAGCGTATTTCCGGTTCCCGTCCCTAGAATATTGACCATGATCGCATTACGCATTAACTTCGGCGGTGAAAGCGGCAGGCCGCAGATAGCGCGGACGTGCTGTTCGTACTGCGAACAGCGCGTCGCATCGATGGTGTAGTGGCCGCTGTTGTGTGGACGCGGCGCGATCTCGTTCACCAGCAGGTCCCCGTTCGCGACGAAAAATTCGACGCAAAACGTGCCCACGATCTCCAATGCGGCTGCGAGCCGTTCGCTAATTTTTCGCGCGTTGCCGGCGATTTCGGACGAAATGCGCGCGGGTACGAGCGAAAGTGAAAGGATGCCGGCGTCGTGCTCGTTCTCGGCCGCCGGATACGAAACGATCTCACCCTTTGCACTGCGCGTGCAGATAACGCTGATTTCGCGTTCGAATGGAATCCAACGCTCGAATATCAGGCGCGCGCCGCCGGCTTCCTTCAACGCTGCCAATGCGCTCCGCTCGTCCGTCACGCGCCATTGCCCTTTACCGTCGTATCCTCCGCTGACCGTCTTGAGAACGGCGGGATAACCGATGCGCTCTCCGGCCGCGCGCACGTCATCGCTCGACGAGACTTCCGCAAACCCCGCAACGGGCGCACCGCAATCGCGAGCGAAGGTTTTTTCGGCGATGCGATCTTGCGTGATCTGCAAGACGCGGCTGCTCGGGGAAACGGCATACCCGCGCGTTTCCAAGCGGCGAATCGATTCGATCGCGATGTTTTCAAACTCGTAGGTCACGATGTCGGTGCACGCGCCGAGCCGCTCGATCGCGTCGAAATCGTCGTACTGCGCTACGATCTGTTCGTCGGCGACCTGCCCGCACGGTGAGCGCGGCTGCGGATCGAGCGCGATGACGTCGTAGCCCATCCGCTTGGCGTCGAGCGCAAACATTCGGCCCAGCTGGCCCCCGCCGATAACGCCGATAGTACGGATCACAATTCGGTGGAGACGACCGAATCGTGCATGCGCCGGACAAACGCTTCCAAGCGCGCTTTCAGCTTCGCATCGGTGAGCGCCAGAATGCGCGCCGCGAGCAGCGCCGCATTGGTCGCGTTTCCGATCGCCATCGCGGCAACCGGCACGCCCTTGGGCATCTGCGCGATCGAAAGCAGCGAGTCCATTCCACCCAGAGCTTTTGAATGAACCGGCACGCCGATGACCGGAAGCAGCGTCTTGGCGGCGGTCATGCCGGGCAAATGCGCGGCTCCGCCCGCTCCCGCGATGATCACGCGCACGCCGCGCCGCTCTGCGCCTTCGGCATATGCGTACATCTCATCCGGCGTTCTGTGCGCGGAAACGACCTTCAACTCGAACGGAATCTGCAGCTCTTGCAGCGTGTCGCGCGCGTCGGCCATCGTTTCGAGGTCCGACGAACTTCCCATGATGATCCCGACCAAAGGCGCTTGCGAATCAGCCACGCGGCGGCCTTCGCGCCGCCTCCAAGAGCGCCCTCGCACTTTGGAGAAAGACCGGAGGTGGCTGAATTTTTGCTCGGCATCAATTATTGGCCCCGCCGCAGCGCAATGTATATGTGGCGGCGGTTCGATCTGGGCGAGCTGCGGGAAGATTTCGCGCGCATTCGCGGGCTGGGGCTCGAAGTCGTGCGTTTCTTCATCGGCTGGGATGAGTTTCAGCCCGCTCCCGATCGCATAGACGAATCGATGCTCGGACGGCTCGACGCGGTCATGGACGCGCTGGCAAATGCGCGTCTGCGCGCGATGCCGAGCCTCTTCACCGGCCACATGAGCGGCGTGAACTGGCTGCCCGAGTGGACGCTGGATCGTTCGCGCCCGGCCGGGCGCTTTCGCACGATGAGCGCCGGACGCGAGCTGCCGTGGGGCGCCCGCGATATTTACGCGGGTCCGATCTTCGAAGCGTCGCGTCGGCTGGCACGAACGATCGGCGCGCGCTTGCGCAATCATCCGGCGCTGCTGATGTGGGATCTCGGCAACGAATTCAGCAACCTGCGCATCCCTTCGTCGCCGAAAGCCGCCGGCGAATGGAGCGCACGGCTCACCGACGATTTGATTGAAACCTCGGACGCCGGAGTCACCGCGGGAAATCATTCCGAGGATCTCACGCAAGATCGTAACTTTCGCTTCGACACTTTTTGCAGGCCGCTGGTCTGCTCGGTGATGCACGGCTATTCCGTTTACGCCGATTTCGCGCGTAGCCGCACCGATCCGAACGTCGTGCCGTTCTTGTGCCAACTCATGCAATCGCTTTCGGGCAAAGCCGTGCTCTTCAACGAGTTCGGCAACCCCGGCTGTCCGAGCGACGGTTCCGCCGCCGGCGCATTTGCCTGTCTGGGCGAAGACGAGATGGCGAGTTACGCTTACGGCGTGCTCGACCGTTTGCATCGCTGCGGAGCGCTGGGCGCATTTTGGTGGTGCTGGGCCGACTACTCCAAAGCGCTGCGCGGCACGCCGCCTTTCGATAGGGCGCCGCACGAACTGAACTTCGGGCTCGTCCGCAACGACGGTTCTGAAAAACCGGTTTCAGGCGTGCTCAAAGCGTTCGCGGCGGAGAACCGGCATGCCATCGCTCCGCCTCCACCGATCGCCGACGGAGATTCATGGTTCCGGGCGCTTCCGGGCGGGGTGAAAGCCGCCTACGGCGCATACGCGTCCACGCATGCCTGAATCGGAGTTCGAAGCCGCCCTCGAACCGGTCGCGCGCCGCATGGAGCGCGTCAAATTGCCGGCGAGCTTCCTTCGCGAGCTCCTCGTGGAGGGCAGAGAAATACAGCTGGGCGAGACGGCGATGCGTTGGGCGGGTATGCCCAATAAGAACGAGCGGGCGGCGCTGACCGAGGCGCTGGACGCTCTGACCGCTGCCGGATTCTTGGAGCGTTCGGGAAAGGAAACATGGAAGGTCGTGCGATCCGCGGAGTAGCTGCAGGCGCGCTGTGCGCGCTAACGTTTTGCATAGCGCGCGCGGCGAACACCGAGCAAACCGGCCAGTACGCGCTCGTGCAAGGGCATGCGAAGATCGTTTCGCGCCTCTCCCTCACCAAAGGCGCTTTCGGCACAGAGACTTTGGCGCTGGCGCAGTACCCGCTGCATTCCGCCTCGCCGCTTACGCGCTACGTGCTGACCGAGGGCGAGACGCTGCACGTCGTCGCGGTGCGCGACGACTTTCAATCGTTCGGACACTTGCATCCGCAAATCGCCCGCTGCGGAGTCTTCCGCTTACCCGTACTATTGGAACGCGGTCACCGGTATTACGCCTTCGTCTCGTCGCAGCCGGCCGGACTGCCCGAGCAAGTCTTTCGCTTTGTGCTTCAATCCGGAACCGCTTTGCATAATCTCACCACGACGCTCAAAGCTCCGTCGCTCCGCGCGCGGGCAGGCCCTTACGACGTGTCGCTGGATCAAGCGCGGCTGCATGCGATGCGCCCCGAGACTATCACCGCCGACATCAACCGCGATCCGCATTCGCGCGGCGTTGCCGTTCCGTATCACGTCGTGTGGGTACGCGCCTTCATCATCAATACGTCGTCGCTCACCTACGCCCACATCGGCAGCGCAAGCGCTCGTGGTATCTGCTGCGAGTACGCGCTACGAGCGCCTCCGCTTGCCAAAGGCCTTTACAAAATGTGGTTGCAGTTCAACGACGGTAACGCGACATATACGGCGCCGTTCAGCTTCTCCGTGCAATAGCTGACCGCCCGAAAAGACCTACTACCGCGCCGGCAGCCGGCCGGTAATCTCGATCTGTAATCCTGGGGGTACGATTTGCCGCGCTAGATCTCGCTCCCATTCGTTCGTGCGCCGCAGTGCATCCAAGCGAGATGCCCGCATGGTGAAAACCCTTTCGACGCCGGCGAACGTGGGGTGGCCGTATGCCGGATCGATTGCACCGATCTTCTGATAAAGCACACGCAGTATAATGCGCTTGCTCCTAGCGGTCTCGGCACGCTTGCGAAACGCAAGTAACGCACTTTGTTTGAGCGCTTGCAGCCCTGCCGGGCCAAGCAGTCCGTCGTGGCTCAAATGAATCACGTACGGAGTCGCATCCCACAGGTACAGCGTTTCCGACGCGGTCGCGCGCGCTTCTATCACCTGCCCTTCAATTGGCCGAATCGTAGGGCCGACAACTGCCAGGCTCGCCACTAAGAGGAGAAGAGCGAATGCGAGACGCATCGCAAACGGGCGTTGCATTTGACGAAGCAGCCTCTTATCCGCGCTTGCGTGAGCACCTTGTTGGCCGGCCTGGTGTCGAGCCGGGGCGCTCAAGTCCGAGCAGCAATACTCGTTCCGACGATCGTCTCGCATGCGCAAGTTCGAACTATTGCGGGCGACGGACTAGCCGGTTACCGCGACGGCCAAGCAAACCAGGCAAGCTTCCTTTACCCGATTGCCGTGGCGTACGACAAGAACTCCGGCGCAATCGTTGTGGCCGACGCGGAAGCTCAGCGCATCCGAAGAATTTCACCGGCCGGCGACGTCACTACGCTCGCAGGATCGGGGAATCTGCTGCCGTCCGGTTTGCGAGTGCAAGGCGGTTATCGTGATGGACTTCCGTCGCAGGCGCAATTCAATCATCCCTCCGGAGTCGCGGTCGGTGCGGGCAATGTAGTGTACGTCAGCGATTCCTTTAATCACTGTATAAGAGTTATCCGCGATGGTCGCGTCAGTACGTACGCCGGCGATCCAAACGCTGCCGGTGCTAAAGATGGCGCAGCCGCTAACGCCACGTTCACCGAACCTCGGGGACTTGCGCTTGGCACAGATGGCACTCTGTATGTTGCGGATTACGGCGTGGGGATCCGCGAGATCGATCCCAAGGGAATTGTGGCCACGCTTCCCGTCGATGCTCGGCTTTCGAAATCAGTCTCAAGTGTGGCGCTCTTGGAAGGACAAAGCCCAGGGTTGTTTTTTGCGTCGCGCTCAGGAACGGCGTTTTTTGAATTCGGCAGTCGCAAGACAAGGCTTGATAGAGAACGGCCCGCCTTAATCCCCTACGGTCTAATAGCGATTTCAGGCGGCCAATACGTGGCATCGACCATGCGCGGGAATCGCGTGTACTATTCGGACTTTCTTGGCGGCTGGCTGCGTCTGATCGCGGGCAATTCCGAACGCGATGAGTCGAACAGCGGCGGTTTTGCAGACGGGCCCCCTGACGTTGCGCGATTCCAGGCACCGGCCGGCTTGACGCTCGATGGTCAGCATAACATCGTCGTTGCGGATGCCGGCAATAGACGCATAAGACTGATTCCTGCTATTGACTCGCACTTGCCGTTGGCCGCCAACGTAAGCGCCGATCCCGAGACCTACCAAGTTGCC
The DNA here is from genome assembly GCA_036273135.1 of Candidatus Rubrimentiphilum sp. Classification (GTDB taxonomy): domain Bacteria; phylum Vulcanimicrobiota; class Vulcanimicrobiia; order Vulcanimicrobiales; family Vulcanimicrobiaceae; genus Rubrimentiphilum. The sequence continues at coordinate 17,536 of DASUIF010000013.1, forward strand.
TTTGTCTCAAACTCGGCCGCTTTCTATGACGCGCTCGGGCCTGATTCTATCGAAGGTACGATTGAGCGGCATCTCAACGCGTTGCGACACCAAAACGCATTAACCAAACCTGTGCGAGTCTATGCAATTCCAGTCAGTAGCTCAAACCTCGCGTCGGCCGCCCAATACATCGAAGACGTTTTGGGGCAGGGCCAATTCAGCCTCATTATTTGGTCGTTGAACTCGCATATGTTTCTGAACGACTTCACCGGTTGGCAGGCTCGTCTTCCCCAGATGACTCCTTCGAAAGAAGCACTATGGCGCAGGACGATTATCGGCGTCAGCGATCATCTTAAGCGGATGGGTACTAAGCTTCTGGTAACGGACCAGCCCTTGGGTGGTCAGGTAGGCTTCGCTGAGAATGCCGTCGGCCGGGACAATGCCACCCTGGATTTAGACGAACCTTTCCGGGACGCCCTTCAGCGGGTTGACTACGCGTATGCCGTCAATAAGGAAATCGAACGGTTTCTCGCATCGTTGGGCCTGCGCTATTTGCCGACCTATGAGAAGTTTCTCGCTGTCGAAAGGAGAGCGCATCGCCCTCTCTATCCAGCCGATGATTTCCATTTTAGCGTCGCCGGCAACGAATTCTTCGGAACCCTCCTGGCAAATTATCTGTCCGAATGGCGGCCCTGGCGGGCGCAATGAGTCTGCCGCGCGTTGCACGAGTCTGGCTTTGGACGGCGTGTGTTTTCGCGGTTTTACCGCGAGTTAGCGACGCCCAGCCAGGACCAGGCGCCGTAACAACCCTTGCCGGAAATGGTGTTGCCGGCAACCGCGATGGGAGCGGGGAACAAGCCGAGTTTATGTTCCCTTACGGACTCGCGTTTGATCCAGGCAAACATCTTCTCATCGTTTCCGATGCAGCGGGTCAACGCATCCGCAGCGTTCGCGAAGACGGTACGGTCGCTACGATTGCCGGATCCGGTCCGACGCTGCCATCGGGACTCGCCGTTGAAGGTGGATATGCTGACGGGCCGGCCGGGCTTGCGCGGTTTAACCATCCGGCCGGGATTGCAATAGGACCGGACGGTTCGATCTACGTTGCGGACATGCTCAATCGCTGTATCCGACGCATTTCCGATGGAAAGGTCACGACGGTAGCGGGCAATCCTGGCCGCACGGGAGCTGCCGACGGAAATGCCGGCGTCGCGTCATTCACGCTGCCGCGCGCGATCGCCGTCGCGCACGACGGAACAATCTACGTCGCCGACTTTCGTGTCGGCATACGGGCAATTAGCGCTCACGGAATTGTGTCGACGCCGAAATCGCTTTCTTTCGATGGACGCGGACGCGCAGCAATCTCACTCGCGCTCTGGGAGAATGGGAACGACCGGTTTCTCTACCTGACTATACCAAACGGTGATATCTGGCGAGAGAATCTTTCCAACGGGCACCTTGATGCGATCGTTTCCTTCGTCCAGATACCCGAGCAGCTCGGAGCAGCATCGGTATTGCCTGTTAGCGTTAACCGCGTGATCTACTCAAGTAATTTCTGGGACACGATTTATGCGGCCAGATTCCCATTTCCAGGTGAGCCCGGGGCGCCCGGTCGGCCTATTGCCGGCGAGGACGGGGCCGACATCGTGCAAGTTGGCGGCTTTCAAGACGGGCCCGCAGCAGCGTCGCGCTTTTTCGCTCCGTTCGGGCTTGCTACAAATAATATCGACCGCATTTTTGTCGCGGATTCGGCTAACCGCCGCATTCGCGTACTTGAACCGATTAACTGGACGCAGTATTTCGGCGGGGCGCCGAACGATTCTCGGAGCGGCGGGGTGAAACGTATTTTTTTAGTCGGCGATCGGTCCGTGTTTTGGAACTCTATCCTGCAATCCGAGTCAATTGCCGGACTGCTTCAGGAGAAACTGCACAGTCCTGTTACGGGCGTCGTTCTCCCCAAATCAACACTGCAAGATCAAGCTAACCGCGTGGCGGGCCTCGCCGGCCAATACGCCGGAAGCACGATCGTGTGGGTCGTTGACACGGCCGCCTTTGGCATAACCGCGACAAGTCAGTCGCTCTCGGCGGGTGCGGAAACGGAGGCTGTCCGAATTATTAACGACGCCATCGCACACCGCGGGAGTTCAACAGTGATCTTGGCCGACCATCCGCTCGGCGGACAGCTCTCCGAAAGCGACTCGGCCTTTGCAAATACGTACGGTGAGCCCGACGACGATCGGACTCCAACCTATATGCCCGACGGATACGCCACGAATTTAGCAATAGAGCAACTGCTCCAAAAGGTTAACACGCCTCACATCTTCACGCTCGCTGCATTCGTAAACAAAGAGAGAATGCCGCACCCGCCCCTCTTCCAGTCCGATTGGCCCTATTTCAGCCGCGCCGGCAATGTGTTTTATGCGAACCTCCTGGCGGCAGGGCTATCCGACGTGCTTGGCCCGCAGCGTTAACGTGCGGCGGCTCCTTTGGCTTGCGGTGACTGCCGTCGTCACATTCATTGCGCTGATAGTGATCGAAAACGTTACGCTCGCCGGATACTTTCCGCGGCTCTCGCGGCTGACACCGGATTTCTCCGCGACTTACTTGCGCCGCGAACTCGACGCTCTAGCCAACGAACCACATCGAATCGTCGTCTTGGGTGACTCCGTCCTTTGGGGCTACGGGTTGAAGCCCAACGAAACCGCTGTTGCCATCCTCAATAGGCACGGTAACTGCTGCGACAATCTCTCCTTTAAGATCGGCAGCCCGCCCAATTATTACGCGATTGCGCTGCTTATGAAAGCTAAGCACATTCGGCCCAAAGCGGTGATCCTAGAAGTCAATCAACGCGTTCTTAATCCGGCCGACGCCGCATACAGCTCGCTTCACCCTAGCATCGCCGCGCTTGCGACTCCGCTACTGTCACCCGGCGATCGCCGGCTGCTGCATGTCCCCGGCCACAACCCGACGGCCTTGGAGAAGGCCGCCGAATCCATCTCTTTGCTTTACGCGATGCGCTCCGACGTCGACGAAACGCTCTATCCCCAAGCTGACCTCATTCCCGCTGCGCACCCGCGCGCAGCAGCATTCGAAGGCGAATACGACCTTACGCCTCTGGAAGAGCATAATACCGGCGTGTATTTTCTCGAAAAAGCGGCGGCTGTCTTCCAGAAGGAGCATATTCCGGTCATTGCTTTTATGACGCCGACAAATCACGCCCTATTGCACGACTATGTTGACGGCCCGGAATACCGCTCTAACGTACTATTTCTTCAACGGGTTCTGCGTAACCGCGGAGCCGAGGTTTTGGATCTCGACCGAGGCTTTCCAGCCCAAGAATTTTTTGACAACGTACACTTGACGGCCGCAGGGCAAAGGCGGCTCGCCGCTATTCTTGGCTCGGCGCTGGCCCGCCCGAATCATACATTTCGCGAATGATTGGCAGCATGGTTTGGACGGCATCGGCGACTTGCGGCTGCAAAAGCGAAGCCGTGAGATCAGTCAATATCCTTGGTAGTCGTCTTGAAATCACGCGCAGTCCAGGGTTCGCATCCGCAATCGACTTGCACGACTCTTCTCCGGCTGCTTTCGCCGCCGCATAATTCGCCATACCGCTCACGGGCGCTTCGATAGCTTGCGTCGAGGGGTAGAAGGCGTCAAGGCCTCGATTCCCGCGCGATCGCAGTGCGCCGCAGAGCGCTACGAACCCATCGACATAGTACCGCTGAAACTCGGCCCGGCTTTGGCGGCCGATGTGCGGAGTCGCAAAATAATAGAGTTGGTCAATCGGTAAATCGATTGCGGCTAACTGCGGGTCCGCCTCATCGAGAACATTGTACCGGATGGCGCGACAGCGAGCTTCCCCGATCTCGGCACAAAGCTCACGCGCATCACTTTCGCCCGCGACATAGGTTACTATTACTCGTGCGCCGCCCGCCGCCAGGATTTTTGCCGTTACCGCTCCGAGTCCACGTGATCCGCCCACGATCAAAGCGTTCGAGCCGGCGAATTCGTCCGCCGCGACGAGCTTGCGGACCCGATCAAAGGCAGGCTGGTCAACAGGCGAACGGCGCTCGAGTGCTGTCACCGTGCCGGTGATCCCCGGGCCGCTCACAGCGATCTCCATCATTCGAAACCGCTCGTCATATTTGCAAGTGGCGAAGCTCAGCCGCCCTAGAGACTCTGCCGTTATGTGAACCGTGAAACCGCCAAGCATCGAATACAAACCCGGACGAACCATTCCAACCAGCTCCGAAAGTTGCGCGATGGATGCAGCTCTCTCCCGCCCTAGCGCGCGAGACACTTCCGGGAATGCATGCTCCACGGGTCCGGTTTCGATTTTGGGCAATGTTTCAGGATAAGCACAAGGATGTTCTAATTTCGCCTCGCCGAGAGCGACGTTCAAGACAACCGCGCAGAGCGAGTCGGTCCAGACCTCCGCACGTACCGCTGTTCCATTGCTGCGCGCTAAGTACAGAGAGACCGGCGCAGTTACGTAGATAACGTTTCTGAACTGCGCTTCGATCGTCGCGATCGGCTGCACCAGGATGTGCCGGCGAACCAGCTCTTCCAAGGCCCACAGGACGGCGTGAACGCCGTGCACGATCGGGGCACCGGCCTGCGAACGGCGCGCCACGACGGGATCAAGGTGTATCGGATTGAAGTCACCGGAGAGGTTTGCGAAACCGGTTTGGTCCTCCGGGCTAAAGAGCCGGGATGCCACCTCATTATTCACGATGGACAACATCTATGAAAGACTGACCCATATCCTGCGCGACGTCTTTGACGACGATACGTTGGTGGCGCGGCCTGACCTAACCGCCGAGCAAGTCAGGGGTTGGGATAGTTTTGCGCATCTCCGCCTGATGCTTGCAGTTGAAGAAACTTTCAGCGTGCGATTTTCCGCCTCGCAGATAACATCGCTTCAAAACGTGGGCGATTTGGCGCGATTGATTCATGCCAAGACATGAGTGAACAACTTTATGCGAATCTGGCCTGGCTCCCCAGAGCGCCGCTCGACTTTCGAGATCGCTGTCGAGCCCTGACTGCAACGCCGGGAGACGGGAAGGCCGTAATGCAGCTAGCGACCCATGCCCTTGATGAGAGCCAGCTGCGCCATCTCGCGGCGGCAATCGAGGCAATGCGGAAGGATTCGAGGCCGCTCGTTCCACTGAAGCCGTTCAAGCTGGGAATCGTCGGAAACGGCACCCTCGATCCACTGTTGCCCGTATTGACGGCGACCGCCGCACGCCACGGGATCCTTCTAGAGTGCGTAAAGGCCGACTTCGGCGAGACGATTTCGGCGTCGCTCTCGGATGCGCCAATCAACTGCAGTAATCCGGACGCGGTGCTCTGCATGATCGATTATCGCGGATTGCCCATGGCGAACGCTGTCGAAGCCCTTAACGTTCTTGGAACCCTACGCACCGGCTTTCACGACCGCTCCCGCGCTCCGTGCATCGTGCAGACTCTGGCTCCTCCACCCGAATCCGTTTTCGGCAGCTTCGACCGCGCGGTCCCCGGAACGTTGCGCCAGGTGATCGGCGAATTCAACCGCGCGCTCGTCGAAAGCATCCGCAATAGCCCGGACATCATTCTCGACGTGGCTGCGATTGCGGAAACCGTCGGATTGGCAAACTGGTATTCGGCCGTTCAATGGAATTTGGGCAAGTTTTCTTTTGATGCCAGATATCTGCCCCTGTATGCGGATCACGTTTGCCGCTTGATTGCGGCACTGCGCGGTATGAGCCGCCGATGCTTGATTCTTGATCTTGACAACACCATTTGGGGCGGGGTTATCGGAGACGACGGACTCGAAGGCATCGTCATTGGCCAAGGCGACGCTACCGGCGAAGCGTATCTCGACTTACAGCGCACCGCGTTATCACTGCGCGAGCGCGGCGTTTTACTTGCTGTTTCCTCAAAGAATAACGACGATGTTGCACGTTCCGCCTTCGTCAAGCATCCAGAAATGCTGCTGCGTGAAAACCACATAGCAGTGTTTCAAGCGAATTGGCACGACAAAGCCAGCAATATCACCGCCATCGCGAAAGAGCTCGGGCTCGGGCTGGATGCCATGGTCTTTGTCGATGACGATCCCGTGGAACGCGGACTCGTTCGCAAGATGCTTCCCGAAGTGGCTGTCCCGGAACTGCCGCTCGACCCGGCGCTGTTTGCACGAACGCTGACGGCCGCCGGCTATTTCGAAACCGTTACGTTCTCAGAAGAAGATCGCAAGCGCGCAGCCCTATACGAAGATAATGCGCGCAGGGCTTCGTTGGCGGACAAAATCGGCGATATCGAAGCGTACTTGGCTTCGCTGCAGATGACAATCCGTTTCGGGCCGTTCGACGCCACCGGACGGAGCCGCATTGCCCAACTCATCAATAAATCGAATCAGTTCAACCTAACGACACGCCGCTACACCGAGCTCGATATCGAAGCGATGGAGCATGATGTGGCTGTTTTTACGTTGCAGGTGCGCTTGTCCGACGCGTTCGGAGATAACGGCATGATCGGCGTCGTAATCTGCCGTCCCGACGACGCCGCAAAGGATACGTGGACGATCGACACGTGGCTCATGAGCTGCCGCGTACTGGGCAGGCGAGTTGAGCAAATGGTCTTGCGCGAAATCCTAGACCAGGCGAAAACCCGCGGGATACGACGCTTGGTCGCTACGTACATCCCCAGCGGGCGCAACCAATTGGTGCGAGACCATTACGCCAAACTCGGTTTCCGACTGTTGAACGAGGAGCCGTCCGGAATTACCCTGTGGGAGCTCGAGACGGCGGCCCATGTCGAGCCGGCGCCAATGGTTGTCGAGCACAGGTGAACGTCCCGTCCTATGCGTTCTTGGGGTTTGCCGCCGTTGTTGCAGTTCTCATCAACCTTCATGCGGGGGCTGGGTGGCGACGAGCCATCCTACTGGGCGCAAATCTCGTATTCTTTGTTTCTCTAACGCGCGATCCGCGCCAGCTTATCCCGTTCTTGGGTTTGCTGATCCTTGGTTTCTTAGCGCTAAAGTTGATGGAGTGGCGCAAAGACAAAATCGTCTTTGTTGCCGCGCTCATCCTGATCATCGCAACATTTGTCACGCTCAAGCGCTATGTTTTTGTTCCGCCTCTATTACTGCTTCCCACGCCGTACGTAATCGTCGGCATGTCGTACGTTTTCTTTCGCGTGCTACACCTGGTAATTGATGCATACCAGGACGCGTTGACCGACAAAGTCAATCTCGTTTCTTACGCTAACTATACGCTAAATTTTACGGCGCTCGTCGCGGGTCCGATCCAATTCTACAAGGACTATCGCCGCACTGAATCGCAAGAGCCGGCGCCGCTCGACCGCAAGGCCATCGTGCGTGCGGTTGAGCGGGTCATCAGCGGATTTTTCAAGGTGAGCGTTATCTCGCCGGCGCTGCTTCTTGCACATCAGGTAACGCTGCATTCCTTGCATGAGAGTCATGCTTTGGCACAGCAGATCGTCGACGGAGTTCTCCTGCTGAGCATTTTCCCGGTGTATATCTACTTCAATTTCTCGGGTTACGTGGATTTTGTCATCGGAGTGGCGCGCTTCCTCAGGCTAGAGCTTCCCGAAAACTTCAACCGGCCGTTTTTCGCAGTCGGCGTCATCGATTTCTGGACGCGTTGGCACATGACGCTATCACACTGGCTGAAGACATACGTTTACTCGCCGCTTCTCCTGAGCCTCATGCGCCGCTTTCCATCGCGCACCGTGCAAGGGTATTGCGGAGTGTTTGCGTACTTTGTGACGTTCTTTTTGGTCGGTGTTTGGCACGGTCAGACTGCAGGGTTCTTGGTATTCGGACTGCTTACGGGTCTTGGCATTAGCCTGAACAAAGCATATGAACTGCTCTTGGCACACAGGCTTGGGAGTAAGCGCTATCTATCGCTGACGGCAAATAAGCTTTACGTGTCGGCTTGCCGCGGACTCAACTTCACTTGGTTTTCGATTACAATGCTATGGTTTTGGTCGAGCCCGGAGCAACTGCGAGAAATTGTGTCGTTTCTAGGCACACCCGCAATCGGGGCTTCCTGCGTCTTACTCTGGGCTGCTGCCACCGTGGTTCTGTCCGCATTAAAGGCGCTTGAGAATGTAGATCGCGCAAGCGCGACAGCGAGGGCGTATCCAGCTTCACCATATTTGAGAACGATCTGGTACACGACCTTAGCGACGCTAACGATCTCGGTAACGATCGCCTTGAATTCGCCTGTCCCCCATATTATCTACCGAGCGTTTTGAGAAAAGGCGCTACGTCGTACGTGAGCGCTCCGCTACCTACATACACAGGAACCAGGTGTCCCTAGGTCTGGCGAGCCCCACGCCCCTCAAACTAGGCGAGCCACCCGAGCAGGTGGGCGGTTGAGGCTAATAAAACGGACCGGGCCTAATGCCCATTTCTGGCCGAGGCGTTCTTATCGTCACGGACCCGGAGCTTGGCGCCGTAGAGCGGCAGACGTTCACGTGTTGCCACTGTGGAATCGTGCGGCTATTGCCTCATAAGGTCTTCAACCAGATCGTAAAGCCCGGCCAGGAAGGTGGCTGGTGCTTCCGCTGCAACGCGTATATTTGTCGCCAGCAAAAGTGCGCGGACTGCACGCCAATCAAGGAGAGGTTACATGCGTAGATACGGCGTTTCATTTTCGGCTAGCGTTTCGACCTCAGCAAACACGGTGACGCAAGCCATCGGACTAATCACGGGCTCCGGGCGCGTGGCGCAAGTGTATGAAATCATAGTTGCGGCAAACAGCAGCGCCTCGGATGCGACGATTCGCACAGATTTGTACGCGGTGTCGGCGCTTACGGCGGGCACGACGCTCACTCCAGTTGCGCTGGAGCAAGGGAACTCTGCGCCGGCTGCAAACACCGGCGCGTCTTCGACTCCAACTGCCGTAACTACGAGCGGCCTTTCGCTGGTACCGCTCGTCTTCAATTCGCGCGCGACGGTGCGCTGGGCAGCAGTCGACCCTGACTCTCGCGTAATTGTGCCAGCCGGCGGCGGCGCAGCAGGATCGCTTGTGCACCAAAATCAGCAACCCGGAACGGTCGCCTCGCTGACGGTCCTACATCAACTGTACTTCGCAGAATAGCCCATGCCCATCGATACATTCGGTGCGAGCAATACCGCAGCCGCCAATAAGTCCATTGGCTTTGGCTCCGAAATTGTAAACGCGGCGGCTGCACGCCGGCGGCGACAAGCGCAGCGGGCAATTGTGAATGACCCGTTTTATGCCGCTCCGTCGCAACTGGTTATGGCGCGAGCGCGGCAATATTTGTTTGATGTTACAGCCAGTCCTTATGGTGCAAAAGGGGATGGCACTCATGATGACACGATAGCCATCCAATCGGCGATCAACGCCGCAGGTGCGAATGGCGGCGGGATCGTGCTCTTCCCGCCTGGGCACTACTTGATCACGGCGCCACTGCAAGTCAACTATTCCGGTATCATCGTCCAGGGAGCCGGGATCACGAGCGGGGATGGAGGAAGCGCAATTTACCCCAGCGCCAATATCGATTGCTTCGTCGGCGCACCCTATCCTACAGCGGAGACGACTGGGTTTTGCGTTCGCGATCTTGCAATAAATTATGCACCTGCCTCCACGACGGGTGGAAGCGCAATCAAGATTCAATGGGCCGATCGTTGTTGGTTTGAGCGTCTCCTTATTGGGGGCTGCTTCAATGCCCTAACAATCGGACAAGACGGCGTGTCTTCGCCAACAATCAACGAAGTCTGGTTTGACAGAATCGACGTTAGAGATGCTTCCGGAGCCATCATCGACCTTCACGGCATCGGAGGAAATGTCTTTATCTCGAACATGCTTGCCACCGGAATAAAGACGACATCGACCTCATACGCCTTGCAATACAACAACTCGTACTATGATGTTCTGTGGATCAATCACATTGACTTCGAGTCAGTGAACGGCGGCATGAATTTTACCTGCAGTTCCGCATCTTCGCCTGGATCAAGTCTTTCCGATTTCTTTATTTCAGACATTATCGTGGACGCAGCCGACGGAGATTCGGCGCTAAAATTCGCGACAAGCGGCACGGGAAATATTTGGCGCGGCAAAATTCGCAATTTTTGGGCCACCGGTCAAGGAGGTGGCGCCGGCGGCGTAACCTGTTTCCTCAATGCTCAAGGCGGCGGTACACTTCAGGACCTCAACTTCTCCGGGTGCAACTTCGAATGCTCGACCGGTGAGGCGGTAGGCGTGTACGGAGCACAATACGTCGAGTTCAACAATTGTAAGGTCTACGGAAGCCAACGGGGCTTCCACCTCACTTCCGGATCGAACATCACGGTTCAGGCTTGCAATAATGGACCGTACGCTCCGACGGGCGCCTCGGTCGTTATTGAAGCCGGGATGGGGGCATTCTACGTTCACGACAACGATTTCTCTAATTCTAGCGTAGCTGTCGCTCTTAATTACGCTTCGACTGCCACAAACGAAATCAGCCGGCTCGAAAACAACCTAGGGTATAATCCCGTTGGATTCTTGACCCCACCAACGTACACCGCGGGCGTGGCTGTCACAAATCCTTTTCCATTTCCAGTCATGGTCGTAGTCTCCGGGACAGTCGGGATAGTAGAGATCAACGGCTCCAACACTGGCGGAACGTCCGGGAATTATGTTGTCGGGCGAGGTCAAACGATCGAACCGACAGACACAGGTTCTTGGACGTGGTTCGGCCTCTAGAAAATCCTACTTATCCGAAGATAGTTTACCTGCGCCATGGACGCCAAGCCTCAAGGAATTGAACCAGGACTCTTCCCACAAACGTACTGCCGGACGGCGTCATATGGCGGTCGTCTAACACATATAGTGGCTGAAAACCGATAGCACTCGGAGATTTCATGGGGTCAAGGAGACTTACGTTGGGCACGCCCGATGACGCCACGACTTGCGCCAGGTCTCCAAACCGTGCCACTTCTAGTTCCGACTTCCCGCGGGAACCGGCATATTCAGCACCGACAGCCGAGCCGTTTGGGACGAGAACGATCATCAGCCGCGTGCCGTTCGAAGAAAGCTTCGATTGCAACGCGCGAAGCGCCGACGGAACTGAGCTGCGCCAATTCTCTCCAGCATGCTGAACCAATTCATCCTCTAGCGTGCTCTGCGCGATGAAGAACATGACTAGGTCATCCTCGCCGTCGCCCATATAATTTTCGATGAAATTTATGCCGCTGGTAATGGTTGCTGCGTCAATCCTTGCAACGGCTACGGATGGACATTTGCCGAGCCCCACCTCATTCTTTCTTCTTAGTAAACCGTACTCGATCTGGCCTGGAATTGACTCAGCCCACAAGACATTCCAAAAGATAAGAGAAGTACCGAACATGGCAATTCGGTAGTTTTGCGGCGGACCTCCAAAGCCGCCGCGGCTAACGCTGTTTTCGGTGCGAGTATCAAGCCCGACGATCTCGCGAATGCGTCGGTTCCCCGTATCGGAAAACAAAATAGTGCCGCGTGATGAAGCAATTCCTTGCGGTTGGCTAGCAGTAGCAAGACCGAGCGGGCCGTCGGCGTGCCCCGGATAGGCGCCCGGTCTGGTTAACATCTTTATGGTTACCGCTCTGTTCCCGCCGTTGATGCCCGGCGGAATCCGAATAAAACGTACCGTCGAGGTCTGAGTATCCGAAACCACGACGGCATCGTCGCCAACAATTGCAAGCCTGCATGCGCCAGTAATAGGAACGCGGGATTCCGATTGAGTGTCTTCATCTAGAACAAAGGGAGCCCGCACATGATTTCCGCCATACATCATGTGAATATCTGATGAATCCGTGTACGCAAGTCGTAAACTCTGCCGCGACCCGCTGGCCGAAACCCCGCAAACGTCCTTATTACCGGCAAGATCGAGAGTCGTTACCGTTCCGTTATTGGTTATGCGTCGAATACCGACGCCTCGATCGGCGACGTATAAGTTGTCGTCGCCATCGATGGCAAGGTCGCGCGGGTCGTGAAACTGCGCCGCGCGACCGATCCCATCCGTCATGCCCTCGGTAGATCCAGCAAGCGTAGAGACGATGCCATCCCGTATCCGCCGAATTGCGTGATTTCCTGAGTCTAAGACATAGATTGTGTCGTCCCGGCCAACCACGATGGCCCTGGGATCTCTAAATCGGGCAGTTTTCAGCGCGCCGTTCCGGAAGCCGGCTTCTCTTGAATTACTCGGACCAGCGAACGTAGTGACGTAACCATGGTGGATCAACCGGATGTTCTGCGCTTCAGAGTCCACTACGTAAGCGTCGCCATTTCGGGCTTGCGCAACTCCGACCGGCTGACGAAATGATGCGGATAGCGCCTTGCCATTGCGTTCGCCGTCGATACCGCTTCCGGCGATCGTTTGAATGTAAGCCGGTTGCAAAGCGAAGCGCTCCCTTGCACAGGCCATTTCCGACGCACTCGCCACTTGCGGGAAGAGCATGACAAGCACCATCGTGACTCCCAACGCTTTATGCACCAGCCTCACCCACACCATTGCCAAACCGCCTGCCCCCTTACTCTGTTTAGGGATCACTAACCCCAGGTTTACGGTCGAGGAGTTCTTCGCATCGCGAAAAGGCGCGCCTGTTTACCGCCGACCGACGCAAAGAAGAGCACCGTCGCGACCAAGACAATCGTCGCGCCGCTCGCGCTCGCCAAATAATACGATAGGTAGAGCCCGCCCACGGCGCAGAGCGCGCCGAAACATGCCGAGAGCGTCATCATCGGCGCGAAACGGTTCGTCAACTGATACGCAGCCGCCGCCGGCGTCACGAGAAGCGCCGCGACCAGAATGATCCCGACGGCTTGCAGCGAGATGATGATGGTCAAGGCGATCAGCACGAGCAATACGTACTCGATCGCGCCGGCATTCATGCCGCTGGCTTGAGCGACGACAGGATCGAACGACGTGTAGAGCAGCGAGCGAAAGAGCAGCATCGTTACGATGCCCACAACCAGCGCGAGCGCGACGATCATGATCACGTCCTGTGGGCCGACCGAAAGGATATCGCCGAACAAAAAGCTCTGCAAGTCGACGGAATACGTCCGCTGACGGCTCATCAGAAAAATGCCCAGCGCGAAGGCGCCCGTGAATAATACGCCGATCGTGGTATCGAGGGAGATACGCCCGCGACGATGCACGAAACCGATGCCCAGGGCCGTTATCACGGCGACGACGCCGGCTCCAAGATAGTAGTCAGTTCCGCGCAGATACGCGATCACGATGCCGGCGAACGATGCGTGCGCGATCCCGTCGCCGATGAACGCCAGCTTCCGCAAAATCACGTAGGTCCCCATCGTCGCGCACAAAATGCCGACGAGGATCGCTGTCAAGAACGCGCGCTGCATGAACGCATAGTGAAACGGCGCGACCAGATGCTCGATCATCGATCGGCCCGCATGTGGCCGTGCGTGTGCGTGTGCTCGCGAATGCCGGCGTATGCCCCACTTTTTGCAACTTCGCGAGGCGTTCCGATGGCGATGACGCGCCGGTCGATAACGACCAGCCGGTCGAACCACTCATCGGCGCGGTCGAGATCGTGAGTCGCCATGAGAACCGGGAGACCGGAGGCGACGAGTTCGCGCACGACTTCGCGCAGCGACTCTTCGGTTTGGTCGTCAACACCTGTGGTCGGCTCGTCGAGTAAAAGCACCCGTGGTTCTTGCGCGATCGCGCGCGCTACGAACGCGCGCTGCTGCTGGCCGCCCGACAGTGCGGAGATGTGGCGGCCGGCAAGATCCTCCATGCGCAGCTGCGCGAGCGCTCGCCGCACCGCTTTGCGATCTTCATTTCCAAAGCGCCTGAACAAGCCAAGCCGCGGAAAGCGTCCCATGGCGACGACGTCCCAGACCGTCGCCGGAAAACTCCAATCGACCGCTTCGATTTGGGGCACATAAGCGATCGAGCCCGGCGGCAACTCGCGCGGTTCTTTTCCCAGCACGCAAACGCTTCCGGAAGTCGGCGGCAGCAATCCCGCAATCGTTTTGAGCAGCGTCGATTTCCCCGAGCCGTTCGGACCGACGATTCCGAGCGCTTCGCCTGAGCTTGCCGTCAGGCTGGCCCCGTCGAGCGCGAGGAAGTTCTCGTACCGAACCACCAAGTTCGATACGACGATCGCGTCGCTCACTTCAGCGCTTTCACGATCACATCGGTGTCGTAGCGCAACATGCTGATGTAATCGTGGACGTGCGCGTTGTTGGCGATTGAGTCATCGTAAAGATCGCTGACCGTCCGAATCCCGGCGCTTTTGGCCAGCGTTTGGGCAATCTTCGGGCTGTATTCCGGTTCGGAAAAGACGGCGCGGACGTTATACGTGCGTGACAGGTCGACGAGGTTCGCGATGTAGGACGGATTGGGTTCTTGTCCGGGCGAGAGCTCGATGATGCCGACCGTGCGGATGCCGAAACGATCGTTGTAATACTGCCAAGCGTTATGGAAGACAATCATCGTGCGACGCTGTGGCGGAAGGGTTGCAATCGATTTCGCGATCTCGTTTTGTAAAGCAACGAGTCTCTGCTGATAGGCGGCCGCATTGCGCTGATAGTCGGACGTATGGGGCGGATCCATCAAACTGAGCGCGCGAGCGACTTTGCCCACATACAAGCTTGCGAGAACCGGATCCATCCAGAGATGCGGGTTATGATCGATGTGCTTCAAACCATCGGAAAGGATGAGAATGCGCAGATTCGGATTGCTCGCCGTAGAGATCGTGTGCTGAAGCCACGCTTCAATACCCGTTCCGTTCTCGACGAGCAGCTGCGCATCGGCAAGCGTTGCAATGTCTTGCGGCGTCGGCTGATAGGTTTCCGGCGATGCGCCGATCGGCACGAGGTTATGCACCGTCACATACGACCCACCGACGGCCTCGACGAACGAGTTCAGCGTAGAAAACGTCGTAACGACGCGAATCGCGTTAGTGCCGGCAGCGTTTTCAGTGTCATGGTGACCTAACGCATTGTCATGGTGAGCCTGTCGAACCATGCCCGAGCTTGTCGAGGGCCCGCACGAAGCAAGCATTAGTGCGCACACGATAGCGCATGCTCTCATCTACACGCTCCACAGGTGCCGAAAAACTCCATCTCGTGATCGGCGAGTTTGAAACCGTGGTGGGAGCGTAAGGCGTGGGCGACGCTTTCGATCGCTTCGCACGAAACGTCTTCGACTTTGCCGCAGGTGTTGCAGACGGCGTGATGATGGTGCGACCGGTCGCAGACCACGAACGTCGTCTCGCCGCGCTCGTCTACCCGCGCGCTCGCCTCGCCCTTGCCGGCGAGAAGGTCGAGGGTCCGGTAGACTGTGGAGAGCGATACGTTCGTCCGCGACTTGCGCAGAATCGCGTGGATTTCAGCCGCCGAAAGGTAGCGCTTCTCGCGCCGGAGCACGGCCGAGACCTGCTCCCGCGGCTTCGTGGAATAGGTGGCTCGCATCCGGCCCTAATTTGCGAATGATTTGC
The DNA here is from genome assembly GCA_036273135.1 of Candidatus Rubrimentiphilum sp. GTDB lineage: Bacteria > Vulcanimicrobiota > Vulcanimicrobiia > Vulcanimicrobiales > Vulcanimicrobiaceae > Rubrimentiphilum. Next base: position 32,981 of record DASUIF010000013.1, read on the forward strand.
AAAATCATTCTTGCGGCTTCCTTTGACAGGGCCTTCCGCCCGGCCGTATAATCAGCCGCGCTGCCGCTTACTGCAAATTCGTGGGGATGTAGCTCAGCTGGTAGAGCACTTGCTTCGCATGTAAGGGGTCGGGGGTTCGAGTCCCCCCATCTCCACCAAGTGAAAACCCGCGTCGCTATTAGCGATTGCGGGTTTTTCGTATTCTTCTTTTCCGGCGACGTTCTTGCGCTTTGACGACCATTTGACGACCAATATTCGATCAGCCCCGGTTGGAACTTTAGGGATGTGCGCACGTCCCGCCATGAGGGCGCCGAGATAAATGGCTCTTCGGAATTAGTGGTTGGTTCCTGGTGGAAATTCGCCGTCTTCGATCATCTTCGTCAGTGTTGGAATGTCAATGCCGAGGTTTGATTCGGTTCCTTCCTCCCATGTTGGTACGCCGTACGCGTGGTCGCCACGAGCGATGGACGGGAGAATCCCTTCATCGATGCGGCGCTCGAATTTCGGCCGGCGCGATGCGTGTTTGTGCGGCCCTTCGGTGAAGAGAATCTTCGCCCGCAACGCCTCGAACGAATAGCCGCGTCCAATTCGATTCGTCACCTCTATGAGGGCGTTGAGGGTCTCGGTATACGCATTTGTGATGGGATGGTCGAAGTAGGCCAGGATCGCGCCGCCCCAATTCTTCCAGGCCGTTATGATCGGCGCAAAGTCGGGCTTGATTTCTGGGCTCGATCCTCGATCAATGTTGGAATAGCCGTCGCTGTCGCGTGCGCACGCAAAAGATCGTATCGATTATGAAGCGCCGCTGGGCCTTGCTATCGGAGCCATGCCACTCGTTGAACTTTGTTAAGAGAAACTAGCGACCCAGGGCGCCCAGGCCGCGCTCATGCGCCCGTAGTTTGTCTTCGAACTCCACCGCGTACGGATCGCCGTCTCTTGCCATCTCGTTAAGAAGACGCTTCCCGAAAGCACACACATCACGATTTTTTGCCTTGGTAGCCGCAAAATACGCGATATCCGGCGTAGCGAAGCGATCGAGAAGACGCCGACACTCATCAAGAGAGCATGAGATGAGCGCTCCCTCATACTGACGTTCGATCTTTTTCTGCAGGAACGCAATATCGTTCGCATCTTGTTCTCTGCCGGTATCGAGCTTGGTTATGACAAGATCGATTGGATCCATTAGGCGTGTACCGTCGTCGAGTTGTCTTCCGCGCCCCCAAAACTCGTTGAAATCTTCGCGCTCACAATTTCTCGGGATGCTAAAGAGGTCGACAGGCTCTTCCAACCCGAGGATACGGATGAATCGATCGTGCGCCACGGCTGTGGCAATCTCGTCGAGCCCGATCGATACGAAGGCGCCCGAACTCGTCCCTCTCGCCGCCGATACACCATCAGCCGAGAGAATTACGTTTTTTACTGCGTCGGCCCATAATGAGACGCTATCGAGCGGCTCAAGCCAAAGGTCCACGTCCTGCGTCGTCCTCGTCGACCCGTGCAGCGTAAGCGCAAGGCCCCCAAGCACGAGAACTCGTCTTTGCGCGGCAAGATCGCGAATGAAGTGCCGGGTACTTAGCCGCGCCATTTTTCGAGTTTCGTCGCCACGCCGTGAGAGATATCCAAGGCATCACCGACCGATTCTGGTTTGTGCGTGAGCCACGCGGCACCGTTGTCTGCAATAGACGAGTGATCGTGCGCATGAATGAGCCGGCGGACTGCTTTCTCAAAAGCATGACGCCGCTTCTGCTCTTGAACATTGGGCCTGTAACCCTGTCGCATGATTATTATTATTCCATCCAAATTGGTCTGGGCAGCGGATCAAACGCGCGTCTCTTTCGCGCCGAGCAAGCACCCTCCCAATTATACCATGGCTGCTCAGTCCAACCCCCAATTCCGAAGTGCCGCACGCTTGCCCCAGGGACATGGAGCCGACGATCAACAGGTTATTCCGAATACCCGATTTCTGAAGGGATGCCGGCAGCCCATTTCCGTTAGCGATTCGCCCGCGATTGATTTATCATGTGCGTCGTAGATCGCGAAGAAATCTTCTTTCAAGCGATACGCTTCGCCCAGCATTGGGTGCAGCGAGATCCATGACTGCTGAAGGAGTTGTTCTTGGGGCGTCAGGTCGCCCGATCTTTGGAGCAAGATGAACCGGTCGTGCATGAGCCCGCGACGCTGCTTGGGTGGCAAGCTGCCGCGCAATTTCTTGCGGACCCGAGGCCCAATTCAGCGTCGAGACGCCGCGGTGGCTGGGGATCGATGAGATACATATCGTGCGGCCGCGGCGCGAAAGGACGGCGTGAACATCGTTACATGCCTAGGTGCATACCGCGCTGCCTGCAGGCTTCCAGGGAAAGCGTCGGCGCGGCAACGCGCAAAGGCGTAATCTCTTTAACGTTGGCGACGCGTTCGATCAGATATTCGCGCGCCTCTGGTGGCAGTGGCGCGAGTTCGGCCGGCTCAAAGTATGTCAGCGTCTTGAGCATGGCGCGTGGCGAGAATTCGTTGCCGTATAGGGCAGCGGCGGCTCCCAGCCCCGCTTCGAGTGAAACGCCCGCGCGGAGCAGTGCGACAACGTCTAAGTAATCCTTGGGTTCGATTCGCTGACTGAGCGCGCCCAGTTTAGTGGCGAAGAGATCGAGTTCGGATGCGACTTCGCATACGCGGTCATCGGTGCATTGCGGTTCTGCGATGCGCCCCATTTTAAGCTCGCCAAAGAACGAGAGTTTAACCTTGTCGCCCGCTGATCGCACGACGATAGAGAGCGCGCGAGGATCGTCTTGTATAATCGTGCCGCCCGAGAGGAACGGCATCTTCACGTATAGCCCCGTGCGCTCGAGTTTAGCATTGCTGAAGAAATCGAAGTCTTCCGAGATCCGATGTGCGTAGCGTAGCGCGAGCGCGGTTCCGCCGTAAAGAACAAAGCCGAAGCTTTGCACAACGCGTAGATTCGGCCATAACGACCGTTGCGCCGGCGGTAGTGCTTGCAGATGCGGGTGAAAACTGCTCAAAGCGTGCGCACCGGCTGGGGCGGTGGAGATTGATTTGGTGTGATTAACCTGCAGCGGTAATGCCAGTACGCCCACGATCGTGGCGATAACCAGCCCGGGAGTGCGTTGCGCAGAACACCGGCGAACGCACCAATACCCAAAACGTCAATTGCACGCTCGACGTCATCGAAGTCACCGAATTCCATGACCTGCGCAATGATGCGGCGGTTTGAGCGCGGCGCGTTGCCCGGCTCCTGCCACCAAAAGTACTTCTCCGCGAGTTCGCGCAGGAGTTTTTGCTGCTCGCTTGAGCGTTGCGAGGTTTCCACGTCGACCCTTCGGCGGGCGTCCGCCAACCAGTATTCCGAATCTATTTATATCATGTCGGCGGCGTTAAACCAACCGCGCGATCCTAAGTTGGGCGCCCGGTTGGTTTTCAGGCAGTCTGCGAAATCAACCAGTTATTTCGGAGACCCAGATAAATAACGGCGAGATTGCTCCAGGCGGTTTTCTGTAGTTTGGCAGTTTCACACCTAGCGTGAGATCCTTGGCCTGCGCAAACCCACGCATGCTGTCACGGTTCCACCCGACCATTGCCGGGCTCGGTGAAAGCTTGTTCCGTAATGCCGAGAGATTCCAGGCCGCGCTCCATGCTCTTGGCAGTTCGTCGTGCTGCGCCCTCAAAAAGATGTCCGTACAGATCAAAGGTCATCCGCGTGTCGGCTTGTCCCATCCGCTGCGAGATGGAAAGCGGGTCTTCGTTCTCTTTAATCAGGATCGAGTTTCCCGTATGGCGCGTTGCATGGAATTTGAAATATTGGATATCGCACGCGCCAAATAGTGGCTTCCATACCCGACGGAGAAAATTGCTCTTTAGCAGCGGCCCTCCATCCGCGTTTGGGAAAACCCAAGGGCCGGCATAGCCCGTACTCTCCTGGTGCCGCTTCAGCTCATGTAGAATCCGCGTTGTAATTGATGGTAGAAACACCGTCCGCAGCGATTTCTTCGTTTTGGGCGTTTTGCGAATCGGTTTACCGTCCCACCCCACGGACAAACTCTTGTCCACCAAAATGCTACCCTGTTCGAGATCAATCTGCGTCCAGTGGAGTGCGAAAATCTCCCCTTGCCGCATCGTGCAAGAAAACGCAATCAGTAGTAGCGCACGCAACCACAGCGGCGCCGCCTTCAGCAACTTAAGGACTTCCGCTGGCTGCGGAATGCAAATCGGCTTTGATTTGATCCGAGGCGGATCCACGGCGTCGCATGGATTACGATCAAGCTGTTCTTCCTTGACGAGTCCTTTCAATGCTGATCGAAGCGTGGACAAAGCTCTTTTTCTCGTGGGTCCACCGACGCCTTCGTCCTCCAATCTCCTCAACCACGCTCGGACTTCAGCGGGTGTGATCTTGGAAACTTTTCTCTCACCCAGATAGGGAACTACGTGGTTCGCAAGCCATGCGTTGTATGTGCGAAAGGTCTGCGGATCCCATCCCGACTTGCCATCTCGCATCCACTGCTCGAGGTAGTCACCCAAACGAAGATCAGTAATCTTGCGATTGTAACGAGCGTGGACGTTTCGTAGTTTGCTCGCCACCTCAATGCGCGTGTCCCCGTATACGACCTTCCGGATACGCTTGCCGTCCGATGTGCCTAACGTGACTCGTCCCTCGTACCGGCCATCCTTACGGCGAGTGATAGTGCCTTCGCCCTTAACTCGCCTTGGCATTTGATTTCTTCCAACGCCGGAAATGTGACGACTTGCAACTCTGCAAATATTGTTGCAAATCATGGTCGGAGATCAGGCGAGTACGTTCGGTGACCCGCTTGTAGCTGAGGCGTCCTTCGGACATGATTTCGTACAGTGTCGACCGACCAACGTGTAAGATGACACAGGCCTGGTCGACAGTCCAAAGACGACCTTCCGGACTGTCGTACTGCGCCGCTAGACGCGCGACGAAGGACACTGCAGAGCTTGAATGGTTGCCACTCATCTTGTTTTCATCGCGGCTGTCTTGCTGATCCATACGAACTCCCTATCGCGAAATGGCCTGTTAACGACCACCCGTGCGCTCCTATCGGCGCGTTTTGCATCGCGGTACAGGGGTCGAACATTTTTTTGGTACAGGGGTGTTAGCTATGGCGCCATCGCTCTAGCACGCGCCGTTCGCAAAACTACCGACTCGACGGTGCTGCGGAGGTCCAGATCCTGTTTAAGGCGATCGTGATTGTTCAGCGCCCACCGCATATAGCTGATGGGCGCCCCCGCTATCGAACAACCAAAATATTTGCCGAACGGCCACGTTCGAACCCAAATCGGTGAGCGTGTGAATTCCAGTAACTCGTCGACGTCAAGATCGCGCCCGAAACGTGACTCGTAGAGACGAACCAGATCGATGGTAAGAGCAGCGGTCACGATGACATCGTCGATGGCGCGGTGCGCGCCGATCTGGCGCTTCAGGGGAAGCTTCCGTAGGTACCGCAACGTGCCAAGTTTATGGTCCGGAGCATTGGGCAGCAGGTGCCGCGCGAGCCGGTAGGTGCAAAGCCAGTCCCACTCAATGTCGCCGGCGCCGTTCGGTTTGGGAGCCGATATCGTGGTTAGAAAAGATTGGTCGAAGGCGGCGTTGTGGGCCACGACCATACTTGAGCCGCGAATGAACGCCTCAAGTTTCTCAAGGGCCTCAGAAACACAAGGCGCCTCGGCCACGTCCTGATCGGTGATGTGATGGATCCCGCTGCTTTGCGGGGGAATCGGCATACCTGGGTTAACCAGAGTAGCCCAACGTTCGACTTCTTCAATGCCATTAAATCGTACGGCCGCGATCTCCACAGGTTTGTCGCGCTGCGCGTCGCGACCAGTTGTTTCCGAATCGACAACGACCCATGTGGCATGATCGAGGAGCATACGGTAGCCGCCGTTCTAAACGATTACCGCGCATTGTGGTCTCTAATCTTGCGGATGTAGTGGCGTCAAAGCCGGCGCGGTCGCAAACCGCCGCGCCGGGCTGGCGCGCTATCGGACATCACCGTACTGCCGGCGCGAACGTGGGCGTCAATGCTCAGAACATTGAGGGTCGATACGCCAAACACGGTCGCCCGCTTGGGGGGACGTCGGCTATGTCACGGTATCGGCTAGTGGCTACGGAAATCGTCGACCCCTACCCGCACGGCCAGTCAGATCATGCTCAGGGTGACTGAGAATACTCTCGCTACCCAACAAGCACCGAAGAACGAGATAATCCCGTCCATTATTTTCACCATCGTTCTCAAATTATAGCGGATGCTGATTCGAGACCGACTACAGCGCGTCGCTGTGACGGTCGGCTCCTTCTCTTTGAGTGCGCCGGTCACCGAGGATAGCGTTCGATGCCCAGAAGCCACCAAAAACGAGACCAGGTCGCGGTCAATTTCCTGTTGAATAGCGCCAATCAGAGTTCGAAACGGTTGCGCCCGTGCCGCTCGTCGCGAGGCGGCAAAAGCCCAGCGCCGCGAGAAGGCATTCGTTCACCCAGGTCATAGACGCGGGGAATAAATCCGCCGTGCGGTATGCCGCAACTCAGTTCTTTTTCGAGCGGAGTATTCTCGGCTAGCTCCTCGCGCGCGTTAATTTTGTCCTCTCTTTCCTGCTCGAATCGCTCCTTAAGATAGCTGCGCAATTTGCGGGATACATCCGCCGCATAATACCAAAACGGCGTCCTTTCTTCCGGAAGCTTGCAACTGCCCCACTTTCCGTCTGCATGCCGCAAGGCAGCGCCAACGTGAAGGAAGTCCGGATTGCCGGTAAGACCCAAAATGCGGTCTTGCGGGAGCAATACCACGATGTCGTCTCCGCGGTCAATGAACGCAGGCCTGTTCTTGTCGTCCGTGTACAGAACGCAACCGGTATCCTCGATAAGTTTTGGCGTGAATCGAAAATGTTCGAACACCTCTGGAGGCGTACACAATCCCCGGGGCAAGATTCGATGTTCGGAAATCGTACGATCACGATGGCGACGAAGCCACGCTAAAATGGACACCGCCGCCTGAACCAGCTTCTTTGCTTGTTGGACCACAAAATCGACCCATTTCGGCAGAGGGTGGTGAGATAGAATTTGCTTCCGCCGCGACGTGAATCGGGCGCGCAGTTGCCGGATCTGCGTCCGAAACCGCGCTAGGCAATGCGTATATAAGGCGGTGATCCCGTCCTTCTCGACGCGGCCGCGAGCAGAACGGATCGCTTTAGAATCCTCGATGAAGGTCTGCCGTAGCGCCGCAATGGACTGCAATTCCTCAAGCCGCAATGCTGCGAGAGGACCTTTGCGTTTATCGCGCACGGCAGCAACCCTGGAGGCGTAAAGGGGCTCCAACGCCGCGTGGGCCGCCACCACATACCGTGGAATGCCGGGTTGTGTATCTGGCGCCGCGGAGCGACATAACTCCGCCGGGAATTCGCCCCATCTAGACTCGAGATTCGCGAGGCTGAATTTTCGATCGATGGCCGACGCCGGCACGGCTTTCCCGTCTCGCCGAATGATTCGCAGCCCGCGCCGATTCCTAGTCTGAACAAGTTCGACGTCAAAGCCCGCGTCACGCAAACGTCTCATCGCAATCGACCAAGAGGCTCCCCCTTCAAAAAGATGCGCGATCTTCTCTCGCATGCCGGCCGCAAGAGCCTGCGTTTGAAACTTCGAGCGGCGCGGCCGCATTGTTTGAGGAAGCCGCCCGGTTTGTTCATAAACGCGGCGTTGCTTTGTGGACCAAGTCCCAGGATCAACATAGTTCAGGCGTTGCGCAGGCGAAAGTTGCTGCCCAAGTCGGCAGTCATGGGCCTTTTGGAACTCCTGGTGCGGCCGAAATCCGAGTTCGATCTCCACTTCCCGACAAGCGTGTTCGATGCGCCGGGCCGATCGCCACATCTCCCACGCCCTGCCATTTGGGCCTACGCGATTGATAGCGACGTGGCAGTGCAGATGTTTCTTTTCCATATGCACGGCGTACACGGCTTGATGCTCCGATAAGCCCAACTTGCGAACGATCTCCAGCGCGGCGTTCTGCAGCCTTAGCGCATTGGAATCTTCACTCTCGCTCGGATGCAGCGCGACAATAAGATGAAACACTGGTTTTTCTACGCGCGTCGAACGGTTCGCGACCAAGCGCATTTCCGCCGCGGCCCTTTCGGGCGTACGCGCCGCTAGGTTCGCGTACTGGATCGGTCCCAGGCGGTGGCCCGAGCCGAGCGTATAGCCCAAGACCCCTTCGCTCTTCCGGCCATCTTCGACGTAGCGAAGTAACGTTCCAAAGCTCTTGCCAAAAATGCCTTTCCCGATCATAGGCCGGCTCCGCTACAGCACATCGAAGACGCTATGCAGTCTAAGAAGAATCGCTCTTAACTGTGCCCGTGTAAACTCGTCTGGCATGGCGTCTTCTAAGTTCTCGAGCGCGATCACGAGTTCGGCAATTGCGACTAACCGAAGGCCTTCGGATTGCGTAAGCCGTCGTCGCGACGCACGGCCCGTCGCGGCGTCCCGAATATACTCGCTGACCGTCAGCCCGATGTCGCACGCGGCCTGTTCGATCCTGGCACACTCGATTGTATTGACTCGAATACGCAAGACGAGCCTTCGAGCCTCGGCGACGCGTCGCGCGGCATTTCCATTATGGCGGGATATCATGCCGTCAGCCGCCTTTGCGCGGGCGACAGAGCGGACGAGGCGAAGCCGCGCTCCGCGACAGAGCGCGCGCGATAAGGCTTGGACGTAGGACAAGCCTCCCGCTTGTTTCGTCCCTACTGCAGGTACGGTTTCCACGCAGCGTCCAACGCGTTACTGGGTCGCGAGGATGCCGTCGCAGGAGCTTTGTCTGCCCCGTAGCCTCTCTTCCGGTGCTGGTTCTGTGGGTCATGGCACAGACCTATCGGCTCCGTTGACCGCACCAAGTAGGCAGGCCCTCAAATAAAATTCGTTGCGCCTAATCACGCTGCGGCTTTAGGTCGATAGGTCAATGCCGAAAGGAGAGCATGATGCCTAAGGCCACGATGGTGTCCGCGCAGCAATTGGACACTCTGAGGACCGCGCTCAAGAGAGCGCAGGCGCAGCCGCCCCCACCGCCCGCCCACTATACGCTCCGTGAAGTCATCAACTTGGTGACCCCGGAAATTCAGGACCTCCGCAACCGCGGATACACCTACAAGCATATCGTCGAGATCATCGAGCACAACCTGGGGGTCACCGTGGGCGTACCGGCGCTCGCAAAACTTCGCTTAAAACCGCGGCGCAAAACAGCGGCCGGCAAACCGCGACCCGCAAAGGCCATTCGCGACCGAATTCAAGGAAACGACGAAAAACGGATCGTTGATCAACGCGCTGCAGAGTTGCGAGATCGCCGATGAGCGCGAAGCGACTGATCATAGTAACCGGTTCCAAAGGTGGCACCGGTAAGAGCCTGGTAGCGCGATACCTGGCGGACCGATACGAACGAGAAGGGGTGGAGATGACGCGGGTCGACGCCGATGCTGATGTCGCGCAGTTACACCAGTACTATGACGACACGATCGACCTACACCCCGACAACATCGCCGACATTCTTTCCATCGTAGAAAGCGCGCGATCTCAAGTCGTATTGCTCGATATGCCGGGACGTGGATTGAACGATCTCGCCATCGCGAATCGCGAGGCGTCCATCTTCGAATGGCTTGAGCGCGAGGGCGTCAAGATAACGATGCTTAACGTGCTTTCACCTTTCCGCGCGTCGACGGCATCCGTCAGGCAAATGCTTGACGCAATCAGCGATACCTCCGTGAAGCCAATCGCGCTCCTCAACCGTCGGTTCGGGCCGTCCGACGAGCATTGGGCGCTGTGGACCGGCAATGCGAGGCTCGCCATCGACGAATCACCCACGCGCACACGGCTTAGGGAGCAAGGCGGCCAGGAAGTGTTTATTCCTGAAATTCGAGCGCTTGTTCCAATTCTGCTCGACTTAACGACGGAAACCTTTCAGTCGGCGTTACACTCATCAACCCCACAATTCAAAACGGCAGCGCTGAAACAATACCTGCGCACATGGCTGCGAAACATGGATGCTGCGTTACGCCCGATTGAAAAGGAGCTCGGACTCTAATGGCCTCCTCTGAATATGAAGGATACGAAAAAATGCTTGCAACGTTCCCTAGGGAGCGACGGGACGCCGTTTTGCAATTCATGCACGAACACAAGCTAACTGCCGAGGACCCCATGGTACTCGGGCCGGTGCTCTCGTTCATGGTAAACGAGCCTCTTCAGCTGTGGCTGGAGTTTTTTCAAACGCAAGCGACCCCCGATGCGATCCGACGGGGCTATTCGCTCATAACTACCTTCACATCCGTTGCGCGTCTCGCGAACGAGTGGGCAGTGATCGGATCACTCGTTGGACTCGTGCTTTGCGGCGCGGCCGGTTACGCTGTTCACTTGTTCGACAGCCGCAACGAACACCAACGCGTTTGCTACGCGGCCGGCCGTTTTGAACGCTCTGCTATCGCATATGCGGACAAGGCGGGCGCGGTGCAAGCTATCGCCGCCCTACACAAGGCTGCGGACAACGACTGCAACGGCTCAGTATGAATGTTGAGCGCACCGACTGCGTGAGCTGAGCAGCGCGGTCTGCAAGCCAAGACCCTGGCTCGCGCCGCACAGTTGAGTTAGGCCACCTTGACCCGCCTTGAAAAGGGTGAACGAGAAGGGATTAACCTCGTAACGGCTTGCCGGTTGGCCAGGGCCCTGGGCGTATCTCTGGATGAGCTCCCCGCGAGAGCCGGGCTCCCAGATCTCCCTATGTTGTCTACGCGCGCAGGCCGCTCAAGTTGCCCAAGCCGTTAGCGCCGCGCAAAACCGATTGAAGGCGGCTCTCAAAGACTTGGACCGCGCAAGCGGGGCGCTAAAGCGCAAAAAATAGGGACGCGACACTCAGCTCTCACAGCTCGGGGTCTGCGGGGCACTTCCCTGACACGGAAGGGGTCATTGGTTCAATCCCAATACCGCCCACCATTTTGAGCATGACAATGACAATGGATGAAAGAAAAGCGGCTAGGAGTAGAAGCCGGTAGTAGAGCCTTAATAAGAACCTTAACCGCCGATGCCCGCAAAAAAGGATCGGGCTACCTCGGCTGATCTTAGCCCGGAACTCCAAAGGGTAGGCACGAGGATGTTTCTTGGCCATTGCCGGGGCGGCTTCACAGCGACGGAACCCAGAGACTCTAGGCGCCGGTGCAGCCGCAGCCGTTCTTCCTTCCTAACCCAAGCTTCCAGCGCTTGCCTCATTTTAAAAGATCGTGCTTCCAATAAATCGCAAGCATCAATATAAGGCAAAGAGTTGCTCCGAAAAATGACAGTACCGCATACCGTCCTGTATGAATATATCCCGTTAGCATGGCTAGATACCCGAAGCCGAAGGCGAGCGCGATGAACAGCGGTTTCCACAGAAGCGGCAGTCGTAGTGAGTAAAAGACGCCGATGAGTGCGCTACCCGCGATCGTAACGAGGTACCAGACACCGAGCTGACCTATTGGTGGCCACATCGTCCGACTCCGTATGGATTAGTGCGACGTGTTGTGCTTATGCGGAGCCGGCGCTGACGCACCGCGACCGCCAAGGAGCTGCACGCCATAGGAATACGTACCTCCGATCTGGGGTGTGCTAAAACCAACGCCTGTAGCGTTACCGCTAGCATTACTGAACTTCTCCATGCCCAGAACATAACCCGCGGCCCAGCGCGAACTCGGCATAGCGCCCAATACGGTGCGCAAGTACGTTCGTTCGCAAGCGCCTCCGGAAAGAGCAAACCTTCAGCGCCCGCGTCGACTTGATCGTTACCGACCCACCATACAGGAGCTTCTACGTTCGACTCCTCGTATTACAGCGAGGCGCGTGGGATCCGTGCTTCGCCAGAATTATGACCCGGATCTGATCATATCCGATCGGGCGCTTCGCGAATATGTGGCTGGGTGCCGAGAGGAGCTTGCGCCGAAGGAGGCTTTCGTCCGAGCGCGTTACGCACCCGGCGATCAAGCGCAATTCGATTTTTCGCCGATGAAGGCCATCATCGCCGGCGTGCTGGTCGAGCTGCGCGTGTTTGCGGTGCGTCTGAGCTACAGTGGGCACTTCTATGCTCGCGCATCGCATAGGGAAGATCGGCCGAGTTTGTTCGCAGGCTTGCTCCGCGCTGCGCAGTTCTTCGGCGGTCTAACGCGGGTTGCGATCTTCGATAATGCCAAGACGGCTGTGCAAAAAATCCTCAAAGGCCGCGATCGAGAGGAGAACCCCGCCTTTCGGGCCTTCTGCGGCGCACTCGCGCTCAAAGTCGAATACGCGGCTCCCAGGTCGGGCAATGAAAAGGGCGGCGTCGAGGGATGCGTCGGCTACATCGAAGACAATTTCTTCCGCCCGACGCCGTCGTATGTGAGCCTTGACGCGCTCAATGAGCACTTGGAACAATTTTGCTTGGAGAGCCTCAAGCGCCAACATTCCGATCATCGCGAGTCGAATCGAGGATCGCTTCGTTCGCGAGCGATTGGCGCTGCGGAGCCTCCCAGCCGTGGTGCCAGCGGCGTGTATCACGCAGTACGTGCGCGTGAACAAGTTCGCCGAGGTCACCGTTGAAACCAATCGCTATTCTGTTCCTACCAAGTATGCCCATCGCGATGCACTCGCCGAGATTTACGAGAACCGGATTGCCATTCTAGTCAAAGGTGTCAGCATCGCGGATCATAAGCGCGCCCTCGGCAAGCGACAAGAAATCATCGATCCGCTACACCACCTGGACCTCATCGCGAAAAAACATCGATCCGCGATGCACGCGGTAGACTTCGCAGACGATCGGTTGCCCAGACCGCTCATCGTCTTGCGCGATCGGCTTCTTGAACGAGATGGACCGACTGCGACCAATACTTGGACTGCGATCCTCAGCCTCGCCCTAGAAAGCTCACTCGAGGCGCTCGCCGCAGCCACGGAAGTTGCCCTCGCCCGTGGTACGCTTGACCCGCATGCCATCGAATTTCTGTTGCGCAAACGAGGCGATATCGGGCCGGCCGCTGACGCAACCCTTTATCGCCCGACGCCCGCGGGCCGTGCTCAGGTCGTCGATCTTGAGCCGTATCGAATCGCCTCGCTGGTGGAGAAGACGTCGTGAGCGGCTCCCTGCTCGACGAACATCTGCGGATGCTGAAGCTGCCGGGCGTGCTCGCAAGCTACAAGCGCCTAAGCACGGGCGCACGCGACCCAGTCGCCTATCTGGCTGATGTCATGTCCGCCGAAATCGACCGCCGCCATGAAAACGGCGTAAGACGGCGGATCGCTGCAGCGCATTTCCCTGCACTCAAGACCCAGCTCGCCCTGTAATTTCATGAGCTCGTGACCGTGGGTGTTGGTAATTCCTACCGATACAATGGCTCCGTTCCAGCCGTCACACATCTGTAGTGAACGCTGCCGCGGCACCCGAAAGATGAGTTGCCCGTATACGCTTGGGAAATGACGTGGGGTCTGTTATGTATCAGCCGGCAGATCAGCAACGAAGCCATCGGCATTTTCGACGCAGTCCCCAAGGCCGCGTTCTTTCAGCTTCGCAAGCACGTCTTCGGTAAGCGGCAGCCCTATGACGCGAATGTACTTATACGGCTCATCGGGAAACGTATCCGGGCCAAAGTGGTCAATGATGTCTGGAAGGGAGTCGAGTAAATTCCGCAATCGAGATTCCGGATCGTCGGCCGAGAATAGGGCACTACTACCGCGTTGCATGTGGTAGGTTTGCCACGCGTGCCTGTTTTCTGGCGTGTCCACAATCCAGGTGGCTGGCTCATTTCGTAAATCCTCAAGCCTCCGGCCATAGTCCGGATCGAGCACAACGGTGACGGTACGATCAGTCTTTGCGGATTGAGGCATTAATAATTCATCGTCAATTCGGCTTGTCTTTCGGAGGTTGGTTTTCCCCGCTTTGCTCCTCCGGCGTCAACGGCCTGCCACTCCCTCGTACCGGTTTACCGTCGGGACCGGTCTTCCAGTCGTGTGCGTGCGGTTTACCCACACCATGATCGTGCCCGCGATCCACGTCACGTATGGGCTCACCGTTTGGACCATAAGTCCTTTCTTGCTTTTTATCCGGTCTTTGCACCGTAGTTCCCGGTGGCCCATATAGCGGTAAGCGGTTAATTGTGGAATGTACGACATTGCCAATCCCGTGAACCACGCGCATAACGGCGTCCCCGATTGCTCGCTGCGCACCTGCAGCACCGCGAGCGATATCTTCATGATGCGTCGATGCTGCCACGGACGCTGTTGCGCCGAGCGCTAGCCAGAGTACCGCCGCCCCAACTCCCTCTCCAACACATGCATCCTCAGCACAGTATCCTGATGGATCTGAGTAATCCAATGGATTATTTCGATTCCACATGTAGGGCTTTTGCGACATCGGGTCGTGCACGTCGCCGCCGTATGCGTCTGGCGATGTCCATTGCCCCAGGTTGCCATCGTAGGCGCGCACGCCTTGGAACGTGTTGCCATAGCCGTCGTTGTAGCCGTCTTCGCGAACGCCGCTGAGATAGCTTACCGGCGGCGTATAGTTGCCGGGGTCAGACGGCGTGCTCGAGGGTAGCGTAATATCGCTTTGATTGCCTCGCGAACACCCACCGCATTGTTTTCCGGGCGGAGCCGAATCCCACGCGCCAAAGTCCGCCGTACTGTGGCTTGAGACAGCTTGTCCGGTCATGTCACGATCGGTGACCGTAAAGCCTGCATTGTCTGCCGTGCCCAATTTCCCGACCTCAAAATCAAGAAATCCGCCTTGGATGACGCCGAAAAGAATGTCGTCTCCGTCCCAGTGGATCGACGCGGTATCTTGTCCATGACTGATAAGCGAGGCAACGACCACAATGGGATGGCCGTTGGGCCCCCAGGCGTAGGTATTCGTGGTTCCGGCCGAGACCGTGCTGACATTGCCGTTGGGGACGCTTCCGCACATCTGCAGCGCCGCGTTACACGAGAACGACGTTCCCGTGTAGGCTTGCGAGATGATGTGATTCTCCGCGTCGTACGCTCGCGTTGCATAAGCGGCGTATCCGTAAGGCCAGGTACTGGTCACTTGTGTCTGGCGGCCGGCCGAGTCGTACGCGTATTGGGCGCCGTCGGCGTCAGCTTTGGTAAAAATCATGCCGTTGCGCGCATCAAACGAATCCCACGAACCGCCGCTGCCGTTTCCCGTGACAAGCACACCGTCGGCGCTGACTTTGCTGAGGCGAGCATACTGATTTGAATCGCCGACATTTACCAGCTCGCCTCGGATATCATACCCTTGCGTTCTACTGCCTCCACTGCAAGAACGAGCCAGCGTATTCGTTGGGCAATAGGCATTGCTGCGCACATAGCCGGTTGTTTCGTCCTCCGTATCGTAGGTGAACGATCCGTAAGCGTAGCCTTCGGGCAGCACAAGCGAAGCGATCCGCCCATAGGAATCGTAGGTAAAGGTCTTGGCCTGCATGGTTCGGGTGGAGCTCGTCGCGACGTCCATCAACGTGTAGAGCGTGATGACGCTGCCCGTGTACGGATCGCTCTGCGTCAGCTCGCGCCCGGCATTGGTATAGGTCCAGGCAAAGTCGCCCGTGATCGGATAGGTCAGGTGCTGGGTCTGCAACAGCCCGTCGGTGCGATACGAGTATTGGAAGGCGTTGCTTGTGCTCACCGAGCTTGAAGAAACCGAGAGCGTCTGGCGCAGCCCGTCAGGATAGTAGCCGTAACTGATGGTCGCCGGCGACAGGTAGCCGCCGCCGTTGGGTTCGGCGTCGGTACTGAGTCGCCCGTCGCCGTCGTACGCTAAATTCTCCGAGCCGAATTGCGAGGACTGTATGGTGTTCGGGCGACCGTTGGCATCGTAGGTGTATGTTTCGCTAGGCGTCACGCCGCCGTCGTTTTGGTACGTCTTCTGATAGGTCCAGCCAGGTGAGAGATAAGAGATGATGCTCTGTTGACCCGCGGCGTTCTGCGACTGGCTGAGCAGCCCGTAATTGCCGTTAGAATCGTATGTGTTCGTGATTTTTGGCGTCGTCCCGAATGCGTTTTCATACGCAGCCGTCGCGCGATCGAGTGCGTCGAACGCGCCCCGGACATCCATCCAGCCCGGGCTTGCGGGCGTAGTGTTGACCGCGATCACCGGATTGTTCGGCAGATATTCTTCAGTTTTGTAGAGGTTCCCATAGGCGTGGAAACTCGCCCCGTCAACCGACACCGAGTTGTTTTGTGAAAGATCATAGATGTAACGCGTCAGCCACGCATAGCTGTATAGGTCGGAGGCGTCGTGCGGCTGCGCGACTTCGACCAATCGGTCCGCCCCGTCGTAGTATTTGCTCGTCGTTCCGGCTTGGCTGCCGAAGTGATGTACTTCCGTCAGGACGTCTCCGTCGGGGTCGTAGGTATAGCTAACCGAATGGCTTGCGCAGGCGACGTTGCCGTCAAGTGCATATTGCGAAGCGGTTTGCTTAGCCTGGACTTGGCCGTTCGCGTAGTAGCATGTGCGCGAGGTAATGGAATCGGGGTCGGTAACCGCGGTCGGGCGATTTACACTGTCGTAACTCAGCGTCGTTGAGCCCACGCCCGTCGAATAACTTGTAAGGTTGCCGTATCCGTCGTAAGCGAAGCTCTGGTGAGGCGAACGTACTGTACCGTCCGACTGGGTCATGGAATCGCCGTTGACATCGGAAGGCAATCCGAAATCTCCGCCCTGGGCGGCGGTACTATAGGAATACGCGCGATGATAACCCAGCGGCGTATAACTGTTGCTCAGTCGGCCGAATGGTTCCACATTGGGATCGGAGTAATCCCAGGTATAGCGCGTTGTCCCCGACTGGTTTGGACAGAGCGAGTCGCTCGTGCCGGGATTCCCGCTCCAATCTTGTCCGATCGCATGAGTGCGAACCGGGTCGCAGTATTCGACGATGTTGTTCGCGCCGTTTGTCAGATCATACGAGTAAAGACTCGTCGGCCGAAATGTGCCTTGATTCGTCGAGACTGAAGGCAGCGCCACAGCGATCGTATTACCATTGGAGTCATAAGCGTAATCGGTCGCGTAACCGCGCGCGTCGACGGTCTCAGTCAAATTATTGCCTGCGTCCCAGGAAGCGTTGGTCGCGAGCCAAAGCGAGTTCGTCGCGGTCCATTCTTGCGTCTGAGTGACGCGTGCCGTGGAGTCGTAGATCCAATTCGTCGCGTGCCCGTCGATGTCGGTCAGGCTCGTTTCACTGCCAGAGGGATAGCTGAACGTGCTATAAGCGATTGTGTTTGCGCCGGTTCCATAGGCGGGTTGAATCGCCGTGTTTGTGCCGTCGGCCGGAACGATATTCGCAAAGCCGTACAGCAGGACGCCGTTTATGCGATTGCTTCCGTCATAATAAAAGTTGGTAAATGAGCCGTCGGCTCCGCCAGCCAGGTTCCAGCGCGGGTTTGATGTCCATGCAAGTTTGTCTGCTGCATAGTAGCCGTAGTTCTCGGGCAAACTGCTCGCCGAGCCGTTCCCGAGTTTGGCCACTGTCGTCAAGTCATGGGCGGTGCTGTACGAATAGGTGACTTGCGCTCCATCAGGCCTCGTAATGCTCGAGAGGAGCTGACGGTATCCCCGTGAGTGCCGCCGCTGATATGTGGACTCTGAGGCCTCGGCCTCGAAAGGAATCCACATGCGTAAATCTCGATTCAGCGAATCCCAAATCGTCGGTGTGCTCAAGGAGCTCAAGGCCGGCGTAAAGGCAGCGGCTCTTTGCCGCAAACACGGCGTCAGCGAAGCAACGCTCTACAACTGGCGATCGAAATACGGCGGGCTCGAAATCAGCGATCTGCGCCGGCTGAAAGAACTCGAAGATGAGAATCGGCGACTCAAGAAGATCGTCGCCGATCAGGCGCTGAATATCGAAGCGCTCAAGATGGTCGCCGAGGGAAACTTCTAAGGCCTGTACAGCGCCGCACTGCCGTCCAGGCCGCAAGAGAACGATTTGGTGCGAAAGAACGCCCGGTATGCCGCTGGCTGAACGTCAACCGCAAGCTGCTGCATTACGAGTCGACGCGCAACGATGAGCCACTGCGCTTACGATTGGTCGCGCTGGCGCAAGAACATCGCCGGTACGGCC
>DASUIF010000014.1:0-13431 GCA_036273135.1 Candidatus Rubrimentiphilum sp.
ATCTCCGGCCAAACGTGCTGCAGCACGCCCGTTTCGCGCAGCAGCTCGATGCCGATCGACGGCTTGCGCGCGAGCGTCAAAAGTTTCGTGAGTTCGTCGGCCATGCGCTCGGCCGAAACGGTCGCAATAGCCGGCGCAGCCGCGATCATCGCCTTGCGCGTACGTTCGGTCGGCGTGTATTCAAAACGCGCCGCAAACTGCGCCGCGCGCAACATGCGCAACGGATCTTCGTCGAAGGCGCGCTCGCTCAGAATATCGATCCGCCGCGCGCCGATGTCGCCTTGCCCGCCGTGCGGATCGACGATCTCGCCCGAAGGCAGCGCGCGCGCGATCATGTTCATGCGAAAGTCACGCCGGCCGAGGTCATCCTCGAGGGAAACGTCAGGGCCGCTCTCGACCTCGAACTCGCGATGGCCGGTCCCGGTCGAACGCTCCCGCCTAGGCAGGGAAATATCCACCGTACTGCCTTTGATGGTTACTTTGAGCACCGCGAATGAGGCACCGACAAGGTCCACGCGGCCAAGGGCCTGGAGGCGCTTCTGGAGATCGGCTTCGGAAAGGCCGGTGACCACATAATCCAGGTCCTTGAGGTCCGGGACGAAGCCCTCAATCTCGGCGCGCAACTCGTCGCGGACCCGGCCGCCGACAGCATAAAGCGAGCCGGCCGGCAGCGCAGCAGCCAGGGCATGGTCAACGTCGAGCAGTTCGAACACTTGGAAACTAGTCTATCAAAGACAAGGGCCGCATCGACTAAACGCCAGCCGCAACACTAGAAATAGCAGCGGCACGGCGTAGTAGGCGAGGCCGACCACCACGAGAGCGGTCGCCACGGCCCTAAGCGGCCTCATACACGCGATCCTATCCGCGCCTCCACATAATGTTCCCCGGGGAACGTCGTATACTGCAGACATGAGAACAAGACAGGCCGAGTCGCGGAGAACGGGCCCTCCCTTGTTGGCTCTCTCGAGAAGCTGCCAAGCATGAACGAGGAGACGCTCGCCGTACCGGCCTTGATCGCCGCAATTCTCGTGGCGATTTGGCTGCGTAAATCATGGGGTGATCCGGGCGCGCGCTTCATCCTGATAGTGCTCCTAGCGTCCCTTCTTGGATTTGTGGCGTTTTTTGGGGGGCTTTGGGTGTATTCCGTTACGTGCTCCCCTAACTGCGCAGGCTAACTCCGAGCGGACCATTCACGACGCGATCGTATCCGACGAAGTTCCCCGTGGAACATTAACCGCGCGGTCTGCTCTGGGCAATACCAGGCCGACGGGGAAAGCGCTCCGGCGTCGCCCCGGTCTTACGAACGAGGAGCAGCCGCTTTTCGCCTTCGAGCCGGACTTCGGACTCGACGGCGCATCCGAGCTCCCGTGCGACAACGGAGAGGGCCTCAGACTCCCCCGGTTCCGCCGCTGCACGCTGGAGAATTGCCAGTCCGCCGACCGCTAGGAACGGGGCCGCCAACTCGAGCGCTGCGGATGCCGAGGCAACGGCGCGGATCGTAGCGCTCTGAAAATGCTCCCGCCATTCTGGGTCGCGGCCGGCATCCTCAGCCCGGGCCGCTATCACGCGCGCCTTCAAACCCAGCGCCTCGATCGTTTCGGTCAGGAATTTGGCCTTTTTAGCCGTCGCCTCGAGCAGCGTCGTATCGACCCCGCTGGCCAGCGCAACGGGGATCCCCGGAAGACCTGCGCCGCTGCCGATGTCGATGTACGGCCCCTGAATATAGGGCAGTACCGTGAGGCTGTCCGCGATGTGCGGGGCGAACTCGCTCTCGCTCTTGGCTCCAGTCAGATTGAATCGGGCATTGGCCGCGAGCACGAGGCGCGTGTAAAGTGCGAGCCGCTCTTCCTCGCTCACACGGGTTGGGGTTCGGCGCCCGCGTAAAGCGACAGGATCGCAATGTCGGCGGGGGTGACGCCAGGAATGCGCGAGGCCGCGCCGAGCGTAGCCGGCCGCCGTGCGATGAGCTTCTCCCGCGCTTCTCGCGAGAGCGCTCGTAGGCCGGCATAATCGAGCGCGTCTGGCAAAGCCGCCCCCTCGCTCTTAGCGGCCTTTTCGATCGCGAGCTCTTCACGGCGCACGTAGCCTTCGATCTTTATTTCGATCGCAACACGCTCGCCGATACTCCGCTCGATCTCGGGCGCCTGCTCGGCAACGTCGGTGAACTCGATCTCCGGGCGACGCAGCGCGTCCGCGAGCGTGGCGCCCGGCAAAACCTCCGGAACCGATTGTGATACGCCGATGCGCGTGGAACTCATAAAGCGCCGCGCCCGGTCAATTTCAGCGTGGCGCTCCACGAAGCGCGTCCAAGCGGCCTCTCCCACGAGGCCAATGTCACGGCCGACCGCAGTCAGGCGCGCGTCCGCGTTGTCGTGGCGCAAGAGAACGCGATGCTCGGCGCGCGAGGTCATCATGCGGTACGGTTCGTCGACGCCTTTGTTGACCAAATCGTCGATCATGACGCCGATGTAGGCTTGGCTGCGGCTCAAGCGCAGCGCTTCGCGTCCTTGCGCAGCGCGAGCGGCGTTAACGCCGGCGATCAGTCCTTGGGCCGCGGCCTCTTCATAACCCGAGGTTCCGTTGAGCTGTCCGCAATGATAGAGTCCACGCAGGCGCCGCGTTTCAAGCGTGTCGTGGAGCTCCGTCGGCGGCACCATGTCGTATTCGACCGCGTAGCCCGCGCGCAGCATCTCGCATTCTTCCAGTCCCGGTAGCGTACGCAACATTTCCAGCTGCACCTCCGCCGGAAGCGAAGTGGAAAAACCGCCGACGTACCACGTAGGTTCGTCCCAGCCTTCGGGTTCGATAAAAATATGATGCGTCGGATTGTGCGCGAATTTGACGACCTTATCCTCAATCGACGGACAGTAACGCGGGCCGATGCCTTTGATGAGATCGAGTCCGTAAAGCGGCGAACGATGCAAATTATCGCGCACGAGTTGGTGCGTGCGATCGTTGGTTTCGGTGATGTAACACGGCAGCTGCGGTCCGGCAAAGCGCGGATCGCTGTCGTAGGAAAACATCAATGGAATCGGGCTTGCGGGCTGCATGGCCATCGCGCCGGTATTGACGGTCGCGCGGTCTAAACGCGGCGGCGTTCCAGTCTTTAGTCGCTGCGTCGGGAAGCCGGCGTCGCGCAGCGATTGCGCCAAACCGATGGCCGGCGGCTCGCCAAAGCGTCCTTCGGATTGCACGACGTCACCGCGAAAAGACTTTCCGCCCAGAAATGTTCCGGTCGCCAACACAACGCGTCGCGCGTAATACTGCGATCCGTCCGCACACGCGACGCCACGGATCTCGCCCGCGCTCACAAGCAGCGATTCGACCATTGCGCGTTCGATGCGCAAATTGGACTGCGCGCGCAAAACTTCGATCGCAAGACGCGCGTAGGCAGGCTTGTCGGCCTGCGCGCGCAGCGCGCGCACCGCCGGGCCTTTGGATTCGTTCAGAAAGCGCGAATGCAGCGAGCACCGGTCGATGATGCGCGCCATCTCGCCGCCGAGCGCGTCGATTTCGCGGACCAGCTGGCCTTTTGCGCTGCCGCCGATCGACGGATTGCACGGAAGCGTGCAGATGCGGTCGGGATCGCCGGTGAGCAGCAGCGTCGGCACGCCAAGCCGGGCCGAAGCCAGCGCCGCTTCAACGCCGGCGTGTCCGCCGCCGACGACGATAACGCCGGCGTCCTCGCACTGAATTCGCGCTTCCATAACCGCCCGCTATTGTAGCAGACGGTTCGCGGGTTTCGGCTAGCCCGGCACCGCCGCGGCGTTACGCTTCAGACCGCGCAACCGGAAGGCCAGCGCAATCAAAAAGCCGCCGAAGACGATCGCGTAAATCCCGATGATCCACATGACCGCAAGCGCGCCGCTCAGCGGACGCAGGATCAGCAGAACGCCGAACGCGATCGACGCCAACCCGGCAAGCACCCACCAGAGATCGCCGGGGAGATGGCGGCGCAGTTCGAACGCGCCGACCAGCTCGAGGATCCCCGTCACGACGGCCCATGCCGCGATCAAATAGAGCAGCGCAAACGCCGTGATTTGCCAGAAAAAGAACGTGATGGCGCCGACCAATATCCCGAAGATACCGACAAAGAGCAAGTGCGCCCAGCGATTGTGCGCCTCGGCCTCGCGCACCGCTCCGATCAGCGCGAAGACGCCGTCCACAAAGGCGTAAGCGCCGAAGAGCAGCACCAGCACCACGAGCGCGATTCCCGGCATCGCCAATGCTAAAATTCCGAAGATAACGGCCGCGACGCCGCGCACCGCAAACGTCCACCAGTTGCGTGAAAGTACATCAAGCATAGGAAGCGGGCGTTCGCCGCTCCGCCGTTATTTCCCGATGCAGAAGCGCGCGAAGATTTTGGTGAGCAACTCCTCGCCGGCGGCTTCGCCGGTGAGATGCCCGAGCGCGGCGTAAGCGCGCTGAAGCTCGCCGGCCATAAGGTCCGCAGGCTCACCGCGCTGCAGCGTTTCGCGCGCGCGATCGAGCGCTTCCAGCGCCTGCGCCACGGCTTCCAGTTCGAAGAGCGCCGCCAAATGCGGCCGCTCCAGATCGGGCAGCTCGCCTCCCCAAGCCGCTTTCGCAAGTGCCCCGCGCAGCGCGACCAGCGTCGCGCGATCGAAGACCGAGCCGGCGACGATCGTGCGCCCATCGAGTTCGCGGGCGCCGGCATCGCCCACGTCGCTCTTGTTGCAGAAGATCACGCGCGGCCGCGCCTGCGTGAGGTCGAGCACTTCACGCGCTTCATCGCTCAGCGGCTGCGAGCCGTCGATCACGACGATGGCGGCGCTCGCCTCCGAGAGCGCCCGGCGCGTCCGCTCAATGCCCGCGCTTTCGATGCGCCCGGCGTGCGCACGAATGCCGGCGGTGTCGATAATCCGCACGGGAACGCCGCCGATGTCGATCGTTTCCTCAATCGTGTCGCGCGTCGTGCCCGGAATCTCGGAGACAATTGCACGATCTTCGCCCAGAAGCGCATTGAGCAGCGAAGACTTTCCGGCGTTGGGCGGACCGACGATCGCCACGCCGACGCCTTCGCGGATCAGCCGGCCGGCTTCGCCTTCGCGCTGTAAACGGCGCAGCTCCGCGGCGATCGACTCAAGCGACGTCTCAAGCTCGGCGCGGTCGGGATCGCGAACTTCGTCGGGGAAATCGATCGCGGCCGCAAGCTCTTCCAGAATCGTCGAAAGCCGCGCACGCAGCGCCTGCACTTCGCGCGCCACTCCGCCACCGAGGTTTGCGGCGGCCGCGCGCGCTGCCGATCGCGATTCGGCCGCAAGCAGATCGGCAACCGCCGAGGCTTCGTGCACGTCCATCTTTCCGTTGAGCAGCGCGCGGCGGCTAAATTCGCCGGCGTGTGCATACCGTGCGCCGCATGCCAAGAGCGCGCGCACGACCTCGCGCGCAACGATCGGCGAACCGTGGATCTGCAGCTCGAGCGTATCTTCGCCGGTGTAGCTGTGCGGCGCGGCCGAAAGAATGGCGATGCCGCGATCGACGGCGGCGCCGCTTTCGTCAACGACCGTACCGTATGTTGCCACTTTCGGTTCCAATGCATGCGCCGATCGAAACAAGCGCGCCGCAAGCAATCGCGTTTGCGGCCCGCTCACGCGCACGATCGCAATCGCGCCGGAGCCCGCCGGCGTCGCAATCGCACAGATTGTTTCCGATGAGGACTGCATGCGGCTTTAGTCTCGCCTCACAATTTCCGAAAATAATCGAGTGAGGCACTCTTCGCCGAGCGATTAAACATGGCCTAAGCGAGGCGGAGAGTGCCTCACTCGAACGTTATTTCGGGAAAACCACAACCCGGCGTTCCGGTTCCACGCCTTCGGACTCGGTGCGCACCAGCTCGTTTTCGGCCAAAGCGATGTGCACGATCTTTCGTTCGGACGGCAGCATCGGTTCGAGCCGTTGCGGCGTTTTTTCTTTAACGCAGCGTTCGAGCGTCATCAACGCCAGATTCTTGAGCTGATCGGCGCGGCGCGCGCGATAGCCCTCGGCGTCGATCGTGTAATACTTGCGGCCCGTCTTCACGCCCGCGTTGAGGATATTGTTGAAGACGAGGTTCAGCGACTCCAGCGTGTTGCCGTGGCGGCCGATGAGCATCGCCAAGTCCGGACCCGTCACTTCAAAGTACTCGCCTTCGGGCCGCGAGAGATAGTCAATCTCCGCGTGAGGCACGCCCATCTTTCCTAAGATCTCTTCGAGCAAGTCACGAGCCGGCTTGGCCGCATCGGGCATGGCGGTCTTCGGTCCACTGCGCGCCGGCGGAGCGCTGCGGCGCGTCCCGTTGGGCGGACGGCGTCCGCCGGAGCCGCCGCGGCGCACGCGCGTTCCGGTTCCGGGAATATCGCGGTCGCGAATCTCCGCGGGCTGCTGATCTTCGGGCTCGATATCGTCTTCAAACATAGCTACCTTCTTGCGCCTCTCTTTTTCTTTTTGTTTCTGCGCGAACCGCCCCGCTGCTGGCCGGCGACTTCACCGTTGGCTTTGGGCAGCGCTTTGGTCTGCACGTCCGCCGGCAAGTCCGTAATGGCATGGAAATCATCCAGCGCCGAGAGCGGCTGGTGATATTTGCCGAGCAGATAAAATTGTTGACCCATCGTGAACAAGTTATAGGAAAACCAGTAGAGCACCATCGCCGAGGGCCAATTGTAGCGAAGTCCCAAGAACCCGAGCATCAGCGGCGAGAAGATCGCCATCAGCTTTTGCGTCTGCGCCTGCTGCGGATCGGCCGAGGGCATCGTGGCGTAACGCGAATAAAAATACATCGAGATCGCGTAGAGCAGCAGCAGCACGATATCGGCCGCCGCCAAATTCGGCGCGAAGAGATAGGCCTTCCACAAAAGCGGCGCGACGTGTTGAGTAAACGGCGCACCCACCCACAGCCAATGCTCGTTGGCGTAAAGAGCCTTGTGCGACCAGACGGCATAGTAGACGCTGATGATGATCGGGTACTGCACGAGCATCGGCCAACAGCCGGCCAGCGGATTGGCACCTTCCCGCTTGTAGAGCTCCATGGTCTCTTTTTGATAGCGCTGCGGGTCGCTCTTGGCGTATTTGTTCTGCAGCGCTTTCATCTGCGGCGCCAGCTTCTGCATCTTGATCATCGACATGAACTGTTTGGTGTTCAGCGGCCACGAGATCAATTTGAAGCCGAGCGCGAAGATGACCAAACTCCAGCCGCGGCTGTGTACGACCGAATTGATCGCGTCGAGAATGGCGGTGATGCCGTTGACGATCGGATCCAGAAACGCGTTGGTGGCGAAAATGAAGTGCAAGATCTACCTTTCGGCTACCGGATCGAATCCGCCGGGATGCCACGGGTGACAGCGCGCCAGCCGGCTCAGGGCCATCGCGCCTCCGCGCAGCAGGCCGTGCCTTTCACATGCCTGCGCCGCGTATTCCGAACAGCTCGGATAGAAGCGGCACGACGGCGGAAGAAGCGGCGAAACGACGATCTTGTATGCGCGCAGCGCGGCCACTGCAACCCAGCGCACTAGGCTAGCGCTCGCGCGAGTTCGGAATGAAGGTCCGCGTATGTTGCCGCAGCCGTCGACGGGCGCGCCACCACCAAAATCCGCACCTGCGGATCGGCAGGAACGAGCTCGTGCATGGCGGCCGCGATGCGGCGCTTCACTGTATTACGGATGACGGCTTTGCCCACCGAGGTGGAAACGGTAATGCCCACGAGCGGGCGTTCGCCCTGCGGGGCGCCTTCGCCGCGGTAAACGGTCAAATTCGGGGTGGCCATACGCCGGCCGCGCTGGCGAAGGCGGGCGAAGTCCCCCTGACGGCGCAGGCTGGCAAAGCGTCGCATCAGACGCTGAGGCGCTTGCGGCCCTTTCTGCGGCGGGCCGCGATCACGCGGCGGCCGTTTTTGGTGGACATACGCTCGCGAAAGCCGTGGACGCGTTTGCGCCGGCGGTTATGCGGTTGGAAGGTCCGCTTCATGAAGGAATGTACTCCTGGGAACGTGCTGCGGATGCACCCGCCGGCACAGCCACCTAGTATAGGACCAGCATCGCGGCCCCGTCAAGCAAAGGTTCGATCCGGTAGTGCTAGCGTTTGACTAGGCGAGGGGATTGACAGTCGGGGACTGAGCCGGGTTAGACTTGAGGTATGCCTAAGCGGTCAAGAAAGCCATCCTCCGACGAGAATACGTCCGCATTTGAAGCCGTCAAATGGCTTACTCGCGACGATCCCGAGCCTGCACCCAAGAACCCGGCTGCGGTCGAGTTAGGGCGACTTGGCGGGCTTAAAGGCGGCAAGGCGCGGGCCGACTCGTTGAGTGCGGATGAGCGATCCGAGATAGCGCGGGCCGCAGCCGCGGCACGATGGGGCAAGAAGCGTAAGAGCTAATCTACGTCGGCGCTTATCATCCCGGACGCATAACCTTTGAGCACCACAAACGGCTGCATAAGTGGATTGCGGAAGCGAAACTTATAGTTACGTTTATCGCCGATCCGCTCAAGGATGTGCTTTCTCTTCTCGCTACAGAATTCGTTTAGGTGCCTGGCGAAACTCGGAATGTCATACCGCTTCTTCATTATCGCGGAGAGCGGATCGCGAACCGCTGATGCTGTAAAGTATCCGGTTTCGGGGTTGGTGTCCGCTAGCGCACAAGCAAGAAGCACCTGGCAATACAAATGGTTCTTCTGCGAGCTTGAGGTCGCCGCTACATAGGCGTCTTTGTGTGATTGTTGCGAATTCTCCAATGCAACCCCGATTGCGTTCTTAACGTCATCCTCGTTAACCTCAAGGCTAGCTCTCCGAAGCGCCGTGCGGGACGAATGTAACCCGAGCAAGTGTGTATAGTGGGGAAGCCCCCTCGACAAGTAAATGATGCGCTTCATAGCACCGGGGGTTCCGGTCATTCCGAGCGAGGTGAAGCCGGTGTTCAGAATTTGCTCTAACTCGGCGTCGGACATTCGCGGCATTTGTACCTGGACCAATGCGCGCTCGACAGACTGGTGATCGCGAAGAAGCTCACCGACGCTATCGGCAACACCGACAAGAATCAGCGTCGCCGGGACGTTGTAGTCTGAAAACTGCTTGACGGCTTCGGCCATAGCCTTTCTCGTCTTGGCGTTGAGCTGGTCGAATTCGTCAAAAATGAGAACAAGGACGGCTTGGTGTCCGATAGTCGTCAAACTGATTCGAACATCATTTAGGCTAAAGTTTTCTGGGAGCTGAGAGGCGGCATTAACAACCGACTCGGCCGGGGCGTTGCGGAATCCCATCCGTGGGTCCTTGATGGTCAAGTTGATTTCGCTTAGCGCCTTAGTCCATAGTTCGGACCAATCGTCATTCGACAAGCACCCGATTCTGGGCGCGATAATGTAGCCGGACCCTAACCATTTTTCACCGAGAACATTAGCTAACGAAGTCTTGCCAACGCCGCGCTCCCCGAATAAGACGGCGTGCTGCCCAGGCTGGTTGATAGCGTCCACCAGCTTTCGCACTTGTATCAGTCGTCCGGCAAAAAGATTGTCTTGCGCGATGGGGCGCGCTGGCGTGAACACAGCGGACGCCTTCTGCTCGAGGGCGCTAAAGTTAATGAGGGTAGGGGCGGCTTCAGTATCCATAACAGCCAGGCTTCGGGGTCACCGACAGCGTTCCTGCCTATATTATGACCTTTCGCCTATTTACTGTGTTCTTTCCGCAGGCGTTATTGACAATGCTTAACCGCTCAAGTATAATAGGAGGGTGAACAGGCTACCGCTTGAGGAACGCGTCCGAATCCTGGCCTCTCTTTGTGAGGGCGCTTCCATTCGGGCTACTCAGCGCATAACGGGCGCGGCGGTCACGACAATCCTCCGGCTCCTAGAGGACGTAGGCGACGCCTGCGCCGCCTATCACGACGAAAACGTGCGGAACCTAACGTGCGTGCGCGTCCAATGCGACGAGATATGGTCGTTCTGTCACGCTAAAGAGCGGAACATTCCAAGCTACAAGAAGCGCGTTGGGATCGGTAGCCTTTGGACTTGGGTCGGCATGGATTCCGATACCAAGCTCGCCATTAGTTGGGTTTGCGGGGACAGGACGCGCCGTTTTGCGCGCCGCTTTGCTAACGATTTGGCGGATCGCATTTCCAGCTACGTTCAAATATCCACCGATGGGATGCACCTATATACAGAGGCGATTCAGTACGCGTTCGGCTATCGCGCCGATTATGGTCAGGAGATCAAAACGTACGCCCAGGACTTGCCCGATAATCCCGATACGAAATACAGCCCTTCAAAAGTCTTGGAGATTCGCAGAAGAGCCGTTTGGGGCGCTCCCAATTTGGACACGGTTTCAACCGCGCATATCGAGCGTCAGAATCTCACCATGCGGATGAGTATGCGCCGCTTCACGCGCCTGACTAATGCGTTCTCAAAGAAGGTTGAGAATCACCGTCGCGCTCTTGCGCTGCACTTTATGTACTACAATTTTTGCCGCGTACACTCCACACTAAAGACTACGCCCGCAATAAAACACGGACTTACGGATCGCATTTGGACGCTGCATGACTTGGCGCGGTTGTCCGACTTCATGCAAGGCGAGGCGGCTTCCTAAGTTTTTGCTACGACCTCAGGCTGTGGCTTGTTGCCTACCGCAGCCTGGACCTTAGCCCCCCAAATTTCGCCGGCTCGCGGTAAAACAAAATGCAGAAGGGCTCCGGTGATTGCGCTCATGCTCACCGTTGCGAGCTCGCTTTCGATCCGCTGGAGAGTTGCTTGATCATCCAGCGTAACTGCACAGGGGACCTCAACAGTCTTAGAGCGAGCCACGGGCGCTTACTATACCAAATCGTCGAAAGTCAGGCAAAATAGCCGAAAGTCGGCGAAAGTGGAGGAAAGTGCGCCACTCGGGGAAAACCCGACTCTTACGAGGCCGAAGGAGGGCGGGGAACGCCCAACTAAAGCCAGCGGTCCCCCAAAAGCAAGACGCCCGCGCGATAAGCGCAGGCATCGAGCGAACGGGGGGAAGCCCGTCGGTTGCCTTGGGGGCGGCTGACGGGGATCGAACCCGCGACCGAAGGCTCCTGACCAACTGCTCTAACCACTGAGCTACAACCGCCAAAGTTACCAGGCGAGGAACAAACCCTCGCCTTTTGCTTTGCTAAGCCCCAAGTCGCGGCTCTTAGGAACCCAGGCGACCGAAACCTTCTATATTGGGGCCGTTTTCAAATTGCCCACAAGATATTGCGGTTATCCACAATTTTGTTCGCACAGGCGTTCGATCAGCGGCGGTTATAGGTAGGCCCGTCCGCTGCTCTTCCACACTGAGCTACACGGAGCAAGCTCCGGAGGGAGAGTCGAACTCCCTGACAACACGTGACGGGCCACCTGCCGGAAAACCGGCCCGACTATTTTACTCCACCTCGACCCAAACGCTAGCACTACCTTCGATCCGGAGTCTCGCCTCGGCCCGCCCCTCGGCCATTGTCAAACTTTTGTATGTAAATTTCCGACCGTGCTCGGAAAGCGGACTAGTATAGAGCTCCCGGTTAGGGCCGTCAAGCAAAACGGCCAAGAGCTCGAGAAATGGACGCTCTCCACACTTGTGGAGAAGGCTGTGGACAGCGCCGCGCGGACGCTTGCTAGACTTGGGCCCAAAAGCCCGTCGCGGCGGGCATTTTCCCGCTTGTCAATACATGCGCAGCAACGGTGGAATACGTGTGTTTTGACCTGAAAAATCGATGGTTCTACACCTGTGGATAAGTGGATAAGAATCTCTTAATTTACCGCAGGATACGACCCCGATAGCGCCAACCTGTGCGCCTCCACGAAGGGACTGCGCCGTTAGACTTTTGTCGACGGTGGAGTTCCGAACTAGACGACGACGGGACGGATACAGGATGGCGCTTGCGGCTGGAAACACCGATATTTCCAATGAACTGTGGCAAACCGCACTCACAGCGCTAGAACGAAAATTTTCCAAGCCGGTTTACGAGATGTGGATCAAACCGTTGCGGCTGGTTTCCCTCAACGGGAACGAGCTGCTGCTGGCGGTCGGAAATACGTTTGCCCGCGAATGGACCGAAAACCGCCTCAAAGTGCAGATCGTCGAAGCGCTTTCGGAAACGTTCGGAACGGTATTCGATCTGCAGTTCGTGATCGTCGAACCGCTGAGCGAACCGCCCGCAGCCGAAGGCACAGCGCCGCCCGCGACCGGGTCCGCGCGCTTCCAAACCGAGTTCCGGCCGGGCAATCTGAACTCGCGCTACAAGTTTGAAGAGTTCGTCATCGGCAACTCTAACCGGTTCGCGCACGCCGCCGCGCAAGCGGTCGCGGCAGCGCCGGCGCGCGCGTACAATCCATTGTTTCTCTACGGCGGAGTCGGATTAGGCAAAACGCATCTCATGCACGCGATCGGTCACCGCGTGCTGCAAGACATTCCCGACGCCAACGTCGTCTACGTGTCGAGCGAAAAGTTCACCAACGAATTCATCATCGCGGTGCAAAACAACAAGACGCTCGAGTTTCGCAACAAGTACCGCTTAGTCGACGTCCTGCTGATCGACGACATCCAATTCTTGGAAGGCAAAGAAGGCACGCAAGAAGAGTTCTTCCACACGTTCAACGCGCTGCACGAATCGGGGCGGCAGCTCGTCATCTCGAGCGATCGCCCGCCCAAAGAGATTCAGACGCTGGAAAACCGGCTGCGCTCGCGGTTCGAATGGGGACTGCTCACAGATATTCAGCCGCCCGACTTGGAAACGCGCGAAGCGATTCTGCGCAAGAAGGCGGAGTCGGAAAAGATTCCGGTGCCCGACGAAGTGACGTCGTACATCGCGAAGGTCATTCCGTCGAACATCCGCGAGCTCGAAGGCGCGCTGATTCGCGTGGTCGCGTTTTCGTCGCTGACCAAGTCGTCGATCACGGTCGACCTGGCAGCCGAGGTCTTAAAGAACGCCGTGGCCCAAATGCCGCTGCGCCGCGTGACCATCGACACCATTAAAGACAAGATCGCCAAGGCGCACGGGCTGACCATCAAGGAGATGGACAACCACCGGCGCGACCAGCGCGTAGCCGGACCGCGTCAGATCGCGATGTTCGTCTGCACCGAGCTGACGGATTGTTCGCTGCCTCACATTGCGCGCGAGTTCAACAAGAAAGACCACACGACGGTGATGTACGCCCGGGACAAGGTCAAGGACCAAATGCAGCGCGACGAAGCCTACCGCAACAAGATCCGCTCGCTCCTGGCTCTCTGCCAGACCGACTAGCGTTTCTACATCTAATACACGACATGATGCACAGGGCGGCTTCGAACGCGTGGATAACTGGCTGGAGACGGCCGGCGGTGTAGATGTGTAGGAACTCCCCAAGGTCTTGCACAGGTTATGCCGGGCACAAACCCGCATCGTAGCAAGCAAATCGGGGTTTCTTCGCAGAATGCACCGCCTTACTACTAATACTATTAGATCTTTTTATA
>DASUIF010000015.1:0-61991 GCA_036273135.1 Candidatus Rubrimentiphilum sp.
CGGGATCGCCGCTTGGACCTCGGCGCTGTGGGGCGGAATTCCGGCGACGGGCGCTGCGTGGCCATTGCCGGCGGCGGCACCATGGCCTCCGCGGCCCCGGCGTCTGCGTCCGCGGCGACGGTGATGTCCGCCTTCGCGAACGTCGCCGCCTTCGCCGATCAAAATCGCTTCAGGCGCGCGTTCGGCTTTCGTCTCGGCGACGATCGCTTTGTCTTCGCGCTCCTCTTCCTCGGTGACGGTCGTAATGCCGATTGGCGGACGCGCCGACGACTGCTTGGCAGCTTCTTCGGCCAGCTCGCGCAGCTGTTCGGCTTGCTCGGCGGGCGTAAGGGCTTTGCCCGGACGGCGGCGGCGGCGCTTTTTCTTTTCGCCGGGCGCGACGGCGGCGAGTTCGGCCAACGCTTTGTCGTCTTCGACGTCGATAACTTTGATGCGCGCGGACTGTCCGGACATGTTCGCGCCGTTCTCCACTTCGACGATGCGCGTGCCGAGAACGGCCGCGGCGGACGTCGGATTGGGCAGACGGCCGGGAAGCAATTCGACTTCGCGTTCGTCGCCGACGCGCACGGCGGCATCCGCCGGAACTTCGGTAACGCTGCGGATGCGCGTCTTCTCCGGATGCAGCAGCGGATCGATCCGGATGTGGATTGTCGCCTCGAGCTGCTCCGCGAGTTTGCGGGTCTCGTCTTCGTACCAGAATTCGAGCTGCGCCGCGACGCCGGGCGAACTTTCAACCAACAGCAGCTTGCCGTTGAGCGGCTGCGTGCGCAATTTGCGCAGCGTTTCGATCGCGACCGATTGCGAGGAAAGCACCGTTCCCAAGCCGCTGCACTCCGGACAGGCTCCGCGCAGTTGGGCCGAGAGATCTTTGCCGATGCGCTTGCGCGTGAACTCCAAAAGCCCGAGGTTGCTGAACGACTGAATGGTCGCGCGCGTGCGATCGCGGCGCAGCCCTTCTTCGAGAACGCCAACGACTTTGTTGCGCGCGGCTTCGGAGCTCATGTCGATGAAGTCGCAGACGATGATTCCGCCGATATCGCGCAAGCGCACCTGACGCGCAATCTCGGCGGCGGCTTCGATATTGGTTTTGACGATCGTGTCTTCCAGGTTCTTGCCGCCCGTGAATTTGCCCGAGTTCACGTCGATAACGGTGAGCGCTTCGGTCGTTTCGATCACGATCGAGCCGCCCGAGGGAAGATTGATCTTCGGCTTCATCAGGCGCTGGATCTCGTCGTCGATCTTGTAGTCGGCAAAGAGCGACGAGCCGCCCGGATAATACGCGACGCGGTCGAGATATTGCGGACCGAGCAGCTGCAAGAAGCTGCAGACCTTGCGGTACTCTTCCTCGTTGTCGATCAAAACTTTGTCGACGTCGGCGCTCACGAAATCGCGTGCCGCTTTGTAGACGAGGTTCATGTCTTTATGCAGCAGCGCGGGAGAGGCGGCGCGTTTGTACATTTCAAGGATGCCGTGCCACATGCGGATGAGCACGCCCAAGTCCGCGATCAGTTCGGCTTCGCTCACGCCCGCAGCGGCAGTGCGCACGACCGTCGCCATGCCTTCGGGGCGAATGCGCTTCATGACGGCTTTGAGGCGGTTGCGCTCTTCTGCCGTATCGATCTTGCGCGAGACGCCGCTATACTTGCCGGTCGGCATCAGAATCAGATAGCGTCCGGGCAGCGAGATGTTCGTGCTGATGCGCGCGCCTTTGAGGCCGCGCGGTTCTTTGACGATTTGCACGAGGACGTCGTCGCCGCGGTTGACCTTCTCGCTGATCGTCCAGCCGCTGCGTCCCTGCGTGATTTCGACGTCGCCGATATTCAGCGGCGTTTTGTTGATGTCGTCGACGTACAGAAACGCGTTGCGTCCCAGTCCGATGTCGACAAAGCTCGCGCCCATTCCGGGCAGAACGTTTTGGACTTTTCCTTTGAAGATCGAGCCGATGACTTTTTCTTCACGCTCGATATAGAGTTCGGCGAGGACCTTGTCCTCGAGGATTGCGACCCGGTTTTCCCAGGGATCGCTCGATATGAGGATCTCGGTTGACAAATCTACTCCTCCGCGAGGACGACCTGCATCCGGCTTTTTCAGCTCCTGCGATCGCCTGCTAGCGGTTCTAAAAAACTTTGCTCCCGGCGCAGCCCTATAACACAAAGGCCGACTGCCGGCTTGGCCCCCCGTTCCCGCCGCCTGGGGACCGGACCTTTAATACGCGGGCGGCGCGTAGACGTTGAAGGTGAGCGCCGGGCGGTCCGAGCGGTTGCTAAACCGGTGCGGGGTCTGCGTTTCCACGATGACCGAGTCTCCGGCGCGCATCGTCAGGCGGCGGTCGCCGATCTCGGCCTCGAGCTCGCCTTCCACCAAATAGAGCACTTGCTCGCTTTCCGGATGTTCGTTCTGTTTGGGGCCGCTTTCTTCACCCGGAGCCAGCGTCATCACCGCCGTTTGGCAGCGCTGCGCCGTCTCCAGTACATCAAACCATGACTTCGAATCGCGAATATTGGTTGCACTCATACGGTGTGTTTGTTCCCCATTTGTCATCCTGAGCTTGTCGAAGGACCCCGAGTAGTGCGCCGTCAGGCGCACATACCGAGGGGCGCGTCAAGCGTTCCCCAACACGCCCCGATCTTTTTGCGCGTAGATGTTAAGCAGAACGCCGATGGCGGCGAAGTCGGTCAGCACCGCCGATCCGCCATACGACACAAAGGGCAGTGGTATTCCGGTGATTGGCATGACGCCGATCGTCATGCCGATGTTGACCACGATGTGAAATGCGAACATGGCGACGATGCCGCTTGCGAGCAAGAAACCGAAGCGGTCGCGCGCGCTAATCATCGCGATGATGCCGCCGAACAGCAACACGCCGTAGCACGCGAGCAGCATGACGGTGCCGACGAACCCGAGCTCTTCTCCGACGACGGTAAAGATAAAATCGGTCGAGTGTTCGGGGACGAAATTTAGTTGCGTCTGCGTGCCGTGATGCAAGCCACGCCCGAACCAGCCGCCGCTGCCGACGGCAATCTTCGACTGATTCAAGTTGTAGCCGGCGCCTTGCGGATCGGCCTTGGGGTTGAGGAAGATCAGCAGCCGCGCTTTTTGGAAAGGCTTCAGAATATATTTCGTTTCAATAGCCAGCGCCATCGCAGCGGCTCCCGCCAGCGCGTAGGCGGCGAAGTGCTGCCATTTCGGTAAGCCGAAGAAGAGCTGGGCGCTCATGATCGCCATAAAAACCAACGCGGTTCCGAGGTCGGGCTGCTTCGCCACAAGTAGCGCGGGAATCGCGACCATCAGCAGCGGTTTCCACAACTCGGTCAGCTTCGTGTATTCGCCCTTGCAGAGCACCCACGCGATCGAGATCGCCAAAATCAGTTTTGCCGGCTCCGACGGCTGAAACGTTCCAAGGGGGCCGAGACTAATCCAGCGCTGCGCGCCGTGCGACGAATGTCCACCGCGCAATATGAACGCGAGCAGCAGCAGCGTAACGACGTACAGTCCCGGCGCCCATTTCGAGAGATCGCGATAATCGATGCGCGAGAAACCGATCATCACGCCGATGCCGAGGATCGCGTAGAGTATCTGCTTGCGATACTCGCCGGCGTCGGTGTGCAGACCCGCAGACTGAATGATCACGATGCCGAACGACGTTATCAAAACCGCGGCCACGACCAAATACCAGTTGACTCGCCCAGCATAGCGCCGCGCCTGCGCGCCGAACGTCATGGTAGCCATTGCCGCTACTCGATCCGCTCGCTGAAGTTGATGCGATTACTGAACGGGTCAACGACGACCAAGTCGCGCCGGCCCCATTCTTGCACTTGAATGGCGGGGTTCATGTAGGGGTATTTCTTCGCTGCAAGCTCGGCGTGAAGCGCATCGAGGCCGTCCGTCTCGATAAGGACGTGCGTTCCCGGCGTTCCGTCGCCGTGGTGCTCACTTAAGAACAACGTGATGTCACCGCGCGATACTCCCATGAACAGCGGCGCATTCTCATTGAACCGGTGTTCGAAATCTACCGAGAATCCGAGGTAGTCGAGATAGAACTCGCGCGCCTTGGCGATGTCGAACATCCGCAGGATCGGGAATGCGCGTTTAAATGCCGGTTGAATCGTCCGCCCTCTTATCCTTTACAATTCCAGACATCGGAACTCGGCTCCCCGCTGGGTGCGACCTGACGGCATCGTGAAGTCAGCCGCTCGATCACCGTTGCGGGAGGCGAAAACGACGGCTACAATCCTCATTTACCGGCGGTCTATTGTGACCTACCGCAATACGAGTGAAGGACTACTTGCACTCGGGCCAGTACTTTGCCGTTAATGAACTGTGACATACAGTTGGCACACTGAAGCGATAGATCACCCTTAATGCATCAAGAAGATCACTCCCGGGAGCACGACCAGCGGGGTCGGACCTTCAACGGCTTGACCGCCCGCGAGTGGACTGTTCTCAGCCGGAATGTGTGGAACGACGTATCATCCCCGAGAAACCGGCGCCACCTTCAGCATGGGGCGGTCTTTCCTGTAAAGCTGGCCGACCGACTCATCAGGATCTACTCTAAGCGAAACGACCTAGTCTTGGATCCATTTGTCGGAATAGGGTCAACGTGCATCTCAGCGATGTTGGCTGAGAGGTTTTCCATTGGCGTTGAGCTCAGCGAGGAATTTCATCACGCCGGCCGCGGATGGCTCGATGAGATCGACCCGACCAAAGAATCCGAATGGCATCCAACGTTGATCCATGGCGATGCCAGGCACATTACCTCCTGGATTGCTCCAAACAGCATACAGGTGACAGTTACCTCTCCCCCTTACGCAAATTTTATTTCGCGTTCTGTTCGTGATCGCCAGCGAACGCATAAAAAAAGTAAATTGGCGCTTGAGAATAACTCACGCGTTAGGGTTTATTCTTCCGATGTTCGTGATCTTGGCAACCTGGAGTATGACGACTTCCTTAAGGAGTGCTCCAAGGTACTTACAGGATTGCTCACGGTCACCCGAAGCTCAGGGTACGCGGTCTGGATTGTAAAGGACTACCGTCTGCCCCCAGAGCAGCCGTATGTACCTTTCCACGTGGATCTTGCTCGAGTGGCCCAGGAAGTTGGCTGGAAGTGGCACGACCTGATTGTCTGGGATCAAAATGAGCAAAGATCGCTTGTGCTCTTAGGTTATCCTTCGCGGTTTTATACAAATCAAAATTGCAGCTTCATCGTAGTGTTGCGCAGACCGTAGACGTCGCCAACCCGCATCCCTATCCTTGCAGCTTTCGCGAGTCTGACGTCCTTCCATATATCAAGCGCGGAGCAAACACTTTCGTTGATCCGTTCTGCGGCAGTGGGACGGCCTTAGTTGCAGCGGCGAGGTCCATTCCGATGGTTCGTGGATTTGACTGTAATCATATTGCCCTTCTAATCTCAACATTTCGCACGCTTCAGATCTCTGAACAATTGTTCAAAAACATGGACTCAATCATTGCTCAGGCCTCTCTAACACTTACAGGCATGCCGTCGGAAGAAGCCAGACAACTGCCCGCGTTCCCGGGCCGCGATCACTGGTTCTCGTCAACGGTACAGACGGCGTTGTCTATGATCTTATCTTGGAAACAAACACTTGCGCTCGACGATGCGTTAGATACGTGGTATCAGTTTTCGCTTTCGCGTATCATTAACCGCGTATCACGCCAAGACAGCGAAACTCGGTATGTCGCGCGAGAGAAACATTTCGCCAGCGATGAGGTAGCGCAGCTCTTTGTCGAAAGCCTTGGTTACGCGAAAGTCTATCTGAAAACACGAGGCCCACTGGTGGGTAGCAGCCAGGCAGCGTGGGCCGACTCTTCAACACACATCCCCATCGCTGATGGAAGCGTCGACTGCGTTATAACATCCCCACCCTACGCCAACACGATGGACTATTACCTTTATCACAAACAGCGGATGAACATCCTGGGTTACGACTTCAAAGGCGTGCAGAATACCGAGATTGGATCGCGATGGGAGTATTCATCACTAAAAAAACCCCTGTCACAATGGAATGATCAATATAAGAATACCCTTTCCGAAATTCGGCGCATCCTTCGCGAGAACGCGACCTGCGTCATAATCATCGGCGACAGTCAAATCGCTGGGACGCTGGTCGATGCGGCTGAGCTCACAGCTGATCTTTCCAGCACAGTTGGGTTCTGTACGCTGTCGGTCACTTCTACAAACATGACGGAGCGTTCGCGCTCCTTTTCGCGAGCTTTTCAGAGGCCCCACAAGCGCGAACATATCATTGCTCTCAGCGCAGTCTAGAAGTAACCAAATCGATGTCCTGGGCTGGCCGCCTCTAGTAGAGCGGCGGTCTCGTAGTAGGGGCCATCGTTCGGACGAATGACTGTAACGTCGTAAACGTTGTCCGCTAATCTATCGATCCGTACCAAAGCCTTCTTGTCAATACTCGAATCGAAATACCGGCGGCGCACGTCGGCCGTTCCGATTTCGAATCTCAGCTCCGCCGTTGGGTTCGCACCACGCGTTCGCACCCATAGGCGCCCCTCGGTCAAAACGCCATCCGACGGCGTTAGGTGTGTCTTAAGCCGGACACGTGGCCGGAACTCGCTGTGTTTTCTACCCGGGGGAACCGCGAACTCACGAGGCCAGCCCCAGAAAGTTGGATGCGCGCTTAATGCTTGATTAACCGCGATATTGACCTCGAATGTTCCAGAGGCCCGATCTCCCGTGAGAATCTTTGTAAGTCGATTTGCTTCCGACAGACCAAGGTCTGTTACAAAGGACGCGATATCGTCCAACGCTGGTTCAAGGAGGACGAACCCGTTGGGCGCCAAGGCCGCGAAAAGCGCGCGTGCATCATCTCGAATCTGTCGGTCAACCGCGACGTTTCTTCGTTGCCTGGCACCCGGCAGCGGCGGGCGAACTGCGCGTCCAATTGCACCATTTTCTTCACGCCGATCGCGCGCATCGCGTTCCGTGACAAGATAGCCATCCGTCTTCGCCCGCTCTGCGTCTTCAACTGTACTAACTGTTAATGCAAATTCGGACCTCTTGAGATCGTCGATGTACGCCTTGACCTGGTCGGTATCATTATTCTCAAGTCGCACGCTTAGTTCGACGTTATTGACCCAACCTGGGTCGGTTAGATTGGAAGAACCGACGTACGCGACCCGCCGATCAGTTCCGCAGAAATAATATCCTTTAGGGTGAAATTTTAGTGTGTCACTGTCTCGATAAAGAAAAACTGAAGCGCCGTACTTGAGAAGAAGGCAGACTGCCTCAAAAGTAGTAATCCGGTCGTTCACGCCGATTACGAAATCACCAAGGCTAGATGTCATCGAAACGTTACGCATGAGCTTTACGCCACTCAGCGTAGCCCAAGCGACCGCTGCACTAACGCAAACTCCCGCGTCCAGCCTGTCCGCCGCTACAGCGTCATAAAGGCACTCATGTGGCCCTGCAATAAGCCTAACGGTGCTGCCCCATCCTACGTCTTGCGAAAGATTTAATCACCTTAAGGGCAGTACATTAGGAGAAGCTCGGCGCCGCACTCGCACCAGATGTTCCAGGCCCTGACGGCGGCATCTGCCCATTCTGCTGGGCCGGCTGCATCGAGCGTTTTTTTCGGCGACGGCGGCGCGGCGGTCCGACCGGCGGCGACGGCGTGCGGTTCACGGAGATGATCGGCACGTTGGCGAGCATGGCGAAGACGCTGTCCTGGTGTTCGAAGCGCACGTCGATTTTGTCGCGGTCCACTTCGACGTAGCGCGAGACGACTTCGACCAGATCGCGTTTCATCGCTTCGACCATGTCGGGTGCGAGCGAGAGATGATCCGACATCAGGACCAGCCGCAGCCGCTCTTTGGCCGTCTCTCCGGATTTTTCGCGGCCGAATAACCGGCTCAGATTGTTGAAGACATCGTTGAAGGTCATCGGCGGCCTCCCAGCAGCGATCCGAGCTTGTCTATAAACGTTTCTTTATACTCGACCATCGGCGCGGGAACGTCTTCGCCCGCGATGCGCGCCGCGATCGTGTGATAGGCTTTGGCGGTTGCCGTATCGGTGCGCAGCGCGAGCGGTTCGCCTTTGTTGGTCGAAACGATGACGTCGGGCTCGTCCGCAATCACGCCAAGCAGCGGTAAGCGCAGAATCGAGTTGACGTCTTCAACCGAGAGCATCTTTCCTTTGTGAACCAAGTGCGGACGCACGCGATTGATAATCAGTTTTGGCGTGAACGCGTTGCCGAGCAGTCCAACGACGCGGTCGACGTCGCGAACCGCAGAAACTTCCGGCGTGCAGACGACGATCGCTTCCTGCGCCCCGACCACCGCATTCTTGAATCCCATTTCGATACCGGCCGGGCAGTCGATCAGCACGTAATCGAATTGCTCGCGCAGTTCTTCGATGAGGTCGCGCATGGACTCGGTATCGACCTCGTCTTTTTCGCGCGACTGCGCCGCAGCCAGCAAGAAGAGATTGGGGAAGTGCTTGTCGCGCACCAGCGCCTCGTCGAGTTCGACTTTTTCTTCGAGCACGTCGAGCACGTGATGACGTACGCGGCTTTCTAAGCCCATCAGGATATCCAAGTTGCGCAAGCCGACGTCGGCGTCGACCAGCGCGACCTTCGCGCCGCGCTTCGCCAGCGCCACACCGAGATTCGCTGTCGTCGTGGTCTTGCCGACGCCGCCTTTGCCGGACGTAATGACGATCGCGCGCCCCAGCGTCATGGGAGCGCCCGACGTTTGCGCTGCGTTCGTTTGCGCGTCGTCGTGGGCGACATCGAAAGGTTGACGGAGAGGAAGCATGTCAGCCTGCTTTCAGCGCGCCGATAAGCCGGCCGAAGAAGCCGGGCGCGTCGAGGTTGGTGAAGGGAATGAGGTCGCCTTCGAGGCGCCGGACGATCTTTTCGTAGATGCTGCGCAAACGGTAGCCCTCGCCCAGCACCAGCGGCTCGCCGCGGTTGGTGGTGTCGATGATCTCTTCGTCGTCGGGAATGATGCCGAGCAGTTCGATCGAGAGAATCTCGCAGACGTCGTCGATCGAAAGCATGTCGCCGCTGCGGACCATGTCGGGGCGGATGCGGTTGATGATCAAGCGCATCGGAATCGACCGCTCAGCCAATTTGCCGATCACGCGATCGGCGTCGCGAATCGCACTCACTTCGGGAGTCGTGACGACGATGGCTTCGTCGGCGCCCGCGATGGCGTTGCGGAAACCGCCTTCGATGCCGGCCGGGCAGTCGATCAGCACGTAGTCGGCCATATCTGCGAGCTCGTCGATCAGGCGCGCCATCTGCGCTTGCGTGATCGAATCTTTGTTGCGCGTCTGCGCCGCGGGCAAGATCGCCAGCGATTCGAAGCGCTTATCTTTGATCAGCGCCTGCCGGACTTGGCAGCGCCCTTCGATCACCTCGACCAAGTCGAAGACGATCCGTTTTTCTAAACCCAGGACCAAGTCGAGGTTGCGCAGCCCGATATCGGTGTCGACCAGAATCACGCGGTGGCCGCGTTTGGCAAGCGCGGCGCCGATATTGACCGTCGCGGTGGTTTTGCCGACACCGCCTTTGCCTGACGTCAAGACGATCTTGCGAGCCTTCACTCCACCTTCTCCTTAGTTTCCTTAGCAAAACGC
The DNA here is from genome assembly GCA_036273135.1 of Candidatus Rubrimentiphilum sp. Taxonomy (GTDB): domain Bacteria; phylum Vulcanimicrobiota; class Vulcanimicrobiia; order Vulcanimicrobiales; family Vulcanimicrobiaceae; genus Rubrimentiphilum. The sequence goes on from DASUIF010000015.1 coordinate 9,614, forward strand.
TCCGCCGAAACCAGCGGAACGATCGTTATGCGTTCATTCTGCACGCAGGCCGCTTCGGGCTCTTTGCGAGCTCCCCGCGCGCCGGCGTCTGCTGCAATCAACGTAGCGATACGCAATTGCGTCGGCGAGAGATCGACCGCATAGACGCGCGCGCCGGCGTCGCCTTGCGCGCCGGCATGCGCCACTCCGCGCAGCGATCCGAAGACCGCGATATCTCCGCCGGCGATCAGCTCCGCACCGGGGTTGACGTCGCCGATGACGACGATGTTGCCGACGTTGTGCAGCGCCTGTCCGCCACGGAGGGTACCCACGTGATAGAGCGTCGCGGGTGCAACCGGCGGGATCTCGACGGCTGCGGGCTCGGGAGCCGGCACCAGACGCCGGACGCTGCTTTCCCCGCGGCTGCGGCGGATCGCGATATCTTTACGCGCGCCTTCAAAATCAGGCACCAGCGACCGCGCTGCGTCCGAGAGCTGCAGCTCCCGTTTCGGACGCAGCGCCCGCCGCCGTGCAAGCTCTTCGCCCGCGTCGGGGGCCGCGGTCACGCCCTCGAGCGTAATCCCATTGGCGCTCAGAAGGGTCCGCAGCCGCGCGAGTTGCTCCTCAGAGAGGCTCTCGCGCCCGACGGCAGCCGTGGCTTGCGTCCCGGAATAGAATCCCGGGCGCTCGCCGAGCTTGCTCTGCAACTCGGCAAGAGCTTCCTCAAAATCGCGCTCTCCTAAGGCAATTTCAAGGCCGAGGCCCTTGCCGCGCAACACCGCCATCAGGCAGGCCGTTCGAACGCGCAAGCGGCCGCCCTGCGGCCTCCACAGAAGACCCACAACAAGTTCCGCTTATGCACAACCCTTCCACAGCCGTCCTTAGGGTTGGGGTGTAACAAAGGAACCTCCACCTGCGTTCTGGGAGTGCGCACGTATCTGAACTCGGGCCCGCTCCTGCGGGTTATAGGTAACATGGCCATGCTGCTTCGTAAGATCGTCCCATCGGCGCTCATTTTGGCATTGCTGAGTGCCATATGCCCGGCACCCGCGCTCGCGCTATCTACAGCAAATGAAATCGCCATCGGGCGTACCTACGACCAGCAGATCGTCGAAACGAGCGTCATCGAAACCGACCCGCTGCTCAACGCCTGGGTGCAGAGCGTCTCGTCCAAACTCTGGGCGCAGACCGCGCGTAAAGACGTTCCGTACAACGTCAAAATCGTCAACGACACGAGCATCAACGCGTTTTCGACGCTCGGCGGTTACGTCTATGTGAACAGCGGACTGCTGGACTTCGTCCAATCCGACGACGAACTCGCGGCGGTCATCGGCCACGAAACGGGCCACATCGAACGGCGCCACACGGTCACGATGCAGTCGAAGTCGCAACTCTTGAGCATCTTGCTCGGTGTGGCTTCGATCTTCTCGCCGTTCATCTACAACTTCGGCAACATTCTCCAAGCCGGCGCCATGGCCAAGATGGAGCGCGTCGACGAGCTGCAAGCCGACGAATACGGCCTGCTGCTCATGTCGAGAGCCGGATTCGACCCGCAAGCGATGGTCACGATGCAGCAGCATTTGGGCGCGCTCGAAGGCGAACACAACGACCTCGTAACCAAATATTTTGAAAGCCACCCGGGTTCGAATGCGCGCGTCGCTCACTTGGTAGGATATCCGGAACTCGATCCGACCAAAGTGACCGCTCAGCAAAAACTTGTGCGCGCGCTTCACGATCTCGATGAAGATCGTTACAACGTCGCGGGCATCGATTTGAACGATATCCTCAAGACCGACCCGTCAAACCAAGAAGCCTTACTCGGGCTCGGACAGAGCCAACTCGCGATCGGACTCACGAGCAAGAGCGAACAGACTTTGGGAACGCTCGCGCAAAGCACGTCGCCGCAAGTGAAAGCCGCCGCTCTCCAGCAGATGGCCGCACTGCGTTCGATGGAGGCGCGCCGAGTCGATCTCACCCGTCCGAACCTTGCAAGCTTACGAGCGCAGATGCAGCAAGCCGTGCAAGTGCAATCGCAAGCGCAAGCGCAGATCGCTGCGCGTCACGATCAAGGCCACAGCCAGCTCAAATCGCTGCAGCTGCGCCTGCAGGCGATTCAGTATGAAATTCCCGACTTCAGCTCCATAGACGTCAAACGCGGCTCCCGTCTGGAAGCGATCGTAAAAACCGTTAACGGAATGGGCCGCTCGGTCAACAGCGCTTTCCAAGATGCGACCTCGGCCATCGACAACGTCGGCTCGATCGACGCAAAAACGAACAAGCCCGACGGCCTACTGCGCGAGAACGCGCAAATCTTGGACGAGATGCAGGCGCCGCTCAGTCTGAGTCCGATCCCCTCGGATTCGATCGCAATCTTCCCGTCGTACCCGCACATGCTCGGCGAAATCTCGACGGCCGACGCAGACATGGTGCGTTCGGTGGACGCCGGCCGCGCGGCTTCGATGCAACTCGACAGCGGACTGGCCGATCTCGACGCGTTCTTCAAGCGGCTCCAGCAGATTCGCCTGAACGCATTTGGCGACATCGATCAGTTCGATTACACGTCGTTGCTGCCGTACATGGAGAAGGCAACGGCGTCTCTGGGCGCCGCGGCTATCTCCGCATCGCAGGCCAATCAGCTCTACGATCTCGCTCGGGCGCGCCAACTCTCCGCACGCATCACCCTTCTTGGAGTCGGAACCTCGCCGCAGCGCTTTGACACGCTGCAAAAAGCGCTCAACCTGCGCTTCAGCAACGAGGACATCGATTACGTCGGCATGCTGCACGACAACGTGACGCCGGGCGAGCTGGCGGCGGCCACCATTATCGCCGCCGATTACAAGACGACACCGACGGCGATCATCCGTGAAGCGCATGAAACGCACCGCAGCGTCATAGACGTTGCGAATGCCCGTGGGATGCACGCGCTGGCCCTGGAGATCTTCATGGGCCTCGTCTATCTCGACTACACGGACGACCCGGCAAAAGAAGCTCATCCGGACGGTACCGTAACAAATCAGAACTCAGACGTGTAGTACCGTTAATGGCCACTGCAACCGGCGACATTCTTCGCCTCGTCCGTAAGGGCATCGACGTCCGCGCGGTCACCGCGCACACGCGCAAGCCCTTTAGACTCTATTTGTGCGGCGACCCGGCACTGGTTGCAGCGATGCGCGCGCTGCTGCTTTCCGGACACGACGACTCCGTGCCGCCCGACGCGGCCGCTTGCTTGGAAACGATCGTTCCGGGAATGGCGCAGGTCACCCTGACGCGCGAGGGACGCGCGATTCTCTTCCTCGGACGCCGCGGCGACTCGCGAGGCGCGGACTTCTCGGCGTTGCGGGCGCTCGCTCTGCCGATCTTCGCCGTCACCGTCGACGAAGACGCGCAGCCCTGCGGGCCTTCGGCGGCGCCTCTTCCGGGCGCAACCGGAGAATACACCGTCACGGCTATTTCAAAAGAAGCGTTGCGCGGGCGCGTATTTCCGCACGTGATCGAGCGCTGCAAAGGCGTCGAGATCGCCGTCGGGCGCAGGCTCCCCGTACTGCGTGAAACCGTCGCCGCGAAATTAACGCGCGACGCAGCCAACAACGCGCTCAAGGTCGCACTGGCGAGCGCCGTCGTCGATCACATTCCCGTCTTCGGTTTGGTGCTCGGCGCCTTCGCTTCGGCGGGGGACATGGTGGCGATCACCGGCATTCAAATGATGCTGCTGCTCCATATCGAGGCCGCGTACGGCCGCGATCCGGATCTGCAGCACTTGTGGGAACTGCTTCCGGTCGTGGGCGGCGGATTCGGCTGGCGCATGCTGGCGCGCGAACTTTCAGGGTTCATTCCGGTCGCCGGCATCGCTATCAAAGGCGCGATTGCCTATGCGGGCACGATCGTCGTCGGCGAGGGCGTCACGTTTTACTACGAACACGGCCGGCACATGAACGCCGAGCAGGCGAGTTCGATCTACGAAAATACGAAGAAAGATGCGCTCGACTTCGCGCGCGAGCTCATGAACCGCGTTACAAAGCGCTAAGGCGCGTCAACAGCTCTTCGTCGTCTAACTGCTGAAGGTCGCGCGAAACGCGCGGGCGCACTCGCGCACCGATTTGCGAAGCCATGATCGCGCGGTTGTTCGGCGCCATTCCCTCGCGGCGCGCGACGAACTGGTCGATGAGCGCTCGCTCTTGAGGGCTGAGCATGAGCGGATGCGCGGTCTCCGCGGGCTCCTCCATCAGGTCGGCCAGCTTGGCCGCCCGCGCATCGCGAACCACGATCGTCCCCGCCGCCATGTCGCCGAGCCGTTTGTTTTCGGGTGACATCAGCGCCGCGACCGCGCTAATCGCGTACAAACCCGCGACAAACTCGCCGACGCGGATCAAGTTGCGAATGGCAATACTTCCGAAGTCCGCCGGATAGCCGCCGTCGCGCACGACGCGCAGCCCCATTAATTTTTTTCCCGGCGTCTGTCCGTTCCAGAAGGCTTCGAAGAGTATGAAGTATCCGAAGTAGACGATGAAGATGATCGCGGCGATGAAGGCGATAGCCAGATTCGTTTCGATCTTCGTCGGCTCGGAGACGTGACGCGCGGCGGCGCCGTGCGTTCCGGCATAAATCAATCCCCAGAGTATCCCGATCATGACCAGCGTCTGAATCGTCACGTCAACCGACACGGCTAAGAAGCGGCTCCCCAAACCCGCGAGCTCGTAGGAGAACGCGATGCTTTCCGGCGTGCGGACTTCCAGCGTGCGATCCATCGCAGCGCGCTTTCGCCCCGCGGCATGCCGTAGGCCCCCTTCAGGGGGCAGTTCGCGGCGCGCGCCGCAATACTCCGGAGTGGATCAGCGTTCGTTCGTCCGGCGCCGCGGCCGGGCATGGGAGCGTTTAGAGCTGTTGCTCGCCCGCACCGGGCGGCGCGGTTTGCGAGCCCTCGATGCGGCGGAGCTCTTTGAGGCGGGCAAACTGTACCGCTGGGTGACGTCGGATCTCGCCTACGCGCAAGGTCACGGTTATAGCGCCGAGCTGCAGCACTATCTCAACCGCCTCGTCGCCAGATCGCATGCCGTGGTGTACGGCGCGGCAGTCGAGCCGGGACGGGCGCGCATCGCCCGCTTCTTCACGCACACCTTTCCAAAAGAGTTCAGAGACTCGTGGCCGTACGTCGGCGCGTCCGCGGCTTTGACGATTGTTTGGGCGGTGATCGCTTTCGCGCTCGTCAGTTCTCATCCGGCGGACGCCTACGCTCTGCTGCCGGAATCGATCGTCCCATCGCATATCATAAAAAGCCTGCACGATTCGAATTTTGCCTTCACGTCGGAATATTCGGCGGCCATGTCGTCGACGATCATCACGAACAATATTAAAGTAGCCGTTTTTGTTTTCGCCGGCGGTATCGTCACGCTCGGGCTCTTTACCGTCTACGAATTAGCGCTCACCGGACTCATGGTCGGCGCCATGGGCGCGCTCTACGGGCAAGCGGGATTCGGGGCCGACTTTTGGGCGACCATCGCGCCGCACGGCGTCATCGAACTGAGCGCGATTCAAGTCGCCGCGGGCGCCGGATTTCTGCTCGCCGCAGGCGTTTTACATCCCGGCAGGCTGAGCAGACGCGACGCCATTGCGCAAAACGGCCGGCGCGCCGGCATCCTGATCGGCGGCGTTGTCGCAATGCTCTGCGTCGCCGGCATGATCGAAGGCTTTTTCACAAATCTGCGCACCTCGATTTCGGTTCGCGAAAGCGTCGGCGTCTTTACCGCGCTCGCACTGGTCGCGTATCTCGGTTTCGCCGGACGCGAGCGCTGATATGCGCGATCTCTTTCGCGGAAAGTTCTCCATCCGGCAGCGCTACGAGTGGACCGTATTGGCGGTCACGCTGGCTTTCGCGCCGGTTATCGCGTTCGTCATCGGACGCGTCTGGCACGAGGTGATCGGCGTCTCGTCCGTAGGCATCTTGATCGTCGTCGCGATGGTCTATGTGACGATCGCCCGCGGGGCGCTGCTGGGCAGTTGCGTTATGATCACACACACCCAATTTCCGGAGCTCTTTTCGGTGGTCGAGCGGTGCGCATCGATGCTGGAACTGCCGATGCCGATGGTCTTCCTGCGCGACGACATCCGGGTTCCGGTGGTCGCCGTCGGTTTCGGCGATCCGTATTCGCTGATCATTTCGACGCACTGGATCGATCATTTCAAGCAGGACGAGCTGACCTTCGTGATCGGCCGCGAGCTCGGGCACATCGCTGCCGGACACACGCGCCTGACTTCGATATTGAGCGTGAACGGGCACGAGAACGCCATCGTTTCGCTGATCTTCGGTGCCTGGCTGCGCCGCACGGAGTATACCGCCGACCGCGCCGGGCTGCTCTGCTGCGGAAGCACCGACGCCGCATACCGCGCGATCGCGCTCTGTGAGTTTCATCTCTTCGCGCGTAAAGTTGACTTGGCCGCATTCGCGCAGCAGCGCGCGGAGATCGCGCACGACTCCGTGCTGCGGCTGGGCGAATGGCTCGCGCCCAATCCGTACGCCACCAACCGCATGGAAACGTTGCGTCTGTTCCACCACACGGCGCTATACGAGTATTGGGAAGAGCGTCTGGTTACGAGGCCGGCTTCGGAGGCCCCGGTCGAGCACCGCTCCGGAGAGGTTACGAAAAAAGATTGCGCCAGCCTCGGCCGCCGCCTCGCGGCGATTGCCATCGACTACACGCTCGTAGCCGCGATCGGCAATTTGGTCGTCACGAGCACCGGCGTGCACTACGGTGGAATCCATTGGAACGTCAACTTCGATCCGGGTCCACTTGGCGAATTTCTTCTTTACAACGTCGTCCTCGTTGCGCTGGCGGGACAGACGTTCGGCATGATGATCGTCTCCGTGCGCGTGACCAACACGACGTTCGGGCGGCCGGGTTTCTTACAAGTGATTTGGCGCTATCTCGTCGCGACGCCGCTCTTCATCTTGAGCCTTCTTTGGCCCGGATTCTGGCGTGTCGAGCTGCACGATCTCGCTTCGAGAACGCGCCTGGTTGGGTTGGAACGCACGCTGCAACGCGCCGCCTTACACGCCTAAGCTGTCGGCCGCGACAGGCTCCTTGAAGGAGACGCAATATGACGCATTGGCTGTTATCTTGCTTTCCTATAGCCAAACCGTCATATTGCCCAATATATGACTAATTGGCTATAATACAGGGATGATACAGCCAATGCGTCATATTGGAAACCTCCTGAGCCAACAACGTGAGCGCCTTGGACTAACCCAAGCCGATCTCGCCAAACGCATGGGACGCGACCAGACCTACATTGCCCGCGTCGAGGGTGGCAAGCGTGATCCCCGCTGGGGGACTATCCTTGATTTCGCTCGCGCGCTTGAACTCGAACCGATGCTGATTCCTCGAAACCGGGTGTCGACCGTCGAGGCACTCCTTCATTCCGAGACCGACCTCCCCGGCGATGTGCCGCCACTCGTGCGAGGCGCATGGTGATAGAGCGCCCCAGCGCATTAGTCGTAAGGGTCAGTGGCCAGGAGGTCGGCACACTCGTGCGCCTGCCAGACCGCTCAATCACGTTCACGTTCAGTCCTCACTACCTCGAGGATGAAACTCGGCCGACCATCAGTTGGGGCTTCTTCGATGCGCTAGGGCGCATACGCGCCCGGCCCTACCGTAACAATCCGTCGGCGCCGGGATTCTTCGCCAATTTGATCGCGGAGGGACATCTTCGTGACTACACCGCGCATCGCGCCGGCCTCGCGCGCGACGACGATTTCGGCCTCCTATGGGTGACCGGCACCGATCTGCCCGGTGCGGTCACGCTTGAGGATCCAGAGGGGCGCGAGCTGCCACCGCCCGCCGCGGGCGGGCCTGAAGATCCGCCACCACTAGAAGACGTCTTCCGTTTTGCCTTACCGGGCGTCCAGCTCAAGTTCAGCGCGCTTAACGAGGCAACGGGCGGCCTGACAATTCGCGCGCAAGGCGACGGCGGTGATCAAATCGTCAAGCTGCCTTCCACACACTACGACCTCGTCCCCGAAGGCGAATACGCAATGCTTCGATTTGCAAGCGACGTAGGGATCACCACGCCCACGATGCGGTTGATACCGATCGATCGCATCCATGGGCTCCCCGATGAGGCCCGAGGGCTGAAAGGAAAAGCACTAGTCATCGATCGTTTCGATCGACCCACGCCCGGTAAACGCGTACATATCGAGGATTTCAATCAAATCTTCAAACAGCAGCCGGACCAAAAATATGACAATCATTCCTTCGCGGATATCGCTCGCGTTATTTATCAGGCAATGGGAAACGAAGCGCTCATTGATTTTGTGCAACGACTTGTCTTCACCGTTGGGATCGCGAACAATGATATGCATTTGAAGAACTGGTCGTTCATCTATCCGGACGGACGCACGCCGCAGCTAGCGCCGGCGTACGACTACCTCTGCACGAAGGCATATCTGCGACATAATGAAACGGCGCTACCGCTGGGGTCTGCACGTTTCTTTCCCAGCGTCACGATTGACCAATTCGAGCACCTGGCCGGACGCGCCGGCGTCTCAAAAAGTGTGGTACGCGCCGTAGCGTTGGAGATGGTTGCGCGGTTCCGCGAGCGATGGCCGAAGATCCATGACTCAATGCCACTGCCCGCAATAACAGAAACAATTGATGAACAACTCGCGCGCGTTCCACTTTTTGGCGGGCAAGCCTCGACAATAGCCACAAGTGGGGCGGCTAAAACGCATGAGGAAATCTCTTGAGCGAACGAAGCTAGATCAGTCCGCGCTGTTTGACCAGCAAGTACCGGTCGATGAGCGCGGTGGTGAGCTCGCGTGCCGGCACGTCGATGACTTGGACGCCTAAGCGGTGCAAGATCGCGGCCGCCGCGTGCCGTTCGTCGCGCAGCTCGAGCGCAACCGCGGCCGCATAGACGTCGGAGCTGCTCTTCGGAGCGGTCTCCAGCGCGCGGTCGATGGCCCGGTCGTTCATGAAGACGCAGACCACGATGTGCCGCTTGGCCAGACTGCCGATCTGCGCGAGCACGGAACTTTGCGCGACGGGATCGACCATGTCGGTGAAAAAGACGATCAAACTGCGTTTGCGTACGTGGGTGCGCACGTAGGCGAAAGCCCGCGCGTAATCCGATTCTTCGAAACGCGGCTCCAAGTCGTTCACCTGTGCGGCGATTGAGGAGATCGAGCGCCCCGTACGAGGCGCCTGCGCACGCAAGATCTCGCCCGCGAAGGCGACCAGTCCGATCTTGTCGTTTGCCAGCGACGCGATCGACGCGACCGAGAGCGCGGCGGTAACCGCATAATCGAATTTCCGCTGTTCGTCGACGCGCGGCGTCATCAGCCGCCCGGCATCGAGCACGATCATGACGTTTTGACTGCGTTCCACTTCGTACTCGGCGACCATCAAGCGTCCGCGTCTCGCCGTCGCCTTCCATTCGATCGAGCGGAATTGATCGCCCGGCGTCCAGTCGCGCAGATTTTCGAGCTCCGTTCCCGTGCCGCGCAATCGCATGCGCCGCAAACCCGCTTCGATAAGGCGGTTGCGAACGTGCAGGGCTCCGTAGCGTTCCACTGCCGAAAGGTCCGGTAAGACGCGGACCGGCTGCGGCGCGTGAAAGCGCAGTCTGCGGCCGAGCACTCCGAACTGGTTTTGCGCGATGACGAAGATCGTGCCGAGCGCGTCGCTGCCGCGCGCGACCGGTATCACGGTGCGTTCGGCAAACGCTTGCCTATGCGGCGGAAGCGAAACCGTTATCTCGTCTTGCGGAAACCGTAAGAGGCGGCAGTCGCTTTCGATCAGGCTTAAGCGAAGTGCGGCGCCCGACCGGTTACGGATCCGGTAACGCAGCACTCCCGGTGCGCGCAGCGCGAACGGCTCGGGCAGCTCGCGTTCGATCTCGAGCGAAGTACGCCCTATCCCCGTGAAGACATCGGCAAGCGCGCCGGCGGCGAGCGCAGCCGCGCACAGCGCTGCCAAAATCAGGAATGCCGGAAGCGCACCGCCGATGGCCAGCAGGATCGCGAGTATCGCCAGCGCCCAATAAGCGCGCGGCGCCGGCCATACGCCGGCCAAGCGCGACTTAGGTTGCTTCTTCACGCGGAATCGCGACCGACTCCAAGATTTCGCGCACGACCTTCGCCGCCGTCACGCCGTCGATCTCGGCTTGCGGCGCCACGATCAAACGATGCGGAAGCACGAACGCGGCGACGTCCTTCACGTCGTCGGGCGTCGTATAGTCGCGGCCGTCGATCGCAGCCGACGCTTGCGCCGCACCAAGCAGTGAAACGCCCGCGCGCGGGCTGGCTCCCAAACTCAGTCCGCGATGCGATCGCGTCGCAGCCACCAGATCGTAAATATACTGTTGAACGGGAGCCGCGACTCTGACGCCGCGCACTTGCCTTTGGGCCGTTACGACTTCGTCGGGACTTGCGACCGGTTTGAGCGCCATGGGCTCGATCGCGCGCGCGTCGAAGCCGGCGGCCACGCGCGAAAGAAGCTCCAGTTCGTCAGCGGAGGCCGGATAGCCGGCGATCGCCATCACCAAGAATCTGTCGAGCTGCGCTTCGGGCAGCGGGTAGGTGCCTTCGTACTCGATCGGATTCTGCGTCGCGCAAACGAAGAACGGGCGCGGCAGCTGCAGCGGCACGCCGTCGATCGTCACGTGGCCTTCCTCCATCGCTTCGAGCAACGCCGATTGCGTTTTGGGCGGCGTCCGGTTGATTTCGTCGGCCAGCAAAAAATTCGTAACGATCGGTCCGGGGCGCATACTGAACTTCGCGCTCTGTGGATTGAAGACGGTCGTTCCGACGACGTCGGCCGGCATTAAATCAGGCGTAAATTGGATGCGGCGGTACTGCGCGCCCAGGAGCGCCGCCAAGGCTCGCACGGCAAGCGTCTTGCCCGTGCCCGGAACGCCTTGGATCAGCGCGTGTCCGCGCCCCAGGAGGGCAACCAAAAGCGCGAACGTCAATTCATCGCCGCCGACGATGATCTCGCGCATCCCCGCGCCGATCTTTTCCGCCAAATCCCGAGCGGTCGTTACCATTCGTAATCCTTTCGCAACTGCGCGAAGATCGTTCCCGCCAGCAGGACATCGCGCGGTCCCGCATCTCTTCGTTCCCCAAGCCTGCGCAACTCATCGAACGCCGCGCGTCCGCGTTCGTCGCCCGGCGGCGGCGAACGAAAACCGGCGGCGGCTCGCCCCAACCGCGCGATGACGTCGTGCGCGGCGCCGCCGCGCTGCAGCATTCGCGCGAGCGATTCGATATATGCGAGCGAATCGCGCTCGTCGTTGCGCTCGAGCGATCGGGCCGGTGCCAGCCGAACGTTCGCGGCGGCGATCGCCAGCAGCAACGCGATCAGCGCGACGATCGCCGCCGCAATCACCGGCCTCGGCATCACTTCCCAAAACGTGCGGCCGGCGGCGTATCCATACACGCGCTCGTCGAACAGCGGAGATCCCGCGCTTGCGAACAGATCGTAGGCGAACGCCGCGTTGTCGTGCGCGGCCAGCTGAGCGTTGTCGAATATCGCCGGGGTCACGACCTCGACGATCGTTCCGCGTCCGCGTTTCAGAGAAACGGCGACCGCGCCGCCACGCGCGGTCAGCAGCACCGAATGGTTACTATCGCACGCCGTACGTAAGACCGAAGGAAAATCTCCGGCGACCACGCGGCGCGCTCCGCGGAAACCACACGCCGTCCACGCAAGTTTACCGGCAGCCACGCGCGTCTTAGGAAGGCCAAGCGCGTCGCGCGTGTAGGGAAATATGCTCCCGAGCACGATCAGTTTGCCGCCGCGGCGCACCCATTTATCGAGCGCGGCCGACGTTTTGGCGGAAAAAATCGACGAATCGATCGTGTAATCGCCCGCAAAAACGACCGTCGCGCGCGCGGGCAACTCCGCCAGGGGCAGCTCGTAGCGTTCCGGACGAACGCTTTCGCGCTGCAAGAACTCGTAGAGCGCGGCATAGCCGTTGGCTCCGGTGTCATAGGTGGACGGAAACGACGAATGCGCCCGTGGCGCCGCGGCTTGCAGCGCGGACAGAATCGTGAAGAGCAGAAGGGCCGCGATCAAAACCGCGATCTCGGTACGGTTACGCACGAGTGAGCTCGACGGGCAGCGCGACATAGGCGTCGTGCGCTTCCATCCACGCTCCGCGCGCGACCGGCGTTTCGGCATAAAATGCCGCGACGAAGGGCCTGGCTATCGCATCAAATGCAGGCAAGACCGAGGGTTGCCTTCCGCGCAGCGTGCGCCGCCACTCGTTGACGGTGCGGCTCGGATCTTCGCGCGCGATTCCCAGCCGCTCCAGACGCCGGATCGCTGCGGCGAAGAGCAATGCGACCGCCATGCGGTAATCGCCGCGTGCCGCGGCTTCGCGGCTCGAGTCGTACAATGCGCCCGGATCGGGCAATTCCGGCAGCGCGTGCGCGCCGTCGGGCCGGCGCGCGTCGCGAATCGATCCTAGTGCAAGACGTACGAGCACGATCACCACGACCGCGATCAGCGCGACCGCCAGCGCATCGCCGAGGATCGTGCTCGCGCGGCTGCCGATATGCACGTGCGAGAAGAGCGCATCCCAGACGCGCGACCACAATCCGCGCAGCCAATCCCAAAACATCTCCCACAGGGTGCGATGCGTAGAGGGGACCGCAACTTGAAAACGTTTCTGCGAAAGAATTTCGCGCGCGAGATCGCGCGCGCCGAGCGGCGGCCGGCTCGCGGTCATTCCAGCCGATCGAGCTGCGTCTGTATGTCCAGCCCCTCGCGCCGGACTCGAACGTCAAAATAATAGACCGCAAAAAGCAAAGCGGTAAAGGTGCTGCTCACCAGCGAGATCGGAGCCGTCACGATTCCGTAGAGGATGACGTTGTGCGTCATCCCTTGGGCAACCAGCGCGACGATCCCGAGCACGATATACAACCCGATCGAGACGGCAATCAGCGCGAGGAAAACCAGCACCGCGCGCCCGAGCTCACGACGGTTGAAGATTCGCGCGAAGCCCGAACCGATCGCCTGAAAGACGCCGGCTTTTTCGACAACGATCGAAATGAAGGCGAATCCCATTGCAAAAATGCAGAGCGCCAGCGATAGAATCCAGGCGATCATGAAGATTGCGATGAGAAAGCCGAACGCGACGATCGCGGCGGTCGAACCACGCACCAGGAATATACCCGCGGCAAAGATCGCACCGAACGCGAACGCCCCCGCAACCACTGCCGCGCCGACGATCACAATCGTCATCAGTTCGGCTCCCAGAATAGGCGCCCACCGCCGCAGCGCGGCAGTGTAGCACCGGCGCCACGAAGGACGCTCTGCCCCGTACAGGCCGGCGACTCCCGACGCCGTCGCCGTGTTCGCAAACGGAAGCAAGAGCAGCTGCAGCAGCAGCACGAGCATGAGAATGCCTTCAAACTCGATCAACCGCGAGAACAGTAAGGGCGACGGAACACTGGCCGGATGCGACGCCTGCTGCATCACTTGCTGATACGTCCCGTTGCCGTACGTACCAAAGTACGAAGCTACCGTGAGCGGCAGGATGACCACCAACATGATGAGCGTGAAGAGCCCGAAAAACCGGACATAGAGCGTGACGGTGCGGTCGAAAATTTCGCCGATGCTCAGCGGCCGAAGCGGCAAGGCGTCACCCGCAATGCTCATGCGCCGCCCTTCTTGAGGATTTGAACCGGGTCCTATGGTACTGAAACGGATGCAGCTGCTCGGACAGATCGCCGCCATCACTCGCTATCCCGTGAAAAGCCTTGCGGGTGAAGAACTGCAATCCGCGGAGATTGGGCAAGACGGCATCCCCGGCGACCGCGAAGCCGCCTTCTTCGTCACGGCCGGGCACGCGCGTACCGGCAAAACCTATCGCGGAAAAGAACACAACCTGCTCCATCTGACAGGCGATCCCGAGCGCGCGCAAACGCTCGCGCGCGAAAGACGCGTCGACGTGGAGCTGCGCCGCGGCTCCCGTTACTTTGACGACGCGCCGGTCTCGCTAATCTTTGACCGTTGGGTCGAGGAAGTTTCGGCCGGCCTTTCGCGCCCGATGGATTTTCGGCGGTGGCGGCCGACTTTATTCGCTCACGCCGCCGGCGATTTCAGGTTTGCGGAAAACGACCTCACCGCAAGCGCGATCGAAGTGGGAACCGCCGTTTTGCGCGTCCGCTATCCGATCGAGCGCTGTGTGACAACGACGTACGATCCGGTAACGGGCGAGCCCGATCCGGAAGTGCTGCGCTACGTCGCGCGGGAGCGCGCGAATCTGTTGGGCGTTTACTGCGACGTGGAACTTGCGGGCGTCGTGCGGGCCGGCGACGCTTTGCGTTTGCGCGCGCGCTGAACGTCGCGCACGACCGACTCGAGCGCGTCGATGTAGTCGAGGAAACGGTCGCGCCCGGCGCGCGTGATGCGCACCACCGTCTGCGGCCGCCCTTTGCCCGTCATCCGGCGCGTTTCCACGATGTCCATTTCGGCGAGTGCGTGCAGGTGACGGTTCAAATTTCCGTCGGTGAGTTCGCATGTTTCCTGCAGTTGCGTAAATGAGATGCCTTCAGGGTGCGCGATCAGCGCACTGCAGATAGCCAAACGTCCGCGCTCGTGAAAGACGCGATCGAGCGCGCCAAATGCAAACTGCGTCATGCCGCCGTCCTTTCACGATCGCGTATTACGATGGCGCCGATAGCCGCTTGACCGGCGCCGAAGCCGGCCGCCAATACCCACGGCGCCAGCGTAAGCGCCGGCGGCGCAAAGAGCAGCGCAGCGCCTGCAGCCAAGAATGCGACGCAGATCGGAACGACCGCGCGCGGCAGCATCGTGCGCGAAGCGATCAGCCCGACGCCGTAACAGCCGAACCACACGCCCGGAAGAAACGCAAACAAGTTCGCGCGCAAGAGCGCAAACGACAGGGCGGCTCCCAGCACGAGTGCCGGCAAAATCGCAAAGCCGACGGTTGCGGTCTGCCAACGCTCGCGCGCGGTCGCGTCGTTGACATACCAATGCGCGATCGCGCTGTAGTTCACGACCATCGACGCCGCGCAGCATGCGAACCAGATCGCGAAGTACAACCGTCCGCCGTGCGCGGAGGCAACCGCCGGGACGAGCAGCCACTGCACCACGCCGGCGGTTAGCGCAAAGCCGGCCGAAACCAGCGCCGCCAGGCCGGAGTAGCCCTTAAAACGCTGAACGCCGCCCAGCCGCTCCCGGACCTCGGCGATGTCGGCGAGGGCCCGTTCTAAATCGGTCATCCCTTACTTTGTAACACAAAGCGCCGAGGGGCTCAACTGCCGCAGGCGCGGCCGCTAGGACCGCCTAAGGCCCGCTTGTCTTCCTTGCTATCTCTAACCACAAAGGAGCTGCGCATGAAAAATACCACCCCGAAAATAGACCGCGCGACTTTGCTGAAGGGCGGCGGGACCGCAGCCCTCGCGGCGGTGCTCGCCGGCAGCCTCGAAAGCCGCGCGGAAGCGTGCTGTTTTCCAATCGATCTGAGCTACGGCGACAGTCTTACCAGCTTGGCAAGCACGACGAGCGTGACCGAAAAAACGAGTGCGCGGAAGAGAAGAACCGGCGCGACCGAGTTCACCGCAGTGAGGATTTGGGCGCCCAAACCCGGCGGCGGCGGTACGGCTCAGCCCACGGCCCCGTGGACGCTGCTTTTTACCGCCGCCAATGCCGAGGTCAACGGCAATGATGAGAATGGCAGCAAGCACGGGAACAACGGCAAACCCAAAGCTTTAGGCGGTGAAATTTGGGTGTACGTTAAGTAAGCGTTGCTTCTGAGCGGCGGCTACAGCGAAGAACCAACGCCTGAGCCGCCGCTTTCCAGTTTGTCGTCAGTTCCGCCGGTTCGTCGATAGCAGCACCAAAGCGTGCACGCAGTTTTGATTCGGCCTCATCGTAGCCCAAAGATGTTTTCTCGTTCAGGGAATACATTTGCCGGATTGAGGACGCCAATGTAAAAGCATCTTTTGCGATCTCCGGCTCTTGTCTTCGAAGTAAAACGACGGCGCACGATTCCAAACTGCTGACAACGAGGTTAGGCGCATCGACTTTTATTGCCGTGTCGAGACTTTCGGCAGCAAACTCGCCCGCCTCGGCGGCACGTTCCCGGTAGACCGAATTCACCGCCAACGCAGCGAGAATATCTGCCTCGCCGAACTCGTTTTTCAGATCGCGCTTGATGGTTAGCGCTTGATCGAACAAATCGGCCGCGCGATCGAATTCGTCCCGTTTGAATGCCAGAGTCCCTTGCAGCGCCGTAACTGTGGCACTAACATCGGGGTCGCCAAGCACTTTGGCCGCCGTCACGCATTCGGCAAGCAGCTGCGCGGCCGCGTCCAGTTCGCCATGCTGAAGTTTGATGGCTGCGCAGTTCGCGCTGGAGGCGACGAAAGCGCGCTCTTGACCGGATTGCTTGCAGCGCGCGGCGATGTCGCAGTAAAGCCGCTCGGCGCCGGCAGCATTTCCCCGGCGGCTCTCGTTGACCGCGAGGGTGTGCAGGGCTCCCAAAACGCCGGCTTCATCGTCGTTCTGATGGAAACGCCGCAGCGCTCGCTTAGCAAGCTCGTCAGCCTCGTCATAGGCCCCTTGGATACTGGCGAAGGTAGCCGCATGCCGCAAAATATCTGGCGGCGCAGCGTCGCCGGCGTGCGCATCCAGAAAGCGCTTCAGCCACGCGCGCCCTTCTTTGATTGTGCGCCGTATGTACCAGTAACGAAATAGACCCAAAAGCATTTGTCCCAGCTGCAGATGGTCGTTTTCGAAACCAAACTCCAGAGCCGCGCGAACATTTGCAACATCGGAATCGACTGCAGCAAGCCATGAGGCCAGATCATCATGCGCGAGCGTTCCGGCACCGCGTCCGGCCAGCCCGCTAAATATTTCAAAGTGCACGAGCCGGGAACGGTCGCGGAGTTCGACATCGCTTCGCTCGCAAGCATATTCACGGATGACGTCCAAGATCCGGTAGCGGCTTTCGGGCGCGCCGGATATAACCGATAAGAACGACTTGTCGACGAGCATTTCCAAAACGTCAAGCGCTTCCGGTTCGCCCGCTGCCGAAGCTATCGCTTCGCACGCTTGTAGCGTAAATCCGCCGACGAAGATCGAAAGGACGCCGAGGAGAGCCCGCTCGCGCGCCGACAGCAGTTCATAACTCCAAGCGATAGTTTCGCGCAGAGTGTTGTGGCGGACGTCGTCAACATTGGAAGAGCGTAAGAATGCTAATTGCGAACCGAGGCGCGCGCGTATCTCGTGCAGCGACAATGTCGATAGCCGGGCAGCCGAAAGTTCGATCGCCAGAGGGATACCCTGAACGGCCTTGGCGACGGCAGCAAGATCCTCTAAATCTGAAGCCGGATCGAAGTCATGAACGGCCGATTGAGCACGCTCGATGAACAGGCGCGCCGCCGCCGCGTCACTCACAGGCCCCAGCCGATAGATCTGTTCGCCGCGAACGTGTAACGATTCCCGACTGGTCGCGACGACTCGCACATCTTTCGCATTGTCGAGGATCGTTTTCGCGACCGAGCCGATCGCCGGCATCAGGTGTTCGGTGTTGTCGAGCACGATCAGCAGCTGCTTGCCTGCCAACTCTCGCAGCAAGGTTGTTTCGATCGGCTCACCGGCCGCTTCCCCGACGCCGAGGGCGACCGCGATGGTCTGCGCCGCAAGCGCGGGATCGGAAACCTGGGCAAGCCGAACGAGCCAAACGCCGTCTTCAAATTCGTCGAGCAACTCCGCGCCCGATTGAATCGCCAGGCGAGTTTTCCCGATTCCGCCCGGCCCGCACAACGTGACGAGGCGTTTTTGTGCAATCAGCGCGCGTAGCTCTTGCAGCTCGCGATCGCGGCCGACGAAACTGGAAAGCTGGATCGGGAGATTGTTCGGATGGAAGTCGAGCGTCCGCGGCGGCGGAAAGTCGCGCTGCAGCTCCGGAGCACAAAGCTGAAAGATCGTTTCGGGTTCGGCGAGATCGGGCAGGCGATGTGTGCCTAGACTGATGCAATCGACTCCCGGCGGCAGCTCGCCGTTGACAAGCGCCGCAGTCGCCGACGAGAGCAATATTTGTCCGCCGTAACCACACGCCATCACGCGCGCCGCGCGGTTGAGCGCGGGCCCGAAATAATCGTCGTCGGCAGAAAGCGCGTTGCCCGTATGCACGCCGATGCGAATGCGCAATTCGCCGACCGCTCGATCCCACGCCTGGCTTGCAAGCTTCCGCTGTACTTCGACGGCAGCTTCGGCGGCGCGAGCCGGCACCGGAAAGACGCAGCAGAATCCGTCACCCAAACGCTTAAAGACGTTGCCTCCGTGCGCTTGTAAAGTTTCGGAAACGATCGCGTCGTGCGTGGCGAGCGCCTGCGCCATGGCGTCAGGCGCGCGATCCCACCGAGTCGTGCTGCCTTCTATATCCGTGAAAACAAAAGTCAGCACGCCGGTTTGAGGCAGCGGGTGCATACGAGAACTTTCCGGCTAGAGCGTGCGGCGGCCTTCGATGGCTTTCGCCAGCGTTACCTCATCGGCGTAATCCAAGTCGCCGCCGATAGGCAATCCGTAGGCAAGGCGCGTCACCTCCGACGCAAGCGGCGTCAGCAGCCGCGAAAGATAGACCGCCGTGGCTTCGCCCTCCGCATTCGGGTTGGTCGCCAAGATAATTTCGTGCGGATTTTCCTTACCGACGCGATCGACCAGTTCTTTGACCCGCAACTGCGCCGGACCGATGCCGTCCATCGGCGAGATCAGTCCGCCGAGCACGTGATAGCGGCCCTTGTAGGCGCCCGTGCGTTCGAGGGCAAAAATATCTTTCGCTTCGGCAACAACGCAGATCGTGGTGGCGTCGCGGCGCTCGTCGGTGCAGATCGGGCACGGATCCTCTTCGGTGATCGAATAGCAATTGGAACAGAGCCGCACGCGGTCTTTTACCGCGAGGATCGCCTCGGCGAGAGTCTGCGCTTCGTTGCGCGGACGGTTCAGCAAGTAAAAGACGAGCCGCGCCGCCGTTTTCGGACCGATCGTCGGCAGCTTGCTGAGTTCGTTGATGAGCGCTTGAACCGGGCCCGCGATGGAGCCGGAGCTGGGCACTTACGACAAGCCGGGTATGCGCAAGCCGCCCGTAACCTGGCCCATGCGCGATTGGGTTGCCTCTTCAACTTTTTTGAGCGCATCGTTGCAAGCCACGACGAGCAGGTCTTCGAGCGTCTCGGCGTCAGCCGGATCGATCGCTTCGGCGGCGATTTTCACGGCTTTCACGCGATGATCGCACGTCATCTCGACGCGCACGGCTTCGCCGCCGGCGTTGCCCGTCACGACGGTTTGCGCCAGCTCTTCCTGAGCTTTGGTCATCTCTTGCTGCATCTTGCGCATCTGCGCCATGATGTTGGCCTGGTTCATTTAGGTCATCCGTTCGTTGATGTAAGAAAGGAGTTCGTCGGGATCGTCGGGCGGCGGCGCCGGAGATGCTTTCTTGGACGCTGCTTCAACTCTGAAACGAACGCGCAGCGGCGTGCCCAGCACTTCCGCGACCGCATCTTCGATCATCTTCGCGTTATCTTTGAGCGTTTCCGCAAACGGGGCGTTCGGCAGCTTGAGCACCAGCGCGTTGCCTTCGATCGCCTCGGGTTGGGCGCGCGAGAGCTGCGTCCGCAGCGATTGACGCTCGCCTTCCACGCGCGTGCGGATCGACTGCCACGCCGAGCGGACTTTTTGAATCGTGAGCGGGCCGTTCGAACTCGCCTTCTCGACCGCCGGCGCCGATGATTCGGCGCGCGGGATTTTGGTCTCCGCGGCGGTTTTTGTCGCAACGGGTTTTGGGGCGGCGGGTTGCGGCGCGCCGGACTCGAGAACGCTCACGCGTGACGCGATCGCATCCAACGTCGGATCTTCGGCCGCCAGCGTAAAACGAAGCAGCGCCGCCTCCAACTCGAGACGCGGATTGCCGCTGGAGCGGACGGTTGAGAGCGCTTCGGCTAAAAGACGCAGCGCACGGATGATCTGCGCCTGCGTGAGCTCCTTGCTTCTGCCTACGGCGGCTTCGGCGTCGGCTGGCGCGAGATCGCGCGCGAGCAGCGCGGGATCGATTCGCGCGACCAACAGGTTGCGAAACTCGGCGATCATCCCGCGGATCAACACCTGCATATCGGTGCCGGCGTCGCTGGCCTCGTCGATGCTCTTCAGCACGCCGGCGGCATCGCGCGCGATAGCGCGATCGAGCAGGGTGCGCGCGTAGGTGCGTCCGCTGGCGCCAAACGCCAGCTCGACCGTGGCTGCATCGATCTTGCCGCCGGCAAACGCCGCGGCCTGTTCGAGCATGGTCAGCGCGTCGCGCAGTCCGCCGTCGGCCCGGTAAGCAATGGCTGAAAGCGCCGAATCGTCGATCGGAATTTTTTCGGCAGACGCGATCTCGCGCATGCGCTCGATCATGACCGGAATCGCGATGCGTCTGAACGCGTAACGCTGACACCGCGAAAGAATGGTCAGCGGAAGCTTTTCGGGCTCGGTCGTCGCCAGAATGAAGACGGCGTGCGGCGGCGGCTCCTCCAGCGTTTTCAGAAACGCGTTAGCACCCTCTTTGGTGAGCATGTGCGCCTCGTCGATGATATACACTTTCATGCGCATCGCCGCCGGCGCAAACTTTACCGCGTCGCGCAGCGCGCGAATTTCATCGATCCCGCGATTGCTGGCGGCGTCGATCTCGAGCACGTCGAGCGCGGTGCCGGAGAGGATCGCCACGCAATTTTCGCAGGTGTTGTCGGGCGTGGGCGTCGGACCGTGAACGCAGTCGATGCAGCGCGCCAAGATTTTGGCGGCCGAAGTTTTCCCCGAACCGCGCGGTCCCGAAAAGAGGTAAGCATGGGCCAACTTCCCGCCGGAGATCGCGCTGGTGAGCGTGCGGACGACGGCTTCTTGGCCGACCAATTCGGCGAAACTCTTCGGCCGCCAGTCGCGATACAGGGACACCCCCGATAGTACTTTTCAGCGTTTCGGCGCGCCTGCCGCGGGGTATACTTGCCACGCTAAGCGCTTCTTTTCTTTAACAAAGAGGCGGAATCGCACGTCCGGAAGGCGTGCAGCGGAGAGAGAATGATCGACCTGCGGACCGCGCTTCGTGAGAAGTTCGGCTTCGAAGAATTTCAATCGGGCCAGGAAGAGGTCGTCACCCGGATCATGTCCGGAGAAGACACGCTGGCGATCCTGGCCACGGGCGCCGGTAAGAGCCTCACCTATCAGCTGCCTGCTTTGCTGCTCGAAGGGACCACTATCGTGGTCAGCCCGCTCATCGCGCTCATGAAAGATCAGCTCGACATGCTGCGCGAGCTCGGCGTGAACGAAGTGGTCGCGCTCAATTCGACCCTCTCCGAAGATCAAGAAGCCGCCGCGATCGCGCGCGTGCGCAGCAAGAGCTTGAAGATCGTCTTCGTCACGCCCGAAAAACTCGAGGACGAGCGTTTTCTGCGCCTGCTGGGCGAGATCAAAGTCCCGCTCTTCGTGGTAGACGAAGCCCACTGCATCAGCCAGTGGGGTCACGATTTCCGGCCGGCTTATCTCGCGCTAGGCGGCGTCATCGCGCGCCTCGGCCATCCCACGATATTGGCGCTCACCGCCACCGCGACGCCCGCCGTACGTGAAGACATCCTGCATCAACTCGGAATTCCGAGCGTCAAACCGATCGTGCGCGGATTCGATCGTCCAAATCTGATTTACGACGTACGGCGCGCCGAAAAAGAAGCCGACAAGTTGAAGATCCTGCGCCGCCTCTTTTTGAACGACGAACTCGAAGGCACCGGGATCATCTACACGGCGACGATCAAAAACGCGATGGACGTGCAGCAGTACCTCCAGGACGAGCTCGACATTCCGGCCGCGGTTTATCATTCGAAGCTTCAAAAGCACGACCGCACGTCGGTGCACGAGCTCTTCATGAACGAGCATATTCGCGCCGTGGTCGCGACCAACGCGTTCGGGTTGGGAATCGACAAGCCCAACATCCGTTTCGTGGTCCATTACGATCTGCCGGGCTCGGTGGAAGCCTATACGCAAGAAGCCGGCCGTTCGGGACGCGACGGGCTGCCGTCGCGCTGTATCCTGATCTACCGCATGAGCGACACGCGCGTGCAGAACTACTTCTTGACCGGCAAGTATCCGGATATCGAAGAGGTGCAGAAAGTTTTCGGAACGCTGCAAATTTTTTCCGGTCAGTCGGGCGGAGTCTCGATGACCGACCTGCGCAAGATTTTGCAGCTGCCGCTCACGAAGCTGAAAGTGATTTTGGCAATCTTGAAAAAAGGCGGCTTCATCGAAACGCCGAGCCGTTCGAAATATGCGCTCACCGAAGCCGCGCGCAACAACGAAGAGATGCTGCTGAATCTCGCCAATTATGAAACAAAGAAGTCGTACGATCAGAGCAAACTCGCGATGATGCTGCAGTACGCCGAGACGACGTCGTGCCGCCGCCGGTTCATACTGAATTATTTCGGTGAAGGCTTCGACCGCACCAATTGCGGCGCGTGCGACAATTGCCGCCGCCCCCGTATCGCCGTGCATAACGGCAGGCCCGCGCCGGGCGAATCCGGCTTCCGCATCGCCGATATCGTTTCTCATCCCAAGTTCGGACAGGGCACGGTCGAACGCGCCGAAAAAGACTTGGTAACCGTGCTCTTCCCAAGTGTGGGCTATAAAACGCTGCTTGCCTCAGCGGTAAGCCGCGAAGTAGCCAAAATCGCGTAAGCGAAAGATGGAACGAAGTCCGCTCGCCGCGATAGTCGCGGCCGCTTCTGTTTTTGTTTGCGCCGCCGGCTCGACCGCGCTGCTCGCACGCGGACAAGTTCCCACGCCCGCGCCCTCGCCCAGCGTCTCACCGGCTGCCGCAACCCCGAGTCCCGCGCCAACGCAGCCGCCCATCGTCCTCTCGCCAGGATCCGCCCAAGTGCCGGTCGGCGGCCAAACCACCGTTCACGTCATGTCGGCACTCGGTCAACTCACATTTGTCATTTCAAATCCGGCAGTCGTGGACGCATCGATCGATCAAGCGACCCAGACGCTCACGCTCGTAGGGAAAGCGCCGGGCTCCGCGATCGTCAAGATTACCGATCAGCGCGCCATTAGCGCGCAGCTTCCGGTGCGCGTGGCCTATAACGCAGGCAGCATCGCCGACAGCGCATCGATCCGTATAACGGGCGATCCGGCCAGCCCCGAGTTCGTGAAACAAGAGGCAACCGCGACCGCGGCGGCGCTTCTGCAAGCGCGTCCCGGCGCGCAGGCGATCGTCACGACCGACCTCGTGAATTTCACCCAGCCGCTGCAGCAAGACGACACCGCCGTCGTCGACGTTCCGGTACTGCTGCAGGGCGATCAATACTTCTCGGTCTCCGGCACCACTCACGTTCACGTGGAGAACGTCGCCGCGCCCGCGATTCTGCCCGACTCGCTCATGGTCAGCGACTATCCCGAACGGCTCACGGCCAACGGCATTCTCTTCGCAGCCGACCTCCAGCGATCGCAGCCGTCACGCTTTCTGTATTTTCATTTCAATCCGCCGGGCGAACCCGCGCGGCGCATCGTGCTGCGCGCCGAGAACCGATCGGCTCAGCCGGCACAACTGCAGTTTATTTCCGGCCAAGGCG
Organism: Candidatus Rubrimentiphilum sp.; assembly: GCA_036273135.1. Lineage (GTDB taxonomy): Bacteria > Vulcanimicrobiota > Vulcanimicrobiia > Vulcanimicrobiales > Vulcanimicrobiaceae > Rubrimentiphilum. The sequence continues at coordinate 33,213 of DASUIF010000015.1, forward strand.
GCCCCGCTTCCAACGAAATGGAAGTCGGGCACGCCGCTACCAATCGCTTCCTCGAACGGCAAGTCCAAAACGAGGGACGCATTATCACCATCGCCGGGAGCGGAACGCTGCAGCTCGCGCAGCAAGATCTGCCTCCGAACGCCATCGTCTGCGGTCTGCTCCAACTGCGCGTACTCAACGGCAGCACCGTGCATCTGACACTGTTCGTACAGAATGCAACCAGTGCGCCGGACGAACCGCTCACCGGCACCGACTTACTGCAAGGCGGACAGCGACACGCGCGTGGGCTCTACAGCATTCCGGAGTTCCATTATTCGCGAACCTGGGGCACCGACGCCGATTATCTCGAGCTGCCGATCGGCGACATTCCGCTGCCCAACGTCATGCAAGGCGAAGCGCTCTCAGGCGACTACGGCGTCAAGCAAAGCTTCGTCGTCAAAGTCACCAACCCGACGAGTAAGCCCCAAGCGATCGCGATCTACGAAAACCCGCGCGGCGGCCGCGCAACCGGCACCTACGTCATCGACGGCGTGCTGATCCAGTCGCACGGCGTTCCCGCGTTTTCACGCTACAAGATCAGGCAATACGTCGTGCCGGCGCGCGGATTCTTGCGCGTTACGATCGTCACGATTCCCGAAAGCGGCTCGAGCTATCCGCTGCGCTTGATTTTCGCACCTGACGACGGCAGCGTCGCGCCGGGCGCACCGGGTTCACCGGTTTACTAACTCTTTTTCGGAGCTGAGCATCATGCCGGTTCCCACGGACACTTGCCGGGCACGTCCATGTGCCCGGCTGCCCTCCTGAATTCAGGCCGCTCTCGCCGTCCATGACTTCGCGGCGAATTCAGAGCCGCGTGAACCGGCACGATGCTTAGCTCGACAGGGCCTGTTCGTAAACTCCTTGCATTTGCGCGGCCGCGCGCGCCCACGAAAAGCGCTCGATCGAGCGTGCGCGGACAGCGTCACTGTGCGCTTGAGCCGCGCGCGGATCCGCGACGATAGCCGAAATCGCGCCAGCCCATGCCTGCGGATCGTCGACGGGAACGACGGCTGCGTCTCCGCCTACGACTTCGGGCAGCGAAGACTGATCCGAGACGACAACGGGTACGCCTGCGCACAGCGCCTGCGCCGCGGCGTAACCGAAGCCTTCATAACGCGAAGGCACGGCGACGAGCGCGCATTTCGCGTAGAGATCTACCAGCGCCGCGCGTCCGATGTATCCGCGGAACTCGACGCGGTCGTGCACGCCCAGCGATTGCGCGAGGCGCAAACATTCGCCGCGATAGGTCGTGAACGGTCCCGCCGAGACGACGCGCATGCGCGCGCCGATCAGCGGAAGCGCGCGGATCAGCACTTCCAGGTTCTTGCGCCGCTCGACGGTGCCGGGTACCAAGATAACGTCGCTTGGAAACTGACGTTCCAAGTTGCAATAGTCTGAGGCAACGCCGTTGTAGACGACATGGATGTGCTCGGGTGCGACGTCCATGACGTCGAGCAGTTCGCGGCGTGAAAACTGCGAGTCGACCGCGATCGTTTTGGCGGTGGCGTAACGTTTGAGCGCGAAGCGCCCAAAATAGTAACGCGCGTAAACGGGAGCGTGCCGTTGCACTTTGAGCCAAGCGACGTCGTGTACGGTAACCACCGTAGGAAGCGACGTCAACAACGGCATCGTGCCCGAAGCGCAGTGGAGCACTTGCGCGCCCGATGCGCGTGCGCGCGCCGGCAGCACGATTTGATCCCACAGCAACCGGCGATCGAAACGCCACGGATCGAGCTTGGGCTCGCGCAACTCGACAACGCCCGTGCCGGCCGCGCGCAGTGCTTCGGCCAATCCCGTAACGTACTCGCCGATGCCGGTGGCGGTCCCCAGCGTCAGCTGCGCGTCGAGCGCAACGATCATTTCAACAGCGCTTGCAGCGTATGCAGGAAATGCGAATGCGGATCGTACGAACGGCTCATGCGTTCGTCCTGGCGCGCGGAAGCAAGATCGCCGAGGCGGTAATCGGCCACGCCCAAGCCGGCATAGGCATCGGCGCTCGCCGGATTACCGTCGATCGCACGCTTGAAAAACACGCGCGCGCGCGCAGGCTCATCGAGATTCAACGCTTGGCTGCCCGCCGCAATAAGATATCGTTCCGCCAGCGGCGCCAGTTTCACGGCGGCTTCGTAGTCGCGCATGCCTTCTTCAAACCACGCACGCCGGTGCGCCGGGTCCATATAGCCGCGCTGCGTCGTCAGCCGTCCCAACCCCCAGTAAGCATCGGCAAGCGCGTCCGGATGCGTCGCAGCCCGTTCCAGCCGGTCTTTCAGACGCAGTTCCAGTTCGTATGCGCCGGGAAGATCGTGCGCCGCCAAGCGATTGACTTCGCCGCGAATCGCGAAGACGTCATTGGCGTCGACGAAATACCGGTAGGCTTCGGCTTCGTTGCCGCGCGCTCGCGCGATCCGGCCTAAGAGTTCCGCTCGCGCCGCCGAATCGGGCAAACGCCGCGCGTAGCTTTGGGCCAGCCGCAAGTCGTTGCGGTCGAGCGCCGCGGTTGCCAGCATTGCCGCAACGTACGGCGCGGGCGCGATTTTTTCGAGGGCCGCATAGGCCGATACACCCCATGCAACGGGAATATTCGCGGGCAGCGAAACGGGCGCCGCCGCGCGCGAAAACATCGCATCGGAAGCTGCCTGAACGTACCCTAAGCTGAACGTGAGTGCCGCGAGGACGATAACGAGGATGGCGTAAACTGCCGAGCGGCGTGCCGCCTCGGTCAGAATTTCACCGTAAAGTTCAGGTCGGCGCGCGTCTGTTTGAGATTATAATCGGGCGCGTACGAATCTTGATAATGATATTGACGCGCGGAAAGCGTGATCGCGCTCGAACCCGAGGGCATCTGGTACGTCACGTTTCCGAGATAGGTATCTTTGCGCGCGTCGAGTCCGGGGAATAGCAGCGCGCCGTATTGCCCTTGATAATGTTGCTGCTCGTACTGCAGCCCGACGGTTACGCGCGGCGTAACCGGAACCGCCAGTTTCGCGCCCACGCTCCGTTTGGTCAAATTCGTCAGGCCCGGATAGTAGAGCACCGGAGCTTGCGGATCGAACGTTCCGCTGCTCGGGCCGCCAAAGACCGGATCCGGATTGGCGGGCACGTACGGAAAAGCCGCATCCTGCTGAAAGCCGATGCGTTCGACGCCGCCCGTAAGCTGAATGCCCAAGCGTTCGTTACCGGTGCGCAGCGTGAAGTTCGTCGCCGCCGTAAAGCTTTGCGCGCGCGCGTCGCTCACATACGGGCAAGGCGCGGCTTGATCGGTCGTCCCGCAGACCTGCAAAATATGAAACGCGTCGGGATGCAGCGACTGCATGCCGGCGCCGGCGAGCTGACCCGAAAAATGCAACGCACCGATGCGGACCGGAACAGTCAGCTCGGCGGTCACGGATTGCAGCGTCGGCACGTACGGCTGATAGGCGCCGAAGCGTACCGCGGGAGTCTGCGTAAAACTGCGCGCTATGGCGGGCAAACTGACCGCGTCTTGTTGAGTGGTGAGCGGCGCCGTCAATGGCGCGTCGTCGGCGTAGATGGGCGCGGATGTCGCGAAAGCTTCGGCTGAAATGTTTTGCGCCGGCTGCGCGTGTTCGCCCGGAAGCGTGAGATGCACGCGCGCCACGGCAATGGTTTGCGTTGCGGCCGGCGCCGGCAGCGTCAGCGAGTCGGTGACGGCGACGTTAAAGAGTGCGGCGCCGAAGGTTGAGGCACTATGCCGGGACGGCGCGAGCGAGAAAAAACTCTCCGCATTCCGGTCGAAAATCCGCGAAGCGTCGAGGGTCGCTCCGGCTGCTTGAGCCGCCGCGGGCACGCTTAAAGACAGCGCGGCTACCAGCGCTGCAAAAACGGCCGAGCGCGAAAACCCAGTCATACCTTCTCCACGTACCCGCAAACGGGCGCACCCTTTACTATCGGCACAAAGCGGGGGACGTTTCATTTACGGCAGGGGCGGCCCAAAACCCCGTTGCACGTACCGCCGGGCTATCAGCAGGGCCGCGTAATCGTCGATGGGGCGGGGAGGGAGCTGCAGGCCCAGGGGGATGAGCCGGCGCCACCCGGCGGGCGGGTGGTCGGCAAAATACAGGGCCCGGGCGCGGTAGGTCGTGTCCGTCTCATCGATCAGATGTACCGGTGCCCCCAAAGGCTCCAGAAGCGCCCGCAGCACGGCCGCGTTCGTTCCGCCGCCCAAGGCAACGGCCCGGAGCGGGTGGGCGTCTACGAGCGGTCCGAGCCTTCTCAGCAGGCCATCCGCGGTTTCGATGCCCAGCGCCAGCGGCGGAGAGACGGCGTCTTCTATCAGGGCGAACCCGATCTTGCGCGTTCCCGGATCGATGCCGAGAACAGCTCGGCTCACGGGACCTTCTGCAGTACGACGACGACCGGAAGCGCCAGCGTGTGCGGATAGATGTCGGTGGCGGCAAACGCCGACAGAACGTAGTTTCCCGTACCGTTTGCGAGCATCGTCTGCATTTGTGCGGCCGAGGGCGGCAGGGACTGCACGGCCTTCACGTTGCTCACGAAGTACGGAGGGAACCCATCGCTGGTCGCCTTCTGAGGAACGAAGTTCGCGAGCAACTCGTAGACGGCCAGCTGCGCGTTGATATTTTTTCCGCTCGGTACGCTTTCATAAGCAATCAGGTCTCCGCGCTTGTACATCAAACGGTCCGGAATCGGCGGCGTGATTCCGAAGTGAACTTCGTCGCCAAGCTGCCCCGGGCGGCTCGCCGCGTACAGATTCTGATCGGCTGCCGCCAGCACGAGTACGTCGCCTTCGGCCAGCGCCGCGCGCATCTCGGGACTGTCCGCGTAATTGTCGAGCACCTGCTGAACGTCGGCCGGAGGTTTGAACGGGCGCAGTCCGAGCGGCGGGTAAACTTGGTTTACATAGGCGACAGTTTGATCGTAGAGCTGCTTGACGAGCCGGCGCCTCATCTGGGGCGACGCGTCCTGCGGAATCAGGACCGGATTGTAACCCATGGGAGTGCCGACACCGACGACCAGTCTGCCGTTGTTGACTTTGCTCTCCGCTTCGTTCGCGCGCGCCCTCGCTTTGGCGATCTCGGCGTTGATTTGGTTGAGGCTGAAAAACGCCGTCTTCACCTGGTTCGATGCGAAGATAGCGGCGAGCGTCACGATCAGCGCGATGATCATGCCGGTTGCGACCGCTATGATCGTCGACGTGTAACGAGGGCGGATGTTGAGCAGCGTCAGGCGTTTTCTGCCGACCTGGTGGCCGATGCGGTCGCCGGCATAGGCGATAAGACCCGCCAGCGCGACGATGAAGAGAATCGTCCCGGCGCCGCGGATCAAATCGACGAGATTCATGTTAAATCAGCGCCGCCCGGCGGAGCCGGAAAGCTCCGATAGCGGTAAAGATCAGGTTGGGCATCCATGCGGCGAGTGCCGCAACGAACGGCGCGGCTTCGCCGATTCCCGTGAAAACCGTCTGCACGACGTAGTAGATAAACGCGATCAGCACCGCTAACCCAAAGCCCAAACTCGCACTGCCGCCTCCGCGCACCGAGCGGATCCCGAACGGCACCGCGATCAGCGTGAAAACGAAACAGGCGAACGGCTGCGCGAGCTTTTCTTGATAGGCCATCACATATTTGCGCAGCTCCGAAGGTGTGAGCTGCCCCGTCCGGATGATTTCGCCAAGTTCGGCCCTGCTCATGTTGAGCGGGTTATTGCCGGCGGCTCGTTTTGCGATCTCTGCGGGGCTTTGGCCGAGCTCGACCTGCAGCGCCGGCGTTTGCGATCCGACGATGGTCTGTCCGCCGGGCCCGCTGAAGCGGTAGATGCGCGCGTTGTCGAGCGTCCATTTCTCTGCCGCGAAATCGGCGCGGTCGGCAAAAATGATCTGCGTCGGATTGCCCGCTTTATCGTATTGCACGAGCGTGACTTGCATCAGTCCGTGCGTGCCCGGATCGTAGGCGTTGAAAAACGTGATCTGATGACCGCCTCCGGGCAGAGGCGCATTCACCGTCGTGTCGCTGGCAAACGCGCTGGTGTGGTTGATCACGGTGTTTTCAATGATCGTGAACTGCGTCTGCGCGTAGGGAACGATCGCCTCTTGCAAGACGAGGTTGACGATCGACATCACGAATCCGGCGACGAGCAGCGGCACAATTATCCGTATGAACGTAATGCCGCCTGCGTTCATCGCCGTGATCTCACTCTCACTGGAGAGGCGCTGAATCGCCAGCAGCGTCCCGAGCAGCAGCGCCATGGGAATAGTGAGCACGACCATTGACGGCAGCTGCCAAAGAAAGGCTTCGATCGCGGCCCAGAGCGGCGCGTGCGCTTCCGAAACGGCGCGGCCGATCGCGATGATCTGCGCGGCGGCGAAGATCAGCGTGAACGCCGAGAGCCCAAAAAGAAAAGGTCCGAGCAATTCGCCGAGCATGTAGCGGTCGAGAATGGTGAGATTGAACGGCGTGGGCCGGACAGCGGTTTGACTCAAAGGCGAAAACCTTCGCCCAGATAGAATTTGCGCGCGACCGGACTGTCGAGCACTTCTTGGGCCGACCCGGATACCTCGATGCGGCCGTTGTTCAGAATGTACGCCCGGTCCACAATCGCCAGCGTTTCGCGGACTTGATGATCCGTGATCAAGATCCCGAGGCCGCGGTCGCGCAGCTGCCTGATCATCGCTTGGATGTCGGCAACGGCGATCGGATCGATTCCGGTAAACGGTTCGTCGAGCAGCAAGAACGCCGGTTCGGTCGCCAGCGACCGAGCGATCTCGACGCGCCGGCGCTCGCCGCCCGAAAGGCTGTCGCCGCGCGCGTCGATCAAGTGAACCAGCCCGAACTCTTCGAGCAGCGGCACGATGCGGGCTTCCTGGTCTTCGCGCGACACGCCGTGCATTTCCCAAATCAAGCGGATGTTGTCGCCGACGGAGAGTTTGCGGAAGATCGAGTTTTCCTGCGCCAAGTAGCCGATGCCGCGGCGGGAGCGCTGGTACATGGGCGCAGAGGTCAAATCGATCTCGCCGTCGCCGGTCTCCAGAAGCACCGAGCCGCCATCGGCTTTGACCAGCCCTACGACCATATAGAACGTCGTGGTCTTGCCGGCGCCGTTTGGCCCGAGCAGTCCGACGATCTCTCCGGTGCGAACTTCGGCGCTGACGCCGTCGACGACCGTGCGCTCGCCGTAACGCTTGCGCAGATCGCGTATCTTTATCTCCCGCACCCGGTTTTGCTGTGCGGTCACTTCATCACCATGCGAGTCAACTTGATGTCCGATGTGAACGTGTTGCCGGTCAGCACTTCACGCGATCCGTTCTGGTCGGCCGTCATGCGCACGTTGCCGCTGCCGGCCAACATGCTCGTCGCGCGATCGTAGGTCAGGCGATCGCATGTCAGCGTCGCGCCCGTGCTCGTATGCGCTTGAACGCCGCCCGAAAGCGTGACTTGCTTGCTGCGCTCGTCGACCGCGGCTTGCGGAGCTTGCGCGGTGAGCGACGAGCCGTCCTTATCGTAAAAGGTTACCGTCGCTTCGCGAAAGGTCGCTTGCGCGACGTTATGGGCCGAGCGGCTGACGTAAGAATGCGCCAGCAGTTCGTAGACTTTCCGGTTGCCGGACTGTTCGAACGTCCGTACCGGCGACGCCGCACTTCCGTGCCCGGTGATCTTGAGCGGCGGTACGCCCTGCGCGGTCGGCACCGGCGTCGGCGCGGGATTCCGAAGCGGCTGAGGATTGCACGCGCAGAGCGCCGCAGCCGCCAGGAGAAGCGTGCCGGTTTTTTTCATGACGATCGCGGTTGCTCCCCAAGTCCGTCCGTGGCCGTGACCAATGCGAGCGCCATTGAGGGCAGCCACAGTCCGAAGATGACGACGCTCACGGTATCGATGAGCCCTTGCACCCACGTGCCGACGAGTCCCGCCGCAACCGCAAGCGCGATGGTGGAGTTCACAGGCGACGCGCCGCGCAGACGGCGCAGCAGCTCGATCGTGAAACGCCCCCAAGCAAAGAGCACGGCCAGCAGCCCCACCAGACCTGTTTCGGCAAAGATGGTCAGCAAGAAGCTGTGCGCGTGAAACGCGGCGGCGTCTCCGTCGGGCAGGCGCACGAGCGGATAGATGCGCGCGAAATTGAACGGCCCGACGCCGGTGAGCGGAAAGCGCCGCACGATTTCGATGCCCGCCTGCCAGATGGAAAGACGGGTGTAGTTTTCCGACGGATTGTGATGCGCGTTGAAGACGACCAGCACGGCCGCAAGTCCGCCCAGCAAAATCAGCGGAGCGTAACGGCGGCGGATGCTGCCGCCGAAGAAAATATAAAAGGCGATGGCCGCCGCCAGCCCCATCCATCCGGCGCGTGAGAAGGTCATGAGCATCGCTACTGCACCAAGCGCTAACGCCGCCCACCCTATCGCACGCAAGCGCGCATCCTGCGAGACGCGCGCGACCGCGTATGCGATCGGCAAGAAGATGATGAGATAACCCGCCAGCTCACCCGACAAAATGAACGTACCGATCGCGCGCCCGTGCCCGATCGCATACTCCGAAACCGGAACGCGCGTGAGGACCATCGCGATCGCGGCGAGCGAAGCCAATCCGCCGGAAAGCAAGTAGCTCGTGAAGATCGCGCGGCTTACGCCCGGAGCCCGGTAGTACCGCAAGATCGCCAGATGCCAGACGAACGCGAGTCCGAAGATCCCGATGAAGAGCAGCCCGCCGCGCGGATCGAAACCCAGCGCCGCGGAAAGCAGCGCGGCGCCAATCCACGCGAGCAGCGGCCAAAACGTCGCCGGCGTCTGCAGCGGCGGAACAAGCAGCGTCACCGTAGCGTAGATCGCCACGACCGCCATCACCACGAGCAGCGTTACAGCGAACCAGCGCGGCACGAGCGAAACGCCCGGTACCGTGACTGCCGTCAGCGTAATGAACGCCGGAAAAAATGGGATGGCGAAATTCGTCACCGCGAATGCGAGCGGTAATCCTCGGGTCAGGCGCAACGGCGCACGATCTCTTCGGCAATGCGGCGCGCGGCGCCGGGCGCTCCCAAACGCTCGCGGCCGGTGCGCGCCATTGCGTCACGCGCGGGTTCATCTTGCAGCAATGCCGCCACTTCTCGCGCACCCGACTGCTCGTTGCGCGCGAGCACGCGCAGCGAACCGCCCAACAGCGCGGCTTGACGGCGACGGTACCATCCGCCGCCCACGAATGCGATCACGGGCACGCCCGCAGCGGCCGCTGCTTCATTTGCCGTTCCGGCTTGCCCGAGGACGAGGCGCGCGAGCTCGATCGCCGCCCCGATCTCTCCGGTCCAGGCGCGTGCAATTTCGATCCCGTCGGCATAAACCGAAAACGGCTCGAGCGAATCGTCGCGCGCGACCACGCGCAATCCCGCTTGCTCCAATGAAGCGATAAATCTCTGGGCTTTCAGTCCGGGCGCGACCGAAAGCACGCCTCTGATTCCGGGCTGCAGCCTCTGCGCGCCGGCGAGCACGCGCAGCAAGAATGCGGCCTGCCCGTATGCGTTGTCGCGGCTGCCCGGAAAGATCGCGACGAGCGGATCGCCTGCCAAACTCGGGCGTTGCGCCTGCTCGGCAACGCCCAGATCCGCCATCACATTGGCATCGCGCGCATCGACGCCGCGAGCTTCCAGCGCCTGCACCGTCGCGGCGTCGCGCACGAACGCCGCGGACGTGCGCCGGATGAGGCCCTCTTCAAAGCGCCCGTACGGTGCAACGTACACACTCTTGGCCGTTCCCACGAAAATGACGGGAGCGTGTGCGCGTAAGGCCATGAAGAGCGCGAACGCATCGCCGACTGCGACAATCGCGGAGTAATCGCTTCCGCTGCGCGCGAGAAAACGCCATTGCGCGATCGTCAGCGGGCCAAGGCCGGCAACGACGTCGCGCGCGAGGTTGCGGACGTTTCCCATCGCGACGATTCCGCCGCTCGGCATTTTTCTGCGCGGACCGACGTCGTGCAGAGCGTCCGAGTGGCTCGCCTCTCCGACGAGCGCCAAGTGGTCGCAACGAAGATCCGAGAGCTTTTCAACTTCGCGCGCTATACGCGCCGCGATCGCCGTCTCCCCGTGCCCGTTCGAAACGAAGAGCACGGATCTCATGCCGCCGCCAGCAGCGGAACCAGCGCGAACGACGCGAGCGACCAGCGCGCACGCGTCACGTCGTACTCGAGATCGGTCTGCGAAACATACTCTCCGTAGGGGCCGGCATGAACGATCGGCACGCCGCCGGGCACTTCGGGTTCGAAGAGCGTGTCGTGACTGTGTCCGCCGAGCAGCAGATCGATCCGCGGATTGCCGGCGGCGAGTTCGCGGTCGCGATGCAAGCCCAAATGCGAGAGCACGATCAGCGTGTCTCCGTCTGGTACGCTTTCGATGTATTCGCGCAGCACGGCCTGCGGATCCAAAAAGCGCCACCCGAAGATTCGTTCCCACGGGCTTCCCGCCGGATACTGCGTAACGAGCATTGCGGCGAGGTGAACGCGAACGGGCGGCTCTCCCGGCGGCCCGTACTCGATCGTGTGAAAGCGTGAAAAGGGCAACTCGCGGCCTTTGAGATCGATCAGGTTGCTGCAGATGAGCGGATGCCGCATCTGTGCGGCGCGCGCGCGCAAACAGCCGAACAGATAATGAAATTCACGATTTCCGATCGCCTGCGCGTCGTATCCGGCCGCATCGATCTCCGCGATGACCGGCTCTTTGCGATGGTAAACCGTCTGGCTGCCGCGCAGCGAGTCGCCGCAATCGAACAGCAAGCCCGGCGCGTTCTGCCGCAGCGCGCGAAGGCGCGGAGCGATGCCGCGGTGATCGTGCAAGTCGGATGTGTGATAGATGCGCATCAGACGCTGCCGTTCTTCGCCAGCTCGAAGGCAAACGCCGCGCAGCGCTCGATCGCGTCGGGCGGTCCGAGCGCTTCGCGCAGTTCGGAAAACTCGGCGTACTGCTCTGCGGGATCGCCCAGCAGTGCGTCCATTTCCCGCGCCAAACTCTCGGGCGTCGCCAACTCTTGCAGCAACTCCGGGACGATCTCTCTGCGCATGACCAGATTGGGAAGCGTAACGAAACGGCCCGCGCGCAGACGCTGCGCGTAGGCTTCCAAGCGCGGCGAGACGACATAGAGCGCCACGGCAGGGACGCCGGAGAGAGCGCACTCGAGCACCGCGGTGCCGGACGACACCCACGCCGCATCGGCGTCCGCGATCGCCGCGCCGGTTCCGGCCGCGAAGGAAAGATCCGCGATGCCTTCGCGGACGGCGGCTTCCACGATAGAGCGTTGACCGGTTTCGTCCGCCGGGCCGGCGACCGCACGAAGGCGCGGACGTTTTGCATTCAGCAGCTTGAACGCGCGCAGCAGCAGCGGCACGTGGTATTTCAGTTCGCCCGGGCGGCTGCCCGGCAAGATCGCGACGGTGCCGCCGTCCGGCGGCGGCGCCGGCCGCGGTGGGCGCATAGTGTAACGCGAGGCCAGCGGATGACCGAAAAAGGCGATCGGCAATCCGAGCGCCGCAAAAAAGTCGCGCTGATGCGCGAACGCCGTCAGCGGCGTGGCAACCCGCGCGATCTCTTTGGCTCGCTTAGGATCGTCGAGCCACGTTCCGGGCGGATAGAGATCGATCACCGGCTTACGGAATCCGAACGCGCGTAAAATTTTAGCGAACCGCACGTTGAACGCCCCAAAATCCACGAGCACCACGAGGTCGGGCGGTGAGAGCGCGAGTTGCGCCGCCAAGCGTAATCCGATGGCGAGCAGTTTGGGAATGCGCGGAAGCGCCGCGAGCGGACCCATGCTCGCCCATCCGCCGTTATCTTGCCGGACGGTAAATCCGGCCGCGCGCATGCGATCCGATCCGATTCCCTCGAACCGCGCAGCCGGATCGAGCCGCGCGATCGCTTCGGCCAGCGCGACGGCCGTCAGTTCTCCCGAGGCTTCGCCGGTCGAGAAAAAGTAGCGCATGTTAGGAGCCCGGCCGGCTCCTCACTTCAGGAGAATGCCTTGTTGAGACTCGGCTTCCAAGAATTCGATAATATGTTTGCCCGACTCGGTCGCAGCCTCGGCTTTCATCGTCTCGATCGCCTGCGAAAGATTCAGTTTCGACCCGTACAAGATCTTGTAAAACTTTTTGATCTCGGCGCGGTCGTCGGCGGAGAACTCGGCGCGCCGTAATCCGACGCTGTTCAGGCCATATGGCTCGGCCGGATTTCCCGCGACCAGAAAGAACGGCGGAACATCGCGCGTGAGACGGCTGGCGCCGCCGACCATCGCGTAGGATCCGACGCGCGTAAACTGATGCAGCGCGGTCATTCCGCCGATCAGCGCGTTGTCTTCTATGATGCAGTGCCCGGCCAGTTGCGCGAGGTTGCTCATCGTCACGTTGTTGCCGACGATGCAGTTGTGCGCGATGTGCACGTAGGCCAAGAACAAGCAGTCGTCGCCGACCGACGTCACTTGGTCTTCGCCGGTGGCCCGCTGAATGCTGACGTACTCGCGTACTGTCGTGCGGCTGCCGATGCGCGTGTATGCGCGCTCGCCTTGATACTTCTTGTCTTGCGACGGCGCGCCGATCGTCGCAAACGGAAAAATCTTGCAGTCGTCGCCTATGGTCGTCCAGCCGTTGACGACGACGTGCGACTGCAGCACCGATCCGCGCCCGATCGAAACGTTCTCTCCCACGATGCAATACGGTCCGATCTCAACGCCACGATCTATGTTGGCGTTCGGGTGAACGATTGCGGTCGGGTGGATCAAACGCGGACCTTAAACGTGCAAGACGGCCGCATCATAGCCGAGCAGCCGGGGATCCGAAGAGATGGAGAACATCAGCTCGGCCGAAACGGCGAACTCGTTGCCGACGCGTCCCTCCGCCTGCACCCAGCCGATGTTGCGCTTGTGTTTGATCAGCGTCGCTTCCATCATGAAGCAGTCTCCCGGGATCACCGGACGGCGAAACTTCGCGCGATCGATCCCGGCCAGGTACGGAACCTTGCGCGAAAATTCGCCCGGTTCGAGGACGACGCAACCGCCGAGCTGCGCCAGTGCTTCGATCATGTAGACGCCGGGGAGCACCGGATTTCCCGGAAAGTGCCCGGTGAAAACCGGTTCGTTATTGGTGATGTTCTTGTAGCCGCGCGCGCGCACGCCGGCTTCCAACTCCAGGATGCGATCGACGAGCAGCAGCGGATAGCGGTGCGGCAGGATCTCCATGATCTGCCGGATGTCGAGTTCGGCCACTACGAGCTCGCTTTCGCGGAAATCTTGCCGCCGATTTGGCTGCGCAGTTGCTGCGTCATGATGCAGTGCAGCTTGTGCCCACTCTTGATCGCGACGATCTCGCACTGCGGCCACGCGCCGAGCAGCGCGAAGTCTCCGAGCAAGTCGAGCACCTTGTGACGCACCGGCTCGTTCTCCCAGCGCAACGGCTGTAGCGGACCGGACGGCGCAAAAACGAGCGCGTTCTCGAGCGTTCCACCCTTGGCGAGGCCGCGCTTGAGCAACGCTTCGACTTCGTGAACGTAACCAAAGGTACGCGCGCCCGCGATCTCTTTGAGAAACATCTGCGGATCTATTTCTCCGTCGAAGTATTGCGTGCCGATCGGTGCCGCGAAATCCGCGACGAATTTTACTCGCAGCGCGCCCGCCGGCAAGACCGCTACCACGCGATCGCCGTCGCGCGCAAAGGCCGGAGCGGCCGGAACGAAACTTTGCCGCGCTTCGCGCTGCGTCGCTATGCCGGCGGCGGCGATCGCTTCGGCGAAAACCTTTGCGCTGCCGTCGGCGACCGGAATCTCCGGACCCTCCACGACCAGCTCGGCGTTGGAAACGCCCATTCCGAAGAGTGCGGCCAGCACGTGCTCGACCGTCGAAATCGTAACGCCGTCTTTTCCGATGACGGTTGCGCGCGCCGTTTCCACCACGTATTCCGCGAGCGCCGGTATTGCAACGCCGGAGCTGACGAAGCGCAATCCCGCACCCGGTGCCGCCGGACGGATCTCAACTCGGCAAGGGGCGCCGGAATGCAAACCTACGCCTTCAAAGACGAGCGGTTCGCGGAGCGTCGTTTGGTAGTGCGTCACCTAACGTTTTTCAAGCGCGTCGACACGGGCGACGAGCTTAGCCAGGTTGCGAATCATGACCTCTCGCCGCATTTGCTGCTCGTGAGGACGAGCCGGAACGCCGCTGTAAAAAGCGCCTTCGGGCACGTCTTTCCAAACCTGGCTGCCCCCGCCGATCTTCGCGCGCGATCCGACCGTGAGATGTCCGGAGAAGCCGGCCTTTCCGCCGACCAAAACGTAATCGCCCAGAATGGTGCTCCCAGCCAGACCGGCCTGCGCCGCGATGCCGCAGTGTTTGCCGATACGGCAGTTGTGACCGATCTGGCACAGGTTATCGATCTTCGTGCCGTCGCCGATCTGCGTGCTGCCCGTTTGTGCCCGATCGACGCATGTGTTCGCGCCGATTTCGACGTCGTTGCCGAGCGTCACGTTGCCGACTTGAGGAATATTCTCGAATCTTCCGTCGACGAAGACGAAACCGAAGCCGTCCGAGCCGATCACGGATCCGGTGTGCAGAATCGCACGATCGCCGACGGTGCACCCATCAAGCACCGCCGAATGCGGATGCATGAAAACGCCGGCGCCGATGACGGCCTGCGCACCGACATACGCGCCGGCCTCGATCACGGCGCGCGCACCGATGCGGGCTCCCGAGCCGACGACGGCGTGCGCGCCGATGTAGACGTCCGGTCCTACGACCGCATCGTCCTCGACCGACGCCGACGGATGCCGGAACGGGCCGGTTTTTCGCGGACGTTGGAACGTTTGGAGAAGCGCGGCGAGCGCGACGCGCGCGTTAGAGACCGCGACCAGCGGTTTTCGCGGCGCTTCGGTCAGCCCGGGTGCGAGCAGCGATTCTTCGACGAGGATCGCGCCGGCGCGCGATTTCAGCGCCTCTTCTAAATAAGCCGGCGTCGTTGCGAACGTCAGCGTCTGCGAATCGGCGTCGTCGATCGCCGCGATGCGCGAAACCTGGAACGTGTCGTCGCCAACCGCGCGGCCGCCGAGCCGCTGCGCCAGCTGGCCGAGCGTTCCGAGCACTATGGAGTCGGCGTCGGTTTTTCGGTGATGCCGAGCAGCTTTTCAACGTCTCCGGTGATGTCGGTTCCACCGTATCCGACGAACTCGCGCGTCACCACCAGCTTCAATTGTTTCTCCCCGGCGACTTTTGCCGCTGCCGTGCGCACCTGCGAAACGAGCTGGTTGGAGATTTGCGAATAGCGCTGCTGGAGCGCCATGGCCTGACGCTGCTTGTCGGCGTTGGAACCCTTGCTGGCGGCAATAGCGCGCTGATCGGCCACGAGCTGATTTTGCGCGTTCGTGTAGAGCGGCCAATTCGCGGTCAGCCGCTGCACGTCGACCAAACCGATCGGGCTTCCGGATCCGGCACAGCCGGCGAGGAGAGCCGCTCCGAGAGCGGCGATGAAAACAATCTGTTTTTTCACTCGTGTAAACTCTCGATGTCCTTTTCGACGTCGTTGGTCAGATCGATGCCGCCCGGCGCGGCTTCGATATTGACCAAAACGACTTGCAATCCGCGTTTCGCCGCCACTGTTCCGGCGTCACGCCGTATCTGTTCCACCATTTTATTGTAAAGATCGTCCCGCTCGCGCTGCAGCTGACCCAACTGAGTGTTCGCAGCGCCGCTTGCCGTTGCGTCCGCGCCCTGCAGTTCGGCGTAGCGCGCGTCGAGCTCGGCCTTGGTCGCTTGGTACTGCGCAATCGTTTTTTGCGCGTCGGCCTGAAATTGAGCCTTGAAATTCTTGTCGATTTGCGCGATGCGGTCGCGCGTCGCCGCCGGGAGGTTCGAAGGCACGGCGTTCGGACGGAGCCCTTGGAGCTGCGACGACACCGCTTGGGAAACTTCGTTGCGGCGCGTCTGCAGTTTGGCCTGCATATCCGCGTGAATTTTTGAAGACTGCGCGGCCATCTCGCCGCGCACTTGCGTATTCAGCTGCGCGCGGTAGGCCGCAAGCGTCTTCTGATCGCGGGCGCGCTGCGCGTTTACGACCGCCGCTTCGCGGCTGTCCAGCGCGGCGAGCTCGTCGCGGTATTCTTTGCGCGTCGCGTCGGGCAGAGCCAAGCCGTTGAGTTTCATACGCAGCTGCAACCGCTTGTTGGCATCCTGCTGCGAAAGTTCGAGCGAAAGCTGCGACTCACGTTCCTGCAGCTGCGTCGCGCGCTGGCCGAAGGCGCGATCCGCTCGCGCGCTCAATTGTGCGCCAATCGATTTCAGCGCCGCGTTCGACTGTGCGATGACGCTTTGCTGATACTGCGCGAAGTCGCTGTTGGCTTGCGCCGTCACTTGCTGCGCTTGCGATGCCGAGACGCTCTGCATTGCCTGAGCGCTCTGCGCGCCGTTGGTTCCGGCGCCTGCGGCGGCTAATGCGGCCTGAATCGCGGCCTGCTCGCGCTGAGCGTAATCCACCTGCTTCTGCCGCAAGATGAGGTTGGCGCGGTCTTGCGCGGCTTTCAGCTCGGCGTTGAGCTCTTTGGTCTGAACGGCGATCTGTTTGCCCGTGTGCGGTACGGCACCGGCTCCGAGCGAGTGCAGGCCCAGCGCGTCGATCGAGTCGTCGATCTGCGAGAGCTGCGGATAGAGCGGATGTTTCTTGAGCACTTCTTCCATGCGCACGTATCCGATGCCGCGCACGTTCGGATCGTCGGCGCGCTGCTGCGCGCATCCCGCAAGCACGACGATCGCTGCCGCTAACCCTGCGAAGAAATTCCTACTTGAGCGCATTTTGGACATCGGCCGTGATGTCCGCGCCGCCGTAGATGATGTCCGCCCGGTCGATCACGAGGATCAGATGCTTCTGGCCTGCGATATTGGCCATGGCGTTGCGCGTCTGATCGACCAGCGGCTTGAGCGTGCGGTTCTGTTCGTCGGTAAGCGACTTTTGATACTGCTGGAAGATCTGCTGCTGTTGTTGCTGGTTCTTCTTGGCCGCCTGCATTTTCTGCAGTGCGCTTTGCCGCGCGTCGTTCGCGAATTTTAAGAAGTTGTCGTTGGCCGCTTTGATTTTCGGCAGCTGATCGATCTGCGATTGATCGACGAAGCCGATGACCGCGGGCGGGGGCGTACTCGCCGGCGGGACGACCGGTCCCGGACCGTTGACGAGATCGACGACGCTCTTGGTGATGTTCTGTCCGCCGAATACGACGATGCGCTTGTCGACCACGACCGAAAGACGCTGGTTGGACGCAATCTGCGCGATCGCCGTCTGAGCGCGCGCGAAAAGCGGTCCGAGAATCTGGCGCTGTTTATCGAGAAACTTCTGTTGGAACTCTCCCGAGATGCGCTGGCGGTCGGCGTCGTTGCGCGCGTGCTTCATGGCCGCGGCGAATTGCGGATCGAGCGTGGCCTTGTATTGGGCAACCTCAGCGTTTGCGCGCTGGAACTGCGGAAGCGCGCCGACCGCGGCTTGATCCAAATAGCCGACGTCGGTGAGATCCGCTGCGATGGCTGCCGGGACTGCGAGCAGCGCCGCGAGTGCGGCTGCCGCTACGACTACTGCTGATATACTCTTCATAGCTCCTAGAAGCTTTGGCCGATGCCGAAGCTGGTGTGGTTGCCGTTGGAACCCTTCGCGAAATCGATGCGAATCGTATGCAAGCCGAGCTGCGGAACGTCGAAACGCAATCCGAAGCCGACGTCGCCAAGGTATGCCCAGTTACCGGGGAAACCGATGATTCTGTTGGTGTAGGGATCGAGCAGCGGTGCCGCGCCTCGCACGCGCCAGCCGCCTTCATCTGCAAAGATCGCGACCGAGAACTTGCGGTCGGCCGTGACCGGCTTGCGAAGTTCGATCTGTCCGAGCACCGTGTCGGTGCCGTAGTACACGCTGTCGTATCCGCGCAAGTTTTGATCGGAGAACGTGAACAGCGCGCTCGGCGGAATCGCGCCGGTCGAGGCGCGCACCTGACCGTGTATGCCGAACGTCGAGTCTTTGAGAACCGGGAAGAACTTGACCGCGTCCAGCGTGCTCTGCGTAAACGAGAAGTTCGAGCCGATCGACGGCGTTGAGACCGTTTCGCTGAACGAGATCGTTCCACCGCGCCGCGGATTGAAGATGTCGTCGAGGGTCGCGGCGGGGATCGATCCGATCGAGAACGAGAGCGAATTCAACCGGTACGGCTGTCCCGTGTTGATGTTCGCGATCGACGAAGCCTGAATGCCGAAGCTGCCGGTGTTTGCCGTGAGGTTGCTGAGCGGCCCCGGGGTCGGTCCGATGACGATATTCGGCTGACTCGATTGAAAGAAGAACGGTGCCGGCACCGTCGTGCTGTTCGTCACGTTCTCCGCGTTGATGCCGATTTGCGCCAGCAGCGAATCGGTCATGCGCCGTCCCACGTTTACCGAGATGCCCGCGGTCTTCGCGGTGCTCGTCGCAACCACGCCGCTGAGGAGCGCTGCATTATTTGAAGGCAGCAGCGTCACCGGAACCGGTTGCGTCGGATCGGTCGCGGAGTTGCCGACAGCCGTCGTGTAGACGGGATAGAAATAGGTGTTTCCGTTGGCGAAGATCGTCGCGCCGAAACTGTAGCGCTGAGACTTTGCCGAGTTGCCGACGTATGGAATGGTGACCGAGGCTTGCGTCACGTAGCTGCGCGATCCGCGCTCGAACTGCAAACTCGCGCCATTGCCCGTGCCGTGCAGATTGTTGTCGCTGTAGCCGATCGTTCCGTAGAGGCCTTGCCCCGTTATGCCGCCGGAATACCCCGCGCCGATCGAAGCCTGCGCGGTCTTCTGCTCGACGACCACCCAGTCGAGAACCACGCAGCCCGGATCTTTTTTCGCCATTTCGTCCGGGCACGGTTTGGGATTGACGTCGACCTTCGAAAAGAACTGCGTGTTATTCAAGCGTTCCAAATCGCGCTGCACGCCGGCCTTGGTGACGATCATTCCCGGCTGAAGCGCGAGCTGCCGCCGGATGACTTGATCTTTCGTCTTCGTGTTTCCCGTAACTTGAACCAAACCGACTCGCGCGACATAGATGTCGTAGGTCACCGCCGCGGTTCCGGCTTTCGGATCGACGGTCGTGGCGTCGATGCCGCCTTCAAAGCCGCCGAGGATCAGGTTGTATTTATCTTGATAGAGCGTCTGCAGCGTCTGGTAATCTTTGTCGCGCAGCGCGTCCGAGTACTCGACGCCGGGTTTGACGCTGAGCACCGGCAGAATCAAGTTGGGCGGAAGCACCGGGTCGCCGCCGATCTTGACGGCGGTGATCGTCAGGCCTTCTTTAATGTCGAGGGTGACGGCCCCGGTTTGACTGTTGATGTCCAGGTTGGTGACGTGCGACGGAAGCTGTCCGGCGTAGCCGATGCGGTCGTAGTAAGAATTGATCTTCAGGAAATCTTGCCGCATCGTATTGGTGTTGAGCACCTGGCCGACCGACGTGTCCATCAGCGCGAGCAGCGTATCCGCCGGCACGTGCGTGTTTCCTTGAAAGTTGATCTTCGTGATCACCGGATTCTCGATCACGCGGTACGTGATCGCAATGCCGTTGGGACGCTGACGGATCAGCGGCGCCGCTTGATCGGCAAAATAGCCCAGCGCGAAGATGCGCTGGAGGTCGGCTTGCACGACCTTCGGATCGTACGGCTGGCCCGGCTTGGCGGCGATGACGTTCATGATCGTTGCGGTCGGCACGTGAACATTTCCGGAGACGTCGACCGATACGATCGGCGGCGCGGTCGCGGAGACGGCAGGGGTAGGCGTCATCAGCGAAACGATCGTCGCGAGTGCGAGGACGATGCCAGCACACCGTTGGAGCACGCCGCGCGCACCCCGGAGGCTCGAGGTCATCAACAAATATCTTCCTTGAGAGTACGAGTGGTCTAACGCTCGTGGCGTCAGCTCCGTAACGCGTCCGCCGCCCGCGCCGTTTCGGCCCGCCCCGCCTGTTCGAGACCACCCTAAGCCATCCTTGCCAAGCATGCCGCCGGAGACCGTTTAAAACAGCCTTTGATAAAGGAAAGTAAAGCCGTTGGTCCCCTGAAGCGCTTGCCCGGTCGCCGCCCGCTGGTTGGTTTGGAGGACAGGGGTGCCTGCCTGGAACAGCGGGGTCGGCCCCTGCTGCATGAACATGGTGAATTGCGCCGACGTGAAGGTGTTGGGCTGGTAGACGAAGCCGAACGACTGCCGGACGGGGACGCCGAGCGTCGTGCCGTAGATCGCATAGAAATTCTTGGCCAGCAGCCGCCGGAAATTGACGCCGAAGTTGCCCGTATAATCCAGAGTGAGATTGACGTCGGTCAACCCAAGATTCGTGCCCAGCGCGTTTTCGATCGGCGCCAGCAGACCGCTGACGAACTGAGCGTTGAAGATATTGAAGGCTTCCTGTCCGATCGTGAGCACGCCGTTCTCGCGGCGGACGTAGAGGTTGGGCGGCAGCAAGCCGGTCGAAGCGCCGGCCGGCGGCGCGCCGTTGAGCTGCCCGGGCGGAACCGGCACGCCGGTATCGCTGAACTGAATCGGACCGATTAAGTTGCCGAACGGCAGGAGCAGCGCGATGATCTGCTGTTCGTTATAGCCCGCCGGATCGGACGCGAACGCGATGTGCGGACTCGTTACCGGACCGTTGACGGTAACCGTAATGTCGGCCGAACCGGTGGGATTGCGCTGACTGTTGGGATCCGGATTGGTGACGTGCGTCGTACCGACCGCGTAGATGTCGGGAATCACGCCGTTGGTAGGATTGAACGTAACCGTTCCCGTGCGGACTTTGAATGCGTGATCGATGTAGGTGAGCGTGCCACCCGCCGAATTGAACTCACCCGAAAGCGTCGGCTGCAAGAGCGTGCCGGCCAGCAAGACCGAGCCCTCTCCGGCGATGTCCAGACCGAAAATGCCCGCGCCTCCGCCGCGCACGCGCACGTTCTTGCCGGCGGTGATTGCCAAATTGAAACCGAGATTGAACGGCGGCCCTTGCGCGACGCCGGTGGTTCCGGGCGTACTCGAGCCTCCGCCGAATTTGAGGAATGTGGCGAAGGGAACGCTGGAGTCGGTGATGTTCGCGGTGCCGGTCAATGTCGCCAAGTGCCCGGGCACTCGAGCCAGCGTTGCCGCCGACGTCAGCGTGTAGGTTCCATATTGCGGCAGATTCAATTGCGCGCGCGTCGTTTTCACCGCGATCGAATACCCGAGCGGACCTCCGTGAATGCCTCCGCCGAAATCCAATCTGCCCGAACCGGTGAGCGTGCCCGTTCCCGGACTCGCTTGCAGGCGGTCGAGCGTCGCGTGCGTTCCCAAAAACGTCATTTGCGCGACGGTATTCGTGATCGGCGTCGTCTCGATTGCGCTGCTGTAGGATCCTCCGGCCACTGCCAGCTGCCCCAATATTCGCGGATCGCCGACGGTTCCCGAGACGCCCATGTGCCCGGTTAACGTTCCGCCGAGCCTGGTGCCGTTTCCGAGAAACGTGCTGAACGATGAAAGGTCGACGTGGTCGGCGAGAAAGTCCATCGAAACGGGCGCGGAGGGCGGTCCGAACGTAAACGGCGACAACTCGATCGGCAGCGAACCGGCAATCGCCGCGCTGCCTTTTACAAAACTGAACTCCGCGTTGCGAACGACCAAATCGTTGCCGCGCAGCGCGATCTGTCCAACGAGCGACGGCATGATAATGCCGTAAGCGTTGACGCCTGTGCCCGCGACGGCCGCCGACAGCGCCGGGTCGCTGAACGTTCCGTTGATATGCAGCGTCGTCTCGAGGCGTCCAGTAACGTCAATGCGTTTCTTGGTCGCTTGCGCAACGAGCCGCGGCAGATCGGTCGTCACGGCGTGCAGCGTTATATCGAGCGGCGACTTCGGCGCGAAGCCGAAACTGCCCGATCCGTTCGTGTCGAGCGCGGGGAGCGCAAGCGCCAGGCGCGTTACGTCGATCCGGTCGCCGGACGATCGTACCGCAAGCTGGCCGCTTTCGATAGGAAGCGGTCCGAGCGTGCCTTGCGAGATCGTCGCATTTCCGGTCAAGCCTAGGTTCGGGTAGGCGCCGCTTACGGCGATGTTTCCGTTGATGCGTCCCGTAATCGGCGCTTGCGGAAATCCGAACGCGGGCAGCCACGTTCCTAGATCGAAGTCGCTCAGCGTGCCCGAGATGTGGTAGCGCGATTTCGTGATCAGCGACGCGAGATCGGCGGTGTGCGCGAATGCGATCGTTCCGGCGGCTCGCAAGCGACCGTGGCTGCCGCCGACTGCGACGTTCAACTGAAGAATATCGCGCAAGCTGGTCCAGTGCGCATACGTGTCGCCGATCGGGAATCGCCGGTACCGCAGACCCGCTATCCCGATGTCACCTGATGTAAAAACCAAACCGTCGTATTGCGCGAACGCCACGTTCAGATTTCCGCGGCCCGCGAGCGTATCGCCGGTGTCGAAGTAGTCGTTGAAGTCGGAGAGGTCGGCCTTGCGCGACTGCAGCGAAAACGCCGTCTCGCCTTTTGCGACGGTCGCGGTAAAGCCGGCCTTCGTGGTTGAGACCTGCAGCGTGCCGTTTCGCACGGCCGCTCCGGTGCGGCTCGCGGAAATCAGTCCGGACGCGTCGGAAAATCCCAAGCCGTTGATTTCACCGACCGGCACGCCGACCGGACCCGCGATCGTCGGATTGTTTCCGGAGCCACCGACGTTCACGTCGGCCACGAAACTGCCGTCCGCGCGATAGGTGGGCACGTTCGCGATGCGCGCGACCTCGGAGAGACTCCCGACCGGCACTTGCGCGCGCAGATCGTACTGCGGCAAACCCGATGTCAAACCCGCGATGGCGCCGTTCACGTCCGCGAACGTCGTGCCCAGTCCGGCCAGACCGTTGCGGATTTGCAGCGTATCGTTCGCGATACCGATCTCCGCGCTGGCCGAAAACGGGCCGTAACCGCCCGCGGTGCTGTTCTGCAAAACAACGCCCGCGTCGATCCCTGGGATTCCCTGACCCGGCATAATCGCGCCAAATGCGACCAGCGATCCGCCGCTTACGGGTACGCCGAAACCCTTGAGCATGTTCGCGTCGAGTTGCGTCGTAGCGATCGCCATTCGCGACGGTGCCGACGACGAAGTCGTATTGAACGAACCCGCCGCGACGATATCGCCTCCGGCCGCACGCGCTTGCGCCGAGTAGACGGTCAGCACGCCACGGTCGTAAGCCATCGTGCCGGAGATGCTTTGCACCGGAATGCCGCGGATCGTCGCGCCGCGCAACTGCGCGTTCTGCGCCTGCACGTAAATCTTGCCTTGCGCGATGGCGATACCGACCGGCCCGTCGATCGATCCTTGCGCCGGGAAGTTTCCGATGAATGGCCGCAGGCCTTGGAGCGTACCGGAATAATCGCCGCGCGCGATCAGCGCAGACGGCGCGAACGATCCGCGGCCGGCAAACGTACCCCACGGTCCCGATGCGCGCACGTCGCTCAGCTCTGCCGCGGCAAACGGGCCGGCGAAGCGCGCGTGAATGTTGTGGAACGGTACGCCCGCGATGAGTGCGGGCGCCATGTCGACCGAACCGCCGATAACGGAGTTCGCAGCCGAACCCGTGCCGGCGACATTGGCTTGCACGATGTGCGCGTCGATCGGCGGCAGTTCGGGAATCTGCACGCCCGGCAATCCTACCGGCGAAGGCTGGAGCAGCCGCACATTATCAACCGACGCCCAGAAGGCGCTGTTGCCATGCGGACGGTCCAAGGCGAACGCGGCGACGAGCGTTCCGCCGGAGGCGGTTCGCACCGAGAAAGGACCGAACGTGCCGGTGCCGTTCTGGCTGATGTTATAGAATCCGTTGACGTCGCCGGGATGGCTCAACGAAACGAGATATCCGCGCGCGTTGATCTTGAGATCCGTTCCGGTCAGCAGCGCTTCGGTATTGATCGTTTGGTCGGCAACGAGCGCGCCGATGTACGGAAGACGGCTCGACGGGCCGAACGCGTGGAGGACCAACGTCGAAGTAACCTGGCGGCCGAGCTGCATCGTGCCTTGGACGTGCAGGTTCATGCCGCTGTACTCACCGTGGAACGGCAAGATGACCAAGTCGCTTCCGTATAAAGCCACCATACCGCGCGGATTGTCGATCGGGACGTCCTGATAATTGAAGCGCTTCCCGTCGAAGCCGATCCAAAGCAGCGGATTTTCGATATTTCCTTCGACGAGCGCGTGAATGCCGAGCGGCCCGTAAACCGGTATGCCTTTAGCGAAACTCGCGATCTCCTTGAGGTAGCGCAGATCGCCGTGCCCCTCAAACCCTAAGCGAAACTGCGGATGCACGAAGTTGAAGATGCCGCCCGCGATCAGGATCGGAATGTGTCCCACCGTCGCGGTCAGATGCTGCGCCGCAAAACCGCCGTCGAAGATGTTGATCGGACCGTCGAGATTTCTGATCGGCGAGTCGAGGCCGCGCACTTCCATCGATCCCTTGGCCATGTATCCCGCGCCGATAATGTGATAGGCGGTCGTTTCGTTCGGCTTGACGTCGAAAGCGTACATGCGCACGTCCATGCCGCGTACCACTCCGCCCAACAAACGCGCGGCCGGCGAATCGATGAAATAGTTGCCGATCGTTTGAATGGGAATTGCGCGCACGTGCACGTGGTGCAAAGCGTAACCCTTGATGTAATCGACGGTTCCGACGGCGCGAAACGGCTGCGTGCCGGCGTCTTCCAGATCGCCGGTCGCGACGTAATGCGTCACCTTCACCGTGCTCAACGTGAGGTCGACGTTTATGTGGTCGACGCGTTGCAGCCGGCTTTCCTTATAATAGCGGTACTGATCGATCAGCGAGGCGCGGCCGTCGCGAATGCGCAGCGTCATTTGCATTGGAACGGCGTTGGGGTGCTGGCGCGCGGGGCCGGCCGCCGCGCTCGGAGGCAGCGCGATGTTGTAGGTGCCGTTCTGATTGTGAATGAGCGTGATGTGCGGCCGGTCGATCGTTACGGCCAGCAGGCCGAAGCGGTGCTTGCTGCCGGGCAGCAGATCGCGCAAGCTGTAGAACACGTCGATGCGATCGGCGTCGAGCACCGTCTGCCCGTGCCGGGAAATGTGCACGCCGACGAATGCGGCATGGCCGCTGCCGTAGCGAAGGTCCTTCATCTGGATCGAATAGCCGGTCGCAATGCCCGAAAGCGCGCTCACCGTGACGCGCGTCACGGCGTTGTGGAAAATGACGACCACCGCAATTGCCGCGAGCACCAGCGCTGCGGCTGCGGTCCAGATCCCTTTGCGCAAAGGTCCCTCCGCGGCCAGTTATACCCCTAACGTTAGCGGAAGCCCCGCAATCGCGGGGGGACTATACGTCTAGGTTCTTGGCGCTCTTTGCGAACTCGAAGATGTAGAGTTTGCGGGGCTCGACTTTGTCGCCCATCAAGTCGGTAAATATCTGCTCGGCTTCGACCGCATCTTCGACCGTGATCTGCTTCAAACGGCGGTTGCCGACTTCCATGGTCGTCACCGCGAGCTGCTCGGCGTCCATTTCGCCCAAGCCTTTGTACTGCTGGATCACGAAGTCTTTACCGTCATCGCCGACGATGGATTTCAAGTCGGCGTCGCTGTACGCATACCACTGTTTCTTGCCTTTACGCAATCCGAAGAGCGGCGGCTGCGCGATGTAGACATAGCCTTCTTCGACCAGCCTCTTCATTTGGCGGTAAAAGAACGTCAGCAGCAGCGTGCGGATATGCGACCCGTCGACGTCGGCGTCGGTCATGATGATGATTTTGTGGTAGCGCAGTTTGTTCAAATCGAATTCGTCGCCGAAACCGGTGCCGAGCGCCGTGATCATCGTGCGGATCTCTTCGTTGGAAAGAACTTTGTCTAACCGCGCTTTTTCGACGTTGAGAATTTTTCCGCGCAGCGGCAGAATTGCCTGACTGTTCGGATCGCGTCCGCCCTTGGCCGTGCCGCCGGCCGAATCGCCTTCCACCAAGAACAATTCGCTTTCCGCCGGATTGGTGTTTTTGCAGTCGACGAGTTTCCCGGGGAGCCCCGAGCCTTCGAGCGCATTCTTGCGGCGCGAGAGATCGCGCGCCTTTTTAGCGGCTTCCCGCGCGCGCTGCGCCTGCATGCACTTGTCCAAGATGATGCGAGCGAGTTTGGGATTCTCTTCGAAAAAGAAATCCAAACGTTCGTTGACCAACGCGTAGACGATGTTGCGAACCCGGGCGTTCCCGAGCTTCGTTTTCGTCTGGCCTTCGAACTGCGGGTCTTGCAGCTTTACCGAAACAACGGCCGTAAGGCCTTCCATCACGTCATCGGTGGAAAGCGAGCTGTCGGATTCTTTGAGCGCGCCGCGTTTCTTGGCGTAGCTGTTCACCGCGTTGCTGATCGCCGTGCGGAAGCCCGTGAGGTGCATGCCGCCTTCGATCGTGTTGATGTTGTTCGCGTAGGAGTAGATCAGCTCGGTGTAGGTGTCCGTCCACTGCATGGCGACCTCGACGTCGACGCCGTCGCGTTCGTGATGCGTCGAGATGATCGGATGAAGCGGATCTTTCTTTTCGTTGAGCCACTGTACGAATGATACGATGCCGCCGTCAAACTTGAACGTGCGCTCGCGCGGCGTTTCTGGCCGCTCGTCGCGCAGTGTGATCGCTACTTCGCGATTCAAGAAGGCCAGCTCGCGCAGGCGTTTGGCCAGTACGTCCCAGTGAAATTCGGTGACTTCGAACATCTCGCTGTCGGGCTTGAACCACTGATAGGTTCCGGTGCCCTCAGCGGGCCCGATCTTCTTGAGTTTCTGCGTAGTGATGCCGCGCTTGAAGCGCATCTCCCACGTCTTGCCGTCGCGTTTGACGCGCGTCGTCATCTCTTCGGAGAGCGCGTTGACGACCGATATGCCGACGCCGTGCAATCCGCCGGCGACTTTGTAGCCGCCTTTTCCGAACTTGCCGCCGGCGTGCAGCATGGTCATCACGACTTCGACGGCCGGCATCTTTTCGTCGGCGTGGATATCGATCGGAATTCCGCGGCCGTCGTCATCCACCGAACACGAGTTGTCTTTATGGAGCGTAACGGTGATGTTTTTGGCAAAGCCCGCCAGCGCTTCGTCCACGGCGTTGTCGACCGCTTCGTAGACGAGCTGATGCAGACCGCGCTCCGCGGTGTTGCCGATATACATGCCCGGGCGTTTGCGAACCGCTTCGAGGCCCTTGAGGACCTCAATCTGTTCGCTGCCGTACTCGTTAGGTCTCATCGCTGCCATAAAATATGTTGTAGAGTTCCTCGCCAAGAAGATCGCGCACGACCGCCGGCGCGATCTTTTCCGGATCGAGCCGCGTCTTGAGCAAAATGTACGAGCTGACGATATCGCGTTCGCGCCCGCTCGCGCGCTTCCGCTCGGAGCGCTGCAGTTGCATCAGCGCGTCCCACCAGCGCGCCAGCAGTTTGGAGCGGACCCGTTCGTATTCGTCTCGCGATAGGTTTTCGACGTGATCCGAAATACCGGAGTATCCCAAGAAAGGCACTTCGAAAAGCAGCCGCGCTATTGCGGCCGACCGTTCGGCTCCGCGCGCGTTGGCGCACGGGGCGCAAAACGATCCGGTACTTGGAACGATCCGTATGCCGCAACGGTTGCATTCTTTCCATCCTGCGCCCGCCTTGGCCCGCTCCGCGCTCATGACGTCTGCGCGAAACATCGCAACCGCCGACTCCAGCGTATCGGCGGCCGGCCGCGGTGCGGTGCGTTTGCGAGCGGCTGCTTTGCGTCGCGACGAAGGGCCGGAGCGCGATCCGATGCGTCCGACGCGAAAACGCACGCCCTCGAGCGAGACTCCGGTCGAGACGCGCACGGCTTCGACGATGCGCTCGCTCAAAAACGAAAGCTGCTGACTCCACGCGGCCGAGCGCGTTACGACGAGCAGCGAGCCGCGCACCAGTTCGGACGGCCGGGAATTCGATGCGATATCCTCACCAACGATCGTTGCCCACTGCGCGCGCAAATGCGACAACGGATCGCCGGCCACGACCTTCGCGGGCTGCCAAGACGAGAGTGCGGCGCGCAGCGGCTGCATCAGTTCGCGCCCGCTTCTATCCGCGCGTCGCGAATTTCATAGACGTGGCCGCCCGACAGCGCGCCCGGAAGCTGCGTTGCCGTAATGAAGGCCTGTTCGAATTCGCCGACGCCTTCCAAGAATGCGCGAGCACGCTGCGGATCGAGTTCGGAAAGAACGTCGTCGAGCAGCAAGAGCGGGGCTTCACCCGAGCGTTCGTGCATGACGGCATATTCGCCAACCTTGATGGCAAGTACCGCCGTCCGCTGCTGCCCCTGCGAACCAAATGCCGCCAGCGAGCGCCCGTCCAAATCGAGCGCGAGATCGTCGCGATGCGGCCCGACCAGCGCGACCCGGCGCAACCTTTCCTGCTCCGCGCCGGCGCGCAAACGTTCCTGAAAACCCCCGGCGATCGAATCTTCGGTCTCAGCCTCGAACGCAACGTTCGGACGGTAGGTCAATTCCAAGTGCTCGCGGCCGTCGCTCCAGCGTGAGTGCACTTTCGACGCAGCCGCTCCGAGCGCGCGCACGAAATGATTGCGCGCGAGCATCAGCGCCGTACCCGCCGTTACCAGCGTTTCGTCGTAGATCTTCAGCAGCTCGGAGTCAACCGGACCCTCGGAACGCAGCAGCGCGGTCTTTTGCGTGACCGCCTTCTGGTAACGCGCCAAATCGCGGTAGTAGGTTTTTTGTTCCTGGGCGAGCGCACTGTTCAGAAAAGACCGGCGCATCGACGGCGGCCCGTCGACC
>DASUIF010000016.1:0-43184 GCA_036273135.1 Candidatus Rubrimentiphilum sp.
AGGCTCGCAAGAACTTCCGAAGCTGATCGCCGGCTACAAACCGGCCGGCGCGTACCCGGCGACGCCGCTCGGCCGCAGCTTAGCGTTGGCCGCGCAGATCGTCGGCAGCAATTTGGGAACGCGCGTGCTCTACGTTCAGCATGGCTCCTTCGACACGCACGTAGGACAGAAAGCGACTCAGGACCGTTTGCTCGGTGAATTCTCCGACGCGATCAAAGCGTTCTACGATGACTTGGCGGCACATGGCAACGACAATCGCGTGCTAACGATGACGTTCTCGGAGTTTGGCCGGCGCACTGCCGAGAACGCGAGCCGCGGAACCGACCACGGTGAAGCGTCTCCGCTCTTCTTGATCGGCGGTGGCGTAAAAGGCGGAATGTACGGCGCGTACCCCGACCTCTCCGATACGAACATGGGCAACTTGAAATTCGATACGGATTTCCGCAGCGTTTACGCGACCGTGCTGGAACGGTGGCTCGGGCGTCCGTCGGCCCCGATTCTGCAAGGGCAGTTCGCCACTATCGCAGCGCTCGGCTAACGACCGCATGGCATCGTGACCCCGCGGCGAATCGGTTGCGGGTGATCGAGATTCTCTTTCTGGGAACCGGCGGAGCGCGTTTCGTGGTGGCGCGCCAGATTCGCGCATCGGGCGGCATGTGGATGCGTTTTGGAAAGACGCAGATTCACGTCGATCCCGGCCCGGGCGCGCTCGTGCGCGCATTGTCGCACGTTCCGCCCTGCAATCCGCGCGAGCTGGAAGCGATCATCCTCTCCCACAAGCACCTCGATCATTCCAACGACGTCAACGTGATGATCGAAGCGATGACGTCGGGCGGATTCAAGCGCCGCGGCGCCGTACTGGCGCCGATCGATGCGCTCGAGGGCGAACACGTCGTGCTTCCGTACGCGCAGAAATTCGTCGAGCGGGTCGAAATTTTGCGCGAGAGCCACGGTCCGTACCAGATCGGTGACGTGGAGCTCTTTACCTCGATTCGGCACCGGCACGCGGTCGAAACGTTCGGAATGCATTTCCGCTACGACGGCCGTACTGTTTCGTACTTGCCCTGCGGAAAATTCTTCGAAGGCTTGATCGACGACTATCGTGCGCAATCACCCGATGTGCTGATCGTCAACGTTCTGCGCTTCCGCGACTCCATGGACGTCGATCACCTGACGTTCGATCAGGCGCGGGAAGTGCTAAAAGGCGCACGCCCGCGCGTCGCGGTCTTGCAGCACTTCGGAACGAAGATGCTCGAACAGGATCCGCCGAAGCTGGCGCGCGCGCTCGAAAACGAGCTGGGCCTGCGCGTGATCGCCGCTCACGACGGCATGCTACTCGAGGCCGATACGGAATTGGCCGCGCTTGCCGGTTGAGATTTCCCGCGTCGAAGCTCGCGACGTCGAAGCGTTTCTGCGGCGCAACGAACGTGAAGCGCTCAAGACCCTCTTCAACTTTAGCGTGGTATGGCACGAGCAGCGTCACGATTTTGCGGCACTCGACGGAGAAGATCTCGTCGGGATCGCGACGATCCGTATCGCGGCATCGCTCGCGCACGTCGAGCAAGTTATCGTTTTGCCCGAGCGCAGGCTCGCCGGAGCCGGCCGGTCGCTGCTCGACCGCGCGGCCGAAGTCGCCAACTACTACAACTGCCACAAGATGAGCGCGATGGTTCCTCACCGCAGCTCCGCTCAGCAATTCTTAGAGCGCTGTGGTTACAAAGAAGAGGCCGTGCTACCGCAACACACGTTCAAGCTCGACGTGGCGGCTATGCGGAAATTTCTGCTGTAACAATTGCTGAGGAGGCCGAAGACGGGGGGCGTGGAGCGCGCAGCGCGGATACGCCGGTTAGACAGAAGAGGCCGTGCTGCCGCAACACACGTTTAAGCTGGACGTTGCCGCTATGCGGAAGTTCCTACTGTAGATTAGTGAATGCGGCCGCGCGGCGGTCTTGGCGGACCGCGCCGCTGCACGAATTTGGCGAGCGGGCGCCACTCGGCCGGCAGGCGCTGCTGAGAACGCAGCGTTCCGGTGTAGAGAAAGATCGCTCCGTGCGAAGAGCTGGCGGTCACGACTGAGCGGCCGTTGCCGATCTGTGCGTCGGTTTGTCCCGCGCGTACGCTGCTGCCGCCGACGATTGAGTAGATTCTTCCAACCGAACTGTGCGCGCCGACTTGTGCGTCCCGGCTAATGCCGAGCGCTACGCTTCCGTCCTCGGTTTCGAAACGCGCGAGCCCCGGCTGAAACGCGCCGCCGTCGTACACGATCGTTCCGGTGACGCTGGAGACCTGAATTTGCCGCGAGTTGCAGTTTTCGAAGACGATGTTTCCGGCCGCGGTGCGCGCGCGGAGACGATCGAACTGCGAATCGAAAATCATGAGCGGCCCGCGCGCAACTTGCGCAAAACCTGTTCCGGAAACGTTGCGCAGCCGCATCGGGCCGTTATGGAGCAGCAGCGTGAACGTGCCGCGGTAATCCTGCATGTCGATACCGCCCCGCTGGACGCTCGCGAGCACCAGTGCGGTTCCAGCCGGCAGCGTGAGCACGACGTCGGCGTCGAGCGCTTGCACGAAGACGCCCTGGTGCGGCCCGGGCGAGAGCGGCGTCAGCGCGAACTCTTCCTGCGGCAGCGTAATTTGCCCGGCGGGATCGAAGACCGAGGTTGCAAAGATCGGAATGCTGCCGGTGAGCGCGCGCGCAACTGCGTCGGGTTTGAAATTGCGCGCGCTGACGGGCTGCAGCGAAGCCACCTGAACATCGCTTCTATTCCACGTGCGAATCGTTAGGGTTCCGCTGCGCATCATGACGCGGACGACCGGCGCATCGCCCGCGGGCAGAACGACGGGGATTTGCGCAGGCGCGGTTAACGGAGCGCTCGCAAGGGCGCACATGAAAACGAGGAGCACGGCTCCTCGTCCCGCGAGACGATTCATCACCCTATCATTGTACGAGCTGCGCCGTTTGAAACATGAGAATACTATGAGATGCGCGGAAACGACGCACGAAAGAGCGCGCCGCCGCCAGGCCGTCCAAGCGCTTCAACGCTTCCGTCGTGCACCCGTGCGATCGAACGCACGATGGCCAGACCCAAACCCGTTCCCGGCACGGCGCGGCTGCGCGATTTGTCCGTGCGGTAAAAACGATCGAAAACCAGCGCGAGGTCGCGTGGATCGATGCCGGGCCCGGTGTCTTCGACTTCGATGATGGCTTGGTTCCCCACGGAGCGAACGCGCACGTCAATGCGCCCCGTTTCAGTGAATTTGATCGCGTTGTCGATCAAATTGCTGAAGAGCTGACGGATGAGCGAAGCGTCGCCCAGCACAACCGGCTGACTCTGCGCGTGAAACGATAACGCCAGGCCTTTTTCCTCGGCTCGCGGCCGCGCCGCCGCGACCGTTTCGGCTCCGAGCGCGCTCACCGAGACGGGCTCCTTAGGGATGGCTTCGCCCGAGTCGGCCCGCGCGAGCGTGAGCATCCCGGCAACCATGCCCGCGAGCGAAGCGCTTTCCTTGGCAATCGTTTCCAAACTCTCGCGGCGAATGTTTTCGTCGCGGTCGCCCCAGCGAGAAAGCATCTGCGCGTTTGCGTTGATCGAGGTCAGCGGCGTTTTCAATTCGTGCGAAGCGTCGGAGATGAACTGCCGTTCGCGGGCGAACGATTCTTCCAAGCGCGCGAGCAAATCGTCGAAGGTTGCCGCCAGTCTGCCGACCTCATCCTTGCGGTTCTTCCAGCGCAGACGCCGGTTGAGGCGGTCGAAGCCGATCTCGCGCATCGCGGTCGCGAGCTGGTTGATCGGATTGGTGGCCTGCGCCGCAAGGACGAGCGAAAGCGCGACGACCGCGAGCACCGTTGCAACCAGGATACCGGCGATTGTCTGACGCGTTTCGCCGAAGGCGCGGTTGAGCTGATCGAGCGGCTCGCCGACGCGCGCCACGAGCGCGATGCCTCCGCTCACCAAGAGTTCGTTTTGTATCAGGAAAGGCGTACCGTGCAAGTCTGCGTTTTGAGATGCAGCCGGTTTGGCCCGCGTGAGCTTGGGAATCGGCGGAAACTGGCTGGTTCCCAGGTTGAAGCTCTTGGCGAGCACGTGTCCGGCTGCGTCGTCGATTTCGACGAACGTGCCGGCCGAGGCCCAGCGCGCGAGATTGTCGGAGTTTTCGAGCAGTAGCAGCGAGTCGCCGCTGGTATCTTGGATCGAGAATTGGTCGGGTGGCGGCAGCGCGACGCGCTTGATGTCCTGTATCGTCAGCGCTAAATGCGCTTGCGCCTGGCCGTAGAGAATTTGCTCGAAACGCAGCGAGATGATAAGCCCGAGGGCAAGGATGGCGGCGACCAGGAGCAAGGCGTACCAAGCGGCGATCCGCCACCTCAGCGAGTGCACTAGTCTTTGATCGTGTATCCGACTCCGCGCACGGTCGTGATGAGTTTGTCCTCGAAGCCGTCGTCGATTTTTCCGCGCAGGTAGCGAATGTACACGTCGATCAGGTTCGAGTCGCCCAAGAAATCGCTTCCCCAAACGCCGTTGAAGAGTTCGTCGCGCGAATGAACCTTATTGCGGTGCAGCAAGAGGTACTCCAGGAGCGCGTACTCTTTCGCCGTCAAGGTTACCGGTTTTCCGCCGCGCTGCACTTCGTGACGGTCGCGATCCATCAGCAGGTCCCGGTAGACGATCACGTTGCTGGCGGGCTGTTTGTCGCGCAGGCGCGCGCGGATGCGCGCCAGCAGCTCGTCGGTTGAAAACGGCTTGATCATGTAGTCGTCGGCGCCCATGTCCAGACCGGCCACGCGTTCGGGAACGCGATCTTTGGCAGTCAGCATGATGATCGGCACGCGGCTCTTGGCGCGAAGGCGCCGGCAGACTTCGAGTCCGTCCATCTTCGGAAGCATCAGATCGAGCACGACCAGATCGGGTTCTTTGAGGGCGCGCTCCAGACCCGAAAGCCCGTCCTGCGCACTTTCGACTTCATAGCCTTCGTGTTCGAGCTCGAGCTGGAGGACGCGGCTGATCGCCGTGTCGTCCTCGATCACCAAAACGCGAAACGGTTTAGTAACGGCGCACCGCCGCCTTGACCGGGATGAGCGTCAGATGCGAGAGCCAGATCGCCGCCGCACCGCCGACCGCAATCCATAGAACCGTTGCCGGCTGCGACACGATGTCGAGTATCGCGGCGCCGAACGCATTGAGCGCCGAGACGACCGGTGCCGGACCCTCGCGCAAGACGAGCACAACGAGCCAAGCGATCGCGGCGAGACAGCCGCCTATCAGCCACGCTTCCCACGCTTTGATCACGGGAACGGCATGGCGGTGATAGATCGTGTGCGCGAGAATCGACGCGCGCATTCCGTCCGGAGCCTCCTCCAGCGGAAGATTGAAGAGGGCGCGTTCCAGATCGTTGTCGCTGTAGTTCATCATTGTGCTCCCGTGGCGGTTTCGTTCAGCATTCGCCGCAACTGTTCTTTTGCGCGGAACAGGTGAGTCTTCACCGTTCCGATCGGTATTTCCAGGACTTGCGCGATTTCGTCGTACTGCCTGCTCTGCAGGTGGTAAAGCGTAATCACGCTGCGGTACTTTTCCGGCAGACGCGCGATCGCCGCGCGCAGGCGGAGGGCCTCGTCACTCGCGATGGCTTCCTGTTCCGGCCCGGCTCCCGGGTCGGCCCGGTCGGGAAGTTCCTCACTGGAGTAACGTTTGCGGCGGCCCAAGCGGTCGCAGCAGGCATGGTAGGTAATCGAAAATATCCAGGTCGAGAACTTCGCGCCGGGGCGGAAGGTCTTCAGGCTGCGGAAGGCCTTGAAAAAGGCCTCCTGCGCCACGTCGCGCGCCTCCTCGGAGTCGCGCAGCGTGCGATAGGCCAGGTGGTAGACCGCGCGGTCGTACCGCTCCACCAGCGTGCCGAAGGCTTCGCCGCGGCCGGCGAGGGTTTCGGCTACGAGGGTTTGGTCGTCGACCGTGGTCGCCGTGTCGATGAAAGGGGCCTCCAGGACGGCTGCAGCCACGCTCGTCATACGCGCGCGCGCGAAGCATTGTTTCGGCTGCCCTGAAACACTCCCCCGGGCCCCTCCGTACTTGGGTCAGAATGCGCTACTCAAGAACCGGCGTCATCGCCGTCCTCATCGCCGCCGAACTCTTCGTCGCAAGCGTCATCGTTGTGTCGGCCGGCGGCCTCAAAACATTCACGGGCATGGGAGACGCTCAAGGCTTCAGCAACATGTCGTACACGCTTCGGGCGATCGACGCCGGGGACCGGCCGCATGTCGTTATCGACGACGCCGATTCAGGTGTTACCGTAAGCGCGTCAAACGACGGCAAAGTGCACGTCACGGACACGCGGCATATTCACGGATGGGGCTCGGCTCCCGCACGCGTGCAACTTCAAAAAACTGTCGACGGCGTGCTGATCGAACGCCCCGCGAAGTCCGGAGACAACTTGATGTTCGGATTTGAGTTCGGCGGCACCGTGGTCGAAATACCGCCCGGCTCGACGCTCGAGATCCGGAATGCATCGGGCGCCGACGTCAGCGATCTCACGGGCACGATCGCGGTGCGTTCCGACGATGGACACATCAGCGCGACCAACGTGCATACCGGAGATCTTACGCTGAGCACCGCCGACGGACACATCTCGCTTACCGATGTCGACGCCGGCAAATTGAGCGCCGTTACCTCGGACGGTGCCATTCGGGTTTCGAATCTGCGCGTCCGCAACGGCGTATTGCATACGTCGGACGGATCGATTCACATCGGCTTTGCCGATGCGGGCGACGTTACGGTGCGCGCGCAAACCGGCGACGGCAGCATTCGCATCAACGGCATTCGCCAAGACGGATCGCCGGTGCAGTATAAATTTGGAAATGGCTCGGGAACGCTGGACGTCGCCACGCAAGACGGCAGCATCCGCGTCAACACGAACGGAGCAAACTAAATGTCGCACACGTCAGATAACTTCGTCGCGATCATCGCAATCATGGTCATCTTCGGCATGCCGCTCGCCTATGCGATTTCCCACCGCTGGTGGTCGCATCAAGAGCGCCTTGAGATGATCAAGCGCGGAATGACGCCGCCGCCCCCGCCGCCGGATCCGCGTGCCGCGCGGCGAGCCGAGCGCGCCGGTTACGACCCGTATGCTTACTTTCGGACCGCCACGACGTCGTACGGCCCGGATCAGTCGCCGCAATATGCCGACCGCGTGCTGCGCAAAGGCGTGACGGTCGCGATGGTCGGTCTCGCGCTGCTGATTGGATTATCGTTTATCGACACGGGACGTCCCGGTCCGTGGCTGCTCGGCGGATTGATTCCGCTCTTCGTCGGACTAGCGCAAATTATTCTGGCGCTGATGTCGGGCGCGCACTTGGGAGTCTTTACCTTCCAAGGGCCGCCGGTTCAGCCGCACACCATGGCGCCTCCGCCGCCTCCGCCGCCGCCCTATCAAGAAGGGCCTTACGGCTGGCGCCCAGGCTCAACGACCGAATTGGAGCCGCCCGTCGGACCGCCCGACATCCGGCCCTAGTAAAGAAAGAAGAACCGCCGGCAAGCCGGCGGTTCTTCTTGAGTAAGCAAGCGCGAGCTCTACTTACAGGAGACCAGGGCGATAGCCCATCCAGCCGCAGTTCTCGTCCGGACGAGGTAACCGTCAGACGTCCGGTCGTAAACCTGGTAGCCCGCTCTTAGCGCGTCGGCTAGCGATTTGAAGACCATGAGACCTGCCATTTTCCTGGACCCTCCTTTCTTTTTTCGTTCTATACCCTATAACGGCTTTTGTCGCAAGTAGGTTCAGTCAAACGTCGCAGCTTTCATTAAATATTTTGTAACGGGAGTATGTCCGGATGGTTGCGAGAATGAAAAAATAGATGCTTCCGGGGCCGTCGGTTCTTGACGTTGTGGTGCTCGATCGCACCGAACTCGCTCGCGGCGTCATTCTCTTAGGTTTTTACGCTCCGGAGCTCGTTGGCGTGACCCGTCCGGGCCAATTTGTCATGGCTATTCCGCCGGTCGGCGAACGCGCCGCGACCGCGCTCGCCGTCTATGAAGCCCAAGGTGAGCGCGCGAGTTTGCTCTTCTTCGTCTGCGGCGTGCGAACCCGGGAATTAGCTGAATTAAGACCGGGTGATAAACTTTCGCTGACCGGCCCACTCGGAAACGGCTTCGATCTGGGAGCGGCCCAAAACGTCGCGATCGTTGCGGGCGGCGTCGGAATCGCTTCGGTGCTCCTTCCCGCGCAGCAGCTGGCGCGGCGAGGATCGCGCGTCCGTCTTTTCTACGGTGCCCGCAACGTCGAATTTTTGCTCGACCGCGAACGTTTTGCTGCCGCGGGCTGCGAACTGTGCTGCGCGACCGACGACGGCACGTTCGGACACCATGGATTCATCACCGAACTGCTGGCGCAAGCCGAAGACAAACCCGATCTGATCTTGGCTTGCGGACCGTCGCCGATGCTGCGCGCAACCGCATTCGTGGCCGCGGAGCTCGGCGTGCCCGCGCAACTCGCGCTGGAAGAAACGTTCGCGTGCGGCGTGGGCGGATGCTGGGGCTGCGTCGTTCCGCTCGACCGCAAGAGCTCGCAAGCTCCGAAGTTTCCAGAGACCGGCAGTGATTTCGTCAACGCCCGCGTTTGCAAAGAAGGCCCGGTCTTTTGGGCGCACGAGCTCCGATGGTAGCCGCGATCATGCTCCGGCCGAAAACCGCTGGCAAAAAAACCTCCATGTTTTTTTGCCGCTTGAGCGCATTTTCGAGAAACCAAAGTTTTGAAGTCGACATCCTGTCGAGCTCGAAAATGTCGCACATTTCCGGCCGGAACATGATCGGGTCTACCCCCTGCGCCCGCACCCAGGTGAGAAGAGATTGCGTGGCATGGACCTCTCGGTAAAGATCGGGAAACTGGAACTCCCGTATCCGACGCTGATGGCCAGCGGTTGTTACGGATCGGGCGAGGAGTTCGAAGCCTTCGCGGATCCTTCGAAGATTGGCGCGGTCGTGCTCAAGAGCGTCACGCGCGAACCGCGGCTGGGGAATCCGATGCCGCGGCTGGTTCCGACGCCGGCTGGGATGCTCAACGCGATCGGTTTGCAGAATCCGGGGATCGACTGGTACCTCGAACACGAGGTTGCAAAGTTCGCGAAGCGGCGGTGCGCCGTTATCGGCAGCGTCGCCGCTTTTTCCGTGGACGATTACGCGTATGTTACCGAAAGGCTCGCGGCGCGCGGCGAGATTGCGGCGATCGAGCTGAACATCTCGTGCCCGAACGTCGGGTCGGAGGGCGAAACGTTCGCCTGCGATCCGGATTTGACGGGGAAAGTCGTGCGCGCCGTACGGGCAGTGACGGACAAGACGCTGATCGTGAAGCTTTCGCCGAACGTGACCGACATCGCGGCGATCGCGGCCGAGGCGGAAAGCGCGGGCGCCGACGCCTTGGCGGTCATCAACACGCTGCGTGGAATGTCCATCGACGTGCACGCTTGGAAGCCGCGTTTAGGCAACCTCACCGGAGGGTTGTCGGGACCCGCGATCCGTCCGGTCGCCGTGCTGGCCGTTTACGAGGCCGCGCGCGCCGTCTCCATTCCCATCGTCGGGCAAGGCGGAATCGAAACCGCGACCGATGCGCTCGAATTTTTCTTGGCCGGCGCGAGCGCTATCGCCATCGGTACGGCAAACTTCACCGATCCGCGCATTCCGGAAAGAATCGTGAACGAGCTGGGCGCGTACCTGAACGCGCGCGGACTCCGCTCGCTGCGCGATATCGTCGGCAAGGCCAACGCCGGTTTCGGCACGCCGTTTCAATATGAAGGCGACGCCGGCTGATGGCGCAACTCGTTGTGGCCCTCGACGTGCCAACCGCCGCCGAGGCGGAGCGCCTTGTCGACGAGCTCTACGAGCTCGACGTGCTCTTCAAAGTGGGCCTCGAATCGCTCTATGGGTACGGTGACCGAATCTTCGCGCACATGGAAGCGCGCGACGTGCGCCATTTTATCGACGCAAAACTGCACGACATTCCGCGGACGGCCGCTGCGGCCGCGCGTCAGCTCGTACGGCAAGGCACGCACATCATCAACGTTCACGCGATCGGCGGAAACGACATGATGCGCGCGGTTGCCGATGGCGTCGCCGAACGCGCGGCCGAACTCGGCATGACGCCGCCGCACGTCTTCGCCGTGACGATGCTCACGAGCATCGGCCCGGAAGATCTCAACGAACTGGGCTTTCGCGGCGGTTTGGGGGAGACGGCGATGCGGCTGGCCGCGCTCTCGCGAGATGCGGGATGCAGCGGTGCGATCTGCAGCGCTCACGAGGTACGCGATCTCAAACGCTACTTCGGGACAGATTTCTTGACGCTAACGCCCGGCATCCGCCCGGCGGGCGCGGCGCATGCGGATCAAAAGCGCGTAACCACTCCGCGCGAAGCCGTGGAAGCCGGCTCCGACTACTTGGTCGTCGGACGCCCGATTACCGAAGCGCCGGACGCACTCCAAGCCGCCAAAGCCATCCTTGCCGAGATGCGGTGAGTTTAGATCTCGAACGCGAGCTGAGCGAACGCGGCGCACTGCTGAGCGGTCACTTCCGGCTCAGTTCGGGACGTCACAGCGACCGCTTCGTTCAAAAATTCCGCATTCTCGAGGATCCGAAGCTCGTAGAACCGGTCGCCCGCGCCATCGCCGCCGCGTTTGTGAATGCGCGTCCGACGGTCGTGCTCAGCGCAGCCGTCGGCGGGATCATCTTGGGTTATGAAGTTGCGCGCGCGCTAAACGTCAAGGGAATCTTTGCCGAAAAAGAAGCGGGCGTTCCGGTTTTGCGCCGCGGTTTTCACCTGAGCGCGGACGATCGGGCACTCGTGGTTGAAGATGTGATAACGACGGGCGGTTCGGTGCGCGAAGTCATCGGTATCGCGCGAGCCTCCGGAGCGGCGGTCGTTGGCGTCGGCGCGATCGTGCGTCGCGGCGAAGCGGATTTCGGCGTGCCTACCGTCGCTCTGCTGGAAATGCCCATCGTCTCATATGACGAGGGCGAGTGTCCGCAATGCAAACGCGGAACGCCGATCGACGACCCCGGATCTCGCCGGCGGTAGGCATGGAACGCCCGGCGGGGAGCGTAGTAGGTAGGGGAAGATGATAAACGCCGCGGTGGGTACGAACTGGCGCCGCATCGCCATTGTCGTGGGGATCATCGTGCTTTTTGGGCTCGCGCTTTGGTTCGCGGCGCGCATTCCCAAGACGATGACGATTTTCGTGATCGCGCTGTTCCTTGCGTCGGCGGTTCATCCGATCTCCAAGCGCTTGGAGGATCGGAGAGTCCCGCGGGCGCTCGCCATTTCGATCGTCTTCACCGTATTGATCGTGATCGTCACCGGCTTTATCGTCATCGTGATGCCGATGCTGTTTGCGCAGTCGCAAGCGCTGCTTGCAAAGGTGCCCGATTTCATCAAGACGACCGAAACGTGGATGCTCGGCATGCGTGCCGCGCTTCAACAACGCTTCCCAAGCTTAAATATTCCCTCGCAGGTCTTCAATGTCCAGCAGTTCAGCGTCGAGCATGTGACGGCGATTTTCACCGCCGGCATCGCTTCGGTCGGGGTGCTGGCACTCAACGTCGCGACGGCGCTGTTCATCGCCATTTCCGCGCTGATTCTCTCGGTTTTCATGCTTCTGAACCAAGACCAAATAGCCGGAGGGTTTGCCGCGCTCTTTCCCACGCGCAGGCGGCAGACCGCGCTTATGCTGGCCGGCCAAGCTACGCACATGTTCGGGAGCTACATCTCGGGACAGATCATCGTCTGCACGATTACCGGCGTGCTGATTGCCGGCATCACCGCGATTCTGGGATTCAAGTTCGCCCTGCTCTTCGGATTGGTGAGCGCCGTTTCGTATGCGATTCCGATCGTCGGCATGATCGTCGCGCATCTTCTGGGCCTCGTCCTGGCTGCGCCGCAAGGTCCGTATATGATCGTATGGGTCGAGGTGGTAACCTTCACGATCGCCCGCATCAGCGATAACATTTTGGTTCCGCGCATCATGGGCGAGAGCATCGGCGTTTCGCCGATCGGCGT
Organism: Candidatus Rubrimentiphilum sp.; assembly: GCA_036273135.1. Lineage (GTDB taxonomy): Bacteria > Vulcanimicrobiota > Vulcanimicrobiia > Vulcanimicrobiales > Vulcanimicrobiaceae > Rubrimentiphilum. The sequence goes on from DASUIF010000016.1 coordinate 12,034, forward strand.
TATGTTCGCCGTCTTCGCGGGCGGAGAGCTCTTCGGTCTGCCGGGATTGATCTTGGGTATCCCCGCCGCGGCGCTGATCAAACTCGTCTGGGGGTATTTCATCGGACCGTGGCTGCACGCGCAGATCGAATTTGCCGACCTTGCCACGCCGGCGCCGCCGCCTGCTACGGCTCTTCCCGACGTCGAAATCGTCGTCGCCGAAAGTTGACCAAGCGGTTCATTTCGGAATCCCTGACGCCGGTCGCTGAATCGTTCGATTCGGCGGCGATGGAACATGGCGAGCCGGGTTTGCCCAGCGCATTTGCATGGCGCGACCAGACGCTCGCGATAAGAAAGGTCGTCAAGGTGTGGCGCACCATGCGCGAGGATCGCGGTGATAAATATTTGGCGCGGCACTGGTACGAGATCGAAGACCGGGACGGGCGGCGCTTCACGATCTATTTCGACCGGCAGGCCAAGGTGGGGAAGCCGCGCTGGTGGCTCTACACGCTCGAGGAGTAGCTACATCGTTTCCGGCGCGGTGACGCCGATCATGTTCAGCACGCGCGCGAGCACGGTTTGCGTTGCGATGCACAGACTCAACCGCGCCAATCGTTCGTCGCGTTCGGGCACGAGGATCTTGCGCTCCGTGTAAAACTGATGGAAATCCGACGCGACGTCACGCGCGTACCGCGTCAAGCGATGCGGCGCCAGGCGTTCGACGACGTTGGCGACGATGCTCGGAAGTTCGGCGATCCGCCGAATCAGCGCGAGCTCGGCCGTATGGCGCAGCGAACTCAGGTCCGCCCCCGCGCGCGCGGCTTCGACATCCACGGCATCGGCGTTCTTAAAGACCGACGCGATGCGCGCGTGACCGTACTGCACGTAGTAGACCGGGTTCTCGTTGCTCTGTTCTTTGGCGAGCCGTAGATCGAACGTCAGCGGCGATTCGGGCGCCGGTAAGACGAAGAAGAAGCGTGCCGCGTCGACGCCGACTTCGTCGATGATGTCATCGAGCGTGACGATGTGGCCCGCGCGTTTGCTCATGCTGACCTGTTCCTGGCCGCGCATGAGCGTGATCTGTTGAGCGATCAGTGCGTCCAGGCGATCGCGATCGTAGCCGAGCGCTTCGGCCAGCCCTTTGAGACGTCCGATGTATCCGTGATGGTCGGGGCCGAGGATATCGATGACGCGGTCGGAGCGCTGCAGTTTGGCGTAATGGTAGGCGACGTCGGTGCAAAAGTACGTTGGCCTTCCATCGCTGCGGACGAGCACGCGATCCTTGTCGTCGCCGAATTGCGTTGCGCGAAAGTAGGTCGCGCCGTCGGCTTCGTAGGTAACGCCGTCGTCGATGAGCCGCTGGAGGCCGGCTTGCACCGCGCCGGCATCCTGCAACTCTTTTTCGCTCTGCCACAGATCGAAATGCACGCCGAAGCGCTCGACGGTACGGCGCTGCTGCTCGACCAGCGTGTCGCGGCCGACTTGAGAAAACAGCGGAAGCCAGGCGCTTTCCTCTTCGTAGATCCACCGCTCGCCGTCGGCATCGGCGATCGAACGCGCGATCGGCTCCAAGTACTCTCCGGGATAGCCTTCCTGCGGAAACGGAAATGCCGGATCGTAGATCTGCCGGTAGCGCGCGTAGACCGAGCGGCCTAGCGTATCCAGCTGACCGCCGGCGTCGTTGATGATCCATTCGACGAAGACGTCGTAGCCGCAAAACTTCATGGCGCTGGCCAGCGTCGCACCGATGCTGCACGTGCGGCCTTGCACGACGACCAGCGGTCCGGTCGGGTTCGCGCTGCCGAATTCGAGCGAGATGCGCATGTTGTTTGGCGGCCGTTGTCCGAAGGCCGCGCCGTCCTGGATGATTTGCGCCAGCGCCGCTTGCCAGATTTCCGGTTGAAAGCGCAGATTGATAAAACCGGCGGTTGCCGAAATATCCGCAAAACGTTCGCCAAGTTTCGGTATGCCTTGTATATCGCCAACCAGCGCTGCGGCTACTTGCTGTGGCGCTGCGTGCGCCACTCTTGCCAAAGAGAACGCGGCGTTGGTTGCAACGTCGCCGAACTCGGGACGCCGCGGAGCTTCGAAGACTACGTCGGCGCCGGGCGCTTCCGGATAACGCGCGGCGATCGCGTCGCGCAACGCGCCCGCGAAAATGGAAAGAGCGTCAGTGGTGATACGGCTCACTGCGCGCGATCTTCGCCGCCCGGTAGAGTTGTTCCAGCACGATCATGCGCGCCCACTCGTGCAAGAACGTGAGCTTGGAAAGCGACAAGACGAAATCGGCGCGCTGCCGCACCTCCTGTGCTAATCCAAACGTGCCGCCGATCAGAAGCGTCAACGGGCGCCCGCGCGACTCGAGCTCGATGACCTTTGCGCTGAGGTCCTCGCTCGACAACTCGGTGCCGGTGCGGTCGAGCGCCCAGAGCACGCCGTCGCCGGCGGCTTTCAAGAGGCGCTCGCCCTCCTCGCGGATCGCTCGGGCCGGATCGGATCCGCTCGAAGCGCGCACTTCGGTAACTTCGATGCGATGGTAGGCGCGCAGGCGCTTCTGAAATTCAGCGCAGACCGCGGCCGCGGCCGGGTCGCGCAGTTTTCCGGCGGCGGCGATTCGCAGATGCATGCGCGGAGGTTCGCAACGCCGTCCGTTCCCTCCGTGTTTAAGGAAGACGTGCAGCAGATGGCGCTCTTCGGCTCGGGAAACCGTGAATTCGTCGACGACGAAAGCGGCAAGATCGCGTACTTTCCAGCGGTCTTTAGCGCTGCCGAAAGCAAACGGCTCTTTGAATATTTCTCTGCGAATCTGAACTGGTCACAGGAAACGATGTGGATGTACGACCATACGGTCGAGGTCCCGCGTCTGATCGCCGCCTCCGGCGAATCTGTCATGCCCGCCGAGGTGACGGCCGTGTGGAAGCGCGTCGAAGAGTTTTTGCAGGCGGCTTTTAATTCCGTCTCCTTTCAATATTATCGGGACGCCAACGATAGCGTCTCTTGGCACAGCGATCACACCGAAGATCTCATCGAGAACGCGATCGTCGCGGTCGTGAGCCTGGGAGCGGTCCGGGAGATGCGCGTGCGCAGCAAAAAGCGGCCGCGGCGGGCGTTCTCCTGCGCGCTGGATCCGGGGAGTATTTTTTTCATGGGCGGACGCGCGCAGGATTTTTGGGAGCACCATATTCCAAAACTGCGCGATGCGGTCGAGGCGCGGATCAGCATCGCCTTCCGTCAGAAACGCTAGCGTATCGCTGGCCGGCGCGCGCTTCGATAGCGCCTTGCAGCTCGAGCAGTGAAAGCGCGGCAAACAGATCCGCGGTGCTGCCCTCGACGGCCGCGCACAGCTCGTCGAACGTCGTCTCACCGTGCTGGAGCATCGCGAGCACCTGCGCTTGCAGCGGATCGGACGGCGCGAAGCGTTTTGACTGCTCACCCAGCGGAAGCTTCATGATCTGCAGCTCGTCCAGAACGTCTTGAGCACTGCGCGCTAGCGTGACGCCGTCGCGAATGAGCGCATGACAACCCGCCGAGTGGGGACGGTCGATATCTCCCGGCACTGCAAAAACGGGAACGCGGCCCGCCGCCCAGCCGGCGGTGTTGAGCGCACCGCTGCGCGCGGGTGCTTCGATTACGACGACCGCGTCAGCCAACGCCGCGACGACGCCGTTGCGCTGCAAGAACTGGTGCGGAATCGCCGGATGTTCGGGCGCAAACGGCGAGAGCACCGCGCCTGCGTCCGCAACTATACGATCGGCAAGCGCGCGATTACGGCGCGGAAAGAATCTGTCGTGTCCGCCGCCTAGTACGCCGACTGTCGGCGCGCGAACGTCGAGCGCGCCTTCGTGCGCGGCCGCGTCGATGCCCAACGCAAGTCCGGATATGATGCAGCAACCCGATGCGCCGAGATCGCGCGCGAATCGCCGGGCGTTGCTGCGGCCGTACTCGCTCGCCGCGCGCGTGCCGACGATCGCCACGCACGGTACTTTCAATCCGGAGAGATCTCCGCTCACCCACAACCCATCGAAAACCGCCGGAAGTGCCCGGGGTGCGCGAAGCGCTTCGAAGGCGGGGCGGGGTTGCCACGTTGGTTTATCCACCAAGGCCTCTATCACGCCCGAGGTATCCGCCCGAAAGGTACCCCTGCCGCCTGAAGGCCTCTCCCTCGTGGCCACGAGGGGGAAAGTCGGGCACGCCTGGGAATAGGGCCCCCAACCCGGCAGGCTATCCATCGCCGGCACCGGTCTTGAGAGGAATCGAACGTGGCAGCTGAAGCGTACTGTGTGAAATGCAAGACCAAGCGTGAAATCAAAGACGCCGTTCAAATCACGATGAAGAACGGCCGTCCGGCTACCGAGGGCAAGTGCCCCGAGTGCGGGACGAAGATGTTCAAAATTGGGGCCTCGAGCTAGAGCGCTCGGGCTCGAGCTTAAAGCCGGCGCTAAGAACAGAACGCCGGCTTTTTCTTTTAGGGCCTAGCCTGCGGGTCGGCGCTTAGCAGCCGTCGCCGGTGTTTTGCCACCTGGTTCAGGAGCTGCATACTCAAGTAGACGCGAGCGTCTTCGGAAAGCGGCTCTCCCGACGACCGGCTGAACTGCAGAACGATCTGCTCGGCCTGTGTGTAGGTTAGGCCCGGACGGGTCACTGCCAACTCTTCGGCCGCCTCCTTGAGGCGGGCCCAAAGTTGGTCTGCGCTCTTCATGAGCGTAGCCTCCGCAGAATGCGCATTGGCCACTACGCGTGAGCGGTCAAACCGTATAGTTGCGGACTTAAGTGTATCACGCCGAGAAGGCGGCCGCTTGGCCGCGCCCGATTCTTTACGAAGGCACTACACCGAAGGCGCCCGCACTTGGCTATTATATACTTGACAAAAGTGCCTTAATGTTCTAGTATTGAGGCATGGAACAGCCGCGCACGCTACTAGAAGCCGTCCGAATGTTTAAGGACCCGGCGACCGCCGAGGACTATTTTGCGCGCCTGCGTTGGCGGGCTGTCGTCGCCTGCCCGCGTACCGATTGCGGCTCTGTTTCGGTCGCGCACTTGCCCAAGTACCGGCGTTGGTACTGTAACGATTGCAAGCGGCAGTTCAGCGTTAAGACCGGGACGATCTTCGAAGAGTCCCCTATCGGCTTCGACAAGTGGCTCCCGGCTTTATGGATGCTGTCGGCGGATCGCAATGGCATCAGTTCTTGCGAGTTGGCCCGTGCGTTAGGCGTGACGCAAAAGACCGCGTGGTTTATGCTTCATCGTATTCGCCTCGCCATGGAAACCGGAACCTTTACGAAATTGTTTGGCGAGGTCGAGATTGACGAAGCCTACATTGGCGGAAAGCCCCGTCACCGTGGGCCTGGCCCAACCGGAACGAAAAGCCAAGGCCCCCGTTCGGGCGGCAAAGCAATCGTCTTGGGATTCCGTCAGCGTGGCGGCCATGTTCGAGCGATGGTTATTGACAACGTAAGGAGGACCACGCTCCTGCCGAAGATTCGCGAACACGTCGTGCCGGGATCGATCGTCTATACGGACAGCCTTAGCGCGTACTACGATACCCGCGAACTATACTCGCATTTTACCGTTAATCACGCCTACGAGTATGTTCGCGGGAACGTGCATACGAACACGATTGAATCGTTCTGGAGCGTTCTCCGGCGCACGTTGCGCGGAACGTACGTCGCGCCGCGTCCGTGGCACTTGCAGCGTTACCTAGACGAGCAAATCTTCCGATTCAACCGGCGTGATGATAAGGACGGACCGCGCTTCGTGCAGACTGCCAAAGCGACTGAGGGCAAGCGCATAACGTACCGGGCTCTAACCTCTCACTAGAGTCAAATACAACAAAGAAGGAAGCCGTCGCTTCCTTCTTTTTCTTGATTCGGTCGTGCTCACTATCCCGGAGGAAGGGCCTTATGGGGCGCTTATCGCTGCACGCTACCTTGTGATAAGCTTAGCATATTTGTCAAGATTATACTAGTAGTATTCTTGATCTCCGTGTCTGAAGATTGGGAAATCGACCCTTATCTTATCGCGCAAAAGATCGAATGACCGAGTGTCCTTCTGTTCCCATTTACGAAAAATCGCCCAGCTAACATAATCGCTAACTTGCAACATATGATGCGATGCGGTTTGGTGAAAATGGATACGGTGTTCGAGTTCCGGGTGCTGCTGGAAAGCAATCTCCAGTCCGTCTAAGAAAGCTTCCTTACTTCCGCGCAACCCGAATGCGGAGGCGAAAATTTCGCACGGTTGGGCTAGCTTCGAACGGGCTACCGTCGTATTTATTAGGCTCTTAAAGACCTTCGCGTAAAACTCGTGCGGATGCCGCAACGCGGGGTTCGTACGGTTCTTGTGAACAACGACGCTGTACGCGTCGAAGCTTAATTCGCGGATTACCGCGAAGACACGATCTCTGACGGCTTGCGGGTCCTCCGTGCAGTGGAAATGGCTGAGCTCGCGATGTTTCTTGACGCCCTGCATATAATCGGCGTTCGACAATAGCTCATGCCGTAACGACAATAGCTCGCCGCACCCCTGAATTGGGTCTCCAGTCAGGACTGCGGTTAGCACAAAGAAGGCCGAACGGTCCGGCCGGAAATCAAACGTGCCCGATTCGTCGATGAAAATATACTTGGTTTCAGCCATTGTTCCACACCCTTTGTGAGCCGGCCGTCCAGCATAAAGTCACCCAGGGCTGCGGCCGATATGGAATTATGTTATAAGAGAAGTGGCCCCGTACCCACCCTCGCGGTAGGGCCGGGGCCTAAAGAACCCTCAATTCGGGCTCGACGCACGCTCTTCAAAGGCAGTCACGGGTCCATCACCTCCTTTCGAGGTAGTTGAGGCAAGAGGCTCAAGGTCACACTTGGGCCTCTTTTAGTTATTCGGATTCGTATTCGTCAATCACGTCGATCAATGCCAAGACGAAATCACGATCATCGCCTTTGGTCAAGGCCATCACCGGAACCGAAACCGTTACGGTTACCTCCCCGATGCCGCTCCGCAAAGCAACGGTTCTGGTTTCGCCGGTCGCCGCGTCTTTGTTGCGGTTCTTGTTTCTGTTCCTATCTTTGCTGTGTCGATTCTTTGCGGGGTCCCGAGGCTTAGGCGACTCTGGCGCTGTACTACGCGAGCGCGTCTTGTATTTACCTAAGATAAACTTGCTGACGATAATATCATTTGCTCTAGCCGCATGAAGAAAGAACGTCTTTGCCTTGCGCGTGTCCTCAGCGTTCATGCTGTATTCCTCGAACCACTTGTTAAATTGATTCGGACTTGCCGTTGCTAACGGAAGATCAATAAGCGTGCCATACATTCGCTGTAATAGCGTAATGAAGGACGCTTTCCGTGAGTCGGGGTTAATTAGTGGGTCGAGTGCCTCAGCGTTACTTTTGCCTGCATCATCGGCTAAGCCAAGCTGCTTAAACGCTTTCACTAGCAGGGCGATGGCCGTACCGGAAAACTCGTCCTTCGGAAAGACGGATGCATGCAGCTCGCTAGGAGCACCGCCTGACTCATGAAAATGGTTCAGGGCCCGCTCGAAGGCGCTGAACGGGACGATTGGGAGGCTAGAACCTGCTTCCATAATGGGACTATCCTACCCCATAAGAAGTGGGCGTGCAAGCTCTTATGGGGAGATTTTTGACGCGTGTTTCAGGCTTAGCGTAAGATCGTGGTATGCAAATGGGGGATAAGGTCGAGGCGCACTTCGCCGGAGGGCGAACCAACGTGGTCCGCGTGGTGAGCGCCAATTCGCGCACGGTGTATATCACGAGCGAAAGACGCTACGAGCTGGCGCTCCAATCGGGCAAGAGGCCCGCACCGCTCCTGGGGCTCCCCAAGGGCGACGTGGTAGAATTGCCTCGTGGCTGACGTAGAGAAGAGCCAACCCCCATTTGAAGCCTTCGTCCAGGCCGTAGCCGCCGTGCCCAAGGCCGAGGCGGACTTCCTAGAAGCCCAGAGGCAGAGGCGGCTGAAGGCCGCTAGGGCGAGGCGCAAGCGCAAGGCCCCCGCTAAGAAGTGACTCGCGGCTGGTGGATTGCCCTCGGGGTCATCGCGCTGGCCATCATCTTTCAACTGTTCTTCCGATATCAGTATGTCCGAGGTGGCGGATCGGCGGACATTTATCGGGTGGACCGCCTAACCGGCGCGACCTGCTCCTTCCCGGAGGGGTGTAACCCGACTCCCAAGCCTGCCCCCACGGCGACCCCTTCGCAATCGCGGCGGGCCCTCAACGCTATTTGGGGCACACCGACGCCGCAGCCCGCTAAGCCGTACAATCCCTAGCCACTTTACTCAGGTATATAATAGCGCCGCACTTTGCGCCGCAATGGATAGTGGTCTATAATAGGGGGACCCACAATATGTGGCCCTTCGACTGCGGCTGCGCCGCGCTCAGGATGACAAAGGCTTGATCTGTCCGACTTGCCGCAAGAACGAAACCCGCGTCGTCGACTCGCGCGACGATGAGAGCGTCGTGCGCCGCCGGCGTGAGTGCCTCGATCCGCGCTGCAAGCATCGCTTCACCACCTACGAGCGCATGGAAGCGCCGCGGCTCTTCGTCGTAAAGAAAGATTCGCGCCGCGAGCAGTTCAGCCGCGAGAAGATCCTCGCGGGCTTGCGCCGGGCGTGCGAAAAGCGCCCGGTCTCCGAAGCGCAGATGGAGGCGGTGGCCGCCTCGCTCGAACGCGATCTTTTCGCGCGCGGCGAAAGCGAAGTGCCCGCGACGCTGATCGGCGAGAAACTCATGGAGTCGCTGCGCAGTCTGGACAAGGTTGCGTACATCCGCTTTGCAAGCGTCTACCGCCAGTTCCGCGACGTTGAAAGCTTTCAAGAAGAGTTGGCATCGCTGCTTGCCAAGTGAGCGGCCATGGCTCCCGTCACGGTCGCGATCAAGAGGCTGCCTGAAGGCGAAGGGCTTCCACTTCCAAGGTACATGAGCGAAGACGCCGCCGGCGCCGATCTCTGCGCTGCGGTTTTTGAAGATCTGACGCTGCAGCCGGGCGCGCGCGCGCTCGTCCCGACGGGCTTTGCGATTGCGCTGCCCGCGGGTTACGAAGCGCAAGTCCGGCCGCGCAGCGGACTGGCGATGCGCCACGGCGTGACGTGCTTGAATTCTCCCGGAACGATCGACGCCGACTACCGCGGCCCGGTATGCGTCGTCCTGGCAAATCTTGGCGCGGAGCCGTTCGTCGTGCGGCGCGGCGAACGCATCGCGCAACTCGTCGTCGCGCCCGTGTCGCGCGCTCAGTTTAATTTGATCGAGGATCTTCCGGAGACGCTGCGCGCAACGGCCGGGTTCGGCAGCACTGGATGAAAGTCTACATCGTCGGCGCCGGCGCGGTTGGAACGTATTTGGGCGACCTGCTGCAGAGCGTCAACGTCGATGTAACCTATGCGCCGCGCAGTCTCGCCGACGTCGCTCCGGTCGATGCCGACGTTGCGATCGTCGCGGTGAAATCCTACGACACTCCCGGCGCGATCGAAACGCTGCGTAAAGCGATTCCCTTTCCGCAGAAGTGCGTTTTCGTCAGCCCGCAAAACGGGATCGGCAACGAAGAGAAGCTGGCCGAAGCCTTCGGCGCCGACAACGTCGTCGCGGCGGCGCTCACGGTTCCTGTCGGGCGCGATAGCGGCAACGGACACGGGCGCGCGACCAAAGAAGGCGGCCTCGCATTTGCCCCGCTGGGGAAAAATGCGTACAACTGGCTGACCGCGGCATTTGCGAGCACGGGCCTCAAAGTGCAGATCGTAGATGAATGGCGCGCGTTGAAATGGTCGAAACTCGCGCTCAACATCGTTGCCAACGCGAGTTGCGCGATTCTCAACGTGCTGCCGAATCGCTTGGTGCACTACGATGAGATATTCACATTGGAGATTCGCGCGATTCGCGAAGTGCGCGCGGTCATGCACGCGATGGGCATTTCGCCGATCGACTTGCCGCGCTATCCGGTACGCGCGATGCAAGGCATTGCGACGCTGCCCAGTCCGGTCTCGCGCAAGCTGCTGGCGGGCCGCGTGGCGGGCGCGCGCGGGACCAAGCCGCCTTCGCTGCTGCTCGATCTCCGTGCCGGGCGCGCGCAGACCGAAGTGGATTATCTCAACGGCGCCGTCGCTTGCGCCGGCCGCGACTATCATGTGCGTACGCCGGTCAACGCCGTCTACGCGCGCGTGCTCGAAGATATCGCCCACATGCCGCAGCTTTGGGCCAAGTATCGCGAACATCCCGACACGCTCGCGGGCGAAGTCGCCGCCGAAGTCAAACGCGTTCGCGCCTTGGCGAAAGCGTAATGCGCCACCCCGACGTACCGGAATCGCTGGAAGGCTGGTGGATCCTCCACCGGATGTTCGGCTTCGACCGCCGGCGCTGGGCGTTGATCCCCGACGACGAGCAGCAGCGCATAGCGCAAGAGGCGGGCGACGCGTTCGCGCAGCTCAAAAACGGTGAGGGCGATCTGGGATTGGCGCAGCTCGTCGGTCATAAGGCCGATTTGATGCTCACACACTACGCAAAGACCTACGACGGGCTGGCCGAAGCGCAGACCGCTTTCGACCGCTTGGAGTTGCTCGATTATCTTCAGCCGCGCGACTCGTACGTTTCGGTCCTGGAGCTCGGCTTGTACGATGCCACCGGCAAGATCCACGCCGCCTTGAACGAGCGGAAACTCAAACCGCATTCGCCGGCATGGAACACGGCCTTCGACGACTTGCTCTCCGAGCAAGAGAAGAATCCACGCAACGCGGAGCGGCTGTGGGCCAAGATTCCGCCGCGCCGCTACGTCTGCTTCTATCCGATGGATAAGAAGCGCGCCGAAGGCGAAAACTGGTACTCGCTGCCTTTTGCCGATCGCGCGCGGCTCATGCTCGATCACGGAAAGATCGGGCGAACGTTTCACGGGTTGGTCACGCAGGTGATCTCGGGCTCGATCGGCTTCGACGATTACGAATGGGGCGTCGATCTCTACGCCGGCGATCCGCTCGTCTTCAAGAAGTTGATCTACGAGATGCGTTTCGACGAAGCCAGCGCGAAGTATGCGATCTTCGGACCGTTTTGGAGCGGCCTGCAGTTCTCGGTTGAAGAGTTTCCGCGTTTCCTTGCCGGCGAAGTTCCGGCGCTTAACGAAAAGGCCAGGGTCTAATGGCGGTTATCGATCTCACGGCGTATATCGACGTACTTTCATCTTGGTGTTACGTCGGCGATTTGTCATTGCAGAAGATCGAGAAGAAGTACGGCAACCGCTTGCGCGTGGAGTGGAAGATCGCACAACTCTTTGATTTCGGGCCGCTGCCGTACACGCGCGAGCAGCTGGCTTGGTACTATGCGCGCACAGCAAAGATCTCGGGCGTGCAGATGAATGCCGCTTGGGTCGATACGCCCGATGCGACGACGCTGCACGCCAATCAAGCCGCCGAGGCGGCGCGTACGCTAGGCGTTATTGGCATGAGTTTGGTTCGCGCGCTCAATCACGCGAACGTCATCGACGGCAAGCCGCTCGGCCGGCGGGAACCCGCGCTCGACGAAGCTGCTCGCATCGCCGGAGTGGATCGCGCGGAACTCGATCGCGTTATGCGCGATCCGGCGACCGCCGCCCGCATCAAAGAAACAACGGCCGAATTCGAAGCGCTCAGCCTGCCGCAGCGTCCGTCGTACGTCTTACGGAATCCGACGGGCGATCTGGCGTTGCTCTCGGGTATCTACACGTTCGAGTCGCTCGACGCGGTCATCGGCGAAATGCTGCACGCTTCGGAGATTACGGAACAGGTTGGGCCGGAGCCCGGTTAAATGGCCGTGCTAATGAAGCGCGTTTAGCTGATCTACGAGGGCAGCGGCAAACCTGTGCCGATTCAAAAACGGATCGGGCGCATTGGCCGGTAGCTGTGCATCTTCTTTATCGAAAACATCGTATAGGGTCTTGAAAGCCGGACCGGCGTACCCACCGTCGGTGATCGCGAGGAAAAATGCGGCTGCGATTGCGTTTGTGGAGTCCTTTGCGCTCAGGTCCTTGTTGAGCCAGACCCGCATCTGTCGTGCACCCTTGGCGTCTTGACTGATGCCGAGATAGTGGTATTGCGGATCGTAGGATGGCATCTCGGACGCTTTCTTAACTGAAACGATAATCGGGATCGTCTTGTCATCGGGCTTCAAGGCCGCGCGCAACGCTTCAAAGAGTCGCCGCACGTCACCGGTCGTAATCGTGACGCCTTCGATCTGTACGCCATCCGAGGCCGCAAAGGCGCGCGGAAAAAGAGAAAGTGTGATGAGGAACGTGGTCGCCAAAGCGCCGGCAGTCCGGGCGACACGTTTCATGATCTCGATTTTAGCCGCTGAGTGTTGGGGCACCTCTCGTGCTAGAATCCGAAGTGTGAAATTTGTCATGCGCGAGGCGGAAGAGGACGATGTTTCGTTTATCGCCGGCCTTTTCAAGTTGCCTCATTCGCGCGAGTTTCTGAACGAGCCCGGCCGCGATGCGATTCGCGATCTCATCGAAGGCACGGAAGGTGAAGCGTTCGTTCTGTTGGCTGACGGCGAAGATTTCGGTTATTTTACGATGCACGATCGCGGCTGGCTGATGGAGCTTGGCGTGCTCGTCGTCAAGACGACGGGCCTGGACGGCGGCCCCTTCGCGATGCGGTGGGCGATTGGGGAAGCCTTCCAAAAGCGCGATGCGCACCGCATCTTTATCGAAATTCGAGAAGATAACGATCGCGCGCGAACCATGTGCGAGCGGCTGGGATTCAAGGCCGAAGGGCTTTACCGCGACGGTTTCCGCGATGTGCTCAGCGGCGAATACAAGAACCTCATTCCCTACGGAATGCTGCGCACAGATTTTCGCGCACTCACTTGACGATGGCTCACGATAGTTGTATTCTACAACTATTGTGGTTGACAACTTAAACCGTTCCCGCCGCGCCGACCCGGTACTGGATTTTCAGGACACGATGATCGGCCTCATCAGGTCGCTCGGGCTGCACAAACCCGACACGACCCCTTGTGGGCAGCCGCTGACGGTCGGCGAGGCACAGGTTCTGCTCGAGGTCGGGCGCGAGCCCGGAATCACGCAGAACGGGCTGGCCAAACGCTTGGGCCTCGACAAGAGCACGGTGAGCCGGCTGGTCGGCATGCTCGGGCGCCGGGCGTGGATGGAACGCGTCCGCGATCGCGGCGATTCACGTTTTTATCATTTGCGCCTAACCGCGGCCGGCACGAAAGCCAACGCAACTCTCACGCAGTCGCGGCGTGCGAAATTCGAACGCATCTTTCAAGCGATTCCGCGAGCGCAGCGCGCCGGCGTCGCCGCTTCGCTCACTGCACTGATGGAGGCTATTGATGAGTCCTAAGGTTTTGATTGCACTCTTGCTCGCCGCAATCTCGGTTTCGCCGGCGCTGGCTCAAACGCGCCAGCAAACGATCCGGGAACGCAGCACGCACGTGATGCCGTTTTCGATGGATGCGACGATGCATCAATTCGAGCCGACGAAAACAGGCGGATTCATGGCCGTGACCGTCCACGACGGCGATGCGCGGCAGGTCGCCCTGGTGCGTTCCCATCTGCAAAAAGAGGCTGCCGCATTTGCCCGCGGCGATTTTGGCGATCCCGCGTACATTCACGGCAAGAACATGCCGGGCCTGGCGTCGCTGAGCGCCGGTGCAAAGCGCATCAGCGTGCATTACGCGCCGCTCAGCGATGGAGCGACGATTACATTTCGCACGTCCGATGCCGGCCTCATCGCCGCTTTGCACCGCTGGTTTGCCGCACAGGTCTCCGATCACGGCCACGACGCGATGATGTAAAACTCTTGCATAGAGGAGGCTTGCGGGCATCGCGGCAAGGGTTAACCATGAAAACCCTCACTGCTTATGCCTTGAGCGTCGCGGCTATTGCAACCCTAACTCTGCCTGCGATTGCAGCGCCTGAAAAAAGCACGGCCGGTCCCACCCAAACGATTACGGCTAAAGACGTTCAAACGCTTACATTTACTATCGACCATCTCACGCTTTCCCTGGCGGCGGGAACGACCGCTAGCCAATGGGGCCTCGGCGCCGCAGGTTTTTTCCCGTTCAACCCTTCTTGGGGGCTCGATGTCGACGGCGGTCTTTACACGATTACCGCGCCCGGAAGTGCTACCACGAACGGTTCGCGGCTGCAAGTTTCGCTGGTGACGCCATGGTCGAAGAGTTTAGGCGGAATCATCACGCCGTCGGGGCGAGCCGGTCTCAACGTAGGTTTTCAAAACAATTCCACCGCCGGCTTTAGTTCGCAGACGTGGAATTACGGCGGATTTATCGACGCGTATCCGACCTACAATTTGACGCTCTCGGCAAAGGCAGGCATCGTTACGAGATGCGCCGCTTCGAACGGCTACTACTTGGGCGCCGGCGCGTCGCTGTACGCGACGCCCGATTTCTCGCTTAAGGGATCGTACGATTATTCGCGTTTCAATGCGTTCGGAGGCTCGAACGAGTCCGATTACGGCTTGCGCGCGGACTATCGCCTGCCCAACACGCCGCTCGCTCTTTACGGTGGCTATACGAGAAGTAATTTCTCGCCGCTCACGAGTTTCCACGTCGACACGACGACGCTCGGCGTCAACATCTACGGCGGCGCGAACAAGAGCGCGACGCTCGTCGACCAGCAGCGCAACGGAACGCTTCCTAATTCCAATCTTTACCTCGGCCTGCAGTGCAGGTTTTAGCGCAGATCACGCGGCGGTAGCGAGCCGCTCTAAGCTGCGGTAGTGCACCGCTTCGGCGACGTGCTCGGCGAGGATCTCCTCGCTTCCGGCGAGGTCGGCAATGGTGCGCGCGGCACGCGCGATGCGATCGAGCGCCCGCGCTGAAAACTGTTTGCGGTCGCTGGCCCGCTTCAAGAGCTGCATGGCAGGTGCGTCGAGCCGGCAGTAGGCCCGCGTTCCATTTGCCGGAATGTCGGCGTTGCAGGTCAGCGCCGTACCCTTGAACCTCGCGCGCTGACACTCGCGGGCGGCCAGTACACGTGCGCGAATCGTAGCCGAACGTTCCGCGCCGCCGCTCCGTACCATGTCGTCGAAGGGGACGCGGCTCACTTCGATCTGCAGATCGATGCGATCCAATAGCGGACCCGAAAGCTTCGAAACATATTTCGCAACGGCGGCGTCGTCGCAGCGGCACTCCGCGCTGCGCGTTCCGCGATAGCCGCACGGGCAGGGATTCATCGAAGCGACCAGCATGAACCGCGCCGGATAGGTAAATGTGCCCGATGCACGAGCAATAGTTACCGTTCCCTCTTCGATGGGCTGGCGCATCACTTCGATCGCGCCGCGCGCGAACTCGGGCAGTTCGTCTAAGAACAATACGCCATGATGCGCCAGGCTGATTTCGCCCGGCTTCACGACGCTCCCGCCGCCGACAAGCGCCGTCTGGCTGATGGTATGGTGCGGAAAACGAAACGGTCGCGCGCGAACGATGCCCGGCCGCGATCCGAGCAAACCCGCTACGCTGTAAATTTTCGTAACCTCGAGCGCTTCGTTCGATGTCATCGGCGGAAGAATCGACGGCAAGCGCCGCGCGAGCATTGTCTTGCCGCAACCGGGTGGCCCGAGCAGCAACAGGTTGTGTCCGCCCGCCGCCGCGATCTCCATCGCGCGTTTGGCTCCGGCTTGGCCATATACGTCCGCAAAATCGCCGTACAGCACCTCATCGAGCGGTGAAAGCGCCGGCGCGCTCGTGTGCGTGCGCCATCTCGATCCGTTTCCGGAAATTGCGGACCACGCGTCCTGAAGCGAATCGACCGCGAAGAGATCGATGCCTTCGACCAGTGCGGCTTCTTCGGCATTGGCTCGAGGTACGACGATCTTCGTGAAACCCGCATTGCGCGCGCCGAGCACCATCGGAAGAATGCCGGCAACCGGTTGCAGCGATCCGTTGAGCCCGAGTTCGCCCAGCGTCACGAAGTCTTGCAGCGCGAGCCGGTCGATCTGTTCGTCCATGGCGAGCAGCGCCAGCGCGATCGAAAGATCGAACGCCGGGCCTTCCTTGCGAACGTCGGCCGGCGACAGGTTGATGAGCAGACGCCCAGCCGGATACATGAAGCCCGAATTGAAAATCGCGCTGCGCACGCGTTCGCGCGCTTCATTTAAAGCTCGGTCGGGCAGTCCGATGATCGCAAAGACCGGCGAGCCGGGCGAACTGTCGGCTTCGACGCGCACAACGTAACCGTCGATGCCGAGCATTGCAGCCGAAAAGGCAAGTGAGAGCACGAGACTCTATCACGCCGAGCGCGTCCGTTGGAAAGGCCGCCTCTCAATAGGAGCCGAAGCCGCGCCGCATGCACCTGACTACGCTCGATTGGGTCATCATCGTCGTTTCGGTCGCCATCATGTTCGCGCCGGCGATCGTGCTGGCTCGGCGAGCGGGAAAAAATACGGCCGAGTTTTTTGTGGCCGGGCGTCAGGCGCCGTGGTGGCTGATCGGCATCTCGCTGGTCGCGACCACGTTCAGCACCGATACGCCCAACCTCGTGACCAATCTCGTGCGTACCGGCGGCATAGCCGGCAACTGGGTGTGGTGGGCATTTTTGCTCACCGGCATGGCCACGGTCTTTTTCTTTGCGCGGCTATGGCGGCGCAGCGGCGTGCTGACCGACCTGGAGTTTTACGAGCAGCGTTACTCCGGAAAGGGCGCGGCGTTCGTGCGCGGTTTCCGCGCCGTGTACTTGGGATTGTTTTTTAACTGCTTCGTTATCGCCAGCGTGAACTTAGCCGCCGCGAAAATCGCGAGCATTCTCTTCGGCATTCCGGAGCTCGAGACGCTGCTGATCGGCGCGTCATTCCCGGTGATCTTCGCCTCCATCTCCGGATTGTGGGGCGTCATGGTTACCGACATGCTGCAGTTTTGCATCACGATGACCAGCGCGTTCGCAGCCGCGTTCTTCGCCATCCGCAGTGCCCGCGTCGGCGGCCTGCACGGTTTGCTGCAACATATTCATTCCGTGCATCCGAGTTTATTGAACGTGCTGCCCGATTTTTCCGATTGGAAAACAGCGGCGGCGATCTTCGTGATTCCGCTCACCGTCGCGTGGTGGTCGTCGTGGTATCCGGGCGCGGAACCCGGCGGTGGAAGTTACGTCGCGCAGCGCATGCTCTCGGCAAAGACCGAGCAAGATTCCGTTTTTGGAACGCTGTTGTTTCTGGTGATGCACTATGCGCTGCGGCCGTGGCCGTGGATCATCGTCGCGCTGGCGTCGGTTGTCGTTTATCCGACGCTCGGCGACATTCAGCATCGCTTCCCGAATCTTCCGCCCAATCTGCTCGGCAACGATATCGCTTACCCCGCGATGCTCGTCTTCTTGCCGGCCGGGTTTGCGGGATTCATGGTTGCCGGACTCTTCGCCGCGTACCGCTCGACGCTCGAAACGCATTTGAATTGGGGCACGTCGTATCTCGTGCACGATCTCTACCGACGTTTCATACGGCCCGATAAATCCGAGAAACATTACGTGCTCGTGGGACGAATTTTTACCGTCATTCTAATGTTGCTGGCCATCGCGCTGACCTTCCAGCTCGACAACGCGCAGCAGACGTTTCATTTGATCGTGTCGATCGGCGCGGGTACCGGGCTAGTTTATTTGCTGCGATGGTTCTGGTGGCGCGTGAACGCGTGGACCGAAGTGAGCGCGATGGCCGCTTCGTTTGCGGTTGCGCTCACATTTTTCGCGCTTTCGAAAACGGGGCACACGTTTGACGACAACACGGTATTGCTGACGACCGTCGGGATTACCACCGTCGTTTGGCTTGCAGTAACGTTCCTCACGCCGCCGGTTGACGACGCTACCCTCGATGCCTTCTACGATAAAGTCCGGCCTGCGGGAGCGGGTTGGGCCAAGGTCCGCAACCGCAGTGGAGCGCCGCCCTCTCCCGACAGCCTCCCGAACTCGCTGCTCTGCTGGGTTTTGGGCCTGGTGGGCATTTATGCGGCCCTTTTCGGCACCGGAGCGTATCTCTACGGACACGTGCTCCAGGGCGCGATCTACACCGTTATCGTGATTCTGGCGGCGGCGTGGCTCGCTCGCTTAACCACCGGCTCCCGCGAGCGTTCTCCACAGCGCTCACAGGGAGGCTGACGCCGCTGTGGATATAACCTGGAGCGCGACGCTTCTTTTAGACTAGGAGAATCGATCTTGAAGACATTCGCCCCGGCGGCTCTGGCCGCGATTGCTCTGCTCTTGACCGCCTGTTCCTCAAATTCCGGTTCGACCACAACGACGAGCGGAACGACGACGACCGCAAAAACCACGACCGGCGTGAATTCGCCCGGCCCCAAGACGATCGGCGTCTCGATTCAAGATCTGGAAGCGCAATTCTATCAGCAGATGGAAGCCGGGATGAAATCGGAAGCCGCCAAGTTTGGTTACAAAGTCACGTTTGTCGACGCCAGCCGTGACAGCGCGCGTCAGCAATCGCAAGTCGAAGATTTCATCTCGCGTAAGGTTGACGCGATCATCCTCACGCCTTACGACTCGCAAGCCATCGGCAGCGCGATCGTGGAAGCCAACGGCGCGAATATTCCGGTTTTTACGGCCGACATCGCCAATGCCAGCAAACAAGGCGTCGTTGTTTCGCACGTTGCGTCGAACAACGTGCAAGGCGGGCAGCAGGCCGGGATGCTGATGTGCAGCGCGCTACACGGTTCGGGGAGCGTCGCGATCATCGACGAACCCGAAGTAACGAGCGTGCAAGATCGCGTCAAAGGTTTTCGCATGGCGCTCGCGCAGAAATGTCCGAACGTTAAAGTTGTGGCCGACGTCGACTCCGGCGGCACGCGCACCAAAGCCAATGCCGATACCGGCGACGTGCTGCAGCGCTACAAAGATCTCAAAGGCATCTTCGGCATCAACGACGATTCCGCGCTCGGCGCGGTTGCTGCGATTCAAGCAGCCGGCATGAAAGGTATCGCGGTTGTGGGATATGATGCTTCGCCCGAAGCGCGCACGGCGATTGCCAACGGCTCGATGGTCGGCGACGCGATCCAGCATCCCGACGTCATCGGCTCCAAAACGATCGACGTCATCCACGATTATTTTTTAGGCAAAACCGTTCCGGCGCGAATCGACGTTCCGGTCGGAACCTATACGAAGGCCAACGCGAAATAACAGAGCCGGTTAGTCCGCTCCTCCAAATGCGCGACATCGGGAAAACATTTCCCGGTGTTCGCGCGCTCGAAGACGTTTCGCTCGACTTGGAGGCTGGCGAAGTGCACGCGCTGGTCGGCGAAAACGGTGCCGGTAAATCGACGCTTATGAAGATCCTCGCCGGCGCGCAGCGCGCCGACACGGGCGAGATTGCAGTCGACGGTAAGACCGTTTCGATCGACTCGCCGCGCGCAGCCGAAAACCTCGGCATCGGCATGATCTACCAAGAGTTCAATTTGGTTCCGGCGCTCAGTGCGGTCGACAACATCGTTCTCGGCAACGAACCCGCCAAGGGTCTCTTGCTTGACGAGCGCGCCGCGCGCGCGCGCGCCGAAGCGGTCTTCGCCGAGCTTGGCGTATCGCTGCCGCTAACCGTCGAAACGTCGCAACTGCGGGTAGCCGAGCAACAGTTGATCGAGATCGCCAAAGTCCTATCGCGCAGCGCGCGCATCATCGTGATGGACGAGCCTTCCGCGGCGCTAACCGACCGCGAAATCGCCAAACTCTTCGACGTTATCCGGACGCTGAAAGCGCGCGGTGTCGGAATCGTCTACATTTCGCACCGGCTGGAAGAGCTGCCGCAGATCGCCGACCGCGTAACCGTTCTGCGCGACGGGCGCGTCATCGAAACGCGCGCTGCCAAGGATTTTCCTCCCGACGACATCATCCGCGCAATGGTTGGACGGCGCCTGGAGTCGCATTTTCCCCAGCTGCCGCCGGTGCCGGCCGGCGCGCCCGTGGCGCTCGCCGTGCGCGACTTAACGCGCGCGCCCTCCGTAAACGGCGTTTCGTTCGAAGTGCGGCAAGGCGAGATCGTCGGACTTGCCGGCTTGGTGGGAGCGGGCCGAACCGAAATCGTGCGCGCGATTGCCGGAGCGGACATCCCGCAAAAGGGCACTATCGAAGTGCAGGGGCGCGCGATCCGCATCCGCTCCCCGCACGACGGCATCGACGCCGGATTTGCGTTCATCACCGAAGATCGGAAGTCGCAAGGTCTGGTGCTCGGAATGAGCGTGCGCGAAAACGTGACGCTCGCGCATCTGGGACAATTCGTCGAACGCGATCAACTCGTCGATCGGCGCAAAGAAGAACAGACGTCACGCGAGTTTATCGATCAGCTTCAAATCCGGACGCCCGGAACTGAACAATTGGTCCGCAATCTCTCGGGCGGTAATCAGCAAAAAGTCGTGCTCGCAAAATGGCTGCTCGGCAACGCGAAGGTGTTTCTTTTCGACGAGCCTACTCGCGGCATCGACGTCGGAGCCAAAGCCGAAATCTACGATCTCATGGTAAAACTCGCGACCGGTGGCGCGGCAATCGTCATGGTCAGCAGCGAACTTCCCGAGGTCCTCGGCATGGCGCATCGCATCCTCGTCATCCGCGGCGGGCAGATCGTGCGTGAATTCGCGCGCGCGGACGCAACGCCCGATGCGGTTATCGCCGCGGCGACCGGAGCAGCAGCATGAAGGCCGAGACGCGTACGTATTGGCTGCGCGTTGCGGGTGCGATCGCGCTGCTGGTCGTCGTCGCGCTCGTAATCAATTTCGCGGCTCACGGAACGTTCTTGCAGCCCGACAACGTGGTCCGCGTGCTCCGTCAGATCACGTACAATTTCATCATGGGCGTTGGCGAGACGTTCGTGATCATCACCGCCGGCATCGACCTTTCGATCGGCTCGCTGATCTCCTTGACCGGCGTCGTCATGGCGCTCTTCGCAAACGCAACCGGACTGCACGGCTTCCCGCTCATTGCCGCCACGCTGCTCGTCGGATTAGCGGTCGGTGCGGCAGCCGGATTCGTCAATGCCGTGCCGGTAGTGAAGCTCAATCTGCCGCCGTTCATCACGACGCTTGCCATGATGCAGATTGCCCTCGGGCTTTCCTACATTCTCTCAAGCGGTCAGCCCGTTCCATTGCAAATGACGGATTTCCAGCATACGGGATACGGCGTTATACCGCATACCAAAATTCCCTATCCCGTCATTTGGATGATCGTTGTCCTTATCGTGAGTTCGGTATTGCTGATGCGCACGCGCTTCGGCCGCTACGTTTTCGCCCTCGGCGGAAATGAGGAAGCCGCGCGCCTGGCCGGCATCAACGTCGGGCGCATCAAAACGGCCGTCTACGTCATCAGCGGGATGTGCGCGGCCATCGTTGGCTTCTTGTATATGTCACTCTTTTCGTCGGGCTCTCCGCAAACGGCGACGGGCAATGAGATGCTCAATGCCATCGCGGCGGTAGTGGTCGGCGGCACGAGTTTAATGGGCGGCCGCGGCGCGATTATCGGCACGTTCTTCGGCGCATTACTGATCGGTTTTTTGGACAATGCCATGAACCTGCTGCAGATTAACTCCTATTTGCAGTGGGTCGTGCTGGGTGTCGTGATCCTGCTTGCCGTGGTGCTCGACGAACTTCGCAAGAGGTACCTAAAACGGGCGTAAAATCTGAGGGGACACATAAAGGCGGCACGCCGGTTGAGAAACCCCGCAACCGGCGGCGGAAAGAACCGCTTTCGGCACTAGCCCTCGGCGCGTTGGGCGTTGTGTTCGGCGATATCGGTACGAGCCCGCTCTACGCCTTTGCACTCTGTTTTGCGGGCGAATATCCGGCGAAGGTCACTCCGCAAAACATCGTAGGGATCTGCTCGCTCATCTTTTGGGCGCTCGTGATCGTCGTTACCGTGAAATATGTGGTCTTCATGCTGCGCGCCGACTTTGACGGTGAGGGCGGAACGCTGGCCCTGCTCGCGCAGCTCGTTCCGGTTCGGCGCGCCGCCAAACCGGCCGGACTCACGGCAATCGCGCTCCTGATGCTCTTCGGCGCCTCGATGCTCTATGGAGACGGCGCGATAACGCCCGCAATTTCCGTTATCTCCGCTGTCGAAGGCCTCAACGTCTGGACGAGCGCCGCGCATCCGTACATCGTACCGATCTCCGTCATGGTCTTGATCGGACTCTTCCTGATTCAAAGACGGGGAACGGGCGGAATTGGCTTCTTGTTCGGTCCGATCGTCTTGGTGTGGTTCGTCGCCATCGGCATCCTCGGCGCAATTTCGATCGCCCATCATCCGCAGATCTTGGCCGCGCTCAACCCGATCTATAGTTGGGAATTCTTCCTGCGAAACGGATTGCTGAGTTTCCTTATTTTCGGCGCGGTCGTGCTCTGCGTCACCGGCGTCGAGGCGCTGTATGCCGATCTCGCGCACTTCGGCCGGAAGCCGATCGCGGTCGCGTGGGCCACGGTGGTCTTTCCGGCGCTCGTGCTCAATTATTTCGGCCAAGGTGCGCTCGTGCTAGCCAACCCCAGCGCGATTGGCTCACCGTTCTTTGCGATGGTACCGCGTTGGGGCCTGATTCCGATGGTTATCCTGGCGACGGCCGCCACCATCATTGCATCGCAGGCGCTGATCACGGGCGTCTTTTCGCTTACGCAACAGGCGATCCAACTCGGGTATCTGCCGCGCTTCCGCATCGTGCACACATCGCGTCATTTCGCCGGCCAAATCTACATGCCGACGATCAACGCGCTATTGGGGATCGCCTGCATCCTCATCGTCGTAACGTTCCGCTCGTCGGATAAACTCGGCGGTGCCTACGGACTCGCGGTCACCATTACGATGCTGACGACGACAATCGGCTTCGCCGAACTGGTACGCAGAAACTGGAAGTGGCCGGCATGGCAATGGATACCGCTTATCCTGATCTTTCTCTCGTGGGACGTGCCGTTCTTCATCGGTAACGCTTCGAAGTTTATCTCCGGGGGCTGGGTGCCGGTCGCGATGGCGCTCGCGCTTTTCACCGTCTTCATCACATGGAATCGTGGCCGCAGGCGCCTCATGGAGAGCTTGGACTCGCATACCATGCCGGTCGAGCATTTCTTGAAAGAGATCAAGGCGCCGACGCTCGTGGGCGGAACGGCGTTTTTTCTCAGCCCGCAGCCGACCGGCATCCCGTTCGTGCTGCAGCACGGCTGGATCCGCAGTCACATCATCTACGACACGATCGTGCTGCTGACGGTCATGCATTCGGCGCGGCCGTTCGTGCATCCGGAAAACCGCATCGAAGTAGAACAGTTAGCGCCGCGTTTGCTGCGCGTGAAAGCGTCGTACGGATTTATGGACACGCCTCGGATTCACGACATTTTGAACCTTCTGCGAACGCGCCGTCCGGACGTCGATTTTTCGCACCCGACGTATTATCTGGCGAATCCAAAGATCGCCGACGACACCTCGCCGCGCGGCATGCCGTCGTGGCAGCTCAACCTATTCCGTTGGCTCGCGCGCAACGCGCGCCCGCTCACCGACTCGTTAGGCCTGCCGCCGAACAGCGTCATCGAGTTCGGCGTCGAAGTCAAACTGTAAGAATCGCTGGGCGCCCTGGTTCGTCCCGGAACCGCTGGCAAAAAACCTCCATGTTTTTTTGCCGCTTGAGCGCATTTTCGAGAGAACAAAGATTTGAAGTCGACATCCTGTCGAGCTCGAAAATGTCGCACATTCTGGGACGAACCAGGGCGTCCAGCGATTCTTAGAAGTCTGAGTCCTTTAGTCCGACGTTCGTGCGCAGGTCGGTCCAGAACTCTCGTGAGATGATCTGGTCGCCCGCCCAGCGGATTTGCGCGACCGGTAGGTGCGTTGCTTTCGAAAAATAGATGACGGCGCGCGTTTCGCCCGGCTCGCCGGCGCCGGGTGCGATCTTCAGCTCGACGAGCGTGGTCTCTTGGCCGCCGATAACGGGTCCGTTGCGTTCCGAGAGCGTGCCCTTTATCGAGGTGTACTTGCCGACTTGATTTTGCAGTATGCCGTCGGGAATCGTGTAGCCGCGCAGCGATGTGGCGCGCCCGTCGTGAATGCCGACCGTTAAATGGATGAACGACAGGATGCCGCCTTGATGTCCGCTGACGGTGTCGCCGCCGGTCCACACGCCGCCGCCCCCGGTTCCCGGGCCGGAAAGAATCTGCGTTTTGACCAGATGCGGCCGCTTGAACATGTAGCGGTACGTCCGGTCTTGCGTTTGGTTGCCGAGCACTTCGTGCGCGTTCACGATGACCGTGTAATCGTCGACCTTTGCGAACGTTTCTTGGAAGGCAGTGATCGCGGGCACCGTTGCGGCCGAAGCGGGCGCGATAAGCGCGGCCGCGGCCAAAACCAGAATTGAAAATCTGTAAAGCACCTCTAGGGCTTCTCTTGTGAAGCGCCCGCCCCCGCTTGGCTTTCGTCGGTGAGCAGAGTGCCATGCTTGCCTTCCACACCAATGAGAACGTCGCACTTCGCGTTGGCGGCGATCTCTTCGATTTCGCGTCCCAGCGGCGCGCCGGTATAGGTGCCTTCACGGTACGAGCCCATGATGATGAGATCGGCGCGTTCGCGCTTGGCCAGATCTAAGACGGCTTGAGACGTATGGCGGTGGTGCACGATTTCCGTGCGCAGATCGACGCCGAACTTCTTTCCGATGACCTCTGCCGAAGCCATAACGTCGAGCGCGAAGCGGTCTTCCTCTTCCATCACCGCATTTGTGGGCAGCGTAAACGGCACTTCGATCACGTAAAGTGCCAGCAGTTCGGAGTGTTGTCCGCGCGCGAGGCGCGCTGCGAGCACCATCATGTGCTCGGAGCGGATTTCCGAGGAAAAGACAACGAGAACGGTGCCGAAGCTGCGTTTGAGTACCTGCTCCGCGTCGCGGGCGGCGATGTCGGCCCGGCTCTTGGGCGGATGCAGCATCCAGTAGAGCGTAGCGCTTATCGCAATGACCGTTGCGAGTGCGGCAAACGCGCCGGCCAGTGTTACGTGCAGAGCCGCGGCCGGAACGTGCAGTCCCATCAGGTCCGATATCTCAACATCATCGTCAGGCGATAGGCGCCAAGTCCGAACATGGCCGCGCCCAGGACCAGTCCAGGAATAGCTTCGACGCGCGCGCCGGCAATGCGCGCGACTTGCACGAAAATCGCCGCTCCGAGAACGATGAAGAGCATGCCGTTAAAAACCTTGAACCCGACGTAAGCTTTCGATTGCCGAAAACTCATGAGACCTTCATGGTGAAGTTCGGATCGCGCGCTTTCAGCTTGTCAACCAGCTCGTCCATAAGTTCGAGCTCTCCGGCGTTCTTCAGAATCCGCACTTGATCGCGGCTCCAGTCGCGTGGCGCCGACCCGAAGAGCGGCAGTTTCTTGCGCAGCCTGTAGATCGCGTAGATCGCGATGCCGAAGATGAGCCAAGACGGTCCGGCAATGCGTCCGATGTGATGCGTGAGCAGCACGAAGACCAAAATCGCTAGAATGCCGAAGAACCCGATCAGCCCCACCAGCGGAAAATAGATCTGCTCGCCGCGGTAACGCAGTTTGAGATTGAGCGGAATCATGAACTTCCGCGGCGTGAGCGGATCTTTCATGCGCAGCGCGATGAGGGCGACAAAAACCAGCGTATAGCTTGCGGCCGCACCGAACGCGTAAAGATCGCCCAAGAACTCATAGCCGAAGTCGCCTTGCAGCGCTGCAAACACGAGTTCGATTGCCGCCAGCGTGCAGAAGACGGCGATCGAAATGACCGGCGTCTTGAACTTGCGGTGAACGCGTTTGAAAATGCTGGGCAGCAGGTTGAACTGGCTCATCGAATAGGCGATGCGCGAACTGCCGAAGACGCCGGAGTTGCTCGAAATCAGCAGCAGCGTCGCACCGAAGACCGGAACGTAAAAGGCCGCCAGAAGCCCGAAGTACGGAATGTTGGAGGCCATGACCGCGACGGCCTTATCTTGGTTTTGCGTCGTGCCCAGGTAGTGCCAAAACTGCTGCGCGTGTCCGGCGGCATCGTGGGGCGTGGGGAACCACGGCTGCATGCCGAGCGCCAAATTCGAATAGGCAAGGGCGAATATCAGGATCGTCAGGATCAGCGAAATGGACGTGCGCGGGATGATCTGAGCGGGGCGGCTGGTCTCTTCGGCCGCGTGCGAGATCGATTCGAGCCCGACGAAAGAGATGATCGCCAGCGAGATGCCGTTCATCAACTGAAACGTATTCGGCCAGCCCGTCTGCATGCTGTGGATGAGGATCTCCGGGTGAAACGTGAAGAGAAAGCCGAGCACGAGAATCAGCGTCTCGCTGAAAACGTCGATTGCGCTCACAAATCCGTTGAACGCGGTGCTTTCGCGCACGCCGATGACGTTGAGTGCCGCAAGTGCCGCAATGACGCTGAAGATCACCCAGAAATGCACCATCGGATGCGTGCCCGCGTCCAAAATATGCAGCACCGGCAGATGGCTGAGATAGCCGATGCAGCCCCAGGCGAAGAGCGTGATGTCGATCGTGAAGTCGAGAAGCACGGCCCAGCCCGCAATGAAGCCTAGAAAATCGCCGAGCCCGCGCATCACAAAGTATTGGCCGCCGCCGGCGACCGGATAAGCCGCGGCGAGCTCGGTGTATGCCAGACCGACGCAAACATACACGAGTCCGGCAAACAAAAACGCGATGTTCGTCGCACCGCCGGCAACGCCGATGACCAGCCCGAGCGCGACGAAGATGTCGGCTCCGACGTCGGCGTAGCCCCATGAATACGAGCCCCATGGCGTTACGGAGCGGCGCAGCTCTTGCTGGCCGGCGACCGTTATCTCAGAAGACATTGCGGTGCAGCGTTAGACGGTCGCCGTCGAGCGCAACGACGTCGAAGCGAAATTGCGATCCGGGCGCGACGATTTGCATGTAGTCGGCGGCGATGCGGCGCAGCGTCGCGCGTTTGCGCGGTCCGACCGCCGAGAGCGCGCTGCCGAACGCCCGCGTGTCGCGGCGCTTCACCTCGACGAAAACGATCGTTGGCCCGTCGCGGCAGACGAGGTCGATCTCGCCGCCGGGCACGCGTACGTTGCGGCGGACGATGTCGTATCCCGAAGATTCCAAAAACGCGGCCGCGCGGCTCTCTCCTTCGCGGCCCTTTGCATTGCGCTCAAGCGCCAAATGCCGCTTCTGCTTCCGTGACCGTGAAACCAAACGCGAGCTGCGCTTCGCGCACGCGCCACCAGCCCGAGCGGTGGTGGACGCACGGCCCGTGCTCTTTGAGCGCGCGCAAGTGCTCGGGCGTCGAGTAGCCTTTGTGATCGGCAAAGCCGTACCGCGGCTCGATTTCGTGCAGCTCGCGCAGCAACTGATCGCGATGGACCTTAGCGACGATCGAGGCAGCCGCGACGATCGCGCTGCGCGCGTCGCCTTTAATGAGCGGTTCTTGCGGACCGGGAAACGACTTGATACGCACTGCGTCGGTGATCAGATACTGCGGCGGAACGCTGAGCGCCGCGAGCGCGCGTTCCATTGCGAGCACACTCGCCCAATAGATGTTCAGGCGATCGATTTCCGCGACGGTCGCGCTGCCGACGCTCCATGCCGAACAGCGATTCTTGATCGTTTGGGCCAGCTCCGCGCGCAGTTCCGGCTTGACCTGTTTGGAATCATTCAGCCCGCGCAGCATCAGCGGCTCGGATGCGACCACGCACGCGGCGACGACGGGACCCGCCAGCGGTCCGCGGCCGACTTCGTCGATGCCGCCGACATACAAATAGCCTTGGGCGCGCGCCGCCGCTTCAAAGAAATGGATGCGATGTAAGCGCCGCCGCTCGCGTTCGTAGGCGTTCTTGGCTTTACGCTGTTTCAACGTCACGCGTGGCGCTCTCCAGAGTTATCCTGCCGAACTTGCCGTCGTTGAAATCTTTCACGTACGACCGCGCGGCGTTATGGTAGTCGCTCTCTCCGCCGCGCCGCACGAATCCTCGCGCTTGCGCAAACGCCCGGAGGTCGGGCACCTTCGTCCGGCCGCCGGTCTTTTCCGTTAGCCAGCGGTGAAAACGATCGGCCACGTCCTCGGGGTCGTAGTGATCGCGCGGTACGGCGCCCACCAAGGCAAGTTTCCACTGGGCGTCCGCGGAGGCAATGCGTGGTACCAGGATGCCGGGTGTGTCCATCACCTCGAGGTCCTTACCGACTTTGAACCACTGGAGCTGGCGCGTCACGCCGGCCCGGTCCTCTGTGCGCGCGACCGAGCGTCCCGCCAGCCCGTTGATGATCGAAGACTTTCCGGAGTTCGGAACCCCGACAACCATCGCACGCTGGGGACGGTGCCCGCCGCTCACGAGGTCGCGCAAGCGTCGCCGCACTTCGACGAACGCCCCTCGCGTTCGCGCGTTCACGCTGGTGCTTTGCGGTCCGAGCACTTTGAGCCAACGCGCGGTTTCGGCGCGTTCGGCGAGGTCGTCGCGGCTGAGGATCTTCAGCCGGCGTTTGTTGCCGGCAACCTCGTCGAGCATCGGGTTGAATCCGCTCTCGGGTACGCGCGCGTCGGCGACTTCGATCACAACGTCAACGAGCTTGACGTAACCCGCCATCCTGCGCATCGCGGCGACCATGTGACCCGGATACCATTGGATGACTTGCTCGAAGCCGGCGTCTTTCATGCCCTAGAACGTGCCGAGCGCGGCCGGCGGCCAAATACCCGCGACCGCCTTGCCGAGCACCTGATCTTGCGCGACGAAACCCCAGTAGCGCGAATCGTTGCTGTCGACGCGGTTATCGCCCAAGACGTAGAGCGAGCCCGCGGGAACGGTGACTTCGGGAAAACTCCGGTTGTCGGCAAACCGCACGTAAGGTTCGGGCAGCACCGAGCCGTTGACGATCACGTTCCCGCGATCGATCGCGATCTTATCGCCGGGCAAGCCGATGATGCGTTTGATGTAGACCTCGGGCGCGGGAGAGTCGTGACGGAAAGCGATGATGTCGCCGCGCTGCGGCGCGTGCAGACGATACGAGATCGTGTTGATGAGAACGAATTCGCCGCTTGCGATCCGGGGGGCCATCGAGAGGCCCGAAACCTCGGGCGTTCGCATGAAGAACGCCATCGCGAGCGCGGCCAATGCAGCGAGTTGCAGCGTCGTCCGTGCGACGGACCGCCAATGCAGTTGCCCTTGCACGGATTGACTTCTTCGCCGCCCGCGCGGCGAATCCTAATTCTTAGAGGATATGCGCGTGGCTGAACGGCCAGAAGATCAGAAACGCCCGCCCGGTGAAATGCGCCGGCTTGCCCATCTCCGGTCCGCTTTCGAACGTGCCCGCGAATTGCGCGAAACCCCAGACGTGCGAATCTTCGGAATCGTTGCGGTTGTCGCCCATCATGAAATAGCAATCTTTGGGAATGCGATCCGGTGCGGTCCAGTAGCGGCGCGGCGGCACGTTGGCGCTATGCGGATCGAGCGGGTCGTAACTCTTGGGGTCGCCGAGCTGGGTCACGTAAATGCCGTAGTTGCGGATCTGCAGATTGTAGCCGGGCCGCTGCGCGATATAGGGCTCGACCAGCGCCTTGCCGTTGAGGTAAACCACTCCGTCTTTGATCGCGAGCCGGTCGCCCGGGCGTCCGATCACCCGCTTGATGAAGTCGTCGGTCGTTGGGATCGGCGGCGGGAAGACGACGATATCGCCTTCGCTCGGGCGAACGAAGCGGTACTGGAACTTGTTGACCAGCAGCACGTCCCCGATCTGCAGTGTGGGGACCATCGAAGCCGACGGTATGTAGTACGTGCGCGCCACGAACGTGATCAGCAGAAACGCGGCTAAGCCGGCAACGATGAACGGGTCGAGATACTCGCGCGCGAAAACGGTCGACTTGCCGCGTGAGCCCGCCGCGACCGGGCGCAGGCTCAGAATGATTCTGGCCGTCAGAAAGATCGCGACGAGAATGAGCAGTTGAACCGGCGTCACGGCGATCAATCCCGGCTGCTAATGCAGAACCCGCAGCCGGCGCAGCGGCCACAAGAGTAAGAAAGCGCGACCCGTGAACTGCGCGACGGCCTTGGTTTGCGCGAGCGGTCCGGCGGCGAATCTGCCATGCAGCTGCGCGAAGCCCCAAACGTGCGAATCGTCCGAATCGTTACGGTTATCTCCCATCACGAAGTAATATCCGGCCGGAACTCGGTCGGGAGCTTGCCACAGCGCGCGCGGCGGAACGTCGGCCCGCGCGGGGTTGAGCGGTTGCGGACCGCTTCCGGTGTCGACCGTGATTCCGTAGCCGGCAACGCGCAGTTCATAGGAAGGCGGCTGCGAAATGTACGGCTCGTCGAGCGGTTTTCCGTTCACGTAGACGACGCCGCCGCTGACGCGCAGCGTGTCGCCGGGGACCGCGATGACGCGTTTGATGAAGTCGATTGGCGAGGCGATCGGCGGTTTGAAAACGACGATGTCGCCGCGCGCGGGCGCGTGCACGCGATATTCGAATTCGTTGACGAGCAGCACGTCGTTTTGCTGCAGCGTCGGAACCATGGAGTCAGACGGAATGTAGAACGTCCGGATGACAAACGTGATCAAGAAAAGCGACGCGAGCCCGGCGACGATGAATGCGTCGAGATATTCGCGGAGCGCGACCTTCGCGCTGTCGCTCTTGAAACTGAGCGCAACCCGCGCAGCGGCAAAAACGCAAATCAGCCCCAGCAGCTGAAGTGGAGAAAGGGCCAGATTAGCGGGCAGCTTTCTTCTCTTTGATGCGCGCGGCTTTGCCGACTTTTTCGGTGAGGTAATAAAGCCGGCTGCGGCGGACCGAACCGCGCTTGCTGACTTCTATCCGTTCGACGCGGGGGCTGTGCAGCAAGAACGACTTCTCGACGCCGACGCCGTGTGCGACGCGGCGGATGGTGATCGATTCTTGCGCGCCGCCGCCCTTGCGAACCGTTACGACTCCTTCGAACATCTGCGTGCGCTCCTTGCCGCCTTCGATGACCTTCGAATAGACTTTCACGGTATCGCCTGGACGAAAATCCGGCACGTTTTCTTTACGCTGCTCTTGATTGAGGAGATCGATGACGTTCATGGCTTGGGGATTTTATCACGGGCGCTCGTCGTTCCGCAATGACGGGCCGTCGAGGTCGGGCCGCTTGGCGCGCGTCCGCTCCCTGGACGCCTCGCGCCGCCAGCGCGCAATCGCGCCATGATTGCCGGAAAGGAGCACCTCGGGCACGTGGACGCCCCGGAAGACCGGGGGCCTGGTGTAGCTGGGGTAGTCCAG
>DASUIF010000017.1:0-14947 GCA_036273135.1 Candidatus Rubrimentiphilum sp.
CCGAGCTGAAGTTGCCGGAGCAGGCGGCGAGCGCCGCGAGCATGAGCGCAGCTAATGCGCCCCTCGACGCGTGCGCCGTCCGGCGCACTACTCGGGGTCCTTCGACAGGCTCAGGATGACATTGGCGAAGTCGGCGACCGGGACCGTGCGTTTCTCTTCCATTTGACGTTCGTTCACGTTCACGGTGCCGTCGGCAGCTTCTTGCTTTCCGACTACTAAGATGTAAGGAACCTTCTGTGTTTTCCAATGCCGGATCTTGTAGCCGAGCTTTTCGTTTGACTCATCGACCTCGATACGCAGGCCGCGTTCGCGCAGCTGTTTGGCCACCGAGTGCGCGTATTCGAGCTGGTGCTCGGAGATCGGCGTGATGACCGCTTGCACAGGAGCGAGCCAGACGGGAAAGTTTCCGCCGTAATGCTCGATGAGCAGGCCGAAGAAACGTTCCATCGAGCCGGCCAGGGCGCGGTGGATCATGACCGGTGTATGGTCTTGGCCGTCGGCGCCGCGATATTTGAGTTCGAAGCGCTGCGGCAGAACGAAATCGACCTGCACCGTGCCGAGTTGCCATCGCCGGCCGATGGCGTCGCGGACGTTGATGTCGAGCTTCGGGCCATAGAAAGCGCCGCCGCCTTCATCTATCTGGTATGGCAGATGGTTGCTTTCGAGCGCCTTACGAATCGCGTTTTCGGCGATTGGGTCGGTTTCGGTCTTGAGTTTGGCGTCGCGGGTTGAGAGATAAAACTCGAGTTCGAAGCCGAAGGCTTTCATGAGCCGCATCGCCTCGCTGAGCGTGCGTTCGAATTCTTCCTGCACCTGGCCGGGGGTGCAGAAGAGGTGCGCGTCGTCGACGGTAAAGCCACGCACGCGTGTGAGCCCATGCAAAACGCCGCTGCGTTCGAAGCGGTAGGTCGTGCCGAATTCCGAGTAGCGTATCGGCAACTCGCGGTAGCTGTGCTGGTGATCCTTATAGATGAGGATGTGGCCCGGGCAGTTCATCGGCTTTAAGCGGAAGCGCTGCTCCTCCACTTCGAGCGGCCCAAACATGTTTTCGGCAAAGTTTTCGAGATGTCCGGAGATTTCGTAGAGGCGCTCGTTGACGATGTGCGGCGTGATCACCGGTAAGTAGCCACGTTCCAGTAAGCCTTCGCGAATAAAGTTTTCGACGATGCCGCGGACGATCGTGCCTTTGGGGTGCCAGAAGATCAGGCCGCCGCCGGCTTCTTCGTGGATCGAAAAGAGGTCGAGCTCTTGACCGAGCTTGCGGTGGTCGCGTTTCTGGGCTTCCTCGAGCTGTTTGAGATGCGCGTCGAGTTCTTCCTGAGTATGCCACGCCGTGCCGTAGATACGCTGGAGCATCGGATTGTGCTCGTCGCCGCGCCAGTATGCGCCGGCAACGCTCATCAATTTGACCGCGCCGATATCGCCGGTGTGGTCGACGTGGCCGCCGCGACAGAGATCGGTGAATTCGCCGATCGTGTAGAGCGTGATCGGCTCGCCTTCGGGGATTTCGCTTGCGATTTCGGTTTTGTAAGGGTTGCCCTTGAAGCGCGCGAGCGCTTCGTCGCGCTTCACTTCGCGGCCGGTCATTTCATAATTTGCCGCGACGATCTCGTGCATGCGTTTTTCGATGCGCTCGAGATCTTCGGGCGTGAACGGTTCGGACCGATCGAAATCGTAGTAAAAACCGTTTTCGATGGCGGGACCGATGGTGGGTTTGGCGTCGGGGAAGAGGTCCTGCACGGCATAGGCCAAGACATGCGCCGCCGTGTGGCGCAGTTCGGGAAGACCGCCCTGTTGTTGATCAGCCATGGAACGTCTCGTGCTTTTGGCCGAAGGGCACTATAGGCCCTTGAGCGTTGCGGCCAGTCGCAGAGGCCCTGGCTTGACCGGGCGCTCTCGTTTTGGTAGTATTGCTCTCGATTTGAGAGCACGGGAGATGGGGCGCGGGATTGAGGATTATCGCACGCCGGACACTGCGCGAGTATTGGCTGAGCCATGCGGATTCCGAGGATGCGCTCAAGACCTGGTACGCGATCGCTCGGAAAGCGGGATGGCAGAGTATTCTTGATGTACGACGGACTTATTCGTCGGCGGAGTCGGTGGGAAAATATACGGTGTTTAACATTAAGGGGAATAATTATCGTCTCATCACATGCATCGAGTATCGCCTGAAGATCATCTATGTTTCGGCAGTCTTGACGCATGCCGAGTATAGTAAGGATCGATGGAGATAAATGAAGGCTTTGGACATCGCCTACAAGCGGATCGTGACGCGGGAGTTGCCTCGGCCAATTCGCTCAAACAAGGAATATGAGCTTTATCTTGAGCGCATCGAGAAATTGATGGAAAAGACTCACAGATCTGCAGCGGAGAGCCAATTCCTCGAGTTACTCTCTATCCTTGTGGAGCGTTATGAGGAAGAGCACTGTCCAATTCAAGCCCCGGAGCCTCGTGTTGCACTCCGCGAACTGATGAACTCTAATGCCGTCCCCCAGTCCGAAATAGCGCGATTGTTGGGGTCTAGCGGGGTTACTTCGGAAATTCTCTCCGGGAAGCGAGAATTAAGCAAGAGCCAAATCAGGAAGCTTTCGCAGCGCTTCGGCGTCTCGCCGGAACTGTTTCTTTAGGACACCGCAACCTGTAGCGTGCGTAGCGCGCGGTTTTCTTCGCGCAGCGCTTGCGCCTCGAGGTGATCGTAGGTCATGGCGGCGGCGTTGACGAGCGGCACCAGTGCGCGCTGTTCGTCGGCGTCGAGATCGGCGCCGTCCTCGTGAGCGCCGTAGAGCACAAAACCGGCTAGCTCTCGGCGAAAGACGAGCGGGATTGCGAGAACCGGCGCATCGTGTCGATCGGCCGGGGCGGCTACTGCGGGCACATCGTTGACGCGTACGCAATCGAGTTCTGCGCTGATAAAGGCGACTAAAGAATCGGACGTGGACATCGCAGCGGCCGGTTGTTCTTTCCAGCCGGTGCAGAGCTCGAGTGAAAATCCGCTATCGCGACGGAGGTACAGGGCGGCGCCGGTGAGATCGAGGACTTCCATGGGAAGTTTCGTCAGATAGTTGGCGATCGCAGCGGGATCCTCGACGTGCACCACGGCCTTGGCGACTTTTTCAAGACGCATTTCGGCGATGTGCCTTTTTCGAAAGATCACACGGTCGACGCCGGCGTCGATTCGCTTGCGCATCCCGTGAAAGAAGAAGCCGAGAACCAGAGCGACCACGATGTCAACCGGGAGGCTGAAGCGCGATTCCATCGTTCGCGACAAAAACAGATCGATAAGCGCGAAGATTGCGACGATCGCCGTCGTCATCAATCCGTAGGCGACGGTGCGGCTGACGACAAAGTTTATATCTACGACGCGCTCGCGAAGAACGGCATAAGCGACGGTGAGCGGGAAAATAACCGACGCAGCGTCGACGGCGGTATGCACCCAGTATGACTCGTAGGCGGGCCAGAGAAGCTTGTCGGTCGCATCGATGACGATCCAGAAAATAAATCCGGCGGCTATCCAATGCAGGCGCTGACGCAAACGAATCGCGACGTGCGAATACGCGTAGAAAAGTCCGCCGAGCGCGATGGCGGCGGCGAGAAGTTCCCCGGCGACGTTGAGCGTTGGCCAGCCGGCTCCAGCCAGGTCGGGATACAGTATTGTCGGCACAGCTTCCACGATGCCTAGTGCTGCCGTGAGGGCTATCGCGATTCGCGCCCAGAGACTTAACGGCCGGCCGGCCAGACTGAACGCGAACAGCACCAATCCCATCTTGGGGAGAGTCGCGCCGAGCAGTGACTGGAGATCTCCGACGGCGACGTTCCAATTCCAATCCGTTACCATCCGCGAATAGAAAACAGAGGTTGGCGGAATACCACCGGCGGCCAGCGAGAAGAGGAAGAATCCCCACGTAATCGCGCTGGGCCTCAGAAGAACCAAGAATATGCCGATGAGTAGCGGCACGAGAAATGCCAGCTCGCGAATGATAATGTATCCCGGCGCGGTGTCTTCACGCACTGAGCGCAGCGTAACCGGCACAAATCTGCCCGCGCGCCAGATTCCAATCGTACGGTCCTTGCCTGGGGCAGGTATGTATCCTCCGGTGATTGTCGCGCGGTTGAGCGGCGTCAATCCCGAAAGATCGATGCGCATGCCCGGACGGATGCCCGCCCGTTGCGCCGGCGATCCCGGTACGACACTTTGCACAATGTTGCCGTCGGTTTCCAGGCCGATGTCGCCGTTAGGATGGCCCGCCACTCTTGCGAGATCCGGCAGGGTAACTAGGCAAAAAAATAGGGACAACGCCGCCACAATAATGGCGCGAACAGCCGGCCGCGAGGTTTTCATAAGTTCCTCCGGCCTTTGATGTTGGCGACATGGGGGTGATTTCCGTTAGGGCGGGTATATCGCTCGCGATGACAGATGTAGCCAAGACTATTTCTATTGGTGGGGAGCTTACGGTCAACCGGATGGGGTTCGGCGGAATGCGGCTGTGCGGCCCCGGCATCTGGGGTTGGCCGGAGGACCGCGAAAATGCGTTGCGAGTACTGCGGCGCGCGGTCGAACTGGGCGTGAACTTCATCGATACGGCCGATTCGTACGGGCCCGAAGTTAATGAAGAGCAGATCGCGCAGGCGCTCTATCCCTATCCCGATGACCTCGTGATCGCGACCAAGGGCGGCCTGACGCGCGGCGGCCCCGGCAAATGGGAACGCGACGGGCGTCCCGAGCGGCTGAAAAAATGCTGCGAGGCCAGCTTGCGGCGTTTGAAGCTCGATCGCATCGATATCTATCAACTGCACGCGCCCGACGACAATTATCCGCTCGAGGATATGATCGGCGCGTTGGTCGAGCTGCGCGACGAAGGGAAGATTCGCTTTATCGGCGTTTCGAATTTTTCGCTCGAACAGCTGCAACGGGCACGCGAGATCACGCAGATCGTCTCGCTTCAAAATCCCTACAACTATGCCGAACGGCGCGACAACGACGGCGTGCTCGATTATTGCGAGCGCGAAGGCCTGGCGTTTCTGCCGTATTTCCCTTTAAACGCGGGTGACGAGATGACGCACCCGGAGTTGGAGGCAGTTGCTAAGAAGCACGACGCGACGGTCTTTCAAATTGCACTGGCGTGGCTGCTGCATCGCTCGAAAGCGACGCTTCCAATTCCGGGGACGCAATCGCTCGAACATTTGGAAGAGAACGTCGCCGCGGCCGGCATCGAGTTCGACGAGGATGATCTTACTCGCTTAGGATTGCGGTAAAGCGCCCGCTTCCTTTGCTGTGCTCGTCACAGCAAGCGCCCAGAACTTCTTGCGCGCGGCCTTCGTTTCGTTGTCAGGAGGAGCGCCCAATGAAGAATTTACACGTTGCAGTTCTTGCAACATTATTCGGAATCAGTGCGGCGTCCGGAATTGCTCTCACGCAGGCGCAACACCCGGGCAACGATAGCGGACTCTTGGCCGCGAGCGCGTCGATAGCGTCGGCCGACCAAGACGATCGCGGCAAAAACCGTGGCAACCGCCGCGGTAACCGGAGCAACGGGCAGTATGGCCAGAACGGTCAGTACGGCCAATGCAACACCAACGGTAACGGCACGCGCCGCGGCGATGGTGATAACGACGAAGACAACCAAGGCAATCAGGGCAACCGCGGTGCCGGCCACGGCCAGAAACGCGGCTGGCAGAATCCCAACAACCCGCACTATTGCGGAAACAACGGGAACTATTGCAACAACGGCCAGTACAACTGCTATCCCAACGGCGGCGGGGGCCAGCAAGGCAACTCCGTGCTGCGCGGGACCATTACGTCGGTCAACGGCAACCAAGTCACGCTGATGGCGGGATTCGGTAACATGGTCACGATCAACGATCAGCCGGCGTTAAACAATCAGCAGACCGGCCGCGTTGTCGTCGGACGCTACGTGACGGCATACGGCTACTACCAAAACGGGGTATTTTACGCGACGTCGATGCAATAGGCACACCGCGTAAGTAAAACGAAACGCCTCTCTCCGGAGGGGCGTTTTTCCTTTTCATGCTTTGCATGACTAGAATTGATCGGGCGCGATGAGCGCATCGTAGAAGTCGCCTCGTTTGTAACCGGAAATCGTGTGAGCTGCGATATCTTCCACGAACGTTCCCGCAACGGTATCCGGTTTTCTTTGCGCATAGTCGGTTAGCGCGGTTAGGAATGCCGCGTTAAAGCCTTTCCGTGGAAGCGCGGCGAGAAGTTGTGCGACTGTGGCTTTGTCTAGATATTGAAGAAAGGCGCCGCCGACGTCGGTGAGCACGCCGGCGCTGAGAAGAAATACTTCCGGCTCTTTGAAACGTGCGATGGAAAAAATGCTGTGCAACGCGACGGCGTCCCATCCGATTTGCGCATCAACGGGGGTGTGGCCGGCGGCGGTCAGGATTTGCTTGGTCAGGTCTGCACCGTCGATTTCAAAGCGCTGGTGCGGCGTGGCGAATTCTTTCGACAGGCCGACGTCGTGCAGCATCGCGGCGATGTACACGATCTCGGGGTCGTGTTTTACGCTGCGAGCTTGTGAGATAAGTTCCGCAAGCACAAACGAGCGGGCGGAGTGGCGAAAGATCTCCGGCGCTTCCACGGCTTGCGCTTGTTTCGTGGCTTGCTGGGCGGCGTATGAGTCGGGGATCTTTATGCCGGCGATTGTGGACGGAAGCGGTGAGGCCGCGGCGCTCGCTTGCGGGAGCGCGGATGCCGCGATCATCGACGCGGTCGAGATGCAGCAGAAGTCCGAGCGTTTCATCCGCTGCTTTTTCGCAGTGGTTGCCGCGCGGGCCTCGACTCGCTTCGCTCGCTCGGCCGTCCTTCGACGACGCGTCCGCCTGGGGCGGACGCTGCTCAGGATGACAAAGCTCGCTCAGGATGACACTGTAGGCGCTCCGATTAAAATCGCGCGATGGCGCTCCTTCCGCTGATGCGACGCAAGGTACACCGGCCCGATCCGGGGGCTGCCGTACCGGGCGATCGCCGAGTCCAGATCGCCAAACTCGGGATGTATTTGGCCGGCTTTATGGCCGTGGTCAATATCAGCGTCGTCTATTTGGCGCTGCCTTCCATCGAGCACGCGATTCGAGCCGACATCGACGAGCAGGAATGGATACTCAGCATCTATCCTTTAATGGAAGGCGGATTCACGCTGGCCGCGGGGACGCTCGGAGATTTGTACGGGCGCAAGCGGGTCATGACTCTCATGACGTGGCTCTTCACGCTGGCCACGATTGCGTGCGCGCTGGCGCCGAATCCCCTCGCTCTGATTGTGGCACGCGGATTCCAGGGCCTGGGCGGCGCGGCGCTGCTTTCGCTTCCGGTGGCGATTTTGGTGCAGATGCTGCCCGACCCGACCGACAACGAAGACGCCATCAAAAACTTCGCGATGATTGCGGGGCTCGGCGCGGTGGCGGGTCCGGCGATCGGCGGCGTGCTCGTGCACTACTTGGGCTGGCCGTCGATCTTTTATCTCTCCGTGGTGATGTCGCTGGGCGTGCTTTTATCGCTGCCTTCGACCGAAGAGAGCAAACGCGATCCCTCGCTGCGCATTGACGGCTGGGGACAAGCGCTCAGTATTCTTTCGTTTCTCGCGATCAGTTTCGCGCTGATCGAAGGAAACGATAACGGGTGGACGTCGCCGGTTATTTTGGGCGCGTTCGCGTTATCGGTTGTGAGCATTGTTGCATTTCTCTTTGTCGAGAAGAAAGTGGCGCAGCCGATGGTGCATCTGCGCTACTTCAAAGTGCCGAAGTTTAACGTGGCGCTGCTGACGATCGGCGGGATTAACTTCGCATGGTACGGCGTAATGCTGCTCTGCACCCTGTTTCTGCAAAATGCGCTGCATCAAAGCGCGCTGCTCGCCGGATTTTATCTGATGCCGAGCAACATCGCGTTTTTCTTGGCGAATCAGTATAGCAGCCGCGTGCAACGCCGAACCGGCGCGCTCTGGATTTTGATGCTGGCCTTCATTATAAGCGTTGCGGGAATGGCGTGGTTGGGAATGCTCGGCACTTCGGCGGCGGCGTGGGAGGTTTCGGCCGGCCTGTTCATCGCAGGCATCGGCTGGGGATTTGCGTTTACGCCGGCGGCGTCGATGGGGATGGCTTCCGTTACCACGACGGATGAGGGCTTCGCATCGGGCGCGGAGGCGCTGGCCCGCTCGCTATTCGGCGTGTTTGGGATTGCGGTACTCGGGTCGCTGCTGGCCGCGGGCATTAGCGGCGGGTCGTTTGTGGGCGGCTTGCATTTTGCGCTCTACGTTTGCATCGGGTTGACGGTAGTTATTGCGATCGCTGTTTACGCGCTGCTATCGCGGGCCTCGACTACGCTCGGCCGTGGTTCGACCGGGGCGCCTGATGGCGCCCGCTCACCATGACACTATTGAAGCGTTCTGTCGTGCCGAAGCGCAGCATGACTAGGTGCCCTTCTCCGCGCCAATGTAGCGAATCCACTTGAAGATGAGCGCGGGCGTCGTCGCTAAGCTGTTCGGACTGCCGTAGACGAGATAGAACTCGTTTTTGGCGGCCAGGAAGTGGAATGCAGCACTGATGTTGCCGGCGTTGACGAAGCCGAACTGCGGTGGCTCGAAGGCGTCGGGAAGATTGCGTCCGATGATGCGGCGCGCCCCGATATCGAACGAAGCGTCGCGGCTGAACTGCCAGTCGAGACTGGCGCGCTCGAGCCACTGCTTAGCCGTCGGTTCGGTCGGCGAGGCATAGAAATTCTCGTCGTCCTCAAGCGCAAGATGCAAATGTTTCATGACGGGGAGGACCGTGCTGTAGGTCCACGACGCCAGGTGGCCGTGATAGTACGGGCCGCCTTGGTACACGATCGTGGTGGGCGTTGACGTTTGGCCGCGATAGATTAGCGCGCCGCCGTTTCCGTAGAACGGCAGAAACTCGCCGTTGAAAACTTCGATTTGATTCACGCCGCTGAAGACGTGAAACGAAAGCTGGTTTTTTAGATCGAAGTTGACTTGTTGGAAGAGTCCCAGCTGTGCGGGATTGCCGCTGTGGTCGTGCATGTGCGCGTAGAAGTCACTGATGCGAATATCCTGTAGCGTAGCGGTTTTCGAGAAAGTGAACGTCTTGTTGGCAAAGATTTGATAGCCGGATACGTCGGGCTGATTCAAAAAGCCATCGGCCGGATTAAACTGCGGGCCGACCTTTTGAAAGGATATGCCGATGGTTGTGGTTTTGTCGACGTAGCCGCCGCCGTATTCCCAGTACTGCGCGAAACCGTTGTCGGTGACCGCGGTGCCGCTGTCGCTACCGACGTTCAAATAGACAAAATCGTGGGTGTGCTGGTTGAGATAGCCGGTGTAGAGCGTGGTCGTGTTGTCGCGGAAGCCGGGAACGTTGACGCTCACGCGCTGCAAGGAGAGGCCTTCGATGTGCTTCGTATCGTTGATTCCCCAGTTGAGGACTTCGGCGCTGTCGGTGCGGCTGAAACCGACGGCGTCAAAGGCGCCGAACGAGAATTTGCCGGCGGTGCCTTCGTAGGCGTAGCCTTGGCGGAAGGTTGGAATGGCGGGCGTGTAGAGCGTCGTCGGGCAATTGGTACAACTGAATGTGTTGTTGAAGTTTTGCGCGGCCTGCGTGAAGAACGGCCGCACTTCGCTCAAGTAACGATGGAATGCCGTGGGCGAAATGCTTTGCTGGTCGGTTTCTACATTGGAATAGTCGGGATGGAATGCGCCGAGCAACGATGAGGTTGCCGTGACGGGGATCGCGAGATCGGCGCCGATGCGCGACGTGTTTCCGCCGAAGGCCGCGGGCGCCATTTCACCAAGGCCGTAGATCTGCAGACGCGGTTGCGGGCGCACGGCCTTGGCCTGCGCGGTAACGTTCAAACCGGTTAACGTACCTGCGTACGCGGAATCGTCGGAGTTGCGTTGGCCTTCCACGTGTTCCCAGACCTGGTCGCCATTATCGGCGACGGTAAGCCGCTCGAATTGTGCGCTCCAAGTTTTCGAACCGCCGCTGCGCATGATATTCCACGGAATGTGCATGGTGACGGTGTAGCCGGAGGGCGTGCGTCGCGCTGCCGCGATCCACGTCGGTTCGTACGCGCTATTCTCACTCGAGCTTTGATAGCGCGCGCCGAGCGCATTGGCAACGAACCGGTAGCGGAAGCCGCTGTTGCCTTGCGGCCAGAGCGTGACGGCGACGCGATCGTCGCTGGAGACGCCGGGGCCGTTAGTTTGCTGCGATGCGGTTAGCGTGGCATGTTGCGTGACCGCGAACGCGACATCCAGTCCAGTCGGATCTTGCGCAACGTAGGCATCGGTGGGTTCACCCGCCCGCTGGTACGTAAAATCGAAGAGCACCGCAAGCTTTACGGCTTTGCTCCAGGAGTCGTCGATCGTGCCGTTCATGCTGGGCATCGACTCCAGCACTGGGACTCCGGTTGAAAGCGTATCGGCTGCCGCGCGATCCGCCGTTCCGGCGATCAGCAAGAGGGCAAGCACGGCAAAGGTCGCGGCGCGTTTCACTCTCAGCAATACGGTCCACCCGAAGGTTTTGTTCCACGGGGGCCTCGCTACGCTCAGGATGACATTATTGAGGCGTTCTGCCGCGCCGAAGCGCGGCTTGACATGGACGCCCCTCGATATGTGCGCCTTCGGCGCACTACTCGGGGTCCTTCGACAAGCTCAGGATGACACTCTTGAAGCGTTCTGCCGCGCCTCGCGCGGCATGACAGCTACTGCGCCGGCGGTGGGTTGGAGGCGGCGTTGGCGCGATGGATCAGATCCATCAGGTGCGCGCTGGTGACGCCGTCGTGGTTTCCGTGCATGGCCTTTGCCGCCGATGACGCAATTCGATGCAGTTCGACGCGCGCAAGTGCAACCGCATCGGCGGGTGTGCCTCTGGGCGGCTTGTTCGCGAGATCGGCGACCTTATCGACGAACGCCGTCTGAAGATTGCGGCGCACGAGCGGAATATCGCGCAGCGCGAGATCGTTGTAGAGCGCGGAGTGCAGCCACGTGAAGAGATCGTCGATGGACATCGTCGGCTTTATGGCCAGCGCCGGGTTTTCGTCAATGCGCGCCAGCACGACCGGATTGAAGAGATAGTCGATCGTCTGCGATTGCGCCGCGTTGACGCGTTCGGTGAACGTGTAGTCGTGACGTACCGGCGGATTGTAGGCCCACGTTGGAAGATTCCCGTAGCCGTCCCAGCCGGTGTATCCGTAACCGGCCCATTCGGCATACGGCAGGCGCTGCAGCATCGCCGGCGTGATGTTTAAGGTGTTCGCAGCGAACAGATACTTCGAGAGCATGTTGAAGGCTTGAAGCTGTTTGACGCGATCGACCGGAACGACCGGCGGAGAAGAGCGCGGATCGCCCGCGTGGGCGCGTGAGAGATACTGGCCGCCGAGATAATGCGCCGGCATCTGCGCGCACTTGAAGTATCCGTTGACCGGAGAACGGAGTGCGTCGGTTTCTTGCTGGTACGATAGCCCGGATTGCGGCCACAGATGCGCGATCTGCGCGACGCGGACGCGATCGAGATTCATCGTCATTTGGCACCAGCGCAACTCGTCGTTGGTCAGCAGTCCGGTATCGACGCGCGGATCGGCCGAGTGCCCGTTCTGCCAGCTCTCTGCGTCCTCGTCGGAGGCGTAGCGAGTCAACGGGTTGCTCCACGCGCTCGCCCAGCGCCGCAGCGTCGGAGCTTCGTCGGCGGGCGTTCGCGCGCCGGGAATGTTGGCGTAACCGTATTTGATCGCGAAGTAATCATACGGACCGAGCGTGGTTTGGTAGAACTCGCCTTGCGAAACGCCGCGCGGCCAGAGATTGAGCGGCGCGTATTCCATAACCGACGATGTGACGCCATGGGTGCGGGTGAATTGCTCGCTCTGAAGCTGCGCCGCGGTGTAGGCTTCGTGGCCGATAAAGTTGTGCTGCATGCCTTGGTTGTGGCCCATTTCATGCACGAGCGCAGCAAAAATGGAATCGTGGATGAATTTGGCCGGAACGGGATCGGTCGTGCGTCCGTAGCGGACCGGGTCGACGGTGTATTTCCAGGTAGAATAGGGGCCGGAGCCTTCGCCGGCCGAGACGATCACGCCGGTGCGAATCTCTTCGCCTGTGCGCGGGTTGAAGAGCGTCTGCGAGTCGGCGCCAAAGGCGGGGCGAGCTTCGTTCAGCCAGCGGATCACGTTGTAACGGAAGTCGTCGGGATCGAAGTTGGGATCGTTGGGCTGCGGTACCACCTTTACGGCGTCGAGAATGCCGATTCGCGCATAGGCTTTGTTCCATTCCAAGCACGCGTCGGTGATCGCCTGACGGTACTGAGGCGGAACCGAATCGCTCATCGTCATCACCATCGGATGGCGCGCAACCGACGGATGGTTGGGATCGGCGGGATCGAAATTCCAGCGCACGAGGTAACGCATGAGG
Source organism: Candidatus Rubrimentiphilum sp. (assembly GCA_036273135.1). GTDB lineage: Bacteria > Vulcanimicrobiota > Vulcanimicrobiia > Vulcanimicrobiales > Vulcanimicrobiaceae > Rubrimentiphilum. The sequence continues at coordinate 12,411 of DASUIF010000017.1, forward strand.
CGCTCGTCACGGCGGTCGTTGCTGAAGTCCAGGTAGATGTCGTCGTAGATGCCGACGCGATCGTCGGCTAGCCGCGGGCGATAATCGTCTTGCGGCACCTGCACGAAATTGTAAACGACCGCGATGCGCAGGCGGCGTGCGTCGGGAGCGGTGTCGATGACGTGTTTTGCATCGGTCGACCACGTTTGCGCCACCGTGATGACGTCGTTTTCGGGAAACGCTTTGACTTGATCGACGTACGAAAGCGACGGATCCAGGCGATACGCGTTTTGGGGCGGCAGATTTTCGTCGATGATGTTTTTGAGATCGAGTTCGTCGTTCAAAAGCGAAGAGAGATCGAAAACGACGTTGCCGGTGGCCGGATCCTCGGCTGCGATGGCGCCGATGCCCGCGACGGAGTCGGGAAAATTCGAGAGGTTGGCGAGTTCGGCCGAAGCGCTGCCGGGCGCTTGCGCGTACCAATTGGGCCACAGCATGATCACCTGATCGCCGCGGCGTTCGAAACGGACGAGTTCGGTCGGGAGATAGTCGGTGTCTCCCCACCAGACGGGGCCTTGGCCAACGCCGTTACCGGGGACGATCGTTTCCAAGAAATCTTTGTCGAACTGGTTGGGCGCAAGCTCGAGATAGGTCTTGTTGCCCCTTTGCCAGATCGTGAAGAGGCCGTGCTTGGCGCGCGCTCCGGCGGTAAAAGTTGCGTAGCCGCTGGGCTGCGCGTTTGACTGCGCGCGCGCCGGCGCGCCGGCGAAGAAGAGTGCGAGCGAGGCGAAAAGTGCGGCGGCGGCGATCGGTGTTTTCATCTCTAAGCCTACGGGAGCGAGCCTTCGTCGGCGTCGATTTCGTTCTTGAAATCGAGGCTGCCGACGTGTTTATCGGCGAAGAATCTGCCGTTGACCGTTAGCGCTTGCCCGTTCGTCAGTTTCGGGTGCCCGTAACTGTAGACGTGAATGCACGACGTTCCATCGCACAGATCGAAGGTCGAGTAGTCGTTGCCGCGCTTGGACGTTTTCTCGGCCAGCTTCGCGACCGTGCCGGAGATGGTCAGGTGTTGGCCGTCAAATGAGACCGGATTGGCCAGGACCGCAGCAACCTGCGTGGGTGCCGAAGCCGCCGCGGAGGGAGCGGCCGCCGGGGACGCCCCAAGTAATGCAAGCATCAGCGCTAGATGTAAAAGCAATTTTGGTTTCTCCGTTCGCCCCTCGACTCGCGCCCTATTGGGCGCGCTACTCGGGGTCCTTCGACAAGCTCAGGATGACATCCCGACTGGGGCGCCTGCAGCGTCAGATTCGCACTGAAAGAAGGCGGAGATTTGGGGTATATTCCCCTCCGATGCGAATGCTCGTGACGCCTGAACCCCGGGGACATTTCGTTCAGTTTTGCGGCGCGGACGAACGCTACCTCATAGGCAACGTCGGGCGTTTCCTATTCGAAGGCTTACGGGCGGGCGAGGGACTCGTGGTGATAGCCACGCCCCAACGCAGCGATGCCCTCGCCGGCGAGATCGCGCGCCTGGGTGGGGATGCGGAAGCGGCTCTGGCGGACGGACGTTTTCGAGTCTACGACCGGGACGAGATTCTGGCTCAGATCTGTGTAGCCGGCCAGCCGAATCAGGCGCGTTTCGAGACCGTCGTCGGCGGGACGCTTGCGAACGTTCCGACCGAGCGCGTTCGCGCCTACGGCGAGATGGTCGGAAAATTGTGGAGCGACAATCGGCGCGCCGAGGCAATTTTACTCGAACAGATGTGGGGCGATCTCCAAACCAAGTTGTCGTTCTCGCTGTTCTGCAGCTATTCGATCGACGTCTTCGGCGACGATTTCGAACTCACGCGTATCGATCCGGTGCTCTGCACGCACACGCATCTGGTTCCGGGCGGATTAGACCGCGCGCTCGACAAGGCCCTCAATTGCGCAATGGATGAAGTGCTCGGCGAGCGCGTGGAAAGCTTGCGCTCCCTGATGAAAGCCAACTACCGTCCGGGCTGGGGCATAGTGCCGCGGCCCGAGAGTATGATTCTGTGGCTGCGCAATAACTTGCCCGACCTGGCCGACGCGATCATCGGAAGAGCGCGCGGACACTACGAGAAGATCTCGCAAGAACCTGCTTGGGATCCCGCATGACGTCGGCGTCGTTCACCGTCATGCTGATAACGGACGATCCTCTTTACGGCGCCCGCTTAAGAAGAGCGTTTATTCGTGCTGGGCGCGGCGTCTGTTTATTCCTCGCGGGCACAGGCGCCACGAGCCTGCCGCCCGTTCAAGCCCGCGCGTTTCCTCAGCCGCACGTTATCTTGGTAGACCTCGATGCGGGTGGAAAGTACGCCGAAGCGAGTTTGCGCTGGCTGCGCAAAGACCGGCAGCTCGCCGACGTTCCTATCGTTATGCTGGGCGCGGAAGACCAAAACGATTTAGTCGCGGCGGGTTATCGTGCCGGTGCCAACGCGTGCGTGCGCAAGCCGCTGGCGGAGGAGGCGATGAACGAAATCGCGCGCAGCATCGGCGACTACGCCTACCTGCTGCAGATCCGGCCGGACGCGGCG
>DASUIF010000018.1:0-2682 GCA_036273135.1 Candidatus Rubrimentiphilum sp.
GAGATAAATCAGGAAAGGCCGGCCGAACGAATATTGCGGTTCGTGGCGCTGAACCAGCGAAAACGTGAACGATATCCAATGATGCGACGCGTTCCAAAAAAGAAACGGCGACCACACGGCGCACGCAACGAGCGCGGAAAACGCAACGCGCGGCAACATGCTCCGGTACGGCTTCGCGCACGCCGCTCCAGCGATACCTCCGAGTAGCGCGATCGCAAAAAACCGTGAAAGCAATGCCAATCCCAGCGCGATCCCCAGCAATGCGAACCACTGCCAAGACCGGCCGCGGAACGCCCGCGCCGCGCAATACAGGCTGAGCGCCCAAAATAAGGCGAAGGGACCGTCGGGGCTAACCATCCCAAATGCCACGATCATCATCGGGGCGAGCGAAACCGCCAGCGCCGCGATCCATCCGGCACGGCGATCTCCGGACAAAACATTTGCCGCGCCGGCCGCAAAGATCGCGGTGCCTAACCCGCAGAGTACGAACGGCAGACGCACTGCAAACGGCGTCCGGCCGAGCCACGCAAATGCCGCGATCGCAAATGCGACTGCGGGAGGATGGTCGACGTATCCGGCCGCGAGCCGGCGGCTCCATTCCCAGTAGTACGCTTCGTCGCCGGTCATCGGCAGCTTGGCGTCAAATATCGCGCGCAGCGCCGTCACAGCCAGGACGGCGCTCCACACCAAAATTCCCACTCGAGACGCGCGCATCGCGCTTCGCTATTTGCGCTAGGGCGAAGATCCCGCCTGCTCCTTCTCGAGCAGACGCTGCATGTCGCGAACGTGCTGTACGAACGCGGCGCGGCCCGTTTTGCTGAGACGGTAACGCGTTTGCGGGCGACGGTTCATAAATGTCTTTTCTTCGCTGACGTAACCGGCTTCGACGAGTTTTCCCAAGTGAGCGCCCAAGTTGCCGTTGGTCGTTTGGGTAGCGCGTTGAAGCTCGCTAAATGCCACCCATTCGGCGTTCAGCAATTCCGCAATGACGCCCAGGCGGATCTTAGAAAGCAAAAGTTCGTCCACGTCAGCCGCGCGAGATCGGACTGACGAGTCCGAAACGGGCATAGCCGCATACAGGTGCACGGCTTTCCATTGCAAAATCTCCGTTCTAGATGAATCTATTTTATAGACTTCTCTGCCAAACATAGCACCACGCGCCCGGCGCCGTCAAGCGGCGTTCAGGCCAAGCCTGACCCGGTGCGTTGACAGGGCCCCGGGCGGATGATAATGTTCCAAAGTTATGTACGCGATTATCGAGACGGGCGGCAAGCAGTATAAGGTCGCCGAGGGCGACGTCATCCGCTGCGATCTGCTCGAGAGCGAAGTCGGCAAGAACGTGACGTTCGACCAGGTTATCCTGGCGAGCAAAGGCGGGGAAAAGGTCACGCTCGGGTCGCCGCTCGTGAAGGGCGCTTCGGTCACCGGCAAAGTGCTTCGTCAAGACAAAGATCGCAAGATCTTAGTCTTCAGATACAAGTCCAAGAAGCGCGTCCGCACGCTCAACGGCCACCGCCAGCCGTTTGCAGAGATTCAGATCACGAAGATCGAGTTGCCTTAACGCTCCGCGGTGATGAACGTCACGTTTCGCAAGGACAGCCGGCACCGGCTGTCCTCTGTTTTTGCCGAAGGCCACGTGGAGCTGCCCGAAACCAGTTCGGATGAGTTTTCACTGGTCTGCGCCGCCGTTTCGGGGATCTTGCAGGCCGCGCGCCTTGGCTTGGAAGCTCACGTCAAGGTGCCGCTCGACGCCACCCAAAGTTCGGGAACGCTCTCACTGCGCTGGCCCAGCAGCTGCCGCGAGGACGAACGCGTGCAAGCCATCATGGATACGGCCCGGCTGGCGATAGCCCAAATCGCCTCGCAGTATCCGCGCCACGTCACGTGCCACGAGGAAACAGAAGCCTAACTTGGCGGGTAAGAGTGAGTGACGGGCTTCCGCCGCGAATGCTTTATTAGGAGAATTTCATGACAGAGACGTATCGCACGCCCCCGGCGGAACAGCAATGGCCCGCCGACGAACGGCCCGGCAACGACTCGTCGAACGAAGCCGGAAAAGCTTTGCTCGTAGGCGTGCTGGGTGGTTTAGTCGCGGCTGCCGGATATTTGGTATTCCAGCGCTTGCCCGAGGATCAAAAAGGCCGTCTGCAGTCGCAGGCCAAGCAGCTGCTGCAAGAGCGCATCGGCGAGCTCCGTCGCAACTTTAACGTCTAACTTCCGGGCTCTTTTTCGGCTCGGCCATCTTCAGGCTCGTTCGGCAGCGGCGGCTCGACCGGCAGCGCCGGCTCGAAGGGCAGCTCGGCAGCCGGCGTTTCGATAGGCGGAGCGGGCTCGCTCATGTCGGCGGCGCGATCCATTTCTCGCAAAAATGACTGCGAGGTATTCTGCACGTCGCGCATCATTTTTCCGGCTTGACGCATGACGCCGGGCAGCTTCTTCTCGCCGAAAACGAGAAGCGCGAGCACGCCGAGGATCGCCATGTCCGGTATGGAGAGCACTCCCGCACTTTTGAGAGGGTTGCCCCGCGACCCTGTGCAAGGTTGCGCGTCCCGTGAAGATCATCTACACGCGGGGCAACCGGACGGAGACTCTCGCCTCCCTTTCGACGTTGCGAAAGATTCTCAATAGGTTTGTCGCGCACCGGGTCTTCTACGAAGTCTCCAGCCGCAACAAGCGGGGGCA
>DASUIF010000019.1:0-4701 GCA_036273135.1 Candidatus Rubrimentiphilum sp.
ACGCTTCCTAAGAATAGGCGCCGCAAACCGGAACGGCCGTGGCTACCCATTACGATGAGGTCGCCACGGTGGCGGGCCGTCACTTCCAGGATAACGTCCGCCGGGTATCCTTTCGCAACTTCGGCGTTCGCTTCGACACCGGCGGCGCGTAAGCGCGCAACCGCTTCGTCCACCGCGATCTGCGCCTGATCTTCCAGAGTCTTGAGCCACGCGTTCACGAGGTCGGGCGTGGCGGCTGCCAACGCCGCGGCCGGAATGATGTCGACGGCCGTGAACACGGTGCACTCCGCGCGCTGCTCTTTGGCCAGTGATGCCGCCAAGTCAACCGCCTGCAGCGAAAAATCCGATCCGTCGATCGGGACGATGATGTGTTTGAACATGAGCCAAGCCTATCGCGGCGCCCGGAAGGTCCGGTGAAGCTGCTCGGAAGGCCCTAAGAAGTACTGGCCTTCCGGCCTTTTTCATGGGCCTACGGCCTAGTCGATAGCACCAGCCGCCACGTCGCGGGCCCGAGCACGTTGCCGGTTGTTGCGCCGGGCAATTGGCCGACCAGCGGTATGACGTTTCCGCCGCCCAGCAGCGGCAAGAATCCCGGATAGGCGTTGAAGATGTTGTCGCCCGAGAGCTGCAGCGAAAGCGTCTTTGCGATCGGGTAACGCACCGTAGCGTATGCGATCCCAAAGGGCGGCCGGTTCAGCGAGTTGTTGGTTCCGTAATACGTCTCCCCGAGCGACGCCAACGCACCGTTCGGGAACGCATACGAAATCTCACCGTTGGCCTGCGAGTACGGGATCCGCATGTTTCCATTGAAAGAGACGTTGTAATACCCTACCGGAATGCCGTTGGTATTCTGGCCTGAGATGATGTTGAGATTCTGATCTTGCGTGCAGCCGGGGCCGGGAATCGAACAATAGAAATACGGCGGAAGATTATAGTAGTAACCTTTTTGGAGCGCGCCGGAGATATCGTATCCGAATCCGACTGCCGGCTGGCGGCGAATCGAAAGCTCGATGCCCTCAAAGCGCGCGTTGCTGATATTGGTGTTGGTTTGATTGAGAATCGGCGTGTTGGGCGGTGCCGGCGGACCGCCGTTGGTTTCGCAAACCGGCGGCGTAGCCGAACCGCACACCTGTCCGGTGTTAATCGTCTGTCCGAAGAACCGGTTGAAGAGATTGGTGTAGTAGAAGTCGCCCGAAATGAGCGTCGTCTGATCCTTCAGGCGCACGTCGGCGCCCAGATCGTAACCGAATGCCGTCTCCGGTTTGAGGTTTCCGTTGCTTTGCGCTTCGATGGCCACGCCCGTGTTCGGATCGTAAACGGGCGTCGAGGTGATCTGGTTGAGCAAGCCCAGAAACGGCGGCGCGATCGCGCTGCCCGCCGAGAACCGGATCGCAGTTGAGAGATTGGGCCGGAAAACCAGGCCGATGCGCGGATCGTAGTGCGCGTTTCTGGTCGTGCCGAAGGTTACGCCGGTTCCGTTCACGGCTGCGGCCTGCGTATTGCAGTCGCCTGCGCACGCGACCGGGTACGTGCTGCTGTACGTGTTAAAATAATTGCTCAGCGTCATGTCGAGTTTGGAGTTTAGGTAAAAGTGGCCGCGCAGCAAGTACGTGGTCAAAATTTGCGACGTGCCCGGCGGTAGATTAAAAGCGTAGAAGGGGCCGGAAAAGATCGAGTAATCCGTGCTCTGCGAAAACGTGCGGTCGGCGGTGAACGTAATCATTCCGTTGCCGCCGATCGGGTGCTGCCACTCGAACGATCCGCCCGTGAGTTTGTCCAATTCCGGCTCTTGATAGTAATCGAAGTAGCCGACGCTCGCGGGCGTGCCGTTGAAGGTCGCGTTCACGCCGCCCGGTCCCGCCGACGAGTTACCGTAGAGGTTGACCATGTTAAAATCGGGGCCGTTGAGGTTGCCGCCTTGGAATTGGTAGCGGCTGATCGACGCGTGGTAATACCGGGCCAGAAGCGAATCGTTGCCCAGTGTCGTGGAGAGCTCTGCTTGTGTGATTGGTTCGTTGTTGAACTCGCTGTTGGGAGCGCCCGGGAAGATGTTGGTGGCGACGAGCATCTGGCCCGTCGGCAGCGAACCCGTATAGCTCGGATCGCCCGGATTGAACTGGGCGCTCACAAAGTCCGACGTGTTCCCGTTTTGATCGCTAAATGATTGGCCGCCTAAATAGCTGACGGTCAACGTGGTTGCAGGAGAAAGCTTGTAGCGAAGTTTGGCGAGCTCGGCGGTTTGGTCCAGATTGCCTTGCAGCGTCCAGCAGCACGCCAGGAGCGGAAATACCGATGGAACGTTGCTGACTGTCCCGGGAATGGTTGAGTAGCTGGTATTGCCGTTCAGCGATGCGCCGTTGACGACTCCGCCCGAGGGATCGTAATACACCTGTTGGCCGCTGAGCGCCGACGGGTTGTAGTCGGTTGCAAAATCGAAGACGAATCCCAATCGGCCGACCGTGTCGGCAAGGCTGAAATTCGAAAAGCTGCCGCCGCGGTTATCGACGCCGAAGAGCAGTTGCGTTGTCGGTGTGAGGGTCGGATCTTTCGTGCGGAAGTTTGTGGTTCCACCGATCGCGTTATTGACCTCCGGTGAATCCGCTCCGGGTCCTTTGATGACTTCCACGTTGCTGAACATGAAGGTGTTTAAGAACGTGGTCACGTTGTCGCCGTACTGCCCAACGGAAATCGGATGACCGTCGATCAGCGAAGCCGTCTCATATGACGTTGCGCCCCGGATATTCGGAATGGTAATGGAGCCCGGCGCGGCCGCGTTGGCGGAGTTCGACGGAAACGAAATTTGTAGGCCCGGCACTTGGCTCAACACGCGCGTCACCTGCGGCTGGGCTTGGTCTTCGAAAGTCTGTGTGGTGACAACATTGACCGATGCCGCCGCCGAGTTGAGCGCCCCGCGGCCGTTTGCCCGTACGCTTGCGATGGTCCGCAGCGATGAAAACGTCGTCGCGCCCATCCGTACGGCCAAGCTCGTCGCTTGACCGCCCAGCAGCACGACGTCGTTTTGAACCGCCGTCGTGTAGCCCGCTTTGGTCACGGAAAGAACGTAGACGCCCGGCGTGACCGCCGAAAAGGCAAACGCCCCGGCGGTGTCGCTGGTGGTGGTCTTGACCGTGGGGCCTTTTAACGTGACCTCGGCGCCGGCGATCGGAGCGCCCGATTCGTCGGCGACGGTGCCGTTGACTGTCGCGGCCGTTTGCGCCGGCGACGGTAGTGGAATCGCGAAGAGCAGAACCAAACTCGCGACAATTGTAAGAGCTGAACGCAATGCAACCGGCATCATTAAATCCTCATTAAGAATAAATGCAGTACCGGCGCGCCGTGCGCCGGCGTCCTATGTGTTCAGTTTGCAATGACGCTAGGGGAGCCCTTTATATGTTGCTTTGCCTTCGACGATGTCACGCACGCGTTGCGGCGCGTCGTCGCCGATCGTTTCGTTGATGCTGTCGGCCCAGGCCCACGAGATCAGATCGCGCAGCTCGCTTGCCCCAAACGCTAAGCGGTCTTCGACAAACGCCTTTGCTTGCGGCGTCCCGCGCGTAAAACCGCCGGCGGCGTTGATTTGGTACAGTTCGGTCACCGTGTCGCCGGAGGCCGCTAAGTACTGCTCGATAGCCTGCAGTACTTCGCCCTCGCTCGCCGGCGTGGTGCCGGTCGAAATCCGCATTGGAGCTAGCCGGGCCCTCACGGCCGCCTCGGTTATGTACCGGTTCACGAAATCGGTTTCGAACAGATCGTGGAGATGCGGCGAGTTCGAATAGCCGTGAGGGTTCGGGTACTTTCCCCAGCCGTTGAAATGCACGGTAACGTGCAGCGGCTGCGAAGCGTCGGCCACGTAATGGCCCCACACGCCCGCATCCCTACGCGCGAGCTCTTCTTCGACCCGCGCTCGCGTGGCGGAAAGAGCGCGCAACGCACTGGTTTTGGCGTGAATGGCATCGTACGCGTCGACTCGCCAATACGCAAACACCATCCGCAACTGCTCCCAGCCTTGCAAGATCGAATAGGGAAGATAACCTTCCTTATACTGGTCCAATCCGCGCGCGCGGAGCGCCGAGTCGTATGCCTCGCGCGTCGCCGGCAATGCGTCCAGTCGCAGGCCGCCCGCAATCATGCCGCCGCCGATCAGGTCTAGGTAATGACCGGGATCCATCTCGGCGTCCCACGAGTTTCCGGCGCCTTTGAGCAGGTCCAATTCCAAGCCCAGATAGGTGATCTCGTCGTCCGCAAAACGCGTTCGCATGAAGGCAGGCAGCGATGCGGGCAGCGACGATGCCGCTAAATGGTTGATCAGGTAATGACCTTTGGACCCCCATGCGGATGCCGGCGATCCAACGCCTAAAAATAGACAAGCGCACGCAAGCGCCGCGGCAGCCAAGCGTTTCAGCATAAATGACTATACTCCATCGTCAACCCTTGTCATCCTGATTGTAAGTGTCATCCTGAGCAGCGCGTAAAATGCAAGGGAGATAATTACCCGCGCGGAGTGCGTCGTCTCATGGATGAAAAGGAGTGGCGCGGGCTCGGGAGCTAAGCTTGAATGAGCGCCGCGTCCGGCCGGATCTGCAGCAGGTAGGCGTAGTCGCCGATGCTGCGCGCGATTTCGTTCATCGCCTCCTCCGCCAGCGGCTTGCGCACGCACGCGTTGGCACCGGCACGATAACCCGCCGCGACTAAATCGTTTTG
>DASUIF010000020.1:0-8008 GCA_036273135.1 Candidatus Rubrimentiphilum sp.
TTTTCCGCGCTCGTTGCGTGCGCCGTGTGGTCGCCGTTTCTTTTTTGGAACGCGTCGCATCATTGGATATCGTTCACGTTTTCGCTGGTTCAGCGCCACGAACCGCAATATTCGTTCGGCCGGCCTTTCCTGATTTATCTCTTGGGGGCAATCGGATTTTCACCCGGGCTTTGGATAGCGGCGACTCTGGTGGCAGTGCGGCCGAAGGAGCCGCTGATACTGTGGACGGCCCTGCCGTTGTGCATTGTCTTTCTGGTGTTGGCGATGCGCGAGTCTGTCGAAGTGTACTGGTTCATCGGGCCCTTCATCTCGCTCGTGGTCGGGCTAGGCGGTGTTTTCGCGAGCTGGGATACCCAAAAACAGCTGCGCCGCGGTTGGTGGATCTTCGCGCCGGCCATCGTGCTGACGGCGTTGGTCTTTCTTGCGGGAATCGCGCCGAACGTCGCCTACGCAGGCGTCCGGCACGCGGGTTTGCGCTTGAACAACGGCGGACCATTCGAAATGTTTACGTACCCGCCGCTGGCAAATGATGTGCGCGCGCTGACCGACGCGCGCAAAGCCGATGTCATGACCGACGGGTACGGATTTTCCGCGCTGCTGGATTTTTACGGCGGCTTGCGCCCGATTCTGATCGGTTACGATGCGCAAGGCCAAGAAGCACGCCATTGGTTCACCGACGCCGACCATCCGCGTCTGCTGCTCTTCGTCGACAAAGTGCCGCTCGCCAGACGCGCCGACTTCACCGAACAGATGCTGCTGGCGTGCAAGCGCGTCACGCCGGGACCGGTGTTCACCTATCCGCTTGCGGGGAACGATCGCAGCGTTCCGCCGCGCCGGTATTACACCACATGGTGCGACCCCAAACCCGATTCGATCGCCGCGCTGCGCTGGAACGATACGGTAAAGGTTACACGGTAACGTAGATGTCGTCGCCGTCGATGCGCACGGCATATTTGGGCAACGGCATGACCGCCGGAAGCGTCAGCGCTTCGCCGGTCCGCACGTCGAACGTCGCGCCGTGGCGCGGACATTCGATGCGGGCCCCGTCGAGTTGGCCTTGATCCAGCGCGCCGCCGTCATGCGTGCAGATATCCTCAACCGCGTAAATCTCGCCGCCGACATTGCAAAGCAGCACTTCGACGCCGTCAACGACGACGCGATGCGCCTCTCCCTCGGCGATTGCGCTTTTCTTAGCGGTGAGTTGTTCGGCCATGTCCTCGGCCTCTAGTCGCGGCCGTTCTTGCGGAAGTGAATGATGAACGTGTTGCCTTCTGAATCTTCGGCGAAGGCCATCTTGCAGACGGGCGTGTCTTCCGTCTCGGGCTCGATCTTCACGCCGGCCTTCCGGTAGCCCTCAACGGCCGCTTCGAAGTTATCAACGGCGAACATCACGCCGTTGCCCGGCGTCCACGTGCCGTCGCTCATCTTCCATATGCTGAACGTCGAGTTATCGGGCATGACGAACTCGGCGCCCTGACCGCCGAACTCGTTGGTGAGCGGTAAGCCCATAACGTCGCGGTAGAATTTGGTAGCGCGGTCTACGTCTTTGACCAGGTACGCGGTCGTGTCTATTCCTACAATCGGCATAATTCATTTGCTCCTCTAAAGCGCGAACCGTGCCGTTTCGGCAACGAAAAAGGCCGCCCTTGCGGGCGGCCATGTGTGCTGAGGAAACGGTGTCTTAGCCGACTGAGCCTTCCATCTCCATTTTGACGAGGCGGTTCAGTTCGACGGCGTATTCCATCGGCAGTTCCTTGACGAAGAAGTCGAAGAAACCGTTGACGATCATCGCGGTTGCGTCGGCTTCGTTCAGGCCGCGGCTCATCGCGTAGAAGAGCTGCTCCTCGCCGATTTTGCTGACACTGGCTTCGTGTTCGACGGTCGAGCGCTGCTCGTGGATCTTCATCGTGGGCTTGGTGTCGCTGGCGGACTCTTCGTCCATGATGAGCGCGTCGCACTTGACGCGCGTCTTGGCGCCGACCGCACCCGGGAAGATCTCGACGAGCCCGCGGTACGTGGTTTTACCGCCGTGCGCGCTCACCGACTTGTTCGTGACCATCGACGTCGTGCTCGGCGCCGCGTGAATGACCTTCGCGCCGGCGTCTTGATGCTGGCCTTCGCCGGCAAACGCCATCGAAAGCACTTCGCCGCGCGCGCCTTCGCCCATCAGGTAGATGGCCGGATATTTCATCGTCAAGCGCGAGCCGATGTTGCCGTCGACCCATTCGACGGTCGCGTTCTTGTGAGCGTAGGCGCGCTTGGTGACGAGGTTGAAAATGTTGCGATACCAATTTTGAATCGTCGTGTAGCGGATCGAGGAATCTTCGAGCGCGATGAGTTCCACGACGGCGCTGTGCAGCGAGCTGGTCGAAAACTTCGGCGCCGTGCATCCCTCGATGTAGTGCACTTTCGAACCCGTGTCGGCGATGATTAGCGTGCGCTCGAACTGGCCCATGTTCTCCGCGTTGATGCGGAAGTAGGCTTGGAGCGGCTGTTTGACCTCAACGCCCGGCGGAACGTAGATGAACGATCCGCCCGACCAGACGGCCGAGTTGAGCGCGGCGAATTTGTTGTCGGCGACCGGAATGATCGTCGCCAGATACTTTTGCACGATCTCGGGATACTGCTTGACGGCCGTATCCATATCGCAGAAGAGCACGCCGAGCTCTTCGAGCTCTTTGTTTACGTTGTGATAGACGACTTCCGATTCGTACTGCGCCGAGACGCCGGCCAAAAACTTACGCTCGGCTTCGGGAATGCCGAGACGGTCGAAGGTCTTCTTGATGTCGTCGGGCACGTCGTCCCACGAGCGTTCCGATTTATCGGTAGAGCGCACGAAGTAATGGATGTTGCCGAAATCGATCTCGGAGAGCAGCTTGGTGTCGCCCCACGTGGGCATGGGCTTGCTGAGGAAAACGTCCAGCGCTTTGAGGCGGAAGTCGAGCATCCACGCGGGCTCGCCTTTCATCTCGCTGATGCGCTCGACGATCTCGCGCGTCAGGCCCTTCCCAGACTTAAAGACGTACTTGTCCTCGGAATCGTGGAACCCGTGACGGTATTCCTCGATGAGGGGCGGGGCAGACTTCAATTGGGTGGCCATGTCTTATAAAGGTATGTCAGCGGTTAGCGATAGTCAAGATAGTGAAGGCCTATCTTCATTATCTCATGACATGAAACTTGGGCTAGCGGTTGCACCGCCGGGGTAGTAGGCCTTTGTAGCCCCACAGGCACGGTTGTAAAATATGAACCTGGCGCCCGCTTGCTCATGGTATGCTCAGAACCGTTTCAGCCGTCGACACCTCAAGCCGCAAGTTGGAGAACGCAAGCTCCGGCGCCGGCAGCTTTACACAGACGGCGATAGGGGCTATTCTTTTTTCGAGCTCTTTTTAAGGAAGGAGCTCGCGGTCATGGGAGGCGCGCCCTTACGCGCCATCGCGGCGAGCCGCACGCGCACCGAAAAAGCGCCGGCAAGAGCTCGCCGATAGGTCGGGGACGTGGCTGCACTGCAGGCGCCAGCCGGCAAGTCCGGAGGTGGGATTCCCACAAGTCGAGGAGAGCGCAGAATTGAAAGCACTCGGTACGCACATTGTGTGCGAACTCTCGGGGTGTGACCCGACGGCCCTTTCGGACGTAGACGGCGTCCACGCAATGATGGTCGCAGCAGCGCGAGCCGCGAACGCGACTATTCTGCAGAGTTCGTTTCATCGTTTCGAGCCGCAAGGCGTCTCGGGCACGGTGATTCTGGCAGAATCGCATCTCTCGATCCACACCTGGCCCGAAAAGAAATACGCCGCCATGGATTTTTACACGTGCGGCGATCATACAGACCCGTGGCTGGCTTGTTTGCACGCAGCCAAGGTTCTCTCCGCGAAGCGAATGTTGACCACCGAATTCAAACGGGGCATCGAAGCAAAGAACGGAACCTTTACACACGTAGTAACGGCAACCGAAGCAAAAGATCGACCGCGAACCGCCTAACCGCGGTTCTTATTTCGTAAGCGATGCCGAAGACCGAACGTTGGCAGTGGTATGTCGAGCAGTTCTCTCCCACCGAAGAGCACCACCACGGCGTAGATCGCGTCTTTTATCAAGGACGTTCGCAATTTCAAGAGATCGGTATCGTCGGCACGCCCGTTTTCGGGAAGATGCTTATTCTCGACGGCGACACGCAGAGCTCTCAGGCGGATGAAAAGATCTATCATGAGGCGCTCGTGCATCCGGCGCTGGCCGGCGCAAGCGATCGCTCAGATGTCTTAATACTCGGCGGCGGTGAGGGTGCGACGCTGCGCGAGGTGTTACGGCATCCGGACGTGCGGCGCGCGACGATGGTCGACATCGACGGTGACGTCGTCGAACTTTCGAAAACGTACTTGGCGGAGTGGTCGCAGGACAGCTTTCACGACCCCAAATCTCGCGTCATCATCGGCGACGCGCTCAAATTTTTGGCCGAAGACAAAGATCGCTACGGCGTGATCATCTCGGACCTCACCGAGCCGCTCGAAGATTCGCCCAGCAATCCGCTCTTTTGCGATGAGGTTTTTCGCAACATCAAGAACCGGCTTACACCAGGCGGTATCTACGTTCTTCAAGCCAGCACGGCGGGATTTCACAACTTGTCGCTGCACGCGAAGATGGCGCGCACACTGCGGAAATATTACGAGCACGTTGTCTCGTACTACACACACGTTCCGGCATTTGACAACGACTGGGCGTTCATCGCCTGCAGCGATGGCGTCAACCTCGGGCATCTGGATGAGCCGGAAATCGCACCGTACTGCCGCGAGCTGCGCGGTGAGAATTTCTTTTACGATGCGGAGACGCACCGCCGCATATTCGCGCTGCCGCTCTATCTGCGGCGCGCGCTGGCCGAGGGCGGAGACACATTTTGAGGCCGATCGATCAAGAGTCGGTTCGGCGGCAGTGGGATAAAGAACGCTCGCACTTCGTCGAGCTGCTTGATTTAAAACTGGAGAGCGTCGGCAAGGGCACGGCGGTCATGCGCATGCCGTACCGCTCGCAGATCTCCAACGGTACGGGAGCGGTGCACGGCGGCGCGATCGTCAGCCTGTGCGACACCGTGTTTTACGTAGCGCTCGCGTCCCTCTACGGGCGCGACCAAGATACCACCACCGTGTCGCTTCAGACCAATTTCCTGGCGCCGGCGGTTGGTCCCGACGATCTCGTGGCTGAAGCAACCGTGCTGCGGGCCGGGCGGCGCATCTGCTACGGCGAAGTCACCGTGCGCAGCGGCAGCAAAGTCGTCGCGCACACGACGCTCAACTACTTGAACACCTACGCGAACGAGAAACCGCCAAGAAAATGAAACGCACCGCCCTTTATGACGAGCACGTGAAAATGCGCGCCCGGCTGATTCCGTTCGGCGGCTTCGACATGCCGGTGCAGTACCAAAGCATTTTGCAAGAACACGAAGCGGTGCGCAAAGCGGCGGGGCTGTTCGATCTCTCGCATATGGGGCAGTTCATTTTGGAAGGCGACGGCGTGGCCGAATGGGCCGACCGCCTGACCGTCAATGCGGTTCCGACGATGAAGCCGTGGCAGGCGCGCTACAACATTTTTACCAACGAACGCGGCGGCGCGCACGACGACGTTATTTTCTACCGCTTGCCCGATCGCTGGCTGCTGGTCGTCAATGCCGGCAACGCCGACAAGATGTGGAAGCTGCTCAACGCCGGCGACTCGGGCGTGAAGCTCACGTCGCTGCACGGCCGCAACGCGCTGATCGCGATTCAGGGCCCGCGTTCGGTCGAAATGCTACAGCCCCACTGCGATGCCGATTTGAACGGCCTCAAGTATTATTTTTGTACCGAAGGCAACGTCTTTGGCAAGAAAGCGGTCATCGCGCGGACCGGATATACCGGGGAGGACGGCTTCGAACTTTTCGTCGACGGCGCCGATGCGTCCGAGATCTGGAGGAAACTCTTGGCCAGCAACGCGGGCAACGGCTTGATTCCGGCCGGGCTGGGGGCGCGCGACGTCTTGCGTTTGGAAGCTGGCATGCCGCTCTACGGGCACGAGCTCACCGAAGAGATCGGGCCGCTGCAAGCCGGCTTGGGTTGGGTCATTAAAATGAACAAGCCCGAGTTTGCCGGGAAAGCCGCGCTCGAAGAACAGCAAACCCGCGACGACTACCCGCGCATCGTGGGGATCGTGATGGACGGGCGAGCGCCGGCGCGCGAAGGCTACCACGTGTTTTTGGGCGAGAAGCGCGTGGGCGAGATCCGCAGCGGATCGATTGGGCCGTCGGTCGAGAACAAGAGCATCGGAACGGCGCTCGTGGAAAAGGAAGCCGCAACTCCCGGCACGGACGTAGTGGTTCACATTCGCGGGACCGCCTACGGCGCCAAAGTCGTAGACCTTCCATTTTACAAGAGGAGTTACAAGATTGGCGCAGCCTGAAGGCCTGCTCTACAGCAAAGAGCACGAATGGGTGAAGATCGACGGCGACACCGCAACGGTCGGGATCACCGATTACGCGCAAGATTCGCTCGGCGACATCGTTTACGTCGAGCTGCCCAAAGCCGGCAAAGAGATCGCGCAATTCGCGGCGGTCGGCGTCGTTGAATCGGTAAAAGCCGTATCCGATCTGTTCACGCCCGTCGGCGGGGAAGTCACCGAGATCAATACGGGACTCGAGAACGATCCGGCGCTGGTCAACCGCGAGCCGTTCGGAGGCGGCTGGCTCTTTAAAGTCAAGATTTCGGGCGACGCGCAAACATCGGGGCTAATGTCGGCCGCCGACTACGAGAGTTTCACCAAAGAGAGCTAGCCCTTGTACACGCCCCACACCGAGCGCGACGTCGCGCAGATGCTGCAAACCGTCGGCGTCGATTCGCTCGACGCGCTGCTGCGCGTTCCCGACGCCGTAAAGTTGCGCGAAAAACTCGAGGTCGTTTCCGCGCTGCCCGAAACGGGAATCGTCACGCGTTTCGAAGAGTTGGCGCGGATGAATTCGGGCGCATCGTTCGTTTCCTTTCTAGGCGCCGGCAGCTACCGCCACTACGCTCCGCCGGCAATTAGCGCGCTGGCCATGCGCGGCGAATTTCTCACCGCATACACACCCTACCAAGCGGAAGTATCGCAAGGCTATCTGCAAGCGATCTACGAGTGGCAAACGTACATCTGCCTGCTCACCGGAATGGATATTGCCAACGCGTCGGTTTACGACGGTGCGACCGCGCTGGCCGAAGCGGCGATCATGGCGCTCAACGAAAACGGGCGGCAGAAAATCTTGGTCTCACGTGCGATTCATCCGAACTACCGGGCCGTTCTAAAAACGTATTGCGACGGTTTGGACGTAGCGATCGAAGAGTTGCCGATTGCCGAAGACGGCACGACCGACCTCGGCGAGCTCGCGCGTTTGGCCGCAACAAAAGAATATGCTTGCGTCGCGCTGCAGTCGCCGAATTTTTTCGGCGTTATCGATACGCCCGGCTCGGCCGAACAAACTGCGTTAAAAGAGAGCGGAACGGTTCTCATCGCGGTCGTCGCGGAGGCGATCTCGCTCGGTGCGCTGCAGCCGCCGTCGCAATGGGGCGCCGGCATCGTCGCCGGCGAAGCGCAGAGCTTCGGCGTGCCGGTGGCTTACGGCGGTCCGTACGTCGGCTTTATCGCGGCGACCAAAGAGCATCTGCGCCGCATTCCGGGGCGGCTCGCGGGTAAGACCGTCGACTCGAACGGCAAGGAAGGCTACGTCCTCACGCTGCAGGCGCGCGAACAACACATCCGCCGAGAGCGTGCCACCTCCAATATTTGCACGAACCAAGCCCATTGCGCGCTGATCGCGACCATGTATTTGGCGCTGGTCGGCAAGACCGGTTTGCGCGACGTCGCGGCGGCGAATTTGCAGCGGACGCGCGAACTGGCGGCGGCGGTCGACGCAATTGACGGCTGTTCCCTGAAGTTTTCGGCTCCGTATTTCAACGAAATCGTCATGTGCGTGCATCAGCCTGCGCGACACGCGCTTGCGAAGCTCGAACAGCGCGGCATT
>DASUIF010000021.1:0-56457 GCA_036273135.1 Candidatus Rubrimentiphilum sp.
GGTTCGTGGCCGAAATGCGGCCAGTTGCCCGTCGCGAGCCGTTGTATTCCGGCAGCGGCCAAGCGTATGGCCAGCATGTAACCGATCGCGAAAACATACCACTGCAATCCGACACGCCATTCAAAGATGCGGGAGAACAGCGCTTGTAATCCGGGAGTGCCTCGCGTCACGCCGGTCAGCCAGATCGCCACAAACGCGGGCATGAATACCGCGAACAAAAAGATCGCGCTGCCGAACCTTGGGACAGCTGCTGCCAACGCGAAGCCGAGCCAACTCAGAGCGATCGTGTAAAAGAAGAACCGAACGGACTCAACGTACGAGTGGGCTTCGCTTGACGGATGTCGCGCGACGCGCTACAATAGTTGTGGGTGGAGTTTCGGGATCAGGCCTCAGCCGATATTTACCACGGTCGCGCAACCGAGCGGTCGAGGAAGACATTGCCTGTGAGCCTCCACGAAAGGGCCGCCCGTTTGCTTGACCGACTTGCTGCTGCCGGCCTTCCGACCGATCTTCGAACGCCCCGGAGCAATCGTCTCCACAGGCTCCAAGGCAAACGCAAAGGCCAATGGAGTATCAGCATCAACGATCGATACCGGATCTGCTTTGTCTGGAGAAATTCCGAAGCCGTCGAGGTTGAGATCACGGATTATCACTAGGAGAACATCAATGTTGACCGTTCCGAAAAATCGCCGACCTATTTCTCCGGGAGAGGTCTTGCGTGAGGATTTTCTCGACGAGCTGGAGTTGACGCAGGAACGGGTTGCGGAAGCCATTGGCGTTCATCGCACTACCGTCAATGAAGTTCTCAATGGGCGGCGCGCAATAACACCTGAAATGGCACTTCGGCTCGGGCATGCGTTTTCCACGACTCCCGAGTACTGGATGAACTTACAGAAAGCCGTTGATCTTTACGACGCGCAGCACTCGAAGGTCGTTAGGGAAATTGAAAAATTGCGCGTGCTAGCTTAGACCTCGACTCGCTTCGCTCGCTCGGTCATGGTTCGACCGGGGCGCCTTGTGACGCCCGCTCACCATGACACTATTCCGAGACTCGCCAACTTGCGACGTTCCAAAATACGCTATCGCTCGAACCGGACTCGCCGTGCAGCCGCGCGGTGAACGTATCGATCTCGCGACGCTGATAGATGAGGATGACCGGGAGTTCCTGATAAAGCAGGCGCTGCAATTGCGTATAGATGGTCTTTCGTTTGGCGAGATCGAATGTGCTTCGGCCGGCCGCCAGCAGCGCGTCGATGCGCGGATCGCAGATACGCGACTTGTTGTAGCCGTGCGGCGGAACGTTGGCGCAGGCAAACTGATCGGTCGTGTCGGGGTCGTCGCCGTTGACGAACGGATAGAGCGCAAGGTTGAATTTGCCGCCGTACACCGGTCCGCCAGCGCTCACCGGCGCGACGAACTGCGTGACGTTAAAGGCTTTGAGCTCGACGCGCGCGCCGACCGCGCGCTCGTACTGCGTGACCAGATTGCCCATGATCGCATCACCGGGGGTGGCGGCTTGAATGACCATCAGCAGATCGAGCGGCGTGCCGTTCTTTACGCGCACGCCGTTTTCGCCCAGATGCCAGCCGGCAGTTTCCAAGAGCGAGCGCGCGCCGGACGGATCGTACGGAATATCCGGATACGCGTTCTTGTCGTACGACCAGATGAAGAGGCCGCGGCCGGCAACATCGCTATTGAGCGCGCCGCGCGTACCTTTTGAGACGAGGCTGCGGACGTCAATCGCCTGTGCAAGTGCGTGACGCACGCGCGGGTCGTTGGTTTGCGGCGATTGGGTGTTGAAAATGATCGCGCCGACGGCGCTGACGGGCGTGCTCAGCACGCGGTAACCGCTCAATTTCACCAGAAGCGGATATTGCGCGTAATCTTGAGCGTTGAAGTACCCTTGGACTTCGTGCGTCTGCAGCAGATTGAGCGCCGTTTGCGCATCGGGAATGAAACGGATGACGAGATGTTCTATGCGCGGCTTTCCGCCGAAGTAATAGGGATTGGCATGCATCTCGACACGGTCGCCGCGCAGCCATTTGTCGACGACATACGGGCCCGAGCCGATCGGTTGGCTATCGAAGTTGATGCGGTTGAAGTCAGGATACTTCGCGAGCAGGTGTTTGGGCAGAATCGGAAAGCCTTGCGGCGCCATCACCAGCGTGAGTACCGGCGAGAACGGCTCTTTCAAATGAAGAACGAGCGTCGTTGGATTGGGCGCCCGCGCCGAGGCGATACGATCGTAACCGTAACGCGACTGCACGTTGTTCGCGACGTTGTTGATCGCGTTTATCGACCAGACGCAGTCGGCTGCGGTGAGCGGCTCGCCGTCGGCGAAGCGCACGTTTTTTCGCAGATGGTAGGTGACGGTCCGGCCGTCGGCGCTGATACCGCCGTTGGCGATTGTCGGAACGGCCGTCGCGACGTCGGGAACCAGTACTCCGCGATCGTCGTATTTCACCAGAAACGAAAAGAGCAGCTCGCCCCACTCCGTCTGCGACTGTCCGTTTTCAAGCGCAGGGTTTAACGACATCGGTTCGCGCTGTTGCGCGATGACGAGGGTCGATCGCCCGATGGCGCTTTGTTGCCGGCCACTCTGCGAACATGCCGCGAGTGTAAGCAACAGCATAGCTATCGCGGCCCTCGACACGGCTCGGGCGTGGTTCGACCGGGGCGCCTTGCGGCGACCGCTCACCATGACAATAGTGGGAGTCATTGTGTGCTAAACGATCCGGCGAAGGTCGGCGTGCATCCGCCGAGCGTGTCGTTGAGGAAAACGTAGTATGTCGCGTGTGGGAACGACGCGCTAATCGTAGCGCTTTCGTAGAGCGGGTTCGAAATCGACGGCGCCGCCGAAGGTTGCGGCACTTGTGACTGGTTTATTTGCTGGAAGAATCCGGCGGTGCCGGCCGTGGCGGTGTTCGGGTTAGGGTCGTTGTGTATGAGTACTTGAAATGTGCTCGGAAATAGGCGGCTAACGGCAAATACTATTTGGCCCGGCGCATCGGGGACGTTTGTTGCGCCGGGAATCGGATAGATGAGCTGCGATTGCCCGTTGTACAAGCATTGAATCGGCGTGAGGTATGTTCCGCCGCTATAACCGCCGCACGCGGTCAACGCGAGCAATAGTACGGCTATCGCGGCCCTCGACACGGCTCGGGCGCCATTCACCGTGATACCCCAAACGGTAGGTTCGGATCCGCCGAGAGCGTCAGCGGATCGGCGCGCACCGCTTCACCTTGATGGGCGGCGGCGGCGGCGATCATGGCGGCGTTATCGGTGCAGTACTTCGGCGGCGGAATAAAGACGGGGACGTTCATCTGTTTGCCCCAGTCGCGCAGTGCTTGTTGCAGCGCGCTGTTTGCGGCGACACCGCCGGAGAGCACCACGCTCGTATACGGCTTCCGCTCGAATGCGGCGGCGAGCCGCTGCATCAGCACGTCGACGACAGCGGCTTGAAACGAAGCGGCGATGTCGGCTTTGCTCGCCTTCTTCCCTTCATCCGATTCGATAAAGTAGCGGACGGCGGTTTTAATTCCGGAGAAACTCATATCGAGCGATCCGGGTTCGGCGCGGTGGCGTGGAAACTTTATCGATTGCGGATTGCCTTCGCGCGCGAGCTTGTCGATCTCGGGCCCGCCCGGAAACGGAAGGCCGAGCAAGCGCGCGGATTTGTCGAAGGCTTCCCCGGCAGCGTCGTCGGTCGTACGGCCTATGACGTGCATCTGCGTCGCACTTTCGACTTCGACGAGTTGCGAGTGGCCGCCGGAAACGAGGAGTGTGAGGAATGGGTAGCGCGGCACGTCGCCGGCGCGGTCGAGAAACGTCGCGAAGATGTGGCCGTGCAAGTGGTTGATGCCGTAGAGCGGCTTGTGCAGCGCGAAAGCGAGCGCTTTTGCCGACGCAACGCCGACGACGAGGCTCCCGATCAGCCCCGGTCCGCGTGTAACGGCGATGCCGTCGATGGCGTCGAGCGATACGTTCGCCCGCTCGGTTGCATCTTCGATTGCGGCGGTAAGGAGCGCGACGTGTTGCCGGCTGGCGATCTCCGGAACGATCCCGCCGTACTTCGCGTGGAACGCGTCTTGGTTGGTCGCAACGCTCGACCGTACGCGCAGACCGTCTTCGACCACGGCGGCCGAGGTGTCGTCGCATGACGTTTCGATGCCCAAAATTAGCATGGCAGTCTTCCTTTAGGCTCGATGGGGCACGAAGCATCCAGAGGGCTTGACCAAACTGGTCATATTTTATAGACTAGTCATATGAAAATGACCATTGGGCTAGCGGAAGCCAAGGCCAAACTGTCTGAAATCCTGGATCGCGTGGAGGCCGGCGAAAGCGTGGTAATCTCGCGAAACGGAACGCCGGTTGCCGAGATTCGCCCGCTGAAAGCCCCGAGCGTGGCGGATACCGTAGCGCGGATTCGCGCATTACGCGAGCGCATCGCCAAACGGAACGCCGGCAAGCCGCCTTGGCCGCCCGAAGGCAAGAGTTGGCGCGAGATCGCGCATGAGGACCACCGCTTTTGATTCTCGTGATCGATCCGTCGGTCGCGACCAAATGGTTTCTATCCGATGAAAAAAATGCGGCGGCCGATCGAATTCTCGACCGGATCACCGGGGGCGATGATGCGTGGGCTCCTGAGATTTTCCGTTGGGAAATCCAAAGCGCGCTACTCACGGCTCAGCGAGCGTCTCGAATTGACGCTGAGGAAACCGCGGAAGCTCTCCGTACGCTGCGCGACCTGCCCGTTTGGCTCGATACCACGGGCGAGCGCTTTATGGCCGGTGCGGAACTGCAGCTGGCAACCGTCTACGGTCTGTCCGTATACGATGCGGCCTACCTAGCGTGCGCGGCCGATATCGGGGCCGAACTCGTGACGGCTGACCGCGCACTGGAGCATGCCGGCCGCGACCTAGGATTAAGCACGACGCTTATAAGATAACACCCCATGGGAAGGGCGCTTGCGCTGATCTTTCTGGCCGCACTTGCGGCGTGCGCGCCGAACGACCGTCGCGTCGTTCTCAGAGCGCTGAACACGCAGCTCGCGCAGCAATATCACGAATGCGTTCCGGTTGGATGGGATCCGGTACCCGTGTTGGCCGGCGTCTTTTATCGCGGTTACAGCGCCGAATATGTCCCGGCTGTCAAATGGCTTCCCGCTCAGTGGATTGGTACGGTTCGATCAAAATATTTAGCCGAACCTGAAGTGCGCGCAAGTTTTGACGTGATGAACGAACTCGTGCGCGCGCGAATGCTCGAGCGAAGCGCGACGCCCGGCGGCTTTCGATACAACCTCACCATGAACGCGCTCGATTATTATTGGGAACGCGATAGTTATCGGGATAACCCTGACGGCCAGTCGTATCTGTGCTACTCGCGCATTATCCCCGAACGCGTGTTGTGGAGTCAGCCCATTCATTTGGAAATAGACCGCAATGGGCGCCCGGTTCAAGTCTTTCGTGCAAAATTCACTTGGCGGCCCAGCCCAGATGCAGATTGGGCCAACGATGCGTCATTACGGTCGCACAGCGTGATTTTGCCGCCGCTTGAAAGCCCGGCGGTTGCGAAGTTCGTCAACGACGATGGCGACTGGGTGATCCAAAACGTCTATGCGCCGACTGTAACATTGCCGCGCGTCGCCGATGCGTCGGTCTGGCCGCGGTTGCGAAGGTGAGCTAACGTAACTCAGGCGGCCCGTGATATTTTGGGGCGCCCCCAATAACCTACACGGAGTAGGTTAGTCAATGGCATTTTGTGAGTTGGGCGAACCATCCATGGGTGGATGCTCATGCCAAACGGTTGCGGTCGCGGCCACGCCCACGCGGCGGTTGCGCGCGGGTTGCTATCGTTATTCTGGCTGTAGTTGTGGCGCTAGTGTTTTTGTGGCATCGCCTATGAGCGCGCCGATACTCCTTATCCTCGCGGTGGCGGCGGTCGGCTTCCTGCATACGCTAGTGCCCGATCACTGGGCGCCGATTGCATTGCTCGCGCGCCAGCAAGGGTGGGGGAGAGCGCAAAGTGCGCGTGTTGCTGCGGGCGCGGGACTGGGCCATACTCTCTCGACACTAGCGCTCGCGCTTGTTGTGTGGTTCGTGGGAATACTTGCAGCGCAGCGATTGGGCGCAACGCTGGGATATGTATCGAGTGGTGCACTCATACTTTTCGGCGCGTGGATTGCGTTTTTTGCGCTGCGCGATCTTCGACGAGAAGAAGGGCACGGGCACGCGCATCACCGGCATTTGCATTTGCACCGGCATGAGAGTGGGCAGGTGCATAGTCATCCGCACGAACATCACGCCGCCGATGTGCACGAGATCGAGGGGAACCTTGCGGTTGCGGCGCCGCTGCACGAACACGAGCATGGACCGCAGTCTTCGCGGATGGCACTCATGTTGATCCTCGGGTCGTCGCCGATGATCGAGGGCATTCCGGCGTTTTTTGCCGCGTCCAAATATGGCGCGCGGCAGTTGGCTATCATGGCACTCGTGTTCGCGGTTTCCACGATCGCAACATATGTTGGGCTTGTGTTACTCGGGCGAGAGGGCCTTTCGCGCGTCAATCTCGGTCCGGTCGAGCAATATGGGGAAGTGCTCAGCGGCCTTGTCATCGCGGCGATTGGCGTCGTATTTCTTATTTTTCCCGCGATTTAAGCTCGTTTCATGCGGCCCACGACTCGCTTCGCTCGCTCGGGCGCCCTTCGACTCCGCGCTTCGCTGAAGGCGAAGCGCTTCGCTCAGGATGACACAGCTAAGCAGCGCCGTATCTAACGACATGATCTCGCGGGCCTCGACAAGCTCAGCCGTGGTTCGACCGGGGCGCCTAGCGGCGCCCGCTCACCATGACACCGAGCGAAGCTCACAATGACAAAAAGATACGTCCTCGTCTTTCTCTTGGCGGCCGCGTCGCTGGTGACGTGGCTGCCGGATTTGCGGCGCGATGTCGGGCATCCGCTCGGCAATGCGCAAGTGGACATCAATTACAAAGGAGTCGTGGTCGGAGCCGGACCATCCGCGGCGGCCGCCGGCGTGAAGGTCGGTGACCGCATCGATCTTGCCGGCAAGAGCCCTTCGCAGCGTTATGCCGCGCTCTATCCGCTTTCGGCAAACCCAGGCGCGGTTGTTCTGCTGCCGCTGACGTCGCGCGAAGGTCATTACACGGCGCGCATTAAGACGGCGCCCGAAATTCCGAACGTTCCGGTGATCGTCATGCGGCAGCTCGCCGCGCTGCTGATGTTGATCCTCGGCGCTTTTCTGGTCTTGAAGCGCCCCAATATTGCGACGTGGGCCTTTTTCATCTTTGCGTTGAATGGCGGCGGTCCGGTCAATGATTTCTACTTGCTCGGACCGGTGTGGTGGTTCCCCATCGGCGATCTGTGGTCGGGTCTGCTGACATGGGTGCCGCCGTTTTTTGGCGCGGTATTCGCGCTTCATCTTTTGCACGACGGCCCGTTACCGGCATGGCGGCGCCGTGTCGAATTGGCGATCTATGCCGTTATGATTGCGGCGGTCGGGTGCGGCGCCGCCGAAGTCGCGCTGTTCGTGTATCTCGGCATCGACTGGGGCGAAGGGACCTTCATCTCGACCGGCCTGACGCTGCTCGCCTATTTGAGCATACCGGCGATTCTGGTGGCGACATACGCCGAGAGCAAACCGAGCACGCGCGAGCGGTTGCGCTGGGTGATTTGGGCATTTTCGATCACGGCGCTTGCGGCGCTTTTCGATTTTCTCGGCTCGCAAGGAAACCTGGGTCTCTATAACACGACCTATCTCGAACACTCGCTGCTGACGCTCGCATATACGCTCGTGCCCGCGGTAGCCGTGCTGTACACGGTCCTCAAACATCGCGTCATCGACGTCAATGTTGCGATCAGCCGCGCCGTGGTCTATGCGGTGCTCTCGACCATCATCGTCGGGATCTTTACATTGGTCGACATGTTCTTTTCCAGCGCGCTCTCGGCGTCGCGCGCGGGCCTCTTTGCGGATATGGCGCTGGCGCTGGTGCTGGGATTTTCATTTAACGCCATGCATGCGCGCGTGGACCGGTTCATGGATTGGCTGATCTTTCGCGCCCGGCATCGGGCCGAAGAGCACGTGGCGACGGTGGCATCGGCGATTCCCTATGCCCGTACGGCCGAACACGTGAACCGATTGCTCATCGACGAACCCGTGCGCGCCTTCGCGTTGGCCGACGGCGTCCTGATGCGCGTGCAGGATGAAGGAACGCTCGAGTTCGTGCACGCCGCGCGCGGGCGGCCGGGAGAAGTTGCCGGCGAAGATGCGGAGTCGCTCATCGCGATCTTGCGCGCGCAGCGCAAACCCTACCGGCTGACCGAGCATCACATGGCCCTTGCCGTGCCGGTCTTTTCGGAGATGGAGCTGGAAGCGGTTGCTTTTTACGGCACGCATACCAACGGCACCGATGTCGACGGCGAGGAGATCGCACTCATCGAACGCGCGGCGGTAGCGGCGGGCGCGGCGTATGCGAAGTTCCACGCCGCTGCGTTGCGCGAGCGCGTCGCGGAGTTAGAGGAAGAAAACGCTCAGTTGAAGGCGGCGGCTACGGCCTAGTAACTCTGCTGGATGGCCGCTGCGATCGATGAGAGATCGCGATCGGCGACAAAAAATGTCTTCGCGACGCCGCTGCTGCCGATCGGAACGTCGTTGAGGAAGACGGCAAAGACGAGTTTGCGGCCACTCTTGGCGTCGATGTAACCGACTTCGGTTTTGGCGACCAGCAGAGCTTGGCCGTCGGGCGATCCGCCGACGCGGGAGCCATCTTTGACGCGGATGTGTCCGGCGACGGGCGTGCCGGCTTGGTTTTCGGCTTGCGTGCCGTCGACGCCCATGATCGACATGCCGTCGTGAATGGAGTCTCCCCACGACGTTCGCGTGAGGTTGTGCAGCAGCGCGCTTTGATCGGCGGCCGACGTGCGGGCCGCGTCAACCGAACCGGCGCCGTCGTAAACGATCGTGCTATCGGGCGAGACGCCGAGCGCGGTGATCGCCTTCAACTCGAAGTTGAGGCCATCGGGGCAATTGCGGCTGCCGACTTTGAGCGCGACGAGGCAGACCAGTAAATCGGCACCGCGGTTGTAACTCACTTTGAGAATAGCCTTCACGAATTCCGAGAGCGGCGGCGAGATGCGCTCGGCGACTTTTTTTGACGTGCCATAGGCGGCGGCTTTCGGCAAGAGTTGCGCGGGATTGGCGCCGGTCGCGTTTGCGCTGACGGAAACGCCGGCGCGCCGGAGCGCTTCGATAAATGCAGTGCGTGCGAAGTCGGCGGGCTTTGGGATCTGCCAAATTGCCAGGCTCGGCGTGGCTCCGGCTGCGACCGTGCCGGTCACGGTCAGAACGCCGTTTGCGCCGGCTTGAACGGCGAGCGGCGTCGTCTTCGCGTTTGCAGCGACGGTGGTCACCAGTGGAACGACCCGCAGCCCGGCGATCTTCGGGCGCCAGTCAACGGCGGGCGCCTCGCCGGGATCGGTGGGCGCGACGGTGATGTCGACGACGTTTTCATTGATCCAGATCGGCGAGATGATTCCGTCGGGCCAGCCGGTGTAGGTCGTGAAGAGGCGATCGTCGATCGCAACGTCTTTCACCGAATGCACGCCCGACGCGCGCACTTGCGCGGCGAGCGCGTTCAGCGCCGCAAGCGGATCGCTTCCTTTAAGGAGGGCCGGTCCGGGGAGCCCGGTGTCGGCGTAGTTGTGATCGATCTCCGGGAAACTGTTGAAGGCCAGCGTGCCGTTTGGTTTATCGCGCAAGCCCATGCTGAAGTCGCCCGATGCGACGAGTATCAGATTTCCGTTTATCGCGTAAACCGGCGTGCGGAAGCGGTAGTTCGGGCCGTACCCTTCCAGCGCGGCGGACGTGCTGTACGTCTTCATGATCGATCCGGGCACGAACATTTTGGTGCTGTCGCGATCGAGCAGATTTTCGCCGGTCGCGGAATCTTCGACCAGGACGGCTAGCCGGCTATGCGCATATGCCGGCTTTGACGCGACGTTTGTAATGGCGTCCTGCACGTTCGCCGGGATGGAAGCGCCTGACGGTGAGCTTGCGCCGTTGCATGCGGGCGCCGCTAACAGCGCGAGCAGCGCGAACGGCAACATGTAGAGCCGGCCGTGCATCAGTTCGTGCCGCGGGCCAGTAAGTGGAGTTGCTCCATTGGATCGTGTCGCCTGAAATGCGACCGTCGATTTGGGTCGCTTCATAGACGCCTCCCACCCGATACTGCGAAAGTAAAACGAGGCGCTCCTCCGTGGAGCGCCTCGTTGATGGTGTAGTACCGGGACATCAGAACTCACCGCTAGGGTACCACACCACCGTTCCGAAGGCGAGGCCTCGGGCTGGACCGTGCGAGGATCGAACTCGCAGCGCGGTGAGTTCTGATGTCCCGCGTCGACACCATCGAAACGGCCCAGCTCCCGCACATTCACGACGAGCAGCTGAATTGACAAGCTCCCATTACACCTGTGAAGCGTTCTGCGGCGCCGTAGCGCGGCTTGACACATGCGGGCCTCGACAAGCTCGGCCGTCCTTCGACTGCGCGTTTCGCCAAGGGCGAAACGCTCGCTCAGGATGACACCATTGGGGCGCGTTTCGCCAAGGGCGAAACGCTCGCTCAGGATGACACCCTTCATCACCATGACACCCTTCATCACCATGACAATGCGGGCGGTTCGGCTAATCCTGGCGGCATGAAGCGCCTTTTTGCAGCCGCCCTTATCGCTATTTTTCTGGCCCCGATTTCTGCGACGCCGCTGGCGTCGCGCGCAGCCGGCCCCGCCGCGTCCGATGCGACAAGTCCCACGCAGAAGCTCATGAGCAAATTGCAGTGGCGGATGATCGGTCCGTTCATCGGCGGACGCGTCGTCGCGATTGCCGGCGTGCCGAGCGACCCGAGCCTGTTTTACATGGGCGGCGTGCAAGGCGGCGTGTGGCGCAGCAGCAACTACGGAACGAGCTGGGAGAACATCACCGACGGTCAGACCGCGATGATGAGCGGCTACAGCATCGGCGCGATTGCGGTGGCGCCGGCCAATCCGAAGGTCATTTACGCGGGCACGGGCGAGTCGGATCTGCGCGGCGATTTTGCGACCGGCGACGGCATTTACAAAACGACCGACGCCGGGAAGACCTGGCATTACGCGGGCCTGCGTGATACGCACACCACCACGGCGCTGGCGATCGATCCGCGCGATTCGAATATCGTGTACGCAAGCTCGATGGGGCACGTCTTCGCGCCAAACGCCGAACGCGGCGTCTTCAAAACCACCGACGGCGGAACGACGTGGACCAAGGTGCTGTACGTCGATGAGAACACCGGTGCGAATGCCGTCGTCATGAACCCGCGCGATCCCAACGTGCTCTACGCCGCCATGTGGCAAGCTTCGCGCAAGCCGTGGAATTTTACGAGCGGCGGTCCGGGCAGCGGGCTCTACAAAACGACGGACGGCGGCGCGCACTGGAGTAAGATTTCGAATAATCCCGGCTTTGCGCAAGGCGTGCTCGGCAAAATCGGCGTGAGCGTTTCGGCGAGCGATCCGCGCAGCGTCTATGCGATCGTGCAGGCGCAAAGCGGCGGCATCTTTCACTCCACCGACGCCGGCGCAACGTGGAAGCGCGTGAACAGCGAGATGAAGCTGCGGCAGCGCGCTTTCTATTACACCGCCATCTACGCCGATCCCACAAATCCGAAAGTAGCCTATGCGCCGCAAGTGGACGGCGTCTTCAAGACCACCGATAGCGGCAAGACGTGGAAGGCGATTACGCGCCCTGGCGATCACCACATCATTTGGATCAATCCGCGCAATCCGAAGATATTGCTTGAGGGCGACGACGGCGGCGCGATGGTCTCGGTCGACGGCGGCAAGACCTGGAGCTCCAAGCAGAATCAGCCGACCGATCAATTTTACAAGGTCGCGATCGACAAGCAGTTTCCGTTTCACGTCTATGGCGCGTCGCAAGATCACGGCGCGTATGAAGGGCCGAGCGGTTCGGCTGAAGGCTTGGGCGCGGGCGGGTGGCACGGCGTCGCGTTAGGCGAGAGTACGTGGGTCGCGCCCGATCCGAATAATCCGATGGTCACCTACGGCAGCGGCTATCAAAGTTCGATGGCGCGCTTCAATCGCGAGACGGGCGAGCAGAAGAACGTGAGCCCGTGGCCCAAGTACATGTCGGGCATCTCGTCGGCGGAGAGTAAATTCCGCTTCGGGTGGACGCATCCGATCTTTTTCTCGCCTTCGAAACCACACGAATTGCTGGTGGGCGCGAACGTCGTCTTCAAGAGCGACGATTACGGCGAGCGCTGGCAGCAGATCAGTCCCGATCTCACGCGCAACGATCCGAGCACCGAAGGTCCGAGCGGCGGTCCGGTCGACCTCGATCAGACGGGCGTCGAGACGTTTCCGGATATTTCCGCGCTCGCGGTTTCGCCGCTGACCCCGACCGTGATGTGGGCGGGCTCGGCCGACGGTTTGGTTCACGTAACGACCGACGCGGGCGGCCAGTGGAAGCTCGTGACGCCGCCGGAGTTGCCGCAGTGGGCGCAGATCAGCACGATCGAGCCGTCGCACGTCGCGGCCGGAACGGCGTACTTGTCGGCGTCGCGCTATCAATGGGACGATTTCCATCCCTACATTTATAAGACGACGGATTACGGCGCGCACTGGAGCGCGATGACCGGCGGCTTGCCCGACGATCAATACGTCTTCGCGGTGCGGCAGGATCCACGCGATCCGCGCGTGATGTTCGCGGGAACGCGCAGCACGATTTACGTGAGTTTGGATGGCGGCGCCGCCTGGCAGCCGCTCACACTCAATCTCCCGTGGGTGCAGGTGCGCGACATCGCGATCGATGCACGTCAAGGCGACGTGGTGGTTGCGACGCACGGCCGTTCGTTCTGGATCTTGGATAACCTCAGCGTGATCGAACAGGTCGCCAACGGCGCGAGCGGTTCGCCATTGCTCTTCGCGCCGGAAACGGCGTGGTTGACGCACGCGTACGGTTCCGGAAGTGCCAGGGCAGGCAGCGGTCAGGGGCCGACGTACGGCACGAGCGTATTCTTTAACGTGCCCGCGGATTATGACGGCAAGACGCCGCTCGCGCTGACGTTTTTGGATGCGGGCGGGCGGATCGTGCGTGGTTTCAATCTACACCTGCGCAACAAGAAAGCGAAGAAACCGTCGGCGCAACAGCTCGCCAACATGGATGAAGCGCAGAGGCGGGCGCAGGGTCTGCACGATCTCACGGGCGCCGATCCGGGGATGAACCTGTTTGTGTGGGATATGCGTTATGCGCCGGCGACCGAAGCGCGCGGCGTGCAAGCCTTCGGCACCGATGATTTCAGCGACACGGTGGACGGACCCACGATCGTGCCCGGCAAGTACTCGGTCGTGTTGAGTTACGGCGGGAAAAAATTGCAGCAGCCGTTCCGGTTGCTGCTCGATCCGCGTCTGCATCCGGCTGCGGGCGAGCTCGGGGCGCGGCTGGCGCTTTCGATGCGTATTCGCAACACGCTCGATGCGTTCAATCGCGCGGTGAATGCCGCCGAATCGGCGCGGACGAGTTTACCGTCGGCCAAACGCGCGCAAGTGGACGCGGCGCTCGCCGATATGGTGCAACTCAATCCGCACCGCTCGAGCGAAAGCGATCTGGCGCACGAGAGCAAGATGCGCGACGCCCTGGCGTTTTTGCTCGGCTCGATCGATCTGGCGTACCAGGCGCCGACGCCTGCGGAGTACGCGACTTATGACGAGCTGAGGGCACAAGCGGCTACGGAGATAGCGCGCTTGCGGGTGGCGATGCAATAGGATATGATGTTTGTACGGTAATAAACCGTACAGAGCGAGGGACCGTGAAACAACGCAAGGGGCAAGGCGACCGGGCCGACCGGCTCGATCTTCGGATGCCCGAAAACGTGAAGGCCCGAATCCGCAAGGCGGCTGCTTTATCGGGCCGGCAGATGAGCGATTTCGTGGTTTCTGCGGCGTTAGCGCAGGCAGAAGCAATTGAGCAGGCGGTCGAACGCTGGACGCTCGATGAGCGAGACAGCCGCTTTGTGATCTCGCTGTTGCAACCGCGCGAGAGACCTCGCCTTCGCGCTCTGATGCAGCTCTCCGCCGCGCAAGAAAAGGCCCGCGCTTAAATCGGCCCGCTCCAAAACTTCACGGTTCAGCCGCTCGCTGATCATCATGATCGCGAGCGGTTTTCGTGCGGAGAGCCGGCACTCGACGCGTACCTGAAGCGTTTTGCCCGAAAGCAAGACGAAAACAAGACCACCCGGTTGCACGTGTATGCTAGCGATGAAGGCGAGATCGCAGGATACTATACTCTTTCCGCGCTGTCCCTTGAGCTGACGGGGTTGCCCGGGGAACTGCAACGCGGCCGTCCGCGACTACCCGTACCGGCCACGCTTCTGGGCCGCCTGGCCCGCGATCTTCGCCACACGCGCGCGGGCTTAGGCCCGTACTTACTAAGCGACGCGATGCGCAATGCGTATGAAGCAAGCCAAACCGTGGCTTCGGCATTCCTGGTTGTTGATTCAAAGCCCAATGCGCTGGACTGGTATTTATGTCAGGCGGAATTCGAAGCGCTGCCTTCCGATCCGTTGCGGCTCATTCTGCCGATTAGCGCAATTGCCGACCTATTGCGGTGACGTGACCATCCACTCGGTGCCGAAGCGGTCGACGATGATACCGAACTTTCCGCCGCCGCCCCATTCGACGTCGCTCAGCGGCATGCTGACTTTTCCGCCGTCCGCGAGCGCATCGAAGACGCGCTTGCCTTCGGCCGCACTGGAAAGCTCTAACGAAAGCGCGATGTTGCCGGCGTCGGGATCGACCGTTTTCCCCGGAGGTCCGTCGGATGCCATGAACGCAAAGCCTTGGCCTTTAAAATCGGCGTGCATCACTTTGTTTTGGTAGTCGGCCGGGACTTCGTGACCGTGCGGCGCCTTGCCGAAGGGAATCACGTTGTATTCGCCGCCGAGGACTTTCTTGTAAAACGCAAGCGCCTCTTCGCATTTGCCGTAGAAGAAGATGTACGGTTCTAATTTCATGCCGAGGCATTTGCGCGGCGGAAACGGCGGCCCTTCCGCGTAACTTTCAGGGGCGTGCTGAACCGGCGTAAGTTCTTACATGGCGTCGCGGGCGCGGCCGCGCTCGGCGCGGCCGGAGTGGAACTGCTGGCCGCGGCGCGACGGCTGCCGTGGGCGGCGCTTGCGCGCAATCTTTCGGGAAGCGTCGTGCTTCCCGGCGATCGCGGATACGGTGAATTCGCGCTTCCGAATAACCTGCGATATTCCGCGCGGCGGCCGGCGGGCATCGCGATGTGTAAGAGCGCGCGCGATGTGAGTGCGGCGATCTCATGGGCGCGCGAGAACGGCGTGCCGCTGGTGGCGCGTTCGGGCGGCCATTCCTACGCAGGCTATTCGACGACAAGCGGGTTGATGATCGACCTACGCGAGATGAACGGCGTATCGCTCGACGAGAGCACCGGCATCGCGACCGTCGGCGGCGGCGCGCGTAACGGCGACGTGTATGCGTATTTCGGGAATCGCAATCTGGCCATTACGCACGGACGGTGCGCGGGCGTCGGCGTCGCGGGTCTGGCGCTGGGCGGCGGCATCGGCTTCAACATGCGCGCTCACGGGCTGACCTGCGATCACATGGTCGCAAGCGAGATCGTATTGGCCGACGGAACGATCCGAGCGCTGAGCGGCGGCGACGATCTGTTGTGGGCCTGCCGCGGCGCGGGCGGCGGAAACTTCGGCATCAACACGTCGTTTGCGTTCCAGACCTTCGACGCCGGCAAGATCACGGTGTGCGATTTGATTTGGGACGAGCAGCCCGAACGCGTTTTTGCCGCTTTGGTCGAGGCGCTGGATCGCGCTCCGCGGAGGTTCGGTTCGAAAGTCTCCGCCAAAACGCCGACGGGTTCTTCAGGGATAGAGATTGAGTTGCTCGGCCAGCTCGTTGGCACGCCCGCTGAATTGCACGAATTGCTCGCCGGCGCGTACGCGATTGCGCGCCCCAAGGGCGTGGTGACGATGGACCATTATTGGAAAGCGCAGCGGGTGCTCTCGGAGGCTGGGCTGCCGGCCTATTACCAGGAGCGCTCGCGGTTTTTTAATCAGGCGATCGATCATCGCGCGGTCGCGGTAGTCTTCGATTGGCTGCGGCGATATCCGAAGACCGCGAAGTCAGCCGAGTTCAAAGTCTTTCAAACCGGCGGCCGCGTGAATGACAAGAAGCCGGGCGAGACGGCGTTCGTTCACCGGCAGAGCCGATGGCTGAGTTCGATCGACCTTTATTGGGAGCGCGATACGACGAACGAAACGCTGAAGCAGAACCTTGAATGGCAGAGCGCGTTCTACGAAGCGATCGTTCCGTTCGCCAAAGGCGGCGCGTACCAAAACTTCATCGACCCGTCACTCGCGGATTGGAAGGCCGCCTACCACGGCGCCAATCTCGCACGGCTGGAAGCAATCAAGAGGCGCGTGGATCCGGCCGGCGTGTTTACGTTCCGGGAGGCAATTCCACCGGCTTAAGAGTTGCTTCAAGGGTACGCTGCGGTGTACACTCAAGTGTACACTGACATGTGCGCTACCTGGAAGCCGCTTGGAGGGCACCTACCATGTCGACCGTCCTAAAAACCGTGCAAGCCAAGGAGGCCCGCGCCAATCTGAGCGAGCTCCTAGACCGTGTCGCCGAAGGCGAAAGCCGGCTCATCATCCGCAATTCAAAACCCGCCGCGGCGCTGGTGCCGCCCGAGCAAGCGCGCTGGCTTGGATACTTGGGGGAGATCTTGGCGGAATTTGCCGAGTCGTTGGAGATTTCCGGCGACCAAGATCTTGTCGAACAAGTGAAAATCGCCAATCAAGAAGTAGCCGAAGGAAACATTGTCTGGTATGAGAGCTAATGGCTCGGATTGGCTTTGCGGTTTCGGCGCACAAGCAGTTCGAAGCCTTACCGGAGCGAGCGCGCGTTGGACTTATGCGCAAACTCGAGGACGTCGCACAATATCCCAGCTTGGCAAAGCCGCTGACCGGAAATCTCGCGGGGTTTTACCGCGTAACCTATGGCAGGCTTCGTTGCATTATTCGTCTGACAGCTGAGGCGGCCGTCGTGCTGGTTGTCAGCGTGGCGCCACGCAAGGAAGGCGCACGCGACGATGCCTACCGGCGAGCCGTGGACGCGCTGCGCACCGACCCTTCAGTAGAGGCACTCTTCGCCGATCACGCGCGCGCCTATATGGAAGAGCAGCGACTCGCCGCCCTTCGACGGCGTCGTAAGAAGTAGCCGCACAGTGCCCGCTCATCACCTTGCGGCGGCGCTGATCGTCGCTGCGCAACTCGGCATAACTCCGCGCGTTGCGACTATCGACGCGCATCATCCGATCGCGCAGGTTTCGGTCTCCAGTTTGCGGGCGCGCACCGTGATCTTCGACACGAGGCTCGAGCGCTGGGAACAGCGCGGCGATAACGATACCTACGCCGCGACGGACTCGTTCGTGGCGGTCCCTTCGGTATTCTCGCTGGACCCGTACGCGACGCGGACGGTTCGTGTCGCGCTGCGCGCGCCGGCGACGGACGATCGCGAAGGCGCGTACCGGCTCTCGATCGTTGAGGTTATCGCCGGCGCGGCCACGCCGCCGCCATCGGCGCGCGCGTTTTCGATCCCGCTCTTTGTGGCGCCGGCGAAAGTTTCCGGCGAAGTTCGCTACGAGCTGCGCGCGCACGCCGGCAACACCTACGACGTCGTGGTTCACAACGAATCCAACACGCACACCTACATTGGGACGCTGGCGGTAGAGAGCGCGGATCAAGAGCTCTACGCGGGGAAAGCCGCCACGTTCGTGCTGGCGGGAAACACGCGCGCCATTCCGGTGAAGCTGCGCGCACCGGTGCACGGTTCGGTGACGCTGCGCATCGCGGGTGAAGATGGAAGCGAGCGCAGCATCCCGGTGCAAGCGATTCCGTGAACCGCATCTTGTCTGCGCTCCTCTTGATGCTTGCTTCGGCACTGCCCGCGCACGCGCAAGAAGCGGTGACCGATGATTTCAGCGAAGGCTATTATCCGCAGCATTACCACGTTTCGCTCGACGGCGTGAGCGTCAGCGACGATGCGCTCGTCTATGTCTCGGACGATGAAACGGTCTACGTTTCGGCCGCCGACCTGGACGCATGGGGACTCAAGAGACCCTTGAGTTCAGCCTTCGAACGCGACGGCCGCAGCTACTACGGCCTGCAGTCGGATCTGAACCTGGCGGCTTCGAATGACAACGACACCCGCGAGCTGGTCATCGTCGCCGACAAGAGCGCCTTCCGCGGCCAGCCGGCGCCGCAGCCGCTCAACATGGCAGACGAGCACGGCGCTTTTCTGAACTACGATCTCAACCGCGACGTGAGCAAGTACGATTTCGCGTCGGTCTCGCCGGGCGGCGAGCTGCAGATGCGCTTTCTCAGCACAAATCAGGACGGCCTGGAGTTTCATCGCGGGCGCACGCGCTGGCTGCACGTGAATCCGGCGCATCACTACGTGCTGGGATTGGGCGAGGCGACGGCCGACGGCGGCTGGCTGGGCGTCAACACGCCGTTTGCGGGCATCCACTACGCGACCGATTATTCGAGCGATCCCGAGTTTGCGGCCGGCGGTCCGCCCTCGGTATCGGGTTTCGCGACGACGCCTTCGCTGTTGGAAGTCTACATCGACAACGTGCTCGAGTTGCGGCGCGACGTTCCGCAAGGGCCGTTTAGCGTGCGCGACTTGCCGCAGTCGGCGGCGCGCGCCGACATCGTGCTGGTGCTCACGGATCAATTCGGAAAGCAGTCGACGCAGGTGGTGCGGCCGTCGTACGCGCCCGACTTTCTGGGACGCGGACTCTCGGAGTTCGTTTTCGACGCGGGCATCGGCCACGAGAACGCGGGCGTGCAGCACCAGTTCTACCGCGGTGCGGTGGCGCAAGGAAAGATCCGGTACGGAATTACCGACCGGCTCACCGGCGAGATCTACGCCGAGTCGGTCAACGGCGCGAACTTCGCCGATGCGGGCTTCGACCTCGCACTAGGCCCGGCGCAAACGCTGGGCCTTCGCCTGGGCGGCGGTAACCGGCGCCACGCATCGGAATTCCGCTACGAATTTCAGGGCGGCAAGCTGCGCGTGAAAGAAAATCTGCGTTTGGATTCGGCGGCGAGCCAGCCGATAGCGGACCTCGATTTCCAGAATGCCGACGAGAACATCGTCGAGCGCACGCAACTGAATTGGGCCTTTAGCCGGCGCTGGGCGGCCGGGTTAGACTTCCACCGGTATCGTTCGAACACGGGCAGCAACATCGAAACGGTCGCGTCGAAGGTGACGTATCGAGCCGGGCCGGTGACGGTGAGCGTCGCGCCGTTTTACGATTTCGTGCGCGCGCGAACGAGCGCGAACGTTAGCGTGGTCTTGCAACTCGCGCCGGATCGGCGCGCCGGGCTCGATTCGTCGGTAAGCGCGACCGGCCAAACCGGCGCGGCGCTCGACCTGCGCAAGACGGCTTCGCCCGACGATCCGCTTGCCATGCGCGTGAAGATTTCGGCGAATCGATCGCAGGACCGCCGCTTCGAACTCTCCGACGATTTTTCTTGGGCGACCGCATCGTTTTTGTGGCAACAGCAGTTTGGGAAAAGTCTCTACGAGCCGTCGCTTCAGGGGGCGCTCGCGTTTGTGGGCTGGCGTCCGTATCCGACGCCGCCGATCGGCGAGAAGGAATCGATTGGCGTGCTGCACGTTCCCGGATTTCGCAACGTGCACGTGAGCGTGAATTCCGAAGACGCCGGGACGACCGATTCCAGCGGGACGCTGGTGTTGCGCAAACTCTCGACCTATCACGATAATACGATCGCGATCGCGACGGCGGACCTGCCGATCTCCGTCAACGTGACGACGCCGGTGCACGTGGTGCCGCCGATGGCGGCGCCGGTCGACATCGCCATTCCGGTGGTGCAAGGCGGCGGTTTTGCCATGCGCGTTGTGGATGAAGGCGGTGCGCCGCTGCCGGCCGCGAGCTACCTCACAGCCGGCACGGCGAAATATCCCGTCGGCTATGACGGGCGCGTCTTTATTGCGGGAGTCGCGGCCGGTTCGCTCGCGCTATCGGCTCAGAGCGCGCGCGGGGCGTGCACGTTGACGATCACGGTGCCCGCGACGACCGCGCAGATTCCCGATCTCGGAACGCAGGTTTGCCGCGTGCCGCGCTAAGGCTTGGCGATGCGAATACGGGCGGTGGCGGTGTGCGAGCCGTCCGAAAACGAGACCGCGCAATTGCCTTCCTGGGTTTTCGTTTGAAGGTGAAGCGTGGCGTAATACTCGTTTTCCGCCGGCCGGCCGCTGCCCGTCGTCTCACTTAAGCCCGCTTTAACGCCCGAGACGTCAGCGAGCCCGCGGCACGTGTTTTCGGTGATCTGCACCTTCCCGCTATGCGATACCGCGGTGATGGTGACGTTCTCGCGGTCGGGATCGGAATTGTTCATTCCTCTTCCGCGCGGCTGAAGCGTGATCGAGTTCGAAGGTTCGATGGTGACCGTTGCGAACGCGGTTGCGCCGGCGGCCATGCAGAGTGCGACTGTGAGTATCCCGGCGCGTTGGAAAGTTGTAAACATAGGAATGCCCCTCCGAGTGTAAGCAGCGTTTGGGGTCCTTCACCCTCCGGAGGCCTTCTCCCGGGCCGGGAACGGCAAAGGAGGCTGCTGAGCGCCAGAGCGAACGGCGGCCCGCATGAGCGATCGCATCGTTAGATACACGAGCCTCGCGCTCGTTCTTATTGCGTCCGCGCTCTCGGTGGCGGCGCTTACGCGCGCGCTCGATTCTTTCATCCGCGCGCCGATCACCGGCAAGGTCTATCCGGGCATCTCCGTCGCAGCCGGAAACAGCTCGGGTCTGCTCGCAGCCGGTGCGTTCGGGCAAGCGAACATCGCGGCGGGGACGCTGATGACTGCGCAGACGCCGATGCGGGTGGCTTCGGTCTCCAAGTCGATTACCGCCGCGGCGATCTTGATGCTCGATGAAGCCGGCGCGATTTCGATCGATAAGCCGGTCTCGACGTACGTGCCGCAGTTCACATCGAACGGCGCGAAGATTACGCTACGGCAACTGCTTGCGCATACTTCGGGAATACCGGGGCGCAATCACGGCGATCCGATTCTGCACGGAGACGGGGCTTACACACAGGCGCAGTTCTTCGCAAAACTCAACGCGACGCCGCTCTATGCGCCGCCGGGCACGCAATGGGACTACTCCAACGAGAATTATTACCTGCTCGCGCAAGTCGTGCAAAACGTGGGGCACGCGAGCTTCGCCGCATGGTTGAAGCAACATATCTTCGGGCCGGCCGGCATGACGCACACCTACTCCGATGAGGGCGCGCCCGACCCTGCGCTTGCGCTCGGGTACGTGCACCGTACGCCGCAAGATCCGTTTCTGCAGTGTC
The DNA here is from genome assembly GCA_036273135.1 of Candidatus Rubrimentiphilum sp. Lineage (GTDB taxonomy): Bacteria > Vulcanimicrobiota > Vulcanimicrobiia > Vulcanimicrobiales > Vulcanimicrobiaceae > Rubrimentiphilum. The sequence continues at coordinate 21,477 of DASUIF010000021.1, forward strand.
CCGCGCCGGATTGGAGCGGCGAGCTTGGGGCGGGCGGCCTGATCTCGACGCCGAGCGACCTGGTGCGCTTCGATATTGCGCTTTTCAACGGAACGCTGCTCGACGCGGCGCACCGTAAGGCGATGTTTGCGCCGGCCTTCCCGCTCGGCGGCGGCGCGAGCATGGCGCTGGGCTGGTTCGTGCTGCCCAACGGCGTCGCGTTCCACGAAGGCGATTTTACGATCGCCGCGGCGATCAATGCGATCTTTCCGGACGGCACCTATGTCGCCGAAGCATCGAACGGCGCCGATCTCGGTCCCGATTTCGATCGGGGTTACTTCACGCGCCAGGTCCAGAACTTGTACGGCAGCGCGCCGATTGCGTTGGGCAAGCCGAATCCGCCATCGCTCTTAAGTATGATCGGCCCGTTTTCGAGCTGCGCGCAGCTCGACGCGATGCTCTTCGGCTCTTAGTACTGCTGCGAAAGCCGAAGCGTGTAGCCGCCGTTGGTGCCGCTAATATTCGCATGTATCTGCGGAAGGCAGTTGCGGCCGCCGTTGGTGTTGATGGTGCGGATGTCGCCCGAGAGCGTTCTCTGAGTGCGGCTGCGGCAGTCGCCTTGTTTGATCTCAGCGCGAACGCGGACCTGCGGACCAAGCTCCGGATGATTGTACCGTTCGTAAGCTTGCGCGTATTGCGACTTAGGCGTAATACAGAACGCTTTGTAGATGTTCCAGCGCGTCGTTTTATAAGCCCAGGAGACGTCGGCCCAAACGTCGCGGTCGGAAGTATTGCGCAACATGACCTGCGTCGTTACCGACGTGCACCCTTTAGCAGAAGCGGCGAGCGGAGCGGACGCGAGCGTTACCATCGCAAGGAGCGAAATAGCAATAGCCGGGTTAGTCATAAGCAGCCCTCCATGCGCGCCCATTTCAGCTGCTCTGCGCGGCCGCTCCTGCGGGTTGCTCGCGACCAGGTTCGGACCGCGGGACCCACTAAAGTGACGCATAGGAGGGTTCTATGAAACGTCTTATTTATTTCTTGGCGGCGTTAGCCACAGCGTCGACGCTGTTCACCTCGATCGGACCCGCTTACGCGAGCGGCGCCTCGGTTGTGAATTCCACATCGAATAACGTGATGGTGGAAGAATTCAATGCTAGGGGGCTTCCCCTCAACCCAATCCATTTGCGGCCCGGAGGGCGAGCGAATCTGCGAGCTACCACCGCGAACATTCACGCGGAGATGAGTCTTCCGGGAGGTAGACCCTGGACGCAGTGCGGAGCTCGTCGCGCGACTGGCACATTACGCGTTGTGATGGCCGGTCGCGACAGATGCCGGATTCAATAGTCAGCGCGCGAGTTTCTTAAGCAAAAGAAAGGTCGCAACCAAGCGGGCGCCCAAGCTTTCCTCCGTCTTATCTGCTTAGGAGGACACTGCCATGCATAAGTATTTCCGCATCGTCGCAGCATTGGCGATCGCGCTGAGTCCCGTTTCCGTCCATGCTCAGGAGCACACGAAGTCCGCCTATTTGAATGTCCGGAACCTGTCGAACGATTACGCCCATGTCACGGTAGGCGGGGGCGGTGGCCCGCAGAGGGCATTCCAACTTGCACCCAAGGCGTTTCGAAGCATGGGCAATTCCAATTGCCTTCTCTTCAGCTGCAGCGTGCGCTTCCAATTCATGAAGGGGAAGACGGTGTTATGCAACACCAGAGCGACGGGGTGGCACAAGGGGACGGCCGTCGGCCGCTATGACCCCGTGAGCCGTCGCTGCTATATCGAATAGTTGTATTCGGCCGGGGAATTTCGCTCTCGCGCGCCGCGATTGAAGCACTCAGGACGCGAAGGGCGATTCAGGAATCGAACCCGTAGTGGCAGAGCTTGTCAGGCGTACCGTCGACACCACGATGCGTCCCAGCAATTGGCATTCACGACAAGTCGAGTCATACGCAAGGGCTTGAGAAAATAAAAACGAGGCGCTCGTGAGAGCGCCTCGTTCGGTGTTTTAGCCAGGCTGATACCCTACCCCACACTATCACACCGTTGCACCAACGACAAGCGTTCGCGGCTGGAGCGAGCAAGGATCGAACTTGCAGCGGCGCAGGGTATCAACCTGACCGTCGGGACCACCGATACGCCCCAGCTAATCGCTTTCACGACGAACCGGGACGTTCGCAAGGTGGGGTTAGGGCGAGATGATGACGATGGACGATTGGGACGCGTCGGTCCATACTGCCTGACGCACGATCGGGTTCGTTAGGTATTCGAAGGCCAGCTGTGTCTCTTCTCGAGTGCAGGCGCGCTGAGAGCCGGCTGCGGCGAGCGCTTCGTCCACCAATACCATCGCCGCATCGAGCGTAAGGAGCGCGGCATCGCCGGCGCGCGAAGCGCCATTAGCGTTCACCGCGCCGTTTGCTGCGGCGCCGTTTGTGCCGCTAGTGCTCCCCTCGACATGCGCGGCTGCGCCGCGCTGCTCGGGGTCCTTCGACAGGCTCAGGATGACACCATTAGTCATTGCGCCGCTCTCGGCGACGGCGCCGGCGCGCAAGCCGGCGCTGAGGGTTTTCAGATGCCAGCCGGTGGTGCGAATGAAGTTGGCGACCGTGAGGACGCGCTTGCGTGCGCCGTGGTGGCGTTCCCAAATGAGATCGGTGAGCGCGTCGGCGGCGTAGCCCGGCTCGAAGCACGCGCAGTTCGTGCGCGTTGGCGGCGATGGTGAGCGCGGTTTTGAGATCGTCGAGCGTCCAGGCGCTGACGCCGTGCGTATGGAGTTCGGATGTCAGTTTGAGGTCGTCGCTGAACGCGGGGCCGACGATCGCGCAATACTGCGCGTGGAAGGGGTCGCGGAATTTGGCGGCTTCGAAGACGTCGGGATCGGGGACCATGCTTTTGGCCGTCTTACATTCGAGCATCGCGCGGTAGCCGAGCGCGCCGAGTTGGGCGTCGGCGTAACCGTCGGGCGCGTGGTCGCCGCCGATGTGCGCGGTGGCGAATCCCATGTGCGCGAACGCGTCGCAGACGGCGATTTCAAAGGCGGCGGGATCGGTGCCGGTCGCCGTTTTTTCCAGCCGATCGATCAGGCCTTGCGTTTGCGCGTCGGGCGGGGCGGCCGGCGCGCTGGGGAGCGCGGGCCAATCGTCAAGCGGTTCGTTGACGCGGAAGTTGCGCTCTTCGTCTTGGATGACGACCGGTTTGCGTCCGGCGCCGCGGCAGCGCTCGATGTATTGCGTGAGCGCGGTGTAGAGATACTTGTGACTAAAGTCGTGCGGCAGCAGTTTGCGCGCGATGGCTTCGTCGAGGATTTGCTGCGCGGTGCGCTTCTTGCCGTCGCTTAAAATGTCGAGCGCGGTGGCGATGACGTGTCCGTGTCCGCGCGCTTGCAGCCCCTCGACCTGCGCCCCGTTGGTGCGCTGCTCGGGGTCCTTCGACAGGCTCAGGATGACACCCGAAGGTACGATGACATTGTTAAAGCTCTGGCGGCCGATGCGGGCGCGTTCGAGCGCGAAGACATCGCCGGCTTTTTCCAGACGCGCGGGCAGCGTTTCGACGGTGACCGAGCCATCGGCAATTGTGTGCAGCTCTTCCCAGCGCACCGGCAGGCAGACCGGCAGATGCGGCAGGCCGCGCGCGCTGTAGGGCAAGGCGGTGAATGTGCCCGGCGTGTTCTTGGCGACGGCGATGCGCACGAGGCCGTCGCCGTGCGCGTGCGGTTGCGTGACGAAGAGTGTTGGATGATCGCTTGCGATGCGCGCGGCGACTTTGTGCAGCCATTCGCTGAGGACGTCGAACGGCGGGTCAGTGACGGGCAGCCAGAGCGCGAGGCTGCCGCGTCCGTCGAGCAGGACGATGGCGTCGAAATCGAATTTCGCGAGCACGCGGCGCACGATGTGCGCGGCTTCGTGCACCGCCTGCGGCGGCGTGTTGCCGGCGGGTTCGAGCAGAATGCGTCCGAAGGCGGGGCGCTCGAAATCGTCGGGGCGCGGCGCCCACGAATAGAATTCCACCGCGCCGAAGTGGTGCGCGGCCCACGCAAGCGCGCGATCGTGCAGCGCGAGATATGTGTGCGTGCCCGACGGCGTGGCGGCTTGCACCGTCGCGACGGCGGGCGGCGGATCGTGCAATCCGACGTGCCATTGCGCGGGCTTTTCAAAACCGTTTGGGAACGAGGCCGACGCGACCGGGATGCGTCCGAGCGAGGCCTCAAGCAGCGGCCCCACGCGCTCATAATGCTGCGCGCAGAGCTCTTCGATAAGAGCTGTTTTCATGTCACCCTACCCCTTGCCGAGAAAGTCTCGGCGCAGGGTTTGGCGGCTCCTGCGGAGCCTCTCAGATAGGGCTGACTAAATGCGAGTCAGAGCAGTAAGACGGCGGCGCGGGGAGGAATCGCCTCGTTCTAACAGGCGTGTTTGGGCCCCTGAGGCTTGGTCCGGCTCTGAAGATGGGACGGGTCGTGTGGCGAGGTCCTGGTAAGCGTTTTTCTGCGCGTGGTCTTTTGATTTCGTCGCGGCGGCAGTATTTCGTCCGGCTAGCTCTCTTTAAGTCAAGGTACAGCTAATGAACAGTCTTAATCTGATAATCCAACCTGAATTTATGGCTTCTGCCGAACTGCGCTTGGTGATCGCGCTATGGCGACGCGGCAAAACGACACTGTAACCCTCATGGAAATTAAAAAGACCCAATATCGCGTCGCTGATTTCCTGGCCTGGCAGCGCCAGGGAAATCTTGACTTAAACCCGGTATTTCAGCGCCGATCTGTTTGGAGTTCAGGCGCGAAGTCGTTTTTTATCGACACTGTGGTACGTGGGTGGCCTGCACCTGTAATCTATATTTGGGAGCGCATAGATCTTGCAAGTCAAGAAGCCACCCGAGAGGTCGTGGATGGCCAGCAACGTCTCCGAACGTTATTCGCATTTATAGACCCCAGTTGTCTAGCGGATTTTGACGAAAGCGATGATTTCCTAGTCAAGGCTATTCACAATAAGAGCATAGCCGACACTCCCTACGGTGATCTCCCGGAGGATGTAAAACACGATATTCTGGGATACGAATTCAGCACGCACGTCCTTCCATCGCAGATTGAAGAACGTGAGGTGCTTCAGATATTTTCTCGTCTAAATTCCACAGGCGTTAGGCTAAATCGTCAAGAGCTGAGGAATGCAGAATATTTCGGTGACTTCAAGACAGAAATGTACAATCTCGCGCTAGAACAATTGGAGCGATGGCGCCTATGGCTACGAAACGCCGAGATCAGGATCGCGCGAATGCTTGAAGTGGAAATTACGAGTGATCTTTGCATTTTAATCGTTTCGGGAGTCACCAAGAAAACGCAACAGATCATAAGCCGGTACTATGGCGATTTCGATGAGATGTTTCCAGGGCGAAATGAAGTATCTAGGCGCTTCCGAACGGTAATGGACGCTATCGACGGCCTAATCGGCACGGAAATCAGCTCGTCGGCCTATAGCTTAGATATTCATTTTTATTCGCTGTTTGCATATTTATATGACAAAATGTTTGGTTTGGGATCAAACCTTGCGAAGCGGAGCCCAAATCGCCTGCCTAAATCTCTTCGGGAGTATTTGATGGATGCGTCGACTCAGATCGATGATGAAGAGTACCCGGAGGAGTATGCGGAGGCCTTTCAGTCGGTTCGTCCGGACGCGGTAAGTCGGCAGCAGCGATTACGATTCTTAGCCGAAGTATGTGATGGCGCGTTCGATACGTGATCTCTCTTTCCGCTTAATCCGTCGAGCGCGCGCCCTAGAGTTACATGTCTCGCGAATAGAAAAACTGTATCGGCAGGATCGAATTCTGCTTACGGACGTACACAACGTCTATCGAGGTGCCATGATACAGTTTTCGCTGGAGTTTGAGAGCATGCTCGAGGAATTATTTATTGGTCTTCTTTGTCGCCGGTACATGTCGGGGAATAGAAAAGTGCGGCCGCTTTTGGAGATCAGATCGTATCCGCTGGCCCATAAACTTCTCGCGAGCCGGCGCGGGTTTATAGACTGGCTTCCAATCGAAAGAACTCAGGAAAGAGCTAGGCTGTACTTTCGTGACGGCCGCCCATTTTCAGATATCGCTTCTAATCGCATTGAGGTCATTAGGAGGATGGTTTACATTCGCAACGCGTCGGCGCACGGAAGCGATTACGCAAAGAGCCTTTTCATGACGCGTTGCGTCGAGGGGAAAGGCTTGCCAACTGTTGAAAAGACGCCGTCCGGCTACCTTCGGGGGAAGCACGGCCCGGGGCAAAGTCGGTTAAATTATCTAATGAGTGACATTGTTATGACCTTTAATCTGTTGGCGACCTGAGGTATGAGCGTGGGAAAGGCTGAGGAGAGAATTTCAAAGGGATTGTGCTCGAAGTGCGGCGAGAGGCCCCTAGAGAGCAAATTGTTTTGCAGGGAGTGTCTGGCCGCCCGGCGCGCACGAGCAAAAGAACTACGTGGTGGTAAAGGCTAAGCCACCATTTCGAGTAGGCCATTTGCGCTCGACGCAATTAACTTGGATGCTGTCATCACATCATCCAGTGTGGTCATAGCCCCGAAACTAATTCGAATTGTTTCGTTGCATTGCTGATCGCTCAGCCCAAGTGCCCGCAATACATAGGACGGCTCATTCTTGTTCGTTGCGCAAGCCGAGCCCAAGGAGAAGCAAAGTTCTCTTGAAGCCAACCTAAGCAGTGCGCGGTTGTTGACGCCCTGAAGAGTTACGGATAGCACGTGCGGGCTGGCGCTGTCGCCCCCATTTATGGTTACAGCTCCCGAAAAACGCCGCAACAAATCGCCCACGAAGGTCTTGCGCATTTCCGTCACGTGTTGATTGATCTCGAAAAAGCGACGCTTCAGAAGTGCCGCGGCTACGCCAAAGCCTACGATCCCGGGGACATTCAAAGTGCCTGACCGGAGACCGCGTTCATGTCCGCCGCCGAAAGAGAGTGGCGTTATCTCGTTTCGAAGGCGGCTGTTGCAAATTAGCGCACCCACCCCCTTCGGTCCGTAGAGCTTATGAGCCGAAACCGAGATGCCGTCGTATTTAGATTTCCGAAAATCTATCGGTGCCGCCAGAAAAGCTTGGGACATGTCGCTATGAAAGAGAGCGTTGTTGTCCTTGGCCGCCTCAAATAGGTGGTCCAAGTCGTTCATCGCGCCGGTTTCATTGTTCGTATGCATAATTGAAACCAATGCTGCGTCGCAATGCTCAAGTTGGGTTCTAAGGCAAGCTTCATCAACTTTGCCTTGATTTGAGACTGCCAGAACCGATGAGGTATCTTGCCGGCACTTCATGACGTAGTCGAGCACCGACGGATGCTCAGTGGCTGAAGTTATCACGAAGCGGTTTGTGCCGGAAAGGACTAGATTGTTCGCCTCGGTGGATCCGGATGTAAAGATTACATCCTCGGTTTTGGCTCCGACGAGTTCAGCGACACACGAACGCGCGTCCTCAACGGCGTTCCTTGCTTCGGCCCCCATTGAGTGATCGATTGACGAGGCATTAGCGAATTTATTAGCAAAAAACGGAAGCATCGCTTCGACAACCTCGGGGCAACATGGCGTAGTTGCGGCGTAGTCGAGATAAATCATGTGATGCAGAGCTTAACGAGGTCGATCACCGAGTTAACGCGCAGCGTGAGATGTGCGGCACCGCGCGCGATGTGTGCGGCTAGGAGCTTTGAACGGTCCGAATCGACAACGCCTTTAGTCTTTGCGCTGAAGGCCGTTAGCAGGAACGGCTCTAGCTCACCGAAGAGCGAACTCTGGTTGATGACGAGCTCGGGCTTTCCCAGATCCGGCGCAGGGATACTATCGTGCTCAAAAGAGGCAAGCATTGCAAATCTGGCAATGACGTTAGGTGTGAGTCGCGTTTTTTGGGCGATCTGCTTCAAGTTAGCTGTGGCCGTATGCGACAGCGTAACGCGCGCAACTGATTTCATAACGCGATCGCCAACTGAACCGGTTGCGTGATCCCGCCGTTATAGTCGGCCAGTTCATACTGGCGCGCAATAAAAGGCTTAGTTGTGTCTAGGAGTGAGCCAACGACTTCAGTGTCCGTGGAGAACAATATTGCCTGATGAGTGGAATTTGGCAAAAATTCGGAAAGCAGTCGTAATCTATGAGCTTTATCGAGCCGAGCAAGTGGTGTATCTACAACAAACGGGAGGTTGCGGTTTGAAAGCTTTGCCAGCGAAAAGATAAAGGCTATGGCGAAGAGCTGCTTCTCCGCTGCCGATAGATCCCGCTTAAGTATTGTGCCGGCGGTGCCAACGAGATCTATGTTGCGCTGCTTAAAATCTACCACCACTGATTTTAAGCGGCCTTCCTTATGCCAGAGTCGCTCGATAGACTCAAAAAGGTGTTCAGCGAAGCGCGTTTCCTTACTTCTCCGCAGTTGATCTGCGAACTCGGGTAACATTGCGGCGACCTTGTTAATAAGGGAATCGCGCACCGAAAGGCGTTGGCCGCGGAATGCCTCATGCCGCGCTTTACGCAGCTCTTCTCGTGTTGTTTCAATGGCAGACGTGCATTCGTTGAATTCTGCCTGTGCGGCAGTGGCCGAGTCCTGTGCTCGAGTTAGTTCGCCGGTAGCATTTTCTAGAGCGCCGATGGCGTCAATTAGTACACCGTCGCCTTTGGGAGCAAGTTTTAGGCGCGCAAGAAGGATCTCCATTTTCCCTACCAGGTCACGATGTCGATTTGCCATCTCAGCTAAACGCTCGCAAAGTGCCGGTAACTCGCGATTGAGGACGGTTCGCATCCAGCTTGCTTCACGCAGAGACAGGTCGAGCGGTTCATGGTCCAGCGCCACCGGTTTTGGAAGCAATGACTCACGAATGGCTTTGATAAGACCGGCGATTTGGTCACGTCCAACGAGTTCGGCAATTCGAGTAGTTAGCACGCCTTCTGATTCAGTTATCGCGTGTTGTATCACGGCAAGGATTTCTAATGTCTCGGATTTCGCCACGTCCGCCTTCATGGTCCCGAAAACGCGCGGGGCAATCAGGAGAGGCATAATAGAAGCGGCGTCATCGCGGAGCGCTTGCTCAATGGCATCGCGCTGAGATTGAAGCTCGCTCAACTCGGTTTCATCCCGTGTGCGGTCCTCGGCAAACACTCCGCCGAGCGCCGTAAAGCGGCGCCTGCAGGCCTCTTGCATTCTGGTGGCAACGGAAAGTTCGTGTCGCTTTGTTTTTAGTTTGTCCTTAATCGCGACCAGGCGGCTCTCCAGTTGTGCGAGCGTCGAGTTTAGCGACTCGAGTGAGGGCCCAGGCTTTACGGTGCTTTTTAGCACCACGTGTTCCAGATCACGTTCCAATTGAGATGCGAGATCAAGCCCAAGGAGCTCATTCACAGAGGCAAAAAGCGTCGAGTCGTCATCACCTTCCCAGTCGGTGATGTCAGCAATTCGCTCAGCGTCAAAAAAGAAATACCGAAAGACTTCCGCCGGGACTATCTTTGAAAGAAGATCGTCCGCTAGATCAGTACCGATTCCGCAGCCGTCAACCGTTAAGCTTAGTGACTCGCCAATTGTTTTTCTGCGCAGACGCCAGGAGCGGACAAGTTCAACCGAATGCGTCTCTCCGATGTCAGAATAATCAAAGGATAACGCAATCGACATCTGCTGTGAAAGGTTTCCGCCGCAGAATTTCGCGCGGAGACTGGCTTGAATCTCTTCGTCGCTAAGGCCTACAAATGCCCGACGCCCATACAGCGCTAAACGAAAAGCTTCGAGAGTGCTCGTCTTCCCGGCTCCATTGTTTCCGGTAAAAAGGATGATGGGTCGTTCAAAAGTTGTGCGCAAATCGAATGTGGCATCTGGGAACACCCTGTAATTTCTTAGTGTTATCTGTTTTAGCAACATGACTCGCCTACGATCCTAGGACCGCAATGTCGTGCGCAACCTGTTCGTCACTGCGCCAATCCTCGTCGAGAATTGATGAAAGCCGATCATAAATGCCGACGCGTCGACGCATTCCGCTGGCGCGCCGTTCGGCGTCCAGGAGCCTTCGAAGGAGAAGAGATGGAACCCCATGCTTTTCGCAGGCACCTCTGATCACTTCTGCATCATCTTCCGAAGAAGACGAGGTATCGGTAAGCGAAAACCATCGCTTTGCAGTCACACGTTCATAGATCTTCGGTACTGAGTCTTCCCAGTCGTTACGTTGCTCTCGCCAAAACTTTCGTATGGTAACGAGCTCCTCGTCGGAGATAAGACTAATATCGCCTGCTTCTGGGGGCAATGATGTTTGGATACGAAGCAGCCTCTCAAGCAACTCCTTGCAGAATTCTAACCTATAAGGACCGAAGGCGGCCTCATCGCCGGAATCTTTCAGTAGAATTCGTCCATCGAGCTTTCTAATGGATCGAGTCTCTCTTTTGCGACTGGCGACTTGAGTATCGGCTAGAAAGTCACGGATTTCCAAAAGCTGCTCCATCCATGGAGCCAGACCAGCGTCAACCATGGCCTGCATGCTCTTGTCGCGCGTAACAACCGTGCAAACCCAGCAGCCGAACCTACTACTACCACAAGATGGCGTAGTGGTGTCAACCACAAGAGGGCACTCTCCGTCCGCTGTGCGATACATGGCAGCCAGGTCGTTGTTGTCACTGCCCCACTGCGTGCGAGGATTTTGCAGAAGGTAGCCCCACACGTCATCGGTCGACCAATTTTCGATCGGCGCAAATACTAAGGCTCCGCTAAGAGTCGAATGAGTTCGAAACTCTGAGCCATCGATTTCGTGGAGTGCCATTACCTGAGCCCGAGTTGCGCTCTCGGCTTTTCGTACGCCTAGGACGAGCACCACCTCGCCAAATCGCGCAACTTGGTCCTTGATGAAACGATTAGCCGGAGATATCTTGAGTCGATCAGTGCACCAGCGAAATTTTGTCGATGGAGCTGGATATCCGCGGCCGATGACATTGACCCAGAATGATTCTTCAACGATCGGCTCGACAAGTGATGCGCTGATGGGCAACCCTCGGTCGACAGCCTGCTCATTAATGCTCTTAAGCGTGCCCCCGATGTAGCGTACAATCAACGGCGACTCGACAAGCGTATTCGAAGAAAGAATATAAACGGGCTTCTTAGCACTGCCGGCGGGCAGTCGCTCCAGCGCTGACCAAACTAGCTGCAACGTTGCAGTCGAGTCCTTGCCTCCGCTGAAGCCAATAACCCAGGGCCTTGAATCGGCAAGATAGGCATTCTGAACGCGCGCGATCGCCTCAGAGGGTCTCATTGACACAGTCTCCTATCCCGCGGTGACGGCCGCATATCTACCGAACGTACGTTCGATAAGGTCATTCGGCTTTCCTCCCGGTGGGGTAGGCAGGATCTACAACCACAATATATAGTATCTGGCCACGCAATGGTAGCCCTTCACGGTGCTGCCTTGAGGCTGTTATTTAGCCGCTCGGCTTTGGGTCGCGCCCTCGCCCCGCAATTGGGCTAGGACCTGCAGCAACGCCGCTGCCAGGCTTTCCTCCGGCTGGGCAGCTAGATACTCGCCTTTCAGAATGCGGATGCCCGCATTTGCGTATTCCTGGGCGATTTGGACCAGGCGATCGGCATCCGCTATTGAGGCCAAGGCGCCTTCGTCTGACGCGAGCACTACTGCCTTGATAAGATCCCAGTCTTTCGGCATCAATGTGGAGTCGGCCTCAAAAATATCCCGCGAAGCTGCGAGGGGTGTGCGTTGGCGTTTAGCTGCGCCAAAACCAAATGCCAGCATGAAAACGTCCTTCATCGTACCGAACGTTCGGCGCCTTGAAGTATCCCCGTCGTCTCTTGCCAGTACTCGGTAAAACTCGTGGTATTCGGATTCGATGCGAACTCTAGGCATTGTTAACCTTCGCAATCGCCGTTCCAGCAGCGCTTGGGTTTAATACCATTCTCGAACCTATCCTGGGCTCAAGTTCCGCCTGAACCTCTGGTCCGAATTCTGCGTCTGTTACAAGCAAAATCAATTGTGTGGTTAGGAGTGGCAGCCAATGGGCAGCGTTCGCTCGGACCGAAACGTCTAGCCGTGCGAGCGGCGTGTCGACAACCAAGGGGGCTTCTTGGCCGCCAAGCCGCGTCATCGCCAGCATGAAGGCGAGCGAGCTGACTTGCGTTTCTCCCATTGAGAGATCCGCGCGGACATCTCTACCTTTTTGATCGAGAACTCGGAGAAGAAAGTTACGATCGACTTTAACTTCGGAGAAGAAATATTTCTTTGACGTCGACGCTAAATTCTTAAGTATGTCGGTCGCTTCCGTTCCGAGGGATTCTCGCAGTCTATCCTCCAGTAGGTTTTTTGCTTTTTGGAGCGCGTCCGCACAGGCGCGGCTAATTGTCCATTGCTCGCGTAAGCCGCGAAGATCATGCCGTTTTTGGAGCTCCGCCTTCAGCCGATCTTCGAGCAATTTTTTCGTGCTTAGGGCAAGCTCGAGGTCATGTTCATATTTTCCCTTTTGCTCTTTTAGGTGCTGAAGCTCTTGAGTAAGGACTTTTCGTTCCGCATTCAGGCGCTGCGCACGGTCAATAGCTTTTTCATCAATATCACGACCTATACGTTCGATTTCCTTATCGGCACGGCTTATCTCGTGATTGGTGTCATCGATAGCAGTAAGAATATGAACGACCGCGTTACCGAGCTCAGCGCCGCCATTAGTCAAGGGCCTTAGGCGGGCAGAAAGGTCTGTCGCGACCTCTTGTATGGAGTTTGGAATTAGCGACGCTAGGATTTTCTCAAGTTCCTTGCGTGCCGAACTGCCGTCGTCGAGGGGGCGCCCGCAAATGCACACCCCTTCCTTGAGAAGGTCTCCTAGGAAATAGTCCGCTATTCGCGCCGGTATTTCGTGGTGTCGCTTATACGTCGACAAAACCTTCGACGCTTGGGCGATTTGCGGCCCGATAAGGGCGGGTATTGCCTTGAGCGTGGATGCTACGAGCTCTCGACGCAGCTCCTGAAGGTGAATGATTGCGCGCTCCCTTTTTGATTCAACGGCTTTTCTTGCTTGACTCAATCGAGCGGTCTCAAGAATCTTCGCCAGCTCGGAGTCAATCACATCAGAACGTGTTTCAGACCGTTGAATATCGTCTTTAAGGTCATTCAGTCGTTCGCGTTTGCGAGTTATTTCACGCTCTTGGACCTGAACGTCGGAAGCGGTCTTTCCAACAGCTGGAGCGCGGCTTTTTTCTAGATCGCGGTTTTTATCAGCAGCGATTCTGGAAACGCGACTGGCTGCTCGGCTGAGTGCCTCAATGTGTAGAACGTCATTGACGGCGCGGCTTATTTTTTCGTCGCGCTCGCGACCAGGTTTCGTGAAGTCAGCAATTCGATCGCCATCGAAAAAGAAGAATGTCCTGATCGGACTCGGCAGCATCCGCTCGATGCTTTGATCCGGGAAAGGATCTTTCTCGGTATTCCCGTCGGGCGTTGTATAGGTCAGTCGGACGCTATTCTGAGAACTTACGTATGTAATTTTTCCTGCGACCAGAAACCCGTGAATCTCGCGGTTTAACTTGTATCTTTTCCCAGCATCCGAGAATTCGAGGGTAACCGAGGCCCTCGCGGGATTTCGTTCGTCCCCGCTTCTTAGGGCATCGTTGCTGATGATTGGAGAGTCGGTGGTCACAGCGCTTTTGCCGTAAAGGGCAAAAAGTAGCGCCTGAAGGATCGACGTCTTCCCCGCGCCATTAGTGCCTTGAATTACGGTGGTGTTTCGCTTAGGGTCGTTCGAAAACTGGAATTCTACGACGCCGGCGTAACACCGAAAATCGCGCATTTGAAGGCGTTCCAATATCATGGGGACTCCTTCGTGTTTTCGGCTTGTAGCTTAGCCGCCCGCTCGATAGCGGCCGCAACAAGTGGTGCGGCTACCGTCCCCTTGTCGGAGAGATGAATTTCTTCTATTTCCACAATTTCGCGAAGAAGGTCCAGGTTCTGACCACCCACCTCTCCTAGCACTTGGTCAATAATTTCTCTGGCCGAGCGATGTTGCGCCACGTTCAGTCTCCTTATACCGGTGCAGTCGCGTACTGCGCTAATGGGATTCCGCGAGCTTCGGCGACGCGCACGATCTCGTCAAAGGCGTCTCTTGAATTTCTAGCGGCTAGGGCGAATTCCGCGAACCTCGTGAGCTCTTTTCGTATTTCGGTTTCACGCCGTGCTGTCTCAGGCCTGGGAAGATATATGAAATCATAGATTGTTGCTGATGTCTTGCGTGGATACTTGCGTAGCACTCGGCCACGGCGTTGCACGAATTGTTTGGGGTTTTCAGAGCTCCCTAGCAAGAATGCTGAGCGAGTAGGTGGCACGTCAACGCCTTCGTCGAGGCATCGCATAGCTACTAAGGCATACAGGTGGCCACTGCCAAACTCTCGCAAAATCTCTCGACGCTCAGGCAGATCTTCCTGAGCCGTGAACGTGTGGATCGGCTTTCGCATCGTGACGCCCAGCCATTCCTTCGTATCGTCCAGTTGCTGGGGTTGGCAATATATCAGCGCATAGCCCTCGCTCGCTGCTGTCGTGTTTTCAAAGATCTGCGTAAACTTGTTTAACTTCGCGGAATTCACGCCCGTGAATAGCCACGGGCCGCCCTCATCATCAGGACCGCATACTACCGGATGGTAGTCATACGGGGTTAAGACATCGTCGGCTATCGCTTGTGCCAGTGAATACCTAAAAACTATGCCGTCGAAATAAGCCGTTAGCCTACTCGTACCCGGATCATCTAGATAGCGTTCCGGCGTCGCGGACAAACCTAGGCGGTACTGGTAGGTTTCGAGGAGCAAATCATCTGCGCTATCGATTGTAATGTTGTGAACTTCATCCGCGACCAACAGCGCCGGCTCCTTGAGCTGGCTTCTTGCTATTTCGCGAAATTCGGAGGTGGAAGCTGTGTCATAGAGGGCAACGATCACCGTTGGGGCTTCGCGAAATCTGGCGAGCGCCAGAGCCGTCTTCAAGCGTGCCCGCCAGTCGCCGCTTTGTGAATGACATACTATGACTTCCAGCCCTAAGACTTCCTCAATCTCTTGTCGCCACTGATCAGCGATAGCAATGTACGGAACGAGAATCAGACCGGTTGAGATTTGTTTCTGCTCAATCATTTGTCTCATGCCGTTAAGAGCGACGAACGTTTTTCCCGAGCCCGTAGCCATTTCCAGGATGCCCCTGTGCGCGTTCTGACCCCAAGCGGCCAAGGCGTCGAGTTGATGCTCTTTCAGGACCTTTGCCGCAGTGGCTGGCCGCGATGAGCTATTCGGGGTTTCCTCGGGGTATTCGCTCGGCGCTTCGCTGATCAGTTGGCGCTTTAGGGCTTCGGGAAAGTCTAGAATTTCCACTTGAGGTGTCTGGCCTGACCAAAGACGTTCGAAGTAAGTGGTTTTTTCGTTCACTCGAGCCGGTTCCGACCACGAAGTAAACACGTCTATGTTCTCAATATTGCCTTCGAGGGCTGCGAAAGATTCATTTAATGAACCGGTGAAAGCTACTGCATCGTTCTCGTCGCGAAAGATGCCAATTTTTTCGTGGTAAATTCCTCTGACACCGGTATTTCTATTGGGCAGCGCCAGGCGGATGTCGATCGCATTATTTGCGACGAGCCACGCGAGGCGAGTATAAGCATTATCGTCCTCTGCCGATAATTCCCGAAGAGCCTCCATTGCTCGCACAGCTGCAATGGCTTCTCTTTCCGCGTAGCCCTGGGCGATTTGTTCGGTATCCTCAGATGTTAGGTGGGGGCTCGTAACAAGCCGCATCCGACCGCCACTCATTACAAATGGTTTTAGACCTGTTAGAATTCGCCTTAGAAGCGAGCTGGCGAAAAAGCCGGCGGCGCGATCGTATCGCCATGCGCGCTGCAAACACGGGATCAGGAAATCAGCCGCAATATCCGATTCACCGCTTCTGTAAGTCATGCGGAGGTCGAGCGAACGTAGGCCGGTTAGACCAATACTCAAATCGGATAGCCTTTAGCGGCGCGTGGATTGCTTGCGGCAGTTTGGGCGATAGCCATCGCAGCACCCCCTCGACCCGTCGAACGTCAGGAATCTTCCATTTGATCCGAGGTCACATGGTTAATAGAACGTCTAAATGAACTAGTGCTCCTCGTAATCCGCCTTACCAGGCATCACTGCCCTTATCCCGCCCCGTGGCGCCGGGTGATCCCCATGATACCGCGGGATAAGATGAATATGGGCGTGACCGACCGTTTGGCCCGCTGCGGTCCCCACATTGACACCGACATTAAATCCATCCGGATTGAATTCCGACGTAAGGCGTTCGCGCTCGGCACCCAGTAATTGCCAGCAGGCCAATATCTCGTGTTCGCCTAGGTCGAAAATCGAGCTGACGATCCTCTTGGGCAGAATCAGCGTATGCCCGGGCGCTACGGGGTAAATGTCGCGAACGGCGACCGCAAATTCGTTCTCGTTTATCCAGGTGTTACGATCTAGGAACGGCGACGCAGAGAGAGTGATCTGTCGGCTGTCGGTTTTTGATGACTTCATGGATTGAATGTCAACGCTCCGGCCCAGATCATGCAGGCGGCCACGGCACTCATCAAACCAGCGATTCCCATTAGGATGCTAAACCCTAGGACAACGGCGCGCTCCTTCAAGAGGGCGAACCAAATATGTTCATGCTTTGAGTCCGCGAAGGCTATAGGATTAAACGCCTCGACTTTAAGCAAATATTCGCCAAATACGTTCCTTACGCGATTAACCATAAATATGAGCACAAGCGCCGCGATTGCCGAGAATCCCAGGACGACTGCTCTTGCGTGGGCATCAACGTCTTTGACGCTGGCGACGGCGTACCAAAGGCCTCCCATTAATGTCATCGCGACGATTGGGACTTGCCACATAATCAAATTGAGGTGTCGAAGCTGTTCGCAATTTTGTTCATAGCACGTCCGATCGCGCTCGAATTTCTCCGATTCAGTAATGGAAGTACGCTCCTTGAACTAGGTATGGCGATTTAAGGCCCTGTCGCGATGAATCCGAACTGCGCGCTAGGCACTCCTGCCGCGCCTGGAGGACGGGCGGCAAGACTGTATCACGGAGCATTAAGCGGGCTACGACGGCTTCGGTCCGGTCGGCTAGCCGTTAACGCCGCATAGCCGGAAATCGCAGCGCCCGTGCCGCTCGAGTCCTGTTGTCGCGCTCCTTGGGGCATCTAATCATCGAAAATCTACTGGACCCCACGAGCCATCGGCGCGTAGCTGCTTCGTCCTACGCCAGAATTCTTTGTCGCATTCATGACATTGGCACGCCAATTCATTCATATCGTCGACTCCACTATCGACGCACGAATCATGATCGCCCGCCGAACATCTGGCACACGGCGTATCGACAGTGTCTAAGGGACCGTGCTTTCTTATCTGATCTTGAACTGCGGCAGAAGTAGCTGGCCGGACGTCGTCAACAACGACGTCGCGAAACACACCCGCGTCAAGATCGCGGTATCGCACGACTGTCCGGTTTCCATAAGACCGCTGGATGCCAGTCACTAATCCAAAATGAGGCCCGCTAACGATAGGGAGGTCGTAGCGAAGCCAATCGGGCTCATCTTGGTATTTCATATCTCTTCCTCTTGGCGAAGAAACGTGTGGTTCACTTAAATGAAGGGGGCGCCGCTCGGGTTCCCACCTTGTTTATGAATCTTAATCGGTGCAAGTGTGTGACTTTCGAGCGCTGAATGATTCCGCAACGCTGCCGCCTGACGCTTGGCGCTGGAATTGTCCGCCTGAGAAATGCGTCGCAACAACGGTTGTCGCCATAATCGCGCCCGCCGGCACCTTCATCCAGTCGCGATCCATCACTACAAAGTCTGCGTGCTTCCCTGGTGAGATCGAACCGATCTCGCGTTCCATAAAATTCGCGCGGGCGGCCCAGATCGTCATCGATTTGAGCGCTTCGTCGCGCGTCATCGCTTGATTGGGATACCATCCGCCCGGCGGTTGGTTCTCTTCATTCTGCCGCGAGATGGCGGCGTGGAAAGTGCGCAGCGGATTGACCGCTTCGACCGGCGCGTCGGTGCCGTTGGCGATGGTGACGCCGGTATTTTGGGGGCCGCGTCGCCGCCCAGTCCATGTCGCTGATTTGATGGGTCGTCTGCATCGCGGGCAGGACGCGAGGTGCGGACTTAAGACTTGCGCGTGCTCGATACGGAAGCGATGGTCGCGCGTGGGCACGGCGCGTCTTTTTTTGCGGTGCACGGCGGTTTGGAAGCCGGCGCGCAGCGCGCGGGTGGCAACGTCTTGGATGTGCTCGGGCGTGGTGCGCAGCAGTCCGGTGTTGCCGGGGTCGTCGCTGTACGGTTCCAACAGTGCGGCGCCGCGCGAGCCGAGCGCGCCATCGATATAGAGTTTGACCGCGCGAATCTGGATGCGTCCGTCGTAGGCGCCGACGATCGGTCCGTGCGCGAAATGCGCGGCGATGAGTTCGGCGTTGTCGGCGATCATCACGTGGTTGCGCAGCGTGAACTTATTTTCGTCGGCGACTTTATCGTAGGCTTGGGCCGTTTGGTAGCTCACGCCCGGGTCGCCGATGGCGGTGGGGATGGCGGCGATGGTGGCGCGGCGGATTTGGTCGTCGGTGGGCGGGTTAGGGTGGGGTTGCCGCTTGCGTCACGGATGATGCGGCCGCCGGCGGGGAAGGGGGCGTTTGCGAGGAGTGCGTGGTCGTCGACGCGCCTTAGGATCACCGGGCGGTTTGGGAGAGCCGCGGTGAGGGCGTCGTGGGTGGGGAACGCTTTGGAGTGCCAGAGATTTTGGTCCCAGCCGTCGCCGATGATCCACGGATCGGGCGAGGCGCGGGCGTACTCCACGGTTTTGCGTACGACATCTTCGTATGAGGTGAGGTGGAAGAGATCTACCTCGTGCAACGCCATGCCGACGTTCAGCAAATGCAGATGCGAGTCGATCAGCCCGGGGAGCACGGTGGCGTGGGCGAGGTCGAGTGTTTTCGCGCCGCGGCTCGCGTAGTTTTTCGCGCCGCGCAGTGAGCCGACGAATCCGAAGTGCCCGTTGCGCACCACAAACGCTTCGGGGTTCGGGAAGCGCGGGTCGACCGTGTGTATGGTGGCATTGGTGACGATGAGGTCGGGCGTGCTTGCGCTGAGCGTCGCGCCGCGGGCGAGGGCGTTAGCGCCTAAAAAGCCAGCGGCGGAAGCTACGAAGGTGCGGCGGCGCATGGCCGAGGTTTGCCCCTCGCTCCGCTCGGGGTCCTTCGACAGCGGCGCCGTACGGCGCCGGCTCAGGATGACACTTAGATGGGTTTGATTGACTATTATAATTGACAATTAAACAAAAGTCCGCTAACATTTTCTCATGAAGAACGCAGCCAATGGACGGGCACCGGACGCCATGGAGGCGTTGCAGCGAAATGTCGTCTACAGGCGAGCCGAAAATCGAATCTCCCAGGCCGATCTTGCGGATAAGGCACGAGTCGCCCGGCAGACCATTTCAAAAATCGAATCCGGTGAGGGGAACGTTACCGTTCAAGTCCTCGAGAGGATTGCCGCCGTGCTGGGTTGCGGCGTCGAGGAATTATTCAAGCCGCGCTCTGGTCCGGCGGACGATGCCGAGCTGGAACGACGCGCGAACGCACCGGCGAGCGAATTTATCGATGCGCGCGCTCTGCTAGACGCCATCGATGAGGCGAACGAGGTTCGATACAGTCGCGCCGGCCGGCCGAGAGCCTTGGAAAATACGGTTTCATCGCGAAGTCGGTCATGATGTATCTAGATATGGTTTGGACGACGCGCGATTTTCGCCGACCCTTCGGGAGTTAGTAAGCGCACTCGAGGCCAACCCAAAGCAGTTCCCCAAGAAACATGGACAACTCAAGAGCGCGAGAGCGGTACACTTACGGTTTCTCGCCGTGGAGTATGTGGCTGTCTTCGTGGTGGACGAATCGGCTCGTACGGTAAGGGTTCTAACTTTGGATCCGCACGATAAGGCCTATGAAAAAGCAGTGCGCCGACTTCGAGTCGTAGAATATTAGCAAGCATGGAATACGCTGCCGTGATTGAGTTTGGGCCACGTAACTTATCTGCTTATCTTCCCGATTTGCCCGGGTGCGTCGCAACGGGTGACACCGAGGAAGAAGTTATCAAGAACATTCGCGACGCCGCGCGGTTTCATATCGAAGGCATGCGACGGGTCGGCGAACGTGTCCCCAAGCCGACCTGTAAGGGAGTTCAGGTTAAACTCTAAGCGACAACGCGTAATGGCAGATCACGCGGGCGGCAGTTCCAACGTTCTCTTCGCGCTCGAGTGCGAAGCCCAATTTTTCCAGAATCCGGTCTGAGGCGCTGTGACCTTTTTCCGCGCTAGCCACGATGCGCGGCAGCTTGAGTTTAGCAAAACCAAAATCAACAAAGGCGCGAGCTGCCTCGGTGGCAAGTCCGCGGCCCCAATACGGCCGCGCGATGTAATAGGCGAGCGAGGGCTCTGCGCGATCGCCGGCGAGCCCGCAGTAGCCGATGTACGTGTTTTCTTCTTTTAGAATCGTAGCCCAGAGACCGAAGCTGCCATCCGGCTTGCGAAGATAGCGGCTCCGAAAGCGCTGCACGGCCTGATCGGGCGGCAGCACACGGCCGCCGACATTGCGACGAAACTCCGGGTCCATTTGCATCTGCACGAACGCAGCCTCGTCGGAGGGTTCGTGCTTTCGAAAAAGCAGGCGTTCCGTTTCCAGTAAGATCAATGAACGGCTGCGAGGATTCGCGGGACCAGTTGCGTCTGGAAGGCGCTCCACACCGGATACTGGTCGTAGTTGGCCGCTGTAATCATGACGGTCAGGTCGAGTTGCGGGAAGACGTACATCAGTTGGCCGCCGTTGCCGCCGGCGTTGTAGGCGTTAATCGTGCGGCCGCCGACGGTGTAGGTTTCGAGATGCCAGCCGTAGCCGTAGTCGCCGCCGCCGTTTTCGACATACGAATGTTTCGTCGTGCTGTCGTACAGCCAGACCGGATCGACGCGATGCGCGTGTCGGGGGAGAACGCGAGGCTGTCGGCCATGGCGCGGCCGACCATGAGCGTCGTCACGGTTTTGCCGGCGGAGCGGACGTCGTGCGGCCGGGTTGGGCCGAAGCCGTTGAAGTACTCGTCGAGGACGAGTTTTCCGTGGCGCGCGATCAGTAAGCTTTGAATGTAGGGCGCGCGCGGCGCGGGTGCGGTGTTTCGGATGTCGTTCACGATTTGCGCGATCGCATTGGCGTCGATCGCGGCGGAGGCGAGCGTGCCGGTTGGCCAGCCGTCGTTCATCGCTTGCGGTTGGTGATCGCGGAACGGCGCGAGGCCCGTGATCATCGGCGCGCGCGTAAAGGCGAACGGGCCGGGGAGGCCGGGGTCGTTCAGCGTGAGGGCGTTGGTGTCGGGCGAGATCGTGCCGGTGATGGGATCGCTGCCGCTCTTTTCGAGTCGGATGGAGTTATCGCTGATCACAACCGTGCGTAGGCCGACGCGTGCGCCGGCGTTTTGTTCGGGATTGCGCAAGAAAGCTTGCAGCGTGCCGTCGGCCGCGCGCGAGATGTAGAGGTACATGTGCTCGACGTCGTGCGGCGTGGTCGCGACGTTGCGCCATACCATCGTCGGATAGGGGCCGTAGTCGCGCTGCGCGATCCAGGCGCCTTCCGGGGTGAAGATCATAGGCCTCCCTTCGACTTGCGCGCTGCCGCGCGCTGCTCAGGGTCCTTCGACAGGCTCAGGATGACACCAAGCCGCTCGCCATGACACTATGGGCGCGCGGCTCGCCATGACACTATGGGCGCGCGGCTCGCCATGACAGGAAACGTCTTCCTATAAGCTCGTGCAGATTGCGTCGCGATAGTTATTAGTTTTAAGATTAACGTCGCCAATATTTCACGTTAAGTTGATCCGATTCGCGCATTTTCAAGAAGGCGCGTTTCTTAATATCCTGAACGGCGCGCAACTACTGCGCGTTTGCTTGCAGGGAATGGATACATGCAAAGATCTGTGTTTAGATCTCTCGCGTTTACGACATTTGTCGCATGCGCGATCGTTGTAGCGGGTTGCGGCGGCGGCGCCGGCAGCAACAATTTTGTCGCGACACCGCAGACGGCGACGACACCGGTTCCACTCCCCTCGGATGCACCATACTCAGCCCAAGTAACAGTAACCATCGCATCCCCGAGTCCGGCGCCGAGCGGTCAAACACCGCAGCCGCTCTACCTGCCGCTTCCGACGCCGGCTGCGGCATTGCACGTCAGCGGAGGCCTTCAGGTTCCGGCCGACGGCTGGCCGGACGGCACGCAGATCACCCTTACCGCGCAAAACACCAGCACCGGTTCGGCAAGCGTGCAGATGAACGAATTGTCACCGGTAAGTCCGCACGCAACGACGCCGCCGGCGCAAAGCATTCCGAACGCACAAGTTATCGGGTTTGCATCGATGACGTTTACCGCGAAAACGTGGACCTCGGGCGTGTGTTTTCCGCCGGGTTATCCGTTGTGGTATCTCATCGGAACGACGCCGCTGCCGACCGGCGCAAATTACTATGAGGCATTTTTGGGCGGCGGTTATCCGCCGGCGCCGTGGGCGCAGCAGGCCCAGGCCGCTCCGGGATTGCCCGCCGGCGTCGCTCCGCAACCGATTTTGGGAGCGCCGTGGACGTACAAGTTCTTCATCAACGACATCTACTGGTTCTGCCCGACCATAAACACGACATACTGGTGGGAATTCTACGCGATCCCGTGGGCTCTCGATAAACAGGCCCCCGTGCCTGCTCCAACTCCGCACCTCACGACGGTCCCCGTAGCTGCGGACTTTACCGCAACCGGCCAGATAGATACCGTTGTAGCGAACGATCCGGCGTACAACGGCACGTATACCGCAAGTTCCAGCGACACGTCGGTGGTCTCGGTCAAGACCGTCAATGCGTACACGTTTACGCTGACCGCAGGCGCAGCCGGAACCGCTACCGTCACGATAACCGAAAGCGGTGGGCTCTCGATCAAGGTCCCCGTGACCGTCACTACCACCACGATCCCGATTCATTAGGAGTGGCTATGTACGTTAGACCCTCGCGAGTTGCTCTTGCGCTGCTGTGCGCGCTCATTGCCGGATGTTCCGGCGGCGGCGGGAGCGCGACTCCGCCGATTGCGAACAGCGGCTCGAGTCCAGCCGCAAAGGCCGACGCCGTATTTTCGATTACTATTCCGAACGCAGTTCAGCCGCAGTATGTGTCGGCGAGCACCAAATCGGTCTACATCGAGCAGGATCTTTCGGACGGCACCGTGCTGAACTCGGGAATCACAAACCTTACGCCGAGTTCGCCGAATTGCACGCCCGGCACCGGCGGTTTGACCTGCACCGCAACCATTGCCGCCGACGTGGGCTTCATTTCCACGTTCGTTGTGAAGACGTACGACGGGTTGAATGCGACAGGAAATATACTCTCGACCGGCAGCGTACCGGGCACGGTAAAGGTTGGAGTCGCCAACAGCTTTCCGCTGACGCTGGGCGGAACGATCGCTTCGGTTTCGCTCGTCGTCGGAGATCTCTATCCATCGGTCGGCACGTCGACAACGGTTGGGGTGCAGGCCAAAGATGCCGGCGGCAACACGATCGTCGGGACCTACGATTCACCGGTCACGCTGAGCGTGCCGTCGGGAACCTCTACGCTGACAACGTCGAGTTTTTCGAATAGTTCGGGTAGCTCGACCCTGACGCTCACGAATTCGCAGACCGCCGCGTTTGCGCTCAGCGCAGCTGCGAATGGCAAGAGCGGAACCGCGACGATTACCCCGTCGAGCGGCTTCATTGGCTATCCGCTGGGCGGCGGCGCCAACGACGTCGGCGGATTACACGTCACCGCGGGCGTGGACGGCAAGCTGTATTACACGACGGGCGGCGCCGGATTTGGAACGTCCGCTGGAGCCACCACCGGGAACATCGGGCAATTCGATCCTGCGACCGGGAACTTCACTGAGATCGCGTCCTCGGCGTTTCCATTTTCTGCAACGCAAACCAACGACGGCACGGTGTGGGTAGCCACAACCGGAGGCCCGGCAAAAATGGCGCGCATCACCGGCACGTTCTCGCAGGCGAACTATTCGGAAATCACCCTACCGCTTCCGGGGCCATCTTCTAACCCGGAACCGCGTTCGATGACGTCGGGCAGCGGCATCATGTACCTGACTTCGAATCAAAACTACATTTGGAAAATGCCGATCGCGGGACCGTACACCACCGCTGCGGTGAGCATCGTCGCGATGCCGAGTCCCGGCCCTAACCAACCGCGGATGCAAGGCATTGCGCCGGACAACAGCGGCAACGTGTGGGTTGCAAACGACGCCGTGAACGCGGGCGCGTCGGATATTAAATACACGCCGTCTTCAGGCGCGCTTGCGAATTTCTTCACGTTTCCGTTCGGCCAGAACGCGCACCCGCGGTATATGGCGTTGGCGGGCGATGGATTCGTGTACCAAACCGGAGTCTTCGGCGGCTGTACGACGAATAGCGCAACGCCCTGCGGCGCGGTCAATCAGCTTTCGGCCGGCTGTGCGACAGGGATATGCGCGAACTCGCTCGGTACGGTTGACAATCAGTCGATGCCCGACGATGTTGCCGCCGGATCAGCTGCCGTTGTGTATACCGATCTGTGGTGGGAAGGCTTAGGGATACGGGCGACGGGCACGGGCAACGCGCTCGAAATTCCGATCGCCGTAAATCCCTATAGCGCCACGAATTTCGGGATGGCTCCCGAGGGCGTCACCATCGCTTCCGACGGAACGATCTGGTTCATCACGTTTGTGCAACAGGCCAATGGCAAGCTCGCGATGGAACGCGCCGTATTTACATCGGCTTGGAGTATCTGGCCGGGAAAATCGCTTACGCTTGGCCCAAACAGCAATATGTTGGTCGGCATCATGGAACCTCCCGACAAAAGCAGCGGTCCGTTCACGGCCGCCAATTCCAATCCGAACGTCTGCGGAATACAGGGGACGAACTTCCCACGTAGCGCGCGCATCGTGAGTTTAGCGGTGGGCACATGCGCCATCACGATCACCGATGCGCATGGCCGCAGCGATACGGTCAATGTAACAGTAACTACAACGACGCCGGCTGCTGCGGCGGGACGCGCAGAGCTGTAGTCTCTAACGTCCAAGCCGCAGGGCTCGGCGCCGAGTTTGCGGTATATCCGATGTATATACATGCAAAAAACCAGGACCGTCGTCACGCGTTGGGGCAACAGCCTGGGCGTCCGCATTCCCAAGGGGCTTGCTAAAAGCGCCGGATTGCGTGAAGGGGATCGCGTGGATCTTACTTCAGAGGAAGACGCCGTCGTGATGCGCCGCGCGAAGCCGCGCTACACGCTTGACCAACTGCTCGACTCAATAACGCCGGGAAATGTTCATCCGGAGGTTGATTGGGGCGAGCCCGTCGGTCGCGAGCGCTTTTGGGAAGACGAGTGAAAGCGTACGTTCCGAAGCGCGGCGACATCGCATGGCTGGACTTTAGCCCGCAGGTCGGGCATGAGCAAGCCGGCCGGCGACCCGCCCTTGTTTTGACAGGGCAACGATATAACGCACTCTGCGAGCTTGCCTTGGTTTGTCCCATCTCAAGCAAGCAGAAAGGCTATTTGTTTGAGGTAAAGCTTCCTCCGCAAATGCGGACCGAAGGGGTTGTCATCACCGACCAAGTTCGAAGCTTCGCTTGGAAGGGTCGCCACGCGGAGTTCAAAGAGGCTGCACCGCCTGAACTTTTGGACGAAGTCTTGGAGCGAGTCGGCGCGTTATTGGAGCTCTAAAGCACGAGGGGGTTATCACCACTTTGGCGCGAGCGGCGTAGTTCTTAGACGCGGGCGCTTTCGGCGCTCAGGCGCCAGAGGATGAGGAGCATCGCCGCCAGGCCTGCGCCTGCCACAAACGGCGACCAGACAACGCCCACAAATAGCGCAAGGATCGAGAAGGCTAGCAGTATCGGCCACGCACTTTCTTTTGTAAACACGCCCAGGACTTCGCCGGCGGTTTCTTTGTGCTGCATCGTTTCGTTGTCGCCGGGGAGCTGGGCGTTTCTTTCGGCGAGCAACGCGTAGCCCGCGGCGAAACTTAAGCCGAGCGCCATCAGTCCGAGCATCAACGTTCCGATGATCTCACGCGATGAAAACCAATACACGATCGCGGCGACCGCGCCGAATGTTGCGGAGCTGAGGAAGAGGGTGATGAAAGCTTTCATGCTTTAGTTTGCCCCTCGACATGTGCGCCTTCGGCGCACTGCTCGGGGTGGTTCGACAGGCTCACCATGACACACTTAGCTCACCATGACACACTTAGCTCACCATGACACATTGCTAGCCACCCGTCATTTCAGGGTGGGCGAGATCCCAGGTGGGGCGCTCCGAACGAATGGGCGGAAGCGCTTCGAAGTTAAACTCGGGCGGCGGACATGACGTTGCCCACTCTAAGCTGTTCGCGCCGCCCCACGGGTCATCGGGAAGGCGGGGGCGTCCTGCGACGACGCGCATCGAAGATACGCTACTCAGGATGACGTTGAGGATAAAAAGCATGACGCTCAGCGCCATCAGCAGCGCGCCGATCGTTGAGACGAGATTCAACCACGGAAGGTCGCCGGTTGCCGCGTAGGTGTAGACGCGGCGCGGCATGCCTTCGAGTCCCATGAAGTGCATCGGCAGAAAGACGACGTTGAAAGCGACGAACATCGTCCAGAAGTTCCATTTCCCGAGCGTCTCGCTCAGTTTTACGCCGAACATTTTCGGCCACCAGAAATACACCGCGCCGAGAACGGCGAAGAGCGAACCGCCTCCGAGCACGTAATGCATGTGCGCGACGATGAAGTAGCTGTCTTCGGCGTGGTAGTCGATTGGCGGCGAGGCGATCATGACGCCGGTGATGCCGCCGATGAGGAAGTTCAGCAGAAAGCCGATGATGAAAAGCATGGGCGTGGTGAGGCGGATGCGTCCGCCCCACATCGTGCCGATCCAATTCCAGAACTTTACGCCGGTGGGCACGGCGATGAGAAACGACATCGCCGAGAAGAAGGCGTTGGCGACCACGCCGGTGGTGAACATGTGGTGCGCCCAGACGCTCATCGAGAGGCCGGCGATGGCGAATGCGCTCAGGACGAGTCCGACGTAACCGAAGATCGGCTTTCCGGAAAAGACCGCGATGATTTCAGAGACCACGCCGAAGTACGGCAGAATCATCACGTAGACTTCCGGATGTCCGAAGAACCAGAAGAGGTGCTGGTAGAGAACGACGTTTCCGCCTTGCGCCGGATCGAAGAAGTGCCCGCCGTAATGGCGGTCGATCAGCAGTTCGAAGAGCACCGCGGCGAGCGCCGGGAACGCCATGAGTATCATGAGCGCGGTCGCGAGCATTTCCCACGTGAAGATCGGCATGCGCCACATCGTCATGCCGGGCGCGCGGTAGAGCAAGATTGTGGTGATGAAATTGATCGCGACAGTGATGGTGGCGATCGCATTTAATAGTAGGCCGATGATCCACAGATCTTCGCCCGCGCCGGTGGAGATTTGAATGCCCGAGAGGGGCGCGAAGGCCGTCCAGCCGGCGAAGGCCGCGCCGCCGGCAGCAAAGGCGCCGCTGAAAACGACGAGCCCACTTAAGATGAAGAGCCAGACGCCGAGCGCGTTCAAGCGCGGGAAGGCCATGTCGGGCGCGCCGATTTGTAACGGAATGAGGTAATTCGCCAAGCCGAATCCAAACGGCGCGATCACCAAAAATATCATCGCGGTGCCGTGCAGGGTGAAGAGCTGATTGAAGGCGCTCGGCGAGACGAGCGTTTCATGCGGCTGTGCGAGTTGCAAGCGCATTACTAACGCCAGCAGTCCGGCGATCACGAAAAATACGCCGGTCGTCGCCATGTATAGTATGCCGATGCGTTTGTGGTTTGTTGTCGTGAGCCAGGTGATCATGGAAGGCCCCTCGACTTGCGCGCCTTAACGGCGCGCTCCCTTCGACTCACTTCGTTCGCTCAGGACTATGGCGGTGGTTCGACAAGCTCACCATGACACTAGTGCGGCGTTCTGCGGCGCCAAGGCGCCGCTTGACCACCCCACTATTGCGGCGTTCTGCCGCGCCGAAGCGCGTGGTTCGATAGGCTCACCATGACGAGCGATCCACCTTTCGAAATCGGTTACGGGAACGACGCGAACCGTGAACGTCATCAGCGCGTGATCCAAACCGCAGAACTCCGAGCAGTTACCGGCATACACGCCGATTTTGTTCGGCGTGAGATCGAAGTGATTGGGGAAGCCGGGCAAAGCGTCACGCTTAAAGAGAAAGGCCGGGATCCAAAACGAGTGGTCGATGTCGGACGAGTAGAGGTTGATCTGCGTGAGTTTGTTTACGGGGAGCACGAGTTCGGGCGGAGCTTGCGGCGTGCCGGTGATCGAGATGCTGTGGCCCGGATACGAGAACGTCCACGACCAGCGGAATGCTTTGACGTCGACAGTCGCATAGGGATTTGCGTGCAGCGCGTCGTTGGCGACTTCGCGCGTGTAGGTGACGTAGAAGAGGCCGATGACGATGAGCAGCGGGACGATCACGCCGATGATTTCGAGCGGCGGATTTTGTTTGAATTGCGCCGGAGCTTCCGATTGACCGCGATCGCGCCAGCGCAGCAGTGAGTAAAAGATGAGCGCGTAGACAAAAGCCGCCACCACCATCGCGGTCGCGAAAAAGATCACCCAAACGCCGCGAAGGCCCTCAGCTTGCAGCGAGGCCGGCTCGAGAATCGGCATCCACCCATACTTACCCAGGGCTTGGTACGATCATCGCGCGAGGGGTAAGATAGGCTCGTGCGAGCGGCGCGACATCTACGGCCGTTGCCCGTCCGAACTCATCCGGTGGTTCTTGGGACGGTCATCTTCTTGGCGTCGGAGTTAATGTTTTTCTCCGCGCTCTTTGCGACGTACTATGACTTGAAGGCGTACAACAAGGTTTGGCCGCCCGCGTACGTGCATCTCGACCAGCTCGGGATGGCGATCGGCACGTTCATGTTGTTTGTCGCCAGCGCCACGATGTTTCCGTTCATGCGGGCGGTGCGCGCGCGTAAGACGGCGGCGGCGCGCGCATGGCTGTTGACGAGCATTCTCGCGGGCATCGGATTTATCGCCTTCGAGTGGCATGGGTGGGCGCATCAGGGATTCGGGATCGCGACCGACGCGTACGGCTCGATCTTCATGACCATGACGGGCTTTCACTTTCTGCACGTGGTGGCCGGGCTGATCATGCTCTCCATGCTGTACCTGGGGCTGCGCTCGCCGGCGTTTCTTTCCGATGAGCGTTCGGGCGTGGAAGCGATTTCCTATTACTGGCATTTTGTGTTCATCGTGTGGATTGGGGTCTACGCGACGCTGTTCTTGGTCAGATGAGCGGACGGGTGCGCGAGATTCTCATTGCCGGGGCGATCGCGCTGGCGATGGTGGGCAGCGCCGGATTCATGGCCGCGTTTGTTTTGCATGAGGACATTCATTGGCAAGGCGCGGCGCTGGTGGTTACGTTCGCCGGATTTATGCTCGCGGCGATTGGCTGGTCACGATGGATTTTGCCGAGGGAGCAAGTTGTTGACGAACGCAGCGTTGGTGTCCCCTCGACTGACGCGTCTAGCGACGCGTCGCTCGGGGGCGTTCGACAAGCTCACGATGACACAGCTAGCTATGACCTTGAACGCGGTGCGCAACAATTAAATCGCAAGAAATGGCTCGGGCGGATGTTGTTGGCGGCGGTCGGGTTGTTTGGATTGGCGGCGTTGTTTCCGATCGCGTCGCTCGGGCCGGAGCCCGACGATACGCTCTTTCACACGAAATGGCGGCGCGGGTCGCGCTTGCAACGCTTAGACGGAACGTTCGTAAAACGAAATGATCTCAACGCCGGTGCGATGGAGACCGTCTTTCCCGAAGGGAATCTCGACGACGCGCAGTCGGTTGCGATGATTCTTCGCATGCCCGACGGCATTGGGCGAGATGCGCTCGACGGGTACATTGCCTATTCAAAGGTTTGCACGCACGCGGGGTGTCCGGTAGCGTTATATCGGGCGGCCGACCACAAGCTGGTCTGTCCGTGTCATCAGTCGGTTTTCGATGCGGCCAACGATGCGGCCGTGCTGGCGGGACCCGCCGACCACGCGTTGCCGCGATTACCGTTGCAGATCGGCGATGACGGCTACGTGCGCGCCGATGGAGATTTTCCCGAGCCGGTCGGGCCCGGTTTTTGGGAGCGCGCGTGATCGCGAGGCTGCTCGACTGGAGCGACGAGCGCCTGGGCAGTTCGAGCTTCATTCATAAGGCGCTGCGTAAAGCGTTTCCCGACCACTGGTCGTTCATGCTCGGCGAAGTCAACCTCTATTGTTTCTTGGTGTTGATTGCGACGGGCACGTTCCTGGCGCTGTGGTACGTGCCGTCCACCAACGAGATCGTCTACAACGGGCCGTACGCGCTGCTGCGCGGCGCCAAGGTGAGCGAAGCCTTCGACTCGGTGATGCGCATCAATTTTCAGGTCAACGCGGGGTTGTTGATCCGGCAGATCCATCACTGGGCGGCCAACGTCTTTTTGGCGGCGATCGTGGTGCACATGTGCCGCATCTTTTTCACCGGTTCGTTTCGCAAGCCGCGCGACATCAACTGGGTTATCGGCGTGACGCTGTTCTTTACCGCGATGTTCGAGGGCTTTAGCGGCTACTCGATTCCCGACGACCTCTTGAGCGGAATGGGACTGCGGATCGCCGTTTCGATTTTGGAGTCGGTGCCGTTCGTCGGCACGTACGCGATGTTCTGGCTGCTGGGCGGCACCTTTCCAAGCACGCTCATGCTGCAGCGGCTCTTTACGCTGCACGTCTATATCATGCCGTTGCTTTTGCTGGGCGGGATTAGCGTGCACCTGATGATCCTGTGGCGGCAGAAGCACGCGCAGTTTCCGGGGCCGGGGCGGACGGAGCGCAACGTCGTGGGATCGCCGCTCTTTCCGAACTACCTCGTGAAAACGCTGGCGCTGCTGTGCGGCGTTGTTGGCGTCTTGACGATGCTCGGCGCGTTCGTGCAGATCAATCCGGTGTGGATTTGGGGGCCGTACCGGCCGGATTTGGCGATTACGCCGGCGCAGCCGGATTGGTACATCGGATGGCTCGAGGGCGCGCTGCGCATCGGTCCGCACTGGGCGATTCACCTGTTCGGGCATATGGTGCCGTCGGTGTTTTGGCCGGGGTTGGTCCTGCCGCTCATCATTATGATCGCGCTGGTCAGCTATCCGTTCGTCGAAGCGTATCTGACCGGCGATCGGGCGGAGCACAACTTGCTCGACCTTCCGCGCGAGAAGCCGGCGCGAACGGCGCTCGGCGTGGCGTTTTTCGTTTTCATGGCCGCGCTGTTCTTGGCCGGTGCCGACGATCTGGAAGCGCGGTATACGAATTTATCGCTGGTTGGGCTGGTGTGGTTCTACCGGCTGTTTTGCATTTTCGGGCCGATGCTCGCGTTTGCGATAACGTATGCGCTGGCGGGCGGATTGAAAGCGCGCGGCGGCGTGCATCAAGCGCCGCGCGCACGGCTGACGCGCAAAGCCGAGGGCGGCTTTCGCGAGGACGAGGTTGGATGATCGCGCCGCTGCTTTCAGTTGCGATGATCGCGGTGTATCTTTGGGCGGTACGGCGGTATCGCGAGCTCTATCCCGCGCGCGGGTTCGAGGCGTGGCGCGTCTTGGCGTTCGTTTGCGGAGCGCTGTGTTTCGGCGCGGCGCTGTGCGCGCCGGCCGACGCGCTTGCGGATCGTTCGTTCGCTGCACATATGGTGCAACATGTGGTGCTCATGCTCGTTGCGCCGCCGCTCGTACTTTTGGGCGCGCCGCTGCTGCTGGCAGTTGCGGTGCCGCGACGCGATTTGGCGCGCACGGTCGCCGGGGTGGCGAGCCATCCGGTAATGCACGCGCTGTTTGCGCCGATCGTGGGTTGGGTGCTTTTCGTCGGCGTGCTGTGGGGCGTGCACTTCTCACCGTTGTATGAAGGCGCGCTCGAGTTGCGGTGGGTGCACGTCGTGGAGCACGTGGTGTTTATCACGGCGGCGTTTTTGTTTTGGCTGCCCGTCGTGCAGGTGGGATTCGTGCCGCGGCCGGTCTCATTTCCCGCGCGGATGCTGTATCTGGTGCTGATGTTTCCGCAGGGTGCATTTCTTGGGCTGGCGATCTACGGGTCGCGGCACGTATTGTATCCGCATTATGGTTCCGTGCTCGGCAGTGCCGCGATGACCGATCAGCAAAATGGCGGCGCCGTGATGTGGATCGCGGGCGGTTTCATCATGTTTGCCGCGTTTATGTTGGTGGCTGCGTCTTGGGCGCGGAGCGAGCGTCACGCGATAGCATGATCGCCTTTGTGTTGGCGGCTGCCTTAAGCGTGCCCGCGAAGGCGAGCGATGCGGCCGCCCTCTATCAGACGCGCTGCTCCTCGTGTCACGGGTTACAAATGCAAGGCGGCCCGCAGGCGCCGCCGCTGGTGAATGTCGACGCGGCGGACGTTGATTTCATGTTGCAGACGGGGCGCATGCCGGCCGAACGTCCGTGGGAAGAGGAAGTTCGCAAGCCCCCAAGTTTTACGCATTTGCAGATCGCCGGGCTCGTGGCGTACATCATGAGCAAGTCGAGCGGCGATCAGTCGCTGCCGGCAATTCATACCGGAGGCGATTTGCGGGCCGGTCGCGTGGTGTTCCAGGAGAACTGCGCGCAGTGTCACAGCGCGACCGGCAAAGGCAATAACGTCGGGTATCGCAACGTGGCGCCTTCGATGATGGATTCAACGCCGCTCGAGATCGCGGAGGCCGTTCGCACCGGACCGGACGTCATGCCGAAGTTCGGGCCGAACGTTATCGATCAGCGGCATCTGGACGATCTGCTCGCCTATGTTCACTGGCTGCAAACCGCCAACTATAATGCCGGCGGCTTCGCGCTTTCGAATTGGGGACCGATCTCCGAGGGGTTTATCGCCTGGGCGATCGGAATGGCGGTATTAGTGCTTCTTGTAAGGCGACTCGGAAGTACCGAATGAGGGCGCAGGCGGTCGTTCTAATCGCCTTACAATTGCTCTGCTCTTCGGCTGCCGCGGCGGATCAAGCGCGCGCGCTTTACTTTATCGATGGCAGACAGCTTCAGACAGCCGGCTCGAGCCTCAAGGCGTTGACGATTGCGTACGAGCGCTACGCGCTCTCATCAGCGACCTCGCCGCGGTATGTGCTCTCAGACGGCGCGGTAGATATCGTAACGCACGCTGACGGTTCGTACGCCGTTGCGTTTCTGCCGGCCGGAAATACGGTGACCGTTCCGGCGACCATCGTGGCTCCGGCATCGGTGACGCTTTCTCATCCGCACCGGCTGCAGGCCAAGGCCGAACTTACGCTCTTCGGGCCGGACGCGGCAGCGCTGATTGTGGCCGCTCAAACATGGAACGCCATAAAATGGCGGCCGAGTAATAACCCGCTGTTTGATACGGAAAGCCGAAACATTGCCAACTACGACGTCTACCTGGGAATGGAATATCTGCGCGGCAAAAGCTACTACGTCGTCACGTTGACGCCGCGATATTTCCCTTGTCTGCCTCGCTGCACCGTGGCCGCCGCAGATTGGGAGATTCGCATCGATGCGCAGACGTTTCAACCAGGCTCGTTTCGAAGCGTTGGATAAAGAGGTAGGCGTATGCGGACCCTGGGGCAACACATTCGCGACGTGTTTACGCTGGCAGATTCTGCCCAGCTATTAACCGAGCCGGAGCCGTCACCGGAGCAGAGAGCGAGGATCGCAGAAAGTTGCCGCTTTTATTTCGGCGTGTGGTTAGCTTTTACGATCTTGTGGGCCGGCATCGGCTTGAGGGATCTGCTGCGTAGTCAGGGCGACGATAAGATCCTCGCCTATATCTACTTAGGAACTGCGTTCGGCATGGCGTTTCTTGCCCGGAAGTATTATCAGAAAGCGGTTGCGCGGTCTTGGTGTTTCTTGTAAGGCGACTCGGGACTACGGAGTAGCCCGCGCGCCGGGGCGGTGGAATAGGGAGAGCGCAAAGCCGGCGACTATCAGGACGAAGAGCGCCAGCGTTACCCACGAGCCGGGTGCCGCCGCGGTCGAAACCGGCAGTAGGTAACGAACCAGCGTCCTACCCAAGAACTCCAGTAAGAGCACCGCGAACATAAACGGGATCAGCGCGCGATACCGGATCAGGACCATCGCACAAATCAAGCAGATCGCGAGCTGCGAGACGCCCATTACGGCGAAGAGCACAACGATTTCGCGCGACGCTTCGGCTGGAAAAGTGTTCAGGGGGATACCATCGGCGTTGCTGGCGACGGAGTAGCCCATCCAAGTGGAATTTATGCCGACGATCGCCTTGAGAAGTACGACCGCCCCAAATAGCCACAACGCGATTTTGAAGCCTTTGTAGTCGTTATCGGCGACGCGCGGCAACAGGGAGGGTAGCGCAAGATTGCTCATTGAGAGCCCGTTCAACAATCAAAGCATAAGGGCTTCTACAATGGTCAAGGACCAGGGCGCGGTGTCCGGACCGCTGCTGTAGAAAGTGCCGTCGTGCCGGTTAAATCAACGACTTCCGAACGGCGTAAGAAGCGATTGCAAGGACTGCGTCGCTATTTTTGGCTGGCCACCGTTATTTCCGCGATCTGGATCGTGGTTGCAGTGTGGGCGTTGTT
This sequence comes from Candidatus Rubrimentiphilum sp., assembly GCA_036273135.1. Classification (GTDB taxonomy): domain Bacteria; phylum Vulcanimicrobiota; class Vulcanimicrobiia; order Vulcanimicrobiales; family Vulcanimicrobiaceae; genus Rubrimentiphilum. The sequence continues at coordinate 56,129 of DASUIF010000021.1, forward strand.
TGCCAATGCCGCGGCCACGAAAACGACGGCTTATATTCAACTCGGAGCGGCAATCGTGTGGGGGCTTGTCGCGTGGCGCGGCTACCTGGCGGCGCGGAAGTTCGAGCTGGAAAACACCGACGAAACCAGGTAATCAGAAGCGAGGAAGCGAGCGAACTTAGCGAGCTAGCGGCTCTCGGCTCGCCCCTCGACTTGTGCGCCTACGGCGCACTGCTCGGGGTCCTTCGACAGGCTCAGGATGACACCGGAGTAACACTTGTGCGCCTACGGCGCACTGCTCGGGGTCCGTCGACAGGCTCAGGATGACACCGGAGTAACACTTGTGCGCC
>DASUIF010000022.1:0-99868 GCA_036273135.1 Candidatus Rubrimentiphilum sp.
CTGGCGTGAGCGTTACAACTACACGCGACCCCACAAGAGCTTGGGTTGGAAGACACCCGAGGAGTTTGCACGCACGTTCGCGACTACTCAAACAAGCGAACTTTTCCACTTATCTCCGGTGGCGTAACGGGGATACCGTCATACGCACCCCGATCTGGGTGTTCTACGGCGCGCATTTTACAACGGAAAGACGAAGATTGTGCCGGTAAAGTATCACGATCGCCACTTGGGGACGCTGGGCCTCGCCACGTGGATTATGGACGATGGCGCAGCCGACGGCGGTCAGTTGCGGATAAACACCCAGAGCTTTACTGTCGCCGAAAATGAGGCTCTGGCATCCTTGCTGGAACGGAAGTTTGGCTTGAAGCTGACGCTCAATTACGACAAAGGACGCCCTCGGTTACGCTGCCGGGCCATCAGCATGAAGAGGCTAGTGGAGACCGTATACGAGCATGTTCTTCCGGAAATGCGTTATAAGCTGCCGCGAACCGGTTTGTCCAGGAGCGAGTCTAACCTCGCAAAAACGCTCGAAACGTTGAACCTCAGCCAAGGCACCGCCTGATGTTCGAATCTGTCGCCGGCGGCGTAATCACGCACACCGTGCGAGTCATGCGCGGCGATGCTGCGCCTATCGGGATCGGCAACAAGGACCAGCACGCTCCCCGTTTGCAGATAGCGTTCGATCTTGCGACGGAGGAAGGCAAGGTTATCCGAAGGCGAGCGCACTTCGACCGCGATATCGGGCGCAAAGGGTGGTTCGTCGCGCTGTTTTTCCGGAATCGCGCGCAGCCGTTCGAACGATACATACGCGACGTCGGGAACGAACGTCGTGTTCGTGTCGTCAGCGCGGCCGATCTTGAAGCGCCATTCCGTGCCCGAAAAGCCGCGATCGCCCGCCAGATCCTCGATAATCGTCATGAGCCTTCCCTGCACGCTTGCGTGCCGAGCCTTGGGGCTCACCTTGGAGTAAGCTCGGCCGTCGAGGAGTTCGACCTCGGGTTTATCCGACAGTATTGATGCCATCGTGAATACTCCACCACATTCTATCACGACGGCGGACGGCTTGGGAAAGGGACGAGCTAACGGTTCTTCCAGAGATTGGAAACGGGTTGGTTTAGCGCGGGAACGACGCCGAGCAGCCGCGCCAAGAGCAGTAGCGCGACGATGCCCGTGATGATGACCGGTGCCGGCCAGGGCGGCGCATGCAGCACCCATTCTTGACTGAAGACCCCAAAGACCGCGATCAGCAGGCCCGCATTCCACATCTTGTCGCCTTCGTTGCCTTTATAGAACATGCCGAAGACCGCCAGCGCGACGCCGATAGCGACCATGATCGTTAAATAGTGAACGACGTCGCCGACGATCACGATCCCAAATATTTCACGAACCAAGCCTCCCAGCGGCGGTAAATGTCTTCGATACGAACGGGGTCGCGCGGAAAATGCCCCACCACCGGATAGACCACGAATTGGACCGGTGTTCCCGTAGCCCGGACATCATGGTAAAACTCATAAGCCAGCGGCGTCGGCACCCTGAAGTCGCCGGCGTCGCTCATGATTAGTGTCGGCGTTCGAACGTTCGAAGCATAGCTCAAAGGTGACTCGGCTTCGTAAAGATTGTATTCGGAAGGACTCGACCAAGGCGATTTGCCGATGAATTGTGGGGCGAAGTCCTTGGCATCGCTCATCGAATCGTATTGCACCCAATCGTTGACGGCCGCGCCGGAGACGGCGGCGCGCCAGCGCCGGTCGTTTCCGATCAGCCACGACGTCATGAGCCCGCCTTCGCTCCAGCCCGATACGCCGATGCGGTTCGCGTCGATCGGCGCGGTAGCCAGCACGCGGGCGAGTCCCGCTTCAATGTCGCGCCCGGGGACGCTGGTGATATGCGGCACGGTAGTGCGCGCATAACGTAAGCCAAGGTTGTCGCTGCCGCGATAGTTCGGCTGGAAGACGTACCAGCCGTGCGCGGCCATAACTTGCACGAAACCGGAGTATGCCGTCGTCGAGGCCGACGTTGGCCCGCCGTGAATGTAGAGGACCAGGGGTGCGCGTCCCGCGCGCTTTGCTGATGCAGGCGGCGACGTAAGGACGCCGTCGGCGGTCAGTCCGTCGAATGTGCGCCAGACGACCGGACGCGTAACGCCGAGTTGATAGCGCGCAATCCAGCCGTTGTAGTTCGAGAGACGAACCGGCACGTGCGAGCTCGGCGAGAGCAGATACAGCTCGGCCGGATGCGCGGGCGTCGTGCCGGTGAACGCGATCGTGCCGTTCTTTGAAACGCTCGAACCGCCCGCGCTGACGTTGCCCAGTGGCACCGTCGTGACCGCGCCTGCCGCTGTAGCGCGGAAAAGCTTGCGCTGGGTGGCGTCATTAGCCGTCAGCAAGAGCGCACCGCCGGGAAGAAATGAAGCGCCGGCGACGTTGCGATCGAGCCGCACGGTAACGCTGCGCGGGTGCATCCCGCCGGCGTCGGCGAGCGCGATCTCGGTCTGCATCGTGCCGCGCGGGTTTGCAAACGCGAACGCAATTTGTCCGGAGGGTCCGCGCACGGGGTCGCTTTGCGTTTGCGACAACTGCGGAAGCGGAGTGACAGCCCCGTTTGCCAGGTTCACGCGGACGAGTTGACGCGAAAGGTAGCGGTTAGGATGCCGATCGTCCGTGATGCGCGTCACGAAGATGTTCCGTCCGTCGCGAGCGTAGGTAAAGCCGCCGCCAACGCGCCACGTCCCGCTGCCGATGCGCTGTGATTTTCCGCCGGAGGCCCGAATTTGGTAGAGATATTGCGGCGTCGGCGCTGCCTGGTCGGTCCAAGCTTCATCGGTTACGTCGAAGGCGTCGTTATGGGCCTTGATCGCCGCGGCGTTGGGTGCTTCGATGTGCGCGCTGTAGGCAAAGGCGCGTCCGTCGGGGCGCCAATCGAATCCATCGACCCCCATCTTTTCATGCGTGACCTGAAACGGTTCGCCGCCGTTCATCGGCAGAATGAAGATCTGTGACGTTTTATCCGAGTCGGGATCGTCGGGATCGACAATGCCCTGCGCGGTATAGGCCAGCTGCGAACCGTCGGGCGACCAGTCGATCTGCCCCAGCCCGGTGACGTTGTGAAGCAGTGTGCGAGCCGCGTGCGTGCGCGCGTTGACAAGCACGACATCGGCCTGCGTGCGGTCTTTGTCGTAGTCGTTGCGCCGCACGACGATGGCGACGTTCTTTCCGTCGGGCGTTATGGTTGGCGACGCCACGCTGACGGTCTTGCGAAGATCGGCGAGTTTCAGCGTGAGTGCCGGCGGCGGCGTTATTGCGAGAAGCATCATTTCATCCACCGGTCGAACCAGCCGGCCCAAGCTCGAAGCGTTATTTCCCGTCCCACCGGGTCTGTCGCGAAGTGGCCGTAACGCGGGATGGCCGTGAATTTTACGGTCACTCCACGGTCGCGGAGTGCGTGATAAAACGTGTACGCTTGCGAAACCGGAACGCGTTGATCGCGCGTGTCGCTGAGAATCAGCGTCGGCGTCTTGACGTTATTGGCAAACGTAATCGGCGACTCGGCTGCGTATGCAGCCCGCCCGGCGGGCGTAAACGGCAGCACATTGAAAAAGGCCTGATTGAACGGCTCGTTGATATCCGAGAGCACGGCCTGTTGGTATTGGTCGGTGACGGCTGCGCCCATGACCGCTGCGCGCCAAAAATTCGCGTGTCCGATGAGCCATGAGGTTTGGAGCCCACCGCCGGACCAGCCGGAAACGCCGATCCGCGATTCGTCGATCATGCCGGTCGCGCGCAGCGCGGCGACCGCCGCCAAATTATCGCGCCCAGGCCCGCTGGCCATATCGCCGACGATCCCTTGTAAGAACGCGTCACCCATATTGTCGCTGCCGCGGTAGTTCGGGCGGAAGACGAAGTAATCGTGCGCTGCGAGGATCTGAACGAGCGATAAACCCTCGAGCCCGCTCATATTCCATGTAGACGTGGACACGGGACCGCCATGGATGTCGAGAACCAGCGGATACTTGCGGCCGGCGACATAGTGCACGGGATATGTGAGGACGCCAACCGCTTTTGTGCCCATGTCGGTTTGCCATTCGAACGCTTCGGATTTCGCAATCGCAAAGTCGCTCATCCAGGCATTTTCATTGGTGATCTGGCGCGGTGTTGACGAGCCGGGCGGAAGATAGTAAATCTCGGCCGGTCGATCGCGGTGCAAACCCACAAACGCGATCGCTCCGCTTGTGCCGGCGGTTGCGTCGCCGGAAAAGTCTACCAGGGAATCGGAAAAAGGCACGAGCGCAGCTGCCCAGCCAGGACTGCGGGGACCGCTTATCGTTGCGTTGCGCATATTCAAGGTCCCAACCCGGAACGCGACGCTTCGAACGCCGTTTGCCGTACCTACGATAAGGTCTGGGCCTAGCCAGAAGTAAGAATGGACATTTCTATCGAGGTCCGCGCTGCTGTTAAAAACCTCATGGCCGTCGCTTAGGGAACGTATGGAGAGGTCGTTCTGAAGATATAACGTTCCGTGCCGAGGCTTGGTCACCGCGATCAACGATCCGCCGCTCACGCCGTTTAGGCTACCTGAATTGGCGTCACCAACCTTCGGATCCGAATCGACTCCGAATCCAAGATCGGCGTTCGTTTTGGAGTTTACATCGTATGCGTAGGTCGTCTGCGAAACAAAATGCGCAAAAATCGGGTCCGGCTGTCGCTGATAGTAAATCTTCGAACCGTCCGGTGCCCAAACCGGCGCTGAACCCTTGACGACGCTCCAGGTTCCCGACGTCAAACGATTCGCAGCGCCTCCGGATGCGGCGACGAGCCAAAGATGCGCGGGCTGCGGCGTTTCGCGCGTGAGATAGTCGTTGTCGGTGATGACGACAGCGTCGAGATGGTTATCGAGCGCTTTCTGATTTGCCGGATCGTCGTCGGAGACGTACGCGAGCGCATCTCCGTCCGGGCGCCAGGCGTAGTCTTGCACCCCGGCCTTGTTGGTCGTGAGCTGCTGCGAATCGCCGCCGTTCATCGGCATGACGTAAAGCTGCGCGGGTTTACCGGCTTCAGGAGAGGCGAGGAAGGCCAAGCGCGCGCCGTCGTGCGACCATTGCGGATTCGTCACGCCGATCCGCCCGTGCGTCAGGGTTCGCGCGCCCGTGCCGTCTATGTTGACGAGCACGAGCTCCGTGCGATTGCGATCGGCTTTCCAATCGATCGTCGAGCGTACGTAGACGATCTGCGTTCCGTTCGGGGAGATGTGCGGCTGACTGACCGAGACGACGCGGCGCAGATCCTCAAACGTCAGGACGCGTTGCGCGGCCTGCGGTGTGGCGGACGCGGCGAGAAGAAGAGCCGCGAGCAGAATCAGCGTACGAATCATTGTGAGAGTCCGTTCTTGGAGCAGCAGTCGAGAACGCGCTTGAGTTCCTTGGCATTCGGTGGCCACATCGTGTACAGCAGCGCCGCGAGCTTATCGAGCGCCGACGGCACCGGCCGTTTCAAGAGTTTCAAAGTCGTATCGTCCGCAGGCAAACCGGCCAGTTTCGCTTGGAATGCTTGCGTGTTCGCATAGTTCGTAGCCTCGGCAAAGCTCGTCCCGATTTGACGTCCGTCAGGAGTGCTGAGTTTGGTCCCGCCTTCCAAATACTCGGCGCCGTTTGCGAAGTAGCCCATTTGCCCTCCGGCGACCAGCGGAGTCATGACGACGTTTCGCAGATGGGTGGGAGCGGGCTCATCAAACGTAAACTCCCAGCGATTCGGATACCACGTTCCCGTCGGCGGGTACGCGGCATCGTTGGAATGCGTGGCCTTGACCCATTGCGTGACGCTGAGCGTCCCTTTGATGTCGCTGGTTACCGCCTGCGGATCCATCAGCTTTCCCGATACGGGGACCGTCATGATGCCGGGTGGTTGCGCGCCGGCTTGGAAGTAGTACTGCAAATTCGATTGCGAATGCATTGCCGCAACCGTGATCTCGTAGTTATCATCGAACTGCAGTGGAAACCAATCCCAGCCGCCCGGGCTCGGAGTCGACAGCACGGAAGCCGCGCGCAACGGCGCGCTCATGGGTGCGCCGGAAGGTAAGAAACCGGTTCCCCACTGGTGATCCATCCAGAATATTCCGGATTGCAGTTCCACGCGGCTACCGTCGATCGCAAGCCAACTGCCGGGTTCGAGCACGATTCCGGGAATCGAATAATACAACGTTCCGATGCCGGCGCAGCACGGCGAGCAGCCGCTTGCGCCCTGAAGCAAGATGCCTTTGCCTTTTGAGAAGCGCAGGTCGATCTCAATTTCCGCTTGGTCGCCGGCGCCGCGATCCCATCCCTTGGCTTGTAAGTGAAGCGGAAAGAAGTCGCCGGCCCGCTGCGATTCGATGCTGTTTTTCCCGATCGTCCATTTGAACGGATCGTCGCGGACGTCAATCAGGCCCGTGGTTCCGGCGATCAGCAGCGGCGCCGCGCGGTAATGGCGGCCACCCTCCTCGGTGATGGCGAGGTGCATCTCCATGACTTGGTTCTCGACGTCGCTTAAAGCAAATCGCGCGGCCACCGGCGGCGGAAGAAGCGCCCACTGCCAAAACATGAGCTCGGCGCTGTAAGTTTTTCCGTTCCCGCCTTTCGCGGTGCCGACAAAAAAATGCCAGCCGACCTGATATTTCAAGAAGACACGATGGTCGCGCGGAAACTGCAGCTCGGCCGTCTCGCCCAGCAGCTGGTAACCTTCGACGGTATCGCTGCCGAGCAGATTCGACATAACGTAGGCTTGGTGCGCCGACAATGCCGCGCAATGTTCGGTGAACAAGTCGTAGCGGCGGCCGAAGCTCGGCACGAAGCTTAGCGAGCGCTTTTTGAGATCTTGGAGATAGCCGCGCATACGCTCGCCCAACGCCACATTCGAGTTTTTTGCGCTATTGACGAACTCGGCAGTCCGCGGGTCTAAGGTCGAGGGATCGAAACTCTGCGTCCAGAGCGCGCGCGCAATATTATCGGCGGTGTTGGCATCGAGCACGGTTTCCGCCTACGCTTCGAGGAGAGAAAGCGCCTGCCTGGTGCTTATTTCGGCCGGATGCGGTAGATAGTGCCGGTCATGTCGTCGGCCAGGAAGACGTCGCTTTGCGGGCCCACCGTAATGCCGGTTGGCCGGCCGATGCGCTGCTGGGATCCGTCGGCTTGATAGCCGCCCACGAATTGCGTCCACTGCTTGTTCGGATTGTTCCAGTCGACGCCGGTTTCCGGCGCATCCCCGCGCGTCGGGACGAAGACGACCGCGGGCGCCACATACGGCGGCCCATGCCACGAACCGTGCAGCGTCACGAACGCGCCGCCTCTGAACCTCGCCGGAAAAACGTAGCGCCCGCCGGGGTTCTGCGGATAAAAGACCGCGCCGATCGGCGTAGCGTATGCCGGGAAAACGACGCGCGCGATCGCCACTCCGCTGCAGCCGCTTCCGCGATGGTTTTCGTAGCACGCCGGCCAGCCGTAATCGGCGACGGGCGCGTGCGCGGTGACATCGTCGAAGATTTCGTACGGATGACCTGTAGGCAGCTCGTCTTGTCCCGCAACGCCCGCCCAAACCGATCCCGTGTTTTCATTCGCGGTTAGCGCGATTGCGTTGCGTATGTTCCGCGCGATGACGTGATAAGCGCCGCCGGCGATGCGTCCGACCGTTGCGCGCGTGCCGTCCACATCGGGCCGGCAGGCGTTGCATGACGATCCGACGCTTGCGTAGAGGACGCCCTTGGCAACCGCAACCGACGTCGTGACGTGGTCGCGCGCGATGCCCGACGTTCGCACGGATGCAAGTTTCTGCATCGAGCGTGCTTGCATATCTCCGCTCCGGTATGGGATGCGCCAGACCGCGAACTGCGTGCCCACGTAGAGCGTGCTGCCGGAAAATGCCACGCCGGCGGCCGGCGAGTCGTCGAAATGCGCGAAGACATGCGGCGTGCCGGCTGGACCGGCTGCATCGGCATGCGGGATGATGTAGACGTCTTGACCGGATGTGCCGACGAAAAGATCGCCGTTTGGAGCGGCTACGAGCTCGCGCGCGCCGTCGATGGTCGCGATCTGTTGGATGGAGAAGCCGCTTGGAACCGACGGAATCGCGCCCAAAAGCGCGATGACAAGCAGCGGAGCGTAAAGCGCGGTGCGCATACGCTGGCTACGGTTCCCCTAAACGGCTCGAGCCACGCGGGCAAAGCGCTCGCGGAACTGTGACGGCGTGAGATTCGTATGCCCGGCGATCCGGGCGAGGCCCGGTTCTTGCAGATCCTCCGGCTCGAGGCGGATCATGTAATTGCGAGCGACTTCATAAGACTCGGTCGTGACGTCGACCATGCGAACACGCACACGCCCCGTGTCGGGGTCCTGCAGCTCGGAGAGATGCACGGGAACGACGCGCCCGCCTGAAAGAGCGATGAGTGCTCCGCTGCCGCCATTGAGAAGATATCGCACGGCGCCATAGCCGAGCGTGCGCGTGTATTCAACGTCAAACGGTACCGGTTTCGCGCAGCGCAACTCGTATCCGATATCTTTGGTGACGATCGTCGCCGTCACGCCGATGTCTTCCAAACTCTTGCGCACGGCGTCGCGCAGGACCGTACCGATCGGCACGTCCGCCAGCCGGACGTGGCCGTACGCGTCGCGGGCGACGTTTTCGAGCGCGGCGAGTTTTTCCGCGGAAAGCCGTTCGGCAATACCTTCGGCGACGATAGCGACCCCGTAGCCATGGTTATTGGCAACGCGTTTTACGATCGCCCCGACGATCGTGTCCACGACGACTTGCAGATCGAGTTCGGCTTCGGGAAATTCTTCAGGAATGACGGCCAGCGTGGCGCCGGCCGCTTTGCACATGCCCAGCGCAAGCGCGCCTGATTTTCGGCCCATGCTGACAACGAGATACCAGCGCACGGTCGTGCGCGCGTCCTCCATGAGGCTTTCGATGATGCCTGTTCCAACCGAGCGCGCGGTTTCAAAACCGAACGTCGGCGCGTTGTCGGGCAGCGGAAGATCGTTGTCGATCGTTTTCGGCACCGTCGCCACGCCGATGCCGCCGGCGGTTGCTTCCGCGATGCGCGTCGCGCCGTAAGTGGTATCGTCGCCGCCGATCGCCATCAGATAGCGGATGCCGAGCGACCTGAGCGCGCCGATGGTTCTTTGGAGCGTTTCATCGTCCTTAGCCGGATTGGTTCGCGACGTGCGCAGTATCGAGCCGCCGGTTGCATGGATGCGCGAAACGTCCTCGATCCGCAACTCGGTAACGTAGGATGTTTCGCCCTTGGCGAGATGGTGATAGCCGTCGTAGATTCCGAGCACGCGCAAGCCGCTATTGACGGCTTCGATCGTCGCCGACGCGATGACGCCGTTGATTCCCGGCGCCGGGCCGCCGCCAACGAGGATGCCGAGCGTTTCAGTGCTCATGAACCTTGGTTCTTCGGCATAAAAAGACGGAGCCATCGCGCTTGCGATAGCTCCGGCGGTGTTGGTTTCGGGTGGTTTAGAAGGACGGAGAAGGCGATGGCTGCGGGAAGCTGTTCCGTTCGTTACGGTGGCGGCCTTGGCCGTACTCGGCGCGCCGCTTTTGCATGTCGGCCTTGAGCTGCGCTTGCTGCGCCGGCGTCAGGACGGCCATCATCTTGTCGCGCATCTCTTTCATGGCCTGCGGATCGCGAGCGCTGCCTTTGGGGTGCGCTTGGCGGTACTGCCGGCGGATCTGATCGATCTGCGTTTGCTGCTGCGATGTCAGGTTGAGATCTTTAAGGAAGCGGAAGCCGCCGTGGTGACGCTCCGATCCGGATTGCTGTTGGTTTTGTCCGGTAGCCGGCTGCACTTGCGCAAAGCCGATCGCCGGAACCGCAAGCGCGGTTGCCAAGGCAGCCGGGACAAGCAGTGAACGAAATGTGAACACGAAGACTCCTTTGGGTGTAGTGATGTCCCTATCGTAACGAAGAGGTGCCCCAAAGGTTCTGAGAATCGGATTAGCAGGTGTTAAGGATTTGCTAAGGCTTCGGCTGAATAGCAGCCGCCCGCACACCTTCCGACGCTTGCGCTTCGAATCTCAGGAAATTCTTGGCAAACAACTCGGCGAGTTTTTTTGCCTGCACGTTGTATGCGGCTTTGTCCGGCCACATGTTCTTTGGATTGAGTATCTCCGACGGAACGCCGGGCACGCTGAGCGGGATCGAAAGTCCAAAAAACGGCTCGTCTTCAAACTCAACGTCTGCCAAAGCGCCTTCGATCGCAGCGTTCACCATCGCGCGCGTATAGCCGATGGCGACGCGTTTTCCGACGCCGTAAGGACCGCCGATCCAGCCCGTGTTGACGAGCCAACACGTGACGTCGTGTTCGTCGATTTTCGTTCCGAGCAACCTTGCGTAAACCGTCGGGTGGTGTACCATGAACGGCGCGCCGAAGCAGGTCGAGAAGGTGGCTTGCGGTTCCGTGATCCCGCGCTCGGTGCCGGCAACCTTTGCGGTATAGCCGGAGAGGAAATGATACAGCGCCTGTTCTTTGGTGAGCTTGCTTATCGGAGGCAGCGTGCCGAATGCATCCGCCGTGAGCATGACGATCGTGCGCGCGTGGCCGGCCCGGCTGCCCGGAACGACGTTTGATATGTATTCGATAGGATAGGCTCCGCGCGTGTTTTCGGTTTTCGCCTCGGAGTTCAGATCGAGTTTACGCGTCTGCTCGCCGTAGACGACGTTTTCCAAAACGGAACCAAAGCGGTGGACGGCGGACCAGATTTCCGGTTCGGCGCTTTGCGAGAGACGAATGACTTTTGCGTAGCAGCCGCCTTCGAAGTTGAAGACGCCGGTGTCGGACCAGCCGTGCTCGTCGTCGCCGATGAGCGGTCGTCGCGAATCGGCGGAGAGCGTCGTCTTTCCGGTCCCCGAAAGCCCGAAGAAAATGGCAACGTCGTCAGTTCCCGCGTTGGCCGAGGAGTGCATCGGGAGCACGTTTTTCAGCGGGAGCAGATAGTTCATGACGGTGAAAACGGACTTCTTGATCTCGCCGGCATACTTGGTGCCGCCGATCAAAACGATGCGTTCCTTAAAATTGACGATGATAAAGGTCGAGGAGTTGGTGCCGTCACGCTGCGGGTCGGCGGCGAAAAGCGCGGCATCGACGACGGTGAACTCCGGTTTGAAGTCTTTGGGCGCTTCGTCGGGCACGATGAAAAGGTCGCGCGCGAAAAGATTGTGCCACGCGAATTCGGTAATGATGCGTACCGGCAGCCGATAGCGTTCGTCGGCGCCGACGAAACAATCGAGCGAGTATACTTCACGTTCCGAAAGATACGTTGCGACGCGATCCCACAGGGCGTCGAAGACCGCCGGCTCGACGCCGCGGTTGGTGTCTCCCCAATCGATGTGTTTCTCGCTCGAGCTTTCGCGAACGAAGAACTTGTCTTTAGGCGAGCGCCCGGTGTGCGGCCGCGTGTCGACAATCAACTGGCCGTCGCAGCCCAGGACGCCTTCGCCTCGGCGGAGGGCGTGTTCGATGAGCTCGGCGGTCGATAGGTTTTCGTAGACGCGCGCGGCTTTGATGCCTTCGGAAACGGTGATAATGGCGGTGCTCCCTGCAGGGCAGAACGAGTGATTCGGGCTAAAACGTGAACGGTGAGATTCGCCGTCTTTGCCCTGCTGTGCCTGTTTAGTGTGGTTGCCGCCGCCTCCGCCGCGGTGCCGTTTCACGTGGGATTTTACCCGTCCGGACCGGTCGACGGCATTACCGACGTACCGGGCGTCGCCGTCGCCAATGTGACAAAAGTCGAAGGCACCTCGATCCGCACCGGCGCGACCGCGATCTTGCCTAATGCCGATCCTTGGAACCACAAAGTCTCCGCGTACGCGCTTTCTTTTAATGGAAACGGCGAGATGACGGGCACTCACTGGATCAACGAGTCGGGCTATCTCGAGGAACCGATCGTGCTGACCGACACGCTCGACGTCGGGCGCGCCGACGACGGCGTGATCAGTTGGATGATCAAGCAGCATCCGCAGGTCGGCGTGCGCGACGACGTGCCGTTACCGGTCGTTGCGGAGTGCGACGATCAACTCTTGAACGACATTCAAGCGCGTGCGATCGGCGCGCAAGACGTTGTCGACTTATTGGATTCGGCCAAGACGGGACAGTTCGCGCGCGGCAGCGTCGGCGCCGGCACGGGGATGAAGGCCTTCGGTTTTAAGGCCGGCATCGGTTCCGCGTCCCGCGTGCTGCCGGCGGATCTCGGCGGCTACACTGTCGGCGTGCTCGTGAACGACAATACCGGCTCGACGCGCGACCAATTGACGATCGCTGGCGTCCGCGTCGGCGAAGCGCTGCGCAACGAGTACAAAATGGTTTTCCCGAAACGCGTGACGCTGCACGGGCGCATGGCGTCCGGCAGCATTATCATCGTGGTGGCGACGAACGCGCCGTTGGATTCGCGCCAGTTGCGCGCGATCGCTCTGCGCGCGGGCATGGGCATGTCGCGCACCGGCCTGACGAGCGACATCGGCAGCGGCGATCTGTTTATCGCGTTTAGTACGGGATATACGTTCGCGCGGACCGGAGATTTTGAGATACAAGCGCCGTCCGTGCCGATCATTGAGGACACCGGCGTTCTGAACGCGCTCTACCGTGCGACCGCTGAAGCGACCGAGTATGCGATCTACGATGCATTATTTAGCGCCAAGACGATGACCGGCAAAGGCGGCGTAACGGTTTACGGGCTTCCGGGCGATCGCGTCATGAGCATGCTGCGTGCGGCGGGTGTGCACTGATGCGGGTAGCACTTGGACGTGTCGGGCATCTCTCGCTGGCCGTGAAAGACCCCGAACGGAGCGCGAAGTTCTGGACGAGTAACTTCGAGCTGGAGGAGATGTTCCGGTTCGAGGGCGGAATCGCGGTCGGCAACGATGCGATCACTATCGCGCTCTTTAAGGGAGCGCCCAATCCGGACGTTATCGAACACATGTCGTTCCATTTGCGCGACATGGGCGCATTGCGGGCCGCGCTCGAAGAATTGCGGAAGAACGGCGTTGTGCTCGAAGATCCGGGCGATGAAATCGGTCCGGAGGCGCCCGGTTCGCCGAACATGGGACTGTGGTTTCACGATTCTGACGGTTACCGTTGGGAGCTCTCGGTGCAAAACGGTGCCGCGAAAGAGACTTAGATCGCCGCGGAAATGACGCGAAGGGCGCCCCGCGGCGAGCGCGCAGCTTCAAAATCGCAGAGCAGGCGGCCCAGGCGCGCCTGTTTTTTATTGGTGACAAACCATGGCGGCTTCGTCAGGGGACGAAATGGCGCGCGGACGATACTTTTCCGCGTATTCGCCAGCAAATAGGAGTTGTGAACGACTCCGAGACCCTCGCCTTGCGCGCGGTAGTCGCCCCACGGCGTCTCCGTCAAGAAGTAACCGACGCCGGCCCAGGCGTTGACCGCTACGCAGCCGTATCGCAACTCCGCGATTGCATCCGCCACTTCGCGCGGCATCGAGCGTTCGGTCCGCGGAGAGACGATAAGGTTCGCGCCCAGCGTTCCGTAGAGACGATCGTTGGCAAATGCCGCCGCGTCGCGCAAAAACTGCTCCGGATTTCCCGGAAGCTCGACGCAGAACAAAACACCGCAGAACGCTTCGTCTTGAAAGGCCGTCGTGGCCGCGTTCACATCGAGCCGCACGATGCTGCGAAGCTGCGACTCTGTTCCGGTAAGCGCGGCGCGGCGTTCCGCCGCGCCCGGATAATATTCGGGCCTTTGCTCCAAACCGTTGAAAACGCGCTCGACCTCTTGGAGAAGCGGCTCTTTCAACGGCCAATCGCGCGGAAGAATCAGCACCTGCGCCGCGATGCAGTTGAAACCGGCGTTATGTGTTTTTTGCGTCGCGATGTTTTCGGCTTGAAAGCGCAGGTCGCTCTTGCTCCAATCGCCCGGAACCGCGATCGTCGGCGTGACGCTGCCCAGTTCGGCCGTGATGCGTTTGTGCGGAGCGATGGCTCGAATCGCGGCGAAGGTTGCCGCGCTGCCCGTGACATGTATTTCGTCGATCATATTGTCTGTGCAAAGCTGCGCACCGAGTTGGGCGTCGCCTGAGACGAAGCGCAACTTACCGGCCTCTATCAGCGGCGCAAGAGCCTGCTCAAAGACTGGGCGCAGATAGGAATTGACCGGGCTGAGTTTTAGTACGCAACTCGCATTTTCGGCGACGATTTTGTAGAGCACGTCGAGCGCCGGAATGCTCGAGATGTTTCCGGCGCCCAGCACGAGGACGTTTCGTGATTCGTTCGGCGGACGAATAAATGAAACTGAGCCGTCGTTCAGGATGACCTCCGCGGTAACGCCCTGCAGCAGAATCCGATCGTAGAGGTCGTGCGGGAAAACGCGCACGCGGGTAATGTCGTCGTTCGTTATTACGCGTTGCGCATCGATCGGCGTGCGTCCGGCCGCCGTACGCTCCAGCGTGCGGATATACCGGTTTATGGCGTAAAGCACCGCCCACGGTCCGGAGATCCACTCCTCGCCGTCGAGATACGAGCCTGGGGCGAGGCCCTTGGCGCGCGACGAGAGCGCGACCCACTCCGGGGCGGCGCGATGGGTCCGCCGGCGAGTTTCCTCGAGCAGTTGTACGAGCTGCGTCACGGGCCGAGCGTTCAGCAAGCATCCGCGATGGCCCCGGTCGAAGGTTCGTCCATGGCCGCCAAACGTAAGCGCCGTCGCAAAGCCAAGGTCAAGCCGCCCCTAGGGCCCGCGGTGAACCTCCGCCCGGCCGGCGCGCATAAGACGAAGAAACGGTACGATCGCAGACGGAACCAAGAGATTGTCGCTGCCGAGGCTGAGGAATAGGAATAGCAAGCGCCGGGTGCGGGTATAGTTGCCGCGTCCGGAGGTAGGGCAATTGAGGTATTTTCCCGCGGAGCTCGCGATTACGTTAGACGACGGCCGCGTCGTGACCGAGGGCTTTAACCAAGCGCAGATGGCGCAGTTTACGCGCAATCGCATGCTGGCGCGCCTGCAAGACGGCCTGCCGCTGGTACATTATGATGGAGAACGCATCGAGATACCGGCCGAACGCGTCGTCTCCGTTGACGTTTTGCTTAGAGAACTCGCCGCCGTTTGAGGCGTTTGAGGCGCGGTTAGGCGATCAGTTCGCGTTCGACGAGAATCGTGCGCGGATCGATCAGATGTTTGTTCAATCCGAGCTTTTCCGCGGGCACGCCCAGCGCCAGTGCGACCAGCTGCGGAAGATGGAACGTTGGCAAATCGGTGCGGCCCCAGCGCGCGGCGGCGTCTTGCTGGTAGCCGTCGAGCGCCAAATGGCAGAGCGGGCACGGCGTAATCACGGCTTCGGCGCCGCGATCTTTCGCGATCCGCATGTTCTGACCGACCATTGACGTCGCTACGCCGTCTTTTTCGAGCTGGATGTGGAATCCGCAGCAGCGCGTCTTGCCGGCATAGTCGACCGGCTCGCCGCCGATCGCGGTAATGACGTCTTCAAGCGAATGCGGATTGCGGGCCGATTCCCAGCCGTTGACTTTCTCGGGCCGGATGATGTGACAGCCGTAGAAGGGCGCGACGCGCAAACCGTTGAGCGGGCGCACGACCATGCTGCTCAGCTTGTCCAAGCCGATGTCGTCGATGAGCAGCCACAACAAATGGCGGACCATGACGCTGCCCTCGTACTTCGCGCCGAACTTGCCGAGAATGGAATTGGCTTGGTTCATGCGCTCTTCGCTCTCGAGTAGTTCTTTGTTGGCGGCGCGCATGTGGCCGGTGCAGGTCGAGCAGATCGTGATGACGTCGTCGAGACCGAGCGCTTCGGCCTGCGCATATGTGCGCGCGTTGAGCACACGCGCGATGTCGCGGTTGGTGTCGTTGACGACCGAGGCGCCGCAACACGAAGCGGCCGTGAGTTCGATCAGTTCGATGCCGAGCTTGTCGGCGAGCAGCATCGTCGAATTGAAGAGTTCTTTGCACGACTCTTTGGCGACGCAGCCCGGGAAGAAGCCGTAGCGCCGCATCTCGGAACTCTTTGAATGGCGGTGAGAGTCGGTGGCTTGCTCTTCAGGCAGAAGCGTGCTGCTCACGTCGGAACCTCCAGCGATTCGAATATCGTGCGGACCTCGTCGGCCTTGGGAATCGGCTTGAGGAACGGCGGCGGCATCTTCCCTTTGACCGCCATGCGAAGGCCAAGCGGTGCGATCTTGAGCAGACCGCGGATGTTGAAGCGGCCGACGGTCCCTTGAATGACTTCGGTCTCCGCGAGCATGCCCGTTTTCTTGATCGTCTTGTTCACGACCAGGGCGTGGCGCGGTCCGGGGTGGTCCATCATCACGCCTTCTTGAATCGTGGCGCGTTTGACGTCGACGATGCGGTCGTGCGGATCCACGTGCTTGGGACAGTATGAACACGCGTAACAGTGGGCGCACAGCCAAAGATAGTCTTCATTGATCTGCGCGAGCCGCTCTTTTTTCTTGCCGTCGCGAACGTCTTCGATGAAGCGGTACGCGTACGCAATCGCGGCGGGGCCCGCGAACGACGGATCGACGCTGACGACCGGGCAGAGCGCGTAACATGTCGCGCACATCACGCAGTTGGCCGCATCGACGAGTTTCTTCATGTCGGCCGGGCTCACGCGGCGCTCGAGTTCGTGGTCTTCGTCGCGGTCGGCCGGCTGAAGATAGGGTTTGAGGCGCGTGTACTTGTCCCAGAACGGATCCATGTGCACGACGAGATCTTTCATCGGCTGGAAATTCGGCATGGGATCGATCTGGATGACGCCGTCGTCGTTCATCACGCTCTTACAGGGCGTTTTGCACGCGAGTCCGGTGACGCCGTTGATGTTCATGGAACACGAGCCGCAGATCGCCGAACGGCACGAGCGCCGGAAGCTGATCGAGCCGTCCACTTCGGCCTTGGCGGTTTCGAGTGCATCGAGGACGGTCGTCGTCACCGGGATGTCGACTTCGACCGTGTCGCGGTGCGGAACGGCATCGACGGCTTCGTCGTAGCGGAAGATGTCGAGTTTGACTTGAGCCATGTTAATACGATCTCACGGTCGGCGCCCACTTGGTAATCGTCACCTTGCGGGAGTAGTCGAGGCGCGGGTTTTGTCCGTCTTGACGCCACGCGAGCGTATGGACCATCCAGTTCTCGTCGTCGCGTTCGGGGTAGTCGGTACGTGCTTGTGCGCCGCGCGACTCCTTACGGGCGAGCGCGCCGTTGGCGACGCACATCGCCGCGTCGATCAAGAAGTCGACCTCCATGGCGTGGACCAAGTCGGTGTTAAACGTCTTGGATTTATCCATCACGTAGACGTCGCGATCGAACGCTTTGCGAATCTCAAGCAGATCGCTGACGGCTTTGGTGAGTTCTTTTTCGTTGCGGAAGATGAAGACATTTTCGCTCATCGTCTTGTTCATCTGCGCGCGAAGTTGCGGTGCGCGTATGCCGTCGTTTTTGGAAAGCCAGCGGTCGATACGCTCCTGTTCGGCCTTGAGCGTCCGTTCCGAAGGCCGCACGTCGCCGCTTTCCTTTATATACTCGCAGGCGTGCTTGGCCGCGCGCGCGCCGAAGACGATCGTCTCGAGCAGCGAGTTGCCGCCCAGCCGGTTGGCGCCGTGCACGGAGACGCAGGCCGCTTCTCCGGCTGCGTAGATTCCGGGAATGCGCGTCGCTCCGTCTTTGTCGGTCTCGATGCCGCCCATCGTGTAGTGCATACCCGGTAAAATTGGAATGGGCGTGTCGATGGCGTCCTTGCCCGTTGCGTCGAGCGCGAGCTCGCGAATCTGCGGCAGGCGTTCGAGAATCTTTTCGCGCCCGAGGTGGCGCAAGTCGAGCAGCACGCAGCCGTCGATGCCGCGCCCTTGCATGATCTCGGTCCAACCCGCGCGCGAGACGACGTCGCGCGAAGCGAGTTCGCCTTTTTCGGGCGCATACTTAAACATGAAGCGCTCGCCGAGCGAATTCAGCAAGTGCGCGCCTTCGCCGCGCGCCGCTTCAGAGAGCAGCACGCCGTTCTCTTTGAGCGAGGTCGGGTGGAACTGCACGAACTCCATATCCATGATCGGCACGCCGCCGCGGAACGCGATGCCCAGACCGTCGGCGGTGGAGGCGTAGCCGTTGGTCGTCTTGGCGTACATGCGCCCGCAGCCGCCCGTGGCGAAAATCGTGGCCTTCGCCGTAATCAGCTCCAGCTGGCCATTGCGCATGTTGTAGGCGACCACACCGGTGCCGACGCCGTCCTCGGTGCAAAGCGCGGTGCAGAAATACTCTTCGTAGACTTTGACGTTAAAGCGCTCGAGCTGCTCCCAGAGCGTGTGCAATATAACCAGCCCGGTGACGTCGGCGCTGTAGCACGTGCGGGGCGACCCGGCGCCGCCGAAGGGGCGCTGCGCCAGCCTGCCGTCGGGCAGGCGCGAGAAGATGCAGCCGCGGTGCTCGAGCCAGATGATCTGCCGGGGGGCGTCATCGCACATCGCTTCGATGGCGTCCTGGTCGCCCAGGTAATCGGAGCCCTTGGCGGTGTCGAAGGCGTGGTTTGCGGGTGTGTCCTCGGCGGTGTTGCCTAAAGCGGCGTTGATGCCGCCCTGGGCCGCGCCGGAGTGGCTTCGGACCGGGTGCATCTTGCTGACGATGGCAACGTCGGCCCCGCGCTCGGCCGCTTCCACGGCGGCGCGCATGCCGGCCAGGCCGCCACCGATGACCACGACATCGTGCTTGATCACGTGACCTTCTTTATACTACTCCCGCCGCCGGGCCCCCATGACAATAGTATGGGCAAGGCGGGCAGGCTACACGGTTTTGGGGGAGGCGCGCCGAACTGCGCGAGCCAGTGAGCCAATTCGTCCACCTGCACGTCCACAGCGAATATTCTTTGTTGGACGGAGCGTGCCGCATCTCCGAACTCTGCCGGCGCGCCGCTGAAAACGGAAGCCCGGCGATCGCGTTGACCGACCACGGCGTCATGTACGGCGCGATGGAGTTTTATTACGCGGCGCGCGAACACGGACTCACGCCGATTCTCGGATGCGAAGCGTATCTGGCGCCGCGCGGCCGTCTCGATCGCACCGCGCGCGAAGAGGCGCACATTACGTTGCTCGCCGCCGACTTCATCGGCTACCGGAATTTGAGCGCGCTGGTCTCCAAAGGTTTTCTCGAAGGCTATTATTACAAGCCGCGCATCGACATGGAGCTGCTGGCTAAGCATAACGAAGGCTTGATCGCGCTTTCAGGCTGTCTTTCGGGAATGGTGGCCGCTCCGCTGTTGCGCAACGACTACGAAACCGCCAAGAATAATGCCAAGGCGTATTCGGATATCTTCGGCGACCGTTTCTATTTGGAAATGATGCGCCACGGCATGCCCGAGGAAGAGACGATCAATCCCGGTATCGTCAAAATCTCCAAAGAGCTCGGCCTGCCGATCGTCGCGACCAACGATTCGCATTATCTGGAGCGCAAAGACGCGGCCGCGCACGACGTGCTGCTCTGCATCGGCACCGGCAAGACCGTCGCGGATACGAACCGCATGAAGTTTTACTCCGACGAGTTCTACGTTAAGTCGAACGACGAGATGCGCGCGGCCTGGACCGACTTGCCTGAAGCCTGCGACGCAACCGAGGAGATTGCCAAACGCGTCGACATCCGCATCCCCGAGCGGGTCTTCAACGTGCCGGAGTATCCGGTGCCGCAAGAGAGCTTGCTCGAAGAAAAAACCGCCGAAGAGTATCTGCTCGAGCTCTGCGAGTTAGGGCTGGCCGAACGCTACGGTGCGCAGCGCGCGAGCGGTGATGCGGCGCTTCGCGAGCGCTTGGAGTATGAGCTTTCCATCATCAACAAGATGGGCTACGCTTCGTATTTTCTGATCGTTTGGGATTTCATCAAGTACGCGCGCGATAACGACATTCCGGTGGGGCCGGGCCGCGGCTCGGCGGTGGGATCGGTCGTTTCCTATTGTCTGCACATCACCGATCTCGATCCGCTGAAATTCAATCTGCTCTTCGAGCGCTTCCTCAACCCGGACCGCATCTCGATGCCCGATATCGACACGGACTTTTGCGTCGACCGGCGCGACGAAGTGATCGCTTACGTTTCGAAAAAATACGGCGAGGACCGTGTCGCGCAGATCGTGACGTTCGGCACGATGGCGGCTCGCGCGGCGGTGCGGGACGCCGGCCGCGCACTTGGCGTGCCGCTGCCCGATGTGGATCGTGTGGCCAAGATGATTCCATCCGGCCCGACGGGCCTGACCATCGGACAAGCGCTGGAACAGATACCGGAGTTGAAGACGCTGTATCGCGGCTCGCCCGAGATGCGGAAGTGGCTCGACACGGCGAAAGCGATCGAGGGTTTGGCCCGCAATGCAGGCACGCATGCGGCGGGCGTCGTGATTTCAGCCGGTCCGCTGATAGATTACGCGCCGCTGGCGAAAAGCGACACCGGCATCAATACGCAGTACGACATGAATTGGGTCGAGCGTATCGGGCTGCTCAAGATGGACTTTCTTGGTTTGCGCAACCTGACCGTGATGAAGAACGCGGTCGATGAGATCAAGCGCACATCGGATCCGGCATTCGAACTGGCGGCGATCGCCGACGACGACAAGCGCACCTACGAGATGCTCAGCCGCGGCGAGACGGTCGGGGTTTTCCAGTTAGAGTCGGAGGGCATGGTCCGTATCTGCACCGATCTTCGGCCCAACGAATTCAACGATATTATCGTGCTGGTCGCGCTCTACCGCCCCGGTCCGATGGAGTGGATTCCACAATACATCAGCGCCAAGCACGGCCGGACGAAAGCCAAGTATTTGCATCCGAAGCTGGAGGCGATCACGTCCGAAACGTACGGCACGATCGCGTATCAAGAACAAGTGATGCGCACGGCGCGCGATGTAGCGGGCTTTACGATGGGCGAAGTCGACGAGCTGCGCAAAGTGATGAGCAAGAAACAGAAAGAGAAGATCCCGGTCTATCGTAAGAAATTCATCGAAGGCGCGAAGCAGCACTCCGGCATCGATGAGAAGCTCGCATCGGAAATCTTCGCCTATATTGAGCCTTTCGCCGGATATGGTTTTCCTAAAGCGCACGCGGCCGCGTACGCCTGGATCGCATATCAAACGGCGTTCCTCAAGGCCAATCATCCGCTGGCGTACTTTAGCGCGCTGATGACTTCGGTGCGCGACCGCACCGACAAGCTTGTCGAATACATCGAGGAAGCCAAGCACATCGGCATCGCCGTGCTGCCGCCCGACGTCAATGCCTCGCTGATCGACTTCGGCGTGGCCAACGGCGAAGTGCGGTTCGGCCTCTCCGCCATTAAAGGCGTGGGGGAAGGCGCGGTTCGGGTCATCCTCCAGGAACGGGATAAGAACGGGCCGTTTGCCGATCTCTTCGACTTCGCGCGCCGCGTGGACGGCAAACAAGTGAACCGCCGCGTCTTCGAGTCGCTGATAAAATGCGGCGCGCTCGACTGCCTGCCCGGAAATCGTGCGCAGAAGATGGCGGCGCTCGACGTTGCGTTGCGCATCGCCGCCGCCGAAACGCGCGATGCCGCGCTCGGACAAGCCTCGCTCTTCGGTGAGAGCGATCCGGCCTCGGTCGAAGGACTCGCGCCGTCGCTTCCGTCCGTCGCGCCGCCCACGACGCTGCAGATGCTGCAGTGGGAGAAGGAGACGCTTGGAATTTTCGTCTCCGGGCATCCGTTAGCGGATATCGCCGAAGCGCTGGCCCGCACGGGAGCCGTTCCGATAAAAGATTTGCGGCAGCGCGAAGACGACACGTTCGTTTGCATCGCCGGAATGGTGACGGGCGTCCGGCGTACGCTAACGAAAGCCGGCCAGCAAATTTTGATCGCGACGATTGAAGATATGACCGGCAGTGTCGAGGCCGTGGTCTTTTCGAAGATCTACCCGCAGGTGCAAGGCTTTTTCGAAGCCGACAAAATCCTGGTAGTGAAGGGACGATTGCGCACGCGCGAACGCATCGGCGGGCCTGTCGGTCAAGAAGGGCCGATGGAAACGACGATCGCAGTGGGCGAAGTGTCGGCGTTTGAGAGACCGGCCGCCGCGGCGCGTGCGCCGGGCTGGCACGTCAATGTAACGCAGCGCGATCAAGTCGATCGTCTGGTGGCGATCTTGGACGAATGGCCCGGTTCGGTGCCGCTGGTTTTGCGCGTCGGTGAGCGGGAGCAGAAACTCGCGCGCGGCATCGCTTCGGACTATCGCGTGAAGCTCGAACTCGAGCGCATCGTCGGCGCCGGGAACGTACAAGAAGGCCTTCCGATCTGACGCGCCCGCAGTTGGTCGCGTTCGACCTCGACGGCACGCTCATCGGCGACGATCTGCAGATCCGGCCGCGAGTCGTTCACGCCGTAGCGGCGATGCGCGAGCGCGGGATACAAGGGTGTATCGTGACCGGACGCATGTTTCGCGCAGCGCTGCCCTTCGCGCGCGCGCTCGGATTCGAAACGCCGATTATCTGCTATCAGGGTGCGGCAGTCGTCGATCCGGTGAAAGATGAAGTGCTGCTCGATACGCCCTTACCCAACGCCGCCGCGCTGGAAGTAGCGGCTTATGCGAAGTCGCGCGGCCTTCACGTGCAGCTCTATAAGAACGACCGCTACTACTGCGAAGAGCGCAACCGGTACTCGGACTACTACGCGCGCCTTGCGGGCTCAGAGCCGATCGTCGTGCCGTCGTTGGCCGAGGAGTTCCGGTTTAGTGACGCGACCAAGGCGTGCATTATCGCAGAGCCCGAGGTGGTCGACCGCGAAATCGACGGCGTGCGGCTGGCGATGGGCAACCGTGCATATGTGACGCGCAGTATTCCGTGGTTCATCGAGGTCATGGATCCGAAGGTGGACAAGGGCAAGGCTTTTGAGCTCGTCGCGAAGACCGTCGGCGTGCCGCTCGATGCGACGATGGCGGTAGGCGACTCTTGGAACGACGTTCCGCTGTTGCGCACGGCCGGGTTTGGCGTTGCGATGGGCTCGTCACCGGCCGAGCTGCGCGCGGTGAGCGGTGCGGTCGTCGCGGACGTCGCCAACGACGGCGTAGCCGAAGCCATCGAAAGGTACGTGCTCCAATGAGCAAACGCAAGCCGGTCGCCAGACGCAGACGTTCGGCCGCCGATCGTCTGAAGCCATTTTGGATCTTGCTCGTGCTTTTCATTGCCGTGATTGGCCTGGGCGGATACTATGCGGCGACGTGGCCCGGATTCCGCGCGCGGCAGATCGTCGTAATCGGCAATCACCGGGTCGGCGCCAAAGCTATCCTTCATCGCGCTGCTATCGACCGGCGCCTGAACATCTGGCTGCAGGACATGCGCGCCGTAGCCGATCGCGTAGCGGCGATACCCGATGTGGGGCAAGTGACGATCAGGCGAGCCTTTCCGGCGTCGGTCTCGATCCTCGTGCGCGAACGCCATCCGTTTGCGTCCATTTTGTCGGGCGGCAAGAAGATCGTCGTGGACCACGACCTGCGCGTTCTCGATTTTGAGGCGGCTCCGACGCTTCCACAATTTGTCGTGGCGATAAAGCCGCTAGCGCCCGGAAAAGATGTGACGGACGAACGCGTCGTTCGTCTTCGAGACGATTACGATCAGCTGGAAGGCGCGCATGTCATCGTGAAATCCATGCGCTACGACCGCTTCGGCTATCTGATTGCGGTTACGCCGCGTGGCGTGCAGCTTCTGCTTGGCGGCGATGACGAAGATCTCGCACGCAAAATCTCGCTGATCGGGCCGATCTTATCTCAGGTGGCGGGGAAGAAAATAGCGGCGATCGATCTGCGCGCACCGGGTACGCCGGTTGTGCGCTACAAATAAACGCGAGCGGGCCTGCCGGCAACGCCGATAGGCCCGCTCGTACTCAGCGTTTGTTTTTATTAGGGCGTTTCGGGCGCGTACACCGCGACCAGGCCGTTGATTACGGAGAAGCGGATCGTTTGGTTTGTCTGGCATTTGGTGAAGTCGACGTTGTCCTTGGCCGTTTTTAGCGTCGTTTGAGCGCCGTTGGAAAGTTTCACGACGACGTCTTTGGTGTCGATCACTTTTTGCACGACGGCCGTGTACGTTCCATCTGGCAGCTGTGCGGGATTGGTAACGGCGGTTCGCGTGGTCGTTGTGGTTTGAGCCGCAACCGCGGGCGCGGCCAGAGCCGCCATGAAAGCTAGCAGGCTTATTGTTCGCACGTAAACTCCATTAAAGGGTCCGGGTAGTCTTAGCATGGGATTTTACCTTAGGTTGGGCGCTCCGCGCCAGCCGGACTTTGAAAAATTTTCGGTATTTCTCCACACCGCTTCACAGGTTGCTCGCAAGGAGGGCGCGGGCGCCGCTCAAACCTCTGGGCTCTAGTAGGCAGGGCCCTTGCCAACAGACGCTACACGTTGTAGGGTTTAAGCAGCCGGGCCACAATATATTGGGCTTGAGGGGATCGCGGATGAGGAATGGCACCGTTGCGGGGCTAGACATAGGCACGACTAAGACGTGCGCTGTTGTCGCCTCCGACGGACCCCAAGGCTTGGAGATTATCGGCTACGGGGAAGCACCCTCGCTGGGCATGCGTAAGGGCGTGGTGACCGACCTCGAAGAGACCATCAAGTCGATCGAGGCCGCCACGGAAAAAGCGGAGCGCATGGCCGGCGTCCACATCGGCGACGTCTACGTCGCGATCACCGGCGAGCACATCCGCAGCACCAACAACCGCGCCGTCGTCGCGGTCCAGAACGAAGACCGCGAAGTCAGCAGCAGCGACGTTCACCGGGTGGTCGAGGCCAGCAAGATTATCAGCGTCCCGACCGACCGGCAGATCATCCACGCGCTGCCGCGCTATTTTACCGTCGACGGACAAGACGGCGTCGAGGATCCGATCGGCATGGCCGGCGGGCGCCTCGAGGTCGACACGCACATCATCACCGGCGGCACGTCGTTCATCACCAACGTCCTCAAGTGCGTGCATCGCGCCGGACTCGAGGCGTCGGGGCTGGTCTTCGAGCCGCTGGCGAGTTCGGCAGCGACACTGCTGCCCGAAGAGAAGCAGGTCGGCGTGGTGCTACTCGATATCGGCGGCGGCACCACCGACATCGCCGTCTACTCGGGCGGCGGCGCGATCTACACGGCGACGATTCCGATCGGCGGCAATATTCTGACCAACGACATCTCGCTCGGGCTGAAAACGACCGCGGGCGAAGCCGAGCAAATCAAGCGCGTTTACGGTTCGGGGCCGCCGGAGATGGAAGAGCAATTCTTTCCCGTTAAGACGCTCGACGGCCGCAGCACGCGCGAATCGGCGACCTCGCAGCTGCGCCAGATCGTCGTGCCGCGCGTCATCGAAACGTTCCGCATGTGCAAGAGCAAGATCATCGAGAACGTGCCGCGCGATTTGGTCTTGGGCGAGATCGTGCTGACCGGCGGCGGCGCGCATCTCAAAGGCATCGAGCCGCTGGCCGAAGAGGTCTTCGGTTTGCCGGTGCGCGTGGGCACGCCCGACGCAATCGGCGGCTTAACCGATGCGATGAAGCAACCCGAATACGCCACCGCGATCGGTTTACTACTCTTCGGTCCCAACGGCGGGACCGAGCACCGCTACGTTAAACGCAGCCCGTCGATGTTCGGCAAATTCCGCTCGTGGCTGGGCGATCTATGGAACTGATTAAAGGAGACGACTACCATGGCTGAAGCGAAGCGCTACGTACCCGAACATGCGGCGACGATTAAAGTGGTCGGCGTCGGCGGCGGCGGATGCAACGCGGTCAATCGCATGATCGAAGCCGGGCTGACCGGCGTGGAGTTTTATGCCGTCAACTCCGACGTGCAAGCGCTCCGCAATTCGTTGACCGAAAATACCGTGCAGATCGGCACGGGGCTGACGCGCGGCCTGGGCGCCGGCGCCAACCCGGTGCTCGCGCGCGAAGCGGCCGAAGATTCACGCGAAGATCTTTCGCTGATTCTCGAGGGCGCGGATTTGGTCTTCATCACCTCGGGCATGGGCGGCGGCACGGGCACCGGCGCGACCCCGATCATCGCCGAACTCGCGCACGATGCGGGTGCGCTGACGATCGCGGTGGTCACCAAGCCGTTCGCGTTCGAAGGGCGCAAACGCATGCAGGTCGCCGAGAACGGCATCGCCGAGCTCGAGCCCAAAGTCGACACGATGATCACCATCCCCAACGAACGCATTCTGCAAGTCATCGAGAAACGCACGCCGCTCAACGAAGCCTTTGCCTATGCCGACGATGTGCTGCGTCAGGGCATCGCGGGTATCTCGGATCTGATCACGCAGCCGGGGCTCATCAACCTCGATTTCGCCGACGTAAAGACGGTCATGACCGACGCCGGCACCGCGATGATGGGGATCGGCGAAGGCACGGGCGAGCACCGGGCGGCCGATGCGGCGCAAAAGGCAATCGCTTCGCCGCTGCTCGAGACGACCATCGAAGGCGCGCGCGGCGTGATCTTCAACATCACGGGCGGCGCGGATATGGCGATGTACGAAGTCAACGAAGCTGCTGAGATGATCAGCCGCGCCGTTGACGGCGACGCGCAGATCATCTTCGGCGCGAGCATCGATCCCACGATGACGGGCAAGGTGCGCGTCACCGTGCTGGCGGCGGGCTTCGGTTCGCAGCGCGGGTACGGACGCTCGCAAGCCTCGTTCAACTTCGCCGACACGCGCTTCGACGCGGTCTCGCCGGTAAATATGGACGATATCGAGGTTCCGGCCTTCCTGCGCTACCGCGGCTAACGCAACCCCGTCCCCGTGTGGGAATAAGGCCGGAATGATACGGCAATATTTCCGCGCGCACGGGTTGAGCATCGTTACGGTCGGCATTTTCGCGCTGTGGTTCGTGCTGTATTGCTTTAGCGATCCGAATACGCACACCGGCCAGTTCTTTGGAAATGCGATCGCCGACTGGTCGGGCTCGGTCGTCATCATCTTGGGCACGAAGTTCTTGCTCGAGCGCGGGTCGCACGAGAGCCGCAAGGTGGGACGCAAGCACGGCGGTTTTGCCGGGTTTTGTCACGCGCACTCACTGCTGATTTTCCTGGGCGTTACCGGCATCGGATGGGCCGTCATTTTTTGGCATAGCCCGACGAACTCGAAGTGGGGTCAAGTCTACGGCAACATTCTTTCGGAATGGATCCAGATGGCGGGCTTGGTCTTTCTCACGAAGAGTTTGATCGAGCGCGGGTCGACCGAGAGCAAGCAGCGCGTCTAAGCCGCGTGAACCAATGCGAATTGGTGCGCGGCGCCCAGCAGCGCGCAGAGCCACGCGGAGCCCAGGAGCGTGCCGCCGGCGATGTCGGTCAGGTAATGCGCTCCCAGGGCAAGGCGGGACCAATCGACGCAAACCGCCCATGCCACCAGCACGCCGGCCAATGCGTATCTTAGATCGGGCGCGAGCGCGCTAAAGGCGACCACATACGCCCATCCGCAGAAATACACGATCGCCGTAACCGCATGCCCACTGGGATATGACTTGCCCATATCCAAGCCGACGACCCAGTACTCGGGGCGCACGCGCCGGTAATGCGCTTTGAAAAGCTCGGCCAAACTCTGCGTGACCATTTGCGAGATGAGGAGTAACGCCGGAATGATGACGCCGCGATGCATCTGCGCAAACAGAAGCGTTGCGATGACGAAACCCGAGGTAAGGAAGATCCAGCGCCCGGAGAAGGTGAAGAAGCGCGCGAGCGGCGTTGCGTGCGCATGAAAGAGCGCCGTTGAGTCGACGCGCAGTGCCGGCTTGCGCGTCACGAACTCGCCGAGTGCAACGAACGCCACGAAGAGGACCGCGGCGGCGATATAGTACTCGGTGGAGCGGCTCAAGGTACGAGGACGCGCAGCGCCTTTGCTTCGACTTTGAATTTTCCAGGCGTCTTGCCGAGGGTATGCCCGTCGATATCGAGCTGCTGCTTGGGTTTGGTCTTGATCTGAATCTTCTCGGCTGAGAAGTAGTGCGCGCCCTCGAGTTTGACTTGGTCGCCGCGAACGAGCGCGGCGCTGGTTTTTAACGCATCCGCTCGCGAGATGCCTTCGACCGCGAAGAACGCCAGCTTGCCGCTGTGCACGCCGGCGTCGGGGGTGAGCGCCTGCCATCCGAAGTAGCGCCCGTTGGCGATGATCGCCTGATACGTCTCGATGTCGAGCTCGCCGCCTTCCCAGGTAACGTGCATCTGGAAGGGTCTGCTGCGCAAGAGGTTGCGCATAAACGAGACGCCGTAGGCGACCGGGCCGACGATCCGTTTGAGCGGGCGGCTCGTATCGTCGGCGGCGTCGGCTAATAACCCCACCGAAGCGAAGTTCGCGAAATACGTGCCGTTGAGCACGCCGACGTCGATGCGTTCTTCGCGCCCTTTGACGATCGCCTCGAGGGCGGTTTCGAAGTCCTTGATGCCGATGCTCAGCGCGAAGCTGTTGCCGGTTCCCGCGGGAACGACCGCGAGCGCGGATTTCGTATGCGCAATCTCAGAGACCGCGGCGGTTTGGGAGCCGTCGCCGCCGACCACCACGATGGTCTCGGCTTTTGCCTTGACCGCGCTCCGAACGGCGCGAATCAGGTCTTTTCGGCTCTTGGCGCTGTGGGCTGCGACAACCCTGATGCCCTGATTGGGCAATTCGTCGTGCA
Source organism: Candidatus Rubrimentiphilum sp. (assembly GCA_036273135.1). GTDB lineage: Bacteria > Vulcanimicrobiota > Vulcanimicrobiia > Vulcanimicrobiales > Vulcanimicrobiaceae > Rubrimentiphilum. The sequence continues at coordinate 28,590 of DASUIF010000022.1, forward strand.
GGCGCTGGTAGAAAGGCACGCCGTTCCGGGATTTCGGACGGCAGATAATCGTCACTTCACGCATTGTGGATAACTACATACCACAAAACGGATGCCCAGAATCGACGAAGATGGCCAGGGAAAAAAAGACCATGCTTTTTTGTTGCCGGGAGATTGCTGAACGAGTCGACATATGGTACATCTTTGTCATGCGTTGGCGTTAGCGAACGCAGGCTAATAGTCTTTCGAAGGGGTCGTGGTGTGGCTCTTAAAGACTTTGATGGCGTTCGAGCTATCGATATTGCTTCCGTTCCGGTTGAAACGGATGCACTCCGGAAGATTCCACGGGCGCTCGCTTTTGGCCGCGACGTCCTATCGCTTTCGAGCGTTGGGAATGAGTTGACCGTCGCTGTGCCCGATGCGGCCTCGGTCGAAACATTAGAGAAGATTCGGTTCGCCACCGGAATGCACGTGCACGCGCTGGAGGCGCCGCGCGATGCGATACGTCAGCGTCTGAAACGCATTTACCGCGATCTTGATCCGGTGTCCGACCGTGGAGTGATCCAACCGCCGGCGGTCGCGGTCGCAAACGACATTCTGCATGCTGCCGCGATGGCCGGCGCATCCGACGTGCACATAGAGCCGTTCGAAGACGGCGGGCGCGTCAGGCAACGGGTAGACGGCATTCTGCATTTCTCCAGGGTCATAACGCCGGAGCTCTTTGCGCAAGTCGTGTCACGGGTCAAACTCTTGGCCGGAATGGACATTGCCGATAAGCGGCAGCCGCAAGACGGCCGCTATAATCTCGAAGTCAACGGCAGCAACTTCGACGCGCGGATCAGTTCGGTCCCGACGATAGCGGGCGAAAAACTCGCCATACGGTTGCTGGCGGACCACGTTCAAATGCCGCGTCTCGAACACTTGAATATCCCGGCAGAATATTACGATACGATCGTGAAAGCGTGCAAAGCGCCACATGGTTTCATCGTCGCAGCGGGACCCACGGGAAGCGGGAAAACGACAACGTTGTATGCGGCTCTAGGCGAGCGCGACGCGCTTTCCGAAAATTTGTGCAGCGTTGAGGACCCGATCGAGGTACGAATGCCGGGCATCGCGCAGGTTCAAACCAATGCGCGAGCAGGCGTCACGTTTGCCTCGGCTCTGCGCGCCTTCTTGAGACAAGATCCCAACGTAATCATGGTCGGCGAGATGCGAGATCAAGAAACGGCAGCAGTCGCCGCATCGGCATCGCTGAGCGGGCAGCTGGTTCTGACGACCCTGCATAGCAACGACGCACCTAGCGCGATTGAGCGGCTCATAGAGCTTGGGGTCGCGCGCACGACGATATCGGCCGGCCTCTCCGTCGTGATTGCCCAGCGGCTCGTGCGTGCGCTTTGTCCTAGCTGTCGCGTGGAGACGGCGTTGGACAGTCGCGGAGCAAGTGAGTTCAATATCCCGGAAGGAACGGCGATCTTCAAAGCCGTGGGCTGTAACGAATGTACCCAGACCGGTTACCGTGGAAGGACAGCGCTCTTTGAAGTGCTGCTTGTCGACGACGCGATAAGAGAAGCGATCTCTCGAGAAGCCAGCGCCGTCACAATCCGCGCCGTGGCCCGGCAGCGTGGCTTTCGCCCCATGTTCGCGCACGGGTTGCATCGAGTTATAGCGGGAGAGACGACGCTCCAAGAGTTGAGGCGCGTGCTCTCGTTCCAATGAAAAATCCGCCGCCGCTCTTCTTTCGCGAGACGCTGCGTATTGCGCGAGATATGCGGGCCTCTGACGTGCATTTATCAGCGGGACTGCCGGTCGCTCTGCGGATCGACGGAAATCTCGAGCGAGCATCGTCTACACCGGTCACGTCCGAAGACATCGGTGATATTGTCACGCACTGCTTTGTGGAATCGGCGCTGAGGCGTCTCGATGCCGATGGAGATGCGACCGTAACGTATTGCGACGACGAGGCGCACGTCACGCGCGTCCATGCGTTAAAAGGCGGAGCGGACTATGCGCTTGCGCTTCGACTACTGGCCCTCGAAGTTCCATCCCTTGAAAGCCTTCGTTTGCCGGCGAGTGCCGCACAACTCATCGAACGCAATCACGGATTGATAATCGTCTCGGGACCGACGGGAAGCGGAAAATCGACCGCGCTGGCAGCGATGGTCGACCGGCTGAACCGAACACGTCCAAAACATATTATCACGATAGAAGATCCGATCGAATACAGACACAAACCCGTGAAGTGTCGGATCACCCAACGCGAGGTCGGGAGAGACACTCCGAGTTTTTTCGCCGCTCTGCTGGGATCGCTGCGCAGTGATCCCGACGTGCTTCTCGTCGGGGAAATGCGGGATCGAGAGACCATGCAAGCGACTCTTACTGCGGCTGAAACCGGGCATCTCGTTCTGTGCACGATGCACACGGGGAGTGCATCAGAAAGCGTCGACCGAATCATCGGCAGCTTCGACGGTGCGGCGCAAATCGAGGTTCGGGGGCGTTTAGCGGAGAGTTTGGCCGGCGTCATGTCTCTCCGGCTCCTCCCGCGCGCCAAGGGCTCGGGACGGCTGGCCGCAGTGGAGACGCTCGTCGCCAGCGACGCCGTGCGCGTCGCAATTCGTGACGCCAAGACCCATCACTTACGCAACATCATCGCCACCGGTAGAAGCTGCGGGATGCAGACGTTGGAAGCCCATCTCAGTGAGCTCCTTCAGCGAGGCGACGTGTCCTACGCTACGGCGCGTTTGGCTGCCGATCGGCCCGACGAGTTGCGGGCTCCGGAGCTTTCTGCATAATGCTCTACTACTATTCGGCGCGAAGCGCTGAGGGGCGCTTGGTTCGGGGCTCTTTGCATGCAGCAACCGCTCCCGAAGCACTGGCGCTACTAAACAATAGAGGCTTGTTCGTAAGCCTGTTAGACGAGAGCGCATCAATTCGCGGAGCCCTCTCGGGGATGCTTCAATTTCGCCCGGTATCGCAGACCGCAATCGTCGCTTTTTTTCGTTCCCTTGCGACCCTGACTCACGCGGGTGTTTCGTTGTCGCGATCGCTTGCGATTTGCATAGAGCAGACGGGAGATCCCCGCCTGCGTGAGGCGCTTAACGGCATCGCAGTGGAACTGCAAAGTGGCCGTGCCCTCAGCGACGCCATGCGTACGCGTCCACGCGAATTCTCGCAACTTGCCGCGGTCAGCATTGAGGCTGGGGAACAAAGCGGAAAGCTCGATGAAATTCTGGTACGGCTCGCCGCAGGTTTGGAACGGGATCGGATGCTCGGCAAAAAAATTACCGCAGCGCTAACGTATCCGGCGATCGTCCTGGTTGCTACATTGTCTGTCACCGCGTTGCTGCTCACAACGACGGTTCCGGTCTTTGAAAACATGTATGAGCAGCTTAGAGTACAGGCGCCGCCGGTATTACGGATTCTCGTCTCCGCGGGCGAAATTCTGAAACCGGGAACCTTTATTCCGGCCGCGACCGGCATGGCCGGACTCTTCGCGGCCTTAACGCTGAGCCTGCGAAGGAACCCGCACGCAGTTTTAGCGGTTGAGACTTTGCGATTCCGGTTGCCGGTTATCGGCGCGATCGCTAAAAAAGCCGCCGCCGCACATCTAGCGCGCTTGTTGGGAATGTTACTTGGGTGCGGGATCAGTCTTCATGCCGCTATCCCTATCGTCGCACATGCAACTCGGAGCGCGCAGTTTCGCGGGAGTGTCGAAGCGTTGCATTATTCGCTTTTCGAAGGATCGGCGATCTGGCCCGCCTTGAAAACCTCGGGTTTGTACGATCCGTTTTTCGTGCAGCTCGTCCGCGTTGGTGAAGAGACCGGTACGATCGGCGAAATGCTTTCTCGGATAGCCGAGTACTACGAGCTGGATGTGGAGACAGCTCTGCAGCAGCTAGGAACGGCGCTCGAGCCAATGTTGATCGTTGTGCTCGGCGGCCTCGTTGGAACAATTGCGGCGGCCATTTTCATCCCTCTTTATTCGCTTATCGGGAGCATCAAATGATACAGTGCGAAGGCCGGGTTCCTACGCGCGACACCCTATTCAATGATTTCGGTGCGCTATGCACGCGGGCGTGCAGGCGGTTCGTCCGCCCGGGGCTCGATAAGGCCGACCTTTACCAAATTGCGGCAATTGGGCTTATCAAGGCGTGCGACCGTTATGATCCGTCGGCCGCGACGCCTTTCGAACCTTTTGCTTGGCTGTTTATTATCGGGGAGCTGATGCATTTTGTTCGAGATCACGAAAGATTAGTGCGCGCGCCGCGGCAAGTGCGAAAAATGGAAAAACGGGTGCAGCAGGCGCAAGAATCGCTCGTTGCCCAGCTGCAGCGCGAGCCGTCGACTGCAGAACTTGCGCATCATCTTGGCGTCGACGCACAGCTTGTGGCGGATGCGTGCGCGTGCCGCGACCGAGCGGTTGCGGAATCCCTCGACGCTCTCGCTCCGTACGAGCTGAGACCGCATGAAGGCTCAATGGAAGAGCCGGAAAACGCGCTGATTATTCGAGACGCACTTTCGCGTCTCACCGGAACCGAACGCGCGATTGTCTTGGCGCTATATGCCGGCGGTTATAGCCAGCTCGAACTTGCGGATCGCCTCGGTTACTCGCGACGTCACATCTCCAGACTACACCGGCGGGCGCTAAAGAAGATGCGCTCGGCCGTCGCAGTTTAGCAACACATAGGGCACCATGTTCATTGTCGCGGGAGGAAAAAGCGTGATGGAACGGCAGCGCGGGTTCACGTTATTGGAAATGATGGTCGTCGTGGCGATTATCGCCATCTTGGCCGGGATTCTCATCCCGAATTTCACGCGCGCTCGAGCGCAAGCGCAAACGGCGGCGTGTATCGGGAATATGAAAACGATCGCGACCGCGCTCGAACTCTATTATACGGATAAACAATCTTATCCTCAGGCCACGACCGCCGCCATTGAGTCGACTTTTATGGCAAATAACCTGAATGGCTATCTGACCTTTATTCCGCGCGATCCGGCAGCCATTCCAAACACATACTATCTTTTGACAACGGTAACGGCAGCCGAAAATGGTGGAGTCGCGGGTTATACGATTTGGTGTCCCGGAGCGCACGATCCGGCTACGCTCCAAAACATCGCTCCCGGAACGACGGACACGCATATCCGTTATGACAACAAGTCCGGGTTTGCAGCGTCGGCGTCCCAGGGATCGTGACAGACCCTACGTCGGCAGCGCTGCATGCGCTCGCTACGCGAAACAGCTGGACGCCAGCGTTGGCTTTCGCGGCGGGAATTGCTTCGAGTTTTAGCCCGTGTGTAGCGCCCAGAATGCTTGCGGTCGCCGGCTTAACGGCTAATAAGCCGGTTCGCTCTGCGCTCTGGGTAGTCGCCGTTTTTATAGCCGGGGTCGTGGCTGCATATTCGCTATTTGTGGTTGGTGGTGCTGTCGTGTGGCGCTCGGTCGGCTTTTCTGGATATCTTTTCGCTGGAATTGCTGCTGCCATGGCGGTGCTTGGCATCGTCACTCTGACTCGACATGCAGAGTGCGGGATCGCGTCCCTGCCGCATTCCAATAAAGGGGTGAGCTCGGTGTTTTTGCTGGGGGCAGCATCTGCCGCTACATTTTCTCCATGCTGCATGCCCGTTATAGCGGCGGCGGTTCTCTATGCGCCTAGTACCGGGCCGGGATTCGCGTGGCTGATGGTAGTGTGCTTCGCTTTGGGGCACGCGGCGCCACTAACTTTGACTGCGCTAGGTGCGCGTGTCGTGGGGTTGGCCGTTCATAGCGGCGTGCAGTCGGCGGCGCGCGTTGTCGCAGGCGCTCTCATGCTGGCCGTTGCCGGTTTCTATTGCGTGCTTGCATAGTGCTGAACACAGCCGCCGGCCGCATCTTTCTTGCCGCTCTCAGCTTGGCCATCGGCCTGGTGCTCTTTCACACGCAAATTGCGGACGCACTCGTGGTGCGCGGCGACGACATGCTCGTGCAAAATGCATATGACCAGGCTGCCCAACGGTACTCGCGCGCCCTGCGATTCGATCCAGACTCCGTCGTGGCTATCGATCGTCTCGCGTTTGTGGCGCTGCAGGGAAAAAGAGCCGATGCACTTCGTCTGGCGACCGATCGCGCTTCCGAATACTTGAGGACGCACCCGGCCGAACCAAAACTGCTTTTTGACCGCGCTCTTTGCTATCTGAAGCAGAAACACTACCTGTCAGCATACGCGGATTTCCTGCGCGCGGCGCAGCTGACCCATGATCCGGAACAATATACATTTGCCGGCTGGGCCGCGCGCCGAACCAATAAGTTGGCGCAAGCAGTAGATGCGTGGCGCCGGGCGCTGCGAATACGTCCCGGCTATCGTCCGGCGGCCGCGGCGCTTTCCGAGCAAGAGAAATGAAGCCGCCGTTTCTGCAGATCGGACTCGCGGCAGCGATAAATGCCGCTTTTCTCTGGATCGCAGCATCGCAGTTTCGGCGCTACGGCATTGCGTCGAAAATGATTGCGGCGTATCCAATAATCGGGCTGGTTGTCTGGACGCTTGCAGAGGTAGCAGTTGAGAACCGCAGCGACCTAGCGCCGCTTGTCTACGCGGTCCTCATGGGTTCCATTGGCGTTAGCGTTGCGACGGATCAAACTGCGGGATACATTCTCGACGTCGTTACTCTTCCAAGCTGCGTCTTCGCGATCGTTACCGAGGCCTGCAGCGCTTCGGGATTGCGTCCCTTAGCAGGCGCGTTTGCGCTATCCGGCGCGATGCTTTTCATCTATGTGATTACCCGCCGGAAAGGCCTGGGCTTGGGCGACGTGAAACTGGCGGCCGCTATCGGGGCGCTTCTTGGCGCGCAAGCGGGCCTGGTTTCGCTCGGGCTTTCCTTTGTATTCGGCGGCTGCGCGGCGGCCTTTCTCATGGTTAGCCGCGGCGCCTCGAGAAAGATGACAGTGCCTTTCGCGCCATACATTGCGGCGGGTGCGCTAACCGTGCTGACCTTGGCGCGAGGGTGAGAATTCAATCGTTGCCGTTGGGAGTCGACTTAGGCACGTCGCGAATCAGAGTCGTGCATTCGGTCCTACGAGGCGCGCGCCGGTTAGTGCGAGCCGTCGCCGTGAGAGACGTATCGGCCGGAGCGATCACTTCAGATGACGTCGTTGAGCCTGAATACGTCGCGGCTCTTCTGGAAGATGCCGTACGCGAGCTGAGAACCACCGAGCGCCGTTGTGTCGGCGCACTTGGTCGCCCCGCGGCAAAGCTGAATGGCATAAGACTTCCGGCCATGACGTCATTCGAACGAACGAGAACGGCGCATTTCGAGGCATCCCGCTATATCGAATATCCGGTTACGGAAGCGATCGTTCGTATACAGCGTCTGGGCGACGATTCACATCTATGGGTTCTTGGAATAGTGCGGGCAAGAACGCTTAAAGCTCGTGTAGCGTGTCTGCGGAGAGCTCGCTTGCGCGTCCGGGGAATGAGCGACGAAGGATGTGTCTTACGCAGATGCCTTCCTCGTTACGATGCGGTGCTCGATATAGGCGAATATCGCTCGACATTACATCTAGCCAATTCGCTCGAAACATTCCAATCCGATAGCGGCGGTGCCGAAATCACGTCCGCGATTGAGTCGGACTTAAATCTTGGCCGGGCGCCGGCTGAAACGCGGAAGCGAATCGTTGGAACCGCAGGTGCCGGCGAGCGCGCGAAGGCGAAACTGATTGCTTCCCTCGCCTCACTTTTTCAAGACGCGGCGGGCATCGCAGCCTGTCAGCGTGTAGCCGTGGTCGGTAACGGCGCGCGCTTACCGGGATTGTTGGAAGATCTCATGGCTGCCACCGGCTCCGTTTGCGAGTTTGCCGTTAGCCATGCACTGGATGGCGAGATCTACAGTAAAGACGTCTTGTGCGCTGGTGCTCCCGACTGGACGCTAGCCGCAGCGCTCGCCGTATGAATGTCCCGGTCTCGTTCGACTACCTGCGCCCTAGCTCGTCATTGGAAGACGTGTTGTTTTCATGCCGTATTCCGAAAGAAATGCGGGCATCGTGCCGCGCGCTGTGTTGCTCGGTTCTTTTCGCGTTGACCGCTTGGGTACTTGAAGGGGCTCGTCTGCATCGAGCCCTTCAATTCGAACGCGCGGACGCGGACCGGTATTCGCGACAGTTGAGCGCGTTAAATGCGGAGCGAGTTTATGAGAAACGCGTGCAAGCTTTGACGGACCTCGATCGGCGGGTCCGCACTATTGCGGAGTCGGGGACGCTGGCGGCACGCCGGCTAGCCGCGCTCGCGTCGGACCTGCCGGGTAACGTCTGGGTTACGGCTATAACACCAGATGGCGCCGGAGTCATGCTAGACGGGCAGGCCCGCGATCTGAACGGATTAAGCGACACGCTCGTTCGCTTGAACGCCGATCCGTTCTTTGTTGGGCCATCGTTAATGAGCGCACAAAGAATGGCGGCAACTGCAGTCACGCCGCCCGGCTTGAGATTTACACTGCATATTGCGGCAAGGGTTCCGTGACATTACGATTACGACCGGAAGATCGGCCGCGAACGGTGTGGCTTCTCGCGGTCTTCGTGTTTGTGTTCGGCGTCCGCGCCATCGCATCGCACGAATCGGCGATCGCCAAGGCATCGGTTGCGACAGAAGAGTTGACGCGCAGAATTGAGAGCAACTATCGGACGCTCGCTCAGGCTGAAACGCTCCGGCGCCGCGAGCAGCTGGCATGGGATGATCTGCTAAAGATATCCGGAGGACAGCAGCCGGCGATTTCGGTTGCCGAGTTTCTGCGACGGCTGAAGGACATGGCTTGGCGGCGCCGGTTGTCCGTGGTTTCCATAATACCGGGCGATGAGAGCACGCCCTCAAAACCCGCGAGTAGAGCTCTGGCGCCACTGCCGATCACGATCCTCGTTCGGGGTAAGTTTCGTTCCTTGGTGCGCTTCATTCAGGAGATAACGCGTCAAAGGACGTTGACGGGAGTGGAAAGTGTGAAGCTCATGCTTTCGTCGATTCCATCCGCCCGGACTGCCGGGCTCGATGCAACAATTCATGTGACACTGTATCGCGTGATCGTGGACGCCGCTAATGTTCCGGCCAATTGAAAGGGGAGCGCGGCGCGCGCTCGTTAACGGCAGTTTCATCGCCGCGCTCGGCTCGATCCTTGTGGTTCCGTTAGCCGCCTCAACGTCAGGTTTCGCTTCTGGCATATTGCCGAAAGGGTTAAAGTCGGAAATCGTTCGACGTGACGACCCTTGGAAAAACGCGATGGTCGAAGTGACACGGGATCCGTTCCTGCCCGAGCCGGGGCCAACGAAACCGCCGGCACTTCCGTCGCAGATGGCCGGCACTCCCGACGTAGTCCGCGCAAGCGCAACGGACGCCTCGGTACGCGGTCTGGCTTTCGGTCAGGAGCCCAAAGCCGTCGTCGAAATTGGCGGTTCTACGAGGATCGTCGCGCCGGGCGATTCGATAGACGGGACTCGAGTTACGGCGATTCTCCCCGACCGTATTCTGCTCTACAACGGATCGGTGCTGATGTTTTCGAGAAAATCACCTTGAAAGCAGCCTGCCTATTTTGTTGTTTGATCTGCTTCTTGGCAGTCTCGAGCCCTTCGCGCAATGCGCGGTTCTCTATCGAGGTGCGCGATGCAACTGTTGCGGAAGTGCTGGCCCTGCTGGCTGCAGAGTCTGATACCAACATCATCGCCGACTCTTCCCTCAAGCCGGACAAGGTTACAATGCGCTTGGCTAACGTTTCGTTGGAAGAGGCGCTCGCAGTTATCGTTGAATCGCAGCGGTTGGCCATTCATCGAGTAGGGTCGGTCATCATCGTCGGGACGTCCGAGTCGATGAACCGCAGATATTTTTCCAGCCGCGCCGGCGTTGAAACAGCCGTGCTTGCCCTAGTTCGTTCCGACGCGGAGGCCACGGCTAAAGAGTTGCAGGACGCTTTGCCGCCGGGTACCGCGATCGAAGCGGACAAAGCGAGCCGCAGAATCGTCATTTCGGCCGATCCGTCCACGGTCGCACGAGCACGTAAGTTGGTGGCATCATTGGATGCCAGCGAGCTCGTCGGGATGCCGAACAAAGCAGTTCGGGTCTACCGCTTGCGTTATGCTAGATCGGTAGATGTTGCCGCGGGCTTAAAAACTGCGCTTCCTGACGTCGCGCTGATTGACGACGCTGCCCAGAATGCGGTGCTCGTAACAGGGGGTGAAGCTTCGCAGGATGCCGCCGCCCGTTTTATCGCGAGCATGGATGTCGCAAGCGACCAAGTGCTGTTCGAAGTACGCGTAGCAGATGTCAGGCCCGTAAACGAGCAAAGCGATGTTGGAATACAACTTGGCGGATACGACCTCAACGGGCAAGCCGTTGCGGGCGCCGCCGGCTATGCGTTTACGAGAAACGCCCTAGCGATCAACGCGCGGCTCAACGCGTTGGTCAGCTCGGGGCACGCAGAGATTCTAGCTACGCCAAAATTGCTGACACTCAACAACCACGAGGCGGATCTTCTGATTGGGGAGACATATCCTGTCACGTATTTCGATGCGCGTTCGGGTGGCCAGCAAGTGCAATTCGTAGATATCGGCGTTAAGTTGCGGCTGACGCCGACTATCGGAAACGACGGCTCCGTTACGGCGGAAGTTCATCCTGAGTACAGCGCGATCGAAGGGTTTGTTGGTGGATACCCGGTCTTGACCAGCCGTAAGGTGGATTCCAGGCTGCGTGTTCGCGATGGAGAGACGATCGTACTCGGGGGACTCATTCGCGATATCGACTCCGAGTCGGTGACCCGCATGCCAGGCCTTTCGTCGATACCGCTACTCGGTAAACTTTTTCAAGACCGGCAGCGGACACACCAGCGCGACGAAGTGGTTTTTCTCATCACCCCGCACGTCGTACATAGGACGCCTTGATGCTCGGTGGTGCGAACATGAGGACTTGCAGAAACCCATCACGTTGGGTATTGTATGCCGGAGATCGGGCCGCGAGAAAATAATGAAGGAGGAGAGCCATAATTCACATCGGTTTCGGGTGGGTTGAGCTAAAGGGTCGGAAACGAATGTCGGAAGGAGATGCGAACTGGGCGCTTCGTCTCGTCGCCGTTCGCCTCGAAACGTGTTTGGAGACATGGAAAAAGTTTCATCCGTAAGGATTCTTGGTGCTGATAAGAAGAGTTTGGAGCGAGCTCGGATTGAGGGTGAGCGCGAAATAGCTCGTAGTCCGGTACGCTTAGAGTATTTGGTAAGGTCCGACGCGCTTAGAATAGCGATGCCGACCGGCATTTTGGTGGTAATCCCGCGGATGTGGATGCACGAATTCCGAAATGTGCCCAAATCTGATATGAAAAAGGTTCGGCTTAACGGCGTTCGGGATGCGATCGAACTCGATGACCTTGATATACAGATCTCCGCTATGGGACTGCTGCGCGACGCCGTCTTTGGCGACGATCCCGACGCGCGAGCGGGTCGCGTTAGCTCGCCGGCAAAGGCCCGGCCGGCGCGGCGTAATGGGGCCAGGGGCGGCAGGCCCAAGAAAAAGCGCGTGTCGCGCTAGACGGGTAAGTTGCGGCGCAGCCGCTAAAACAGCCGCATGTTCCGGTATCTTACCGCCGGTGAGTCACATGGCCCGGCACTGATCGGCGTTCTCGACGGACTGCCCGCCAAACTACGGATCGACGTCGAGCAGATCGATGCCGTCCTCGCGCGCCGCCAGGGTGGTTACGGCCGCGGCAAACGAATGAAGATCGAACTCGACCAGGTCGAGTTTTTGGCCGGATTGCGCGGATCGTATACGTTGGGCTCGCCGATCGCGGTCATGATTCGCAACCGCGACTACAAAAACAATCGCGATATGATGGACCCGGTGACCGGGCACGGCAAACCGCTCACCAATCCGCGTCCGGGTCACGCCGATTATGCGGGCGCCTTGAAATATCGGCAACGCGACCTGCGAAACGTGCTGGAACGGGCGAGCGCGCGCGAAACGGCCATGCGCGTCTGCCTCGGTGAGATTTGCGCGCAGTTCCTGCAGTCGCTTGGAATTACAACTCGGTCGTACGTGCATCGCATCGGCCCAGTGGAAGCCGGCGACATCGACGAGTTCTCGCAAGAAGACGTCGAGCGCAGCGACGTGCGCTGCCCGGATCCCAAAGCCGAGCGCGCCATGATCGAAGAGATCGATAAAGCCAAGGCCGCGGGCGATACGCTCGGCGGTCAATACATCGTGCGGGTAGACGGCATGCCGGTCGGCATCGGCAGCAACCGCCAGCCGTACACGCGCCTCGACGGCGTGCTGGCAGGCGCGCTGATGGGGATGCAGACCGTGAAAGCGGTCGAGGTCGGCCTGGGAGCGGACGTCGCTTCGCGGCCGGGCTCGGCGGCGCACGATCCCTTTGCTTTAAATGAAGATCACGTCGTGCGCACGAGCAACCGTGCGGGCGGCATCGAGGGCGGCATGAGCAACGGTCAGCCGATCGTCTTGCGCGTGAGCGTCAAGCCGATTCCGACGTTGGTGCGCGCGCTGCCGTCGGTCAATCTCCAAGAGATGACCACCGCGCCTGCAACGGTCGTGCGCAGCGACGTCTGCGTCGTGCCGGCCGCGGCGATCGTCGGCGAAGCGATGGTGAGGCTCGCGCTCGTGGAACCGGTGCTCGAAAAATTCGGCGGCGACTCCATCGAGGAGACGCTCGAGAATCTGGTGCGCAGCAAAGCCGCGGCGGAAATCTTGTTCGATCGCTCCAGCACCGAGGCGTGAGACGGCACGTTGCCCTCAACGGCTTCATGGGCGCGGGCAAGACGACCGTCGGAAAGAAACTCGCCAACCGCTTGGGCGTGCGCTTCTTCGATCTCGATGCGCTGATCGTTGCGGAGCATGGGCCGATCGACGTGATCTTCGACCGGCTCGGCAAGGCCGCGTTTAGAAACTTCGAGCTCACCGCGCTGAAAAAGGTTGTTGAAGAAGAACAGCCGGGCATCATCGCGCTGGGCGGCGGCGCCGTGACGTATCCGCCAACGCTTGAGGTCGTGAAGGCGAAGACCTTTAGCATTTGGCTCTACCTTTCGGTCGAGGATACGATCAAGCGCGTCAAGAGCGCGAAGCGCGTTCGCCCGCTCCTGGGACCAAACCCGAAAAACTCCAAGATCGTCGGCTTGTATACCGGGCGCCTCTCGGTCTATCGCCAGTCCGATCTGATCGTTGAGGCGGCCGGAAAAACGTCGGCGAAACTCGTTACGGCCATCATCGAGCAACTTCCGAAAGAACTGCTGTGAGCGTGTCAGGCTCGGAGAACCACGACCTCGGTTATCCGATCGTCGTCGCGCCATCGGTTCGCACTGCACTGGCGGAGTTCTTAGCGCGCCAAGGCGGGCGGTTCATCGTACTCTGCGACGCCAACGTGGCCTCCTACGGGCGCGCTCTCACCAACGGTGCGCGCGAGCGGCTCGCCTTCATTCCTGTGAAACTGGGGGAGCGCCGCAAGCGTCTTTCGACCGTCGAAGACGTGCTGCGCGAGCTGTTGCGCAGCGGCGCCGACCGCAAGACGCCGGTTTTGGGCATCGGAGGCGGCGTTGCGGCCGATCTCTTCGGATTCGCGGCTTCCGTCTATATGCGCGGCGTGCCGTATGCGCACGTTGCAACGTCGCTCGTCGCTATGGTGGACGCCGCCATCGGCGGCAAGACCGGCGTGGATTTACCGGAGGGGAAGAATCTGGCCGGCGCGTTTTCGAATCCGGTTGCGGTTTTCGCGCACGTCGACGCGCTCGCGACCCTGCCCTATCGCAACCTGCGCGAAGGCTTGGCGGAGATGGTGAAGCATGCCGTCATCGAAGGCGGCGAACTCTTTGAAAGTCTCGAGACGCTCGCGCCGCACGCGTTCCGGCGCTGGCCGTGGGAAAACGTCGTCGCCGATTCGCTCAAAGTGAAGACCATGATCGTCGCCGACGATCGTTTCGAAAAAGGCGAGCGGGAGATATTGAATCTCGGCCACACCTTTGGCCACGCGATCGAGCGTGCGTCGGGATATCGCGTCTCGCACGGCGCCGGCGTCTCCCTCGGATTGCGCGCGGCCGGCTTGCTTGCGCTGCGCACCGGACGCTTTTCGCGCGACGAGCACTTGCGGTTACTCACTCTGCTGACGCTGCTCAAACTTCCGGTGGCGACCCGGCACTCGCAGGCGGCAATCTTTTCGGCAATGCAAGCCGATAAGAAGAAGCGGGAGGGGCGTTTGCGTTTCGTGCTGCCGCGCGCCATCGGAGACGTGGAGTACGGCGTCGAAGCGTCCGACTCTGCCGTGAAAGCCGTACTGCGGCGCATCGCTGAATTACCGGGAGGCGCCGAATTCCGCTAGTCCGCTCGATCGACGCGCTCGCTGCGATTCGCTCGCCGCGTTTCGATCTGCCCTTGAGTTACGACGCGCGCGATCTGCAGTTGCGCATCGGCGACGTCGTGCGTGTGCCGATGGGAAGCCGCGAGCACGTCGCATTCGTGGTCTCCGAGCCGCGCACGGTTGAAGCGGACCGGCCGCTGCGCGCCGTCAACGCGCATGTGGACGTTCCGCGCGCATTCGACGAGATCGGATTGCAACTGGCCAAATTCGTCGCGGCGCATTATTTGTGTACGCTGGGAGAAGCGCTTTCGACGGTCGTTCTCAGCGGCGCGGTTCCGCGAACGATCGATACGTTCGTGCGGACGACGCTGCAGGCAAACCGCGAACGCTACCCGTCGGTGCCTGAGCGCCTACTCACGCTCATCTGGGAAGATCTCGGCGAGGGTTTCACGATCGAGCAGCTGCTGCGCCATCCTGAAGCGCGGCGCGCGGGCGACCGGACCGGGCTCATGCGGTACCTCAACGCGCTCGTGCGCAGCGGCGACCTGAAGCGCGAACGGCGCTTCATCGATGCGCGCACGCACGAATACCGTGTGAAAGTGTTGTTTCCGGGCGACGGCGTTATCAAAGGTCCCAAGGCCAAGGCGCTCGTGGATTTCGTTCGCGGCCAGCCCGGGGTGCCGCGAGCCGACGCATTGCTCGCCGGATTCTCGGGAGCGATTCTGGCGCGCGCGATTAAGGCGGGCGTGGTTCGCGAGGAAGAGATCGTTCCGGCGCGGGCGTCTCGCCGCGATGCGCTTGCGCCGCCGCTATTCGAACCCACCGCCGAGCAGCACGCGGCGATCGAGGCGATTCGCGTCGATCTCGATCGGGGCACCCACCACGAGATGCTGCTCCAAGGCATTACCGGCAGCGGGAAAACGTTCGTGTACATCGAGGCGATCAAACACGTGCTGCGGGGCGGGGGCAGTGCAATCGTCCTCGTGCCGGAGATATCGTTGACGCCGCAGATCGCGCGCCGCTTCGAGCAAGCTTTCGGCGAGCGCGTGGCGGTGCTGCATTCCGCGCTCTCGGAGCGCGAGCGGTTCGATGCGTGGCAAGCCTGCGCGAACGGCGACGTGGACGTGGTGGTCGGAGCGCGCAGCGCGGTCTTTGCCCCGCTCCACGACGTTCGCCTATTGGTCGTCGACGAAGCGCACGAGACCTCGTATAAACAGGACAGTTCGCCGCGCTACCACGCCGTACGCGTCGGCCGCGAACGGATGCGTCTGGAGAACGGCCTGCTGCTCTTGGGCAGCGCGACGCCTCCGCTGGAAAGCTTCGCCGACGTTTTGGCCGGCCGCGTGGAACTGCTGGAACTGCGCACGCGCGCTACCAGACAAGAACTACCTGCGGTTCGCGTCGTGGACATGGCGCAAGAATTTGAAGCCGGCAACCGGAGAATCTTCAGCAGCGCGCTGCTTCAAGCGCTCGACGATCGCATTCAGCGCCGCGAAAAGACCGTGCTTTTCGTCAACCGGCGCGGAAGCGGCAATTTTTTGCTCTGCCGGGCGTGTGGCCACGTGCCCATGTGCGTGCGCTGCAGCGTCTCGCTGACCGTGCATCGTGCCGATCGCAAACTGCGCTGCCATTATTGCGACGCGCAGCGCGCCATTCCCGAACAGTGCGAAAAGTGCGGAAACGAAGCGATCAAGGAATTGGGCGTCGGCACGCAGCGCGTAGCCGAAGAAGTGCAGAAGCTCTATCCCAACGCGCGCGTGATCCGGATGGATAGCGACACGACCACGCGCATCGGCGAGCACGCGCGTTTGCTGGACGCGTTCGGAGAAGAAGGCGACGTCTTGGTCGGCACGCAGATGGTCGCGAAAGGACTCGATTTTCCGACGGTAACTCTGGTGGGCGTGGTCGCGGCCGATATCGGGCTGCACGCGCCGGAGTTCCGCGCGTCGGAACGGACGTTCGCCCTCGTGATGCAAGTCTGTGGACGCAGCGGCCGCGCGAGTCCCGGCGAAGCGATCGTGCAGACGTACTCGCCGAACCATCCGGCGATCGTTTTTGCGGCCGCACACGATTACGACGGCTTCGCGCGCCAAGAACTTGCCGACCGCGTGGCGATGCGCTATCCGCCCTCATGCGAATTGCTCTATCTGGGGGTTTTCGGAAGAAACCGCCCCGTCGTCTTGGAGCAGGCTCGGAAGTATGCTGCATTGCTCGAAGCCGCCGGCGTAGGGGAGGTGCTGGGTCCGGCGCCCTTCCCGATCGCGCGCCTCAACGACGAGTGGCGCTTCCGGATCGCGCTCAAAGGCATGCAAGGCGAGCCGATGCGCCGCGCGGTGCGCGCCCGCGTCATCCCGCCGGCGCGAAAAAATCGCACGACGCGGCTTGCGATCAACGTCGATCCATGAATAAAATGACGCAATGAGTCTATCGAACGCCGCTTGGATTCCGCTGGTTTGGGTTTTGGGCGGCATTGCCGCGGGCCTGATCTTGCAATTCGGTCTGCTGCTGCCTTTGAAGCGTTTGGCCAAACGCAGCGGCTGGGACGCGCTCGGGACGATTGCGACGATAACGGCGTCGGTCATCGTGCTGTGGTGCGCGCTCGCCGGCCTCTACATCGGGCTCGGCAGCGTCGTCTTGACGCCGCGCACCGGAATGTTTTTGGACCGGCTTATTTCGTCGCTCGCAATTCTCTCGGTCACTTGGGTGCTGGCGCGGTTCTTGGGCGCGGCGGTAGCGGCGTATGGAAGGCAAGCCGACAAGCGCATTTTCTCGGCGTCGCTGTATGCCAACGTCGTGCAGGGCGCAGTCATGGTGGTCGGCATTATCACGGTGCTCAGCAGCTTCGGCGTTTCGATTGCGCCGCTGCTCACGACGTTGGGGCTGGGCGGCCTCGCCGTTGCCATCGCGCTGCGCGATACGCTCGCGAACTTGTTTTCGGGCGTGCATATCGTGGCCTCGCGTCAGATCCGGCCCGGTGATTCGGTCAAGTTCGATTTCGGCGTCGAGGGCGAGGTCAGCGACATCCAGTGGCGCAGCACGACGATCCGCGATGCGCAAAACAACACGGTCATCGTGCCGAACGAGAAAGTCGCGAGCTCGGTGCTCGTTAACTATTCGTTAGGGCCGAACGATCAGCTGGTGCCCGTCAGCGCGACGGTTCCGTGGAAAGGGAACTACCACGAATTGGAGGCGATCGCGAGCCGTGCCTCGCGGGGCGCGGCCGTTGCTTTAACGGGCGTGAACGAAGCCAGTCTGGAGGTCACCGCGTACTTGCCGGTCGAGAGCGCGAAGGATCGCACGCAGGCTGCAGCCGAGTTCCGCCGGCGTCTCTACGACGCGGTGCGGACCGTCAACATAGGAGATCGCGCCGAAACCTGATAACGTCTGGGGCGGAGGCTGATATGCGTCGTCTGATCTTGATATCGGCGTTGCTTATCGTTGGAGCTTTGGCGCTTCACCCGGCTCCAGCGCGCGCCGGCATGCATTTTTGTAACAAGACAGCCCGAACGGTTAGCGTGGCGATGGCCACCGAAACGCTCTACGCTCTGCGCGTCTGGGGTTGGTGGCAAGTGACACCCGGCACTTGCCGCGAGCCGATTAGCGCCGATTTGGTTACGAACGGCGACACCCGCTATTTTTACTATGCCTTTGACACGGCGGGGGCAACGTGGGCAGGCGATACCACGTTTTGCGTGGACATGGTCAACGCGTTCGATTATGCCGATGGTGAGTGCCCGACGGGAACGCGCCGGGCGTTCTCGGAAATGGATACGCAATCCGCGGCCGATTTCATCTGGAACCTGAATCCGTGACTCTTTTAGCTGCGGCGAGGTAAGGAGAGACATCGATCCGTGACACGCATACTTTTGATCCCGGCGTTTTTGGTGTTCGGCGCGCTGGTCTTTCACCCGGCGCCCGCGCGAGCCGGCATGCATTTTTGCAACAAAACGAGCCTTACGGTTAACGTTGCGATGGCGACGATCGACGACATATTCGATTCGCACGTCTGGGGGTGGTGGCAAGTCGAGCCCGGCGCCTGCAAGACGCCTATCGCCGCGGACCTGGATACAAGCGGAGGCACGGATTATTATTACTACGCCTACGACACGTCGGGCGGGACCTGGTCGGGCGGCACGCGGTTTTGCGTCGATCCCAACGATGCATTCGACTATAACGATGACCAGGATACGACGTGCGCATCCGGCACGCATCACAACTTTAAGACGATCAACACCAACAGCGAGGGCGACTTCACGGTCTCTCTGCTGCCGTAAAAGAAGAAGCCGCCTATTTGGCGGCTTTTTTCTTTCGCGACGTTTTCGGCGAGGCTTTTTTTCGCCCAGTCTTCTTCGCGGGCGCGGCGGTACCGGATATTTTCGCTACGGCTTTTGCAAGCCGCGATTTCTTGCGCGCGGCCTTGTTCGGATGAATGATTCCCTTGCGCGCGGCCTTGTCGAACTGGGCCTCAACCGGCTGCACGAGCTCGCCGCCCTCGGCGGCGGCTTTCTTGTAAATAGTCTTCAGGCGCGTCTTGACGTCAAGGTTGCGTTTGCTGCGGCGCTCGGTCGCGCGCATCCATTTTTCGGCGGCTTTTATGTTAGGCACGAGGCGGAGTATAGCACATTTCCACGATTCTCAGGTAGCTCTCGTACCGGCTGGGCGCGATGGTCCCGGCCTCGACGGCCAAGCGCACCGTGCAGCCCGGTTCGGTCAGGTGGCCGCAGTCGCTGAACTTGCAGGCTGCCGCCCGTTCGCGCAGCTCGGGGAAGCCTTGCACGATCTCCGCCGGTGTGGTCTCTCCGAGGCCGAACTCGGCTACGCCCGGGCTATCTATAAGGAAGCCCGATGGAAGGCGGTAAAGCCGCGCCGCGCTCGTCGTCTGCTTGCCCAATCCGGCGCTGGAGAGTTCGCCGACGACCGCGATGCCGCCGAGCGCGCGAAAGATCGAACTCTTGCCGACGCCCGAGACACCGGCGAGCATGGCCTTGCGCCCCGCCAGGGTCTCGCGCAGAGCGTCCATGTTTAACCCCGTCTTGGGATTGACGACGAGGGTGGTATAACCGAGGGATTCGTACAGAGAGGCCAATTCCGTGCGCAGGCTCGGCGCCGCGCGATCGGGTTTGGTGAAGATCACGACCGCATGAATGGACTCGAGCTCGGAATACGCTAAGAGCTGATCGAGCGTTGTCAATCGCGGCGGCGGATCGGCAAGTGAGGTTACGGTGACCAGCGTATCCACGTTTGCCGCCATCACTTTGGAGCGGCCGCCCGGGACGCGGCGCGTCAACGTCGATTCCCGAACAAGAATGCGTTCGATCAACGTGCTCCCGTCTTCGAGAATACGCGCCTCCACGCGATCGCCCGAGACGGGCATTTCGCGTTTACCGCGCATCCGCTTGAGCGCCGCCTTGCGCGGCTCGGCTTCGCCGTCCAAGGCTATCCAAGCCGAGTTCTTTCCGATGCCGAGCACGAGGCCCGGGAAGAGCTCGTTCACGCGCCTAACGATTGATGCAGTGAATTGGGCGCGAACAGTTCGTTTCGACGGAGCGATTGACGGCGCAACGCAGCGGCAGATGTCGGCATCTCTACCGGGTGGTTCGTCGTTGCAGTTCGGCGCGCCTCACGCGGCCGCCGGCCGGACGTATGGGCTCGTCCAAGGGCCTCTCTCGATAGAGCCCGGCGAAGTCGCGCAAGCGCTTCCCGGCGCGCGATGGTTTGAAGAAACGATCATCGCTCTTGCAATTGAACCAACACCCGGGGATGCCTTGCCCGAGATCGCGGCGGCATTTTCCGGCGGCGGCGGCATCGCCGGCGTCCTGGAATGCGCGGTGTTGAAAGATTGCCTCGTGCTCGAGTTTCAGTCCGCGCGAACGACGCCTTCGCTCGTCCTCCACGTCGTCGACGTCGAACTGCGGCGGTTTTGCGGTTACCGCAAAGTCACGCTGCTGAACCCGCTGCCCGCCGAAATCTTGGCGCAGATCGCCGCCGGCGGCTTGCAGGCATCCGAGATAGCGCCGGACCGCATTCTTGAAACCCTCTTGGAGCAGAGCGGTGTGGAGTAACCTGCTGCACTCGTTCGCGCCGACGGACCTCTTGGACATCGTAGCCACCAGCGTCCTGATCTACTATCTCGTGTTGTTGATCCGCGGAACGCGCGCCGTGCAGATTCTGACCGGCGTCTTGGTGCTCGTCGCGCTGTTAGGTTTTGCGACTTTTTTGAATCTGTTTCTGCTCGGGACAATTTTGAAGCTCGCGCTGTTGGGCGCCGCGGTTTCACTGCCGATCATCTTTCAACCCGAACTGCGGCGCGCGCTCGAACGGCTCGGACGCGGTGGAATTTTCCGGTCGGAAGACGTCGAGCGGCAAAACCGGAGCGAGGACCGCACGATGTCGATCATCGCTCGCACGGCGTTCTTGCTCTCGCGCGAGAAGATCGGCGGGCTGATTGTGATCGAGCAGCAGACCGGTCTCAAGGAGTTCGTGGAAAGCGGAACGGTTTTGCACGCCAGCCTCTCGGCGGAACTGCTGCTCTCGATTTTCTCGCCGCGTTCGCCGCTGCACGACGGCGCGGCGATCGTTCGCGAAGACGGCGTCGAAGCCGCGGGGTGCCTCTTGCCGCTGGCCGAACAGTCTTTGGGCGAGCCACGGTTGGGGACGCGCCACCGTGCAGCTCTCGGCCTTTCGGAGCAGACCGATGCGGTCGTCATCGTTATTTCGGAAAGCGGCACGGTAGCCGTGGCCCGTGACGGAAAACTTACGCGCTCTATAGAGGAAGAGCCGCGCCTGTTTCGCTTCTTATTGGCCGCGACCCGGCCGCATCGCGATCCGGGCGCGATGCGCCGCGACCTGGTGCGCAACCTGAGAGCGCGACTGACGCCGCCGCGAAAAACCGCGGCACAAGGCCATGCTGCGGATCATCCGTCATAATTTCGCGCTGAAAGCGCTCTCCGTTCTGCTCGCACTGATCGGCTGGTCGTATTTCCGGCTTTCCGGAAACGCGCTGGTGCCGACCTTCGAAGAGCACCTGACCGTGCCGATCGTGGCGGCGAACCTGCCCCCGGGGCTGATCGCCAGCTACAGCGACAAAACCGCAACGGTCGCGATCGCCCCGAAACCGGGCGAGCCGCCGATAAAACAGGAAGAGATCAAGGCGGTGCTCGACCTTTCGAACCGTGCCGCCGGCGTGTACAACGTTCCAGTGCAGCTGGTCGCGCCGAACGTCGTGGTGCAGTCGCTGAGCCCGGCTTCGGTCTCCCTGACGATCTCTAAAATGGATCAGAAGACATTTCCGTTGGCCGTGCACTACGGCGGTCAAGGCGATGTTGTCGTGACCCATTTTACGCTGACGCCGGCCGCGGCAGTCGTTCGCGGGCCGACCGACGCGCTTTCGCAGGTTGCTACGGTGCGCGTGGATATTCAGCTGTCGAGCGAAAAAGCTAAACTCGACGCAATGATCCGGCCGATCGCGGTCAATTCGGCGGGTCAAGAGATCGGCAATGTCCAGGTCGTGCCGAATCTCGTGCGCGTTCAAGCGAATTTTCTTCCCGGAACCGAGGCGGCGCATGGCCGTTAAGGGCCGCCTGTTCGGTACCGACGGTGTGCGCGGCGTCGCCAACGTTGACCTGACGCCCGAACTGGCGTTCGCAGTCGGCCGCGCGGGAGCGTCGGTGCTGGCAAGCAGCAGCGACCGCCATCGTCCCATCATCGTGGGGCGCGATACGCGACTCTCGGGCCCGATGCTGGAAGCCGCGATCGTCGCCGGGATCACATCGGTCGGCCGCGACGCGTTGACCGTCGGCGTGTTGCCGACGCCCGCCGTCGCGGCTATCACCGTGCGCACGGGCGCGGCCGCCGGCGTCATGATCAGCGCATCGCATAATCCGATCGCCGACAACGGCATAAAATTTTTCGGCCCCGACGGATTCAAACTCTCTGACGCAACCGAGGATAAGATCGAAGCGCTGCTCCACGGCATTGACGATCAGGTGCGACCTTCGGGAGCCGGCGTCGGCGTCTCGAAAAACGCTCTGAACCTCGGCAAATACTATTACGAAGAACTCTATGCCGGCGCGGAGAGCCTGAGCGGTCTCACCGTCGTCGTCGACGGCGCATTCGGCGCCGCGTATGCCTTTGCGCCTTATGCATTGCGTAAGCTCGGCGCGACGGTGCATGAAATGAACTGTGAAGACGACGGTTCGCGAATCAACGTCGAGTGCGGAGCGACGGATCTGCGCGCGCTGCAGCGGAGCGTGGCCGAATTGAATGGCGGAAGCGGAAAAGCGATAGGCGTTGCCTTCGATGGCGATGCGGACCGCGCGCTTTTCGTCGACGAAACCGGCGCCGTTTGCAACGGCGATCACATCATGCTGATTCTCGGAAGCGACTTGCATGACCGCGGCGAGCTCGCGCATGAGACCGTGGTCGGCACGGTGATGAGCAATCTCGGGTTGGAGCAAGCTTTACACGCTCGCGGAATCACACTGTTGCGGGCCGCGGTCGGTGACCGCTACGTGCTGGAGAAGATGCGCGAAGGCGGTTATGTCTTTGGCGGCGAGCAGTCGGGGCACATCATTGATCTGCGCAACAACACGACGGGTGACGGGCCAAAAACGGCCATCGAGTTGCTCTCCGTTATGGTCCGCCGCGGGAAGACGCTGCACGAACTCGCAAGCGAGCTGGCGGTCTATCCCCAGATCCTGGTTAACGTCCGGACCGCCCGCAAAGACGTGCTCGATCGGCCCGAAATTAGGGTGGCCATACGAGAAGTTGAGGAGAACTTAACCGGAAATGGACGATTGCTGATACGTCCGTCGGGTACGGAGCCCCTCATCCGTGTTATGGTCGAGGGCGACGACCGGACCCGAGTCGAGGCGTACGCGCGCGATTTGGCCGGCCGCATAGAACAGGCAGCGGCTACAGTTATGGAGCCCGCTGCCGAATACTAACTCAAGCGCTAAGGAAGAGCCCCCGGGAGGACACTCGAGCCCGGGGGGAAAGAATGGGCGCTAAGGACGCCGGCCTCCCATGAGGCCCGGCGTAGGAACCTGCCAGTAATCACTGAGTCCGGGAGCAGCCCGGAGCGGGGGATTCTCCGGTGGGGTGAATGGGCCGGTCGGCCCTAGGGCGATCTTTCACGTCCGAACCCGTCAACTAACCCCGCAAGTGTTTTGAAAGAGGAGCAGTCTTTGCGTTATCTCGTAGCACCTGCGGCATTGGCGTTTTTACTCGCCGGCAGCAATGCATTTGCCCAGGCCAATCCGACCCTCCCGGCTACCCACGTCGCGGTCTCGGCCGCCGAACTCGCCTCAAGCCCAGATGTCGCCCAATGGACCGGCATCACGCCCCATCCGGTAACCCACGCCGCCAAACACCACGACATCGTGAAGTTCGCGAGCCGGCTGTTTACGCGCACTGCGCGGATCGCCAACACGCTGACGCGGAGCGCGCTGCGCTTCCTCGGCACGCCGTACGTTTTCGGTGGAACCAGCGGCTACGGATTCGACTGTTCGGGCTACGTGCAGCACGTCTATGCGATGCTCGGCGTTCACCTCCCGCGGACCGCCGACGCGCAGTACTACGCGGGCAGACGCACCGTCGGCGGTATCAGGATCGGCGACTTGGTATTCTTCCAGACCTACGAACCTGGCCCGTCGCACGTCGGCATCTACTTAGGCCATGGCCACTTTGCCCACGCCAGTTCTAGCCACGGGGTCATGGTCAGCAGCCTCTCCGACTCGTACTGGTCGGCGCGCTACATCGGCGCCAAACGAGTGATGTCGCTGCACTAAGGACCCATCGGGGTAGAAGAGTAGAAAAGGCGCCTGCGGGCGCCTTTTCGTATGTTCCATGTCGCGCCGCTGGGGCGTCGCCAAGTGGTAAGGCAGCGGGCTTTGAATCCGCCATTCGTTGGTTCGAATCCAGCCGCCCCAGAACTGCTCGCCCTGTCTCGTCCACGAGCCCACGGTTTGGTTACGGCTCGCGGCCGAGACAAGGCTCGCGACACATCCGGCGAGGATTTGGCTTGGACGAGTTCATCGTTGAAGAGAACTACGGGACAAAGGGCTTTGGCAAGCCGCAATTTCAAACGGGCGACAAAGTTGTGATCGTTGATCGCCAGACCCTAGAAAGATTTCGCAATTACTGGAAGTTCGTAGCGCGCCCTACCGAAGAACAGCTCCAATACGCCGGCGTGAAGACAAACGTGAGTCGCCCGGCGTTTTATCATGGCGGTTACGTGCTATACGAACTGGAGGACGTTCCGGGAAGCTGGCTTTCTCCTACGATCAAAGAGCAATAGAATTGCCCGTAGCCGTGCACCGATTAGGTTTATGAGCACGAACAGCCTCCACATTACAAACGGAGACTCCGTCCTTTATAGCTGGAAGAAGGCCGGACTGCTCGGCACGCACATGGCGTGGCGGGATGTCTTGCATGAAGGTCCGGTGCCGGCGGGCTTGCCACTGGAAGAGCTGAGTCGCGTGCGCGCGCAGTATCTTTGCGATCGCGGATATGGGAATCCCATAAAAATTCATCACGACTTCGAAAAGCGCGATGCAGTGCTGCGGCGCGCCGGCGAGTTCGACGAAGTCGTCTTGTGGTTCGAGCACGATCTCTACGACCAGCTCCACCTGTTGCAGATCCTGAAGACGCTGCGCGATATGGGGATGGGTTCCGGCAGCGTGCAGCTCGTGCAATCCGATCAATACCTCGGAACGATGATCCCCGATGAGTTAATGGCGCTTCTCGCAAAACGGCGATTCGTGACGTCGGCGACCTCCGACTCGGCGGCCCGGGCGTGGAGCGCATTTACCGGCCCGGATCCGGCAGCGCTACAAGCGGCAGCCGGCGATCGCTTTGCCGGGCTTCCGTTTTTACCCGATGCATTAAAACGTCTCTGCGAGGAGTATCCCGCTGCTTCGAATGGTCTGTCGCGTTCTCAGAAACACGTGTTGGAAGCGACTGCGCAAGGTGCGGCTCCGGCCGAAGAGATCTTCCGGCGGGCGCAAGCGAGAGAAGAAGCCGCGTTTATGGGCGATACGTCGTGCTTTCGCGTCATCGCCGACTTAAGCGCTCAGCCGGCTCCGCTCTTGGCGCAGCTCGAAAACGGCTACGACGTTACCGTGCTGGGGCGGCGGGTTTTAGGCGGCGATGCGGATTGGCTCGATCAGCAGCCTTTGGATCGCTGGATTGGCGGCGTGAGGCTGACGTCAGCGCACCATTGGCGCTGGGATGAAACGGCCAACGCTTTCCAGAAAGCCGCAGCAGATGGCGCATGAACACGAGGCACTCACCGTAGACATACAACCCGAGCACGACGGCGATGCTATCGTCTACTCGCTTAAGGGGAGCCTGGATTTTGAGACGGCGCCTTCGCTGCGCGCGGCGTTGATGGAAGCTGCCGACGAGGGCAAACACGATATCGTCGTCGATCTCGCGCATCTCGAGTTTCTCGATTCGAGCGGGCTCGGTGCGCTGATCGGCGCCCACAAGCGCGCGCTCGAGAATAACGGACGCGTACGGCTGATCATATCGCCCGGGCCGATCGAGCGTTTATTTGAGATTACGGGGCTGATGAACGTGCTGGCGGTCTATGCTTCAACTGAAGCCGCACTCGAGGATCGCGACCGGCTCGTTCCGTCACTGTAGTTCCGGTAAGCCTCGTCCAAGAGCTCTACGACGTGCCGCACGCGGGCCGAATAGCCGGCGTCTCTTAAACCCGCCGTAACCTGCATATCGCATCCGGGATTGGCCGTCGCAACGACCTGCGCACCCGTTCCGGTAATGTTGGCCACCTTCCGGTCGCGCAATCTTTTTGACATCGTGGGTTCGGTCAGATTGTAGACGCCGGCGCTGCCGCAGCAGACCGAACCTTCGTTCATTTCGCGCAACTGCAGACCCGGAATCTGCGCCAGTAAACGCCTGGGCGCCGCTGAAATGCGCTGCGCGTGCGCCAGATGACACGGCTCTTGGTACGTAACGGTTTCGTCGAGCCGGCCCATGCGCGGATTGAGGTCGAGTTGGTCCAAAAACTCAAGTACGTCGCGCACCCGAGCTGAAAATGCTTCGGCGCGTTCGGACCAGCGCGGATCGCCTGAGAGCAGCTCGCCGTATTCTTTCAGGGCGGAGCCGCAGCCGGCCGCATTCACGATATAAAAATCGGCGCCCGAGGACTCGAACGCCTCGATATTCCGTTTTGCCAACGTCTCTGAAAACTCGGGCTCGCCGGCGTGCACCGCGATCGCGCCGCAGCAACCCTGATTCGCCGGCACGACGACCGTACAGCGGTTAAGCACGAGCACGCGTACTGTCGCTTCATGCACGTGAGCGAATGCGACCTGCATCACGCAACCGGCATGCAGCATGACTTTCAGTCGCGCAGCCGGAGCTTCGAAAACTCGATCGTTTGGAACGAAGTAGCGCTTGGAAATCGGCGGCACAAACGCTTCGGCATCCTTCAGCCCGAAGAGCCGCAACAGCCCCGTCGCCCGGACGAGACTCTGCAATCCCGATCGCTGATAGAATCGCAGAAGCGTCGCACCGGCGCGCATGACCCGGAGATTCCCGAAGAGCGCTTTGAGCGCGAACCATCGTCCAAAGCGGGAGAAGAAGCCGCGCTGAGGCGCCTGAGCCCGTTCTATCCTTGCGCGCGCCGATTCGACCAGCGTGCCATACTGCACGCCGCTCGGGCACACGGCGGCGCACGCACGGCAGTCCAAACATTCCGACATCTGGTGGACGAAGCCGGGAGAAAGTACGTCGAGCCGTCCTTCGGCAACGTCTTTGATCAGGCTGATGCGGCCGCGCGGTCCGGACGTTTCCGTGAGCGTCTCGATGTACGTCGGGCACGCGGGCAAGCAGAGGCCGCACCGAACACATTGATTGTAGAGCGCGGCCTCGATCATGCGCGGCCTTTCGGCGGCTAGACGGTGATGTCTTGGCTGCGCTCCGCGATTGGCACGTATGCGACTCCGCGTCCGCCGATGTAATTCGCACGCGGACGAATGAGTTTATTGTCCGCGTATTGCTCCATACAGTGCGCCGTCCAGCCCGAGACGCGGCTGATTGCAAAAACAGGCGTGAAATACGGCGTCGGAATGCCAAGCGTGTAATAGACTGAGGCGGAGTAGAGATCGACGTTGGGATAGAGCTGTTTGATCTTCCAAACCGCTTGCTCCATGCGTTCGGTCATCTCGACCCACTTGGTGCTGCCGGCTTTCGAGCCGACCTCGAGCGCGATCTTCTTGAGTTCCGTGGCGCGCGGATCGTACGCCTTGTAGACGGCATGTCCGAATCCCATGATCTTCTCGTGCGCGGCGATTTTTTTCTCGACCCACTGATCCACTGAACCGATGTCGCCGATCTCGAGGAGATTATGGATAACGCCTTCGTTGGCGCCGCCGTGCAGCGGGCCTTTGAGCGTGCCGATCGCCGATGTGATCGCCGCGTACATGTCGGAGAGCGTGGCGGCGGTGACGATCGCGGAAAACGTGGAAGCGTTCATGCCGTGGTCGGCGTGTAAGATCAGCGAAACATCGAGTACACGCGCTGCCTGCGCGTCGGGCTGCTTCCCATTAAACATGTACAGAAAATTGGCAGCCGTATCGAGATTGGGGTCGGGCGCAATCGGCTCTTGGTTTTCAGAGATACGATGATACGCCGCCAGGATGGTCGGAAAGATTGCCGTCAGGCGGACGGCTTTTTCGATCTGCGATTCGGTTGACGTCGCATTGACGTCGGGGTCAAAGAGACCGAGCGCCGAGACCGCCGTCCGCAGCGCGTCCATGGGGCTTCCCTGCTTGGGCAGGTCGCGCAACAGCGCGAGCAGCTGCGGCGGAAGCGCGCGATGCTTGGCGAGGCGGGCCCGAAACTCGTCCAAATGCGCTTGTGTCGGTAAAGAAGCGAACCAAAGCAAATACGCGATCTCTTCGAAGGTCGAATGGCGGGCCAGGTCGTGGATATCGATGCCGCGGTAGATCAGCTTGCCTTCCTCGCCATTGATGGAAGAAAGGCGCGTGTCGCCCACGACGGCGCCCCGCAGACCGGACTGTCCGGCCGCCGGCGGCGTAGCAGTTGTGTTCATAGCCATGCTAGCTTTCCCCAGAATGCGGCGTTCCCGCGATGACTTTTAGCAGATTTTACGGAAAAGACCGTTCCGTGCGAAATAAAGTAACGATCGTCGGCGCCGGTAACGTAGGCGCCACCGCCGCCCATTGGCTCGCGGCCGAGGAGCTGGCCGATATCGTCCTGGTCGACATCGTCGAGGGAATCCCCCAGGGCAAGGCGCTGGACTTGCTCCAGTCCATGCCCGTTGAGAAGAGCGACGTAAGCGTCACCGGCAGCAACGGCTACGAGCCGACCGCCGGCTCGGATATCGTCGTCATTACGGCAGGGTTCCCCCGGAAACCCGGCATGAGCCGCGACGACCTGGTGCGCGCCAACGCCGAGATCGTCGGCAAAGCCACCGAGGAGGCGGTCAAATACTCCCCGGGCTGTATCCTGATCATCGTCACCAACCCGCTCGATGCCATGTGCGAAGTCGCGCGCCGCGTGAGCGGTTTTCCGCGCGAACGCATCTTAGGAATGGCGGGCGTCCTGGATTCGGCTCGGTTTTCCACGTTCGTCGCGATGGAGCTGGGCGTCAGCATTGAGAACGTCCACACGTTCGTGCTGGGCGGACACGGCGATCAAATGGTACCGCTGCCGCGGTACAGTACCGTGGCCGGCATACCGATTCCCGAGCTTCTCGATAAAGCCGTCGTCGACCGGCTCGTGGAACGCACCGCCAAAGGCGGAGGCGAAATCGTCAATTTGCTCAAGGCGGGCAGCGCATACTATGCACCGGGCCGATCGATTATGGAGATGGCCGAAGCGATCCTCAAAGACAAACACAAGATTTTGCCGTGTGCGGCATACTTGCAAGGGGAATACGGCATCAAGGATCTCTTCATCGGCGTGCCTTGCCAACTCGGCGCGAAAGGCTTGGAAAAAATCATCGAGATAAAATTGACGCCCGAAGAGAAAGCCGCGCTGCAGAAGAGCGCCGAAGCCGTCGAGTCGCTCGTGAAAGTGCTGCCGTAGCGCTTTGGATTACACCGGCGGAGAGCTCGAAAGCGTTCACATAAGCGTCACATCGCCGGCCGGTGCGTTCACCGTCGGCAACGCCTCGTTTTTCCGCTACATCGTGAAACTCACGGGATCCGGCGTTCGACTTCAACTGCACGAACGCGAAGCGCTCGAAATGCTGGCCGCCATTCCGCACGCGTTTTACGACGAAGAGGACGATGCCCAGTCCGGGCTGGGCTGGCGCGTCGTGCCCCCCGCGTCGCTCGACGACTGGCCGGTCTTGGAATCGACGCCGCAACGGTTTCGCGCAGCGCTGCAAACCGCGCGCCGGCTGCTTTGGGAGCAGGCGGAAGCCGCGGGCGTGAGTGCCAGCGAGATCGTCGCCATCGAAGACGAGCTCGACGAGCTCTTCTCCGTTCTGCGCGGTGCAGAAGAAGCAGGCTTTCCGGTAAACGTCAGCTACGTCACCTAGCCCAGTCTTACGTCTCCCGCTGCGCGGCGCGGGCGGCGAACCGATTGATTTCGCGCGCACGCTCCGATCGCACGGCTGTGCCGCGCTTCCGCCGGCAGCTATTCCCGACGACAATGCTTTTTACGAAGTCGGTTTACGTTTGGACGGCCGCGTCCGGAGCGTTACGATCGCTCCGCGCTCGGACGAATTGCATTGTTTCGTCGACGGTACGCGGCCGGGCGCGCGATCGCGGGCGGAACTTACCGCGGTGGTGCGGCGCATGTTCCGGCTTGACGAAGACTTTGCGCGGTTTTATGAGCTGATCGAAGGCGATGCGGCCTTGTCTTGGGCCGCAAGGGGCGCGGGACGAATGTTGGCGGCACCGACGGTTTTTGAAGACGTCGTGAAGACGATCTGCACGACCAACTGCGCCTGGTCCGGGACGGTGCGTATGGTTTCGGCATTAGTCTCCGATCTTGGCGGCGGCGCGTTTCCCGAGCCGAAGACAATGGCCGCTGCACCGATACGTTTCTATCGCGACAAGGCGCGCGCCGGCTACCGCGGAGCGTATCTGAGAGCGCTGGCAAAAGAGGTGGCTTCGGGTGCGCTCGATCTCGAGGTTCTCCGTCCCGAGCATGGATTGCCGGACGTTGAAGTCGAGGAACGGCTGTTGGCTTTGCCGGGCGTCGGACCATATGCGTGCGCGCACGTCATGATGCTGCTGGGACGTTACCACCGGTTGGTCTTCGACTCGTGGACGCGGCCGGCGTACCTGCGCATCACGAGAAGACGGCGCGCGTCGGATCGCACCATCGAAAGAGCCTTCCGTCCCTACGGCGCTTTCGCGGGACTCGCGTTCTGGCTCAATCTCACGCGGGGCTGGATTCCCGACTGAAGGGTGAACGCAGAACGGCGGGCAAGGGTCCCCGACATCATGCGTTTTGCAGCCGCAGTTGTTTTCGTTTTCGCTTTGGCGTTCGCTTTAGGTGCGGTGACGCACGCGACGCCATCCTCATCGCATGTTGTAAACGGTGTGGATTTTGACGAGCTGACGTTTGGCTCGATACATCTCCATAAAGGAACCTATACCGCTGACGACCCCGCCATCACGACGACAATCGATGCCTTTTACCATGGCCGGGTTGCCGGGAAGACGGTGGCTGTCGCGGTGCTGCGGGGCGAGTTGCCTGCTACGGGTTACAACTCGTCCGCGCAAGCGTTTGAAGTCTCCGGAGGCAAGGCGAACCACTTGGGCGACCTCGGCGACTTCAGCTATTTTACCGAAGGCGACGGACCATACCCGGACAACTGGATCTACGTTACTTTTGCGGACGACAAGCTGTACGCGGACGTCTGGAGTCACGACCACCGGTGCGACAAGCTGCACGATTGGGTCGTCTCTACCTACACCGTACGCGGCGAGAAGCTGCAGCGCATCAACGTGCTCCGGCACCACCGCAAGGGCATAGCCGTGGCCTGCCGGGCCGAATAAGGAGAAGAAGATGTACCTACGCACGCTGACTCTGTTGGGAATCGCCGTAGCCGGCCTGGCCGCGTGCTCCGGCGGCCAGCAGTCATCGTCATCGAGCACCACCACGACGCAGGCTTCGCCCGCCGTTTCCCCGGCGGTAACCGCTGCCGCCTCACCCGCGGCCGCTGCCGCGTCAACGACGCCCGCTACACCCGCGGTGGTCGCCACGGCGACGGGCACGCCGAGTCCGACGGCGGCGGTACGTTACACCGACATCGGCGGCATTTTTGCCGAAAACGCCATCAAACAGGAAGCGGCGCTCGGAGCATTCGGCAAGAACACGGGTGGAAAGTTCAATCCGTACGGGACGGTGCGGCGTGCGGAATATGTACGCTGGCTCGTCACGCTGAACAACGTGTACTATTCGAACCAGCCCGACAAGCAGATCCGGCTTGCCGAGGCCAACAGCGATCAGACTTTCGTGGACGTTCCGAAATCAAATCCCGATTTCAAATATATCCAAGGAATGGCAAATTCCGGCTTTCTCGTCGGGATCGACAAGAACCATTTCGCTCCCGACCGATCGCTCACGCGCGAGGAGATGATCGCGATTCTCATCTCGCGGGACGCAAATAGCGCGGGCTTGCCAAAAGCCGGGCCGCCGTCCGGGTGGAATTACAACAACGACTACACGCACTCGGTCGACTTCACCGACCGTGACAAGATCTCGAAGCCCTACTGGGGGGCATTTCAACTGAACAACGGCGGCGGAGGAGATTACGCGGAAGACGAGGTCAAACGCATTTACGGAAATACGAAAATCTTTTATCCGCAGAAGCCCGTTACTCGCGCCGAAGCTGCGCTAGCCTTGCAGAAGATCGATTACCGCACGTCCTACGGAGCGCTCGGCTTGGCGCAGTAACCGGTCACGCACTAGCGCTCTTTCATCCGGTCGCGCGGATGCGCCTCATCGTAGGCGCGGCGTTTGTGCTCCATTGCAACCTTGAGGTACATGCCGGTCGTGGCTAAACTCTCGTGACCGAGCAGCTCGCGCACAGTTTCGAGGTCCACGCCGTTTTCTATGAGATGCGTCGCGAAAGAGTGTCGCAGCGTGTGAGGACTGGCATGATAGGTTATCCCGCTGACTTCGAAGATGTCTCGAAAAATGCGCCAGACGTGCTTGGGCGTCAGGCGTTTGCCGCCGCGCCCTAAGAATAAGGCCTCGTCGTTGCTGCGCGGCCGCACCCGAAGGTACGTCTCGATCGCCCGGGCGGCGGTCTTGTTGATGACGACGACGCGTTCTTTCTTGCCCTTGCCGTGGATGCGGATGGTCCGCTGGGGAAGATTCAAGTCCCGCATGTCGATCTTCGTGACTTCGGCACGGCGGATGCCGCCGGCATAAAACAGCTCCATGATGGCGTTGTCGCGCAGGCGCTGGGTGTCGCTGCGGCCCGCCACATTGGTCCGCATGAGCTTCCCGATGTCGGCCACGTCAAGGTGGTCGGGAACCTTCCGTTCGATGGCCGGCCCCTCGACGACCGACGACGGGTTATCGTCCCGGATGCCCAGCACTTTGAGGCACCGGTAGAGCGCCTTGATGGACGAGAGCTTTCGCCGGATGGTGCTCCCGTCGTACCGGCGGCTCGACGACAGGTGCATCACGTACTCGCGGATATCCGAAGTTGTCGCCTTGGCCAGTTGCGGGTATTTACGTCCGCTCGAAAACTCGCCGCGGGGCAACTTTGCGAGGTACGCGCCGAAATCTTGAAGATCACGGGCGTACGCTTCGACCGTCAAGAGACTGCGGCGCCGCTCGAGGGTGAGGTAGGCCATAAGCTTGAGGATCAGCGGGTCGGTCGGCTCGGTCGAGCGCTTCTCTCCTCGTATCGAATGCGACATAATAACAGTTTTATCGTATTCGTACAGAAGAGCGCGCGCTCCTTCGGGGTGCCCCGGCTCGATGGCAATCCGCTCGCTCGCGGCGCTCTTCTGCTGCGCGGGAGCGCGATTGCCGCTGGGGAATCCGAGTTCTCGGGGGGCATTATGAGACGGATTTCATGCGTATCGATCGCGGCGTTCGTACTTGGGGCGACGCTGAGGCTAGGCGCGGCGGCGATGCCCGTCGAGCCGCTGACCGTAACCCTATGGGATGTGCCAAATAGTGGCCTGGCGCGCGGCACGGCAAGCTTCCAGGGCCTGCCGCGGGGCGTCGCGGTCCAGGTGTCGCTCAAGGCGGCCGGGCCGGGCCCGGATACTGCGTTCATAGCGACCGGGACCTGTACCGTCTACAAACGGATCTACGCCCTCAAACCTATCCGCGACGGGCTCTCCAATACGACGCTCCCGACCGCCGGCATGGTGAAGCTCTTCGGGGGCAAAAACGTCGTCGTGGTGCCGGAGCTAAAATACTGCGGCGCCTTGAAAA
Source organism: Candidatus Rubrimentiphilum sp. (assembly GCA_036273135.1). Taxonomy (GTDB): domain Bacteria; phylum Vulcanimicrobiota; class Vulcanimicrobiia; order Vulcanimicrobiales; family Vulcanimicrobiaceae; genus Rubrimentiphilum. Next base: position 62,274 of record DASUIF010000022.1, read on the forward strand.
ACACGTCCGTACATGAGACCCGGCCAAAGCAAACGCTCCCGTGATGAACGGGAGCGTTCAGGTGAAGTTTGGGCTTAAGCCTTAAAGCCGAAAAGACCGCGGCCCTTGGGATTGGCCACGTAAATTTTGTATGCGTGACGAAGGCCCAAGGATTGTGAAAAGATTACGTGCACGGGCGTTCCCGGTTTGAGCCTGTTCGTCTGCACGGTCTTCCCGCCGGGGAGATCCGTGAACTTCGGCCAGGAGAGAAATGACAGGTCGGCCGGCACTCCGTCGATGCAGTGCACTCGGACGTTGTTCAAGCTGACGTGCAGCATATAACCGTGGCAATCTTTGTACTTGCCGCCCGGCGGCAGCGTCCCGTTTTGGGTGGCTGAGGCCGACGTGACGACCGTGGCTGCCATCGCGAGCGTGACGATAAGGGATGAGACCAAGCGCATAAAGGGCTACCTCCGGATGACTTGTACCCGGATGGGCCTTCTTCTGCTCGCCGCCGCGTCCGGCTGCGCTCCGGCGCCGCCCCCAGGGCTCGAACAAACGGGCACGCTTCCGCCGGGCGGCGTGATAAACGTGACGAGCCTGCGCGGAAACGTCAGCATCTATGCTCCCGCACGGGGTCAGCCTTCGTCTTCTTTCACGGTAGATGCGACCGGTCCGGATGCGCGCCGCGACGTCACCGTGCGGCGGAGCGGCAGGTCTGTTACGATCACCACTCACGGCCTTGGAAGCGATGTACTGATTCGCGGGCCGAAGGGCACCGTCATCAACGTCAACGCCGCGAACGGCAGCGTCAATGCTGCGGACTTCGAGGGCGTGGTGAACGCGAATACGGACCGCGGCGACATCAAGATGCTCCTTCCGCAATACGCAACCGCGAACGCTCGAACCGGAAACGTCAGCGTCATCTTCGCGAGTACGAGTTGGCCCGGAACGCTCCATTTTACGTCCGGGCGCGGCGACGTGGAGGTCTATGTCAACCAGACTGCTGCCGCGCACATCGATCTGATCGCCATGAACGGCACGATCTTTACCGACTTCCCGCTCAAGGGCACCGCGCACGGCTTGAGTGAGATGATCGACGGCACGATCAACGGCGGCGCTAAACGTGCGATCGACGTGTTCGCGCGAGACGGTTCCATTCGGCTTTTGCAGTTGAAACCGCAGATGTAAAAAAGCGCCGCGGGCTGCGGCGCTTTTCCGGAACCGGCGGCTCCTATTGTTTGGTGATCGTCTTATTGTGTTTGGTCATCACGATGATCTTGTCAGCGTGGCGGATGCCCAGTCCCTTTTGATCGTAAATGACGCGGACGTACTGTCCCGCATGGACGTTTTTCATTTGGTACGTCGTCTTGCCGTCGTCTGAAAAAACCTGGTCGAATTTCGGCAGTATGAGAAAGCTCAACGTCTCTTTCGTTCTCGGATCTTGAACCTTGATGTTATTGGTCGAGACGTGAAGCGTTATACCGTAGAACGTATTGGTCTTGCCGGCAAGCGCTGCTTGAGGTGCAGCGAAGGCCAATGCCAAAGCGACTACGGGAAGTAGGCGGATTATCTTCATGTATGCGTTCCTTCCCTTTCTTGCATCGTTTGAAGCGAACCGTACCATAACTGCTAGACTTTGACGCTGCGGAACGCGCTGCGTCCGAATTGTTCGGGAGCGTCGAGCAGATAGGCAGTAGCGCCCGGCCAGAGATACGTTCCGGGCGTAACCGATCGCACCAAATAGTGCAGCATATAGACGCCGGGGTCCAGATGCTGCGCGAATGCCGTGATCCTATCCCGGTAGACTTGCTGATAGTCGATCTCCCAGGCTTGGGTCAGCGGCTGGTAATATGCTGCCGTCGTTTGGAACGACGTATCGAGCGCCTCGAATCCCGCCGGCAGCGGATCGGTAATGACGACTCTATCGACCGGATGATCGACGGCAATCTCGACGCCGATATCGTAGACGTTGCCCGCGGGCAGGTCGAGGGGATCGTTTTGAGAGGCGATGTCGACGGTTGCGAGGACCGTCTCCTGGTTCGCCGGATGGACGGTGCGGATCACGCGTAGGCCGCTCAGTCTTCCGGGCGCGTTCGCGCTCAGCTTGTACATGTAAGAGACAACGTAGTGCAGTGTTCCGCTTCCATTTTTACGCAGCGTCAGCGTATGGTTTCCGGCTGCCAGCGAAAGCGGCAACGCGAAGGTCTTGGAAGCGCTCGCGCTCTTGAAGGACGCGCTTCCAACGCGCTTTCCGTCGAGGAACAGCTCGGCGGTGAAATTCGGAATGGTCTCCCTCTGCGCATAGAGTTCAATTGCGTGCAGCGCGGCCGCGGTGTCCGAAAGCGACGGCCACCCGCAGCGGCAACTTTGTGCAACCAGCGCGCGCAGAGCCCGATCTTGATCCTCCGGCGCCGCGCCGCGCGCCATAAGAAGCTCGAGATATGCGGCCTGCGCCTGTGGCAACGATCCGTACCAGGGACCTGAGGGTTGGACGTTTGCGTACCGGCCGGTCAGAAAGACGCGCTGCGCAAGCTCTCCCGCGACGGTATCGGCCTGCGAACGCCAGCCGGGAGTCTGCTGCAAGTAGATGCCGAGAGCCGATTCTTCTGCCGGTCCCAGCGAAGCGCGCTGCGCGAAGATGCTCTGCAAGAAATCCGTGCGCCGGTCACCGGCGGCAGCTAACGCTTGGAGCGCGGCCAGTCTCAGCGACGTGCGGCAGGCGAGGTTGGTGCACGTCTTATCGGTACGCGCCGGATCGGCTAGTACGTTCGCCGCGTAGCTCCGAGCCCGCGCGATCGTGGAGTCTGAGACGTTCACTCCGGCCGATCGAGCGTATCCAAGCGCCTCAAGTGCGGCGGCGCTACCCGATGCGTCGGATGCGCGCGCGTACGGCCAGAACGCGAAACCACCGTCGATGCGCTGCAGCGACGCCAATTGAGCAACATCCGCGGCGGCCTCGGCTTTGGCATCGACGCCGCCGGCCGGCGCGCCCATGTTGGCCTGGAGTGCTAAGAGCGAAGCCGCGACGCTCAACCGGTCCGCGAGAGCGGGCAGCACCGTCAGGCTATCGTCTGCGAGCACGCGGGCCGCGGGAACTGCTACTTGCGGAACGAGCGAGCCGGCGACGTCAACCTTAACCGTTCCGGCGCCGCTCCCGATTCGCAGCGGGACTTGGGTTTGCGACGTGGTCGCTCCGGAATCGATCACCGACTCCGTGACATCGGTGTTGCGAATTGCGAACGGCACTTGGAACGCATCGGTGCTGCCGGCGAGCGTTCGGAACTGCACTTCTGCGGTGTCGCCCGCACCGGCGATCATTCCGAAACGCCATGCATTCATGCCTGGCCCGAACGATTGCTGCGCTTGCACCGAACCGGCCGGAGCCGTTGCGAACGTCAGCGCCCCTGTCAGCGTTCCTTGCGTTCGAGCCTCGAGCGAGCCGCTCGTTCCGTTGAGCAGCAATAACCCGCCGTCGAACCGGTCGCCCGCGCGCGCGAACTGCGGCAGCAACGGATTGGTGACGAGCGGTTTGGTTGCGATGAACGTCGTGTCCGCGTTTCCAAAGCGCGGCGTCGCGCCGGCCGTCATTGCCACAGCCATAACGCGCCACGTTGTCAGGTTATCCGGCACGGTGAACGATACTGAGGCGTTTCCGTTCGCGTCGGTCTGCAGCGAACCGTTGAAATACGCGAGCTGAACGAAGTGCGTGCGCACGCGCGTGCTCGCAGCGCCCGCCAAGAAGCCGCCTCCGTAGCCCCAGCCCTTCTGCGCGACGTCGCTCGGCTGCGTTAACGTAACCTGCGGGCGGTTGTCCGCATATCGCGTCGAGATCGGTTGGGCCGCAAAAACGGTTTGGACGAGGTCGGGCGGACGGTATCCGCTCAGCTGCAGGATCGCGTCGTCGGCAACGATGACGGTGAACTGCCCTTGCGCCGCCTTGCCGTTGCCGTCCCGCAACTGCAGACGCACGGTTTGTTGCTGTCCCGGCTGTACTTTCGCTCTTCCCGGCGTGATCCGCACCGACAGGTAGCGGGGATGGAGGTCGAGCGTCAGCGCGGTCATCCCGAGCCTGACGAGGCTATCGGGCTTTTGCACGGCGTTCGATGAAAGCGGCGCGCCGCGGCGCACGAGCACTCCCTCAACCGCCGCATTCGGAAACATCGCTTGTGAGATCGGAATGCGCACGCGCGGCGCGCTCCCGTTGATGTGGATGAGCGTCTTGTAAAGCACCCGATCGCGCACGACCGACAAGTAGAGATCGGCGCGCGCATAAGGCGAGGCGACGGCTACCGTTGCGGTGTCGCCCGCGGAATAGACCTGCCGGTCGAGTTTCATCTGCAGTTGCGAGGGATTCTGATCGCCCCAAACCGCTTGCCCCGGCCCCGATATCCAGATCTGCGTATCCGTCGCCGTCGCGTCGCTTGCCGCGCCGGAAAAATTCGCTCGTATGCGGTAACTGCCGGGATCTTTCGCGATCAGGGTGACCGTTTGAGCCGCGGAGCCGCTCGTCGTATCGGCCTGCGCGACGGTTGAATACTGTACCTGGTTGCGCGCCGATTCCGCGCCCTCCACAACTTGGGTCACGCCGCTATACTGCATCTTCTGCAGCTCCAGATGCACGCCCGAGCCGCTCTGCGCTTTGCCCGACGGGTCGGTCACGATGACCCCGACCGGGATGGGCACGTTCACGGTACCTACGAAATCGCTGCGCAGTCCGATGAGTGACGAACCGGGAACCGCGATAAACGTTTGCGTTGCGCTACTGGTCAGATGAGACGCGTCGGTGGCTTCGAGATCGACGCGATAGGTCATCGCGTACGGCAGATCTTGCGGCACCGTGACGGCGTAGGACCCCTTTCCTTCGCTATCGAGCGTTATGCTTTGCTGGCCAACATCGCCCGAAGCGTCGGGCTGCTGCTCGGGCCAGAACCATTGCCGTCCGAACGTGAAGTCATCCCAGCCTTTGGGCGTGAACGCCGTCTGTTCGCGCGTAACGTGAAACGTTGCGCTCGCTCCGCCCATCGGAGCGCCGAACAAATACTTCGCAACGCCGGCGGCATTGACGGAGCCTCCGGCGGCTGCGGAGCTCCGGTCGAGGCTCAAGTCGACGCTGAAGTTCGGCGGGTGAAATTCGGCAACTCTGAAGTTACCGGTCATCTGCACGCCGCTTGGGCCCGTCGCAGTCACCGTGTAGTATCCGAGCGGCTGCGTTTTCGAAAACGTCACCGGGAACGAGAAGCCGGCGTAACGGTTGGTCGTCTGCGCCGGGAGGGTTCGTTTGCCGCCGTTCGGATCGGTCAGCACGATCGAGTAGCGGGCGTTCGCGTCGGCTTTCAGCGTCCCGTTCTGCAAAACATAGCAAACCGCGGTGAGCCATCCGCGCTCCCCGGGTTGATACATTTGGCGGTCGGAGTAGATGACGCCGCGCGAAATCGGTTGACCGTTAGACCAGGTCGCATCCAAGTTGCCCAGCGTATATGAATACGCGCCGCTCCACGCGTAGGTACGCACGAAGCTCCAGTCGGAACCGGATCGAGCAACGGTGAGAAGCTCGGGCGCTTGATCCGCCGGCCGGTTACCCGCATAGCAGCGGACGAGATCGATCGTGGCGAGCGCAAGCCCGCCGCCGGCGCCGGTCGTGCCCGCGGCACACGGCCGGGGATTCGGATCGACCGGCCCCTGACCGTACATGTGCATCACGTACACCGAGACGGGCGCCCCGGCGACCGGAGCGCCGTCGCTCAGGCGCTGCACCATGATGTTCGCGCTTTGCGGAAACCACTGCGCAAAAATGCCTAGGTTGGTCAGGGCGACGCTTCCGGTAAAGCTGTTTCCGCTGTTGGTTCCGGCCTGCGCGCCGTAGGCGAGGATTCCCATCGGGTTTCCCAGCCGTTCGCGCACAGAAACATTGACGGGTATCTGTGCATTTGGAGCTGCCTTTACGCCGAATACGGGCCACCGCGACGGATCGGGCAGAATCTTTGAAACGTCGGACTCGTCGGTGTATGTGAGCTCCGCGGGTGTGAACGCGTGATAGGCGGCGTGGTAACTGTTGCCCGGCAGATTGACGGCGCTATATTGCAACTGCAGGTTCTGGCTTGCGACGAACATGTTGAATCCGCTCGGAGCCCAGAAGTATGGCGACAGGTTGCCGGCTGCAAACTGCCCGCGCGCGTCGCGGCCGAGCTGCTGGCCGTAGATATCTTGCAAAGCGGCGTCCGCGGAGAGCGTATAGCCGGTCTTGGGCGCCAGCGCATAGGGGTTAATCGAAACCGTGGTTCCGTCATCGGAGAGGGAGTAGAGCTGTCCCACCGGGCGCGGCGAGGGTTGTACGCTGATGTGCGCGGCGTACGTTTTCGGATCCAAGGCATTGTTGAAGATCAGCACGGGATCGCCGCCGGTGAATCGCGGATTGCCGGTGGACGTCATCGGGTCGGCAGTCGGACGCACCGAAACAAATGCAAGCGGCGAGTACGTGTGCATCGCGACGGAGAGCGTTTCCGCGCTGGGGAGGTTGCCGGCTTTTGGCAGAACGCCGGGCTTGACCATCAGGGTGTAAGCCGTATCTTTTTGCAGATCGCTTTGCGGCGAAATCGCGTAGCTCCAGCTTCCGCTAGACGGGTCCGGGCTTTCTTGCGCGGCCGCTGCGGGCGTGTCGCCCGCGGCGGAATGGAAGACCGCCGCCGCACCGAGCGAATCTGCCTCGAGTTGCGTATTTGAGGAAAGCCGTACGACGGGCCTCAGCGAAACGGTCGGCGGTGTGGGCGTGGCGTCGGGAGATTGGCCTTCGTTCTTCAAAACGATCGGGTCGGTTTCAAACGTCCAAGCGAGATCGCGATCGAGGGCGTGACCTGAGAGATCGCGCAGACCCGACGTCAAGGTAACGCGAACGCGAGTCGCCCGCGGCAGCGCCGAGTCCGATTGGAAACCGATCATGCGCGGGGTCAATACCACGAACGAGCCGGCCAGCGCCGGCGCGACACGGAAGTGCGCGAGCAGGTCTTTCTCCGACGCGGAGCCCAGCTGCGCGACCGGAATGACAGGGTTGGCGAATATGACCCGGATCTGCGCGGAGCTGGTGACGTTTCCAAGCGGCGCGATCTGCTTGATCCAAGCGGGCGCGGAAGGGGCGGCCAGTGGAGCGACAGACTCCAGCGGCGGCGCCGCGGGTTTGCCGCAAGCTGAAACGACGGTGAGAATACCGATTGCCGCGACTGCTAAACGGCCACGCACGCCCGGTTCTTCAACGCCGCGGCGGAAAAGCACTTGAGGCGCGGGAAGCAACTCTCCGTGAGTCCTGGCGTGCGGGGTTTCCTGTGGACCGCCGCCGCACTGTTCGCGGCGTGGTTGGCGTGGCGCGCCGTTGCCGTCCCGGCGGCCGCGATCGAGCCTCGAGGTTCGGCGGTCAGTTTTACCGATCGCGCCGGGATTCCGCTAGGCGTTGTGCTCAGCAGCGGAAGCGAAAGTTCGGTGGCGGTGCCACTGGCGCGCGTCTCCCCCTTCTTCATCAAAGCGATTCTCGCGGCCGAAGACCGGCGGTTTTTCGCGCACGGCCCCGTCGACTGGCTCGCCGCGGCCCGCGCAACGTGGCAAAGCGTCCGCTGTTTATGCGGCGCGGGCGGCGCCTCGACGATCACGATGCAGCTCGCGCGCGAGCACTTCGCCCTTCCCTCGGGAGTGCGCGGAAAAGCGCTGCAAATCTGGGATGCCGCGCGTATCGAAGCGGGCGCAAGCAAAGATCAAATCCTGAACGCCTACGTCAACCGCGTCGCGATGGGCGGCAACGTCTACGGAGTCGAGGCGGCGTCGCGCACGTATTTCGGCGTTCCGGCAAGCGACTTGGATCTGGCGCAGAGCGCGCTCTTGGCAGGTCTCCCCAACGATCCGTCCGGACTGGAGCCGCGCACGCATTGGCAGGCGGCCCGCGCGCGTCAACGCGCCGTCTTAAACGCGATGGTGTCGGCCGGATTCGTAACGCAAGGCGATGCAGCCATCGCGCGTCGCGAAACGCTGCACGTGCGCAAGGCCGGCAGTGAGTTGGCGGCTGCGCAGCAGCTGCTCTTCCGTCTCGCGCCGGAGGCGGCATCGAATCCGGTTCGCACGACGATCGATCTTCCGCTTCAACGTTTCGTGCAGTCGCAAGCGCGAGAGGTCGTCGCGGCGCTGGCCGGGCGAAACGTTACCCAGGCCGCGGCGCTGGTCGTCGATAACCGCAGCGGGGACGTGCTCGCGTACGTGGGATCGACCGATTACTTCGACGATGCGTACTTAGGAAAAAACGACGGCGTTCGTACGCTGCGGCAGCCGGGCTCGACGTTGAAACCCTTCCTTTACGAGTACGCATTGGAGCGCGGAACGATACGCCCCGGCACGATCCTGGCCGACGTGCCGACGTCGTATGCAATCCCCAACGGCGAAGCGTACTCGCCGGAAGACTACAGTTCCACCTTCGCCGGTCCGGTTTCCGTGCGCATTGCGCTTGCAAATTCCCTCAACGTTCCGGCAGTACGCGTGCTCTCCGCCGTCGGCGTGCCGTCGTTCCTGGAGCGTTTGCGCGCGCTCGGGTTTTCAGATTTGCGCCGGACGCCCGATTACTACGGATTAGGATTGACGCTAGGCGCAGGCGAGGTCACGCTTTGGGATCTCGCGCACGCGTATGTAACGCTGGCGCGCGGCGGCAGTGCGATTCCCATGCGAACGGTCCTGGGCGGCGGCGCTCCTGCCGCAACGCAGATAGGGGATCGCGAAAGTTGGGAGATCGTGAGCGACATCCTTGCCGATCGTTACGCGCGCGCAAAATCGTTCGGCGTGGGGTCGGTGATCGATACGCCCTTTCCGTCGCTGGTGAAAACGGGAACGTCGTCGGATTATCGTGACACGTGGACCGTCGGCGCGACGCCCGAATACACGATTGCCGTTTGGGTTGGGAACTTTTCGGGTGCGCCGATGCGGCGCATCGCCGGCGTTACCGGCGCCGGTCCCCTGTGGAATAGAATCATGCTGCATCTCTACGAGCATCGCGACCCGCCGGCGTTTCCGGCGCCTCCGGGCCGGGACCGAGCTCGCGTGCAAGCGCCCCGTTGGGCGGACGCATCGGCCGCGTATAACGAATGGCGGGCGCGTCAAAATGACACGACCGGACCGTTACGGGTCCTCTTTCCTAACGACGGAGACGTCTTCGAGGACCGGCTCGCGGCGAACGACCCGCGGCGGTCGCAACAGCAGATCGAGTTCCGCGTTAGCCGGCCGCGCCGGTCGGAAACGGTTTGGGAACTCAACGGCAGGCGCATCGCCGCCGGCGGCGGCGACGCCTACTTTTGGACGGTACGAACCGGTGACTGGCGGCTGACCGTGCGTACCGGCCGAACGTCCCGCAGCGTAAATTTCCGCGTCGTGCGCGGCGCGCCGCACGGCCCGCGCGGTTTTGCTATCAGCCGCCGGTAGCTTGGCCTTTTGCCTTTAGGGCTTCGCGCGCTTTGATGAGCCGCACCATCGCGTCGTTGTAAGGCGTCGGAACGCCGGTTCGCCTGCCCGCGGCGCAAACCGCGCCGTTGATGTGATCGATCTCGGATTGGTGGCCCGACTCGAGATCGAATGCCATCGACGTCTTGGAGTCGGCGCCGACCGCGATAACTTCGCTGACGTACTGCCACGGGTTGGCATACGGCAAATGAATTTTCAGCGCCGATGCGACCGACGCCGCTTCTTCCGCCAGCGCTTCGCAGAGTCGCGCCGCGTTGGGATCGTGCAGCAAATCGCCGGCGACGCAATCCAAGATCGCGCTCGGTGCATTGATGGCGGCGTTCGCGACAAGTTTGCCCCAAAGATGCGGGCGGATATCGTAAACGACTGCGGCGCGCAGTCCGCTTTGAATCAGCAGGTCGGCAACCGCGCGTGACGTCGCCGGAGAAGCGCCGCCGGTGCCGACGATAGTGCTCCCCTCTTCCGAGCTGCGAACGCGGCCGGGCTTAACCGTCAGCGACGATTCCGTCGTAATCCCCAGCACGACCGGAACGGCGCCGCCGAGCGCCGCTTTGATGGCGTCCTCGTTTCCGACGCCGTTCTGCAGCGAAACGATCGGCGTCGACGGATTGAGCTCGCCGGCAAACGGGCGTAGCGCGCGTAACGTGTCGACGGCTTTGACGAACAGGAAGATCATGTTCGACTCGAACAAGTCGCGCGGCGCTTTTCCGACGCGGACCGGGCGCGGCGGAGCATCGTTTACGGATAGACCCTTATGTTTTTTAATGGCCTCGAGCACCGCTGGGTTGCTGTCGAGCATCGTGACGTCGCAGCCCGATGCCAAATGAAACCCGAAGAGGGTTCCCATCGCACCGGATCCGATGATTCCTACGCGCGGACGGCTCTGCTCCATCGGCGGCTTAGAACTGCAGTTGCAATCCGAAAACGGTGCGTCTGTCCGGACGCCCTGCGTCGCGCTGCCCGAGAAAGAGTTTGCCCCACCGCGCCACGTTGAAATTTCCGTAGAAATCGAAGCTGGGCAGCCGCAAATTGTACACGCGCGCTTCTACTCCAACCGGTCCGGCGTCGAACGTCGCGAGCGCTCCGATTTGAGAGTAGAGAACTCCGCCGCCGACGTGAATGGACGGGGTGAACGCTTTAATCGGGAGCAGGTTATACGTCGTACGTCCGCTGCCGATATCGTTCGCGCCCGTCATGATGCTCATCTGTCCGCGCGGCAGCAGGATTGCGTTGACGTCGGCTTGCGGTCCCCGATCCGCGGTCAGCAGACGGTTGTTGCCCGGCACCGTCTGCTGGTTGAGATAACTGAGACGCAGCTGCACCGAAACGAGGTTGCTGAGAATCTTCGATAGGCCGCCTTTCAGCGCCGAACCGTTCGGCGACGCCGCAGGCTCCGGCGTGCCGGGAACCATCGGAGGCACGCCGTTCTTGTTGGGCAGCGGGTAGGGCGTAGCGCCCGCATCCACGCCCGGAACGTGGCTTCGTCCGCCGAGGGTGCCGAGTAAAGAGTTGGCCTTCTGCATCGTCGCGTCGAGCGACGCCACGGTGTCGCGCAGCTGCGCTTGCGTTTGTGCGCTGCCCGTCACTTGCCGCAAGTCGCTGGCGACTCCCGACAAGTTCTTCGTCAAGTCGCGAATGTTCGTGGTCGTGTCGATCAGGTTGCCGTGCAGACGCGGATCGGTCGCAAGCGTACGGAGCGCGTCCATGGATTGACTGAGCGCAAGCGCCGTGCTGTCAAGGGATGCGAGCATCGAATCGATCTTGTACTGATTACGGCCGAGCGTCGAGTTCAGCGTGTTCGTCATTGCCACGATGTTCGCGCCGGCTTGGTGCATCGTCACCGACATCGTTCCGGATACGTCCGCAACCGTGCCTTTCAGTTGTGTAGACATTTCGTCGACGTTGGAAAGCGCGCTTTGCAGAGTGTTGAGCAATTTGCCTTCGCGGTTCTGAAGCATGACGAGCATTGCGTCCAGGCGCTTGATCTCACCCTGGCCTTGCGAAAGCAAGTCCGCCACGGTAGCCCCGGTGATGCCGGCGGGCTGTTGGTTGAGCGGGAGAACTTCCCGGGGCAGCATCGCGCTTTTGGGTATGGGCGTCGCGACGTATCCGGGCTCGATCGCCGGCGGCACCGGCGGGATGATGTAAAAATTCGGCGACCCGGTGAGCGGCGACTGGATCAGGAACTTGGAGTCCTTCGGGATGTCTACCTGAGGCTGAATTGCCAGGATGACGTCAACGGTATTGTCGGGGAGCAGTTGCACCTGATCCACGGTTCCGACGCTGACGCCGCTAAAAAAGACTTGAGCGCCGGTCGGCAATCCGGAGGCCGACGCAAAATGCACGCCGATCCGGTACCCGCTATGCCGCGTCCCGTAGTCCGTGATGACGTAAAAGATTCCGAATAGCAAGAGCAGCGCAGCGATTGCGAAGATTCCCAATTGCGCCTGCCTGGTGAGAAACATGCTCCTCCTATTCCCGCACGGGTTCTTCTGCCTTTTTTTTGCAGGAAATTCGGGCGCCCCATGTGCTTTGCGCATGGGGGGCGCGCAGCCCCGAAGGGGCGGAGCGCCTGTTACATTTATCGGGGCCCCGTGTAACGTGTAACATTACAGGGGTATGGGTCCGACTTCGGAGCCCTGGAGGAATTGCTGCACGATCGGGTTGGTCGATTTGCGCACCTCGTCCACGGTACCGTTGGCGATGATCGCCCCTTCGAAAAGCATGGCTACGTAATCGGCCATCATATAGATCGACTGCAAATCGTGTGAGATGACCACTGCGGTGGCGTTGAGCTGCTTGCGCAGCCGCTTGATCGTATCGGTCAACAGATGCGTGACGATCGGGTCAACTCCGGTGGTAGGCTCGTCATAAAGCACCAGCTCGGGGTTGGTGACCACGGCGCGCGCGAAGCCGGCGCGCTTGAGCATGCCCCCCGAAAGTTCGGAGGGCATGTTGTCATACGTGTGCGCCAGCCCGACGCTTTCCAGCGTGTGCATGACGATGTCGCGAATCTCTTTCTCCGAAAGCGTCGTATGTTCGCGCAGCGGCAGCGAGATATTGTCGCCGACCGTCATGCTATCGAAGAGCGCCGCAAATTGGAACGCGAAACCGATCTTCGTGCGCATCTCGATCAGCTGGCTCTCGCGCATGTGGCAGATATCGTGTTCGCGCAGATAGACGTGGCCGGAATTCGGCAGCAGCAGCCCGTCGAGCAGGCGCAGGATGGTCGACTTGCCGGCTCCGGAAAGTCCGATGATGCACGTGATCGCGCCCTCGGGGATTTCAAGGCTGCAGTTTTGCAGCACGACGCGTTCTCCGAACCGCACCGACACGTCGTCGATTCTGGCAATCGGCTCGTCCATCAGGCTCCGGCGTACAGGAAGTACGACATCACGAAGTTCAGGATGAAGATCAAAATGATGCAGGTGACGACGGCGCTCGTCGCCGATTTTCCGACGCCTGCGGCGCCGCCCTTGGTCGTGAGGCCCTGATACGATCCAATCATGACGATGACGACCGCGAAGACGAGCGCTTTAAACAAACCTTTGACCACGTCTTCGAACCCGACCGTCTGCCGCGCCGACGCCATAAAGTCTTCGGTGCCGATGTGCGCTTGCGCGTGCGCGATCCACTGCCCGCCGTACACGCCGATGACGTCCGCGAACACGGTGAGCAGCGGCAGCATGATCATCAGTGCGAGCAAACGCGGAACCACCAGGAAGCGGACCGGCGCTAACCCGAGCGACTTGAGGGCTTCGATTTGCTCGGTGACTTCCATCGATCCGAGTTCGGCTGCGATCGCGGCGCAGGCGCGGCCCGCTACGACGACGGCTGAAAGCATCGGCCCGAGTTCGCGGACAACGGTGTACGAAACGATTCCGCCGACGAAGCTGCCGAAACCGTACTGCACGGCCTGCACGGCCGATTCCAGCGAAAAGACCATACCCGTAAAAAGCGAGGTCAGCAGCACGATGATGAGCGACTGGTAACCTAAGAGATAACATTGGTTCAGCGTCTCGGCAAAACGAATGCGCAGCCGGGCAATCGTTTTGATCGTCTCCCACATGAGCAGTGTGAGACCGCCGGCGAACTCGAGCATGTCGCTGACTCTGCGTCCGACCGAGGCCAGGACGCCGACGCTGACGCGCTCGACGGCCTGCGCCGTCGGGCTCTCTTCAACCTCGCGCAGAACCTGCGCCACGTTCAATCTCTTTCAACACGCTTTGCGTCGCTTCGATCCGTTTGACCACCACGCCGCGTTCGGCGGTAAGGTTAAAATGCACCTGGTTCGCGTGCACGAGCCGCGTATCGACGTCGCGCAGCTGCGCGCGCGCTTCCCGCTCGAACCCCGTGAAATACCGGCGGACGGCCTCGATGTAGCGCTCGCGGGCAGATTCGCCGGCCGCACCGGCCGCGAGTTCGGCTTCGATCGTCTTTTGCGCCGCTTTCATCGAACGGTCGGTGATGTAGAATTCGCCGACGCGCGCGACGAGCGCGCGAAAGCCGTCATCCGGCATTGGCGAGAGCCGGATATCCGAGCGGATCGACGATCGAGCGCTGTAGTTCGAGGAGTTGCTTGATTCCCACCTCGGCCAGGTGCAAGAGCGCATCGAGATCCGAACGGCTGAAGGGCGTCGCTTCCGCGGTACCTTGCAGTTCGGTAAACTTTCCGGTGTCCGTCATGAAAACGTTGAGATCGACCTGCGCGCGGCTGTCTTCATCATAAGCGAGATCCAGCAGGCTATATCCGTCGACGATCCCGACGCTGGTTGCGGCAATCTGTCCGAGCAGCGGCCAAGCCGCCCTCTTCTTGACGTCGAACCGAGCGACCAGCGCCAGCGCCAGCGCGACCCACGCGCCCGTAACCGCCGCGGTTCGCGTTCCCCCGTCGGCTTGCAGAACGTCACAATCCAGCCACACTGTGCGCTCGCCCAGTTTCGCCATATCGGTGACGGCGCGCAGCGCTCGGCCGATGATGCGCTGAATTTCGTGCGTACGTCCGCCGAGCCGCCCGCGCGAAGCTTCCCGCTGCGTACGCTCTTGCGTCGCGCGCGGCAGCATCGAATACTCGGCAGTAACCCAGCCGACCCCGCGGCCCTTCATCCATTGCGGCACGCGTTCTTCGATCGTCGCAGCACAAAGCACGCGCGTGTTTCCGACGGTGATCAGCGCACTGCCCTCGGGGTACTTCAAATAGTTCGCTTCGATCGCGATCGGCCGCAGGGCATCGGGCGCACGTCCGTCGCTTCTTTTCATGTGCGGCGAGGTTTGCGTCCGCGGCCCGTGACTCCGCCCTCGCGCTCGTCCATGCGGATCACATTGGAGGCACCGGTGCCGGGCCGGGCGATTTGCCCGTATTGGGCTTCAAAGTAGCTGTCGCGGAGATTTCCCAACTGCATATCGCGCGGAACCGGCGAACCGTCTCCGCGAAAAACCGACAACCCCTTGGCCAGCGTGCGGTAGGCGCCCAGCCGCTCGTTTTTCCAATCCGAAATCTTCCAGCGCTGCGGCGCCATGACGCGCCACTCGTACTCGGGCAAAGGCTGCCTGGGATCGAAAAGATCGAACTCGACGCGAAAGCCTTCAAGGGTAAAGATCGTATCTTCCACGTGTTTTTTCGTAGCCATGGCCTATTCGACGGTAACGGTCTTGGCGAGGTTCCGCGGCTGATCGACGTCTTTGCCTTCGATGTCGGCAATATGATAGGCCAGCAGTTGCAGCGGAATGACGTTGACGATTGGCGAGAGCAGTTCGTCGACCTTGGGCACCCAGAAGACGTGATCCGCAATGGCTTTAGCGTCTTCGTCTCCGTGGTTGGCGACCACGATCACCGGGGCTTCGCGGGCTTTGGATTCCGCCAAATTGGAAAGTATTTTTTCGCGCACGCGTCCATCGGTCATGACGCCGACGACGGGCACGTTCGGGTCAAGCAGCGCGATCGGCCCGTGCTTCATCTCGCCCGCCGCGTAGCCCTCAGCGTGAATGTACGAGATCTCCTTGAGTTTGAGCGCGCCTTCGAGGGCCGTTGGAAAATTGATGTACCTGCCGATAAACAGCACCGAGCGTGCTTTGCGGATGCGGCGCGCGACCTTGCGAATGTCATCCGAAGTATTCAAGACGACGTCGACGGCCGCGGGCAAAAGCCGCGCGTTGTCGGCAATTTCGCGCAGGCGCTCGCGCGGCGCCGTTTCGCGCAGGCGCGCCAAATACAGCGCGAACAGCGTCATGGCCGTCACTTGCGAAACGTACGTCTTTGAAGCGGCTACTCCGATTTCAGGGCCGCCGCGCGTATAGAGCATGCCGTCGGCCAGTCGCGTCAAATGCGAGCCGAGAACGTTGCAAATGCCGAGTACTGAACTGCCCGCTTCTTTGGCAATACGCACGGCCTCGATCGTATCGGCGGTCTCACCCGACTGCGACATCGCGATCGTAAGAGACGTCGGATCGATGACCGGATCGCCGTAGCGAAACTCGCTCGCAAGTTCCATCTCGACCGGAATGTGCACCAGAGACCGCAGCAAGTACATGCCGACCATACCGGCGTGGTAGGCGGTACCGCACCCGGTGATCGCGATCTTGGAAAGTTCGCGCAGATGCGCTTCGTCCATGCCGGTTTCGGCAGCCAAATGCACGTCGTTATCGTCATCGATCCGGCCGGAAAGCGTCTCTTTGATGACGTTGGGCTGCTCGAAAATCTCCTTGAGCATGAAATGCTTGTAGCCGCTTTTTTCGGCCGACGTGACGTCCCACGTGATGTTCATCACGTCACGCGATACAGGCTTGCCGTCGTAATCCGTGAGCCGCCAGCCGTCGCGGCCGACGACGACGATCTCGCCCTCCTGAAGAATGATCTCTTTGCGCGTGTACTGGAGAATCGCCGGCGTATCCGATGCGACGAACATCTCGCCGTCGCCGATACCGACGACCAACGGGCTCGCGCCGTTACGGGCAAAGACCAGATGATCGGGGTCGTCCGAGCTGATGACGCCGAGCGCGTAAGCGCCGCGCACCTCGCGCAGCGTACGCCGTAACGCCTCTTCCAGATTCCCGTCGTAGTGCGTTTCGATGAGGTGCGCGAGCACCTCCGTATCCGTCTCGCTTTTGAAGACGTGGCCCGACTGGATCAGGCGCGCTCGCAGCGGCGCATAGTTCTCGATGATGCCGTTGTGCACGACGGCGATCCGCCCGCTGCAATCCATGTGGGGATGTGCGTTTGCGTCCGACGGTCTTCCGTGCGTGGCCCAGCGCGTATGCCCGACGCCGACGCGTCCCGAGAGAGCCTCTCCATTACGCAGACGCTCGGCGAGCCGCTGAAGTTTGCCTTCCGCTTTGGAGCCGGTCAATGCGCCGGAGCCGTCGATGACGGCGATGCCGGCGCTATCGTAACCGCGATATTCCAGCCGCGCGAGGGAGTCCAGAATGATCGGAACGCTGTCCCGCTCTCCGATGTATCCGACTATGCCGCACATATCAGTACTTCTTCCACGTGATAAGTATCGATCGAGTCGGGACCGGCGTGTCGGTTCGGCCCACTAAACATACCGTGTGGGCCGAGACGACATGCCGGTCCCGGCGAGAGCTTTACTTTATGCCCTCTTTGGTGCGGTGATAATGGATCTTCCCCGTCGCGACTTCGGCGAAGGCGGTCGAAACGGGCTTGTTCGGATTCACGTTTTCGGTGAGTTCGGGCGCGCCGTTGTTGAGCTGTTTGGCGCGTTTGGTCACGACGTTGACCAAGCTGAATTTCGAATCAACGTGTTTGAGCAGTTCGTCGAGGTCTCCGAAGACTGGTTCGGTCATTATGAGTGTTCCAATTTCCTTATAGCGTCGTCACCAAAACGGTGAATGCGGAACCGCTCCGCGTGCAGTATGGCTTGCAGGTCTTTGACCGCCTCGTCGGAGCGGTGCTCCTCGTTGATGACGATGTAGTCGAAGTCCCGAATGTTCCTGATCTCTTCGTGCGCGATTTCGAGGCGCCCGGCGATCTCTTCGTTGGTTTCGGTCCGCCGCGCAAGCAGGCGCCCGCGCAGATACGAAAACCGGTCCGGAAGCAAAAATATCAGTACGGCATCCGGGAACGTGCGCTTGATCGAGAGCGCGCCGTTGACTTCGGGCTTCATGATCAGGTCGTAGCCCTGGGTCAGGGTATCTTCGACGAAGTCCCTCGGAGTTCCGTATAGATTGCCGTTATATTCGCGCCACTCGAGCAGCCCGTCGGCCGCGGCGCGCTTTTCGAACTCCTGACGTGAAACGAAGAAGTAGTGCTCGCCCTCTCGCTCGCCCGGCCTGGGAGGCCTCGTCGTGGCCGAAACGGAGTAGCGCAGGCGCCCCGTGCGCGCGAGGAGCGCGTCCACGAGCGTGTCCTTGCCGGCTCCCGACGGGCCGGAGACCACGAAGAGCAGGCCCGGGCCCAGCACAGCGGAGTTCCTCTCTGGCAAAGGGCCTAGTGTTCCGACCGGGTGGATGGGTCCCCTGGTCACAAGACCGGCCCCGCCACGCCCGGGCGAAGGGCGCCCGGGAGCATAATGATGCATCGGAGCATGCATATGTTGTATCACAGAAGGCGCGCCGCCGATGCGGACTGACGCCGCCCTGATCGCGCGTCTGGCACTGGAGATCGCCGGCCGGTTCGGAGGCGCGCGGGTTCGCGATGCCGGCCAGCTCGGAGACGGACGCTTCGCGCTGGCACTATGGAGAAAGGGCCGCACGCAGCTGCTCTGCGCGGACGTCTTCGCACCGACTCCCCTGATAACGATCGAGGACGGCGAGCTGCCCATCGCCGCGGAGCCGGGCTTCGTCCGCGCAGCCGGAGCCGCCCTGCGCGGAAAGAGCCTGACCGCTGCTCGCTCGATTGCGGGCGAGCGCATCTTGGAGCTGCAGTTCGCCTCGCAGTCGCGTTTCGGCGTTCCCGAATCCTACGACCTGATCTACGAACTCGTGCCGCGCTTTGGAAACGTCATCGTCGCAAAAGGCGGGATCGTCGTGGCGGCGCTCAAGGAGTTTAGACGTTCCGGCAAAGCCGCGCGTTCGGTTCGACCGGGAATAGCCTACGAGCCGCCGCCCGCGCGAGTTGGAAAAGCCGCTACGCATTTCGCGGAGGAACCCTCCGCCGAAGCGATCCGCGAAAACGATCTCTACGTCTATCGCGACGCCGCCGGTTCGCTTCTGCAAGCGCACGTCGTCCCGTTAACCGGACTCGATGGCGCTGCATGCGAGCGCGCTCCATCGCTGATCGAGCTCATGCCGGAGCTCCGCGCGACACATCCCACGCCTTCTGAACCGGGGGCCGGCGAGGACAAGGCCCGCACGGGCGCACAACGCCTGCTTGAAGACCGTGCGCGCAAGCTGAGTGCGGAACTCGCGCGCGTGGAGGCCGCACTTGCAGTATCGGCCGAGCGCGACGATTTGCGCGCCCGCGGCGACGCAATTTACGGCGGTCTGCACGAGCTCGCGCCGGCCGAACGTCAGGCCGCCAAGGACGAGGCCGCCGCGGTCTTTGCGCGCTATAAGAAAGCCGGCACCGCCGCCGCCCACCTCGCGCGCAGACGCGCGGCGGTGCGCAACAACTTAGACGAAGTCGAAGAGCTGCGCTGGGAGCTCGAACGCGCCGGTCACGACCAAGTGCGCGAAATACTCGAACTCGTTAAGCCGCGCGGCGCCGCCCCCGGCCCAAAGAGCCGGCCGCGAAAACGTGCGCCGATGCAAGGCGTGACTCCGGGAGGCACGCGCGTCTATGCCGGACGATCGCCCGCCGAAAATGCCGAACTCACGTTCAGGACGGCGCGGCCCAACGACCTTTGGTTTCACGCGCGCGGACAGCCGGGCGCACACGTCATCCTGCAGCGGGACGATCGCGCCGCTCCCGGCGAGGACGACATTCGCATCGCTGCCGAACTCGCGGCGCTGCATTCGAAGGGCGGCAACGGCGCCAAGGTCACCGTGGATTACACGCAGCGAAAGCACGTGCGCAAACGCCCCGGTGCGGCGCCGGGTCTTGTTTTTTACACCGAAGCCGCGTCGCTGGTCGTCGAACCGCGCGATTCGATAAACATCGCGTCTCCGAAAGAAAAAAAACGGTAGCGGTTCTCGACCGCCTCGCGGTACGCTCGAAACGTGCGCTCGCGTCCGGCGAAAGCGCAGACCAGCATCAGCAGCGTCGAGCGGGGCAAGTGAAAATTCGTGAGCAACGCATCGACGATCTGGAAGTGAAAGCCCGGCTTGATGAAAAGGTCGGTTTCGCCGGAACCGGAACGCACTCTGCCGCTATTGCACGCCGAAGATTCCAGCGCGCGCACGACGGTCGTTCCGGCGGCCACGATGCGCCGGCCTTCTTCTTTCGCACGCGTTACCGCGCGAGCGGTCTCCTGCGGAATCGAAAAGAACTCGGCGTGCATCGTATGCTCTTCGATTCGCTCGCTTTGCAGCGGCCGGAACGTGCCCAACCCAACGTCGAGCGAAAGCTTCGCAATCTCAACGCGCCGCCGTTTTAGCTCGTCGAACACCTCTTGCGTAAAATGGAGCGATGCCGTCGGCGCGGCCACACTGCCCGGATCGCGCGCGAAGATCGTCTGATACCCGGCCTGCGCCTGTTGTGAATCTTCGGTCACGTACGGCGGCAGCGGCAGTTTGCCGGCGCGCGCGAGGAACTCCTCAAACCCGACCGTGAGGCGCAATTCGATTTCACGCACGCCATCCCGCCGCACGTCGACCACGATCGCTTCGCCGAACTCTCCGAGCCCGATCCGCTCGCCGGCGCGCAAGCGCCGCCCCGGCTTTGCGAGTACCAACCAGCGCGACGAACGCGGATCGTAATGCGCTTCCGCCGCCGGACGCAAGAACAGCAGCTCGACTTCACCGCCGCTGGGAATGCGCCGTCCGTGCACGCGCGCCGGAATAACGCGAGTCTCGTTTAGTACGAGCAGATCGCCGGCACGCAGCCGCGACGGAAAATCGGTGAAGTGCAGATGTTCGATGGTCTCGCCGCGCACTGCCAGCAGCCGCGAAGAATCGCGCGGGTGCGCGGGCCGCTGCGCGATCAGCTCCTTCGGAAGATCGTAATCGTAGGCGCTGGCAAAGGCGGAATCCGTGCCGGGCGAGCGATTAAACATAGCTAAAGCGAGCCCGGCATGGGTTTCGCCTATGACTGCGCCAAGTTCTTAGGTTGCGCCTATGGTCGTGCCGGGGAAGTAAAACGCGAGAATCGCGGCGGCATCCGCGCCGGTTTTCGCGAGTCCGCGAGCGCCCCACTGACAGAAGCCGACGCCGTGACCTAAGCCGGCGCCTTCAATCGTTGCAGTTTGTGCGGCGGAATCGAAGGTGATGGTGTGAATCAACAGGCTAGGTATGACGCGCGAACCGATGGTGCGCCGAACGTCGGAGGCTTTGATGCGCGCCGAACCGCTGCTTCCGGTAAAGATCCAAAAGCGCGGCCGCCCGCTAGCGTCCGGAGAGTCGAAGCTGATGTTTTGCAGATCGCCGATCTCGGCGGATTGATTTCCGAGCGCGTTGCGGAGCGCATCGCCGCCGACGGTTTGCGTCCATCGGTACCACGACGAGTCCTTGCAATAGTTGCACGTCACGCCCGCCAGATACGGCAGCGGCTTGCCGCCCCACGCATCCGCGGAAGATTCGGTATGACCGCCGCAGCACGACGAGTAGGCGATGGAAGCAAATCCGCCGCCGAACCGGAGTGCCTGGCCGGCCGTGGCGTCGACCGCCGCGCTCGTTTGCGGCGCCTCGGCGTCGATGCCGGTGTACACCTGATCGGCTTCGGAAGGAACCAGGTCGTAGCCACGGTTGGGATTGCTGCGCTGCAGCACGTACGTTCGTGCGAGAATCGCCTGCGCTTGCAGCGCGCCCGCCGGCCAGCTGCGCGGCATCTCGCGCGAAACGACGCTGTACAAGTATTGCTCGACCGGAACCGTGCTGACGACTTGGCCGGTCTCGGGCAAGATCGCCGCGGTTCCGCGATAACGTCTTCCTTCATAGATGAAGGTTTGCGCGTCGATCGTTTGCACGCGCCCTTGGCCGAGCAATACGCGCAGCGATTGAACCTGCGCAGAGACCGCCGGATCGTCTTGCGCGCGCGCCCGGCTGCGCAAGCCGGCACTGCCTGCGAGCGCCGCGGCCGCGCCAAGGAATGCCGCGCGTTTCACAGCAGCCGCTCCTGCCGGGCTTGCGGCGCGCCCCCGCTCACTCCCAAATGCGTATAGGCATCTGGCGTCGCTTTCCGCCCGGCAGCCGTGCGCGTAACGAAACCGGCTTTCAAGAGGTAGGGCTCGACGACGTCTTCGAGCGTCTCGGCGTCTTCGGTGAGCGTCGCCGCGATCGCCGCGATGCCGACCGGCCCACCGCGGTACTGTTCGATAATTGTTTTCAAAAACGCGCGGTCCAAGCGGTCCAGTCCGAGCTCGTCGACGCCTTCGCGCGCTAGGGCCTCCTGCGCAACCGGTTGGGTGATGCGTCCGTCGGCGCGGACTTCGGCAAAATCGCGCACCCGGCGCAACAGACGATTGGCGATGCGGGGCGTTCCGCGGCTGCGGCGCGCGATAGTGGCCGCGGCATCGTCGTCGATCGGTACGCCGAGAACGCCGGCCGAACGCAGCACGATCCGTTTGAGTTCGCTTTCGTCGTAGTAATCCAGATGGTGCATGATGCCGAAGCGCTCGCGCAGCGGAGCCGACAGCATGCCGGCGCGCGTCGTCGCGCCGACCAGGGTGAAGCGTTTGAGCGGCAGTTTCAGGGTCTTGGCGTAGGCCCCGCGATCGACGACGAAGTCGATCTGGTACTCCTCCATCGCGGGATAAAGGAACTCTTCGACGACGCGTCCGAGCCGGTGGATTTCGTCGATGAAAAAAATGTCGCCGTCTTCGAGCGAGGTTAAAATGCCGACGAGATCCTTGGGTTTCTCCAATGTCGGACCGCTGGTCGGCCGCAGTGCGCTGCCAAGTTCTTTTGCGATAAGGGCCGCAAGCGTCGTCTTTCCAAGCCCGGGCGGACCGTAAAAGAGGACGTGTTCGAGCGGTTCGCTGCGCTGCTTGGCGGCTTCGATCGCGATCTTAAGATTCTCCACGACCGTCGTTTGGCCGACGTATTCGTCAAACGAACGCGGGCGTAAACTCGCACCGTAAACCTCGTCCTCGAGTGAATCGACCGGATCGACCACGCGCTCGGGATCGGCGTCTCCCGGCGAACCGTATAAACGTTTGAGGGCGTCGTCACTCATGGGCGGCTCGCTGCCGGTAAATCTCGGCCAGCAACGCCTCGGAGTCGCTGATGCCGGGCGCTGCGTCGAGCGTCGAGCGGATCATCTCTTCGGCTTCCGCGCGGCGGTACTCCAGCTGCAGCAGCACCGCGAGCGCTTCTTCCGCAAAATCCGGAATGCGCGCGGGCGGCGCGGGTTCGGCCTCGCGGATGAGCAAAAACTTCGTCACCTTTCCTTGCAACTTCGCGACGATGTCGCGCGCCTTCTGCTGGCCGATGCCGGGCAGCGTCTTAAGAAACGCATGATCGCCCCGATCTATCGCACCGGCGATGCGGGACATCGGCTGCGAGAACGCCCGCGCCGCCGATCGCGGCCCGATGCTCGCCACGCTCAGCAGCTTTTCGAAGAACTCGCGCTCGATCGCGTTGCTGAAACCGTAAAACGTAAAGTGGCCGGTGTTGCCTTCCATATTCATCACGGAGTAGATTTCCAATGAAAGCTGTTCGCCGTTCTCGATCGCGACTTTTTCTTCGACGCACGGCGGCAAGACGATGTCGTAGGAGAGCCCTCCCACGTCAAGGACGACGTTTCCCTCGCTACGCTCGACGAGCGTGCCCGTAATTCTAGAGAACATGCCGCAGCTGTTCGGGAAGGCGGCGGTCGTGTTCGCGCACGTTGCAGTAAGCCAGGGCCAACGCCAGCGCGTCCGAGACGTCGTCGGGCTCCAACGGTTTCTTGAAGCCGAGCAGTTGCGCCACCATCCGGTTGACCTGCTCTTTGCGCGCCCCGCCGGAGCCGGCGAGCGCGCGCTTCACGCGCGAATGCGCCAGCGT
Organism: Candidatus Rubrimentiphilum sp.; assembly: GCA_036273135.1. Classification (GTDB taxonomy): domain Bacteria; phylum Vulcanimicrobiota; class Vulcanimicrobiia; order Vulcanimicrobiales; family Vulcanimicrobiaceae; genus Rubrimentiphilum. The sequence continues at coordinate 85,779 of DASUIF010000022.1, forward strand.
CGCAACGGGAATACCGGCTTGGGCTCCGGCCAGACACAACACGCCGCGCGCGTGGCCCATCATGATCGCGGTCATCGGATTGCGGTAAGTCGTGTAGAGTTCTTCGATGACGATGACGTCGGGGCGAGTCGCCGCGACGACTCTCTCAATTCCCGTGTGCAGCTCGCGCAAACGCGATTCGAGCGCCCCCGAAGGACGCGGAGAAACCACGCCGGCTTCCACCACGTGCGTTTTTCCGCCGGAATATTCGATGACGCCGTAGCCCGTTACGCGCAGGCCCGGATCGATGCCGAGGATTCTTTCGATCACGGCGGATTGCTGTTGTTGACGTAAATGTTGACGGGCGATCCCGGCGCCAGCTTCGTGCCTGCCTCGGGTTCGGTGCGGACGACTTTTCCGCCGCCGCCTTCCGTCGTCGGCGTCACGTTGCCGATCGTGTAGCCGAAGTCGGCGAGCTGCGCTTTCGCCTGTTCGATCGTCATGCCGTTTGTATCGGGCACCTCGCCCGAAACGGAGAGCGTCATGCGAATCGTCGAGCCTTTCTCCGCGGGAGTTCCGGGCTGCGGATCGAGCGCGATCACTTGACCGTTGTTCGTCGAACCCGGTTCGATCAGGTACCCGATCGCCGCCGAGAAGCCGGCCGTTTTCAGCTGGGACTGCGCGCTCGTCAAATCGCTGCCGATCACATTGGGGACGTTCGCGAGCCCGCCGCCGCTGCTGACCACGACGTTCACCGTCGTGGAATGATCCGATGGTACTTGCACGCCCGCCGGAACGTCTTGCGATTCGATGACGTTGGGCGCAATGTTCGGAAAGGCCGCGCGTTCGCTTACGTTGATGGTAAAGGCGTCCTTGGCAGCGATCTGACGCGCCTGATCCAGCGTCAAGCCGGCCAGGCGCGGCATCTTGATCGGCGCCGGCCCTTGCGACACGACGAGCGTCACGGCCGCGTTCTGCCGAACTTTGGTACCGGGCTGCGGGTGTTCGCCGATCACGCTCCCCTTGGGCGACGGATCGAACTTCTGCACGACGGTGACGTTGAGTTTGTCTCCGGTCAGATCTTTCTGGGCGTCGTCGAGCGTATAACCGACGACGTCGCGTAAGCCGACCGTCGGCGGTCCGCTGCTGATGGCGAGCTGCACCGGCGCGCCGCGCGCGATCTTCGATCCCGGGGCGGGATCCTGACGGATCACGTGATTGGGCGCGACCGTGTCGCTGGTCTCGCGCGTAGCTTTGTACGTCAAGCCGGCGTTGACGATGGCCTTTTGCGCTTGCGCGTCGGTTTGGTTGACGTAATTAGCCACCGCGACCTGAGGTACGGGCGTAAACGGATGCGCGGACATGATATATCCCACGGCGGCCGCTCCGACGAGCACGAGCGCGAGAAGCGCCACCATCCAGGCGGACGGTCCGCGGCGCGGCTCTTCTTCGAACGTGTCGACCCGCCGGTCGGGAAGGCGCGATCGACGGGGCGGCGGCTGCGGCGCGATCGTTCCGGCTCCGTAACCGGGCGCGTCGTCAACCAAAGAGTACGCCGCAAAGCTGGGCCGCTCGCGCGCTTCGCGCAGCGCCGACGCGACTTCGCTTGCCGAACCGAAGCGGTTCTCAGGCTGTTTCTGCAGCAGTTTGCTGACGATCGACGCGAGCGCGGGGCTGATGCCTGCGGACGGATCGAGCGGAGGCGCCGGATCGGAGATGTGCTTGAGTGCGACCGTAACCGGCGACTCGCCGGTGAACGGCAGCTTCCCGGTCAGCATCTGATAGAGCACGATGCCGACGCTGTAGAGATCGGAAGCTTCGGTGAGTTCCAAACCTTGCGCTTGCTCGGGCGAGAGATAGTAGACGCTTCCCATCACCATGCCGGGGCGCGTCATGGTCATCGTCTGCTGCGAGACCGCGCGCGCAATGCCGAAATCCGAAAGTTTGACGACGTCATCCTTGGTGATCAGGATGTTCGCGGGCTTGATGTCGCGGTGCAGCAGCCCTTGCCGGTGCGCGTAGGCCAATCCGTTGCAGACCTGCGCTGCGTAATCGAGCGCGACCGGTTCGGGCAGTCTGCCGTCCGCGGCGATGATCTCCGCCAGCGACGGCCCGTCAACCAGCTCCATGACGATATAGTACGTGTCGCCTTCACGGCCGACGTCGTACGTGTTGACGATGTTCGGGTGGGAAAGTTTCGCTGCCGATTCAGCTTCCTGGTAAAAGCGGCGAACGAATTCTTGATCGGAAGCGTAGTCGCGGCGCAAAACTTTTATCGCGACGCGCCGCCGCAGCAGCGTATCGGTGCCGCAATAGACCGTCGCCATGCCGCCTTCGCCGAGCTTGTTGTCGAGCCGGTAACGGTTATTGAAGACGTGTGCCGAGTCGATCACTTCAGAGCAGCCCGCAACACTTCCCTCGCAATCGGCGCGGCAACCTCCGCGCCGTAGCCTGCATTCTCAACCACGATCGCGACGACAACGCGCGGATGTTCCGCGGGTGCAAAACAGACGAACCACGAGTGCGCCGCGCCGAACGGGTTGGTTGCCGTTCCGGTTTTACCCGCAACGGTGACGCCGGGCAACTGCGCCGGCGTTCCGGTTCCGTGCTGCACGACGGCGATCATCATGTTCTTCACGTTCGCCGCCGTATCCGCCGATATGGGGTTGGCCAGCTCGGAACCGCCGTAGGTTCCGCTCGCAACGCCTTGCCGGACGACCTGGCGAACCAGAAACGGGCGCGGCTCGGAGCCGCCGTTGGCGATCGTCGCCGCCAGCAACGCCATGCGCAGCGGCGTCATGAGCAGTGCGCCTTGGCCGAAACCCATCTGCGCCAGCTCGCCCGGGACGATCGAGGCTTCGGGCGGGACGCGGTCGGTGTTCGCGGGGATCTGAAAATCCAACGGCTTTCCTATTCCCCAGCGATCGATGTACTGATAGAACGACTGCGTCCCCATTTTTAAAGCGATCTGTCCGAAGTCGACGTTACTCGAGAGTGCGAAAGCTCCGGTCAGGTCTTGCGTGCCCGTCGCTTCGAATTCGTTATCGTGCAGCGTGAAGTTTCCGATCGTGAAGTAGCCCGGATCGTAAAACGTCGACTGCATCGTGACTGCTCCGGAATCGAGCGCTGCCGAGGCCGTGAATATCTTGAACGTCGAGCCGGGCGGATAGAGCCCGTCGATCGCGCGATTCAGGAGCGGGCTGTGCGGATCGTGCAGCAGCGACGCAAACTCCGTTGCGAGCGCGTTCGGATCGAAACTCGGCACGCTGCCCAGCGCCAGTACGGCGCCGGTGCGCGGATCGAGCACGACCCCGGCGGCGCGCGCGTGGAGCGCCAGCCGGGAGTAGAGCGCGTTCTGAATCGCCGGAACGATCGTGGTGACGACGTCGGCCCCACGCGCGGTGGCGCTTTGCCCGGTGAACGCTTCGACGATTTCGGCGATCTGCGCACCGGCGTCCCCGGTCGTGTCGGCCGGCGTGAGCGCGGCATCGTAAGCGTCTTCCAGACCGCTCGTTCCGTAGCGCGTGGAAACATACCCGACGGTTTGCGCGAGCGACGCGCCGTAGGGATACTGCCGCTCGCCCTTCGACGTCTGCGCGAGCACGGTTCCATCGCTTGCTAGAATGCGTCCGCGACGGGTCGTGAGCAAAGCATGGCGCGGGTTGTAAGAAATCGCCGCGATGCGCGGCCCATCGATGACCTGCACGTAGGCTTGGCGCGCGGCCAAGATGCCGAACAGCAGAGCGAAGAGTATCCCGAGTTTAACGGAGACCGAGGGTCTCAGGACGCTATCCGTACGTGGGTGCGGCGGTATTCTTGCAGCGAACGCGGCGGTCCGGCACTGCTCTCCAATGCGGCTGCGAGCGCGCGGGCGGTATCGAGACTCGTCAGACAGGCGATATTCGCTTCAACCGCGGCGCGGCGGATCTTGTAGCCGTCGGATATTTCGCGAGCGCCCTGCGCGTCGTTGATCACGAAGTCGACCGCGCGTTGACGGATCAGATCGAGCACGTGCGGAGATCCGTCGGCGATCTTGTTGACTTCTTCGCACGCGATACCGGCGGTTTGGAGGTGCTCGCGCGTACCGGGCGTCGCGACCAGGCGGTGACCGAGCTCGGCATAGCGCCGCAAGACGGGAATCGCATCTTCTTTTTCGCCATCCGCAATCGAAACGAGAATTCGTCCGCCGGTGCCGGGCAACTTGATTCCGGCGGCCTGGAACCCTTTGCGCAACGCGGCCGGAAAGGTCTGGTCGATGCCAAGCACTTCGCCCGTAGATTTCATCTCGGGCCCGAGTATGGTTTCCACCCCGCGCATCTTCGCAAACGAAAAAACCGGGATCTTCACGACCACGAACGGTGCGCTCGGCGCGAGGCCGCAGCCGTACTCCATATCGCGCAGTTTCTCTCCGAGCGCGATGCGCGTCGCTGCGGCGACGATGTTGATGCCGGTCGCCTTTTGAATGATCGGCACGGTGCGGCTGGCTCGCGGATTGGCTTCGATGATGTAAAGTTCGCCCTCGTGAATGACGAATTGAATGTTGATCAGTCCCCGTATCTGCAACTCGCGCGCGATTGCGGCTGTGACCTCGACGATGCGCCTCTCCATAGCGGCGTCGATCGAAAGCGGCGGATAGACGCCGATCGAGTCGCCGGAGTGAATGCCGGCGCGTTCGATATGTTCGAAAATGCCGGGGATCAGGACGTCGTTTCCGTCGAAAACCGCATCTACTTCCAGTTCGAGACCGCGCAGATACTTGTCCACCAGCAGCGGCGCGCCAGGCGCTATGGGCGGTGCGGACTCAACGTACGATGCGAGCTGCCCCTCGTTATAAACGACCTCCATGCCGCGCCCGCCCAAAACATATGACGGCCGAACCAGCACGGGGAAGCCGAGCTCGCGGGCGATCGCGCGCGCCTGGCGGAACGAGCGCGCGGCTTTTCCTTCGGGCCGCGCGACGCCGATGCGGCTCAGCGCGGCGTCGAACTTTGCGCGGTCCTCGGCCATATCCAAACTCTCGCGCGCGCTTCCGACCAGCGGCACGCCGCGGTCGGCGAGTGCGCCGGCCAGATTGATCGCGGTTTGACCGCCGAACGAGAGCATCACGCCGCGCGCGCCGGTAGCGCGGTACACGGCTTCAACTTCGCCCGCGCCCGGCGGTTCGAAGACGAGCACGTCGGAGACGTCAAAATCGGTGGATACGGTTTCAGGGTTGTTGTTGACGATGACCGACGCGCATCCGGCGGCGTGCAGGGCCCAAGCCGCGTGCACGCACGAATAATCGAACTCGATGCCTTGGCCGATCCTGATCGGACCGCTCCCCACCACGACGACGGCGTCCCGCCCGGGATTGCGCATCTCATTCTGCTCGCCGCGCGAAATATAATAGTAAGGAGACTTCGCGGGGAATTCAGCGGCCGCGGTATCGACCATGCGGAATGCGTACGCGCCCTCGGACGGGAGTGCGCCGCGCGACTCGAGCGATACCAACTCCGCAATCTCGTACAGAAAGAATGGATCTATCCCCGAAAGCGCTTGAATGCGCGACGGATCCGCACCTCGCCGCAGCATTTCGGCCACCGCGAAGAGCCGCTCGTGGTTCGGCTTGATGACGACCGCCTCGAGCTCGGCGTCGCTCCACTCGGCAAGAGCGGTGCCCGTCAGCGTCTCGCGTTTGAGATCGAGCCCGCGCAGCGCCTTGAGCAGTGCGTCGCCGAACGTCCGGCCGATACCCATCGCTTCGCCCGTCGATTTCATCTGCGTGCCCAGCCCAGTGTCCGCGAGTGGGAACTTATCAAACGGCCAGCGCGGAATCTTTACGACGACGTAATCGAGCGTCGGCTCGTACGCCGCTTTCGTCACGCCGGTCACGGGATTTGGGATCTCGTCCAAGGTCTGTCCCAATGCAATGCGCGTGCTGATCTTCGCAATCGGATATCCGGTGGCTTTGCTCGCGAGCGCCGAGCTGCGCGAGACGCGCGGGTTAACCTCGATGATGCGGTACTCGCTCGACGAGGCGTGCAGCGCGAACTGGATGTTGCAGCCGCCCTGCACCTTGAGCGCGCGGATCACGTTTAGGCTGGCGCTTCGCAGCATCTGGTATTCGAGATCCGAAAGCGTCAGCGAAGGCGCGACGACGATCGAATCGCCCGTGTGCACACCGACCGGATCGAAGTTCTCCATGTTGCAGACGACGATGCAATTGTCGGCGGAGTCGCGCAGAATCTCGTACTCGACCTCTTTCCAGCCGAGCAGCGACGTCTCGACCAGCGCTTGATGGATCAAGCTCGCTTCCAAACCGCCTCCGAGAATTTCGCGCAGCTCCGTTTCGTCGTACACGACGCCGCCGCCGGTGCCGCCCAGCGTATATGCCGGACGGATCACGACCGGATAGCCGAACTCTTGCGCGAAGGCGACGCCTTGCTCGACCTTTGTGACAACGGTGCTTTCCGGGACCGGCTCGCCGATCTCGATCATCTTGGCTTTGAAGAGCTCGCGGTCTTCGGCCAGCCGGATCGTTTCGATTGGCGTGCCCAGCAACTCGACGTTATACCGTTCGAGCACTCCGGCTTCGTGCAGCTCCACGGCCAGATTCAAACCGGTTTGGCCGCCCAACGTCGGCAGCAGCGCGTCGGGACGCTCGCGTTCGACGATCGCTTCGATCGATGCGACGGTCAGCGGTTCCAAGTAGACGGCGTCGGCGACTTCCGGATCGGTCATGATCGTCGCCGGATTCGAGTTGACGAGGATGACGCGGTGGCCTTCTTCGCGTAATGCGCGGCACGCTTGGACGCCGGCGTAATCGAATTCGGCTGCCTGGCCGATGACGATAGGCCCCGAGCCGATGACCATGACGCTGCGCACGCCCGACGGATTCACGGCTGCAGCCGCCTTTGCATCCATGCAGCCCCGTCGCGCCGCAATTCTATCCGGTCGTGCAAACGGTTCGATCGGCCTTGCCAAAACTCGAAGCGATCGGGACGCAGCAGAAAGCCTCCCCAGGAGTGCGGCCGCGGAACCGCGGCCGCTTCAAAGCGGTTCGTGAAATCCTCGAGGCGCTGCTCGAGGACCTCGCGGCTTTCTACTTCTTCACTTTGTTCCGAGGCCCACGCGCTCAGTTGGTGTCCGCGCGGGCGGCTCGCGAAATAGGCATCCGATTCGGCGTCGGGCAGCTGCTCGACCGCGCCCTCGACGCAGACTTGGCGATGGATCTCCGGCCAAAAGAACAGCGCGGCGGCAAAAGGGTTGCGAGAAAGGTCGCGGCCTTTCCGGCTGAAGTAGCTCGTAAAGAACAGTAAACCGCGTTCGTCGAGTCCGCGTAGCAGGACCATGCGCGCAGCCGGCCGGCAGTTTTCTCCGGCGGTGCTTAAGGCCATAGCGTTTGCTTCGCGCGCACCGGCTGCGTGCGCCGCTTCGATCCAGGCTTGCAAATGGGTGACCGGATCCGCGCGCATGTCGAGCTCGGCGGGTTCGGCGTAGGTGTGGCGCGTCGTGGAAATGTCCCAGCGGCTCATGCACCGCGGGTTCGCTCAGGGGCGACCTGCCCCCGCTGCAGCAAGCCAAGCTGCCGCCCCGACGCAAAGCGCGGCGATCGTGAAAGGTACGGTGCAATCGCGAACGGTTGCGGCGCTGAATCCGGTATCTGCTATTTGCGCCAACGGCGCCGTCAGATCGCGTGCGCCGCGTACCCGAAAGAATATGCCCGTCTTCAATGCGTACGATCGCAGTGTTTGCGAAAACGGCGCGTCGCCCATGATGATCGCGTTCAGGCGAATATGCGAGGATGCCAACGTGCGCCCGGCGTCGCGCGGATCTTCGCCGTGATTGTTCGCGCCGTCCGTGATCAAAACGATCGCGCGCGGTCCGGAATCCGGCAGCATCGACGCCGCGCTGAGCAAGCCGTCGCCTATCGCGGTTTGACCGTTCGGCGCGGGAATGCGCGCAAGCGCGGCGATGATCGCGTCGCGCTCGGCGGTAAGCCCGACGATTGGCTGCGCGTCTCCGGCGAATGCTACGATGCCGGCACGCGTGCCGCTCGGCATCGCACCGGCAAACGAACGAATCGCGATGGCCGCCGCGCGAGCTCTCGAGGGCAAGACGTCGCGCGCGTTCATGGAGCCGGACGTGTCGATGCAAAAGACCACCGCGGCCGGTACCCGCGCGAGAGTCCGCAGGCGCGGTCCGGCGCAAGCCGCGAGGAGCAGCGAAAGCGCTAATGCGCAGGCAAGGTCGAGTGCCGCAATCGGCCATCGCGGGCTCCGCAGCGCAGCGGTCATAAAAGGCAGATTCGAATACCGGTACGGCTTATCGCCGCGCGAGGCGATCGGCATGCGCCGCCAAACGAACGCGAACGGAAGGCTGAGCGCCGCCAGAAACGCGAGGACCGGATGCGCGAACGTCACGCCGCGCCGAAGGCACGCAATAGCGCGCGGCCGCCATCATCTTCAGTAAACGTTCCGGCGCGCCAGCCCGCGCGGCGCAAACGCGCCAGCGCCGCGCGTTCGCGCTCGCCTGCCTCGCGTTGAAAGCGCATCTGCGAGCGCGCACCGATAAAGAACCGCCGTACATCTCGCGTTTCGAGGTCGGCGACGGTGACGAATCCCGCGAGCGCTAGACCATCTCGCCACGGATCGCGCGCGACCAGCGCCGTGCAATCCAGCCGCCGCGCCACGACTCGAAGCAATCCTTCGTGGATTTCCGCGAGCTCGAAGAAATCGCCGGCCACCAGCAGAGCGCCGTGCGCGGGCATGACGCGCTGAGCTCGATCGAGTCCGTGCATCAGTCCGTAATCGTTTTCAGAGGCAACGTCGATCCAGCGGTCGCCCGCCGCCGCGCACCGGCGCCAAGCATCGACAGCCTCTTGCGCGGCCTCTTGTAAACTACGATTTCGGCCGGCCCTCATCGAGGCGGACGTATCGAGAAGCGCGCCCCACGCGAGAGGAACGTGGCCGCGCTCCCGAACCAGCAGCGATCCCTTGCGCGCCGACGCGCGCCAGTCGATCGCCCGGATCTCCTCGCCCGGCGCGTATGCCCGCACTCCCCCGCTGCCGCAATCCTGGAAAGATCGCGACCTTTGCAATATTCTCCGCCGTATACAGTTCACGGCAACGGAACGCGGTCGATGATCGAGTGCAGCCTCTCTTCGCGTTCGGCGCGCGCAGACAGGTATGAATGTGCGAACGTGACCCGGTGCGCAAGCCCCGCGAGTGCTACGCTTCTCACGTCGGCCGGCAAGACGTAGTTTCGTTCCGCCAGGATCGCGCGAGCGCGAGCGGCGCGCAGAATCGAAAGTCCCGCGCGCGGGCCCGCGCCCGATTCCAGATCGCCGCATTCGGCGGCGGCACGCGTTACACGTACGATCTCCGCGACGTACCGCGTCAGTGCGGGCGCGCAGTAGATCGTGCGACAGGCGGCTTGCCAGACGCGCACGTTCTCGAGCGAGGCGCCACGGTGCGGCGAGACGCCCGCACCCGTTTCACGCCGCTCCAGTAATGCGACGTCTTCTTCCGCGCTTGGAAAGTCGAGCACGATCTTCAGCAAGAAGCGATCGAGCTGCGCGGCCGGAAGCGGAAAGATCCCGTCGGCCTCGGCTTCGTTCATCGTTGCGAGGACGAAGAACGGGTCAGGAAGTGCCAAAGTCTCCGTCCCGATGGTCACGCTCCGCTCGGCCATCGCTTCGAGTAAGGCCGCTTGCACCCGCGCCGGGGCACGGTTGATCTCGTCGACCAGCACGACGTTGGCAAACACCGGTCCCAAGCGGAGTTGAAACGACAGGTCGCGCTGATCGAAAACCTCGGAGCCGCTGAGGTCGGCCGGAGTAAGATCGGCATTGCATTGAACGCGCGAGTATTTTGCGTCGAGCGCGCGCGCCATCGTGCGGCACGCCGTCGTTTTTCCGAGCCCGGGAGCGCCTTCCAAAAGCACGTGGCCGCCGGCGATCAAAGCGATCATCAGTCCTTCGATCGCGGCGGCTTGTCCGACAATCGTCCGCTCCAGCTCGCTGCGCACTTGCCAAACGTCCGGAGTTTCGATAGCCGCGACGCCGCGCGGCGGCTGGAACTCGGCCTCCGCCGAAGCTGTTCGCAAGAATCGCGCGGTCGCGATCGGTTCCGGCTCCGCGGGTTCCATTTGCGTACCGTCGCGTTGGAGAAAGCGCATTGCGCCGGCTATTGCGGCGGTAAAAAGAAAAACGCGACGTCCGACGAGCGCCGCGCAGATCAGTGCTATGGCTAAGCTACGATCGCCGCACCAGATCCTGGAGCCAATGTGCGAAAAGACCGCGCGCATCGAACGGCCCCGGAGAAGCTTCGGGGTGAAACTGAACGGCTTCCACGGCGAAGTCGCGGTGGCGGAACCCCTCGTTGGTGCCGTCGTTGAGGTTGACCATGGTTTGTTCGAGCGAACTGGGGAGCGACCCGGCGTCGACGGCGTAGCCATGATTGTGCGCTGTAACGATGACGTCTCCGCGTTGCAGATTCTTTACCGGTTGATTGCCGCCACGATGCCCGTACGGTAATTTGAACGTTTTGGCCCCGCACGCCAGCGCCAGGAGCTGATGGCCCAAGCAGATTCCGTACATCGGGCGCTTTCCGAGCAGCCGGCGCAGCGTCTCGATCGTCTGCGGCAAATCGGTCGGATCGCCCGGGCCTGGCGAGATCAAGATCGCTTGCGGGTCGTGCTGCAGTATCTGCGCTTCGGTGGCGTTGTACGGAACGACGGTCACGGCCGCGCCGAGAGCGCCCAACTCGCGGACGATGGCGCGTTTTACACCGCAGTCGATGAGCACCACGCGCGGGCCGCCCGCTGCACCCTCGATCCGTTCCTCGCGCGTCGCCACGCTCGGCACGAGATCTTTGGTGTTTGCGCCGCGCACGAACTGCGTCAGTTGCTTCTCGGCTCGATCCAGCGCCGCTTCGCCGACCGCCAGCGCGGCCCAAATCGTTCCGTGCTCGCGCAGCGTGATCGTGATAGCGCGCGTGTCGGCGTCGATCATCGTGGGCACGTGCTGCTCGTCCAGCCACGACGGCAGATCGATCTTCGAAGCGTGGTGCGAAGGATGCCGCGCGATCCGTTTGATGATGGCGCCCGCTACGCAAGCGCGCGAATATTGGGCGGCGGAGCCGGAGATGCCGTAGTTACCGATCATCGGGAAAGTGAAGGTCAGGATCTGCCCCGCGTAAGACGGATCCGTCAGCGCTTCTTCATAGCCCGTCATGCCCGTGTAGAACACGGCCTCGCCCAACGCCAGCCCTTCGTATCCCAAACCCGCGCCGTCAAAGCGGGTCCCGTCGGCCAAAAACAATGCGGCCCGTTTCATTGTGCGCTCCGCGCGAAGAGGCGGCCGTCTTGCATCACGACGGTCCCTCCGACGATAGTTGCGATCGCTCGACGCGGAAGCGTCTTGCCGGCGAAAAGCGTGCGTTTGCCCTTTGAATGAAATACGGCCGGATCGACGATCCAGTCACGGTCGGCAAATATCGTGACGTCCGCGGGCGAGCCGGCGGCGAGCGTGCCGCCCGGAATCCCGAGAATGCGCGCGGGGTTTGACGAAAGCATCGCGACATAGCGGCGCACGGGCAAATCGGGAAGCGCGTAGGCGAAGGCTCCGGCTGCAGTTTCTAGGCCGCTGAATCCAGGCGAGACGTCGTCGCCGTGCGGGGCATGATCGCTCGCAAGCGCGTCGATAATTCCCGAGCGGCAAGCGCGGCGCAGCGCATCGACGTCTTGGGCGGATCGCAGCGGCGGATGAACTTTGGTAGGAACTCCTAACCCGGCCGCATCTTCGCGGGAAAATGCCAGATGGTGCGGCGTTACCTCGGCCGTGCACGCGATCCGAAGATCCTTCGCGGCGGCGACGGATTCGAGCGCGCCCTTCGTAGAGATATGCGCGATATGCCAGGGAAGCGACGTGGCGCGTGCGATGGCTACGTCGCGCTCGACCGCCGTCGTTTCAGCCGAGCTATCGAACTCGTCGTGCGCTTTGATCGCCGCATTCTCGCAGTGGGTGATAAAAACGCGCCCGGCCTCGCGCGCGCGTAGCGCCGCGCTCGTCTGTGCGATGGCGCTTTCGATCGTGTTTCCGTCATCACTGAACGCAACGGCACCTGCAGCGGCGAGCGCATTGTAATCGGCCGGCTCTTTTCCTTCGCGTCCCTGTGTTATCGCGGCGATCGGATAGACGCGCGCGAGCCCCGTGCGGCCCGCGGTCTGGGTGACCCACCGCACGAGTTCGGGCGTATCGAGCGCCGGATGGGTATTGGGCATGGCGGCCACCGCCGTAAAACCGCCGGCCACGGCCGCCGCGCATCCGCTGGCGATCGTCTCTTTTTCAGGATTGCCCGGCTCGCGCAGATGCACGTGCATGTCTATGAAGCCCGGCGCGACATACGCGTTGCGCGCGTCGATGACTTCCTCGCCTTCCTCCGGCTTCAAGAGCTCGCCGATTTCGTTCACGACGCCGTTGCGTATGCGAACGTCCAGCACTGCGTCGATCCGAGCAGCCGGATCGACGACTCGTCCCCCGGCGATCAGAATGTTAGGCCACCAGCGCCCGTGCGCCGTTAACCAGGAAATCCAAGACCGCCATGCGCACCGGCACGCCGTGCATCACCTGCTTGGCGTACCGCCAGCCGGCGAATTCGAGCACGCTGTCGTCGAGCTCCACGCCGCGGTGGTAAGGCCCCGGATGCATAACGATTGCATCGTCGCGCATCCGTTCGAGCCGTTTTGCATCCAAACGGTAGCGCGCGATATACTCTTGATCCGAGAGCGGCATGTTCTTAAAACGCTCGCGCTGGATCCGCAGAAGCATCACGGCGTCGACGTCGGGCAAGATCGAATCGAGATCGCGTACGACTTTAGCGTGCGGCCGCATGTAATCGTCGGGAAGAAACCCGGGCGGACCGACGAGGATAACCTCCGCGCCGAAAGCTCGCAGCCCGGCGATATTAGAGTGTGCGACGCGGCTGTGTAAGATGTCGCCCACGATCGCGATCCGCCGCCCGCGCAGCTCGCCGAATTCCTGGCGGATCGTGTAGATGTCGAGCAGACCCTGCGTCGGATGGGCGTGCGTACCGTCGCCCGCATTGATGACGTGTCCGTCAAACGAAAGTGCGACCCGGCGCGGATACCCGTCGTCAGGATGCCGTATGACCAAGATGTTTACGCCCATGGCCGCCAGCGTTATCGCCGTGTCTTCGATCGTCTCGCCTTTTTGCAGGCTCGACTCTTTCGGCCACAGCGTAATCACTTTGCAGCCCAAACGCTGCTCGGCCAGGGTGAACGAGGTCATCGTGCGCGTGCTGTTTTCGAAGAACATGTTCACACATGCGGCGCCTTCCAACAGCGCGCCGGGCTCTTCTTGCTCGAAGTCGGCCGTGCGCTCGAAGATGTAGATCATTTCCGAGGCCGTCAGGTCGTCGAGATCGATGAGACTACGACGGGTCCGCAATGATGGTCACCTCGTCGGATTCCGCCGGCTCGCGCTGCAAGCTGACGTTGACGCGTTCCTTGCGGCTGGTCGGAACGAACCTTCCGACGTAGTCGGGCTGCACCGGGAGCTCGCGCAGGCCGCGGTCGATTAAAACGCAGAGCCGCACGGCGGCGGGGCGCCCCAGATCGGTCACCGCGTCGAGGGCGGAACGAACGGTTCGCCCCGTATAGAGTACGTCGTCCACAATCACGACAGTCTTGCCGCTCAGGTCGCCGGGAATCTGCGATTCCGGCAACTCATGTGAGACGTCGTCGTCGCGGTAAAGATTGATGTTCAAAAAGCCGAGTTGCGGACGTTTTCCCGAGACGCGCTCGACCTGCGCCGCGATGCGTTGCGCGAGCGCCTCACCTCCGCGGCGGATGCCGATGATGTGCAGCCGCGCTTGCGGACCCTCGGGCTCGAGGATCTGATGCGCGAGACGAGCGACGATGCGCTCGATTTCGTCGGCGGCGACGAGGACACGCCGCTTCGCGTCGGTGCCTACCGAATGTGCGGAAGCCGTCATCCAACTTCACCGATTTCAGCCAGCATCTTCACGATACGCTCGAGTTCCCTCTGGTAGCCCGCCAACTTTTCGCGCTCTTTCGCCACGACCTCAGGCTTCGCATTTGCAACGAAG
>DASUIF010000023.1:0-26804 GCA_036273135.1 Candidatus Rubrimentiphilum sp.
TTCATGAAAAAGCTCTGCGTGTACTTGCGGGCGGATTGCTGGAATGCAGGCTCTTTGGCCAGCGGCGCAATCGGCGTCTGCGAGTAGTTGAGCATGTCGCTCAAATCGTCGGCTAGCGCGTCGCGCTGACCGAGCGTTCCGAGATTCCAATTCTTTTCGATGAAGTGCAAAATGCTGCCGTAGTCGTGCTGCACGTGGGAGATTCCCTGAACGGCGTACGGCGAGATCACTAACAGCGGCACACGGAAGCCGAGCGGGCCGAACGAGTCGCTCGGCGGCGGAACGTGATCGTACCAGCCGCCCGAGTCGTCCCACGTCACGAAAATAACGGTGTTCGCGTAGAGTTTGGGATTCTGCGCCAAGTAGAGATAGATCGTGGAAACCCAGCCGGGGCCCGCCGTGCTCAAGAATCCGGCGTGATCGGACGCCGGCCCGGCCGGCGTGACGAACGAAACGGCCGGCAGCGTGTTGTTCTGCAAATCGCTCAGAATATTGGTCATCGGCGTTGAAATGTTGTTCGTCCAGTCCGGACCGAACCTGATATGCTGGACCGCATCGTAAGCGGATATCAGTCCGTCGAGCGTATTGAGCGCGCCGGTGTAGTATTTCCACGATACGTTCTTGGCATCGAGCAGATCGCCGATCGTTTGGTAGTTGTAGCAGGGAAACGTTGGGATGAGCGGCGCCGAGTAGGTCGCGCCGAAGATGTTGGCGGTCGTTCCCGCCGGCGAGTCACATCCCCAATTGCCGGCCGTGAGCCCGGTGGAATTGTTGGGATCGTCGGCGGGGCCTTGTCCGGCAATCAGGTACTGATGCCCGGGGAACGACGGCACTTGCCGCGACGAAAACATATTGTCCGCGATGCCGTAGCCTTCGCCCGGCGCGAAACCCGCGAGCAGCCACAGCGTGGTCGTTTCGGACGAAATATCGGTTGGATTCACCGGTCCGGGAACGAACGAGTACGTGAAATTCGCAGGCGGCCCATCGAAGAAGCCGCTGCAATCCCCACCCGGTCCCAACGGATTGTAATCGCACGTGTCCAGATCGAACCCGTTCATCGCGCCGTTGTTGTACTCGGTTACGAGCGATGCGTGTGCGTGACTAGGATCGAACTGCCACTCCAAACCATGCGGAGCGAGATTCACTTTATTGCCGTTGTGGTCGAAGCCGAACGTTTGGTAATTTGCCGGCGTCGTAAAGCCGTATTTGAAACCGTTGAACAAATTGTCGAACGTACGGTTCTCTTGAATCACGACGATCACGTGCTGAATCGGACTGCCTGCCACGGGCGTTCCCGCGGGCGCCGGGACGAGCGGCGTGATCGACGGAGCAGCGCTTCCGCCGCCGCAGCCCGCAAGAATCACTACTGCGGCAAGCGCGGGCAGTGCAAATAAACCCTTCATCGGCACCCTTCTTTCCTACGGCCCGGCCGCGTGCGCTCGCATGATCTCCGATAACATATCGGCAGTTCCCGCCACGCGCTCGAGGTGCGGATATTTCAGGCCGTCGTGATAGTCGAGATCGAGCGGCTGATACCAGTGGCCTTGTTTCACGAGAAGGTGCAGCGGAGTAGCTGAACCCTTCGCGTCTTTGATCGCTTGCGCCCACAGGTCGGCGCTGAATTCTCGGCCGTTGACGGCCACGACTTGCATGCCGGGCGCGAGCCCGGCTTTCCAAGCGGCCGAATTCTCGCGCACGTCGGCGACCGCCCCGGTGCCACCTAACGTCACGCCGGCGTCGAACCACGAAGCCGCTCCGCGGCCGCCGCGGCCGTTGATGAATTTATTCGGCACGTCGTTAAAGACGAGTTTGTAGCCCGCGCGCGCAATCTCGTCGGTCGGTGGAACCGGCGCGATCGAGTACACGTACTTCTCGAAAAAGCCGTGCCAGTCGTAAGGAACGACCTGCCCGAGATAATTTTCGATGTCTTCACGCGTATACGTGACGACTTTCGGACCCGAGACGCCGCCCGCGAAGATTTTCGTGTAATCGTCAAGCGACTTCGCACCGTGCGATTGCTCCCGGATGATCGTGTCGGCATCGAGCCACACGAGCTCGCCTTCGCGATAGAAATCGCCCGCCGTGCGCCGTAGACTCGGATAGACGCCGCGCGCGCAGCAATAGTAGTACGGCGCGCCCGTCGTCGTGTCGATGAGCGGCGTCGTATTCCGCCCCGGTTCGTAAGCCAGATTCGAATAGAGTGCCGCTAGGTACTCCGGATAGTCTTTCGGATCGCGGATGCCGGCACGAAACGAAAGCATGTCGCCCATGTACTGATTCATGCCCTCGTACTGCCAGAGCAGTTCGGTGCGCTCCGGATACGGATCGTTGTAATCCGGCTGCTGCAGATCGAACGGACGGCGGTACTTGCCGTTCCAGGAGTGCGAAAACTCATGCGGCACCAAATCGCCGCTGAGCATTTGTCCGCGCGGATTGGTCAAGAAATCGTCAGGCGCACGGTCATCGCTTGACTGATGATGCTCGATACCTTGAAAGCCCAGCACATTGCTGAGTGTCAGCTCGGCATGATAGACGTTCCAGTGACGGCCGCCGTACAGCGCCATGGCTTCCGGTGTCAGCCGTTTGTACGCATCGATGACCTTGTTGTCGATCTTCAGATCTTCCGGCGCATCGGCGAAGAGATCGAGATAGGTGGCGGCGCCGTCGCCCGTCCACATCGTAATGTGTTTGACGTAGGCGCCCATGTCGGTCGGCGAATCGACCAACGTTTCCAGCGAAACCGTATCGAAGGCCACCCGCTGCCCCGAACGCGACGCCACCGGCAACGCCGAGGCGTAATCCCATCCGGGCGGCAACATGATCGATGCGCGTGCGAAGTATTGCGTGTTGTCGATATTCCGCTGGTAGAAAATGTAGCGGTTCCAATTGCCGATCAGGATGTTGCGCGTCGCCATGTTATCGCCGCCGCCGTTGAGCAGCACGGTGAAGTCAACGGTAATTGTCGACGTGCCCGGCGGCACGTTGAGATGAAACGCGTACATGTCCACTTGATCGCGCGACCAGCGCAACTGCTTGCGGCCGGCGCTCACGCGGAGTTCCGAGATGTCGGTAAGCGGGCCGGTAGGGCCGTGCTCGCCCGGAATCCACTGCGGATAGTCGATCGTAAACGGGCCCGCCGTGACGGGAATCGTGATGTGCGCATAGGCCCGTCCAAGCGCGGCTTTGCGCGCGTCCAGAGTTACGGTCATCGGGTTACTTTGCGTTGCGAGCGGCCGGTCGAATTGCGGCGCCGGCATCGGTTGCGCATCTGCGGAGCCGGCGAGAACGAATGAGAAGGCGAGCACCAGAGTACCGGCCAGAGTTGCCTGCTTCATTTCGTTCCCTCTCGTTTCGCGTGCGGGCGCATGATCTGCGCGAACATATCGGCAGTCCCCGGTATTCGGACCAAATGCGGGAACTTTGCTCCGCCGCGATAGTTCAACGTGACGTCCTGATAGTATCCGTATTGCTTCACCAGCAGCGAGATGGGCGAAAAACTCGCCGAGGTCGCCGCGACTGCGGCCGCCCACGCGTCCGGCGTGAATTCGCGCCCGTTCATCGCTACGATCTGCATGCCGTCGCCCAACCCCGCGTTCCATGCCGCCGATCCCTCGCGCACGTCGCTAATGGTCCCATCCTGCGCGAGATTTACGCCGACGTCGTACCACGACCCGATGGTTTTTCGCAGCGACTCTCTGTTGGCTTCATAGAGATTTGGTTTCGACGTAAAGACCAAGCGGTAACCGGCACGCGCGATCTCATCGGTCGGCGGCTTGGGCGAGATCGAATACACGTACTTTTGAAAGAACCCGTGCCAGTCGTATGGAGCGACTTCACCCAGGTAGCGTTCCAAGTCGGCTCGCGTGTAGGTAACGACTCGCGGTCCGGACGTACCGCCCGAGTAAATCTTCGCGTAATCGTCGATCGATTTTTTGCCGTGCGTGAGCTGGCGAATGATAGTGTCGGCGTCCAGCCAGATCAACTCGCCTTCGGTATAAAAATCACCGGCATCGCGGCGCAGCGAACCGTAGGGTCCGTCGGCGAGATAGTAATAGGGCGCCCCGGTCGTGATATCGATGATGGGCGTCGTCTTACGTCCCGGTTCATACGCCATCGCCGAGTAGATGGAGGCAAAGTACTCCGGGTAATCCGACGGCTTTCCTTTGATCCCGCTGCGGAACGCGATCAAGTCACCCATGTACTGGTTCATGCCTTCGTACTCCCAAAGCAGTTCGGTATGCTCGGGGAATGGGCGGTTGAAATTCGGTTGCTGCAAATCGAACGGCCGCCGGTACTTGCCGTTCCAGGAATGTGAGAATTCGTGCGTCAGCAGGTCGCCGCCGGACATCTGCTCGGCATGGTTGGTCAAAAACGTATCGTCGCTGCGGTCGTCGCTCGACTGATGGTGCTCGATCCCTTGCGGCGGAATCAGATCGCTCAGCGTCAGTTCGGAATGATAGACGTTCCAATGCCGTCCGCCGTAGAGCGCCATCGCCTCGGGCGTCATGCGCATATATGCCGCCAATTCGTTTGCCGGCAGTTTCAGATCTTCGGGGTGATCGGCGAAGAGATCGATATAGGTATGCGTGCCTTGCCCGCTCCAGCTCGTGATGTGGCGGTAGTAGCGCCCCGAGTCGGTCGGTGAATCGACCAGCGTTTCCAGGGTCACCGTTTTGAAATCGATCCGGCCTCCGCTGCGCGACGCGACCGGAAGCGCGCTAGCGTAATCCCAGGCCGGCGGCAGAATCAGGCTCGCCCGCACGAAATACTTCGTGTTATCGATATCGGGTTGATACAGAATATAGCGGTTCCAGTTGCCGACCATGATGTTGCGCGTCGCGAGCTGTCCGTCGACAAAGTTGTTCGGATGATTCAAGAGCACCGTAAAATCGACGTTGACCGTCGTGACGCCGCTCGGAACCTTGATGTGAAACGCGTACATATCGACGCGGTCGCGCTCCCACGCGATCGATTGGCCGCCCGCGCTGATTTTGAGCTGCGCCAAATCGTTGAGCGGTCCGGTCGGACCGTGCTCGCCGGGAATCCATTCCGGGTAGCTCAATGTAAACGGCCCCGGCTTGACCGGTATCGTCATATGCGAATAGGCGAAGCCGCGCGGGGCGGTTCGCTCGTCCAGCACTACGGTCATCGGGTTGTTTTTGGTTGCCAGCGGCATTTGGAGCGACGCCGGGCGCGCCTGAGTCTGCGCCGAGATAATAAACGCCGCGCAGAGAAAAATAGCGGTACGCTGCATAGCCGGACGTTTGCGGAAAATCGTGCCAAGGGCCTTTCGTGCTGCCCAAATAATTAGCGAGGATGACCGTTCTGGGCGGTGTGTTGCACTGGGTCTTGGCAGCGGCGCTCGCGGCTTCAGGGAACGCCGCCGTTAAGAGCGACCCGATTCACAAGATCAAGCACGTCATCATCATCATGCAAGAGAACCGCTCCTTCGACAGTTATTTTGGGACGTATCCCGGAGCGGACGGCATACCGATGCGCAACGGGGTGCCGGCAGTCTGCGTCCCCGATCCCGCAGCCGGGGATTGCGTGCGTCCGTATCATGATGCCCAAGACGAAAATTCCGGCGGACCGCACGGCGCCGGTCCGGCCGATCAAAGCATCGACGGCGGCAAAATGGACGGCTTCATCAAGGTTGCCGAAGCCGCTAAGCATTTGGGGGGCTGTCCGACCAACATCCCAACCTGCAGCGCGAAGGGCCGCGAGCGCACGGTCATGGGTTTCCACACCGCTGCCGAAATACCGAATTACTGGGCCTACGCCAAGAATTTCGTCCTGCAAGACCGTTTGTTCGAATCCGTCCGGTCTTGGAGCGCGCCCGCGCATCTCTACATGGTCTCTGATTGGGCCGCGTCATGCAGCCGCGACGGAGACCCCCGAAGTTGCAAGCCCGAGCGCGTCTACTTCACGCCCCGCGATCTTCCTAAAGATTTCAACCCTTCGCAGCAGCCGGACCGGCCGGACTATCCGTGGACCGATCTTACCTATCTTCTCCACGCGCATCACGTCTCGTGGGCGTACTACGTCATGGATGGCTTCGAGCCGGACTGCACGAACGATGCGGCCAGCTGCAATCTTAAGCCGCAAACTGCGCGAACGCCGGGCATTTGGAATCCGCTCCCGTCTTTCACCGACGTGAAACAAGATGCCGAACTATCCAATATCAAAGACACAACGCAATTTTTTACCGATCTGAAATCCGGGCAGCTGCCTTCGGTCGTCTGGCTAACGCCGAGCAACCGCTACAGCGATCATCCGCCGGGACTCGTGAGCACCGGACAGGCATACGTTACGGGCGTGATCAATGCGGTGATGCGCAGCAAGTACTGGGATTCCACGGCCATCTTTCTGAGTTGGGACGATTGGGGCGGATTCTACGATCACGTGGCGCCGCCCGATGTGAACTTCTTCGGATACGGGTTGCGCGTACCCGGTCTCGTTATCAGTGCGTACGCGCGGCGCGGGTACATCGATCACCAAACGCTCAGCCACGACGCCTACGTGAAATTCATAGAGGACGACTTTCTTAACGGAGCGCGGCTCGATCCGAAAACCGACGGGCGGCCCGACCCGCGAAGTTCGGTCGCGGAAAACGCCGCCATTCTAGGCGACCTACGCCGCGATTTCGATTTTTCACAGAAACCGCGCGCGCCGCTGATCCTTGCCGGCGAAAAGCTTCCGCCGTACCTGCCGGGCTACGACGGGCCGCCGTAACGGATGGGCTGCATCGCTAAGTCGAGCGGATATACGTCGTGACGGATTGACCGAATGAGTCGGTGATCTGGAAGCTGTCGATTTCGAAACCCTGACCGCTCGCGCAGGACTGGCCGGTGGCCGTCAGCGTGAAGGTCGCGGGCGCGGCGGCGGTCGGATTTTGCACGATCCAGCACGAGCCTTGCACGCGCGCGGCCGTGAAGTTTCCCGTGTAGTTCGCTTCGCTTGCCGTGATAGTAAACGATGCCGAGATCGGTTTGTTCACGGGATTCGCTGCCGTGCCCATCGGGTTCACGCTCATCGGCTGAAATGCCGGCGGCCCGTAGGTGTACGAGTCGCAGCAGATCCGGTGAGCACAGCCGCCCGCCAGCAATAGCAAGCCGAGCGCGGCTAGGCGAAAGGACATAGCAAAACCTCCATTGTCGTCTTTCGGCAGTTTCCCCCCGCGGCTTTAGGGAAACGCCAGCCGCCGGTTTGCGCAGCCATCCTTTATAAGGTAGAATTTTGCGGTCATGCGCTAGCGACTTGAGCCCTCTTTCCTACTCACACGCACGGAGGTTCTCGTCGCATGTCGTCCGCGAACGCGCAGGTTCGGCGCAGCATATTCTCAGTCCAACGGTTTCGTCAGTACTACTTCGGGCAGTCGTTCAGCCTGTTCGGCGACGGCTTCCGTCTGCTCGCAATTCCGCTGCTTGTCTTCCATCTATCGCATTCGGCCCTTTCGACCGGCGTCGCCTATTTGTGCGAACTGGCGCCGTTCGCGCTCTTCAGCGTGATCGCCGGATCGCTGGCCGACCGGCTAAACCGGCGCGCGGTCATGCTGGTCTCGAACGCAGTCCGTTGCGCGATGATGCTGCTGTTCGCAGCACTGTACGCTTTGCATACCCTAACGGTGGCCGACATCTACGCCGGCCTCGTGGTGGTCGCAATCGCCGCCGCACTTTTCCTGGGAGGCCAAACGTCGAGTATTCCATTTCTGCTGGGAAAAGAACGCGGCACCGAAGCGACGGCCGCGCTGGGCGGAGCCGAAAACTTCGCCAACCTCGTAACGCCGATCATCGGCGGCGCGCTCTTCGCGCTGTTCGGCGCTTTGCCCGCGCTGCTCATCACCGCGGCGGGATATCTTGCCTCAACGATCGCCTTGTGGCACATTCCGTCGCTCGGACCCGACGAAGCCTCTGGTTTGCCTTCGCACCGCGAGATACTATCGGATATTCGTACGGGCTTTTCGCTGCTTTTCGGAGACCGCGCGATGCGCGCCCTGGCATTTGCCGGGCTGGTCATTAACGTGCTCGGCTTCGGCGCATATGCCGTACTCGTGCCTTTCCTCAAACGCGATTTCGGCGCGAGCGATCGCGACGTCGGCATCTTCTTCGGCATCTCGGCCGCGGGCGCGATTTGCGGCTCGATCCTGTCTACGAAGTTTGCAACGCGCTGGGTCTTCGGCCGCGCGTTGACGACTGCATATCTGATCGACGCCGCGATCTTCTTGCCTGTCGTTCTCACGCGCAACATGTGGGTAGCGGGCGTTTTCTGGGCCTTAAGCAACGCCGTCGTACAATTCGAAATCTCGCAGATCATCGGTTTCCGCCTGCGCGTCATCCGCGAGGAATACGTCGGCCGCGTCTTCGGCGCCGTGCGTCTTTTCGTCTTGTGTGGAATACCGCCGGCGGCGGTCGGCTTCGGTTACGCGGCCGATCATTGGGGAGCGCGCCTTGCTATGGGTATTTCGGCGGCCGGATATCTGTTGGTCGCGTTGTTCGTTTGCACGGTTCCGGCTATCCGCGCCGAGACGCGGTAAGCTACGAACTGATCTTCAAGCGATTTTCGACGCGTTTGACGCCCGGAACGCCGGCGGCAGCGTGCACGACGGTTTGCTCCACTTGATCGCTCGGCACGGTTCCGTTGAGCGTGACGACACCAGCATGCACGTCGGTTCCGATGCGAAAAACGTTGGCACCGGCCTGTGCCGCCATCGCCGCGGTAACGCGCACTTTGATCCCCGCGTCGTTCGCATCGACCTTCTTGAGCGCGCCGTTGACGGCATTGAATGATTGCGAGGTTTCGTGCGTGACTTGCTGCTGCGTTTGCGCGGCCTGTTGACTCGAGCAGCTCGCCAACGCGCTTGCTAAAATAATCACCAGAGCGCCGCTTCTTCTCATTCGAACCTCCTGAGGTCCTTATTCCCCCAGACCCAAGTCTTTACGTCGAGCCGGTGAGATTGGGTCTTATCGAGGGAAATGTGACGACTGGAGGACCAGGGAAAATGACGCGTGTTTTCGCGGTCACGTCGGCTCTGACGCTAGGCCTGGCGGCTTTTGCGGCCGGTGCTGCCCTCGGCTCTGGCGCCGGTATCATCACGGAATATGCGATTCCGACAGCTCACGCGCTTTCCGGCGGGCTCGCGGTCGGTGCGGACGGCAATATCTGGTTCACCGAAGGCGCCGGGAATAAGATTGCCAAGATCACGACGGGCGGCGTCATCACCGAGTATGCGATTCCGACCGGCAGCAGCAGCCCCGAGGATATCACGGCGGCCCCCGACGGCAATCTCTGGTTTACCGAAAGCCAGGCCGATAAGATTGGAAAGGTCAGCCCGCGCGGTACTTTTACCGAATACACGCTTCCGGTGCGCGGAGCATGGCCCTACGGCATCGCCGCTGGCGCGGACGGCAACATTTGGTTCACTGAAAACCGCAGCAATAGAATCGGACGAATTGCCCCTAACGGCGCGATCAGCGAGTACGCGATTCCCAGCGCCGGCGCGAACTCGTCGGATATCACCGCTGGACCCGACGGCAGCCTCTGGTTTAGTGAAAGCAGCGGTCCCGATCCCAACGAGAGCAAGATCGGAAAGATCACGACCGCCGGCACGATCACCGAGTATCTTCTTCCGGCGGCCGGCGCGGAGCCGGTAGATCTTGTCGCGGGCCCCGACGGCAATCTGTGGTTCACCGAAAACGACAGAAACAAGATTGCCAAGTTCAACCCAAAGGGCACGGTCACCGAGTATCCGATTCCCACCGGTAATGCGCGCCCTTCCGGCATCGCCGCAGGCTCCGACGGCAACATTTGGTTTAACGAGAGCCGCGGCAACAAGATCGCAAAGATCACGCCGGCCGGCGACGTCACCGAGTACAAACTCCCAACCGCGGGCGCCCAGCCCGACGGCATCACGGCAGGCCCCGACGGCAAACTCTGGTTCGCCGAGAACCACGGCAACAAAATCGGAACGATCTCGCTCTAGTTAGCGGGCTTCATCGCGCCGGCGCGAACGTGCTCCGCTCTGGAGGTGCCATGTTTAAGCGTGCTGCATTATTTTTGTTGCTTGCGGCCATCGCGCTGCCGGCAATCGCCCGGGCCGACCAAAATCCGACGTATTTCGGACCGCTCAGTCCGGCCGAGTCGGCTTTCGTGAAAGCGATTCAGGCCGATCTCGTGACGCGCTTTCCGACGGCGCAAGACGCGGAAAGAGCCGGATACGTGCGTTACACCGACGCCGATAACACCGGTGCGATCAGTTACGCCAACTTCCACTGGACCTCGTCTGACGCGAAGCATCCGAGCCAGCTGTGGTACGACAAGAACGGCAATCTGCTCGGCGCAGATTTCTCCGTGCTGCAAACCGGCGGCGTGCGCCCGAGCATCTTCGGCACAAATCCTGGACGCCTGTACGCATTCGACGACCACGTGCACTGGGTCGAGAAAAATCCCGACGGCACTATGCTCTACGACAAATGGGTCGATGCGCGTAAGTACCGCGCCGCGGGCGGCGATCCGGCGCATCCCACCGCCGCGCAACTCGTCGTAATGGGCCGCGCGAAAAATGCGTCTAACATCGTTACGGTTTTCGACATGCCGTCTATCTGGGATCTGATCGTTTGGGTAAAACCGAACCCGAACGGCGCCTTCGCCGAAAAAAATCCGCTCGTTACGCCGTAAAAGCGTGCCCTGGATAGAGCCCGTCACCTTAACCGGCAAGCTCGTCAGGCTCGAGCCGCTCGCCCAAAAACACCACGACGATCTCGTTGCCGCGGCAAGCGACGGCGAGCTCTGGAACCTATGGTATACGCTCGTTCCCGAACCCGCCGGTATGATGGCCGAAATCGAACGGCGCTTGGCCCTCCAAGAGGGCGGATCGATGTTGCCGTTCGCCGTGATCGAACGCGCGACCGGCCGGGCCGCCGGCATGACGACGTACATGCATATCGACGCCGAGAGCCGTCGCGTCGAAATCGGTTCGACCTGGCTGCGCAAGAGCGTACAGCGCACGGCCCTAAATACTGAATGTAAGCTTTTGCTTTTGTCGCATGCGTTCGATGCGCTGGATTGCATCGCAGTCGAATTCCGCACGTCTGCCGCCAACACGCAAAGCCGGCGCGCCATCGAACGGCTGGGCGCAAAACTGGACGGCATTCTGCGCAGCCACGCTTGGCACAAGAACGGAACCCTTCGCGACACCGTCGTGTACAGCATTACGAGCGCCGAATGGCCCGATGTACGGCTACGACTTGCCGCAATGGTGCCGGCCTAACGGTTGCACCCTGAGAAGGGCGCTATGTCCGCATTCGTACCAGGCACCGTTTGGTATTTTAGATGGGATTTGGGTGGGTATATAAGGCGGCATGCAGGTAGGGCCGGATCCCAGCGACGAGCGTCCCGTCGAAATACGAGCACACGAGTATGCCATCTCCAGCGATATCAAAGAGGTGGTAAGGGAGCTCGTCGACATCCTTGGGGCGACGATGGTCGCCGCGATCGGAGGCGTGAGCGAAACGCGCGCCGTTAAGCAATGGATGACCGATCGTGACCCGCAACGTCCGCATCTTTTACGTTTTGCTCTCCAACTCGCGTGGGTCATTTGCGAAAAAGGCGATCGCAACACGGCGCGTGCCTGGTTCCAGGCGCTCAATCCGCACCTGAACGACGCCGTGCCCTTGCTTTTGTTGCGGGAACGTCAGCTCATCGACATTCAAGGATCATTGATGGCGGCGGCGCGCGCATTCAGGCCGCGTCCCGTTTCGGATCACAACTTGTATGTTGCTCGCTCTCCAGCCATACTAAGGGACGAAAGGTAGGCGCAACCATTTCATACCATAGCGCGGCTTTTATACGCGAGGATTTTGACGCGGTCATTGCTCTGCACGTTTTCGGCGAGCTCGATATCGCTAACGCCAAGGATTTTGAAGCCTCCGTCGAGGCCGCTGAACCCGACCTGGGCGCCGAACGGCTCTTGGTGATCGACCTCGGAAGCTGCACCTTTCTCGATTCGACGGCGCTGCAAGTCGTCGTGCGAGCACATCAGCGCCAAGGCGACCGGCTTGTCGTGATCGTGCCTGAGGCGAGCGTCATTCACCGCATCTTCCGCATCACGAGTTTAGACCAGCGGATTTCGATCGTCGAAAGCTTGAGCAAAGTTTTACCGTAGGGCCGCCCGCTAACACAGGGCGCCGGGGCGAGGGAGCCTAAGGCTTCGGCGGAGGATGCCCCAATGAACAAACGGTTTCTTCTAACCGCCTTGGCTCTTTTCGCTATTGCTTCGCTGCTCGGCATGCAGCTCAAGGCCGGCGCCCAAGTCCTGATTCCGCGGACCGCCCTCTTGGCGCCGGCAAAGCCGCAGACCGTCGTGATTGCGCACTCCGAAAAAGACGAGCCGAACGAGGTGCGGCCGCGCAACCAGTGGCGCCTGCGCCTTGCGACCGACTACGGTCCCGTCTCGACCAATACGCTCGGCGCACAAGGACAAGGCTCGGCCCTCGGCCTTGCGCTCACGGCTCAATTTCCGGGCCGCCGCTTCGCGGACACGCTGACCTTCAGACGTTTCAACACGGAGTTTCCGCGGCTGCAGTACTGTCCTACATGCGGCGGCATCTTTGTGGACGAAAACGAAAACGACGACTACGACGAGTGGGATGACTTTTTTGACTGGTTTTTCGGGCCGAGGGACTGCCGGATAGGTTTGGGCGTGAGTTACGCTTACTATCATCCGGTCTATGAGCTCGGCGGATACAACATGAGCGGCGTGGGCTTCGGAATCGATAAATTTCCGAGCGACAGAAAATACTATTCGCTCTACACGCACGACTATTACTATCCGAGTATCTCCGGAAGGTACAACGATCAAATTAGCCCCGGCTTCCAAATTCTGCGTTACGATGTGGGGCTGAGCGTTCACCCCGACAAGACGAGCGGCCTCAGTTACCAACTCGGGCTCAAAGGCGAGAACTGGATCGGTAAGGGGCAAAACTCCGGCTACAACGAAATCAATCCCTACTTAGGATTGTCGTGGAGTAAATTCTAGCATGAAGCATCTTGTCGCAATCGCCGCGCTTGCCTTGCTGACGGCCGCCGCGCCGAAACCTGCGCTCGTCATTCATCTGACGGACTTTTCGTTTAAGCCCGCATCGGCTACGGTGAGCGTCGGCGACACGGTAGAATTCATCAACGACGACACTTACCCGCACACGGTGACGGCTGCCGGCGGAGAGTTCGATTCGGGTAACCTCGACGAACATGCGACGTGGAGCTATACCTTCAAGAAAGCCGGAAGGTACGCGCTGACCTGCTCGTATCATCCGAATATGAAAGGCATGCTCACCGTCAGGTAATAAGGGTCATCCGGCGATGACGAATCACACATTCTCGGCCACGCTTCGCTGGACAGGAAATCTCGGAAGCGGAACGAGTTCGTACCGCGCCTACGGGCGTGACTACGAACTCTCCGGGCCGCTAAAGAGGTCGGCGATTGCCGGATCCAGCGCCAAGGCCTATCGCGGCGACGAGGCCCGCTACAACCCCGAAGAGTTACTGGTCGCGGCTTTATCGTCGTGCCATTTGCTGGCGTATCTGCATCTGTGCGCCGACGCCGGCATCGTGGTTACGGCCTACGATGATTCCGCCGAGGGCACGATGCGCACCAATCCCGACGGCAGCGGCGAATTCGTTGAAGTAACGCTGCGTCCGCGCGTGCAGATCACCGATCCGGCTCGCCGCGCGGAAGCCGACGCGCTGCACGAACGCGCGCACGAAGTGTGTTTCATCGCCCGCTCGGTCAATTTCCCCGTACGGTGTCATCCTGAAAGCTAGAGCATTCCGCTTCGTCTTCCTCATGAGTCTTGTCAGCTTGTTTGCCGACATGACGTACGAAGGCGCGCGCTCGATCACCGGTCCGTTCTTCGCGTTTCTCGGCGCGAGCGGAGCGGTCGTCGGTTTCGTCGCCGGCTTCGGCGAGCTCCTGGGCTTTGGCTTACGGTATGCCTCGGGCGTTGCAGCCGACCGGACGGGAAAGTATTGGGGAACTGCGCTGACCGGCTACGCAATCAACGTCTTGGCGGTCCCGATGATGGCGTTCGCGCGTGCGGTACCCGCCGCCGCTGCGCTCGTTGTTGGAGAACGCGTCGGCCGCGGCATACGCAAACCCGCTTCGAGCGCTCTGATATCCCACGCCGGCTCCGAACTCGGACACGGCTGGGTCTTTGGATTCCGCGAAGCGATGGACCAAACCGGCGCGACGATCGGCCCAATCCTGATCGCCGTCATTCTTTTCTATCACGGCGGATTCGCGCGCGCGTTCGGCGTGCTCTTCGTGCCGGCGGTTCTCGCGCTGATTGCGCTGGTCGTTGCGTGGCGAAGATTCCCGGTTCCCCAACATTTGGAAACGAAGCCGCTTGAAGTCGGCGGCCGGCAACAGCGGAGTTTTTGGCTCTACGCGATCGCGGGGGCTTGCCTCGGCGCCGGCTTTGCGGATTTCGCGTTAATTTCGTTTCACTTCAGCAAGGCGCACGTTTTTGCACTCGGCCTCATCCCGATTTTGTATGCCGCGGCAATGCTCATGGGCGCCGTCGGTTCGCCATTGCTTGGAAAGGCCTACGACCGGTACGGCAATGTGGTACTCGTTATCGCCTTTGCCGCGAGCGCGCTTTTTGCGCCGCTCGCATTTCTCGGAACGCCCTGGATGGCGATCGCCGGCGTATTGCTCTGGGGTTTTGGAATGGCCGCGCAAGACACGCTCTTTCCGGCCGCGATCGTGCAACTCGCGCCACGAGACCGTCGCGCAACCGCGCTTGGAACGTTCGACGCGATCTACGGTGTGACGTGGTTTGCCGGCAGCACCGTGATGGGTCTGCTCTACGACCGCAGCTTCACCGCACTCGTCATCTTTTCGCTGGTATTGCAGGCCGGCGGGTTGCCGCTCTTGGCATTCGCCGGCCGCAAACGCCGGAACGCTACGTCCTAAACGATTGAAGCGTGTACGTGCACGAGTTGAACGGGTTGAGATTCACAACGGTCAATTCCGCGGTGTACGTCATCCCGGATTGCAACGGACCAAATCCCGACTGATAGTAGAAATCGGAATTGTAGGGATGCGGGCCGTTAGGATCCGAGACCGGCTGCAGCGCTCCGCCCGAGGTCGGATTACCAAAGCTGTCGATCAACGTGATATTTAAGGATTGATAGTTCTGCGCCAAAGCGTTGTTGTTGCCGTTGGCAACGATAACGATCTGTCCGATATTCGGATTGACGCCGCTTTGGAACGGAATCGGGTTGGCCAGCTGGACATCGGTTCCCGGATTGCAGGACGTCGACGATCCGAACACACCGCCGCCGAGGCCGGTGTTGCCCAACAAGCCGCCGGCGCCGCTGCAGCTAGCCAGCGCAAGCGCGATTCCGGAGAGTGCAAAAAAGCGAAGAGTCCGTATCATGTTGCAAATACCTCGCGTGGGAAACGCGACCTCCCTGCAGGGTGTTTCACAGAACACTTTAAGAAAACGTCATGCCGCACGCTCGCTTTGCTTTGGCTGCTCTTCTTGTCTTGCTGACAACCGCGGCCGCGCCGCCGCCGCAGCTCGACGCAACATCGATAACCCCCGCACAGCTGCTGGAACGCGCCGACAAGACCAGCGGGACGCTTGCGCCCGGAAGTTATCTGCGAACATATACGTCGGATGGCGGAGGCCTGCATACCGAAGGCGTTACAAAAATCTCGGGCAGCGACCGCGAAACGGTCGAACACACGGGACCATTCACCACGGCGTTCGGCGTTTTTCACGGACAGCAGTGGCGCCAGAACGAAAACGGGGTCGTCATTTTGCTCAGCGGCTTTCACGACACCGCCGATCCCGACGCAAACGCGCTTTCACATGCCGGAAGTTCGACCGACATGCACGTGCTCGGCATCACGCACGACGCGCCGCAACAATACGTATTAGAAGTCGCGCCGATGGGCGGCCCGCGCGAGCGGCGCTACTACGACGCACAGACTTACTTGCTTAACCGCATCGAAGTCACGGGCAGCGACGGCCGCACGCGCGTTTGGACGTTCTCGCGTTACCGTCCGGTCTTCAACGAACTCATTGCCTACACGGCGAGCTACAGTGACGGCCGGCCCGCCAACGACAGCGTCACGCAGATCACGTCGTTCTCCGCGGCGCCTGTCTCGCTCACCGGTATTCCGGCGAGCCGCAAACTACTTCCCGCATCGGCAACCAAGCCGATCGAAATTCCCGCAATCTTTAACGAAGACGGGATCATCGTGCCGGTGAAAATCGCGGGACGCACGTACAATTTCGCGCTCGACAGTGGCTCCGACAGCCTGGGCATATCCCCGCGCATCGCCGCGGAACTCGGATACAAGCGCTATGGTTTGAGTAAGGCCGACATGATCGGCGAATTCGACGTATCGCAAACCGTTGTGCCCGATCTCGCGATCGGCGACTTGCATCTCACCAATGCCGTCTTCAGCGTGATTCCGATCGATCAGCCCGACGACAAAAACCGCATCGTCGGCGTGCTGGGACTCGATTTTTGGTCGAGCGCGATCGTCGGTATCGATTTCAAAGACAAGACCGTGACGCTTTATCCCGCCGACACCAGTCCGCCTGATGCCGCGAGTTTAAGCGCGATGCCCATCGAGCTCGACGACGGGGTGCCGCGCGCGCCGGCGTCCGTGGAGGGCGTGCAAGGATACTTTGTGCTCGATACCGGGTCGGCTTCGACCATCTTTTACCGGCATTACTTCGATCAGCTGCGAACGAAGACGCCCCTGGAAGAATCGCTCGAGACTCGATGGCTGGGCGGCATCGTCGATATGGCCGGGTATTCGGTGGACGACTTTGCCATGGGACCGGCGCAATTCAAACACGCGAGCGTCGCGCTGCCGCCGAGCGGTTCCAACTTCGATTCTGATTACGACGGCATCATCGGCCGCAACATCATGGAGTACTACAAAATGTATTTCGACTACGAAGGTCACGCCGTCTATCTGAGGCCGAACGTGTAGTGGGCGCGCATATGCTCGCCGTCGCATTAGCGGCCGCGCTCGCGCAGGGCAATGCCGCCTTTGCGGCCGGAGATTTTGCGGGCGCGCTGACCGATTACCGCGCGTCGATCGCGACCGAAGGGAAAAGTTTTGCGGCGTATTTTGGCGCCGCTCAAGCGGCACTCTACGCGAACGACCTGCGCAGCGCCACGGAGTATCTCGACGCCGCGCAATTGCTGGCCAATCCCAAGGAGCTCGCGCCGGTGAAAACCTTGCTCGGCGAAGTGCAGTCGCGCATCCGCATGCAACAGGCGCGGCCGATCTCCCGGACCGTCAGCGTCGCGATGACGGCCGTCGATCCGCTGCCGCTGTTCTCCGTGCAAGTCAACGGACGGCAAGCGTACTTCATGCTCGATACGGGCGCGCCCAATCTCATCGTCGATCCCGACTTCGCCAAAGAACTGGGTCTCTCGATGAGCGGCGGGTTCACCGGCACATTTGCCGGAGGCAAACACGCGACGGTGCGAGACGTCTTAGTGCCCACCTTCCGCATCGGCAGCGTCACGCTGCATAATTTGCGGTCGTCGGCGCTTCCCACGCGCCCGATCCCGTTCTTCGGCGATAAACGCGTGGACGGCATCATCGGCACGATCTTTCTTTCTCAGTTTTTGGCGACGGTCGACTACCCCAACAAGCGTCTCGTGTTGCGCCCGCGCAGCGCCTCGGCCGCGTTCGAACAATCGCTCGGCCCAAATGCGGCGGCGATACCGTTCTGGTACGTGCCCGACCATTTTTTGCTGGCGCGCGGCAGCGTCAACGCGTTGAACGATCAGCTGTTCTTGGTTGATAGCGGAATGGCAGGCGGCGGCTTCGGGCCGTCACAGGAAACGGTCGGCGCCGCCAACATCGGGCTGAACGAAATGCGAACCGGAACCGGAGTGGGCGGAGGCGGAGCGGTTACGGTGATTCCGTTTACGCTCGACCGGTTATGTCTTGGGACGGCCTGCCAAACGAATATCCACGGCCTCTATACGCCGCAGGGTTCGCCATTGCAGAGGTTTCCATTCAAAGTGGCCGGCATCGTCTCGCATCAATTTCTCGAACACTTCGCCTGGACGATCGATTTCGACGCGATGCGCATGGTGCTTCAGAGCACTTACGTCTCGCCGTAAAAACAGCGTCCGCACGTTTGGATGTAACGCACCTCGCCTTCGATAGCAATTTGGGCGCCTTGCGTGATGCGCGTCCCTTGTTCGTCGATGCGTACGTTCATGGTGGCCTTGCGCCCGCAGGCGCAAATGGTCTTTATCTCTTCGATGCTGTCGGCCAGCGTCAGGAGATGCGCCGCCCCGGGAAACGGATTTCCCAAAAAATCGCTGCGCAGTCCATAGCAGATGATCGGTACGCCCGCCACGTGCGCGATACGATGGAGTTCGCGGACTTGCTCTACCGTCAAAAATTGCGACTCGTCCACGAGCAAGCACGAGAGGCCGGCGGTGTCGTTGCCGAGCGCCTTCGTAAAATTCGTCTTATCGTCGAACGTCTCGACTTCGCGTTGCGGGCCGAGGCGCGACGTCACCAAACCGTCGCCGAAACGCCGGTCGATAGCAGCGGTGAAGATCCGAACTTTCCGGCCGTGCTCTTCGTAGTTGTGCGCGACCTGCAGCAGCGCTGTTGACTTGCCGGCGTTCATTGCCGAGTAGCGGAAATAGAGTTTGGCCATCCCGGCCTACCTACGGAGGCGAGGTATACCAACCCTCGAAGGTGCCTCTAGAATGATCTTCTTGGCGCTCGCGGGGGCGTGCTTGGCGGCGTCTGGCGCACCGGCGCCAGCAGCGCAAACGGATCCCTACGCCATTTTTGCAGCGGCGCGCACGCACTGGGAAGCTGCGCGCTACCCGGCGCAAGTCTCCTATACCGTTGCGGTAACCGTAACCCACAATGGGACGAGTTCAGCGGCGCATTATCATTCGTACTACGATTCGGTTCAGAACCGCGTCGACGTCAATGCCGTCAGCGACGAAGAGATCGCAAACCCGTACACTCCGCACGGCATTAGCGTCTTTTTCTCGCCGTTCGGCGCGCATATTCCGCTCAGTTCGCCGGAGCGGACGTTCGATTACCTCGGTGTTCCCGTCTTGGCGCCGAATTATTCCTTCGGAATTGCCGGCTTCGTTCCGCGTAGCCCCGGCACAAACGATCCGGAGCTCGTCGCAGAGATTCGGCGCGAATTTTGCGATCCCGCGCCGAACAGAAATGCCCGGCCCGACTCCGGACTAAAGACGATCGCTTCAGTTGAGATCGTCCGCCGGACCTACGTTATCGAGTTAGCCGGCATGTCACAGAT
This sequence comes from Candidatus Rubrimentiphilum sp., assembly GCA_036273135.1. Taxonomy (GTDB): domain Bacteria; phylum Vulcanimicrobiota; class Vulcanimicrobiia; order Vulcanimicrobiales; family Vulcanimicrobiaceae; genus Rubrimentiphilum. The sequence goes on from DASUIF010000023.1 coordinate 19,338, forward strand.
CGGCGGGCACGATGACTACGATCTCAAATTGCGGCCCATAAGCGAACCGGGACGCTACCGCCTGCGCGAGGTGTGGGTAGACGCGCAGACATTCGCCACGGATAAGCTCGTGAGCCAAGGGAATTTCACACAGGGCGGAATGACGAGCGTAACATGGACGATCGATTTTCGACAGATAAACGGGGCGCCTTACCTGGCGTCTGAATCAACGACGCAGTCCTTCAGGTTGACGCGCCGGGCATACGATTCCGCGACAATTACGTTCACTGACGTAGCGCCGAAGCGAGTTCCAGCAATCATGCGCTTAGCAACGTTTGCCGTGAACCCGGAAAGCGGCGTGCCCGCGCTACGCGAGCCCTGAGTTCCGGACGAGCAATGCTTCGCCCGCGCCCAAAATCTCGATCGCGGCTTCGCGATCCTGGCTTAACGAGGCACGCAGCAGCCGGCGTACGAGAAACGGCGCCGGCACCGGCGGTGCCGCATGCTTTCGGCAACGCATTTCAAAATCGGAGAACACGGCCGGCTTCAACAAACCTTTGAACGTGCGTCGCGCCGCGAGATAATCGCTCGCGCGCGCGCGAAAATACGGCGTTCCGATCGCGTCGAGCGCGTTGGCCAACTCGATGGCCAAGCTGGTGTAAACAATGCCGATCACCGGATTGTCATATGGGAATGCCCCGTCAACGCAAGGCGCAACCGCAATCATTCCCCAAATGGTAAGGCCTAAATATGAAGAAATCCTAAAGCCGCGCCGTCGAAGGACAAACGGAGACCCTCGGCATGGGTAAAGGAAACCCCATGCCGCGAACCAAGCGCGTCGACTGGATTGGGTTACTAAAGGAAACGTGGGCTGAGTTCGGCCGTCACAAAGCACAATGGCTTGCGGCGGCAATCTCCTACTTCACGATGTTCGCGATCGCGCCGCTGATCATCGTGGTGGTCGAAATCGCAGGCTTGTTTCTAGGACACCATCGCACCGCGCTCGACAACGTCATGGGCTACCTGCAGCATACGGCCGGCAAGGCGGCGGCGAGCGGCGTGCGCTCGATGGTGATCGCGGCCTTCAGCCAGCACCGTGCCGGCATTATCGCTCAAGCGATCGGCTGGGCCGTATTCGTTCTGGGTGCGATCGGACTGTTCTCGTCGCTGCAAGAAGCGCTCAATACCGTCTGGGACGTCGAGCCTGAAAAGAAAAGCGTGCTCGCGCTGGTTCGCGATCGCGCGACGTCGTTCGGCGTCGTGCTGGCCATAGCGTTCGTCTTACTCGTTTCGCTAGGCCTCAACGCCGTGCTGACGATCGCGGCGGGCGCGATGCAAGACGTCTTTCCGCTCTTCCCGACGCTGATAAAGATCGTAGACTTTATACTGTCGTTCGCCGTCATCGCCGTGCTCTTCGCACTGCTCTTCCGCTACCTGCCCGAGAGCGAGATCGAATGGCGCGACGTTTGGCTGGGCGGCGCCGCAACCGCACTGCTCTTTGTAATCGGCCAGTTCTTACTCGGTTGGTACTTAGGGCGCGCCGGCATCTCGACGAGCTTCGGCGCTTTCGGTTCGCTGGTCGTTTTCTTGGTCTGGGTGAACTATTCGGCGCAGATCATGTTGTTCGGCGCGGAGTTCACGCACGTCTACGCGCGAAAACACGGGTCGCGTTGCAAATCAGCGTGAGCGGACGTCGTCTTTCATGCCCGATTTCGCCCACGCGATGTCTTCTTTGACGTTTTCGATAGTCTGCTCCGGCAGCAGCGACCCGGCCGCCTGGATCTTTTTCTTACCGCTCAGTGCGAGCACCGCGGTGACGCCGCCCCACAACAGCGTCACGATAAGAGCCGCGATCCAGGGCGCGACCGCAAGCGACAGCACCAAAATCAGAAGCGCCGTGAGCGTACCCAGCGTCAGGAGGCCGGTAACGGCCGAACCGCTGAGCATGCCGACCCCGGCGCCAGCGGATTTGGCTTTCCCCACCATCTCTTCGCGCGCCAGCTCGAGCTCGTTGCGAACCAGCAGGACGACGTCTTGCGAGAGTTGCTTCATCGAAGCGGCCATCTTTTCTGCATCCATGCCACGACCTTACCCAAATCGGCGCTCGTTTGGTATCGCATTGTTGGGGAAAGAGCTTAACCATGGCTAGAAAAAAACGTGGACGCAAAAAAGCGTCTCCCAAAAAAACAATCGCGAAGCGGGCCAAAGGCGCCCGTAAAGCAGTCAAAAAAACGGCCCGCAAGGCACGCAAGAAGGCGGGCAGCCTGGTAAAACGTGCCAAGAGCGCAGTCAAGAACCGCAAGCGCACCGTTCGTAAAGCCGCAAAGAACGTTCATAAGACGGCAACGCGCGCGCACGAAGTCGGTGAAACAGTCGTAAGCGCCGGCGAGATGATCAAGCAAACCGCCGACATCGTGGACTCGTTCGCTCAACGGGCCGCGAAGCGGACCGGAAGCCGCAAGAAAAGGTAAGGGCTCGGCTTAGGAACGTTCGGGGCATCTGCGCCTCGCACAGTGGGATCTTAATGCCCCAAATGCCATCCGTGCTTGGCGCATGCGTAGGGAGCGAGTCTCACGCTCGTTCGCCCAATCGCGCGCTCGGCAAGTTTCTTGGTTGCAAACGCACTTTTCGGCGAACCGTTCTTGTTGTAACACGAGCGCGGTCCGCCGCTCTTGCGATCGCTCATCTTGCGTGCTTCGCGTAAGGAGAATCCATCGCCCCGTCTAACGAGAGCCCTCTGTCGTCAGAGAGAGTACCATGGAAGAGATTGACGTTACGGATTGCCCGGCCTGCGGCCATCCAATGAGCAGCCACCACGGCCATCATTGCAAGGACTGCGAGCGGGAGGGCGTCGAGTGCGCCGCTCTGGAAGGCGGCGTTGAGAGCCCCGGCGGCTAATGATCCGGAACCGCACCGCGGACGTGAACGGCGAACGGACCGCGCGCATTCTTGCACTCGTGCGAGCGATTCCAAGAGGCTTTGTCCAAACGTACGGTGACATCGATCCGCACGCCCCGCGACTCGTCGGGCATGTCCTTGCGACAACGACGTCTGATGTTCCGTGGCATCGCGTCGTTCGTTCCGACGGCGGCGTTACTCAGGGACGTAAGCAACTCGCGCGCCTTCGTAAGGAAGGCGTTAAGATGCGCGGTAATCGCGTCGACCTCAGCGCGGCTCGACTACCGCGCGGCATAACGCTCGGCGTAACCACGAAAAGAAATTGGCCCGCTAAGCCAATAAACGCTCGATGAAACTTCTCGCTGCATGTCTCTTTCTGGCGCTGAGCGCCGGCCCAGCCGCCGCCAATCCCGCCGGTCCTATTCGCATCGATTCATGCGATGTAAAAAAGGTCCACAGCCAAATGGGACTAGGCGATTTGTTCGTCAAGGGCAAGGGCTACAATTTCTTCAACGTGACGTTCACGAACACGGGAAGCGAGACGGTAAAACACATCGTTTTTCAGATCGAGTTCGACAAATCTCGATACCTCGTCGGCGACGAAGGGTCGTTCGCACCGGGACAGCAAGTCACGCACCGTTTGCGCGACCATGGGAGCGACGTGCACGCATTTGCGCGGGAAGGCGGTAACGGCGCCACGGCATGTTCGGTGCAAGCAGTCACGTTCAGCAACGGAACGAGCTGGAGCGTACACCCACAGTCTTAAGTGATACAGCATTATCGTTTGTGCAAAAAATCGGCGACAACCCACGCCGATGCGGCAATCGCGAGCGTCTCGATCGCTTCAGACCAGTTCTCGAAACTATGCGGAACGGCCACAAGTGCCGGAACCCATACCAGCAATCCGAAGCCCAGAAGCATCGCCGTCGTTAATCGAGCGGCGAGCCGTACCATGAAACCCGTCAGCAGAGCGGCCGCGGCAGATGCGAACGCTGCGGTCGTGGCGATCGCCCAAAACATCTGGCCAGGCGGGATCCATTTCGGAACCAGACTCGCGGTCGCAGAGAGATAGAACAATTGTTCAAGCGCGAACGAGAGAAGACACACGCCGAACGCGTAGGAGCCGAACCGAGCCCATCGCACGGTCCCGCCAATTGAACCGGCGCACGCATAGACGATCGCGGCGCCTGATGCCAATGAGAATTGCTCGAAAAAATTGCCGTAGCCGTTATACACGAGCGGATGCGCCACAATGGCCGGCAAGCCGAGCAAGGCGAAGATAAAATAGATCGTACCAACCGCTACAGCACCCGCCCGGGCCGTTCCCGGCCACAGAATAGCCGCGCCCCCGAGTATCTCGATCGTGGCCACAACGTACGTAAGCGCTTCGCGATGCGAATCGTGTGCGAGCAACTTGAATTGTTGCCACGTGTTGATATCATGGAACGCAAAGGCGCACAAACCAAAGGCAATCGCCGCCAAGCCATAGACGTAACGCCCCGAACCGAATTTCACTCTGGGAATATTATAGAGAGCTCGGCACCATCTCCCTTCGGAGGTCACGACAATGACGTTAGCGCTTTTATTGGCCCTGGCCACATCGTCGCCGCCGACATCACGCCCCTCACTACCCTCGGTCTGCATTGCCTAGGCGGACTGCCGCCGGCGAAAGGGAAATCGTCGCGCAGACCTTTGAAAGGAGCTACACATGTACGGTGTCATCCGGATCTATAAAATGAAGTCGGCAGCCAAGGATATAGAAAAGGTTGTCACTGCCGCACGCGACGGATTCTTGCCCATCGTTACAAAGATACCGGGCTTCGCCAGCTACACGATGGCGCTCTCTGAAACCGGCGAACTGGTGACGATCGGGTTTTTTCTCGAGCGCGCCGATGCCGAAGAATCCACCCGTTTGGCGGGCGACTGGGTTCGCGAGAACGTCATGTGGGCAGTCGAAGGTCCGCCGAAAACCGCGGGCGGAGAAGTGCGCCTTCAAGAGCGCCTCGGCCATGAAGCGAGCTATGGAACGGTGCGCAGAGGAAAAGTTCAGCCGGGAAAAATGAACGAGACACTCGGCCTGATGCGCAGCGAGCTGCTCCCGCTTCTTAGCAGCACCCCCGGTTTTGTAACCGTCGCCATCTTGGAATCCGGACCCGATGAATTTCTATCGGTCGGGGCGTGGCGCGACCGCGCCAGTGCCGAAGAAGCGACGCGTCACGCGATGACGTTCTTGCAGCGCAGCGCCGCCGATCTGGTAGCCGGGCCGCCCGAGATGCTCGACGGCGAGCTCCTCTTGCGCCGGGTCAACGAGCCGGCGATAAGGAGCTAGCATCGGTCGAGCTAGGAAGGCCGCTATCGACCCGGAACAATGCCCGCCCATGCGCAAGCGGGCTTATTACGGTCTGCTCCTTCTGGCTGTTGTAGCCGCGTGTTCGCACGGCGGCCGTTCCGGACTGCCTCCGGGCTCCGGCTCGCTTTGGGTGCTGTCCGAGGACGGTTCTGACGTTGCCCCATTCAGGCGACCAGCTCCAAGTGTTGCGTAGTTGAGGTTGCGGCGGCTCAAGCGAGCGGCAGTATTTTTGTGCTGCCCGGCGTTCATTTTGAGCTAGCCATTATAGGAAAAGCCGCCTGGCAAGAGGCCCCGCGATGAGCGCAAAACACGCAAAATCCACTTTTCTCGTGAAACTTGCATAATCCACTCGCGCGCGCGTGAAACGAGCGAAATCTACTTTTAAAACACGAAAAAGTGGATTTCGCTTATGCTGCTGGAAATTGGGGCGGCATCACAAGAATTGATCCTTAACACAAGAATTGCTCTCTCGTGACGCGGCACCCCTTAAACCAAGAATCCAACTTCCACCCTGTCTGCGCCATCGCACTGCGCAGTTAGCGCGCTTTCCGTGATGCGTCGATCTCGGCGAGTACCGCCAGCCGGAGGGTTCGTAATCTTGGGGCAATGGTGCGGATGACTCGTAACGCTATCGGAAGAGAAGGCCGCCAAATCAATTCTGAGAGGTGCCTCTGCGAGAATAGGGGTTTTGGAATCTGGTCACGCCGAAACTTGCCGAAGCGCTGTGTCTTCGATATGCTATGGTTGGAGGCGCGACGATCGGGCTGTCTCGCTGCGCGTGATTTCGAGCGTCCCGATAAGCGCCAGCCTCGGGTGCCGAAAAAATCAAGGGGAGCAAGATTGGTATGAAAGAGTCTTTGTGCGCGCGCGGCGCTCTGATTGCGTTGTCGATCACGTTCATCGCGTATCTAACCGTGAGCGTGCGCGCATCAGTGAGCGACCCGCAGTCGCTTCCACTTGATACCGGCGGTATTACGGCGATCGGACTCACTGCAGGGCCGTGCACGGGGAACTGCCCAGTCTATAAACTGACAATCCGCCGCGGAGACCGAGCGCACCTGACCGGCGATCTCCCAGACGGGCGTTCTGGCTCCTTCATCGCGCTTGTCGATTTCGACCGAATAGCTCAATGGGTTGCGACCCAGAATTTTTCAGAACACAAACCCGTGGCGATACTCTCCGTGAGCGACAAGCCAACGGAGCGCTTCACCATAACCCGGAATGGCCGGCAAATCGTCTTGGCAAACGATGGAAGTGCCCCATCAGCGCTCCTGTTCGGCCTTCGCGGGGTCTTAGATGACGTGATCGCTAAGGCCGACTGGCAGCCTGATACCGCAAAAGCGGATTTCTTAGGCTACTATGTCGCCGGCCACGGCAGGGCTGGCGTCGCAATCGTGCCTAACGCGGCACATCAGTTGGTGGCCGATACATTTTCGCCGGGCGTCCGCTCAGAGAGATGGAGCGCGCCGATTGTGTTCAAGGGCACGTCGGCTCTTGCCACGAGCGGCAGCAGCACGACAGTCATAAGGATCGCCGCGCCGGATAGAATTGATGTCGTCCTGGATGGCGTTTCCTACCTGATGGAGCGCGTCGACCGCCGCACATTTAACAGGCTGCTGCAACGAACAGGTACGTGAGCAGCCTGTCGAACCTCTTTTAGGTTACGCCGAGGCGCTTGCGCAGCTTTCGCTTCAGCTGCGCCCTATGGCGAAGCCGATTCTGAACGGACTTTTAATTCTCAAGTCTTAACACAACTTTTGCGCGGCACGTCCATTTGCACCATCGACAGCTGTAATCCGTTTCGGCTAGAATTGCGGTGCATACCGGGGTGGTTGCCACCGGGGCAAGTGTGTTTTGGAGATGGGTGCATGATCAAGAGATCGACGCGCGTTTACGCTCTCGCATTAGTTGCCGTTTTTTTGGCATCTTGCTCAGGGACGACGACGTCGCTTCCGACTTCGCCGTCCTCGCCGTCCCAGCAAAACGCCTCGGCCGCGAACGTCGCGGTGCCGCACGTCTCAGACTATTGTTCCCAAGCATCGACGGAAGATCAGCGCTCTTCTCCTAGAGGGACGGCGCCGGATTGCGATGCTACGCTCAACGATTTGGTGCGAAAGAACGCCCGGTATGCCGCTGGCTGAACGTCAACCGCAAGCTGCTGCATTACGAGTCGACGCGCAACGATGAGCCACTGCGCTTACGATTGGTCGCGCTGGCGCAAGAACATCGCCGGTACGGCC
>DASUIF010000024.1:0-80874 GCA_036273135.1 Candidatus Rubrimentiphilum sp.
GCCTTTACGCCGGCCTTGAGCTCCTTGAGCACACCGACGATTTGGGATTCGCTGAATCGAGATTTACGCATGTGGATTCCTTTCGAGGCCGAGGCCTCAGAGTCCACATATCAGCGGCGGCACTCACGGGGATACCGTCACTAGGCCTGCGCCTGAAATCGGGAGAGCGCTAGCTCTTCGTCACCACGAGCACGCTGTGATCGCGATGCTCTTCCAAAAACGCCAAGCCGTCGGCCATCCAGATGTCGAGTCCGCCCTGCGAATGTTTAGCGACTTCGCGCACGACGTGAATGCGATCTTTAAGCCATGCCAATTCCGAACGCGGCGCCGCCGGCCAAATCGAAACCTCGCAGTCCTCGCAGAAGTAACCGGCTCGCATCGCCTTGACTTCGCTAAAGGAAGGGCCCCCGCTTTCGCGAGGGCCCTTTCTTATCCGCCGATGCTTGTCGAGCTGATTACAGCCTGATTTGCAACTGGAGATAGGCTTGCAACGGAATCGCTCCGCTTACCGGATAGAACGGGTAATTAAACGCCGTTGCATACGGAGTGGTGCCGTTTGCCGGATCCGAGCCCGAGGCTCCATAGAAGAAGCCCGTGCCCGGCTGGGTGCCTATGAAGTTGGCGGCGTTAGAGCTGTAACCGCAGACCCAGCGGTTGGCTGGGAATTTCGCCTGCCAAGCATTTCCATTCCCGCCGTAGCAGGTGTTGAAGATGTTGGCCAGCGTGAGGCTCGCCGAGATCTTCGGCGAGATGTCGTAGCGGAGCAGCGCACCGACGTTCAAGATCCAGGGTTGCTGGAACTGACCGACGGAGTCCATCTTACCCGTGTACGGGTTGGGGATGGCGAGCTGCCCGGTGTTGACATATGGTGAGCTGGCGGACGTTAGGAAGTCGCAGTAACCGGCCTGCGCCGAGCCTGCCGGCAGAACCGGAGCTCCCGTAGGACCAAGCGCGGCGGCTTCGTTCTGACCGCAAGAACGCGGATCGACGCCCAAGACGTCGACCGGCGAACCGTAGTAGCTTCCCGAGACCAACTGGAAGTTGGGCGCGATCGCGAAGCGACCGTGCTTGTATTGCAGCCAGCCTGTGAACTGATGCGGCCAGATGGCGGAACTTCCGCCCTGGTCGAACGGCGAGTTCGGCGACTCGTTCGGGTACGTCTGGTACCAGCCTTGACGATCCAGCAAGCTTTGCTGGCTCATGCTGTAGTAGGGGTTCTTGATCACGGTCGGCGTACCGCTGAAGCTCGCCGGGCAGGCCATCGGTGTGGCCGGCGTCGTCGAGGTATCGTAGCACGGTGATCCACCGCCGCCCTGCGTGAGGGCGTTGAACGCCTTGACGTAGTCGTTGAGGTTGTCGATGGCGTTTCTGCCGTTGGGAAGGTTCCCGTATTGCACGAGCGCCCTCGTGTACGTATAGGACAGGGCGCCGGCCCAGCCGTCGCGTGACGGGTCACCCTTTTGGATGCCCAGCTCAACGCCCCAGCTGTGTTGGTGACCGACGTTCACGCCGCCCACGAAACCAGGGCCGAGAACAACTGTTTCGATCTGGTTGTGGGTATCGCGGTAGAAGGGCGAGACCTTCAGCGAGATATCCGTATTGCGGAAGCGGTGCTCAAACGAGAAGTCGTAGTTGTTCGAGTACTGGACCGGATTGTCGTGACCCGGCGAGTTGAATCCCAGACCCCAGAACTGGCTGAAGTCGAAGGCCGCCGCGCGTTTACCGGATAGGTCGACGTATTGTTCAAACGCGGTTTCGGTCGGCTGCGTGTATTTGCCGGCCGAGAAGCGCAGCACATCGTCCGCACCCATTGTGTATGTGCCGCCGATACGCGGCGAGAGCAGCCTGCGAGTGTAACTCGGGACAACGGAGGCCGTATAGAGCAGCGGTCCGCAATCTACTCCACCGGTCGTGGTGCAGGGGGCGGTGCCGCCGGTCGGATGGAGCCCTTCTTGTCCTGAGGCCGCTGTGCCGCAGGCCGCGAGAGGCGCAGTCTGATGGGGTTGCGGCGGAACCGGTTGACCCGGTCCGAGCGGCGTCAGCATCGGCTGGCCCGTGCCCGGATCGTAACAATTGACCTGCGCGGCTTCATTAAACCAGAAGTTGAACTCCGGGTTGTTGACGTTTTGCAGGTTGTACTGGTACTGCTCGAAACGGAGGCCCAGGTTCAGATCCAAGCGATCGTTTGGTTTGAACTCGTCTTCCAGAGCCATGCTCGTGAAGACCGGTCTCACCGTGTTGTACGTTCCTTGCCCGCCCGGAACGGTGACTTGCCACGTTGCGCCATTCGTACAAGCGCCTTTCGCGCCGTACGCAGCCGGCGTTGTGGCCGGAGTGAACGTCGTTCCGCACGGATTAAAGGCTTCTCCCCGCGTGGGGCCGCCCGAACCCGAACTATAAACGCCGGCCGTCGTCAGCGAGAAACACGAACCCTGCGCGCCCGTCTTGTAGTTGAAGCACATCGGGTTGGTCGCACTGCCGTTGGTCAGGTTGGTGACGACTTCACGGCTGGACGAGAAGTTGGAGAGAATGCCGGTATTGTTCATGCGCGTCACGCCGGCCGTCGTGTAGTTGGCCGTGAAACGCAGCAGGTTTTGGGAATTGATCTGGTCCGCGAACTGGAACTCGCCGCCGCGCGTGTGCGTGGCAAGCTCGTAGTCCGGGGTGCACTGTCCCCACACGCTCGAGTACATGCCGCCGCCCAGATAGCAGTCAGGCGTGCCCGCCGGGCTGCTGATCAGCCAGTCGGAGTAGAACGTGTAACCGAAGACGCGAGCATAGGCATTACTGCCGATGTTCTTGGTGTACTGTCCCTTGATGATGCCGACGTCGTTGAACGTGCCGTCACGCAAATTCGGCGAAATGCCGCTCGGCGTTCCGACCGTCCGGAAATCGTTCAGCTGTCGGTTCGTCGGGGAGTTCGGGAAGTAGTACGGAGTGACTACCGCCGTCGTAGCATTTTGCCCGAACGAGGTTCCCGGTGCGAAGATGTAGCTGTCCGAATATGGAACCGGGCTGTTCGTTTGGGCGCAGCCGAACGAGAAGAAGTTCTCGTATCCGCAGAGCCCCGCTATGTTGGTTCCGGCCCATGGTGCACTGGCGTATTGCGAGTACGGCTGCATGTAGCCGCTGATAAAGGCCATACCGCCGATATCGTTGAGGCTGTTGCCGTACGTCTGGTACTGCATCGAGTTGTCGTAGAGCAACTGCAAGTCGTCTCTTCCGCTGTCGTTACGATGCGGAAGCGCGAAGTGCAGATTGACCACGGTGTCGCGCTCGAATTCGTTCGCGAGGAACGAGGTTCCATAGGGACCGTAACCGAGGCAGGTGCCGTTGAACGGACCGGGATTCGCGGCGGTATATCCGACCGCGACACCGCCGTTCGAACCCGGCGTCGGATTGTTTTGGCAGGCCGGCCAGGGACCGTTGGTCCATTGGAACGCCCATGCTCCGCCGTCCGGCGGCGCACCGTTAATCCAGCCTTCCAGCCCGCCGTAAACGGTCGCTATTTCCGGCGTGCCGTAGAAGCCGTTCGCCTGGAGTCCGTTGGGACCCAGACCATTCTGCTCCAAACCGGCGCCGTTGTTCCACGTCAGGTTGGGATAGGACTGATTGTAGCCTTGCAGGCCGACGTAGTACGAGAACGTGCGGTTCGGATTGGCGCCGCCGGCTTCCGCCGTCAAAGCGTGGTAGAAACCCGGGGAGCCGATGCCGCCCATGAGGTTACCGAAGCCGGGATACGTACCCGTCTTGATGACTTGGTTGATGAAACCGCCGAGCGTCGGCGACGAAGCGCCGGACGGGGAACCGCCGGTATACACCTGCAGCTCTTGCTGTCCGAGCGTCGAGAGCGAGTTGGCTTGATAATTGTCGAAAGCGCGGTTGACCGGAACGCCGTCGAACTCGTAGCCGATTTGGCTATACGCGCTTCCGCGGATGTAGAACACCTGGCCCCAGCCCGCGTTACCGACGTATGAGGTAACGCCTGGTTGAGAATAGATGCCCGAGTAGGCTTGGTTCAGGTTGAAACCGCCGCCCGTACCCGACACGACTTGTTGGGTTGCGGCGTTGACCGAGTAGACGTCCGAGGTCGTGCCGGGCTTGACCAGATTACCGGCCGCCCGCGACGTGACGTTTGCAATGGTTTTTAGCGCTGGTTGTATGTTGAGCGTCAGTGTTGCCGTTTGATCGGCAAACACCGTAACTCCCGACTGTGACGCGCTGTTATATCCGGATTTCGTTGCCGAAATCGTATACGTATCAGGCGACAGCGTCAGGAAATGGAAATTTCCTCCAGCATCTGTCGTAGCTGTAGCTGAGCCGGAAGACGAGTTCGCAGTAACTGTTGCATTCGCAACTGCGACCCCCGTTACGGCATCGCGCACTTGTCCGCTGATGCCACCCGTGGTGCCCGCCAGTGCCCATGTTCCCTGGGCAAGCATTGACACGAGTAACAAAACGGCCACGAACGCATGCCTGACTCGGAATTTTGGCATGGTTCCTCCTATGTTGTGAGGCCTATATTGTCGCGTGGGCATAGGGACCTAAGTCGCAGCCCAAGCGACTGGTTTGGGCTTCTTTTCACAGAGTCTTAATCCTCTGAGAAGTCCATGAGAGAAATGCCCTCTAAGGAGGCAGGCCCTTAAACGGTAGCGGGCGCCCTCTGGGCCAGCAGTCCGGGGATGGCCGAGGGCCGGTCGGCTACCGGCACGCCGGCGGCTTCAAAAGCCGCGATTTTGCTCTGCGCGGTCCCGAATGCGCCCGAAATGATGGCCCCGGCATGGCCCAAAGACTTGCCGGGCGGGGCGTTCCGCCCTCCGATGAAGGCCACGATCGGCATCCCGGCCATATGCTCGCGGATGAAGGCGGCGGCGTCTTCCTCGTCCGAGCCTCCGATCTCGCCGCAGAGCACGAGCGCTTCCGTCTGGGGGTCGTTGGCAAATTCACGCAGGCAGTCCACGAAGGTCGTCCCGATAATCGGGTCGCCGCCGATCCCCACGCAGGTCGACTGACCGTACCCCGCCCGGGTCAGCAGATCGACGACCTCGTAGGTCAGCGTCCCCGACCGTGAGACGAGGCCGACGCTGCCTTCCTTAAAGACGTGCCCGGGCATGATGCCGATCAGCGACTTGCCGGGCGATATGAGTCCGGGGCAGTTCGGACCGATGATGCGCATCCCGGGCGTCGTCGCGACGACGCGCAGTACGTCGTGCACCGGAATGCCTTCGGTAATGCAGACCGCAAACGTCATGCCCGCGTCGTGCGCCTCGAAGAGCGCGTCGGCCGCAAACGGCGGCGGCACGAAGATGCACGTGTGCGTCGCGCCCGTTGCGTCGACCGCGTCGCGCACCGTGTTGAAGACGGGCAGGCCGTGTTCGCTTTTCGTTCCGCCCTTGCCGGGCGTCACGCCGCCGAGAATCTTCGTTCCGTACTCGAGCATCCGCGACGTGTGGTACGAACCTTCGCTGCCGGTAATGCCCTGCACGATCACTTTTGTGTTCTTGTCGAGAAAAATACTCACGCCGCAAGCTCCACCGCGCGAGCGGCGCCTTCATCCATCGTTTCAACCGGCGTCATCTTGGCATCGGCCAAGATCTTGCGGCCTTGCTCTTCGTTGGTTCCCGTTAGGCGAATGACGAGCGGCACTTTTCGCGACTTCGTCGTGTTGAGCGCTTCGACGATGCCCTTGGCAACTTCGTCGCAGCGCGTGATGCCGCCGAAGATGTTGATGAACATGACCTTAGCGCCGGTATGGTTGACGACCAGCTCGTAACAGTTGCGAACGCGCTCGGCGTTCGCGCCGCCGCCGACATCGAGAAAGTTCGCGAAGTTTCCGCCGGCGTTGCGTACGGCGTCCATCGTCGCCATCGCCAAGCCGGCGCCGTTCGCGATCGTGCCGACGTTCCCGTCGAAGCGGCGGAAGTTCCGCGTGCCCAAGCCGGCCTTGGCCGCGAGTTCTTCATCTTCGTCGAGCGGCAGCGTCTCTTGCCATTCCTTGAATTCGGGATTTTTGTAAAGCGCATCGTCGTCGAGTTCGACTTTGGCATCCGAAGCCATCACTCGTCCGTCATCGGTCAGCACGAGCGGATTGATTTCGATCAGCTTTGCGCCGTAGCGGAAAAAGAGGTCGTAAATGCCGCCGACGATGGCGGGAAACGCCTTGCGGTATCCGGGATCGAGTTCGGATGCAAACGCGAGCTCGCGGCCGATGAACGGCGAATAGCCGATAGCGGTGTCAACGAAAAATTTCGCGATCGACTCCGGATGTTTTTCCGAAACTTCTTCGATGTCCATTCCGCCGAAGCGGCTGACCATGATCACCGGGCGTTTGGTCGTCCGGTCGATCGCGATCGCGCAGTACGCCTCTTTTGCGATCGGCAGTTTCTCTTCGATCAGCACCGAATTGACGCGCTCGCCTTTGGGGTTCTGACGGTTGGGCGGCATCGGCGTCGCCATGATCTCCTCGGCGACCGATGCGACGTCGTCGGGCGATTTGGCAAACTTGACTTTGCCGGCCTTGCCGCGGCCGCCCATCAGCACTTGCGCTTTGACGACCCATTCCGGGACGTCGGGCGTCGCGAGTTCGGCGGCGCGGGCCGGGGCCGCCGCGTGGTAACCGCGCGGCACCGGAATGCCGGCGCGCCGGAAAAGCTCTTTTCCTTGGTATTCCATGAGGTTCACGGCCGCTCCAGGTTCTTCAAGGGACCTTTTAACCTTTTTTCATACCTCTTTGCCGATAATGGGGTGGACGCCGTTCGACGCCGAAAGCGTCTTCGAGAAATCAAGGCTACTTTAGGACCCTTGGGGTTAGGAATTTGCACGCACAGCTCCGCATCGTCATCCCGGCTTACAATGAAGCTTTGCGTATTGGTCCGGTCTTACGTGAATATTGTGCGCATTTCTTAGGCTCCGCCACCATAGTCGTTGTCGCAAATGGCTCAACCGACGATACGCTAAACGTCGTCCGCCAAGCACAGCGCGAATTCAACAATCTCGAGATACTGGAGATCCGCCGGCGCGTCGGCAAGGGCGGTGCCGTGCGGGCCGGGTTCCAAACCGGTACCGAACCTTTCCTCGGATTTACCGATGCCGACGGCTCGACGTCGGCGGTCGAGTTCGAGCGCCTGTATCGCTCGCTCCGCGACGGCGATGCTGATGCCGTGATCGGCTCGCGCTGGTTGCCTGATTCGAGAATCACCTACGCGCAAGGTTTGTCGCGGCGCTTTGTGAGCCGGGGGTTCAATCTGCTCACCCGCGCGCTTTTCGGGCTGCGTTTTGCCGATACACAGTGCGGCTCAAAGATTTTCAAGCGAACCGCGCTCTCCCATGTAAACGAAACGCTCGAACATGCCGGGTTCGCTTTCGACGTAGAACTGCTATGGGCGCTTCGGCGAAAAGGCAATCTCATTATTGAGGTCCCGATCGCTTGGAATGACACTGCCGGCAGTAAAGTTCAGCTGCTTCGCACTTCGTGGTCGATGTTTGCTTCGGTCGTGCGATTGAGGTTGCAGAACACGTGGATGTGGCGCGTCCGTTTTCTATCGGAAGTTGCGCAAGGCGCGTGCGCGCCCGTGCGGACGTCGCGCAGGGTCTTGGTTCTCGGCGGTTATCCGAATACGGCGTCGGCCGAACTCTTCGCCGCTCTTCTGGACGCGGGCTTTCAAGCCGTCCACGCTCGAGAGGAATTAGCGTCGTGGTGGCAGCGTTCCCGAAGCCTGAACGACGCCAGCTGGTCTTTGCGCTTAGCATTCTTTGCTTGGTATACGTTTGTAAGCCGACGCAATTATGATGCTGTCGTCGAATTCGCCCAGGCAAAGCCATGGTTCGTGCCGGCATTCTCGATCAAACCCACGTTTTTGATCAAAACGAATCGTTCGCGGCCTTCCCCGGCGTACCGCCTTTTCTACCGGCGCAGCGTCGAGATAGACGTGGAACGCCAAGACAGGTTCAACAATATAGCCTCCGCTATAACGCTGATAGATACGTGGTTGTATCCCGCTGTTTTCATACGGGGCGATCGCGAAAACATGCTCTGCTATAGGGATCCGGCGTCCGGCCTCCTCGAACAACTCACCCTGCAATGAAGGGAGCGGCCGAAAGGCGTTATCTGGTCATCGCCCCGCAGGGTCTAGGCGATTCCCTTGAGGCTACGCCTATCGTCCGCGCCCTGCGCACGGAGCGTCCGGACGCGCGCATCGATGTCGCCGTTACGCGAGTCGAGCCCAAGCTGCTTTTTGAATCGCTTCCGGCGGTAACCAACGTGCATTATCTGCCTTATTGGGATCGCGGCACGACCGCATTTCTGAAGGCACTTGCGAAACGAGCTGAGCGCTACGATGCCTCATTCCTTTCGTATCCCTCAGCTGGCTTACCGTACGAGTTTTTGAGCGCCCGCTTTCAAGCCTCGCGCCGGTTCGCTCACCGGCACCGCGCGCATTCGCTGCTGGATCTGCCATTCTTACGCGCAACCCTCGTGCCCGTCCGTCCTGCGCACAATGTCGAGCGAAATCGCGACCTGCTTCGCGCGGCCGGAATCACGCCCGACGATCTGCCCGGTTATCTGATCCCTCCGCCGTGGGTTGCACCAGACGGCGAGCGGCGCGAATCCAGAATCGCGGTGCACGTCGGAAGCATCGCGCACTCTAACCTGGCGCTGCGGCGCTGGCCGCTCGAACACTTCATCGCTTTGGCGAAGCGGCTCGTGCGCGAGTACGATGACGTGAAGCTCGTCGTGGGACCCGCGGAAACCGAAGAGTCGGCGCACGTCGTTCGTGAGGTTCCGGGAATCACGACGTTCGAAGGCTCGCTGCCGCAAGTGGCGCGGTTCCTTTCGACGTGCGCCGCCGTAATTGCAAACGACAGCGGCATTGCCCATTTGGCCGCCGGAGTCGGAGCACCGACCGTCACGCTGTTCGGGCCTACGCCGCCGGAGCAAACGGCCCCGTTCTCTCCGCTTGCGCTCGTGGTGCGGCCATCGGACTGCCCGCCGTGCTTCGATATGCGGCGGCCCGTCGTTCGCTGCATTCGCAACATCGATTTTCGCTGCTTAAAACACGATCTCACCGTGGACGTGGCGGAAGCGGCCGTGCGCAACGCGGTAAACGCCCGCGCAGGCCTCAAGAGCAACGCGCTTTAATCGCGTTCAGATGAATCGTGCGCGCGCCTGGGCTATGCGGCACAACGCCTCGCTGGCCGTGGGCCTATCGCTGGGCGTCTTACTCCTTGTCTGCATCCACTGGTGGCATCCCGGACAAGTCATCGCGCAAGGCGATAATCCGCCGCTCATAACGCCCGGCATTTGGTTTCTCAAAGCGCTCGGAGCTTGGTCGGTTTACAACACGTATTTCGGACAAGTAGACGGCTCGTTCACTTTTTTCCCGTTCATGTTGTTGTGGTGGCCGGCGGACCAGATCCTGGGAGCAAGTCTCGGACAGATTGCCACACACTTTGTGTTGATCGCCGCGGCCTGGACCGGCGCCTACTTTCTCGTTCGTATTTTCGGAGCCACGGCCGCCGCGGCCGCAATCGGGGCGTGGCTTTATACGATCAATCCGTTTACGCAACTGGTTTTCGGTAACGTGTTAACGCTCGCCGTCTTTTTTGCGCTGCTGCCATGGATGGCAACTTTACTTGCGGGCGCGGCGCTCTTTCCCGCGCGCCGCGGCACCGCGCGATTGTGGCTGACTATCTTCGCCTTTGCCGCGATTCCGATACTCGGCGTCACACCGAGTCTGGTTTTTCAGATTACTGCCGGTGCCGTGATGCTTGCCGGGTTATGCTGGCTGTTAGCGGCCGACCGGCGCATCTTTCTCCGATGGGCGCTCTACACCGGCGGCGCGATGATCCTGGCCGCTCTTTGGTGGGCGATCCCCGATGTACTCTCGTTCGTCGGCGCCACGATTCCGCACCCCACCGCTCTATCCGATCTTACATGGACGTACGCGCGCGCAAGCCTGCTCAACGATCTGCGGTTTCTCTACACGTGGCTCTGGGCTTTGCCGGAGTACTACCCGGTTGCGCCGGCTTACGACGCGAATCTCATCAGTTACGCGGCAGGTTTTCTCGCCATCGCGATAGCCACCGTGGGCCTCATCGTTCTTAACGGACGCAGCCTCCTCATCTGCCGGTTTGCTTTAGGCGTTGCGCTGGTAGTCGTATTCATTACGAAGGGAACGCATCCGCCCTTAGCTTTTGTCAATACGGCGCTCGCAGCGATTCCCGGAGCATTCCTGGCTTATGCGGATCCCGCCGGCGGTGTCGCGCTCGCGCTTTTGCTCTTGTCTATCGCGGCAGCCCTTACAATTGACGCGGCGGTTCGCATGACTACATCTCTTGCATGGCGGTACGCGCTGCAGGCAGCGACGCTGGCACTGATAGTTGTCTCGGGTTGGCCGTTGATTTCGGGCGCAGTCTTTCACGGCCCCGTCGTAGCATCCAATGGAGCGCTAACGCCTTCAGTCTATGTAAGTGTGCCGACCTATTGGAGCCAGGCGGCGGATTACCTCAATTCAGCACGCGGGGACGACGGCGTGCTCATGCTGCCACCACACCTCAGCCCCGGATACGACGTCGAGTATGGGTTCGGCTATTACGGCGTTGATGCAGTCGCGACAAACTTAATCCGGCGCAGACTTCTTTATCTCGACGCGGGCTTAATAGAAGGTCTGGGATATCTCAAACATACGGAAAGCCAATCCGTAAGCGACCGGATACGCACTTTGCTCGACACGGATCCGGCGCTGGCCCAAGCTATTATGCACGACATCGGAATCAGATACGTTCTCTACCGCGGCGACATCGTGCATCAGCAAAACGCTTGGTACTCCCAAGCGGAAATGTCGGTTTTACTTCATCGCACACCCAAACAATTTGGACCGTTGGCGATTTACGATCTCGGAACAGGCGAAGACCTCTTCGGACTTCACGCGCGGTGGATCGCCGGCAGTTACGGAGGCGCGAGCGCCGGCGATTTAGCGGAACTTGCCGCCGTTGAAGAACCACTTCCCCGCGTGAACGCCGGCGATCTGCCGTCGGATTTTTCCGGCCATCCCGCCTTGGTCGAGCAGAGCGGCGATGCCCAACATGCACTTGCTTTAGGAAAGGGCGTCGATCGCGCCATCAGCTTCGGCTCCTCCCCGCCCGTGGCGGGAAGCGTTGTCATCAGCGCCGCTTCTGCGCGCGAATTGCGAGTGAGTGCGGGCGCTGCCCCGCTGCCGATGATCGTGACCGATGTTCCCACCAGCAGCTTACGACATGGGAGCCGGTCGGGAGCCGCGCTGCTTGCGGCGCACGTCTTGTCGTTTAGCCAAAACAGGGGGAGCTTGTCAGTTGCCGGATCTTTGCAAAATATTGGCGTCCGCGCCGTTTGGGCCGACTTCATCGTAACCGTTCCCGCTCGACCGGCCCGCCGGTATTCGCTCGCGGCAGAGGGCTCTCTGTACCGGCCCGTTGAGCAAACGAATGGCCAAGCACTGACCCTGCGCTTTGCGTCCGTCTTAGTCGCGCCCGGTCAAGTCAGCTTCGAGCTTGCGGGTGAACCTTCGAAGGGCGGCGACGTGAGTGATAGCCAGGCCGGCACCGCGGGGTTCTCAAGTAAACTCTACAGTTTTTATTTCACGAACGTGCGCGCGGCCGGCGCTCCCGCTATCGTCGGCAGCGTCGGAGATACTTTCGTTGACGCCGGTACTCTGCCGCTGCAATACGACGCGAGCGATTACCCGAACATGGAAGTGACGACGGGACACGGCTCGCAAGTCACGGCCGTCGTGGATTTTACATCGAGTGGAAAAACATATAGCTGTCCGGTGCTGCTGCAAGTCGATCAAGGCATCGACATGGATTACGCCATCGCCGAGTGCATCAGGCAGAACTCCTTAACGCTCCCCGTTCGCTCTATCAAACTCGTTGACGTCCACATTGTTGCCGCCGTAGACCAGCCCGTACTCAGTGACCTCACGTCTTACGGCCGGCTGCTCGTCAGCGTGCGGCCGAGTGCGTTTACGGAAATAACAACGGGGTCTCCCGTGCTGAGTTCCACCGCGCGCGTCTACCCTTTGCGCGAACTTGCAGGCGGATTTACCGTCGCCGAAATCGACCCAACGGGTGCGGTCCGTCACCGTGCCCCCGTAACCATCCGGTGGCGGCTCGATCATCAGGCTCTCCAGGCAACCGACGTGATTGCCGTACGCGTGGACGGTTGCGGCGGAACGCAGAATACGTCATCGATTTCGCTGACCGCAGCCGGCGGCATCAAGCCGCAAGTATACAGGCAACAACTCTTTGCCACACCCGACGGAGCGGAAGCCGTGGAGGCGGCATTTAGTTTAGAGCAAGCCTTCGGACGCCAAGAACCACGGCTGCTCGATCTCTCCGCAAAGTGTTTTGTGGAATTCCCAACCGCCGGCGCGCGTGAAGTTCGAGCTCGCCTCCAGCTTCTGCGCCGCTGGCGTGCGCCCGTGCCGGTACACGCCTCGGGAATTCGCACGTTAACTTTGCCCACCGCGGGCGTTGTTGCACGTGCGCTGCCGAACGCCGGCGTGCCGCTACCCGTTCAATTCGGAGATCTGCCTTCCACGGCTTCAGTGGCGGTGTTAGGCGGTCCGCCGGTAAGAGCCGGTTCGAACGCTCAGATGGATTGCCGATCGCCAGGCGTCCGCTGCAGCACCGGCATGGTAACTGCTGCAGTACCCGCCGGTTTCAAGGGGCTGGCGGTCTTCAGTCAGTTATATAGTCCGACTTGGTTTGCGATAAAATTGGGACCGGGCTTATCATTACCGGCGCACGTCCGGGCCGACGGCTGGAGAAACGCATGGTACGTCTCCGGCGCCGGAGAGCTGATCATCGTAAACCTCTTGAATCTTCTGGTGATGGCGGGCGTTTTGCTGGGCCTGGGGGTCATTGCGTGGCAGTTGAAAAACCGGAACGCTTAGTGCGCTTTAGAGCAGCTGTTCGCACCGCCCGTAGGGCGTTGCAGTTTGCGCCGCATCTCGCGCTGCTGCTCCTGCTGCTTGCAATTGCTTTTCACACTTTCGGCTGGTCGGCGCTCGCAGATACCTTCGGTGACGTCACCTTTTTCGTACTGGTAATCGCCGTGATCTTCCGGCGCGAGCCCGCAACGGTGGAGTCTCCATAAGCGATCGCGGACTGCGCCCGGCACTTTTGGCGCCCATAGCGGTAACAGCGGCGGTTCTGTTCGCTTTTCGTTCAACGCTGCTCTCGGCGGGCATCCCGGACTTTCGGCATGACTGGCGTTGGCCGTACGTCGACGTTCAGCTGCGTACCTCATTATCCGACGTGCTTCGGGTTTGGAGCTCATCCGGATTAGGCGTCCCGCACGCGCTGGTTGTAAATCATCCCGCCCTCTGGATCGTCCACTGGCTCGCATTAATTTTTCCGAGCCGGTCGGTGCTAGCGTTCGGACTCGTCACCACGACAGCACTGCTAGCTTTGGGCGTATCGAAACTCGCTCGAGTACTCGGGGTTAACGTCACGATTGCGACATGCGCCGGCATCGTGGCGGCGCTCGGCGCACCGATGTTTGATAAGTTTGTCGCGGGCCACTGGTACTACATGATCTCTGTCGCGGCGGTACCGTGGGCGATCGCTTCGGCAGTACGCTACGAGGGCAAGAGCCTTTCGCGGGCAGCCCTAACCGGTTCGCTCGTTGCCTTGGCTGCGCTTCAGGTGCAGTTGTGGATAATCACGCTGTGCATTTGCATCGCTCTCCTTATGGTTGGGATGAACAAGAACCGGCGGCGCTCGGCCGCCGATCTCTTGCTCCTCATCGCGACCGGCACGGTACTGACGATACCGGAGATTTACGGCGTAGTTGCGGCGCATTCGGCCGAGCGCTACTCCTCTCTGCAGACCATCCCGCTGTTTGAGTCGAACAATAGCGCGCCGTTTTCGGCGGCTGTGATTGGTCTGGGGTATGCTCCGGGTTACGCTGAAACTGCCCTGGCGCGCGTTCCTTGGGCGATCATCTTTCTCTGGGCTGTCCCGCTCGCTGCGTGTGCCGGCGCGTTCATCGCGCGCAGGGAGCGCAAGGTAAACGTTCTCACCGTAGCATGGCTCGCACTCCTCGCGCTGGTCGCGGGCGTTCGCGGACCTCTGGCAGCTCCGATTGCTTATTCATTTGCGCATTTTCCGTGGACCAGCACGTTTCGGGAGCTTCATCATTTTGCCGAGCCGATGTGGATATTGGCCGTGGTACTTGCGACAGTTTTCATGCAGTCGCTGCGCCGGCGCGCTGGAGCGATATTGTCCGTTGTTGCTGCGCTCGGCATACTCGCGCTATGGGCGCCGGCCGATTATGGCGGAACCCTCCGTTCGTGGGATTTTGCCGGCAAATCGGCGGCATTATTTGCCCAAGGCATTCCCGCCGTGCCGGCTCGCTATTTGCTGACGCCGAGCATACAGCCCGTCGGGCCGTTTGGAACCAGTTTTGATGGCGCCGATCCGGATGCCGCCGTTAACCGCACGTGGTTTCCTGAAAACGATCCGGAACAATTTGGAATCGTCGGCGTGCCGTTGCTTATGGGCGAGCGTAATCCGCGCCAGAACGCCGGGTGGCTGCGCGCCGCCGGCGTGAGCGCCGTGTTGCCACGGCCTTATCTTGTCTCGAAAGCAATAACAAATTCGCCTCTCACTGCTTCGGAAAAACATCAAGCCGAGCAGTACTTTCACGCGCCTTCAAAGACCGCCGCGTGGAGCGAGAAGGCGGGCTCGCTCCTCGAGCTTCGGTCGGACGTGCCTGTCGTCCGAGATCCATTCACCACCCGGTTTGATGACGGGTTCCTGCTCGAGCGGGACGTCTTTGTAGATACCCATGATCCCGATGCGGTGCCGCCCACCATGCGCGCCGCGCCGGTCGTGTCGCGCGACGATTGGAACCCGGCTAGAACCTGGGTCGGCGCATCGTACTGGTGGTGGCTCGATCCGCAGCTGGCGTTTTGGCCGCGGTCCGTCTTCACATGGTCGAACCGTCCGCTGCAAGTCCCGCCGTCTGTTCAAAACGGATACGTTCACGTGGTCGTATTCGCCGGGAGATTGTTTGCCGGCCAACGAGCGGTCAGTGCGCGAAAAGGTGTTGCCGCATGGCTGCCGCTTCACGGCGCACACACCGTGCGCGTAAGAGACGGCGCCGCGATGGTCATCGAGTTCGCGGTGGTGCAACCCCCCTATCGCCTTATTCGCTTGCCCGCGGCTCAAGAGTCCGCGAAAACGGACGCGTCCTTCAGCCCGGACTGCGCCTGTGGAACGATTCGGGTTAGCGCGCGCCACCAATGGATCGTTCTGAAACAGTCCTATAACGACGGCTGGCGGGTGATTCTTGAAAACGGGAAAGTGTTGCGCCACGTGATCTTCGCTGGCTACGGAAATGCGTGGGAGATTCAGAGCACGCCGGAAGCGAGCGCGCGAGTGGAATACGCACCGGCAATGGTCTGGCAGATCCTTGTCGGCGCCAGCATTATCGTATGGCTGCTCGTCGCACTACTAAGCACCGCGGCATTGCTTTGGCCGCGTTGATGCCCCGTATGCCCCGCGTGGTGTATATCACACAGGACGACCTTTCCAAAAACAGCGGGTATGCTTTCCGCGTCGATCGCCTGCGGCGAGCCATGGAAAAAGCGGGCGCGGCAGTCGAAGTTGTCGGTCTTTCCCTCGGGCGCCCCGCAATCGAATCGACCGTCGTTCAGTTGCGCTCGCCCCTTGGACGGCTCTGGACGCTTTTCGCCGGACTCTTCAGGCGCGCGGACTATGCGGTTATTACGTCCATAGGCGCGCCCTACAATGGAATCTATGCGTGGCTGTTGCGCTTGTTCGGAAAACGCGTCATCTACGACTTACACGATCCGGTCCTCTACAGTCTCACCGAGGTTTTCGGCAAAGGGCCGCTGATGCGCGTCGCGTTACCATATCTGGCATTTTCCGAGCACCTCATCGATCGAGCGGCGGTCGCAACCGTCGCCGCCTCTCCGAGCGCTATCGACCTCTATAAGCAGCGCCGCTGGCACGGGCCAATGAAGCTGGCATACAATGTCCGCGACATACCCACCGGTACGCATGAGGGGCGCAGTATCCGCGAGCCCTTCGCTTGGACGGATGCAACGATTGTCGTGTACGTAGGCGGATTGCAACGCGGTGTGCGCGGAGTCGAACAGCAACTAGCAGCCATTACCGAAGCTCGCGGCCGAAGCGCCCCGGTCGTCTTATTGATGCTCGGGTTTCGCATGCTCGGAATGCGCGACGGAGCCTATTTTGAGAAGTTAGGGAGACCGTTGATCGAAGAGAACGCGCTGCACATTCTTGATGACGTTCCGCCCGCGGAGATGGCGAAGATATTGCAGCAATGTGACGTAGCGATCTCGAGCGAACCCATCGGCTATCTGATGCAATCGAAATACTTCGACTATCTGTGCAACGGAGTGCGCGTCGTGGCCATCGACGATAATCGCGATCTCATTCGAGCCTTCGGAAATCTCGTAGATACATACGACGGCTCAACCGCGGCTTTAGCAGATTATCTGGCGGGCAGGCCGGCGCGACTGGCTGAGGCCCAAATTGAGCAGGCGCGCTACGTCACTCGCGAACTGGACCGCATGGCGGATAGCGCGGTCAGGGAGATTCTTGCCCATTGAACGGGCCACTTAAGCCGCGGACCGGGTGGTTCACGCCCGAAAATGTTGCGCGGTGCATTGCTCCGCTGAAGGCACTACATCACAAAGCCTTTGGACCGGAAGCGGCCCTAAGCTCCGTTCCGCTCGCTTTCCTGCGACTATTTTACGGCGACGACCTTACCGTGCGCCTTCGCGGCAAACCGTTCACCATAAATCTGCACGACACGATCCTCAGCTTCGAGATCCTTGTCTACCGCAAATGGCAGCCACTGGAAACGTTGCTGTACGAGCGTCTCATCCGTCCGGGCGACCACGTTGTCGACGTCGGCGCAAACATCGGTTTCTTTACCGTGCTTTTCGCCGAGCTTGCCGTTGGCGGGCGCGTCCTTGCGATCGAGCCCGAACCCAACAACGCTAGGCTCTTGCGAAAGAATATCGGGGACCGCGGACTCTCTCATGCGGTCACCGTCGCCGAAAGCGCGGTCGGCGCAAAATCCGGCTACGCAACACTCTATACGGCGGCGTCGGGGAATCTCGGCGACAACCGTCTGTATCCGGGTGCCGAACGACACGGTCTGGTTGCCTCCAAGGATCGCGACTGCGTGGAAGTCCCGGTTTCGCGAATCGATGACCTAGTCGCCGCGTGGCCGCGCGTGGATTTCATCAAGATGGACATCCAGGGTTTCGAAGCACAAGCTTTAGACGGCGCGGTTAACACAATCGGAGGGAATCCCGAGTTACTGCTCTTCACGGAATTTTTTCCGTTTGGAATGCGAGCGGCCGGTTCCGACCCGTTTGGGTTTATCGCCCAGCTGCGACGCTACGGCTTCGAAATATGGGAGGCATCGCAGTCTCCGCAGCCTCTGGGCCACGTTCATCCCGGCAATGACCGCGCATTCGTCGAGCGCGTAGAACCGGTCCGCGGCGAGGCGAATCTGATCTGCGCGCGCGGGCCGAACGCGATCGAGCGCGTCCGGCGATTAACGTAACGCCTAGTGCTGCGCTAAACCACCGAAGAGCGAGAACGTTCCGGTGCCGTCGACGATGGAAACGGCGGAGCCATTGTTGGGCGCCAGCCCGAAGAAGCCGAAGCCGCCGATGGGCGGAGTGAAACTTGTCGATCCGTTGATCGACAAAGTGATCGCCGCTGCGACCCCAGTCAGCGTTCTACTTCCACCGAGCTGATCTGTGTAGGTGGCTCGTGTATTGAACGTGCCGAGGTTGAACTGCGCGTTCGGAGGCGAGATTTGCTGTGAGTTGGTTGCGACGGCAATAGCGAAATCTCCCATAAGCGCACTTGCCGGCTCGTTTCCGCCGTTCGCCTGCAGGTTCGCAAAGCCGGTCTGCTGGCTCGTCTCCATGCCTTTCGTGTACGTGTCGCCGCCGAATCGGTCGCGCATGTAGCGCTCGAAGAGATACGCCGATCCGTAGCAGCCTCCGCCGCAATTGTATTTGGGTGTCGACCCGTTGCCGCCCCAACTCGACGGATCGATCCCGATGAACCCGGAGAGGCTGTAGTTTTGTGGCGACGAGAGGTACTGTTGCGCGTGCGACATCGCGTCGGCGACATCGAATGCTTGCGTTGGATGCAACGTGTTGACAGCTAGGTCTTGCGAGAGCATCGAGAGGCCTTCATTGATGAATGGGTCCTCGGCGCCGCTGAAGGAATACGTGCTCGCGGCTGCCGGCAAGATCGAGTGGTTGACGAAATTGATCAAATGCTGCAGTTCGTGAGCGGTACCGCGCACGAGATCTTCCTGCAGTTCGTAGTTTGCGCCGTTGCTTGCAAACCAGCCGCAATAGATAAAGGGTGCCTCGTTGGACATCGGCGTCGGACTGCCGGTGGTCGGGTGAGAGATGAAATAGTTCCATATCTCTTGCGGCGTGTAGTTGATGCTGGAGAAATAGCCGCCCACGCCGCTGCCTAAGCTCGCCGTGTTGAGAATCTCGAGATTGATGCGCTTATCGGTGGGCTCGTTGATGTACTGGTTGTCGCTACGATGCAAGTCGTTGCCGGACGAGTCGTACGCTTCGTACTGCAATCCCACGCCCGGGGCGTTGTTGGCGTAGTCAAAGCTCGCGAAGTGCGCCGTATCCGATGTAACGGCGTTCTCGAGGTCGGCGCCAATCTGCGCGACCGTCGTTGACAGTGACGCTCCACTGAACGATGGGTCGGAGCCGAGCAGCGTGTTGTCGATCCAGACGTTCCCGTGCGCGCTCTGGAACTCCAGGGTCGAAGGAACCTGGAGGTATGTGGCGCTGCTCGATCCGATTGCCGACTTCGAGACCCAAATATTGGCGGTCGCTCCAACAATCGGGTTCGTGCCGATCGTGCTGGTCAGCGGTCGGATAGCGGGCTTTGACGACGCGGGCCGCGGCAGTAGCCGTCGCAGCTGCCGGGTTTGAAATTCCGTATCGGGACCGTCGTTAGCACCGCGGTGCACCCCGCCGCCTTCGACTGCGGCGTGCTGCTGCGCGGAGATGCTCTGCGGCTGGATTCCAATCGACTGCGCGGTCGTTCCCGATCCGATCGTGAGCGAGCCGAGGTTCATCGTGCCGTTTTGGCCGTTGCTCGTTTGATCCGCGGCTTCCGAGATTGCGACACCGAGAATGCTGGACATGTTGGTGCCCAGCGTGTTGGTAACTTTGAGCGCGGAAAGTTGGCGGAAATAGCTCACGGGAACGGCCGCCGGAAGCAACGGCGTCGTCCAGATGGCCGTCGATGCGGAGATCACATACAGCTGCGTCGCACCGGCAGCTATCGACACGCCGGATCCGCCGAACTGCGTCCATCCCGGATTATCTAGATCGTAATAGTAAATCGGCGTGCCCCCCGAGCTCGCGGGGTAACCCAGAACGAAAAGACCTCCGACCGACGGAGAGATCGCGGCGGCGGCTCCGGGAAACGCCACCCAGCTCCCGTTGCCGGGCGTGTAATAGATCGAGCCCGAAGAGTTTACGACATAGATGCCGCCCGGGCCGACGATTCCGCCGGGAACGACGTGCGTGCCCACGTCGAGCGATGCCGCGATACGCACGCCTGCGCCCGGCACTTGCGACCACCCCGAAGTATAATGCCAAATGCCCTGATCGTTTCCCGCCGGCTGGGAGTTGGAGAGCACGAATAGGGAATTGTCCGACGCCGCCGCGATATCGCTGACGCCACCCCCCAACGCCGTCCAAGTGCCGCCGACGTTATGGTACGCACCGCCCGCGGAGTTGCTGGCGTAGAGCGAAAGATCGGGTGCGATGCTAATGTGATTGGCCAACCCGCTGATATTGGTCCACGCACCGTTTTGAAAATGCCAAATATACTTATCAGGCCCGCTCGGCTGATTGGATAGCACCCATAAGGAGCCGTCGGGAGAACCGACCGCAAAACTTGCCGCACCCGAAAGTTGCGTGTAGTTCGCGCCTTGCACGGCGCTCATCGGCTTGACGCCGGCGCTCACCGGCGACTGCATCGCGCTGGCCGGCAGAATAGCCGTAACCGCCATCGGCGGCGGCACGATCGAACCCGGGGAGATCGAAGCCGGCATGCTTAGCTGGCCGTGAGGCGGCAGCGCCGACCCTCCATGCGAGGCGCACCCCGCCGCAAACACCACGAAAAAGGCCGGTAGAAAAATGCGTCGCGCGAGAATCACCATGAATGACTCCTAAGTCCTAGCCCAAGATGCAGGGTATTCTTCGCCACCGGGCGCGGGGACATCCCGGCGGACGTCAAGATTGTGTTGGGCGGCTACGGCGTTACGCGGACCATTCGGTTGCCGCCACCCACAAAAAGAATATCGCTGCCGTAAGTCGTGGCGTGGTATGGTGACGCTTCAACGTTATTTCCCGGCGGTACATACCATTCGGTGAGATAGCCTGCCAGGGTCATGCGCGCAATCGCCTGAAAGTTCTGCGCCGGGAACCAGATGTTTCCGCCCGGTCCGATGACGATGTCCGTGTCCCCTTCGAAGTAACCGGGGTTGCAGAAATTTCCCACGCCCGGCACATCGCAGGGCAAATTCCACGTCTGCGAATTGCCGTTCATGTCGATTCTGCCGATTCCGTTGTGCGCGTCGACAAACCACATGTTTCCGTCGGGCGCGGCGACGATGTGATAGGCTTGTATGTTCACCGGATAGGTTGCCAACAGCGTCCCTGACGGCGACATACGTTCGATCGTCGTTCCCGCCGATTCGGCGACCCAGAAGTTTCCATCTGGTCCGAGCGCGATGCCGCTTGGCCGATGCGTCGAAGATCCGAGCGAATAATCTGTCAATGCTCCTTGAGGAGTGATGCGTCCTATTCGTCCGGCATAAAACTCCGTAAACCAAACGTTGCCATCAGGGCCGAGCGTCATTCCGAACGGCGCGGAGTTCGTCCACGGGATTGCATATTCTGTAAACGTTCCGCTTGGGTCGAGGCGCGCCATGTAATCATAAACCGGCGG
The DNA here is from genome assembly GCA_036273135.1 of Candidatus Rubrimentiphilum sp. GTDB lineage: Bacteria > Vulcanimicrobiota > Vulcanimicrobiia > Vulcanimicrobiales > Vulcanimicrobiaceae > Rubrimentiphilum. The sequence continues at coordinate 21,058 of DASUIF010000024.1, forward strand.
CGTTCCCGAATAGAGCTGATCCGAGAACCAAATCGCGCCATCGGCTCCGCGAACGCTCAAGCCCGCGCTGTAAAAGTATTGAGGCATCGTAATGACGTTCCATGACGACCCGTTTATTTTTACAATCTGAGCCGGGTTGCCTGACTGTTCCTGCGTGACGTAGATTGAACCATCAGGTGTTGTTGCTATTCCGTAGCCATAACCGTTCGCGGCGTAATCGACATACTGTGTCGGTGGAGCGGTAGCGAGGTATGCCGTGATCGTCGAACCTGCAGGAGGCATCGTTGCGCCGGGGACCGGTGTTGGCGGAGGGCTTGGCACGGGAGTGCTTGCGATATACGCCGCGACGCTCGTGGAGTAAATGGCACCCGACGAGTTCACCACGTACAAATGAGAGCTGTCGCTCGACAAGCTCGTTCCCGCGCCGCTTTCGGCGGTCCAATTGCCAGCGCTTAGATCGTAGTAATAGACCGGGTTGCCACCGCCGTTTACCGGATAGCCAAGAACAAAGACCGCGCCCATCGAGATCGGCTCGATCGCCGATGCACTCCCCGGAAGCAACGCGAACGTCCCATCCGTATTCTCATAGTAGATCGATCCGGCGGAATTTAGGATGTAAATGCCGCCGGGTTTGATTGCGCCGCTGCCGCCCGGGAAAGGCCCGGCAAAATATTCCTTGTCCCAAGAGGCAGCTATCGCCACACCCGAACCGGGAACTTGCGTCCAGCGCCCGGCGACGTTGTGCCAGATCGCTTTATCTGCTGCCCCGCCCGCGTTTGAAAGCACGTAGATAGAACCGTCCGACGCGGCGGTAATTGCAACGGCGCCGCCACCCAGCGCCGCCCAGGCGCCCGAGCTATATGCGTAAGTGCCGCCGCCGGAATTGACCGCATAGACGATCCCGCTCAGCGCAACGGACAAGTGCTCGGCTAAGCCGGAGATGTTGGTCCACGTCCCGTTTGCAAAGTGCCAGATGTATTTGTCCGGACCGGCGGGTTCGGTCGAGAGCGCCCAGAGGGACCCGTCGGGAGCGGCGGCGACCTCGCTGGCAGCGCCTTGGATCTGCGTCCAATTCAAGCCCTGCATGACGCTCTGCTGGCGAACCGGCGATTGCATTACGGAGGGCGGCAATATCGCAGTTTTCGCCATCGGAGCCGGAGCAATGGATGCCGGCGAGACCGATTCGGGCATCGGGAGGCGGGAAGGCAACACAGATCCGGCGCGTGAGGAGCATCCTACTGCCCCCGCCGCAAGCATCGCCAATAGAAACATCCGGAATCTGTGCACCGGTAGCACGTTCTTACCCGCGCCAAACACCTAGAAAACAGCCGGTTTCAGCGGACAGTTGAGGCTCGTCGAAGACCCGCTGATCGTCTGGCTTGGAGCAACGTTGCCGTCGTCGGTTGCGGCGAAGACGAGCACGGCGTTGGGCGATCCGCATTCCGTAACGTACATGTTGCCATCGTTATCGACTGCCATGCCTTCGTTACCGTTCAGCCCGGTATTTGAACCGGAAATCGTGCGCGCCGGGACAACGTTGCCATTCGACGCCGCCGGATAGATCGTGATCGCTGTGCCATTGAGCGCATAGATCAGGCCGTTCGGATCTACCGCGACGCCGAAAGTATGATTGAGACCGGTGTTCGAACCTGCGAGGACCCGCGCGGGCACGACGTTGCCGTTGGCGTTCGCTGCGAAATACAAGATCGAGTTGCCCGAGCTGTTTGAGACGTAGAAATCTCCGCCGGTATTGACGACGAGTTGCTGCGGCGTGGAAAGCAGCGTGTTTGTTCCGCTAATGACGCGCGTCGGGGCCACGTTTCCATCCGCGCCTGAGGCGAAGACCTCAACGGTGTTTGAGGCGCGATTCGAGATGTAAATGTTGCCGCCGGCGTCGACGCCGATGCCTTCGAGGCCGCTGATACCCGTTTGCGATCCGGAGATACGATGCAGCGGAGTTACGTTTCCGTTCGCGCCTGCTGCAAACACATCGATGGCAGCCGCATCGAAGTCGGCGACATAGATGTTTCCGCTCGAGTCGCGCGCCACCGCGGTCGGGCCAATCAGCGTCGTGTTGGATCCCGTTATTTGCAAGCTCGGCGCTTGGTTCCCATTTGCGTTGACAGGCCACTGCGAAATAGACGCACTGCTCCCGCTGGCGTAGTTCGGTACCAGCATATTCTGCGGCACGGGGGTAACGGCCGTGAAGTATATTCCGCCCTGGGCGCTCACAACATAGAGATCGGAACGGTTAGCCGACAGGCTGGCGCCGGCGCCGGGCTGCAGAGTCCATGTGCCGGTATTGAGATCATAATAGTAGATGGACGTCCAGTTCGGATTTGATGGATAGGCGAGCACAAACGTACCGTGCGTCGTCGTCGGCGCGATCGCTGAAGCGGCCCCGGAGAGTTTCGCAAAAGTGCCGTCGGAATTTTCGTACCAAATCTCTCCCGCACTGTTTAAGACGTAGAATCCTCCCGGCACGATCGTTCCGACCGGTTCGCTGAAAGGGCCCGCCGTATCCCACGATGCCGCAAGCATCGTACCGGAGCCGGGCATCTGCGTCCACGATCCGTTATTGTGCCAGATCGCTTGATCCGAGCCGGCTGGGGCGCTGTTGGAAAGCACATACACGGAGTTGTCCGATGCGATCGTTATACCACTGGCGCCGCCGCCGAGAGCGGTCCAGCTCGATCCATTGTACGAGTATGTGCCGCCGCCTGAGTTTATGGCATACAGCGTCCCGTTCGGAGCGACAGCAATGTGCGCAGCGAGTCCTGAAATGTTCGTCCACGTTCCGAGCACGTAGTGCCATATGTGTTTGTCGGCACCGGGATCCGCGGAAAGCGCCCACACTGAACCGTCCGGGCTAGCGGCAACTTGGCTCGCGGTTCCCGACAGCTGCGTCCAGTTCAACCCCTCGATAGCCGTCATCGGTCGCAGGGTCGTGGGCATCGCGCTCGACGGCAGAATCGCCGTCTTCGCCATCGGCGCCGGCGGAATGAGTGCGGGTGAAACGGATTGCGGCATCGGCAGCTGCTTGCTTTGCTGCGGCGTCATGCCGCGCCCCGAGCATCCGGCGAGCACGAGAACGGCAACCAAAAAAATGCGAGCCGCGCGAGTGGTCACGCTTCGTTATCGGCGCCTAGCCGGCTTTTATTAAGACCGCGTCTCCTTGTCCGCCGCCGCTGCAGATTGCGGCGATGCCGTATCCGCCGCCGCGTTTGCGCAGCTGGTTGATGACCGTGCCGATGATGCGCGCGCCCGACGCACCGATCGGGTGTCCCATCGCAACGGCGCCGCCGAACAGATTGATCTTCGCCGGATCGATGCCCAAGCGCCGGGCCGACGTAAGCGCGACCGCCGAAAACGCCTCGTTGATCTCCCAGACGTCGATCTGCTCTTTGCGCAATCCGGTTTGCGCGAGCAACTTCTGCGCGGCCATGGCGGGCGTAAGCGCGATGTACGGAGAGTCCCACGCGACCGTCGCGTGCGCCAAAATGCGAGCCATGATCTCGCGCCGGTTGGTCTGCGCATAGCTTTCGTCTGCAACGATCAGCGCAGCGGCGCCGTCGTTGACGCCCGGCGCATTTCCCGCCGTGATCGTACCGTCTTTGTCGATCGGCCGCAGCTTCGCCATAGTCTCGAGACTCGCATCTGCCCGCACCGCTTCGTCGCGGTCGAGCGTCGTACTCGGCACGTCACCGGTCACGAACGGCGCCCACTGCCCATAGTTCATCGAAAATTCTTTGGAAGGTTCGTGATCCCACACCGCGTCGGCCGCGCCGTTGGACGAACCGGCTGCAACGGGAACGCGCGCGCGCGCCGGTTCGGGAAGTTTGTCGACGACGACCTTTCCTTTGGCTTTAGTGGCAATGCGCAGCGGTACGATCTCGGCGGCGAGGTCACCGTTCTCTTGCGCCTGCATCGCGCGGCGGTGGCTTTCGTACGCGAAACGATCTTGTTCTTCGCGCGAGACGCCCAGTTCGCTTGCCACCTTCGCGCCCTGCGCCGCCATCGTCATCGGGAAGTAGTAATCCCAGAGCCCGTCGTGGATCATCGCATCGATCAGACGCCCGTCGCCGAAGCGGTAGCCGCCGCGTGCATCCTTCAAAAGGTAGGGCGCGTTCGACATGGACTCCATGCCGCCCGCGGCCACGACCGCGTTGCTGCCGTCATTGATCAGGCGCGCCGCGTTCACGGCGGCCAGCAATCCGGACGCGCAGACCTTGTTGACCGTCTCGGCCGTCACGGTTTTTGCCAAGCCGCTCTTGAATCCGACTTGCCGCGCCGGGTTTTGTCCGGCGCCCGCCTGCAAAACGTGTCCGAAAATCACGTGCTCGACGTCGGCCGGGTCGATCCCCGAGCGCTCGATCGCCGCGACCAGTGCGGCCGCGCCAAGGGTCGTGGCTTCAAGGGGAGCCAGCGAACCGCTCAAGCGCCCGAACGGAGTACGCGCCAACCCAAGGACTACGGCTTTTGAATTCATGACTACCGGATTCGCGCAGGCTCCGAACCCGTCCCTCGCGGCTGCGTGCAGATAACGCGCTCCTCGGGAGCGCAGCTTTCGCACTCGAACTGCAGCGTCACGTGCGTGACGCCGAAGCGCGCGCGCACCAGCGCGTCGATCTCGCGCGCGATCGCCGTCGCTTCGCTCACCCGGCGGTCGTCGACCAGCACGTGCGCGGAGAGTGCGCGGTCGCCCGTTCCGATCGTCCAGACGTGGAGATCGTGCACCGCAACGATGCCGGCCAGCGGCACCAGCGTCGCGAGCACCTCGTCGAGCGTCATCCCACGCGGCGTCGATTCGAGCAGCACGTCGGTCGCGTCGCGCAAAACGCGCAGCACCCCGGCGACGATAATTGCGGAGACGAAGATCGAGAGCGCCGGATCGATCCACGATATTCCGGTCGCCGCGATCGCAATGCCGCCCGCGATGACCGCGAACGCGCCCAGCGCGTCGCCGGCGACGTGAAAGATCGCCGCCTGCACGTTGAGGTTCGCGTGGCGGTCGCGCACGAGCAGCAGCGCAACGGCGGCGTTGACGATCAAACCGAAACCGGCAACGGCGCTCATCAGCGCGCCTTGCGGATGATAGTTGTGCGAAAAACGTCCGGCGGCTTCGTACAGAATGAAGAACGTCGCGGCTAAGAGCAGCGTGCCGTTGGCGAGCGCGCCCAGCACTTCCAACCGTCCGTATCCGAACGTCTTGTGTACGTTGGCGGGTCGCTGCGCGCCCGCGAGCGCCGCGAGCGCGATTCCCAGCGCGAAGACGTCCATACACACGTGCACCGCGTCGGCGAGCAGCGCGAGACTCCCCGCGCGCATGCCGCCCCAAAATTCGACCGCGGCGACGATTGCGACGAGAACCAGCGCGAGGGTAAGGCGCCGGCGCGGCATGACTAAATCAGGAACGCTTTCACGGCGAGCGCAGCCAGCATGACGCCGAACGTGATGAACGTCTTGCTTTCGGCTTGTGCGATCACGCCGGGTTTCCACGTCCCTTGCTGCACTTCGGCGGGTTCCAGCTGCGGGACGATCGGCGGAACGGTTTCGCAGTAGCGCACGAACGCCTCGCCGAAGCGCGCGCGCAAAAACTTCTCTTCGTGCGGAATGATGATCGCATACACCGCTGCCATCGCGCCCAGGCATCCCGCGATCAGCGCGATTTTCGCCGCGGCCGAATTCGCTCCGGTAAACGCGATCGCAAAGCCCGCTGCCGTCACGAAGTTGCCAACGTAAAGCGGATTGCGCACGAAGGCGTACGGACCGGCGGTGACCAGCTCCGGTGCAGTGACCGCGTTTCCGCGCGTCGTGACGCCCGAATAGCCGACGGCCCAACAGCGCAGTAGCTCGCCCGCGAAAGCGAGCGGCAGGCCGAGGGTTACGCCGAAAGCGTCAGGTCTTCCGAAGATTAGCAGCAGCAGCGCGGGCACCGCCAGCGCAGCTCCGCGGTTTTTAAAGACGAGCGCTTCCAGCTCGTCGTTCATTGCGTCGTTTGGAGCTGCTCGGCAAGCGCGGCTTCAAAAATCTCGCGCAGCGAACGTCCGAGCGGAATCTTCGGCGCCCAGCCGAGCGCGCACAGCTTCGCGTTATCGCCGTAAAACGTCTTGAGATCGGAGCCGCGCAACCGCGCGGGATCTTCGCGCACCTCGATCGGTATATCGGCAATCTGTATGAGCAACCGCAATATATCTTGAATCCGCATCGGCACGCCGCTGCAAACGTTGTAGATTTCGCCCGGATCGCCGTTTTCGGCCAGGGCGATATACGCTTCAACGACGTCGCGCACGTCGAGAAAGTCGCGTTCGGTCGTCAGGTCGCCCACGTACATGACGGGCTTCTCTCCGGCGGCCTTGATTCGCGCCAGCTGCTTCGCGAACGAGGGCACTACGAAATCTGCGGCTTGTCCCGGCCCGATGTGGTTGAACGAGCGCGCGATCAGCACCGGTACCTTGTACGAGCACCACGAGGCCATGCCGTAACATTCCGCCGCGGCCTTGCTTGCGCCGTATGGATCGACCGGCGAGATCGGGTAGTCTTCGTTGAGCGGATTTCTCGATTCGGAGACACGCCCGTAAACCGATGCGGAACTTGCGAAGACGATGCGCGGATGGTTTCCGGCCCGGGTCGTGCGCACGGCCTCCAGCAAGCGGACCGTTCCCATGGCGTTAATCTCGAAAGCTTCCAAAGGCCGCTCGACCGCGCGCGGGACGAAAGCTTGGCCGGCCAAATGAAAGATGACGTCCGGCTTGGTCGCTTCGAGCCCGGGCCGGATCGTCTCTGCATCCATAACGTCGATGCGCAGCTCAACGCCGGACGACGGCCCTCCGGCTGCGGAAACTTCGTAACCGCGTTCTTGTAGCGCGCGGACGAGATACTTGCCGACGAACCCGTCGGCGCCGGTTACCAGCGCGCGCAAATTTCTAGACCGGAACCGCTCTGCTGAGCCGGTCGAGATCGGCGCGCACCATCATTTCGACCAGATCTTCGAATGAGTGTTCGGGCACCCAACCGAGTTCGCGCTTTGCTTTGGACGGATCGCCTACGAGCAGATCGACTTCCGCCGGACGAATAAACTTCGGCGCCGAGCGCACGTACTTCTCATACGATCCGAGGCCGGCCGATTCGAACGCGATGCGGCAAAACTCGCGAACCTTGTGCGTGCGTCCGGTCGCTATCACGAAATCGTCCGGATTCTCTTGCTGCAGCATCAGCCACATCGCTTTGACGTAGTCGCCGGCAAACCCCCAGTCGCGCTGCGCGTCCAAATTTCCAAGCACTAACTCGCTCGCTAATCCGAGTTTGATGCGCGCTACGCCGTCACTAATTTTTCGCGTAACGAATTCTTTTCCGCGGCGAGGCGACTCGTGGTTGAAAAGTATCCCGCTTACCGAAAATAGATCGTACGACTCGCGATAGTTCACGGTGATCCAGTGTCCGTACACTTTGGCAACGCCGTACGGGCTGCGTGGATAGAACGGCGTCGTCTCCGACTGCGGTACGTCTTGAACTTTGCCGAACATTTCGGAGCTCGACGCTTGATAGAATTTGATCTTCGGATTTACGGTCCGTACCGCTTCGAGCACGCGCGTTACGCCAAGTGCGGTAAACTCACCGGTTAATACCGGCTGTGTCCACGACGCCGGCACGAACGACTGCGCGGCTAAATTGTAGATCTCGTCGGGCTTAACGGCGGAGATGATTTCGGTAATCGAACTTTGATCGAGCAGATCGCCCGAAAAGAATTCAATGTCTTCGAAAATGTGCTGGATGCGTTCATGCACATCGGTGCTGGTGCGACGGGTCATCCCTACAACGCGGTAGCCTTTGCCCAACAGAAGCTCGGCGAGATAGGAGCCGTCCTGTCCGGTGATGCCCGTAATTAGAGCCGTCTTGCCCACGACCGAACCTTTCAAAGCCGCGGCTAGCCTGCCCTGTGAGGCATGCGAGTCGCGATAAAAGCGGCAACCTCGCTCGGAAGCGTCCCCCTCCCGAACCCGGCGTCGTAGCCGAGCTCCGTTGCCAGCAGGCTCGTCATGCGCGGGCCGCCGCAGCAGAGAATGACGTTGTCGCGCAGACCTTCGGCTTCGAGCAGCTCGACCAGCGCGGTGAAGTTTTTGACGTCGCTGCCTTTTTGCGTCACGACTTGCGACGCAAGCAGCGCGTCGATTTTTTTCTCTTTCGTGAAGCGTACCAGATCTTCGACCGAAACTTGGCTGCCGAGGTTAAACGTTTCGAGCATTTTGTAGCGCTCGAGGCCGTAGTCGCCGTGGTAGCCTTTCATGTTGAGGATCGCGTCGATGCCGACCGTGTGCGCGTCGGTACCGATGCACGCTCCGGCAACGCGGACCTTGCGGCCGACGCGCTCCTCCAGCAGCGCGTCGATCTCTTCCATCGACATCTTGTGCGTTTTCACCGACGGCACGGCCAACGATTCGAAATCGATCGCCTGCGATGTTGAAGCATAAACGACGAAGAACGAAAAGTTCTCCGCAATCGCGCGGCCCTCCGCGACCTGCACGTCGGAGAATCCCATCTTCACCACGAGTTGGCGCGCGGCTTCGTCCGCCGCTTCGCTCCACGGGACCGGGAGCGTGAACGAGAGCTGGACCTTTCCGTCGTCGAGCGTGTCGCCGTATGGTTTGATCATGACAACAACTCTTCAAACGGGTTCCAGTAACCCGGTGCGCGTTCGAAGACGCCGTCAAAGCCTCTTCCGCCGTCGGGCGACCGCTTGACGTCGGCAAAGACGCCGGCTTCGATCGAGGCCATCAACCCTCGCGCCGCCACGCGCTCGAGCAAGACTTCACACTCGCCCAAGACGTCGGCCGCGCGCCGTTCGATGCGCCCGCCCGGCTTGGGAATGACCTCGTCGCCGAAATGCCGCGCCGTCCGCATGATGTACCGCGCGTTGTCGAGCGAGAGCGCGCGGTCGCCCAGGAACGGTGTGTGGATCGCTTCGGTCAGGATGCCGCAGAGGTGAATCGTTTGTCCCGTCATCACCGACGTGAGATTGAACATCGCGTCGATCAGATGACCCTTGAAGATGTCGCCCGTCATGTGTTTGGTGGGCGGCATATATTTGAGCGGTGCGTCGGGGAAGATCTGACGCGCGAGCTGGGCTTGCGCGACTTCGAGCAGAAACCCGTCTTCCAGATTCGGATCGATTTCGTACGCATCGCCCAGGCCGATCTGCCGGTCGGGCATGCCCGCTCGATGCGCGAGTTCTTCGTTGATAAACTGTGAAGCCAGCACCGCGGGCGCCTGTTCGACCGCATCGGCCGTCGTAAGATAATTGTCTTCGCCCGTATTGATGATGATGCCCGACGCGGCGTTGAGTTTGCGGCTGAAATGCTGGTCGACGAACGTGCGCTTCATGTTGATGTCGCGAAACAGAATGCCGTACATCGAATCGTTGAGCAGCATATCGAGCCGCTCGAGCGCCGCCATCGCCGCGATCTCCGGCATGCACAATCCGCTGGCGTAGTTCGTCAGCATCACGTAGCGGCCCAAACGCCGCGACGCTTCATCCAAAGCTTCGCGCACGATGGCGAAGTTGGCTTGGGTAGCGTACGTTCCGCCGAAGCCTTCGGTCGTCGGCCCGTAAGGAACGAAATCCAATAGCGATTGTCCGGTGGAACGGATCACCGCGATGATCTGCGCGCCGGCTTCGGCCGCCGCGACCGCGGCGGTCCGATCTTCATAAATATTTCCCGAGGCGACGATCATGTAGAGCAGCGGCGCAGGCAGTTGCGGCATTTGGTGCATCAGGTCGTTGCGCTCGCCGTGGCGGGCGAGGACGCGATCGAACGCGTCGCGAGCGGATGCAGCGATCGCCGAGCGTGCAGCTTCTTTCGAAACACCGCTGAATTGCGCGAGCTCCGCCCCGCCGTTCGCCAAACGCTCGCCGAGTTCGCGCGGCGCTAATCCGGTTTCCACCAGAGCGCGCCCGAACGGAATCGCGACTCCGGCCGCAAGCTCCGATGCGTCCAGCGATTCGACGATGATGTTCGGAGCCGGAGTGTCGCCGGGGCCGACGCCGTCGACGCCGAGCAAGCGCAGAATCGATCGCTCGACCGAAACGGTCGAGTGCCGCTCGACGAACGCCTGAACGGGATCGGCTATCGCCGCCGCCGATTTGCGGCAGCGCGCCACCGCCTTCCGATCGATCTGGATCTGCATATGCTCTTTGTACGTCCCCTCGTCTCGCGTCCCTGGGGACGCTCCTCGGGGTGGTTCGACAGGCTCACCATGACACCGGAGGCAAACCAGAGGTCGGAATGAGCATCGTGCGACGGATGACAGTGATCGCGGCCGGCATCGTCGTGTTGACGGCAGCGGGATGCGTTTTTGGCCAGAGCGGGTCGATCGCGCAATCTCCCCCGGCGCGCATGAGCGGATCGTGGCCGATGTACCAGTTCGGCGCGACCCACAACGCGGTTTTCGACGGACCGGTTTTTCATGCGGAATGGCAAACCGGACTCGGCGATCGCATCAACGGCGGATTTGCACTGGAAGGAACGACGCTGTATGCCGTCAGCTTCGATCACCGGCTCTACGCAATCGACGCGCCGAGCGGAAAGATTCTGTGGAGCTTGCTGACCGACGACATCCTGATGTCGACGCCGGTCTACTCCAAGGGCATCCTCATCATCGGGAGCGGCCATAACGGCTTTATGAAACCCGACGATCCGGTTTCACAAACATGGGGCCGTCCCGAAGGAAACAACGTCTTTGCATACTCGTTGGCCGGCAAACCGCTGTGGAGATTTCACACCGACGGCGAGGATATGCCGACCCCCGCGATCGACGGCGATACCGTCGTCTTTGGAAACGGCGATGCGCACGCCTACGCGCTCGATCTTCTGACGGGCAAACAAAAATGGCAGGTTCCGCTGGCTGGAGCGGTGACCATGGCGTCCACCGCAATCGACAACGGCGTTGCGTTCATCAGTTCGTGCCACAACGCGCCGTACTATTGCGAGACGCGCGCGCTCGACGTCCGCGACGGCCATACGATATGGACCAACCCCAACGGCGGCAGCGACTGCGCGCCCGCGGTCTCCGATGGATTGGTCTTCGTCAACAGCAACCGCAACGACGAGTACCATTACCACACCGGCGGCACCGATATCGTCGCCGCGCTGGACGAGCGTACCGGCAAGACGCGCTGGACGTACGAAGCCGAACCGGGACCGTATACCTTCCCCTCGACGAACGAACGCCAGATCGCCGGTACCGTTGCCGACGGCGCGCTCTTTCAGCCGATTGGAAACGCCAGCCGCGTCATCGCATTTGACGCCCGCTCGGGAAAAATTCTCTGGAATATGCGCACGTGGGCGAACGTCAAGATGAGCCCCGTCATCAGGAAAGGCCGCGTCTACTTCGGCGACACCGGCGGCGTGTTATATGCCGTCGACGAGCGCAACGGCGACGTGATTCACACCAGTTCGTTCTTGCAGCCCTTCTCATCGGCGCCGCCGCTCATCGCCGGCGATACGATCTTCAACGCGATCGGATCGATCGTGATCGCGATGCCGGTGGATCATGTCTAAAGCCGGAGTTGCCGTCGTCGGCTGCGGCCTCATCGGCAGCCGGCGCGCGGCTACGGCGGCCGCCGATCCGCGCTGCGAGCTGCGGCTGGTCGTCGACACGAGCGAAGACGCCGCCGGATCGCTCGCGCAAAAATACGGCGCGCGACCCGTTTCGGATTGGCGCGCCGTTTTGGAAGACCGGTCGATCGGCATCGTGGCCGTCGCCACGCCCAACGCGATCTTGCGCGACGTCTGCGTAGCCGCGCTCGGTGCGGGCAAGCACGTGCTGGTCGAAAAGCCGATGGGCAAAGACGCCGCCGACGCGGCGGCGATTGCGGCTGCCGCCCGAGCGTCTGGAAAGATCCTGAAAGCCGGCTTCAACCACCGCTACCACGGAGCTTTAATGAAGGCGCGCGACCTATTCGCAGGCGGCGCGATCGGCGCGCTGGTCAATATCCGCGCGCGCTACGGCCACGGCGCGCGTCCGGGTTACGAACGCGAGTGGCGCGCCGACCCCGCGCTCGCGGGCGGCGGCGAACTCACCGACCAGGGCGCGCACCTGATCGATCTCGTCCTGTGGCTGACCGGAAAACCGCGCGAGGTGTTCGCTTACATGCAAACGGCGGTCTGGCCCATATCGCCGCTCGAGGACAACGCGTTCGCACTCATGCGCTACGAAGGCGGGCCTGTCGCTAGCCTGCACGCGAGCTGGACGCAGTGGCGCAATCTTTTTTCGTTCGAAGTTTTTGGGACGGCCGGGTCGCTGACGGTCGAAGGCCTCGGCGGGAGTTACGGAACCGAGCGTCTGACCCTCGCCAAGCGCAATCCGGACGGCGGCGCGCCGGAAATCGAAGAAACCTCGTTCGAAGGCGACGATCGCTCGTGGGAGCTCGAGTGGCAAGAGTTCATGGGCGCCATTCTCGACGGAAAACCGTATTGGGGCACGCCAGCGGACGGCGTTGCGGTTATGAACGTGATTTCAGCGCTCTACGCTTCCGCTGCGTCGGGCAAACCCATCGCGCTATAGATCTCGACCGTTTCCGGAGGCTTCGCTAGAGTCCCGCGTGCGAGCGCGAGGCGCATGGCAGCGAGGTCGCGCAGAAATTTCCCCGAGTCGGTCATCGGGTTCATGCGCGTGTCCGCGTCGTTGGTCCACAACACCGGAAATTCGAGAATCCGGTATCCATCCTGCAGGGCGCGCAAGATGATCTCGACGTCGAACATGAAGCCGTCGGTCACGAGCTCGGAATAAAGCCGTTTGGCAACCGCGCGGCGGTAAAGCTTAAAGCCGCACTGCGTGTCGGAGATCGAACGCGGCACGCCGACAACCGTGTGGATGAGCAGCGCGAAGGCGCGCGCACCCAGGCGGCGGTACAGCGGCTGTTCCCGCTTTACGCTTCCGCGCATCCGGCGCGAACCGTGCGCTATGTCGCACATGTCGAGTTCGAGCATGGTGAGGGCGATGCGCGCGATATCGTACGGCACGCACAAACCCGCGTCGGCGAACATCAGAAAGCGACCGCTCGCGTAATTCATACCGAGTTTGAGCGCATGGCCTTTGCCGCGGTTCTCCCGGTAGGAAAGAACTGCCAGCCGCGGATACTGCGCCTGCAGCGCTCTCGCCGTCTCCAGCGTCGCATCGGTCGATCCGTCATTCACGAGAATAATCTCGCCCTTCAATCCGGCGCGCGTGAGGAATTCGTCGGCGGCCGCAATGTCGGCCGGAATTTTGTGCGCTTCTTTAAAAGCCGGGATGACGATGCTGAGGTCGAGCCCGCTCACCGGTGCACTCCTCGCAGCGTGTTCCGGATGCCGGGACCGAAAGTCATGTTCTTGTGCGCGAAGAAAAAGAGCGGAACGTTGATAAAAACCGCCAGGATCTTTGACTCGAGCGGGGATAGCCCGAGCAGGTGCACGCCGGCCTCAACGATCGCCAGCGTCGTGATCAGCTGGCCGGCTGCAATGAGTAGGTACGTTCCGGCTTGCTGCGCGACCGTGCGTTGATGGTCGCGAAAGTTCCAGTACTTGTTCAGCGAGAAGTGCACGACGACTCCCAGCAGATACGACACGATCACCGCGACCCACAAGAGCGCGCGTGACTGCACCATGAGCTGGAACGATCCGACGTCGATGCAGAAGACCGTCGAACCTACTACGATGTACCGCACGAACTGCGCGAGCGCAGTCCGGCTGTGTACCAGCTTTGCGAGCAAATCGATCATCTCGCGATCGCTTCGGCCATCACGGAAGTGCCGGCCGGAAACGTCACACCAACCTCGAAGTCGCACAACGCGCCATAGATTTGGCCGATCGCCCCTTCCCGCCCGGCCTTACGTGGATATTCCCGGCGCAGCAGTTTTGAAAAAACGAGCACGAGCGGAATGGATAGGGCGCCGTAATACCGCATGCGCACGATCTCGAAACGCCGCGAAAGCACGTTGGCAAGCGTGCCCTTCGTGTAACGCCGGAAATGCCCCAGTTCCTCGTCGTGACGGCCGAAGAGCCATTGCATCGCAGGAACACTGACGATAGCGCGCCCTCCCGGATCGAGCAGACCGCGCAGTATGTCCACGGCGCCGGCGTCGTCTTCGATATGTTCGAGCACGTCATGCATGACGACAAAATCACCCTTTACGCCGCGCTCCGACAGTCCGTGGAGATCGCAGTTGTAGACGCTGCAGCCGTCCGGTGCTTCCTGCTGGGCAACGCGAAAAGGCGCCTCGTCGGGCTCGCAGGCGATAACCTTTAGGCCCATCCCATGGGCGACCGCATTGAAGTCGCCGGCTCCGCAGCCGATGTTGATGAGCGTCATTCCGTCGCAAGCGTAGGGAACCAGCCAGCGGCGCGTGAGTTCACGTTTGGCCTGAGGATAGCGATCGGTCCGCTGCGCGAGGCAGTTGTCGAACGTATAACTGCGCACAGGCGTGAAATGCGGCCCTCGTGGGCCCTTAGCCTGTAACCATCGGCTCATCCGGCGGTAGAACTCCCCAAATACCCGAACTCAAGGGGGCATGACCATAGAGGGGCAGAGCGACGAGGCTCTGGTGCGGCGAGTCCGCAGCGGCGAGCGCGAGGTCTTCTCCGTTTTGGTCGACCGCTATAAACGTGGAATTGCAAGCTTCATCGGCGCCGCGGTGCGCTCTCCGGCCGACGTGGCCGACCTCTCGCAGGAGACGTTCCTGCGAGCCTACGCGCATTTGGGCACGTTCAATCCGGCGCTCGGGAAATTCTCGACCTGGATCTATCAGATCGCTCGCAACGTCGTGCGCACGCACTTGGGGAAATCGCAACGCCGAGTGCAGACGTCGGAACTCCCGGAAGATCAAACGCTCGAAAACGCGCTTCCCGATCTCTCGCGCGACGGCAATCCCGAAGCCGGGGTCGTGCGTGCAGAAGCGGAGCGCGAGCTGCGAGCCGCGCTTGCCGAGCTCCCCGAACGAACGCGCACGGTGCTGACGTTGCGTTACTACAACAATATGGAATACCACACCATCGCGCGCACGCTCGGCCTTTCGCTCGGAAACGTCAAGACGCTGATCCACCGCGGCAAGATTGCGCTCGCACAAAAAATGCTTGAACGCGAAACTGCTGCGCGCAGTTCTGTGCCCCCCAATTGTCATCCTGAGCCTGTCGAAGGACGGGAGAGAGGCAAACGTGCGCTGCTCCTCGTGTGAACCGCTGCTCGACCGTTACCTCGAGGGCACGCTGTCGCCGCGCGAGATGATCGACACGACCGCGCACATCGGTTCGTGCGCCGCGTGCGCGCGGTTGCTCGAAGAGGTCAAAGTCGTCGACGCACTTCTCTTCACGACCGACGTTCCGGACCTGCCCAACAACTTCACGTTTGCCGTCATGGCCGAAACGTCGTCGATGCCCGCACCCCAACCGCATAAGCACCGCCTCTGGAGTTTTTTCGCGCTCTATCTGACGGCGGCATGGATTGCGGCGCTCGCCGTTTTTGCCGTATCGGGCGCGAGCCTGCCGAAAATCGGCGCCGCCGTTGCGGCTGCCTTCGGCGGTGTGGCACAGTCGTTTGCCGGAGGCGCCGCCGGTATCGCGCACGGCGCACCGGTCCTGGCGACGTTCGGCGCCGGCGTCCTCTCGGTCGATCTCACGCTCGCTGCCGCGGGCGCGGCGATCTATTTTCTCATCCGTCCGCGCTTGGCCGCGCACCTCGCGTCGGCATCGGAGGCCAAATGACGTACCGCCTAGCAGCTTTTCTCGCGTTGGTACTGGCAGCCGTCACGCTCTGTACCGCGACGGCTTCGGCGCGGACGCAGATGATCGATCACGGCGACAGTTATTTCGGAGAAAACGTCGTCGTGGCGCCCGATCAGGTCGTGCAGGGCGACGTCACGGTCTTCGGCGGCAACGCGATCATCGAAGGCGAGGTCGACGGGGACGTGACGGTCTTCGGCGGCACGATCGAAAAAGCGCCGGGCGCGGTCGTTACCGGTCACGAGCAAGTCTACGCCGGCGGATTCAGTTCCCTCGTTCCGTGGGCCGCCGGCGTCTCGAGCATTGCGGCCGACACCGCGAAAATCACGACGCTGCTGGCTTACAGCTTCGTCATCGTTCTGATCTTTCTGATCTTCCCCGTGCGCGTGCGCACGGCGCTGGACCGCATCGAAAAACACCCCGGCTTGTCCGCGGCATCCGGCGTCATCGCGCTGATCGCAAGCTTACCGATCGCGGTCTTGCTCGCCATCAGTTTGGTTGGCATTCCGCTCATACCGCTGGAGTTCGTCGCCATCGTCGCCTGCGTGCTGATCGGTCAAGCAGCACTCGGCCTCTTGATCGGCCGCCGGCTCTTCGAATTGATCTCGCCGCACACGACGCCGTCGCCGCTGGGCGCGCTGATCCTGGGGCTGGTCGTGCTGTGCGCCGCGGAGATCTTGCCGGGCGTCGGATTGTTCGTCGTGGCGCTGGTCTGGACGATGGGTCTGGGCTCGGCCATTCTGGCTTTCATCAGAGAGACGACCTTCGCCGGACCGCACGTTGCAAGCCCGGCGGCTCCCCCGCCGAGCGGCCCGCCCATGCCGGCCTAGCGGGCGGAGGTCCGTTTTCGGGGAATACGGCTGGCGTAATGGCTACCGTTCCGCGAACCGTGCGCTTTGCTGCGCGGACCGCGCACATGCGCGCCTCCACCATCCGCGAGATGCTCAAGGTCACCCTCCAGCCCGATGTGATTTCGTTCGGCGGCGGCTTGCCCGCGCCCGAACTCTTTCCAACCGAAGCGATCGCCCAATGCACGCGCGAGGTGATGGAAGAGTACGGCGCGCGCGCGCTCCAGTACACGGTGACCGACGGCATTCCGGAGATGCGCGAATGGGTCGCGGCGCGGCTGACGCGCCGGCTGGGCACGCAATTCGACGCGCATCAGATTATCATCGTGAACGGCTCGCAGCAAGGGCTGGATCTGCTCGCGAAGATTTTGGTCGACCCGGGCGACCACATCGTATTGGAAAATCCGTCTTACTTGGGAGCGATTCACGCGTTCGACGCCTACCAAGCGCGTTATCTGGCAGTCGATACGGACGAGGACGGCATGGTGCCCGAATCGCTCGAGCACGTGCTCGCGCACGCCGAGCCGCCGCCGAAGTTCGTCTACTTGGTTGCGAATTTTCAAAATCCGACGGGACGCACGCTCTCACGCGAGCGCCGCGAGCGCATCGTGCGCGTTTGCGAGCACTTCGGCGTTCCCATCATCGAAGACGACCCGTACGGAGAATTGAGTTTCGAAGGTGAAGACCTGCCCGCGCTCGTGAGTTATCCGACGAGCGGAACGGTGGTATACAGCGGCACCGGCAGCAAAATTTTGGCGCCCGGCATGCGCGTTGCGTGGCTGGCCGTACGCGACCCCGAGGTCCATGAAAAGCTCGTGCTCGCCAAACAAGGCGCGGACTTACAGAGCGGCACGCTTACGCAATATCTCTTCGCGCGCATCGTTGCGCGCGCCAAAGAGTTCGAGGAGCACGTTCAGACGATCCGCCGCGTCTATCACCAGCGCAGGGACGTGATGTACGACGCCCTTGCGGAGTCCATGCCAAAAAGCGTTACGTTCAACAAGCCGCAAGGCGGCATGTTCTTGTGGGCTCGCGCGCGGGGCGTCGACACCACCGATCTGCTGCAGATTTCCGCCAAGGACGGCGTTGTGTTCGTCCCGGGCGTCTCGTTCTATCCGCACTGCGACGTCACCGACGGCATGCGCTTGAACTTCTCAAACGCCTCGCCGGAGAAGATCCGCGAAGGCATCGGGCGGCTCGCGAAGGCGGTCAAGGAAATGTCGTCGTAAAGGAGCCCCATGGCTGAAAAACTAGTAGCGGGCATCGCGCAATCGTCGAATCCGGGTCAACTGGAAGACGCGCTATGCAGTACGCCCAACGTGAACTGCGACAAGCTGGCCGTCATCACGAAAGATGCGCCGACGACTGACCACGAGGAGTCGATCGTCACATTCATGCATGTCGGCCAAGGGCACACGACCACAGATACAGCGCACGACGTCATCACCGGCACGACGGGCATCATGACGAGCATCGATCCGAACGTCCCGAACATCAGTTCCGACAACCGCTACATCGGCTTCTTCGCCGAGCCGCACATCATCGATCATCTCGCCGACTGGCCGATTCCCGAAGACCAGGTGCAAAATTACAACGACGCGATTGAGGCAGGGCGCAGCGTCGTCACATACAAAGCCAGCGGCGACGAAGCCCCCGGCGTCGAGCAAACGTTCCGCGATGCCGGCCTGCGAAATGTGAAAACTTTCCAAACGCGCGACAACTAAGTGCAGCCACTCTACGTGATTATTGGCGTCCAGCCAGCGGCACGAAAGCGTGAAACATAGGTTCGTATCGGAGTCGCCCATGAACAAATCAGTGGCAGCCACATGAACTGGAGTCGATTGCGTAGAAAATTACATTCATTAGCGCAACGTGGCGCGCGAGTCGCCCTTGGTTTTGGCCTTTTATTCTCGCCGATAGCTTACGTGCCTGTTCAGGCAAACCAGCCTAATTCGACAACGGCAGCCGAATGGCCGAAGTATCAACGTAGCCCAGACAACAACGCTGTCGTCGAACGGAGCAATTTCGCAGCTCATTGGACCTTTGACGCGAAGGCACGCGTAAACAGTGCGCTGGCAGTAGTTAACGAAACCGTGATCTTCGATACCTTCGACGGGCGGGTCGTGTCATTAAACATTGCGACTGGCCTGCCGGAATGGGAAGCCCGCGGCGATAACGTCATGATGTCGACCCCAATAGTGCACAACGGCAAAGTGTACGTCGGAACGGGAGACAAAGGCGTCTTGGGTGCGAAACCGACAAAATGGGTGTATTCCGCGCACGGCGGCCAGACGTGGGGCCGGCGGGCCGGGGATCACATCATTGCCATAAACCTGGCTACTGGCCGGCAGCTATGGTCATACGCAACGGTCGGCGAAGACATGCCTTCAGCGGTTATTGCTGGCGGAAAACTAGTTTTTTCCAACGGCGATCAAAACGCTTACGGTTTGGAACCGGCCACTGGCAATATGATATGGAAAACTAGCCTTGGTGGTGTTTCAACCATGGCTTCCGCAAACGCATTCGGGTCATTAGTCGTCTTCGGGATCTGTACGGGACCGACCTATAACGGCAGCACGGTGGCTCTGTCGCCAAAGTCGGGTCAGATCATTTGGCGGTCCTCGTATGGCGATTGTGATTCGTCCCCGACGTATGCAAACAGCATGATCTTTGTCAGCGGGGTTGACGGTCCCAGCCGTAGGTACGGTCCCGGTGGACGCGGAGTGGTTGCTGGGCTAGATAGCAAATCCGGGCATGTGATTTGGGTTTTCCGAGCGAGCGAGGATGGACCGTATACAACCGTTGGCTCTTCCGAGCGGGCCGTAGCAGGCGCTTTTGCGGATCAAATATTTTACCAGGCGATACCGACAAGCGATGAGCTTGTCGCCTTTGACGGCAAGAGCGGTCGCGTGCGCTGGCGGCTGCGTACCGCAGGACCAGTAAAGATGAGTCCGGTGATAACGCGGGGGCGGCTGTATGTGGGTGATACCACCGGGGTGTTTTACACCGTGGATTCCCGGAGCGGCAAGCTTCTGCAGGCTGAAGCGTTCGACACTCCCTTTTCTACTTCGCCGCCGGTCATCGTAGGCCGCACGATTATCGTTGCAGCGGGGACGACCATCCATGCCTTCCCAATTTAATTTAGCATGGCGCACAGTCGCCAGTTTGGTTTTTCTATTTGCGCCGCTCGTAACGCGCTTTGCGGTTGCGCAAAGCGCTTTGCCTTCGGCGAGCTCCAAGATCGAACATGTCGTCATAATTATTCAGGAGAATCGCAGCTTTGACAACTTATTTAAGGGCTTTCCGGGCGCCGACTCGGCGACCAGCGGCCTAGCGAAAGACGGAACAAGAGTCCCCCTTGCGCCCGTGACCCTTGAGGGCGGGAACGTCTCACACAGTCACAGCGAGTGGCTGACTGAGTATGATGACGGTCGCATGGACGGCTTTGATCTTGTGTATAATTCGCTTGTGCACTCAGCGCCGAACAAATATCTTGCGTATGCGTATGTCCCACGAAACGAGATCGTTCCGTACTGGAAACTTGCAAGCACATACACCCTCGCAGACAGGATGTTTCAATCAAATGCAAGTTCGAGTTTTGAGGCGCATCAGTATCTTATCGCCGCGCAAACTGGAGACGCTGTCGACATACCTTTTTACTCGGTAAACGCGAATCTGCCAGACGCCGCGTGGGGTTGCGATGCGCTGCCGGACAAGAGGGTAAATCTTTACGACGCTACGGGCAACATCGTTCCGGGACCTTTTCCATGTTTCTTTTATCCAACTTTAGCCACTTTGCTCGATAATAAACAGGTATCCTGGAAATACTACTCTCCGGCGCCCAGAACTGACACCGGGGCGTTATGGAATCCTTTCGACGCAATTCAAGCGGTCCGTGAGGGACCCGACTGGGAACGAAACATTAGTTCGCCCGAGACAAATGTGTTCCACGACATTGCCGCCGGTGACTTAGCCCGGGTCACTTGGATCGTTCCCACACTTCGGAATTCGGATCATGGGAATAGCTATAGTAGCAGCGGTCCCGATTGGGTTGCCGCCCTCGTAAATGCGATTGGCCAGAGCCCGTATTGGGGCAACACAGCAATTTTTATCACTTGGGATGATTGGGGCGGATGGTACGATCATGTCAGACCGCCGCACCTCGATGTTGAAGGTCTTGGATTTCGTGTGCCGTTGATCGTGGTGTCACCGTATGCAAAACGGCACTACGTTTCGCATACGCAATATGAGTTCGGGAGTCTGGTCCGCTTCATCGAATCAACGTTCGAACTGGGGTCATTAGGCCAGACCGACGCTCGAGCACGCAATCTGGGCGATTGCTTCGATTTTTCAAAGCCGCCCGCAGCTTTTACGCCAGTTACGCCAGCGCGCGTGGAGTACATCCTGTTCGGCGGATTCCTCGATCGTGATGGATCCTGGACGGACGTCGATAAGAAATCATCGCTAACCCAGTATAAGCTTCATGCGGGCTGGCCTTTATCTGTTAGTGGACGCATCAAGAAAGGTAACACCTCGGACGCGGGCCTTATTATTGGAGATTTTTCGAATGGATACGGCGTGGACATGGATGGTACGGGGGCAATCTATCTTTTCAAATTTAAGGAAGGCTCGTTCTCATCTATCACTCCGCCGATTTCAGGGACGAACGATACAAAGTATCATTCCTATAGCTTGACCGTCACCATCGGAAATCCGAATGTGATTGAGGGTTCAATTGATCAGCACACGTTCAAAGCCGTAGACAGTGGCCTCTCACCCGTTCCGGTCATAACGCTGATGACCGGTGGTAATACAGGCAGATTTCAAAACTATCTGGTCAAAACCGCTGAATGATTAAAGGCTTCGCCCCTTATCGCAACGTCCATAACGCAGCCACCAAACCTGTCGCTTTGTGGGGAGCGGTTCTTTTTGCGAAGAGGCTCAGGTCTGTCTCAAAGGGGCTGCTTTTGGAGCAATCGGAACGACCTTGGAAATCCTCCGGATTGTTTCGTCAATAGATTCCACTAAAGACCGTTTTCGTTCCCAACCAAGACCTCGGGTTTCCGAAGCATCGCCCACGGATCGAATGATTGTGTCGTGAGCATTTCCCGGCTGAAAGTCAAATGCTATGGTTCTCCCTAGGCGCTGACTTACCAGGGTTGCCAGCTGCATAATGCTTACCGGAATTTCCGAGCAAATGTTCATAACTTCCGGGGGGTCATCGGCCTTGCAAGCCAACAATAAGGCGCTAGCTACGTCGACGACGTCAATAAAGTCTCGGACGCAGTAGCCATCCTTGACTGTCATTAAAGCGCCGGGCAGACTCGCAATACTGCGACGGACGAGCGAAGGAAGTACACTGTAGTCGTCGCCTAGCGTACCGATCATGTTAAAAATTCGCGCGATGACAAGTCGGCGACCGGCTAAGTGGCAAAACCGAAATGCGAGGTCCTCCTGGGCTGCCTTTGAATAGCCATAGGCGTTTACAGGCCGCACGGTAGTTCCCACTCCCGCGATTTCGTCCACCGCCAGCTGGCCATACACGGCCGAAGAGGACGAAAAAACTAAGCGGGCCGCGGGCGAAGCAGACGCCATCGCTTCCAAGAGGTTGTATGTAACAGCCACATTATTCGCGAACAGAGCTGTCACGGGAGCCGGCGGCTTACTTCCGGCCAGGTGGACCACGACATCAGGTGCGCATCTGTCCAACCAAACAGCGAGCTTCTCCTGACTAGTCAGGAAATTCAACTCTTTACTGGGCGGGGCGAGGGTTATTGTATCGCCGGAATCGGCGGCAAGGAATTGGATGTTTTTAGCGATGTCCGATCGTGCGCCGGTTATGGCAATCCTCATTGCATCAAATGCGCAAATCGGGTTTCGAACTGCTCGTTTGCGGTTCGGTAGTCCTCGGGAGTGCCGATGTCGAGCCAAAAACCAGTGATCGGAAAGGACGCGAGATGCTTTTCCTGATTGATGAGGATCCGCACAAGGTCGGGAAGATCAACCGCGTGGCTCGGATCGATATAGGACACGATTTCCCGGTTACCGGCGTATATTCCAGCGGAGCATTCAAAATGATAGGTTGGTTTTTCGATATAGTCTGTAATCCCGCCCCCGGGAAGCCGGACGATCGCTCCTAGAGGCAGCGTAACGTCGCGCTGACACGTTGCTATGGTTAACAGAGCTTTCTTCTCGCAATGGGCGCTGAGCAAAGCGGCAAAATCGAGGTCAGTTAATACGTCGCCATTCATAATCAGAAAATCTTGCTCTAGGACGTCCTTAAGAAGAAGCAGCGGGCCGGCGGTTCCCGCCCTGGTTTTCTCGACATGGTAACGGATTTCGACTCCCCATCGCGAACCGTCGCCGAAATACGCCTCAATTAAACCGGAAAGATAACCCGTGGCCATCTCTATGCGCTTAAAACCCAGAACTTTTAGCTGGCGAATAATCAGCTCTAGGATTGGCATCTGTCCGACGGGCATCAGGGGCTTCGGTAGCACTGTCGTATAAGGCGCTAACCTCGTTCCGGTGCCACCCGCTAAAATAACGGCTTGCATCTATGTGTAATAACGCTCGGGTCGCGCGATACCTCGTTCAGCGAGGTAGTCTACCACGGCTTTCAAGCCAGAATCAAAGGAAACCGTCGGCTCCCAACCGAGGAGCTCCCGCGCCAGTGTATTATCCGAAACGAGGCGCGTCACTTCCGAATGCTCAGGCCGCACCCTGCGCGATTCTTGCGCAATCGGCTTCTGTATTCCAGTTATCTCTTGAAGTTTGGTGTAGATCTCCGCGATCGAAAATCCGACTCCTGTGCCCAGATTGATCACCGTCCCGGGCGAAATATCTCGCGCAAGTGCTCTGAGGAACGCGCCCGCAGTATCCGTAACAAACGTATAATCTCGTACGGGATACAGAGAGCCCGCCTGCACGCTGCGCACATCACTATCAAGTAATTGACTCGCCAACGTTGGTATGACGGCGCGCAGCGATTGGCGCGGCCCAAACGTATTAAACGGTCGAATTATAGTTACCGCTAGGTCAAAAGAAAGCGCGTAGCTTTCCGCAACTTTGTCAGCGGCAATCTTGGAAGCGCTATAGGGCGATTGCGCCGAAAGCGGATGGGCCTCATCAATAGGAACGTATTCTGCAGATCCATACACTTCGCTCGTTGACGTGTGGATGAAACGCAAGCCTAGGCGTCGAGCTGCATTCAGGAAATTAAGCGTGCCCATAACATTAACTTGGATGTACGATATTGGCGCTACATATGAGTAAGGTATACCTATTAATGCCGCAAGATGTAAGATGGCTTCGACATTATCGCAGCAAGTGTAAACTGCCTCGGAGTCACGAATGTCTGCTACGTGGACTTCGATCTCAGACTGGATCACGCTCGGAAGCTCGCTAATGAATCCGTAATCACTTCGCGAGTTATAGTTCACGAGGCACTTCACGTCGTGTCCGGCACGAACGCACGCCTCCACCACGTGACTCCCAATAAAACCGCCGGCACCCGATACAAGAATTCGCACTATGCCCTTTCTTTTTTTTGATGGGCGGGAGTCCTTCCGAGTGCGCTCTCGACTCGATTAAAGCAATGATTCGTTAGTGGCTTGATTTTGGCGTGCGCCGCCGAGCAGGTGCGGCGTGCCCACAGCCAAAACGAAACGTCCGGATTGCTATGCAAAGCATCCGTTCCACTGCCGAATCTTATTCTTGATGATGGAGCACCCACCGGTGGAAGATATCTCAGAAAATTTCGTCACCATCCTCGTTCCCGCTCGTAACGAACAGGACCATATTGCGTTGTTCTTGGATGAGGTTACAAGCGCTTGCGAGGATCTTAAACTGACCTACGAACTTCTTGTAATCGAAAGTGGAAGCAGCGACAAGACGGTCGGGACGGTTCAAAACTTCGTGGCACGAGACTCGCGCATACGTCTCGTAAGGGTTGCCGAGCCAGGCTATGGAATTGCTTTGTTACGTGGGCTCGAAACCGCCCGGGGCAAATATATTGTCATATTTAACGTGGATTTTTGGGACAAAAGATTTTTATACTTATCAATGGTGGATAACCTGGAATACGACATTGTAAATGGGTCAAAACTGCTTCCTGGATCAACGGACAGCCGCACCATTTATCGAAAGATCGTGAGCCGAATCTTTAATTGGTTTTTCTTAAGGGCACTTCTCGGATATAACGGCACGGACACACATGGCATCAAGACGCTCCGCGCTGAGACGGTCCTTCCGATCGCGAGGAATTGCGTAACAAATAGCGACATCTTTGACACTGAATTGATGGTCCGCTCACAGAGAGCCCGCCTAAAAATGCTCGAGCTGCCGGTTACTGTCCAAGAGATACGCCCTACGCGTTTTTCGGGCAAGCGCATTTTGCGAATTCCTATGGATATTATGCGGCTATTTCAAATTCTTAAGAAATCCTAAACGATTTGCGCGCGGCGAAGGTCGTGTAGACGATCGTTCATGGCGGCTAACTTTTTTGGGTAACTCATTCATGGCGAAAGCTTGAACCCAGAAAATACGGCACTCACGGAGGGAATTACCGGGGCGCTTCCATTGGCGCTCGGGTTCAAGAGGACGATCGCTTTGGCATGCAACATGCCAAAATCATTTGATTTGAGGTCGAGAAGAGACTGCGCATCACTAATTTTTGTCTCAAGGTGATTCCATGAATGAATGCGGCCCGGTAGAACAATTAGGACGTTTTCGGTATCCTGCATCGCTATGATTTTTCGGGATATTACTTTTGAGGAAACGCAATACGTCAATGCTCTTCCTTGGTCGTCGGCGATTTGGACGCCGATCAACAGGGTGGGCAAAGAGGAGACGCTACAGTCTGCCGAGGGTAATATGTCAAACGATAGCTTACGGTTTGAGAGCGGCAGTAGCTGCTCCAGAGCAACCTGGACGGGTGCGCGTGCGGGAGACTGCTCTGCTGTGATTTCGATTCCAATACGCCCCTGCGCCTGCACCTGCTTAATGATTGGCGATAAATTGCCAACGCGAGTCCAGCCCGTCGGAGCCGGATAGCCAGCTCGCCATTCAACGAAATTGGGATTTATAACTTCCTTTGCACCTTCAATTAGCGCAGAAGCAATGAAGAGGGGGGAATTGGCCTTTGAGCTCTCTTCATAAATCCAGATCCTGTCCCCCACGTACGGTAGGAATGTCTTACTCCTAGCGACTATTCTTACTCTATCACCGTCGGCCGTCGAGGTCGTATTCGCGATATCCCAATAGGAATGCTCGTTGCCCGACGCTACGTCAAAAACCCCGTCTGGGAATTTATTTTTACCGTATAGCTGAAACGTTAGGGCGACCGCGGTGTTGTTCTTCGGATTCAGTTCCCATCCAAGGATTTTTCCGGTGGGAGGAACGGGAGATTTCCCGTTGTTCGCGCACCCTTGCGAAGAAGCCAGTAACGCAGCCACTAGTACCAGTAAGGACAGCCAAAGCCGAATCGCCTTAAAGCTTATTGCAGGCCCAAAAATCCCGCCCGGCTCGGAATCATAGTGTGCGCCGTTCATCTCGTGGCCCCTTTGCCGACTTCCGTTAAGCTCCTGTTTTTTACTGCCGTATTCAGCGCGCCTGCAAAGCGCGCCGCCTTACTACCAACAAGCCGATTAACAAAAGGCATAGCGCTGCAGCTGAAGCAGCTGCGGATAAAGTTCTCGCGCGTGTCATACGGTAGGAAATAGCAACCCGCCCTGGTTTCGTTATGAGCCAGCCATCGAAAGCATTATTTACTAAGACCTTTTGCAGGAGGTGGCCGCCATTGCTTGCGATCCAATTCGGATTAGCGGCGTTGTCTAATTGCAGTACCCCCGGCCCCGGAACATACACGCTAAACGAGTCTGAGGTCCGCGACGGAAAGAGCATCACTTCAGGCAAGTCCCCGCCGTTTTCCAGGCGCGCTAGCCTGTGCGACTCCGCGTAAGGGGAGTGAAGTACTCCTCCCGAAATTTTACCAACGTTGTTGAAGACGAATTCCGGCGGTACGTTATACAAGCGTTGCGAGGAGATAGCGCTTAGCGTCACCCCAACTTGTCGAGGAGCGTTTGCCGCACTGTATGTTCCATATATTTCGATGAACCCCCTGGACTCGGCATCGGTGACGAAAAAGAACGAAGTACTGTGTGATTTCCCATCGCTGACTAAAGCAATGTCCTGATTCTTGCTGCTATGGCTCAAACTCGTAGACGCGTAGCCCGCACCTGCGTTTCCGCCGCTAATTGTGTAGCGGACCGTCAACAGCCACCTTCCAGCACTGGGGAATACAACGGGGAAAAAAGATAGCCGTTCTAACTGGCCTGCGGTTGAAGGCGCTGAAAGTAGCAGGCTCCTTGCCACTATCCGCGATTGCGTGTTCCGCCCCTCGGTAAATCGATGTATCCCTTTGGCCAGGGTGACGGAAGTGCCACGCGACACCGGCGATCTATCCACTGAAAAAATCGAACCAGCTTTCGTCCAGTTAGGTATTGCGATTGCAGGTCCACTCGAACCAGCTGCTCGTAACGCCGGTGCGGAGGCAGCCGCGAGTCCGAAAAGCTGAGGCAACTCTACGGCGTATGTCGCGGGTCGATCGAGCGGCCCATCAACCATGGGCGTTGTCAGAACGATTTCATCAGTTCTACTAGGTGTTCCAGTAATTGTGCGATTGGAGCGCAACAAGTAAGTTTCGGGGGGTAGTCGCTGAAGGTCGCGTGTCGGCTCCAACGATAAAAAAGCGGGAACGACGATGTGCTGCGTCGTCACGATTTGCGCAATTCTCACAAGAGCTTTAAATGGCGACAATTTCGGCATTCCATCACCATACGCGGCTACGCGTAAATCCATTTGATCTCGCAGATTAATGGGTATAGCCAGCGTGTGCTTAGCCCCGTCCAGAGCGACAGACACATCTCCCGTCAGATGACGACGATGGGGTCCGGCGCAACACTCCAGCGTAAGACCAATATGATTGTCGGGAAAATTAGGTAGATTCAGTGAAATCAGAACAATCCGGTTACCACTCACTGACGGCAGGGGCATCACTTCGGCTATCCCAGCCTCACGGACAGGCTTTTGCCATCTGCTTCCTTGGTCGATGACCGAGGAGAAGGTACTAACCGTGTGAGCTCCCGGCGTCAGATCAATCGTTTCGCCATTTGTAACGGCCGAATTATCGATGCTCAGGCCCGTTGCGCCCGGACTTCCCAACACCATGTTTGCGAAATCAAAATCGGGCACGATAAACCGCAGATCGTGGGTTCCGTCGAAGCGCATAGTGCTCGGGAAAGCTACCAAGGCGTGACTGCCGGCCCGAAGCCTACTGACTTTGTTAATCGCGGTGTTGGAGCCGCCGCTAAAAAAATCAATACTTCCAAACTCGATCCTCTCTCGCAGTCCGTCTGGGACGCCGAGCGCGCCTTTTAAAAGGCTCAATCTGTAATCATGACCCACTTCATCCCGAAATGAATACAGCGCCAGTTCGCCCTTCCCGAATACGCGCTCCAGACTCCCGCCTGCGGAAACGACAAGTTGTTCGACTTTTTGCGCCGGCACTGCTCCATAGAACGATGTGTCGATGTCTCGATGGATAAGCGCGTAGCCTATATTCAATTCACGAAGTCTCAACCTCAGTGCGGAAGCCGACTGGTCAACACCACCAACCGCGACCGCAGTGTAGGGGTCCGCCCAGGAGCCCGGCTCGAAGATGACCGGCCGCCTTATGATAAATTGTAGCGGGTCGGGGCCGTTGAAGCCCCACAAAAATGTCGTGTAGCTAATCTGCGGCGAAAAGGGCAAGACCAGTAGTCGCTTCCCCTGGTTAGGAATTTTGTTTAGATAATCCGCGGCCTCTGAATAGGACGCCGGCATGTGCACGTAATACGAGGGCATGTCAGCATAGCCAACGCTCCGAAACATCTGACCTGCAAGGTATGGAGCGAGTGAGATAAGGAAACCCGCGGTTAGTCCCAATGCCGCGACTTTCTTATAGTTACCGCGCACGGCGCTTATCAAATAGTCGGCGCCCAGTCCGGCAAGCAACGCCATGAACACTGCAGCAGGCAGTCCAAACTTCGAGAATGGATCACGAAAGACGTTGAAGCCGGGCAAGTGATCGAAAAGCCAATTGAACAGCCAACCAAACGGCGGCGCAATTCCTTTCATAAAGAAAATCGAACACCCAAGGCTGATGCCGATCACGAGCTTCCAATGACCAATCTTGGCGCGACTCCGCAACATGACCCCTACAAGAGCCACCACCGGCAACAGGAACGAAAGCAGAAATAGAAGCGGATTGCGTGTATACCATGTAGCGAATGGCACATAAGCGTGACCCGCAGCATCAGAGTGATCCCAGTTCCAAGAACCGATGAGTCGTATCGCATTCTGGATTGTTGTTGAACCACTGGTCGCCACTAGCGTTCCGTAACCCCAAGCCGCCGAGTAGGTGCTTCCAGAGATTAAAGCGTGCTCGCTGGCAAAAAAGACTACGGTAGGAACGAACCACGCTAGGCTCATCCCTACGATGACTGCGCACGCAACAAGAAGACGCCGCACTGAAACGTGCATCGCGACCGCTCCGGAATAAATCAGAATAGCCGAAACGAGAAACATCATAGCTGCGACCGCCGCGTTAGAACCGCCCCCGTAACTGAGCGCAACGGCCAAACAGAGCATCAGAGTGCTGCGCGCCCCAGGGTTCCTAGCGAATGCCAACGCACTCGCCGCGATGAAACAGGAGCCAATGATCCCAAATTCATAGGGTAAAACCGGCGTGTACCACATAAGAGCCACGTAGAAATTCGTAATCGATGCTAACCCAGCAAAAAATTCAAACAACGGTCGTTGCGGAAAAACAGTCCGAACGTAATAACAAATGCCCGTCGGAATCAATGCAAAAACAACTGCATAAGTGACACATTGCACTATCCAAGGGGCGAGACCAAGGAAATGTAATGCCGTTTCAAAAGCATATACCGGAATTTGGCCGATCGCTGGCGTATTGTCGTTACCCAGTCCAATATGGTAAGCCCAAGCGTCAAACGCTCGCTGCAAGGCCAAATAGGGGTCCAGAAAAGATCCGTCCGTATCGCCGCCTAGGATAAGGTACCCAGCGCGTATCGACCTTGCATAAAGCAGTATCGCAACGACGCCTGCAGCTAAGGTGGGCCGGTCAGACAGCGACTTCCAAAGATTTTCAAAGGAAGCGCGAGCAGATCTCGCTTGTCCTTGGCTCATATGAACAAAGCGCTCAAGGCAACGGTTATTTCTTGATGACCGTCACTTCGATGACCTGGCAGAGAGGCGATTTAGAAAACATCTCATCGAACTTCCTTAGGGCGCGCAACACGGCGAATGCGATCGTTTTAGGAATTGAAGATCCCGCGTTCGGCGCCGACGAAGTTCCCGCACGGCAGCTTCCGGCAGCAATTTCCGGCGCCACTACCTTCAACAGTCTCTTCTTCAGCCTGGGATTATACGAGACCATCTTGTAGTATAACCACAAGCCAGCGAACAGATCGTAATTTACGTTAACCACTTCACAACCGTATGTTGCAAACATGAGGCGTAGCTCCTGTGCCGAGAAATGCCGGAAGTGGAATTCCACTTTATCAATATAATGCTGTAGACCATGAAATACGCTCCATGTGTCGTCGTAGCTGTTGGGCGTCGCGATCCACATCCGGCCGCCCCGCTTAACGACGCGGCTAAGTTCTGAAATCGCCAGAGCCGGATCAGGAAGATGTTCGAGTACTTGTGAAGAGAAGACGGCGTCGAAATACCCGTCTGGAAACGGTATCGGGAAATCTCCGGCAACGAAGGTAATCGATGGTAGCTTTCTCCAGTGCGCGTGAGAAACGAGGTCAACGCCGTATGCCTCTAATCCCGGGCACGCCTGCGCAAGACGACTCGTGAAATAGCCGTCCGAACAGCCGAAATCGAGAAGGCGCTGCCCGGGCTGAAGTTCGAGTGCTTTTAGTGCCCTTCGGTTGACCGCGTCATTTTCGGGATTATCCGAGGTTGGGAATTTTTCATGAGCCCTTTCCTCGTAAAATTTTCCTAATTCATCAACCAAATCACATACCTCCCGGCATTGAATCGCTTCCACCTAATCGGTTGCGACGCCTTGTAATAATAACGGTTTCACTTATCACACCTACAGCAACAGCAAGCCAGCAGATCACCGCAAGAAATTTCGCGACGCGGCCGACCGGGTCGCGGTATTCGACGGTTATTTCGTCGCCAGATTTAATCGCGACAGGCCATTCATTATCCAGGCCGCGCATTGTTTGGTGAAGCGGAGCTGACCGGCCGTCTATGCGCATGGTCCACAGGGTCGAGTACGTCTGGCTCAGCCGTACGGCGCATTTCCGGCAGGTAGCAACCGCTCTCGCCGCTATCATGTCGCCGGACCGTACAGCCGACAAATTTTGGAGCTGCAATCCGCTAAGGTCGCGCTCCAGATTGCTCCAACGTCGAAGCTCTTCGGGGGTGGTGACCGCAATGAAAGATCCCCTGTATGTACGCGCGATCAACATTACACCGCAGGTCACGGTGCGGATTGACCAGTTGTTAGGATCGCGGATTTCAACCGAACCGATGGCGCCTTGCCCCAGAAGCGCGAGCTCCCTACGTCGCCCGAAGCCTTGACAGAGAACCGTAAATGGAAAAGCTCGCGAACTAGTAACCGCCGCACCGGCGGCAGCTGCAAGAGCCGGCGAAAGAAACCACCAGTCTGAACCATGAACCCAGCCGCGTGCCGGGTCAGACCCCGCGGCGAGAAGTTCCACTGGCGGTATCTGCGCCGCCGGATCCGCACCCGAAGGCGCCTTTCGGAAGTTTTGCATAATCTGTAGTAAACCCATCGGCGCATCCGGTATCATTATTTCGACGTGGGACGACGTCCAAATCCGATGCCAACCACGCAGCAATGGCTGCTTACCGGATATTTCTTGAATGGTAAAGCTCGCCGGAAAAGCCGAATTCGCCCGAAATTTAGTTTCGATATTGCTCCGAGAAACAATTGCTCCAATTCCCAAAGCACGCGCTAAAGGCGCTGAAAAAGGTCCGCCTTTCAACACCGCTTCGGCGAGCCCATGATAGTATCCGAAGTCATTGTAGGACCAGAATGGAACCATTTGTCCTATTGGAAAAGCTAAGGGATCAGCTCCGCCGAAACGATTTGCAATAGGTCCAACCGGGTTTGCGGCGGGCGGCAATAAAAACTCTGCAGCACTGGGACGGTCCTGCAAGGCAGACGCGATCTCTGTTGTTTCGGCAGCACTTAGGGCAGGTGTTCCAGTCTGAGCAAGCACGCTTCCATTCATCCAAGGCCATGCGAAGAATATAGTGATAGCAATAGCAGCCATCGATCGGTAGCGTTTAGGGATTATTAGTAGCAGGAGAGCTGCCAGCAGCGATGCGCTAAACGTTATGAGAAACGCAGCGTCATATAATTCTCGAAATGCCGAGGCCGCAAGGACGTGAGTAAAACTCCATGCCATGGGAATCGCCAGAGGCCCGTTCAGGCCCCAGACGAGCGCCACGCCTGTGCCGTAGATGGAAGCCAGCGCGATGACGATGCGCCGTCGCCGCACGATGAGCGCCGCCAATGCTAGTGGATAGATCATCGGGGCGGCCTGCGCCGGCGTACCGGCGACCGCATTTATCCAATAGTGCGCAAAGTAGCCATCGCCCTGGAGGGCGGCTAACAGCGTGGCCGACTGCGATAGTTCCCAAGGGAGGCTCGTTTTCATCGACCCCGCCACTGCGAGTCCAGCCGGCTGCAGCAATGCCCAAAGGTATGGAAGTATCGTTCCAACCACACAAGCGAACGGGAAGATACCGGCTCGTAAGTTTTTACGATGCCGCCCCAGGACCATCACTATGATGATGGCAAGCAACGCTACCTGGATCTGAAGCAGACACCACGCAAACCAAAATGCTGCTTGCCAAAAGCGCCCTCTGCGGACAGCCAGAGCGAGCAGCGGCACGCAAGCGTAGGCCGCGAGATATGCTAAATGCCCCGCAACAATCTTATTGACGGTTACCGGACTAAGCGCGAAAAGGATGCCCGCCACATAACAAAGAGATGTCGATGGGACGTACAGGCCGGCTAGCCGCAACATTCCCCAGCATGCGAGGGCGACAAAAAACGAGACCACTATGATCAGCGCGACGTAAGACCCGAAAAGCGCGCCTATAAACGCGTTGAGCCAGAAAAATGGATGAATCTGAACTGAGTCGTTCGCGGTGCCCAGGCTCTGCCAATACCAGCCGAGCGATTTAGAAACTGCCCATGAAAAAAGATCCTGCGATAGAGCGGGCCACTGCCAATCGTGTTTATATGCCGGGATGCCTCCGTGAAGAATGAGAGCGCTACACGCAATTAGCCCAGCCAGTGCGGCACCGAACAGCTCGCCCAGCCAGCGCGCTTTCAGAATCGCGGGGATTTGATCACGCCAGAAGGCGTGCGTATACATCGCGGATGACCCTCGCTCCGAGCTCCCATGGGTATTTCTCGGCTTCCTCCCGGAGCATTTCTCTGTCGACTTCGCTGCGTGACGCCAACAACAAAATAGCATCCTTAATGTCGCAGTCGTTTCTAAACTTAATGCCGGCAAGCGGAGAGCGTAACAGCTCGCTCATCGCGTACGCATCCCGGGCCGCCACGGGAGTTCCGCTTGCGAATGCCTCCAGAATCGGAAGGCAAAATCCTTCCCAATAGCTTGCAGTAATAAAAGCCATGCATCTGGCGTAGAGGGAAGATAGCGTCTCCGGGGCCGCGGATCCGAACAGACAAACCTTTTCCTCCGCCGGCAAACGACCAAGCGGTTCCATCAGAGGGCCTTGACCGACCAGCCAAAGATTTAATGAAGGATCGACTTTGCGGGCGCGCCGGAAACCGTCTACAAGCGCCGGCACACCTTTTCGCTCGCTTAATTCGCCCACATATAAAAAGGCACGTTCGCGAGGCTCGGGCCCGACAGAATACGCGCCCAGATTGACGCCATTGGGACAAAGCAGCGCATCAACCCCATATCGTTTGGCGAGCCACCGTTGGACATATCGGCTAATGCCGAAAACCGCGTCGGCTTTACGATAGGCTAAACCGTACAGCGGCTCCGACGCCCAATATTCTAGCTTTGACGAAAGCTCCTTGCGATACTTTGCCGGACAGTTACCATGCGACGTGACGACCAGAGGCCGGCTGTTCTTAGCGGCTTCCCATATATAGGCGAAGCTCTCATGGCAATGAACAAGATCGAAAGCACCCAAAAGATTTTGGGTCTTGCGGACGGGTCTTGGATCGAGCCGGCTCTTCCAGGGAGGCGCTATGAGAAGTCGGCACCAGGGAGGAGCCTCAATCCGTTGCTCTTCGGTCACTATAGTAATGTCGTAAGAGTCGGA
Source organism: Candidatus Rubrimentiphilum sp. (assembly GCA_036273135.1). Taxonomy (GTDB): domain Bacteria; phylum Vulcanimicrobiota; class Vulcanimicrobiia; order Vulcanimicrobiales; family Vulcanimicrobiaceae; genus Rubrimentiphilum. The sequence continues at coordinate 55,085 of DASUIF010000024.1, forward strand.
AAGGAGCCTCGTCTGCTCGTTGAGGACAGTACGCTGACCGCCTAATTCGTAATGCGTGACGCAAACAGCGACCTGCGGCCTTACGCTCATTCCAGGGACCTTTCTCTAGATGCGACACTTTCAAGAAGCGCAGCATATTCGCTGAGCGAATGTTCCCATGAAAAAGATTCGACCGTTTTTCGAGCACCTTGTGCGAGCGCAGCGGTGAGGTTGACGTCGTAGAGTTTTAGGATAGCTCGTTCCAAATCTCTGACGCTCTCTTTGTTGACGAGTATAGCGTTCTCGTCGCTCAGGAATTCCGCAAGGCCATCGACGCGACTTGCAATAACAGGAATGCCCGCCGCAAGCCCCTCAAGCGCCGCCAGCCCAAACCCCTCGACACGGGAAGGAACGAGGAGCGCGTGGTATTCGCGCATAATCGCTACCCTTCGGGAGGGTTCGAATGTTCCGCGCAAATTGATCATGTTCTCTTGACCGCACCGCGCGATTAGCCCTCGGATCGACTCTTTCTCCCCGCCGTCGGGCCCAAAAAGGTCGTATGTCACGCTGTAGCCCTCCCGGTTAAGCCGGGCGACGGCTTCGACCGCCAGATCCAATCCTTTATTGAGGCTAATACGGCTAATAGACAAGACGCGAATAGGCGAGTTCGCCAAGGGATGCACGGCATGAAAATCGGGCGCGGGCGGCATAACATCGGTGCCATTGTAAATAACCATTCCATGCGTCTTGCCCAGCTGCCGATCAGATAAAAGGCTCGCGCTCACAGCGGTAACCTCCGCAGCATGCCGGATTGTCGCCGACGTGCCAAACCGCATATACGACTGGAAAATTGCGCTCGTCCAAAAGCCACGCCGTCTAGGCGAATTCGGAACTCCGTGAATGGTGAAGACAAACGGAATATTCTTTTGGCGCAAGAACCGTGCCGCCAGATCTACAAGTGGAAAGCCAACTCCGTGAAGATGCGCCACATCCCATCCCTCCCCGATAGTCTGCCGCAGTCGCCGCACACCACCAAGAGTCGGGGGCATCGCCGATCGAATCCACGGCATATTACGTGGAGTCCGCATCGAGCTAAGCGCACGGATTTCCGGTAAAGTTGGCCCAGCTGGGATCCTTTCCGGCCCGCTTCCGGTGAAATCTCCATATGCGACGACGACCTCGTGACCGCGACGTCGCATATGCTCCGCAATGCGCTGGTAAACAATTCCCCCACCACCGACAACGTGCGGTGGGTACTCAGGTACCACGAGTAGCAGTCTCAATTCAGAGATTAACGAGCCGTGCACTCAAAAAGAAAATGGTACGACAGGTTGAGCGGGATGAACGGCCGGATCAATGAGTAAGCCGCATGGACAGGGGAAGTTATTGGCCTCCTTTCATTATAAGCAGTTGTCCGAACGACTTCGAAGCCTCCTTTCTCCAAAAATTCATGCCATTCGACGCGCGATAGGAAACGCTCGATCGGCTGAATGTTTTTTTTTGGCGTGCCATAGAACAACACGTTGACAAAATCTGCGATAAAATGACTGTTTGGTAAAAGAATGAAAGCGCGGCCAGCCGCCTTGATCACGCGGCGCATTTCACTTAAACTTTCCTCCGGACGCGGAAAATTCTCTAAACTGCCCATGCAGGTCACGACGTCGAACGAAGCGTCCGGCCACGGCAGGTCTTCCGCTGATCCTCTTACGACCTCCCCATTTGGAACGACGCGGCGAGACGTCTGAACGGCGTAGTCACTGAAATCGAGGCCGTGCACCGACAGGCCCCTACGTTCCAACGCCTGCAGCATATAGCCCATGCCGCAGCCCACATCAAGCGCTTTTCCGCCTCCGCCGAGCGCTGCGGCGGCGGCAGCTACGCGATCGTATAATTCGAGCTCGCTCGGGTTGAGCGATCCCGTACTGAACATTTCGTCGTACGGGTTTTGCGTTTGATCTTCCGGCATCCGTAATCCTTATCTTCAGAGCAACCGGTCCAATACCGAATCAAATCGGGCCCCGAGCTCGGCGAGTATTCTATGGAAGTGGTATTAGGGCTCGCGGCGAGAGTGCTGAGTTCAAAACGAGGCGTAAATTGCGTTCACTTGAGACGCCACATTCGGCCAGGCGCGAGCGGTGCGCAGTTCTTCACATCTGAGTTCTATGGCCGATCGTAATTCCCGGTTGCCGAAAAATTCGCGGATCGCCTCGGCTATATCGCTAGGAATCGGCTTGAACATGCCCGGGAACGCCGGCAGGTATTCGCTAAACGCCGATGAGGGCAATATCGGAATTTTGTAACTCAAGCCTATCGACATTGGCCCGCTTGAGGACATCGACATTGTATATGGCAAAATTAGCGCATCGGCCGCTGAAAAGACCGCACTGATAAGCGAGTCAGGAACGAATCCTAGCCGGAGCACTCGCTTGGCATCGAGATTGTGGCGACGCAAGACATTATCGAGCTCGACGGGGCTCTTTAGCCGAGAGTTTATGCCTCCGGCCAGTATGACTTTTAGGCGTGGCCTGCTCTCGAGCGCGGGAACAAGAGCTTCGAGCAATTGCGATATGCCCTTGTATGCCGCAAAGTACCCAAAAAATAACAAGACTTCGTCGTCGGCAGAAAAACCGAAGGTCCGGCGCGCGTCCGCTTTGCCGAGGGCAGAGTTTTGCAGCTCGATGCCGATCGGAATTACCAATATCGGGCTACGGACGTTGTACTGTTTGATTAGGTTTAGGCGGTGTTGCTCCTCGTGGACGTGCACGACATCGCTAAAGTTACAAACCAATCGCAGCAGACTCTTCCAAACAAGGCGAACAATCGCCGCGGGCAAAACTCCGCCCGCAACTTGGTTGGATCGTACAAAGTCGCGGTCAATTTTCTCAAGTGGAATGACACCGTGTACAGTAGTCACTACGCTTCGACGCATCAGCCGAAGCCCGGCTACGCAGAAAGGTATCATTAATGCCGAAAAAATGCCGCCGTAGGCGAAGAGCTCATGTTGCAAATGAACAACCCGAGCGCGCGACTTCAAAACCCCGCTAAAAATTTTAAAGGCGGCGCTCAGCCTGCCTCGCACAAATGTTGGTTGGACGCGGACACCCTTGTCGTTCCATTCTTGCGTGTCGCCGCGGTGGCATGACGATATGATCGTTACGTCGCGTCCGCCTTCATAAAGCGATCGCGACAGGCGTCGCGTGTACCAATTCAGAGCTGAATCACCCGGCCCGCTCAGATCGGGGCCCGCGTCGGAATGAGGATAGGGGGATATAACGGCCACCGATTTCGGGGGAAGTAGCGACCGATCCATTGGGACGGTAGCTCGGTTCAACTGTGACGAAGGACCCGTCCAGGCCTCACCGCGTGGAAGCGGCATTAGACAACGCCAAACCTTGAGACCTGCGGCGGGTCCCCTTGATTCGCTCCGGCCGAGTTGTTCATTTTTTCACCCCCGTTAGAGAATAGCAGCAAGACGGCGTTTCGACCGTTCCTTTACCAATTCACATAACCGCTTAAGAGGCTTGTATCTTTGGCCAACCGAGACTTAGTAATCCTGCATCTCGGCCAGATTAGGAAACCCTTACAAGGTGTTTGTTTACGCCGCCTTTGTAAAGCAGGCGAGCCCTAGGGGCCTGAGACTACGGCTACTTCGCTATCGGGCCGCTTCGCCATTTCCGCTGACCTCGAAGCCGCGTCTCCATAGAGGTTCACTCGATACAAAACCGTCAAAAGTGCGACCCCATTTCCCACCAACAGAATGTTGACGATATCAAGAATGCCGCGGTGCCAAATGGTCACTGCCGCTACCTCCCCGACCAAAATGGCCAACAACGGGAAAACAAAATCAAAGCGATGTAGAGCGATTTTATAATTCACGACCAGCGTGATCCCCGCTAATAACGTCATCGCTACATCGTACCGGAACACATACGGGGCGGCCGCAACGAAGGCGTGTCCCGCTAGGAGCCCGATGATCGTCCCGGGCATTATTGCAAATAGAGCCAGCGCCGCTCCCGACAATAGCAGCGTACCAACTGCAGCCTGCAACAGGAGACCTACTGGGGATTCGCTCCGTTTTGCGAGCGCGACGGCCTTAGGCAAAAGAGTCATTGGTAGAAAACTCACGATAAAAAGCACCACCTTGCCGGTCAAATTTACCGCGGCGTAAAGGCCGGCCTGACGTGCGTCCAAGAAGTGCTTAACCAGAATGACGTCCAGAAAACTCAACAGAGTCAACGCGGTGGTCGCGGCCGCAACCCCGGAGAGAGTTTTAAATAGCCGAGCCCCATCTATGGACAATTTTGCTTCTGTGTTCCTTGACAGACCGCGTCGTACCGCCCAGATCGTATACACCAGGGCGCTTGCAGTCGCAACGCTCCAACCGAGCATCGCGCCGCGCACGCCAAAGTCTGCATATACGAGGGCGGTAGCCAGCACAAGTTTGAGGAAAACTTCTAGAACGGCAGAAATAGAAAACCTCTTGAAGTCCTGGCAGCCTTGAAGAACCCCGCGAACGCTCGGTGTTATTAGCCCCAAGGCAAGGACCCCAACGGCGAATACAATCGCCATATCGTTAGGAATATGCAGAAAATTGGCTATCTGGCCGCGCGCTACGAAGCCAATCGCAAAGCACGCCATGGCGGAGGTCGTCGTGCCGCGCAGTACTATTCTTGACAAGCGCGAAAGACGCGCCACATCCCCGACCGCGTGAAACTCTGCCGCGTATTTTACCACCATCAGATTGACCACTGCCGCGGGCAGCGAGCAAATAATCAGGCCGCTGCCGAGGGCCGACAGTGTGGCGAAGTTTTCCAGGCCCAAACGCCGGCTAACCGCAAAATTGAACAAATAGTTCAATACGTTGGCCGCCATCGTGGCGCCGAAAACTAAGGCACTGTGTCTAATGAACTCGCCGCGAAGCACCTTGCGGAAGGGCAAGCTACGCAATCGGGGCCTCTCGATTGTCCGGCGCACTCGGAACATTTTTCGCGAATTTTTCCAAAATCAGCCGAACGACCATAGGGAGTTCTTCGACTTCCAAGATGCGCGCCACCGCGAGGAATACGAGAGCGCCGATCGTGATCTGCCCGAACAAGAACCATGCGCGCGACGTTAGCGAATGCGCAGGCTGGGCGCCCAGGGCCTGAATCCAATGAAGCGTCCCAACCATGACCGCAGAGGCGGCCAAAATTTTCGCGACCGACACCACGAGCGTCATCCAATTAACGCCTCGCACGATCCGAATCACGATTGTCAGCAACAGCGCCGCTTGGAAAATCTGGCTAAGAGAATTTGCAAGCAGTAAGCCGCGCGCTCCGAGTGTCGGTAGCCACGCAAGCGACAGGACGACATTGATGGCAACGGCTATCACGGAAACCACAACGGCCCAGTTCGTCTCGTTGCACGCGAAGCACACCCGCGTAAGGACGACGTTTGCCGCGAGCGCAATCAAGCCAATCGCCGCGTACGGCAACAGGCCGGCGCACAAATCGGTGGCCGTCGGACCAAAGCTGCCGCGTTCGAACAGTGTCTGAACGATCGGCCGCGCCAGCACGATCAGGGCGCAAATTGCGGGAATGATGATGAAATTGACAAGCCGGAGCCCTACTGCCACACTTTGTCCGACACCCGCGCGATTGGACTTGGCGAACTCGGCGGCGAGCAGCGGAAATATGACGGTGGCGATTGCGGCCGCAAATATTTGTTGAGGAAAATTGACTAGTTTGGTGGCATAGTTCATACCGGCGATATAGCCGGGCGTCAGCGTCGACGCGAAGTAGCGATCGAAAAACAGCGCCGTCTGCCCGGCGGCCGATCCGACGACGATCGGCCCGAGCACCGCGCCGATCGCGCGCAGCCCCGGGTGGTGGATGTCGATCGTAAACCGGTACTCGCCCGTCATCAGGATTGCCGGAATTTGCACGAGCATCTGGGCGATGAGGCCGAGCGACGTGCCGAGCACGAGTGCAAAGATGCCCAGCTTGTGATTCAGCAGCAAGACCGTTCCGATAGTCACGACGTTTACCGCGATTCCGGTTAGCGCAGCCGACCTGAAGCGACGATGCGAATTCAGGATCGCCGTGAAGACGCCCGAGAGGCTCACCGCAATGATGCTGGGCATCAGCCAACGCGTCATCCGGACGGCAACGCCCATCTGCGGAGGCGGAAAGCCATGGGCAATGATCGGCACAAACCATGGGGCCAAGAAATATCCGAGCACAGCGCAGACAGCAAGTATAATGAAAAGCGCGTTAATGACGGTATTGGCTAGACGCCAGCCCTCCTCGTCGCGGCCGTGCGTCAAATATTCTGAAAATGTCGGCACAAGCGCACTGATGAGCGCCCCGTTAAAGACCCCGAACAAAATCGTGGGCACGACCGCCGCAGCCAGGAACGTGTCCATCTGCCACTGTGTGCCGTAATAGCGCGCGCTTACGACCTCACGCATGAAGCCCAGCATGGTCGACCCAAGCGTCGCACTCATGATAAAAAGCGTCGAGCCTGCCAGCGCGACGCGATTTGGTGCAGCGGAGGAAACGACTTGAAGATGCGGCTTAATGCGCGCCGTCCTTACGAATCACGGCCGGAATGGTTTTTACTAAAATCGCCAGATCGCTCCAGGGCGACCACGTATCGATGTAGCGGTTATCGAGTCGCATCCATTCTTCGAACGATACGTCCGAGCGGCCGTTAATCTGCCACAAACACGTAATCCCTTGAGGAACCGTAAGGCGGCGCGCTGCGGCTACCGAGTAATGCTCGACTTCCGAAGGCAACGGAGGTCGCGGACCCACGAGCGACATGTTCCCGAGCAAAACATTCCAGAGGTTAGGCAGTTCGTCGATGCTGCCGCGACGTAAAAAACCACCGATTGCGTGCAGCCGCGGATCGTTGCGTATCTTGAAAACCGGCCCCTCAACTTCATTGAGGTGCAGAATCTCTTCGCGCATCGCGTGCGCGCCGCGCACCATCGTACGCAGCTTGTACATCCGGAATCGCTTGCCGTTTTGTCCGACCCTCTCTTGGGTGTAGAAAGGCGAACCGCGATCCACCAGTACGATCGCGAGCGCGGCAATCGCGATTACCGGCGAAGCGATCAAAAGCAGCAGCGAACCGAGGATTATATCCATTGAGCGCTTTGACGTGTGCCACCATTTTGGCACGGCGCGTTCCCCCTCGACGCGGGTTCCTGCGGAACCCTGCCCGGGATCCTTCGACGAGCTCAGGATGACACTCGAAGACGACGCCGCTTTCTCGTGGACTACTTGCATGCCGCCCCTTCAAGAGATGCGGCTACTGTTTTACCCACGAAATCCAGTCCGTCGACAACACCCATGTTTACGCCCGCTCCCTGTCCAAGATGCACGAACGGCACATACTCGCGCGTGTGATCGCTACCCGGAGCCGTCGGATCGCATCCATGGTCCGCGGTAAAGAGCACCTCGTCTCCAGGTCTCAAGTATGACTCCAAACGCGGGAGGAGAGCGTCCAACGCTTCGAGCGCCTCTCCATATCCGCGAACGTCGCGCCGGTGACCGTACTTTGAGTCAAAATCATTAAGGTTGACGAAGATAAATCCTTGGTCGACGCGCTCGAGAAGCCCGAAGGCCTTCTCCATGGCATCGGCGTTATCGGTCACCCTCACCGTCGATACGATGCCATGGCCGCAGTAGATATCGCAGATCTTTCCCACAGCATGAACCGGGACTCCGCCGGCCGAGAGCGCGTCGAGCACGCTCGGGGGTGGTTCGATCGCATAATCCCGCCGGTTGGGGGTGCGCGCAAAGGCGCCGGGCGATCCTACGAACGGGCGCGCGATGACACGATTCACGGCATGGGGAGGCACGAGCATCGCGCGAGCGCGCTCGCACCAATCGTAAAGCTGCGGGAGGGGTACGACATCCTCGTGCGCGGCCACCTGAAAGACTGAATCCGCAGACGTGTACAGGATGGGCCGGCCGGTGGCCATGTGCTCCGCGCCGAGCTCCTCGATGATCTCGGTGCCCGAGGCGGTTTTGTTTCCAAGCGGAGGCTTGCCCGCTATGCGCGTGAACGCGTCCACGACCTCGGCGGGGAAGCCCTGCGGGTAGGTCGGGAAGGGCGTCTCCGTGATGATCCCAGCCATCTCCCAATGGCCGGTGATCGTATCCTTGCCCTTGCTGCGTTCGCGCAGTCGCGCCACTCGAGCACGAGGGTCGCCGACTGCCGGCACGCCGCGAATATCCGTCAAGCATCCGAGGCCGAGTCTTGTGAAGTTGGGTAGAGTGAGACCGCCCAGGCGTTCTGCGACGTTCCCTATGGTATTAGCACCGGGAGCGTCCCCGTAAGCAGGGGCATCGTCCAGCGCACCAACTCCTCCGGAATCGATAACGAATGCGGCAAAACGCGACATCAGGAAGTTCGCCCTTCGAAAAGGCCAGGAGTCTGGCCTCTAGAGAACGCGTCCTCGTGCCCCCTCGCGCCCGTGCCCTCCGCGCTACAGTTTGCCTGGCGGCGCTTCTCGCCGGGTCGCTTCCGGTTGCGGCTTCGGCCCAAACGCAGAACTACGAAGACGCGTATCTGGCCGGCGCCAACTTTGAGAATGCCAGCCTCCAGAACGTCAACTTCCAAAACGCCAATCTGCAGCGTGCCGACTTGCAAGGCGCCGATCTGCGCGGCGCAAACCTGCGCGGAGCGAATTTACGCAGCGCGAATCTGGAAAGCGCGAGCCTGCAAGGCGCAAACTTGCAAGGCGCGATTCTACAAAGCGCGAGCCTGCAGCAAGCCAATTCACAAGACACGATTTTTCAGAACGCAAATTTGCAAGGAGCGAATCTGCAGAGCGCCCTCCTGTACGGCGCCGACCTACGCGGCGCAAATCTGCGAGAGGCCAACCTGTTCGGCGCCAACCTCCAAACGGCGAATCTGCAAAACGCGAATCTGGTTGACACGAACTTGGCCGCAACAAACCTACTGAACGCCAACATGCAAGGCGCCATAAGATTCGCATCCAAGAAGCTATCCACGGCGCCCGTCGTGTTGAAGGCACCGGCCGTTAAGCGCGTTGCCATCAAGCCGCAATCCATCGTGAGGAAAGTCTCCGTCAAGTCCCCGGCCACTGCGAAGGGCGCACCGGTTGTAAAACACATAGCCGTCGCGTCGGCGCCGGCGCCGACGGCAACTCCAGTGAACGTTGCGCCTTCGGTTCCGCTGCCGACGCCCATGCCGGCTGCATCGCCTGCCTTGCTAGGAGAGCGCTCGGCTCCGACACCGACGCCATCACCTTCATCAAACCCCGGACCGACGTTGATCCGGTTGAGCGCTGACCGCGTGCAGTTCTTCTATGACCGCTTCTTGGTCGAAGCCGATGGAAACGTTCACGTTCGCACATCCGACGGCATGGTTATGTCGGGCGACGCGTTCTCGATGGATCTCAAACTCAACCGCTTTTTGCTCGCCGGCCATGTGCACATGCAGAATCCATCGGGCTCCCAAGACGGCGCGGCAGTTGCCGACTTTCTTGAGTTCAATCGTATTTATTTCGTGCCGCTGACGCGTGAGTCGCAATCCGCGACCGGCATTCCCGATCGCTGGACGTTCATCGACGGCGATTTCGCAGATCCGGCCAAAGGCCGCGAAATGCCGGGCGACACATTTTACTTCCCGGACCTCGATAACGCGAAGCCGTACATCATCGCCACGTCGGCCGTCATCGGATCGCATTCGTTCGTACGGTTCGGCGGCGGACGGTTCGACGCTGGGGAAGGCCTTGGAGCATATGTCCCGGTCCCGTCGTACTACGTGAATTTTTCAGCGGACCAGCATCTGGGAGACAACTCGCTCGCCGGCGCAAACTACGACGCAACGTGGGAATTCGCGGGCAACGCAAATGCGATTAGCGCACTGCATTTCCGGTACGACACGGTCAACAAAACGTACATGGCTTTCGAGCAGCACATGAGCGGGAAAAAAGGCTACGCCGTGTTCTCGCTCAATCCGATGACGCGCCCGTCAAAATTTTGGTCTCTCTTATTGTCCGATCGTCCGTCCGACCGGACCCAAATACGGTCGTTCACGCAGTTGCATACGTTTCAATTCGGTCTGCGATCGCCGCTGGAATCGCAACAGGTCACGACCATTCAAGCGACGCAGGCGCTGAGCGGATCGTTTTTGCAAGCCAGCTATCAATTCGAGAATTTCTCGCTGCTGCCGCTCGGCTGTTATCAGGGACACTGCACCGTCCCGGACCATCCGTCGAGCGTTCAACTGATGGGCCAAACGTTCGACCGGCCGCTGACGCATTATTTTCAGGGCGCGCGCATTTACGGACATCTCAATTACGGTTTCGGGTTCCAGCACAACAGCCTGGGGCTTCAAAGCGTGGGCGGCGTGAACTATACGACCATTTGGCAGCGGCAGCTGGGCTTCGGCTTGTACATGCCGGATCTCAAATTCGGCTCCGACTTGAACATTCCGACCAAGTACTACGCGCTCAACGCCTCGTTCGACAAACAGCGCCAGTGGAACTCGACGCCGCACTACACCGACACGACGCAGAGCAAAATCAGCTTGAGCAAGATCCTCGACAATCACGTTCTCGCCTATCTCGACTACTCGGTCGAGAACGTCGCGGATATCTACAGCGGCGGCCTCCAGTCGACCATATATCCGAGTTTCACTCCGGTCATCAACGGCATCTCATATCCGGGCTATCAGGCGTTTCACGGCGTCGCGACGTTCCGCACACTAAGCCTAGGCTTGAATTACAGCAATGGCGGGAACGTCGCGTTCAACCTACTCCTGCGCAAACACACGGACTTTCCCACGCCGATTCCGTTCTTCTTCCAGTTCGCGCAGCCCGACTTACTCGGCAATTCCGCGGTTCAAAATTATTTGGGGCAACCGCCCTATGACGTGACGGCCGACTTGCGCTTACGAATAAATCAGCACATGTCGATCGATATACAGCGATCTTATTATTTCAATTATTCGAACCTGCGATGGAGCCCGAACTTCGTGTTCCAGGTGTTGCAATGAAAGGCACTATACGCATTGCGTCGGCGGTCGCGCTCGCGCTTGCGATTTTTTCGGGCACCGTGTTTCATGCGTCAGCTCAGGCCGGCACCATAGTCGTAACCGCGCAAGTCCTCGATTACCAAAACGGCTATGTCTTCATTACGACCGGAGATGGGTTTCGGGTATCGCCCAACCTCACAATCGTTACTTACAACACGACAAAAGCGACGGGCCCGCCTCAGCCCCGCCAATTCGCTCGCATAACATTCGATCAAACCGGGGTGGTCATAAAAATCGAGACATCGAACTCGAAAATCGCGCCCGAAGGGGATCTCGCGGCCGTGCGCCATTTTGCCGTAGCCCTCACACCGTCGATCCCAAATCCGGACCTGGGCCAGACGAAAAGCGACTCGTCATGCGCGAATGTGCGGCCAGGAAAATCGGTCCTGTTGAATATTACCGTGCAGGTCCCGCCCACAACTCCTTTGACCGACAACGTGTATATGACCACGGATCAAAGCGGCTGGAACGCGCAAGCCTACAGGATGGATCGCGTCGACGCACTGCATTATCGCACGCAAATGAAGCTGTTATCGGGAACTGTGCTGCGTGTACTCTTCGATCGTGGGTCAATGCAATCGATACAGGTCGGCCAAGATGGGATCGAGCAGCAGCCCTATTCGATCTGTATAGGGGATGAAGACGTGCATCCATTTACCAAGACGGTCTATCACTGGGCCGATCAGCAGGCCGGCGCATCGTTGCCGATTCCGCAGACGTTCCCGACGCCGTATAATCCGGCGCCGTTTCCGAATCTACCGACGCCGCAGCCACGGCCGAGCTCAGTTCCCTAACGCAGCGACAGCGTGATGTCGCGGGCCACGTAAACGTTGACCGTATTCATCGCGACGATCTGCGCCGAGTAGTCCTTCAAGAAACGTCGCGGAATATGGGGCAGCTTGTAGTTCAGTTCCCAAATGCCGAAGTCGAGCCGCGTGAAGCGCACGACCTTGCCGATCACGCGAAGCTCCACGGCCGGCACGTTTGTCGACGTGATGACTTTCGCATAGAACATATCGCCGCTGTGATAGACCTGCTGGCTCATGCTAATCGCGAGAATCTGCGGCGGAGCTTGGGGCGGCAAAATGAGCGGCGTCGGCAAGGGCGTTGGCACAGACGTGGGCGCTGCCGTAGGTGATACGGCCGGTGACGGCTGCGGTGACGGGGAGGATGACGGCGCCATTGTAGGTGCCGGGCTCGGCGGCAGCGTCTGCGCGAACGCAGTTAACGGAATGGCCGTTGTGAGCGCCGCGAGGAGTATTCTCAGCATGCCTACCCCTAACGTACGGTAATCGGCAAAGAGCTCGAAACCGATGCACCGCGTGCATTTTGCGCGGTCACGACGATGGTATAGGTCCGGTGCAGAAAAGCCGGCAGGTCCGGCACGCGGTACGAAAGAGCAAAGTAGCCGCTGCTTACTTTTTGCAGCGTCGAAGCGTAGCCGGCGATGCTTGCTTTCACGCTTTCTACATCCGGCGTCGTCTGCACGGTTCCGGTCACCACTTGCCCTCCGGTAACCACCGACGGGCTGAGCGAGAGGCCGAGGATTCTGGGCGATTGCGTCTGCGGCGGAGACGTTGTGACAGCCGCCGCAGCCGACGCGGTTGAATCGGGCGAGGGTAGCGCGTGAGGGTTCTTTTGCATAGGCTTTGGAGTGGCCGCCACCGGCGGCGGGGCGATCGATTGAAGCGGAACGGGACCACCCAAGCGGATGCCGGACATCGTGTGGCTGTAGAGCTCGAGCGCTCCCACGCCGGCAAGCGCGACAACAACGAGAACGATGACAAAGGCTCGCATGGCAATCCAACGATGCTCGTCTGCCCGGTCGTTCCATTCCTGCGCTAGAGGCCATCCGCTTGACGCGCGGCGAACGGCCTGGAGCGATGGCTAACAACGCTGCGCCAGTCACTTTGAGCGTGGTCGCCCCGCTCTACAACGAAGAGGCGAACGTCGCGCCGCTGGTCGAGCGCGTGACCGCAATTCTTGAGAATCTGGCTGACCGGCCGAGTTACGAAATCATTCTGGTGAACGATGGAAGCACCGACGCAACAGCCGGACGCATTCGCGAGCAGCTTCAGCGCCGGCCGCACGTCGTCTTCGTAAACCTCTCCCGGAACTTTGGTCATCAGCTGGCCGCAACAGCCGGGCTGGATGTTTCGCGCGGCGAGGCGATCGTGCTCATGGACGGCGACTTGCAAGACCCGCCCGAGCTCATTCCGGAGTTTGTCGAACGCTGGCGCGCAGGCTATGACGTCGTCTACGCGGTTCGACGCACGCGCAAAGGCGAGAGCGCGTTCAAGCTCGCGACGGCGCGCGCGTTCTACCGGATCATCCGGCGGCTGACCAACGTATCGATCCCAATGGACGCCGGCGACTTCCGGCTGATGAGCCGCAGAGTCGTCGAAGTGCTCAAACGCTCGCGCGAACGTCACCGCTTCTTGCGCGGAATGGTAAGTTGGGCGGGTTTCGGACAGACGGCGGTCGAGTACGACCGCGACGAGCGCATACACGGGAGCAGCAAATATCCGCTCTCGAAGATGCTGAAGTTCGCGATCGACGGCGTCACGTCGTTTTCAGACGTGCCGCTGCGGTTTGCATCGTACTTGGGTTTCACCGTCAGCACCGTTGCGTTCGTCTACGCGATCATCATTATTTTTTTCCGGCTCTTTCACTTGGGCATTCCGGAGTTCACGCGAGGGTGGGCGTCGACGATGGTCGCTATCCTTTTTCTCGGCGGCGTGCAGCTGATCGGGATCGGCATTCTGGGCGAATACATAGGCCGCATCAATGACGAAGTGAAAGCGCGCCCGCTCTACTTAATTTCCGACATCGAGAGGTCGTAACCGCCCCTCGACCGGCGCCCTTCGGGCGCTGCTCGGGGTCCTTCGACAAGCTCAGGATGACGCTATGTGATCGTATCGTAGATCAGCGGCGGGGGTTCGGCGGGATCTGAGCCGATCTTGAACGATCCTTCCAGATTGCGCACGTGTTCCTTGTCTTTTCCGTAGACTCGTGCGAGCGGCTGGCCGGCTTCGACGCGATCGCCGATCTGCGCATTCACGAACAATCCGCCCAGTCTGTCGTGGTGTGAAAGCCGGCGGCCCGCATTTCCCAGATGCACGACGTCGATCGTCTGCACGAACCCGCTCTGCGAAGCTTTTACGATGAGCGGCTGACCGTCAAGTTCCATACCCTCGAGCGCACCGCGCGACGCGCCCTGAGCTTCGACCATCTCGACGAGTTTCGTATACCCGCTTCCGTCGCCCAGCGCTTTGGCGGCGCGCTCTTCACCGCCGGGGATCTCCGAGGCGTCCAAGAGCGCGGCGACGACCTTCAGAATCAGCTTTACCCCTCGACTCCGCTCGGGGTCCTTCGACAGGCTCAGGATGACATCGGAATGGCGCAATACATCCCGCGCTTCGACCATTTCGATGCCCGTGCCGACCGTGCGTCCGAGCGGCTGATGCATATCGCTGACGAATGCGATCGCCTTGCGTCCGAATCCCTTGCTAATCTCCACCAACCACTGCGCGAGCTCGCGCGCTTGGTCGGGATGCGGCGTGAACGACGCGGGACCGGTCTTCACGTCGAAAACAATTGCGTGCGCACCGCAAGCGATCTTCTTTGAAACGATCGACGCCGCGATCAGTCCCATGGCGGGAACCGTGCCGGTCCGGTCGCGCAAATTGTATATGCGCTTGTCTGCGGGAACCAGCGCTTGGGTTTGCGCGGCGATCGCACACCCGATAGTTTCGACCTGACGGATGAACGTGTCCAGCGAAAGCGCGGCATTGAACCCTGGAACAGCCTCGAGCTTATCGATGGTTCCCCCAGTGTGCCCCAGAGCGCGGCCCGAAAGCTTCGCGACGCGCGCACCGCATGCCGCTGCCAGCGGGACCGCAACAAGCGAAACGATATCGGCGACGCCCCCGCTGGAGTGCTTGTCGACGACGATGCCTTTCTTGCGCTCGAACGAGATCGTTTCTCCGCTGCGCACCATCGCATCGGTGAGCGCGTGCGCTTCCTCGAACGTCATTCCGCGCCAGACGCACGCCATGAACAGCGCCGCGGTCTGCGCTTCGTCGATCCGGCCCTCCATGAAGCCGTCGATAATCGCGTCCCAATCGGTTGCGGAAAGCGCATGGCCGTCGCGTTTGCGTTCGATGCAATGGCGCATCGCGGTATCATCCATAGCGCCGGGGTTCGCGGCCGCCACAGCGAAGCCCGCCACGTGCCGATTCATCCAATTGTGTACCAGCCCGAGCCTTATGCTTTTCCCGACGCATTATACGTGATCGCTTATGTCGTCTTCTTTGCCGGTTCGGCGCTCGTCACGATGCGGCGGCCCATTTGGGGCGCCGCATTGTTGGTGCTTATTCAGCCATTCGCACTGTACGGCAATGTGATTCACACCACGATCACCCTACCAAAGGTGGGGCTCGTCGGCGTTCTTTTGGGACTGGCCACTTTTCCGCACGCCTTGAGTCTCGCATCAGGTAAAGCATTCCGCTCGATATTGCTAGCCGGAGCACTCGTACTGACGGCGACCATGCTTACAACCGTTGCTGCTGTCCATCACGGTCCCGTCTTGCGCGAATCGTTAAAGATGGCCGAATATCTTCTGCTCTTCATAGCCATTCGCGTTGCCTACGCGTTAGATCCAGACATGCGAATCGTGCGCGCGGCATGTATCGCGGTCGCGATCGTAGTTTCCGCGCTGGCGCTTTCGCAAGAGATACTCGGGGCGCCCTCCGGCCTGTGGATTAACGGCCATCAGACCCCGCGCATCGCCGGACCACTCGAGGGTCCAAATCAATTGGCCGGCTACTTCGATATCATGATCCCACTGCTACTAGCTTTGGTCATAGTAACGCCCGATATTTTTTCTTCCGCGGCGCTAGTATTGACGGTTTTTGCCGACTCCCTGACATTCTCACGCGCCGGGCTGCTGGCGGCGTCTGCGGGCATCCTGATAGTGTTGTACGTATTGCGTTCCAAGCCGATGAAACACGCTATTGCGTGCATCGCCGCCGGCGGGATTATGGGCGTCTCCGTGGTTTTGGGCTGGGCTTACGTGGTACATTCCACCGAAATATTTCGAATAACAGGCGGGCTGCGCGGTACGACAGAAGTTTCATACGCCGGCGGTGTTGGAACGCGCTCCCAACTTTGGCATGCAGCGTTAACGCTTTGGAAACGTCATCCCCTATTGGGAGTCGGCGCGGGTAACTTCGAACTGGAAATCCCCCTGACAGGAATACGCGGAGTGCGAACACACGCCAACAGCTTATATTTGCAGTCGCTCGTGGAGGGCGGCATCCCGTTGTTCGCTGCAACGCTGTGGCTAACGTACGTCTCCATCGCGACTTTCGCGCGCGACCGTCTGCGTTCGCCGTTCGTTCTGGCGGCGTTCGCCGGCAGTATCGCGATTGCGTTACATCAGATTGTCGACTTGCTCGTCTTCTATCCAAAGGTGGGCGGCTGGTGGTGGATCGTGCTCGCATTGGGAGCCGCGCAACTCGCAGGAACCCAGCCCGCGCGCGAACCGGCGCGCGAGCCCGCGTGCGTCTAGCGTTTCTTGTTCCGTTAGGATTTGCGGCCGGCGCCATTGCGGGCCGGCGACTGCTTTTGCAAGCGCCGGGGGCATTCGCGGCCGATCGCGCTCAGCCGCTCGTCGTGGTGACGTATTGGGGCAATTTCGGTTCGCTGATGTGGCTCACGCTTTTCGTTGCGATTGCAATCGCGACTGTGGGATATGTGGCAACTCTCGTCACGCCCTTCGACTTCACATCCCGCCAAGAGCGAGATGCTTCGCTCAGGATGACAATGATGTGCAGTGCGCTCGCCTGCGGCGCGGCGTCGCTTTTCCCCGTGGTATTTTCCAGCGACGTTTATGCCTACGCCGGATACGGATTGATGGCGCTGCACGGTTTGAATCCGTATGCGCACACTGCCGTCACGTTGCGCGGCCCGCTGATGGACGCGGTCCTGTGGCAATGGGGAAATCCGCCGCCGGCGTGCGTGTATGGGCCCGCGTACGTGTGGTTCGCGCAAGCGGCCGTCGCGATCTTCGGCGGCTTCGGCGCTGCCGCGCCGCTTTGGGCGCTCCGCATCGGCGCGTGCGGTGCGCTTGTAGCATGCGCTCCGCTCGCATTCGCCGCATTTCCGCATCGCACGCGCGGCGCGGCAGCGGCGGCCATCGCGCTCAATCCCGTTGCCATCTGGACCGCGGCCGAGGGGCATAACGATGCCTTTCTCATCGCGATCGTCCTTGCGGGCTTCGCTTTGATCGCGCACGGGCGCGCGTTTACCGGCGCCGCCATTGTGGCCATGTCGGTGTTGGCAAAAGCGCCTGGATTATTGGCCGCGGCCGCCGGACCGTTTCTGGTTGCTACGGACCGATCGCGGTCGCGAGTAATCGCCGGCTCGCTGTTAGGGTTGGCGGCCGCCGCGATCATCGCGTGGCCTGCGATGTTGGAACTTTCACACAATGCCGGTCACGGGAGTTACTTCCCGCAATTCTCTCTGCAGTACATACTAAACGCGGCGTTCGGCGCACCGGCGGCGATCGCGCTTACCGCCGTCCTGATTGCGGCACTCGCCACCGGCGGATGCCTCCTCTTATGGAAGAGCGACCGCAGCGGCGCCGCGCTGCTGGCTCTTGCGTTATGGATCGCGGTTCCCAATCCGTACCCGTGGTACTCGCTCTGGATTCTGCCGATCGCGCTCCTGGCTTGGGAGACTCCGGCCGCGTGGGCGATCGCGGCCCTCACGCTGAGTTCGGTCTTGCGTTACTTTCCCGATGCGACGACGGATCTTTCGACGCCGGCGAGCGTTGCGGTCGCGCTAGCCCCGTTCGCGATTGCGGCCGCGGTTTTTATCGCATGCAGTAAACGCCTGCGTTCGGGCCTCCCGGAAAACCGTACGCCGGTCCCTGACCCTGCGCTCTCCCGTTTTCCGTGACGTCGTCGTAGATATGAATTTGGCGCGCGTATTCGGTATTTGCATCGCGCACCAATGCCGCGACGGCTTTCGCTAAACGCGCGCGCGCTTGAGCCGGCGACGATCCGATCGCGCGGACCGAAGATCTCTGCGCGAGGCTTCGCGCGATCGCGTAGTAGCCTGCAACGTGCGCGCGTAATCCCGCGTCGGCCGTCGTCGCCGCTTGTTTCACCGCGCGAACCGATAACGTCAGGATCGCATTTGCGGTAAATGCGTTCGAAGTGCCCGCAACGCGCACGTGTGAAATGCCCGGAGCGAGTTGCAGTTGCGGACGAAACGCGCACGGCGAAGAGACGACGGCGGCGAAGACGAGCGCGGAAAACACGAGGCGCCACTCTTTCGAGCGGCGCCTTCGGTCTTACTGTATGGCGCTTACGTTTTGATCGTAATGCGTTTGGGTTGAGCTTTGGGATGCAGCGTCAGTTTCAGCATCAGCATGCCGTCTTCGACCTTCGCGTCGATCTTTTCGTCGTCAACGTCGTCGGGAACGACGAGGCTGCGCGTGAACGAACGCTTTTCATTTTTGCCCTGGACCGTCAGCACGCCGTCCTCCAGCGTCGCCTCAATTTGGTCCGGCCGGAAACCGGCCACGGGAATTTCGATGTCGTAGCCCGTCTCGGTCCGCGTCACTTCCATCCCGGAAAGCTGGCTCATCGAGAACAGGTTGCGGAATGGATCACCCCAGAGATCCCCAAGCGGCCGGGCCAGTACGCCGCCGTTGGCGCCGCTGCGATCGCGGCTAAGAAGATTGCTCATAACTACCTCCTCGGAAATATTCTAGCACTCTCGATCAAGGACTGCTAACTCTAGAAACCATCGGGGAAAAAGCCGGGTTGCACCTCCGTTGGCCCCTCGACAGGCGCCGTGCCGGCGCTGCTCGGCCCTTCGACTCGCTGCGCTCGCTCAGGATGACAGTTCGACAGCTCAGGATGACAACGCTAAGCGATATCGTGCCTGCCAAGAATCTAGCCCCCGGGGAAACGCTCGCGGGGAGGCTGCTCCATGCCCTGCAGCGCGCCAAACCCCTCGCCGGTCTGATCGAGCGCCTGCGCCAAGGGCGCGGCTTCTATGCGCTGCACGAGACGATCCCGGCCGCACGGCCGGCGCTCCTGGCCGCCCTCTACCGAGCGCTCGGCGGCCAACTCTTCGTCGTGATGCCCACCGCCGACGCCGCCGAGCGCGCCTTCACCGACCTGCTCTATTTTCTCGAGGAAGACGAAGCGCGCAGCGTTTCGCTGCTCCGTTCGCGCGACGAAGCGGTCGGCGTTTTGGAAAGCCCCTCCGAGCACTCCGCACGCATGGCAACGCTGGCCGAATTGGCTGACGGCAAGCCGGGAATACTTCTCGCGCCGCTGGGTGCGCTTCGCCAGTACGTCATGCCGCGCGCCTCGTTTGCAGCGTCGCGCTTCACGCTGCGCGCCGGCGGCGAAGCCGGTTGGGATCGCACGCTGCGCGAGCTGTACCGGCTGGGTTACCGTCGCAGCGACGTCGTGAGCGCCGCCGGAGAATACGCCGTGCGCGGCGGAATCGTCGATCTCTTCCCGCCCACCGCCGATCGCCCGGCGCGCGTCGAGTTTTTCGGCGACGCGGTCGAAACCATCCGGCCGTTCGAGTTGGAATCTCAACGCAGCGAAGGGGCGCTGGCGCAGCTCGAGATCGTTCCGTGGAGTGAGATTCCGCGCGACGAAACGCTGCGCGCACGCGTGCTCGAACGCTTGGACGCTCCGGAAAATGTAGCCCGTGCGGTGCGCGCGCATCTGGAATCGGGCGCCGAGATACCGCCCGCGTGGCTGTCGCTGGCCTTCGACGAGCGAGAAACGGTCCTCGATTATCTTTCCGCGCACGCAACGCTGGTGCTCGACGAACCGGGCATGCTCGCGACGCTCGAACGTGCGCTTGACGAAGAACGCTCGCGCGAGCAAAGCGTCTTGCTCGAAGCGCTCGCATCCGATCAGCTTTCGGTGCGCTCGGCCGACGTGCAAGAATCGCTGCTCGGCGAAGTGACCGCGCCCTATCCGCGGCTGCGCGATCTTTCCCAATCGCTTGCTCGAACGCCGGGCCTAACGTTCCCCGGCGCGATCGAAAGCGCGCAGTCGCTGGAGTGGCTGCCGAACGTCGTGCAATCGTTCGTGCTCGAAACGCGCCCGGCCGAACACTTCAACCGGCAGATGACGATGTTCACGCAAGCGCTGCGCGATTGGACGCAAGCCGGTGAAACGATCGCGCTCGTCACCACCGGCGCCGCGCGCACTAATGACATTATTCACGCGGCCCTCGGCCCGCGCGCCGAAGGCGCGCTGCTCGGGCGTCCTTCGACTGGCACGCTAACGCGTGCCGCTCAGGATGACAACACTTATCACCATGACATCGCGGTGGGCCACGGATCGATCGAGAGCGGATTCGTTATCCCCGAGTTGCGTTTGCACGTGCTCGGCGACCGTGAGATCTACGGACAGCCGCCCAAGCGCGTCAAGATCCGCGCGGTCAAGGAGGGCGTGCCGGTGACGCTTGCCGATCTGCGCGTCGGAGATTACGTGGTGCACAACGTGCACGGCATCGGCCAATACCTGGGATTGCGGACCGAAACGATCTTGGGCGCGACGCAAGACTATTTGGACCTGGCCTATGCAGGCACGGATCGCATGCTCGTGCCCGTTACCCAGATGCATCAGATCGCCAAGTACAGCGCGGCCGAAGGCGCGACGCCGCGGCTTTCGCGCATGGGCGGCGCCGATTGGGCCCGCACCAAGTTGCGCGTTTCGGAATCACTTGGAAAGATCGCCGACGGGTTGGTGGCGCTCTACGCCGAGCGCGAGATGGCGCGCGGTCATGCCTTTGCGCCGGATACGCCGTGGCAAGGCGAGCTCGAGGAGGCCTTTCCTTATGAGGAGACGCCGGATCAGCGCAAGGCCATCGACGAGTCGAAGGCCGACATGGAGAGCGCGCGCCCGATGGACCGTCTGGTCTGCGGCGACGTCGGCTACGGAAAGACCGAAGTCGCGATCCGCGCGGCCTTCAAAGCGATTGCGGACAAGAAACAAGTCGCGCTGCTCGTGCCGACCACACTGTTGGCGGCGCAACATTACCGGACGTTCGCAAGCCGCTTCGCCGGATTCCCGATTCGCATCGAAGAGCTCTCGCGCTTTAAGAGCAAGAAAGCGCAGCGCGAAACGCTTCGCGAGTTAGCCGAAGGGCGCGTGGACATAGTCATCGGAACGCACCGCCTGCTGCAGAAAGACGTCGTCTTCGCCGATCTCGGATTGATTATCGTCGACGAAGAGCAGCGTTTCGGCGTCATGCAGAAAGAGCGGCTCAAACAACTGCGCGCCAGCGTTGACGTGATGACGCTTTCGGCGACGCCGATTCCCCGCACGCTGCACATGTCGCTCATGGGCGTGCGCGATCTTTCGCTGATTCAAACCGCGCCCAAGAACCGCATGTCGATCAAAACCGTCGTCGTGCCGGCCAGCGACGCCGTGGTGCAGCGCGCGATCACGGCCGAACTCGACCGCGGCGGACAGATCTACTATCTGCACAACCGGATCGAATCGATCTATGCGGTCAAGAGCGCGCTGGAGCGGCTCGTCCCTCGCGCGCGCATCGCCGTCGGGCACGGACAGATGACCGAAGCCGAGATCGAGCCGGTCATGCAAGCGTTCATCGAGGGCGATATCGACGTACTGGTCGCAACGACGATCATCGAAAACGGCATCGACATTCCCAACGTCAACACGATCGTCGTGAACGACGCCGACAAGTTCGGGCTCGCGCAGCTCTACCAGCTACGCGGCCGCGTCGGACGGTCGAACCATCAGGCGTATGCGTATTTGCTCTATCAAGCGCACAAATCGCTGTCACCCGAAGCCAAGGCGCGGCTCGAAGCGATTCGCGAATTCGCGCACTTGGGCAGCGGTTTGCAGATCGCGATGCGCGATCTCGAGATTCGGGGCGCCGGCAACTTGCTGGGTGCGGCGCAATCCGGCTTCATCGCGTCGGTCGGTTTCGATACGTATTGCCAGCTCCTCGCCGAAGCGATCGCCGAACGCAAGGGCGAGCAAGCTACGCTTGAAGAGCAGCGCGAAGCGGTCATCGACGTCAAGATCGACGCGTACGTTCCCAACGATTACGTGCCGCAGGTGTCGCAGAAGATCGCCATCTACCAACAGCTCGCGCGATCGCGCACGCAGGCGCAGGTCGAAGAGGTTGCCGCCGGCGTTCGCGATCGTTTCGGCCCGTTTCCCAAGCCGCTCGAAAACCTGGTCGAACTGACCAAGCTGCGCGCGATCGCGTTGCAAAAACACGTGACGCGCGTGATCGTCGACGAGAAGCGGTTAACGCTCGGTGCCGGTTCCAGCTTCGCGCTGGCGCCCAGCGCCATCGCGCGTTTCGGAGAACTGACCGGAAACCGGTACCGTTTCGGCGACGGAAAAGTGCTGGTGGAACTGCCTGCACTGCGCGACGGCGCGTCGCCCGAAACGATATGGATGCCGCTGCTGCGTGCCCTGTTAGAGGCGATTTAAGGCCCGGCGCGAATCGGGCGGCGGTGATAAAACTTACAGGAATAGCCGCGCTGTTGCTCGCGGCCACACTTACCGCATGCGGCTCCGGCGGCAGCACGATTCTAACCGTTAACGGCCAGGCGATCACTCGCGATCAGCTCGATAGCAAACTCGAGAACAGTTCGACGCCCGTCACGGCACGCAACGTGCTTCAGCTGATGGTGACCGACGACCTGATCGACCAGTATGCGCAAAGCCATAAAATTACGGTCTCGCAGCCCGAGATCGACAAGATCGAAAATCAATACAAGGCGCAGTACCCGGCCAATCAGTGGGATCAACTGCTGAAAGCGCGCGGCCTCTCCGAGCAGGACGTGCAAGATTTGATCCGCCGCCAGATCATCCTCGACAAGGCGGTCGGCGCGGGCGTCCACATTCCGCCCAGCCAAGTCGCCGCGTACTTCAAACTCAACCACGCACAGCTCGACCAACCGGCACAAGCGCGCGCGCGCCACATTTTGGTCGCCGATCTCAAGACCGCAATGAAAGTGGAAGCCGATCTCAAGGCCGGCAAAGATTTTGCAGCCGAAGCAAAGCAATACTCGATGGATCCGGGCAGCAAGGATAACGGCGGCGAGCTCGGGACGTTCCCGCGCGGCCGCATGGTGCCGACGTTCGACGCGTACGTTTTCAGCGGACCGATCGGAAAGGTCAGCGCGCCGGTTAAATCGCCCTTGGGCTATCACATCATCGAGATCGAGTCGCGCACGCCCGCGATGAAAGCAACGCTGGCGAACTCGACGGCGAAAATCACGCAATTGCTCAAACAGCAGCAAGAGAGCCCGCTGATTCAGCAGTTCTTGCAGCAGCTGCAGGCAAGCGCGAAGATCGACGTTAGCGATCAGCGTTTCGCAGGTTTGTTCCCGACGCCGCTTCCGGGCGCTCCGGCGCCAGCTCAGACGAAGTAGTCCAAGAGAGGCGAGCATAGCCCGCCCTGAGCGAAGCGAAGCGAGTCGAAGGGTGCGCATCGTCGGGCTCGGGCCGGGCGATCCGGGACTGCTCACGCTGGGAAGTCTCGACGCGCTGCGCGCGTCGAGACGCGCCGCGCTCATGCTCGCGCCGGCTGAACTGATCGCTTACATCGAATCGCAAGGCGTCGAGATCGTCACCGGTCTGGCCGCCGATCCCGCGCTCTTCGTCCGCGGCGCGACCGACGCGATCGACCGTTGCGTGGACTCGATTTCTGGTGTCATGGTGAGCTTGTCGAACCACCCCGAGCGGCGCACCGAAGGTGCGCATGCCGAGGGGATCGCCATCGGTGTCCTCGGTAATCCACTCTCGGACTTCCCCGGCTTGCCGCAATTCGTACGCGCGCTCGAAAGCCGCGGCGCGCAAACGGAGATCGTGCCCGGAGTTCCGCGCGACACGCTTTCCGCGGCGATTGCGATGCCGCTGGTCCCGCTGCCGCCCGCCTCGACGCATCACACCTGGAACGACTTGATCGAAATCATGGCGCGTCTGCGCCGCTCGTGTCCGTGGGATCGCGAACAAACGCACCGCACCCTCGTGCCGTACTTGATCGAAGAGACCTACGAAGTCGTCGAAGCAATCGAGCAGAATGACGAAACGGCCTTGAGCGAAGAGCTCGGCGACCTGTTGCTGCAGATCGTTTTCCACGCGCAGATCGGCAGCGAAACCGGGCGCTTCACGAGCGCCGACGTCATCGACGCGCTTTCGAACAAGATGATCCGGCGCCATCCGCACGTTTTCGGCGAGGCCGTCATCGAAGACGTCGACGCGCAGTGGAAAAACTGGGAGCGCCTCAAAGCCGAAGAGGCAACCGGGCGCAAACGGCGCAGCCGTCTCGACGGCATTCCGCGGCATCTCGGAGCGATGCAGCGCGGCCAGCGCATGCAAGAGAAAGCGGCGCGCGTAGGGTTCGACTGGCCGGCGGCGTCGCAGATTCTCGACAAGCTCGTCGAAGAACTGCGCGAATTGGCCGAAGCGCGGCGAGCCAAGCAAGACGATCCGCACGTGCGCGAAGAGCTCGGCGACGTCTTCTTTACGCTGGTCAACCTGTCGCGGGCGCTCGGGATCGACGCGGAAGCGGCGATGCGCGAGGCGAACGAGAAATTCTACAAACGCTTCAGGTTCATGGAAGCGCGCGCCGCCAAAGAAGGCAAGTCGCTCGCCGACATGACGCTGGACGAACTCGAGGAATTGTGGAAACTGGCAAAAGGTTAACGAGCATCATTCGCGTGCGCATGAGTTCGAGCGACGCGCACTACGGTGGAGACTTGGTCGACGGAGCGCGCATGCTCGAGCTCTTCGGCGACGTTGCGACCGAGCTGCTCATCCGCTTAGACGGCGACGAAGGTTTGTTCGCCGGTTACGACAGCGTCGAGTTTCTCGCGCCCGTGCGCGCGGGGGACTACATCGAAGCGTCGGGCCGCATCGAAAGCACCGGAAACACGTCGCGCAAGATGTCGTTTGAAGCGCGCAAGGTCATCGCCGCGCGTCCGGATGTTGGACCATCGGCGGCAGATGCGTTGGACGAACCGATCGTCGTGTGCCGGGCTTCGGGCACGTGCGTCACCCCGCGAAAGAAGAAACGAACTTAGAAAGCGGGTAGCCTGCGCTGCAGCTGCTGGACGCTCGTCCCAATCCGACCTATTCCGGCTTCGACGCTCGCAACGCGCGTTTCGACGTCCTCCAGCCGCGTCTCAATGTGGCCCACTCGCCGGTCCAATGAGCCGTAGTGGAACTCCAGAGCCTCGAAGCGCTTGTCGTGTTCAACGAGTTTGGCATCGACAAAATCGAATCGTTGGTAAACCGCTGCAAATTGGCCGGAGACTCCTGCGAATTGCTCGGAAACGCCGTTCTTGAAATCGATCAGGGCGTCCATGAGTTCCCTGAAGGCCTGGTCGCTATCCATAAGGCCATCAAGCACTACGAACGTTGCCGCAATGATTCCTTGTGATGAACTTTATGTGACTAAATCTTTAACCCGGCTCGAGCGGGCCTCGACAAGCTCGGCCGTCCTTCGACTTCGCATTTCGCCAAGGGCGAAAATGCTTCGCTCAGGATGACACCCGGCAAACGCATCAAATGAGGCGCTCGTGCGTCATGCGTTTCCAGAACAGCTCGTAATAGCCGAATTGTAAGAGCAGCACGACACAGTACGCGATTGGATAGCCCATCCAAATGCCGTCGATACCGTATTTGTGCATGAGTATCCAAGCCGCGGGAACCTCG
>DASUIF010000025.1:0-97239 GCA_036273135.1 Candidatus Rubrimentiphilum sp.
AGCGTCCAATCCAAACCCGCCCGCGGCACTTGTCTGATGAAAATGAAATACGTCAGCAGCTTGCCGATGTAGAGCACCGCGAGCAGCGTGTAAGCGGTCCGCGCGAAATAGCCCTTTTGTTCTCCGTACATGCCCAGCCAAAAGGCGACGAGCACCACCGAGGCGAGCAGCGCGCCTTCCCAATGCGTCAACACTTTAAAAATGCTGAGTAGAATGTACGCCAGTACGCCCGGGATCGCGACCTGGTACTCGAGAGGCTGGCCCTTGATTTCACAAAGCCGCGCGAGCTCGTAAACGCTAGCCGCACCGACAGCCAAGATGACGATGTAAAAAGCGGCCGGAATGAAAACCGAGCCCAGTCCGACGACCGCGAGGGCGATTCCCACCAACACGCGGCGGGTCGTGACCGGATTGGCCGGCGCCGCAGTGACCGGCCGGGCAGCGTTCACGGTCCGCCGAAGCGGCGTTGCCGCTTCTGAAACTCAAGCAGCGTCCGCACGAATTCGTCCCTTCCGAAATCGGGCCAGTAGACTTCGCTCATCACCAACTCGGTGTAAGCGACTTGGTAGAGCAGAAAGTTGGAGAGCCGGTGCTCGCCGCCGGGGCGGATCAGCATGTCGGGATCGGGCTGATCGGCCGTATATAAGTATGAAGAGATCTTCGCTTCGTCGATCTCGTCGGGCCGCAGTGTACCCGCGGCGACGTCGCCTGCGATCTGCGCGACCGCGCGCTGCAGTTCGGCCCGCGCGCTGTAGTTAACGGCTAGATTCAGCAACAGACCCGTGTTTGAGGCCGTGCGTTCCATCAGCCGGTCGAGCGCGTCGCGCGAAGCGGGCGGAAGTGCCCGGTAGGCTCCGATCACATTGACGCGCACGTTATTGCGGCTGAGTTCGACGAGTTCGTTCTGTGCGAAGTACACGCAGAGATCTAAGAGTAACGAAATCTCTGTCGAGTCGCGCCGCCAGTTTTCCGTTGAAAACCCGTACACGGTAAGGATCGGAATGCCAAAATCGCTGCAGGCGCGCGTCACTTCGCGCAGCGCGAGCATTCCGCGGCGGTGGCCTTCGATTGCCGGCATGCCGCGGTGCTTCGCCCAGCGCCGGTTTCCGTCCATGATGATCGCAACGTGTTTGGGGAGCTTCGCAAGATCGAGCTGGTCTTGCGTCGCGGGCAGAACGCGCGCCACTTAGCCGACCCTCTCGTAGGATTCGTAACCACACGTGACTTCGAGGCGCGCTTCGTCACCGGCCTCGCCGTGTGCGAGAACGCGCAAGACGCGCAGCGCCCCCTTGCCGGCGAATGGCCCGACGGGCGCCAGCACTGAAAGCACGGCGACGCGGCCGCGCAGGTGGCGCCGCGCGTGCACTTCCGGCATCAGGACCAGCTCGTCAAGCAGGACCCTATACCTCCATGATTTCTTTTTCTTTGGCAGCGACCAATTGATCGATCTCTTTGGTAAAGCGGTCGGTCATTTTTTGCAGTTGGTCCTGCATGCGCTTGTTGTCGTCTTCGGTGATCTCGTGATCTTTGAGCTGCGCGCGCAAATCGTCGTGCACTTTATGCCGCACGTTGCGAACCGCGATCTTGCCGTCCTCGCCTTTTTTCTTGACGATTTTCACGAGGTCTTTGCGGCGCTCTTCGTTCAGGGGCGGAATCGACAGACGGATGGAGCCGCCGTCGACGTTAGGGCTCAGCCCAAGATCGCTTTTTTCGATCGCTTTGCGTATGTCGCCGACCGTGTTGCGGTCGAAGGCGGCGATGGTGAGCGAGCGCGGATCGGGCGCGCTTATGGTCGCGACCTGTTTGAGCGGCACGGACGTGCCGTACGCCTCCACCTGAATCCGGTCGAGCAGCGCAGGCGTCGCGCGGCCCGTGCGGATGGCGGCAAATTCGCTGCGCGTCGCATCGACGCACTTGGTCATCTTGCCTTCGGTTTCCTTAAAGCTGTCCGCCATTACGCGCCCGCCGTTCCGGCCAGCGTCGGTCCCGGTTTACCGACGATGGTGCCGATCGACTCACCCAAAATGACGCGGCGGATATTGCCCGGCACCGCCATGTCGAAAACGATGATCGGGAGATTGTTATCCATGCACAGGGTCAGCGCAGTATTGTCCATGACTTCCAGGCCGCGCTGCAGCACTTCGAGGTACGGCAATCGATCGAATCGCGTTGCGGTCGGATCTTTTTTCGGGTCCGCGCTGTAAACGCCGTCGACGCGCGTCGCCTTGAGCAGCGCTTCGGCGTTGACTTCGACCGCGCGCAACGCCGCGGTCGTATCCGTGGTGAAATACGGGTTGCCGGTTCCGCCGGCGAAAATGACGACGCGCCCTTTTTCCAAGTGGCGGATCGCCCGGCGCCGGATGTACGGCTCGGCGATCTGATGCATCGAAATAGCGGTCTGCACGCGCGAAGGCGTCCCCATCCGCTCGAGCGAGTCCTGCAGCGCAAGCGCGTTGATGACCGTCGCCAGCATGCCCATATAATCGGCGGTGGCGCGATCCATCCCGGCTTCTTCGTGAATTTTTCCGCGCCAGATGTTTCCGCCGCCAACGACGATCGCAACCGAAACGCCGTCGCGGCTTACGTCGGCGATTTGCTTGGCCATCGCGTCGGTGGTGGCGACGTCTACGCCCGTTTCTTTGCCGGCAAAGGCTTCGCCTGAGATCTTGAGCAGAACGCGGCGGAATCTTGGCTGCACGGCGCTCACGGTCTCACCGGTCCCCGAGTGCGTACTTCACGAACCGCCGCACCTTGATCTTTTCTCCCAGCACGCCGACCGTGCGATTGATCAAATCGCCTACGCTCATCGTGTCGTCCCTGACGAACGGCTGATCGAGCAGGCAGTGCTCTTCGAACCATTTGTTCAGCTTGCCCTCGACAATCTTCTGGGCGATCTCGGCCGGCTTGCCCGCCGGAACCGTACCGGCCAGCTCTGAACGGACCTGTTCGACGACCTCGGGCGGTACGCTTTCGCGGTCCACGTAGAGCGGCGACATAGCCGCCACGTGCATCGCGATATCGCGCGTCAACTCGCTGAACTTGGGATTGCGCGCTACGAAATCGGTCTCGGTATTCACCTCGACCAAAACGCCAATCTTGCCGCCGGCATGTATGTAACTGGCGATCGAGCCTTCGTTAGCGGCCCGCTCGGCTTTCTTCTGCGCTTGCGCGGCGCCGCGAGCCAGCAAGACTTCACGCGCTTTATCGAAGTCGCCCGCCGCTTCTTCCAACGCGCGCTTGCAGTCCATCATCGGCGCGTCGGTGGACTCGCGCAGCTTTTTGATCTCGTCTGCTTTTGGTTGATACGCCACGCTCAAGCTGTTGCCCCCGCTTCGGCGTCGGCCAGCGTCGTGACCGGCTCATCGTACTCGGTGTACTCAACGGCCGCTTCTCCGTCTTCGGCAACTTCGCGAGAGCTCTCCGTTTCCGTTTTGCCCTCGATGATCGCGTCGGCGATCGCGGAAACCATCAGCTTGACCGCGCGAATAGCGTCGTCGTTGCCGGGAATCGGATAGTCGATCTCATCGGGATCGCAGTTCGTGTCGATCACGGCGATGATCGGAATCTTGAGTTTGCGCGCTTCGAGAACGGCGATGCGCTCTTTTTTCGGATCGACGATGAATATCGCGTCGGGCAGGCGGTGCATATCTTTAATGCCGCCCAAGAAGCGTTCGAGCTTCGACATCTCGTCTTGCAGCTTCGCGACTTCTTTTTTGGGAAGCCGCTCGAAGTCACCCTGTTGCTTCATACCT
The DNA here is from genome assembly GCA_036273135.1 of Candidatus Rubrimentiphilum sp. Taxonomy (GTDB): domain Bacteria; phylum Vulcanimicrobiota; class Vulcanimicrobiia; order Vulcanimicrobiales; family Vulcanimicrobiaceae; genus Rubrimentiphilum. The sequence continues at coordinate 3,753 of DASUIF010000025.1, forward strand.
TCGAGCTCGCGCAAACGCGAGATGCGTTTTTGAATGGTCGCGAAATTCGTCAGCGTGCCGCCGAGCCATCGCTGGTTGATGTAATAGGTACCCGCGCGTTCGGCCTCTTCGCGGACGACGTCTTGCGCCTGTTTCTTCGTACCGACGAAAAGGACGACTTTTCCGTCGCGCGACATCTGCTTCACGGCTTCGTACGTTTGCCGCAGCTTCTGAACGGTGAGGGAAAGATTGATGATGTAGATGCCGTTGCGCTCTTGAAAGATGTACGGCTTCATCTTGGGGTTCCAGCGCCGCGTCTGATGGCCGAAGTGGACTCCGGCCTCGAGCAGCGCCCGCATCGAAATGACGGACAAGGGAAAGAACCTTTCTGACCTCGGACCCGCGGCCATCCTGGCGCCGGTCGCTATGAGGCCATCGCACCCAGCCTCCATGCCGGGTGAAGTGTGCTACCTTTGAGGTCGTAGTCCTGAGCCTGTCGAAGGGAGCCGCGCGATTATAGCACGGGCGCCCCGCGGATGGGAATAAATACTCCCGATGACTGCAGAGTACCGCCCGCCGATGGAACCCCCAGGCCAACCGAGCGTCCCGCCTCCGGACCAGCCGGAGCAGATTCCGCCGCCCGCCCAGCCGTCGCCCGAGTGGGGGCCTTCGGACCCGCCCGCCGTCCCCGGCCAGCCTGATCCCGGCTTTCCGGAGCAACCGCCGGACTACGAACCCGCCGCCTAGCTTTTCTGTTTGGCCTTCTCGCTGACTTCGGCGCGGTTCACGGTGAGTTCGCGCGGCGCTTCAATGCCGAGCTTCACCTGGTCGCGCTCGATCGCCACCACGACGATGCGGACGTCGTCCCCAATCACGATCGCCTGGTTCAGTTTGCGGGTGAGCACGAGCATAACGCTCTCCTTGTTTTAGAGGCGGTCGAAACCGTAGCTGTAGTTTTGCAGGGCCGGCCATAACGCCGCAAGCGGACGGTGGATTCCCAGACAAACGTAGATCGGCACGTTGTTTTCGTACGGCATCGCATAGCGGTTGCGAAACGTTGCGGCCAGCCGCACCGAGTCGAAGCGCGAGCGCTCTTGCGGTAAACTTCCGTGAACATCGATCAGTACATTTCCCGTGAAATGACGCGGACCCCAGAGCCAGTAGTTGTTGTTGCCGCTGAGCGCCGGCGGTAAACCGTAGCGCTTTCCATACACGTCCAGTGCCGCCGCCTCGCCCGCATTGCGCGTGAGTATGGCCGCTTGTGCACGTTGGGCCGGCGGCAGCTCCGCATAGATCCGGCCGACCTCCGCGGCGAGCTCCGGCCAGCCGGTCATATCGGCGTAGTATTGGATGGGCACGTCGTTGCCGGCCGTGCGGTCGGTGTGAAAGCGCAGATGAAAGAGTCGTCCCAGCGACTCTTGATAAGCGATGAACGTCTTGAGCGGCAGCGCCGGCAGCACGAACGGCGCCGACGGAATCGCAAACGCGAGAATGGCGGCAACGGTCGCGGTACGCCAAACGCGGTGAGTTGCTGTCCACCGCTCGATCATCACCGCGCCGGCGGCGATCAAGTATGTATAGACCGGGCCTGGATAGTAGTCTTTTGCGTCGAGGGCCCACATGACGCCAATCAGTGCGATATATCCAAGCCCGAGGAATCGCGTGGCGCGCCGGAAGAGCAGCCATACCAGACCCGTGAGCCAGACGATCGAAAGCGCCGGATTCATGATGAGGATCTGCTGCAGCGGGAAAGGCGGATCGGTCAGTAAGAACTTTCCGTAGTCATTGTGAAGCAGCTGCAGCATCGGATAACCGTTTTGCACCTGCCAAACGAAGTTCGGCAGAATCAAAACGACTGCAAGACCAGCTCCGCCCGCAAACCACCACGTGCGCAGCGCGCGGCGCGCGGGCGTCACCAACATTCCGGCGAGCAGGGCCGCCACGAAAAATACGGCGGTATACTTGCTCCAGACGGCGACGGCGGCCAGGGCGCCGACCGCCAGCCACCAGCGCGGATCGGCTCCGCGAGTCAAGCGCAACGTCCACAGCGCGATAAGCGGCCACGTACAAAGTTCGATCATATCCGGGGAGAGTCGCGCCCCAAGTGCCATCATCTCGGGCGCGACGATCGCGACCAAGCCGGCCACGCACTGCGCGAAAATGCCGCCCTCGAGTTCGCCGGCGATCACGCACGCGACGTACGTTGCGACGGCGGCGCAGATGGCCGGCACGGCGCGCAGCGCGAACAGCGATACACCCAACGATTGTGAAAGCGCCGCCAGGAACGGCGCAAGCGGCGGCTGGTCCACATACCCCAGCGCCGGGTGTCGCCCGCAGACGATAAAGTAGAGTTCGTCACGGAAAAAGCCGTAGTGCGCGTTTCCGGCCAGATGAAGTGCGAGCGCGGCAAGCGCCCAGAGCAGCGCGGTGCGGTTAAACCTCAAGCGAACTGCGTGGCATGAAGACGGGCGTAAGCGCCGCCGCGCGCCAGCAGCGATTCGTGCGATCCCATCTCGATCACGCGGCCGGCTTCGATATACAGGATGGTATTGGCACGGCGGATCGTCGAGAGGCGGTGCGCGATGATGAGCGTCGTGCGGCCGGCCAGCAGCTGGTCGAGCGCGCTTTCGATCAGCGCCTCGGAATGGCTGTCGAGCGCGCTCGTCGCTTCATCTAATATAAGGATACGCGGATCGCGCAGGATCGCGCGCGCTATCGAGACGCGCTGGCGCTGGCCCCCCGACAGCCGCGTTCCGCGCTCGCCAACCTCGGTGGCGTAGCCGTCGGGAAAACCGCCGACGAACTCGTCCACATTTGCCTCGCGCGCGGCCGCCAGAACTTGTTCGTCGGTCGCGTCCAGACGGCCGTAGCGGATGTTGTCGGCAATGCTGCCGCGGAACAGCTGCGCCTCTTGCGGCACGATGGCGATCGCGTCGCGCAGGTCGTGCAGCCGCACGTCCGCGAGGTCGATGCCGTCGAGCGTGATGCGTCCCGCCTGCGGTTCGTAGAAGCGCGGGACGAGGTTCACGATCGTCGTCTTTCCCGCTCCCGAAGGACCGACCAGCGCGATGATTTCGCCCTTCTCAATCGTCGCGTTGAAGTTTTGCAGAACCGGCGCACCCGGCTCGTAGGCGAAGTCGACGTTCTCGAACTGGATCCGTCCGTGCACTTCCGCGAGCGCGACCGCGCCCGGCTTGTCAGCGCGCTCCACCGGCAAATCCAGCAGCTCGTAGACGCGTCCGGACCCGACGACCGCTTTGCTGATCTCTCCGGTGAACGCGGCAAAGCGGTTCATCGGATTCACCAAGTTTACGAGCAGCATCCAATAAGCGAAAAGATTGCCGACGTTGAGCCGGCCCAGGACGACTTCCCGGATGGAAAGCCAAATGATGACGGCGGCGGCGGTAGAGATAAAGGCGGATATCACGACCGGCTGGGTCTGGATGAACTGCGTCAACTTCATGTAGGTTTCGAAATACTCGACGTTCCGCCGTGAGAAACGCTCGGTTTCATACTTCTCGCGCCCGAACGCCTTGATCACGCGCTGACTGCCGAGCACTTCGGTCAAGTTGGCCGACAGATCCGCGATGCGTTCTTGGGAACGCGTGGTCGCGCTCGAGATGAGGCGCTGAAAACGCGAAACGGCAAGCGAGACGAGCGGCGCGATGATGATCAGCGAGCACGTCAGCAGCCAGTCCAAATAGAGCATGTAGGCGAAGGACGATAGGAACGTAACCGACGTCGTTATCAGCTGCGGCAGCGAGATCGTGACCGCGTCGGTCATCATCTGCATGTCCGTGCTGAAGCGCGAAATCAATTCACCGGGCCGCCACTTATCGAATTCGCCCAGCGGCAGGTGGAGCAACCGGGAAAACAGGCGCACGCGCAGGCGCGCGATCAGCGATTGTCCGCTCGACGCGAGCAGATAACTCGAACCATAATTCGTCAGCGCGGCCACGATCAGCGAAGCCCACACGATCGCCAGCACGAGGTACAGCTCGCGCAGATTCGGCGGCCGGGCTATCACCACGTTGTTGAGCAGGCGGCTCAAGCCCAGCGCCGGCACCAATGCCAACAGGCCGCCGACCGTGCCCAGGACGATGGCGGTGATGATGCTGGGGAGGTGGGGCCGAGCGTCCGATGCCAGGCGCGCGAGCGTGCGTTGGCGCGTCATCCGCGATTGCCTTGCGGCCCCGGAGGGGCGAAACCTCTAGTCACCGTGAGGAGTAGATGAAAACGAAAGAACTCGTCTGAGGGCTAAAAAGTGGACTGCTATTTTCACGCCAACGTTCCGTCAATCGCGCGCTGCTCGGATTGCAGCAAGGCCGTTTGCGCCACCTGCCGCGATCAAGCCGGCACGTGCCCGAGTTGCCGCCTGGCCGCCAAGATCGACTCGGCGAACGCGCAGCGCAAATCGGTCGCCGGTCAGGTTCCGCCGCGCTCCCAGCAATGGTGGAACGCGGCGCAGCAGCAGCCCGCGCCGCAAGCCCGGGCGACCGTTGCGGAGGCTTCCGATCCCGGCGAGTCGCGGGCGCTCGTCGCGATGGGATATCCGTTGTGGCCGCTGGCACTCATTTCGCTCTTCGACCGCAAGCAGTCGCGCCGTCTTCGCAAACACGCCTATCAGGCGCTGGGCTTCAACGTCGGAATGGCGGGGCTTTGGGGACTTCTCACGCTCTTGGCGGGCGTTCCGATTCTCGGCATCAGCGCCGCGATCGTGCTCGCCTTCATCATCCCAATCTTCGTCGTCATGAGCGTCTATTACGGAATTAAGGCGTGGCACGGCGACGACGTGCGCGTTCCGGTCATCTCCGACTGGATCGACGACCGCCTGCCGGCGTAACGAACTCTTGATAGCGCGCGAGGAAATCGCGCGCCGCGCGGTCGTGATCGAGCACGGGCCGCGGGTAGCGTTCGGCACCGCCCAGTGGAAGCTCGATCTGCGCCGACCCTGGCTGCGTCTCGCTTAATCCGGGCGCTGGTCCATGCGCGAGTTCCGCGATCCACCTGCGCGCATACGCACCGTCCGGATCGAAGCGCCGAGCCTGTTTATAAGGATTGTATACCCGCGGATACGCCGCTAAGTCGGCGCCGACTCCAGCGATCCACTGCCAGTTTCCAACGCCAAGCGCCGGGTCGTCCTCGATCAAGTAGCGATCCCACTCGGCCATGCCCACGCGCCAATCGATCCCGAGATCGAAGCAAAGAAACGATGCGGCGATCGCCCGCACCCGCGGGTGCATCCAGCCCGTGGCTCGCAGTTGGCGCATGCCCGCGTCCACGAGCGGAAAGCCGGTGCGGCCTTCTCGCCACGCTTCCAGCTGCGGGTGCGACTGCAGGAACGGAAACTCGCGCATCTTCTCCTGCAGCGCGACCTCGCTCGTCTGCGGGTTATACCAAGAAAGCTGCAGAAAAAAATCGCGCATCGCGAGCGCGCGAGCAAAAAGGCGCAGCGACGCGCGCTCCTCGGAGAGCAAAAACGGGTCCTCCATCCGGTTTCGCGTCTCTCGCAGCACGGTGCGCGCCGCTAACGTTCCAAGCGTGAGATCCGCGCTCAAATGCGAGGTGCGATCGTCGGCCGGAACGTTTATTGCAAACGAGTACTGCAGAGCTTGACCGCGCAGAAACCTTTCGAGCTTCTCTCTGGCGCGCGGAGCGCCGGCGTCCGGCACCGGAGCGTCGCTGCCGAAATCGGAGGGCTGCGGAAGCGGTTCGCTTGGCACGCCGGCCGGCATGAACGAGAGCAGCAACGGAGCTTCGTACGAGCCCGGCTCGAGTTCGCGCCAGACGTCGTAATAAGGAACGAACGCTTTGTAGCCGGCGCCGGCCGAACTGCGCGCCGCCGTGCTTTCCTCGGGCGGAATTGCGGGCGAGTCGTGAACCACGATGGCGCGCGCACCCCGCTCTTCAAGGGCCGCCTGCAGATCCGTACCGGCGGCGATACCGGCGCGATCGTAGCTCGCACTCCACGCAACGGCCGGCGCATCGAGCTCTTGCATCAAACGCGCGAGCTCGACAGACGCTTCGCCGCGCCGCACGATGAGCGCCGAACCTCGTTCGCGCAGCGCCGCATCTAAAGCGGCGGCGGCTCCGCAAAAATGGGCCGCGCGACGCGGCGAGCTCCGCAACCGGTCTTCGAGTTGGCGATCCAGAATCAGGGCGGGCGCGATATCCCCGTGCGCGGACGCCGCGCTCAGACCCGCGTGATCGTCCAAGCGGAGATCGCGCGTAAAACGGTAGACGGCAACCGGCATCAGAGCGTTTCTACGTAGGCTGAGACGTCGCGTACGTCGGTGCTGCTCAATCGCGCCGGAAAGAGCTTGGGCATCGGCGGTTCGGGGTCGAGCACGATATCGCGCACTTGCGCGAACGTGCGCTTGAGGTGTTCGTTTTGCAGCTGCGGTCCGATTTGTCCGCCGGTTCCGTCGCGTCCGTGACATGCGGCGCATTGCGCGAGATAAATCGACCGGCCGCGGCCCGCATTGACCGGCGCATCGGTCTGCGCTGCACGGGAGCGCGTCTTTGCGGTGCCGGCGCATGCCGGCAGCACGGCGGCCGCAATGAGAGCCAGCGCGACACGCGCCAAACGAAACCGCATGGCACGCGTTTTGCTATGGGCGGCGGTTCTCCCGGTCTAGTGAATGGGTTTAGGCAGCCCGTCGCTCTCGTTGGAGCTCACGCGAAACGTGAACGCATCGCGATATAGGCCGGGGACGGGGCGGCCGTCGAGCGTCTTGGGCGAGTAACGCGCCTTCATCGCGGCTTTGCAGACCGCTTCATCCAGAAAACGGTAGCCGGCGGGCTTGGTGATCACGCATTTCGTAGGTATCCCGCGCTCGTCGATCAACACTTCGAAAGCCGTCGTGCCTTCCGCGCCTTCGGCGTAGGCGATCATCGGCGGCTGCGGATTAATCGCCGTTTCACCGCCGAGCGGAGCGGCTTCGTTGGTTAAAGAACGGCCGGCCGACCGCAGCTGAAGCATTTCGGCACTGCTGACGCGCTGCGGCGAGGTTTCGCTGAGCGACGTCGTGGTCATCCGGGCGACCGTTCGCCATACCGGATCGCGCCAGACCGGAACGTTCGCAGGAGCTTTATTGCGCGGCGCAGTTTGCGGATAGACCGTGACGGCCGCAATCTCGGGCGTCTTTGCGACCGGCTGCACCGCCATCGAGCGAGATTCGACCGGCGCGACCGGAGCGCGCGCCATCTGCACGACGTTGTGGTAGACCGTGAGCCGGCGCTGCTGCGTCTGCGCGACAGGCTGAGATGCGCCGCCCTTGATCGTTTCGGCCGCCGTCGCGTAAGAGACAGCCGACGCCGACGCCGGCGCCGTGCGCGCCGGAACGACGAAATAATGGAGCGCTGCCGCCGAGAGTCCAAACGTGATCGCAAACGCAGCCGCAAAACGCATGGCGGGCGAAAGCCCGCGAGATCGCTTGCGCAGCACGTTGCCGGGTTGCGGATCCCAAACTTCGCCGTCGCGAGCTTCGGCCACGATCGCGTTGGTGCGGGCGAGTTCGTGTTCGCCGCCGAGCTCGGTCAAACAGCGCGCGCAGCTCGCGATATGTTCGCGGTACGCGCGGCGATCCGCGTCGGTGGCCTCCCCGAGCGCGATCGCGCCCGCCAGAGATTCGATTTCCTTGTGCAGCAGACTCTCCCTTAAACAGACTCCGTCATCAGGGCGCGCATCGTTCGCAGCGCGCGGCAAACGCGCTGGCGGATCGCATCCGCGCTGGTCCCGAGGATCGCGGCAGCTTCCTGCGACGAATATCCGGCATAGCTCGTCAACATGATCGCGGCGGCTTGTTCCGCCGGCAGACGGCGCATGGCCGCTTGCAGATCGATCGACGCTGCGCTGCGTTCGTCGATGCGAAGCGAGCGCACGTCGTGCTCCCGATCGAGGGACATGAAGCGCAGAATTTTTTTTCTGCGCAGGAAAGAGATGGCCGTATTCGTCGCGGTCTTGTAGAGCCAACCCGCCGTTAACGGACGTTCGGGCTCACGTTGGAGCGTGCGATACGCGCTGAAGAACACGTCTTGTGTGATATCCAGCGCGACGTCGGCATCTCCGACCATCCGGCGTACGTATCGCGCGAGCTTCGTCTGGTGCTCGCGAACGAGCGCTTCGACTCGGCTCTGCGCGGCCGTTATGCCGGTGACGAGGTAGACCTGCTCCATGCCTCAGGGCCCCCTTTTGCTGGTAACGTCCGGATTCGACCGGTTGTGACCGGGGTCTTTTGGCGCGAGGCGGCTGCGGAGGAACCGGGAGGGAGCCAGCGCTCCAGCCTTAATTAGCCGCCGATCTCTGAGAAGGCGCGCATACGCGAAGACGTCTCGCCTAGGCGCAGATGATGGCGCTCGGGTTTGATGAGCATGGCCGAGCGCAGAATATCAGCCAGCCCTTGGATGGACTCGCCGCCGCGCAGCGGCGTTCGCAGATCGACATTTTGGTCGCCGAAAAGGCAAAGGCGCAAATGTCCGTCCGCGGTGAGACGCACGCGGTTGCAGCGCTCGCAGTAATCGTGTGAGAGCGGGCTAATCACGCCGACCGCTCCGGGCGCACCGTCGAATGCAAAGTAGCGCGCCGGTCCATTTCCGCCCGGACCAATCGAGGAACGAAGATCGCCGATCGCTTTCACGCGATCGAGGATCTCATCGCTGCTGACATAGGCGTCGCGCTGCAAACCGACGTTTTCATGCACCGGCATCACTTCGATGAAGCGCACGAACACCGGCTGCCGGCGCGTCCACTGCGCGAAGTCGCCGACCTCGTCGTCGTTCTGTCCGCGCATGACGACGACGTTAATTTTCACCGGTTCCATACCCGCTTCGATGGCGGCGTCGATTCCGGCGAGCACGCGCTCCAAACCCGGCCGCCGCGCGATGGCTTCAAAGCGATCCGCGCGCAGCGTGTCGAGCGAAACGTTGACGCGGCTCAAACCGGCGGCTTTCAGCTGCGCGATCTGTTCGGTCAGCAGCAGCGCGTTGGTCGAAAGCGAGATATCCTCGATTCCGTCTATGGCGCGTATCGCCGAAACCAGCCGGTGCAGGTCGCGCCGGATCAGCGGCTCGCCTCCGGAGAGTCGCACGCTGCGCACGCCCACCGACGCCGCGGCTTCGACCAGCTTCGCGACCTCTTCGTACGTGAGAATTTCGCCTTTGGGCAGCCAATCCAAACCGCGCTCGGGCATGCAGTAGACGCAGCGCAAATTGCACTTGTCCGTAACGGAGATGCGTAGATACGTAATCGGCCGGTTGAACTGATCGGCGAGCGGCGCGCGCGTGAGATCGATGGTCGTCAGGGCCACATCATCCGAATTCCGGTCGGCCGGGCGGATAGCCTGTCCCGGGAATGTCTGCTTTTTCGAGCCGGCCATGGATGGCCGCTTCAAAACTTTGTTCTCGAGAAAAAGCAGTCAAACGACAAAATGACATGGACGTCATTTTGCCGTGCTTTCCGGGACGGGTATGTGTCCGGTCGACCCTAATTCGAAAAGGTCGAGTCCGGAATCGCGACGTTCACTTTGAAGTTCGTGAACGTCGACGAAAGATCGGCGTTGTAATTCGGATTCTCGAAGTGGCCGGTTTCCCGCGTGACCAAGCGGTATGCGCCGACCTTGCCATACGTCTGGTTCAGCGTTGCGTAACTGCCGTCGGTATAGTTCCAACGCAGTTGCGCGAGTTCGCCGGATTTGTCGCCGACTTTCGCGTCGATGTGATCGATCCGGCCCGGGGAGCGCGGAGCGAGTTTGAACGTGGTGTAGGTGCCGTCGTCGCGTTCGACCGAGATGTCGTACACGTCGTGCCAGCGCGCGGGGCTTTCAACGTGCGGATAGACGTTGCTGAACTGCTTGGCGATGAGCGGCAGACCGCTCGTGAAGACGACTCGATCCTTGCTCGGTTCTTTGTGATAGTACGTGCCGCCGAGATCAGCGCTCAAATACGGAAATGAGCGCATGACGACGTCGGCGTTTACGTTGGCCGTAAAACTGCGCAAACCGCTGTTGGCTGAAACCAGCCGCGCGAGAACCCGGTCGGAATTCGTCGACGCTTCTCCGGCCGGCGTAAACGTCAGCAAGAGAGCGGCAGCCGCCACCGCGCCGATATATCTTTGTGTGCGCATGCTGCTTCTAACGCCGCCCGGCCGCATACGGTTCCAACGCCGCACGGATCTCGGCGCGCACGTCGCTATCGGGCTCGATCGAGAGGCGCATGTTTAGAGCCGCAATCGCCGCCGGCGAACCGATCCGTCCGAGCGCCCATGCGCTGTGACCGCGAACCAGCGGGTGCGGATCCTGATGCAGGGCTTTGCGAAGCGGCGGTACCGCGGCACGATCGAGCGAGTTACCCAGCGCTACAGCGGCGTTTCGCCGCAACACGGCACCGCCGCGCCAGCCCATCGCGGTCCGCGCATATGCTCTCTTAAAACCGCTGCTCCGCAGTTGCAACAACTCCACGAGTTCGGGCGTCGACGTTTCTTTCGAAGGGCGCCCCTCGACATGAGCTCCTCCGGAGCGCTCCCTCACCATGACACTACGGTTTGGGGGGCAGGCTAACTGGCAGAGATCGCACCCCCAAACCCATGTGCCTATCAGCGGGCGCAGCGCCTGCGGAATCGCGTCGGTTCGCTGCGTGAGATCGGCGATGCAGCGGGTGGCGTCGATCGTGTAATCGCCGCGCAGCGCACCGGTCGGGCACGCCGGGATACACCGCGTGCACGATCCGCACGTTTTGCGCAACGGGCGGTCCGGCGGCAAGTCGAGCGTGGTTACGATCTCACCGAGAAAGACGAACGAACCGGAGATCGGCGAGATCACGTTGGTGTGCTTTCCGATCCATCCTAAGCCGGCGCGGGCTGCGAACGCGCGCTCGGCGATCGGTTTCGTATCGCATGCGATCGCGGTGACGTTCGCGCCGGCCGCAGCATCGATGCCGCCCGCAACGTCGAGCAAGAGCTGCCTGACGCGCGCGTGATAGTCGCCCGAACCGACGTAGTTCGAAACGCGGCCCTGCAATGGCAGCGGATCTGCCGCATCCGCGGGGTAGGGAACGGCGATACAGATGACGCTGCGCGCGCCTTCCAAGATGCGCGCCGGATCGGCGGCCGTGGCAGCATACGCTGCATCGTAAGGCCACGTCGCCAGATCGCCTCGCGCGAACGATTCGCTCAAGTCCCGCCGCACGTCATCCGTTTCATCCGCCGAAGCCACCCGGACGTCGCTCGCACCGAGCTGCATCGCTTTCGCGCGCGCGAGCCGCTTGATTGCGGCGCCGTCAGAGACTGGCAAGCGGGCCTTCCACGACCGGAAACGCGCCGTCGATTTGCGCCAGATCTTCTTGGTCGAGCGTCCACCCCGCTGCGCCCGCGTTCTCCTCGACGTGCGCAACGTTCGAAGCCTTGGGTATCGCAAAAACGTCCGGGTCGCGCGTCAGAAAATTTACTACGACTTGGCGCGGCGTTTTACCGTGCTTTTGTGCGATGCTTTGCAGCACCGACTTGCCGCGCGAACCTTTGCGCAGCACGCGGCCGCGCCCAAACGGCGTGTAGCCGATGACGGCGATCCCCTGCTCGCGGCAGTAAGGAATAAGCCGCGCTTCGGCGCCGCGCTCCGCCGGGTTGTAATAGATTTCGTTCGCCGCGAGCTTCACGCTGCGCAGCCGAGCTTGGGCCTCGCGCAACTCCTCCACGTCGAAGTTGCTGACGCCGATGTAGCGCGCCATGCCTTTGGCGGCCAACTCCTCGAGGCCGCGCATCGTCTCGGCAATCGGATGCGATCCCGGCCAGTGCAAGAGATAGAGATCGACGTACTCCGTGCGTAGACGGCGCAGCGTACGCTCGCACGCCGCGATCGTTCCTTTATAAGACGCGTTCTCGGGAAGCACTTTGCTCGTGATGAAGAGCGATTGGCGCGGCACACCCTCCACGGCCTCACCGACGATTTCCTCAGCCGCGCCGGCGCCGTACATCTCCGCGGTGTCGATGTGCGTCATCCCGAGCTCGATCCCGCGCCGCAGCGCGCGAATGGCCTCGGCTCGCCGGTGCCCGCTTTCGGGAATATCCCACGTACCTTGCCCGACGACCGGGACCGCGACGCCCGTCGCGCCAAATGGTTTGCCAATCACAAAGGAGGCTTCTCTCTATGGCGCAGATTTCATATCTGCTTTTCGATGTCTTCGCCGAACGGCCGTTTCAAGGAAACCAGCTGGCAGTCGTTCCGCAGCATCTCGACGACGCGACGATGCAAACGCTGGCCAACGAGCTCAACGTCGCGGAGACCGTCTTCTTGCACCGCACCGACGATGTAAAGCGTCCTGCCGAATTGCGCATCTTTACGCCGCGCCACGAGATGCCGTTCGCCGGTCACCCGACCGTCGGCGCGACGTACGCGATTGCCGAAGTGCTCGAGTGGGTTCCGCCGGAAACCGAAGCGTTCGCGCTCGGAGAACGCGTGGGGGACGTTGCGGTTCGCCTGCAGCGGCGCGACGGAAAGCTTTTTGCGTGGCTGCGCACGCCCCCGGTAACATTCGAACAACACCTGGATCGCGCACGCGCGGCCGCTTCGTTGGGTCTGAACCAAGAAGATCTGCACGCAACGTTGCCGTCCCAGATCGCGGGCGCGGGAAATCCGTTCCTGTTCATACCACTGAAGGATCGCGAATCGGTCGATCGCGCTTGGTACGCCGCCGGCGGTTTTGACCAGTCTATAGAATCACACGTCTCCGGAGTCTTCGTTTTTTGCTCGACGGTGCAAGGCACGTATGCGCGCATGTTCGCGCCGATGAGCGGGATTGCCGAAGATCCCGCGACCGGTAGCGCTACCGGTCCGCTTTACGCCTATCTCACCAAACATGGCGCGCTCGATCCCGAACGTACGTCGTTCGTCAGCGAACAGGGCGTCAAACTCGGGAGGCGCAGCGTACTGCACGTTCACATGGCGAGGTATCGAATCGGCGACGCTCCAGAGTTTGACGTCGGCGGAGCAACGATTTTCGTCGGCGAGGGCAGTTTCCGGATCTAGAAAAACTCGAAATCAGGGTGCTGCGCCGCATAAACCAGCAGTCCGTCGCGAAGATGTTTCACGCGCCGGAAGCCGGCGTCGCGCAAAAACTGTGCGGCCCACGCGGACTTCTGCCCAACGCGGCAGGCGACGATATACGATTTCGCCGAGTCGAGTTCGTGCAAGCGTTGGGGTAAATCCGAAGCCGGCACGTGCAGCGCGCCGTCCAATATGCCAAACGCCACTTCGTGCGGTTCGCGCACGTCGAGCAACAACGATTCACGCATCGCGTCGTCGAGCTGCGATGCGTCGATCTCTTCAAGATCGCTCGCCTGCACCTCGGCAGATTCCGCCGCAACTTCCACGATCGCCGGGCTCTCGCCGCATAGCGCGCACCCGGCCTCGCGCTCGAAACTCACCTCGCGCGTACGCGATCCGAGCGCATCGATGAGCAAGAGTCTTCCCAAGAGCGGCTCGCCGACTCCAAGCACGATCTTCAGTGCTTCGTTCGCTTGGAACGCTCCGGTAATTCCGGCGAGCACGCCGAGCACCCCGCCCTCGGCGCAGGTGGGAACGCTTCCCGCCGGCGGAGCCGCCGAAAACAAGCAACGGTAGCAGGGTCCGCGATCGCGCCAAAAAACGCTGACCTGTCCGTCGAAGCGAAAGATCGAAGCGTATACGTCGGGTTTACTTTCCAGCCAGCAGGCGTCGTTGACCGTGTAGCGGGTTTCAAAGCGATCGGTGCAGTCCAGCACGACGTCGTAGAGACGGATCAAGTCGCGCGCATTGGACGAATCCAGCCGCACGGGAATCGCGTCTGCGGCAATGAGCGGGTTCAATTCCGTGACGCGCCGCACTGCAACCTCGGCTTTTTTCGCTCCGATGTCGCCCGTAGCGAAGAGCGTTTGCCGTTGCAGATTGCTTTCGTCGACGACGTCGTCGTCAACGATCCCGATGCGTCCAACGCCCGCCGCGGCCAAATATTGCAAAGCCGGCGATCCGAGGCCGCCGGCGCCGACGCAAAGCACGCGCGCTGCGGCCAAGCGCTCTTGTCCGGCAACGCCGACTTCGGGAATGAGCAAGTGGCGGCTGTAACGCCGCAGTCCGGCAGCTACCGGGGATGCAAGGTGTTTAGCCACGCGAGCACCTCGCTGCGCGCGTTTTCCGCCGCATACGTGTGATCGCTCGAAATCGTAACAAAGGTCTTTGGTTCGGACGCACGGTCGAACAACTCTTCGACGCTCGCGCGGCTGACCATCGCGTCGCGATCGGCACAGACGTAGAGCTGCGGCCTCCCCGCCAGCTGCGGCAGCGCGCGGTCGAACAAATCGTCCACGCCCTTGACCAAATCGGGCAAGGCTAGGCCGTCAACGTACGCCGAACGGAAATCGGTAACGCCCTTCTCGCGCAGCGTCTCGATCGCCGAAGGTCTTCCGTAACCGGTTGCGATCGCGATCGTTCCGGTGATACTTCGATCGCGCGCCGCCGTAAACAGCGCCGCCATCGCTCCCATGCTATGACCCATCGCGTAGAGCGCGCCCGAATGAAACTCGCGGACGTATCCCGCGACGCCGCCCATCGCAGCGGGCAGATCATCGACGCTTTCGAGGCGGCCGCCGCTCGCGCCCAGTTTGTGTCCCTGGAAATCCAAACTGACCACGCCGTAACCGTGACTCGCCAGAAAGTAACTGAGAAAATCGATGTTTTGCTTTGAGCTCGAGTATCCGTGTCCGGCGACGATCCAGACGCCGCGCGGACGCCGCGGTTCGTAACGTAACGCGGCAATGTTCGAATGGCCGATAGCGATGCGCAGCAGCGCGAGCTTCATTTATGTCTGCACGCCCGGATTGCTTCGCCACCGGCTGCCGCCTTGTGCGTAGTGCTCTTTCTTCCAGATCGGCGCGCGGCGTTTTAGTTCGTCGATCGTGAACTCGCACGCATCGAACGCCGCTCCGCGGTGCGGCGCTCCGACGGCCACTACAACAGAAACCTCACCGACCTGAAGATCTCCGATGCGATGCGCGACCGAGATTTCGCACGGTCCAAAACGGTCGCGAGCTTCCCGCGCGATCGCTTCGAACTCGGCGGCCGCCATAGATTCGTGCGCTTCATACGACAAACCGGTCACGGGTCGATCGTCATCCGACATCTCGCGGACCACGCCGGCGAACGTAATGACCGCGCCGCACGCATCGGTCCGGACGGAGCGCGCTATCGCGGCGACGTCGATGGGATCGAGCACGATCGCGAACATCAGCCGCCTCCGGCGGCCGGAAGCAAAGCGATCTCGTCGCCGTCCTCCAGCCTCTCTTCGCGCGGCACCATGCGACCGTTGCGCGCGATCCTCGTCGATTGCGCGAGCTGCGGCAACTCCTGGCACGTCTTCGCCAAATCGTCCCACAGCGCGCCGGCCGTCGCCCCGGCCGGAAGTTCGACCTCGCGCGGCGATCCAAGCAACTCGCGCACCCGCGCAAACGCCAGCACGCGCACCTTCACGCGATGCGCGTTCTTTTTTGCCGATTCGGCGTGAGCGCGAATTTCTCGATCGCTTGAGCGACGCCGTCTTCCTCGTTGCTGCCGGTGACGTGCTTGACGGCCTCACGTACTTCGGGCAACGCGTTTGCCATCGCGACGCCGATTCCGGCCCACCGCATCATCGGCACGTCGTTGCGCGAATCACCGATCGCCAGTACGCGTTCGGGGGAAACTTGGAAATCGGCACAGAGCCGCGCGAGCGCGCGCTGCTTGGTCGCGTCGCGGCTCGTGACCGCGCATTCGACGAAATCGCGCCACGTCTCATACTTGAAGTGCAGCGGCAGATCGCGAAACTCCGCCTCCATCGCGGCGACCGATTCGCGCCCGAGGAAACGAATGAACGTCGGCGCGGTGTGCATCACGTCGGCGAACGTCTTGACTTGACGCCATGCCGGCCCGCGCATGTCGTCCATGTGCAGTTGCGAACCCTCGAGCCGGTAAAAGAACTCTTCGGCGTAAATCGCCACCGACAAACCTTCGCGTTCGGAAAACTCGATCATCGGCTTGGCGTATTGCAGAGGTACCGGAATGTGGCCGAGCGTGCGGTTGGCACCAAAGTCTTTGGTCAAAGCGCCGTGACAGCAGATAACGGGCAGGTTTAGCCCCAGCTCGCGGCTCACGCGTATCGGCATGTCGACGCCGCGCCCGGTAACGAGGACGATGCGTATGCCGGCGGCCAGCGCGCTTTCGATCGCTCCCCGGTTGCGCGGCGAAACCCGCTCCTGAGAATCCAAGAGCGTGCCGTCCAAATCAAGCGCGATCAGGTCGAACCGCATCGGCTCCATTCTATACCCTTCGTCAAACGCGCCCCGGCACCAATGCAACCTTCAGTCTTGCCGCTGCGTTGATTCAAGAGCATGACCAACGTCTACGGCCGCCCGTTTCTGGCCCTGGCCCTTGCCCTTTCCGCCACCGGCGCGGCTTGGGCACAAGGGAGCCGCTGCACGCGCGAGACGCTGCCGGTCAAAGGCACACCGCTGACGGTCAGCTACTGCGTTTCGGCCGAGACCTCGGCGACTGCCGGACACGATCTGCCCGTGCAAGTCACCGAAAATTACAGCACCTCGCGCGGCTCGTTTTCACAACAGAGCACGCTCCAATTCATCGCCGGCGAGAGCGTTTCGCGCGTCATCGAGGACGTGGCGCTCGCGCGGCTCGGTCTGGAAGGTACCCTCCACCTGACGCTCGTCTACCGCGGCGGGCTCGTACGGGTCGAGAGTGCCCTGCTCACCCCCGGCGCCATCACCATAAAGTAATCCCAAAATCCAGGGCGAAGTGGGTCCGGCCGAGCGTCCTTCGGCGGGCTCAGGATGACATTTTTAATCGGAGAAGCGAGGACGGAGTCACGCGCCCGAATGCAACCGAAGCGAGGGATCGGGGTATTTAACTCTCTGATGCGGCGACTCTACATAGCGTTTGGCATGTCCAAGATTCCCGACGGCTGTCGAGGCTGATAACGATGGCCTGTACGGCGTATTCCCCAAACCTCACGGCTCGCGACCAAGCGCACTTTCTTTACGAAGCGATCCCGTCCGGACTGTTCAAGGTTGAGACAGCGGACGAACGGATCCCGTGGCGCATCAGCCCCGAGCCGTTCGCATTGTCGCCCAAGGCCTTGGCGCGGATCGAGACCATCGGCGCAAACTTACTTCTCTTTTACCGGGCATTCAACGCGCTCTACAACCGCAGCGTGCGCGGAACCGCTCCGGCGTTTATCGCCGAGTATCTCGATCAGGGAAAGCCCGAGCACATCGTGCGGCTCGCGCGTCAAAATCGTTTCCGGCAAGATCTGCCGGGCATCATTCGGCCCGACTTGATTCTGACCGACGACGGCTTTATCGCAAGCGAACTCGACAGCGTTCCGGGCGGCATGGGCTTTCTGGGCGCAATGTCCGAGGCGTACTGCAAGTTAGGCATGGAAAGCATCGGCGGCGCCGACGGCATCGTACGTTCGTACGGTGCGATGCTCGCCGCCGCGACCGGCAAAGAACATCCGGCGGTTGCCATCGTCCTTTCGGACGAATCGGGCGACTATCGTCCGGAGATGACGTGGCTGGCCGAGGCGTTGATGCGCGTCACGAACCTGAAAGCATTCATGTGCCGCCCGCAAGACATTTACTTTACTGAAGAGGCGCTATTCGTGCGGCTGCCGGACGGACGCGAAGAAAAGATCGACGCGCTCTACCGCAATTTCGAACTCTTCGACCTGCTCAACGTGCCCAAACAAGAGCTGATGCTCTATTCGGCCCGTCACAACCGCGTGACGATGACGCCGCCTCCCAAAGCCCAGCTCGAAGAAAAACTCGCGTTCGCCCTCTTCCATCATCCTCAACTGGCGAAGCTCTGGAAAGCCGAACTAGGCGCCGCCGTCTACGATCATCTCAAACAACTCTTTCCGGAGACGTGGGTTATCGATCCGCGCCCCCTTCCACCACAGGCGGTCATTGCCGGGCTCGAAGCCAACGGCGCGCCCGTTTCCGATTGGATGCAGTTGGCGGAGCTCACGAAATCCGAGCGCGATTACGTCATCAAGCCTTCAGGTTTCTCCGAACTTGCATGGGGCTCGCGCGGCGTGCGCGTCGCCAACGACTTGACCAAAGACGAATGGGTCGCAGCCCTCGAGGAAGCCGTGCGCGAATACGAGCGGACACCGCGCATTCTGCAGCGCTTTTATAAGGGGAAGCGCGTCCGGCAAACGTATCTCGACCGCGCCGCCGACGAAATCCGCACGTTTGAAGGTCGCGTGCGGCTCTGTCCGTATTTTTTCATCGTCGGCGACGAACCGCGTCTCGGGGGCATCCTCGCCACCGTCGCTCCGGCCGACAAGCGTCTCATTCACGGCATGACCGACGCCGTGATGGCGCCGACCATTCTCAAGGAAGACGGCGCCTAAGAAGTGTCACGTGCGCCCGGCACGTACGTCGGCGCCGGCCGCGTATTGACGCGTACCGCCGGCGGACTAAAAATGTACGTCGCCGCGGACGACGTCTGCATTTCGCCCCATATCATCCTCGATGGCGTCTGGGAAGAGTGGACGGAAGCGACGTTGAGGCGCGTGGTTAAACAGGGAATGCGCGTTCTCGAGATCGGCGCCAACGTTGGATATTTCACGCTGCTGATCGCGCACCTGACAGGTCGGGCGGGCTCGGTCTACGCCTTCGAATGCGATCCGGACCTCGCGCAGATCGCCGAAGACAACGCCGAGATCAACGGCTTCTCCGCGCGCGTTACCATCGATCGCCGCGCAGTCGGTGAAACGCCGGGCTCGGCGCAGTTTCGCCGCGCGCAGCGGCACCGCGGCGGAGGAACGCTCGTCGCCGATCTCCAGCAGATTCCGCAGCTTCGCCAATCCGAACGCGAAACGCTCACGGTCGAGGTGACGACGGTAGATGCGCTTCTCGACCAACTGGGGCGGGCGTTCGACTTCGTGAAGATCGATGCGGAAGGGGCCGAGACGTGGATTCTCAACGGCGGCACCAAACTTTTCGCCGACAGGAACCGGCCGTTGACGCTGATGATCGAGTTCTGTCCCGGCTTCCTGCGAGACGCCGGTCACGATCCGGCAGCCGAGCTGCGCCGCTTCGCGGCATGGGGTTTTCGCATGCAGCGTTTGGATTCGCGCCGCAGGCGAGCCGTCGCGTGCAGCCCGGATGCGCTGCTAGCGCAAGAGTATTCCGAGCTGCTCTTAACTCGCGCGTAGGCGCGAATATGTCGCGTCTTGTTGCGGCACCACCAGCTCGTCGACAACGAGCGTCGCCGGATCGTACCAAAGAATAAACTCGACCGGATCGCTGACCGAAAGCGGAACGTCGGCGGCCGGCACGTCTTTGGGCCGGTCGGCTTTGAGCGCGGTATCGAGCGCGATCGCTCCGCCGTGTCTGAACATCGGCGAAACCGCCGTAAACGATTGCGCGCTCCAGGCGCGCAGTTGCGCGGGCAAGATGAAGAATCCGGCAAACATCGTGCCGTCGAGCACGGCAAAGTTTTTGGTATTCGCTCCGAGCGCAAACGCCATGTTGCCGTTGTCGGCCGTTTCGTTCGCCGTATTTCCCTTGAAGGCAAGCGATGCGTGAACCGTTCGGCCGGGCGGACTGTACACGGCGGTGTAACCCGACGGCGCCAGCGTTTCGTCCAGATTTAACGTCGAGCTCCCGGCAAAGTCGGCTCCGCCGTAACTTGCCGAGGCCGTCTCCGTCAGCTGCACGCCGGCCGGCGTATGCGTCAATTGAATCGTCGTCTTTCCGGCCTGCGAGCCTCCGATGGAGACCGCGTACGCGTAAGTGCCGTCGGCCGGAGTAGCGGGAGCCGTTGCCGCCGCAAGAACAAAAACCAGTCCGAGCATCAATTCTTCTCCATTCGATACGCCGCGATAGCATCGGCGAACGCGTCGATTTCTTCAGCGGTGTTGTAACCGTGCGGCGCGACGCGAATCCCCGTTGGGCGGTACGTCGTCACGAAGCCTTCCTTTTGCAAATGTTTCCCAAGTGCCACCGGATCGCTATCCGGAAACGAAAACGTCACGATGCCCGAGGATTCCGTGGCGCTGCGAACGCTTGCGATCTGCGCGCCCGCGCGTCGCAGCCTTTCTACCAGCCGGTCCGTCAGCCCGAGAACGTGGGCGCAGATGCGCGACGTTCCAGCTTCCTCGATAACGGCCACCGACTCGGCCAGCGAGAGCGCGCCGATGAAGTTGGGCGTCCCGCCTTCAAAACGCGTGACGTCGTCGACGTAGGGCTGCGCGTAGTCCAAGAAATCCCACATGTCGGCGGTCGAACGCCAGCCCGGCGAAGCGGTTCCAATACGGCCAAGCAGATCCGCGCGCAGATACAAGAAGCTCACGCCTTGCAAGGCGAGCAGCCATTTTGCCCCGCCCGCATAGAGCGCGTCGATTCCGCAATCTTGCACGTCCAGCGGAAACGCACCCAAGCCCTGGATCGCGTCGACGCACAAGAGCGCTCCGGCGGCGTGCGCGACTTCAGCCAGTCCGGCGAGATCGTGGCGATAGCCGTCTTGGAACGAGACCCAGGAAACCGTGACGATCTTCGTGCGCGATGTGATGTGCGCGCGCAGCACGTCCGGCGTCATCCGGCCCTTGCGCGTTTCCACGAACCGGATGTTGACGCCGCGCTTGCGCAGCGGCAGCCAGGGCTGAACGTTGGCCGGGAATTCATCGTCGGGCAGAACGAGCTCGTCGCCCTCTTCCCATGGATAGCCGGCGCTTAGCGCATTGGCGCCGTCACCGGTATTGCGCAGGACCGCGATCTCGCCAGGGCGTGCGCCGACGAACGCCCCGATACGCGCCCGGTACGCCGGCATACTGCGTTCGTACGGAAAAACGCCGAGCACGCCCGCCCGCGCGTGCGCATCGATAAACTCTTGGAGCGCATGCCGTGTGGGTTGGGGAAGAACGCCGACTGCGGCGTGATTAAAATACTTCGCGGTTTTCGTGACCGCGAAGAGATCGCGCGGAAGAGCCGTCGTCAAGCGTCGCCGATCATTTCCTTTGTGTGCCAAGCGATGTTGTTGGCGCGGTCGCCGACGCGTTCCAGCTCGGCGAGCACGAACAAAATGCGCGCTCCGGCCGGTACCATTTCCGGATCGGCTTGCATCTCTTGTTCGAGCGCCCGCACGCTGCGTTTGTACTGCCGGTCGACTTCGTCATCTTCATCGATGACGCGCGAGGCGAGTTCCGCATCGCGCTCCGTGTACGCGCGCATTGCGCCCACGAGGGTCGCGATCGCCAGCTCGGCGATGCGATCGATCTCGACGCGAACGGGACGCAGCGTGACTTCTGCGAGTTTGATTGCGTGCTTGCCGATATCAACGCCATAGTCGCCAATCCGCTCGAGGTCCGTCGCGATCTCCAACATCGCGGCAATCTCTCGCAGTTCACCGGCAACCGGCTGCTGCCGCCAAATCAGTTCGATGCACGATGCTTCGATCTTCCGGCGCAGATCGTCGATGGCGTCGTCACCGGCGATGACGCGCGCGGCCGCGGAAGTGTCGCGCTTCTCCAGTGCTTCCACCGCGATCCGGATTGCATCGCCTGCCAAAGCGCCGAGCCGGACGACGTCCAAACGAGTTGATTCGAGCGCTTCGTGATATGCGGTTCGCATCTCTACAGTATAACCGCAAGGTTCCCACCACGCAATTGTGCAATTTTCAGGCGTGAATCATCCAACCGTAGAACCCGTCGCTCTCGAACGCGACGGCGCGGTCGCTATCCTGACGCTTAACCGCCCCCAAGTCCTTAATGCACTGAACGCGGAGCTGCTCGCAAAACTGTCTAGCGAGCTGAAAACGCTGGACGGCGATGCAAGCGTGCGCGCGGTCATCATCACCGGATCGGGCGCTAAAGCATTCGCCGCCGGCGCGGACATCGCCGAGCTCAATGCGTTGCGCAGTGCCTTTCAGGGCGCGACCAAAGCGCGAAGCGGCCAAGCCGTCACGCTGCAAATCGAGCGCATGAAAAAACCGGTCATTATGGCGGTCAACGGATTCGCCTTGGGCGGAGGATGCGAGCTCGCGATGGCGGGCGACATTCTCATCGCAAGCGAAAACGCGAAGTTCGGTCAGCCCGAAGTGAACCTCGGCTTGATGCCGGGGTATGGCGGGTCACAGCGGACGACGCGGCTCGTTGGAAAAGGCATGGCGATGCAGATGTGTCTGACGGGCGAAACGATCGACGCGCAGGAAGCGCTGCGCATCGGCCTGGTGCAGAAAGTTGTCCCGCAAGCTCAGCTGCTCGAAGAGGCCAAACGTATCGCCACCGTCATCGCGGCCAAAGCTCCGCTCGCTATCCAAGGCACGAAACGCGCCATCAACGCGGGCGCGCACCTGTCTATCGCCGATGCGCTGGAATTGGAGGCGGTGGAGTTCGGCACGTTGGTAGGGACAAACGATTTTAAGGAAGGCACGAGCGCCTTTCTCGAAAAGCGCAAACCCAACTGGAGCGGCAATTAGGGCCGGACTTCTTCTCCTCGTCGCGCTCGTTGCGGCAGCCGCCGGCCTCGCGCGCGCAGATGACTACGGTCCCCGCGGCGACGTTGGCGAATTGCGCTTTGTAGCTCAGCGCCTTCTCGCTCACATTTCTCGAAGATACCAATCGGATCCGGCGTTGACACGGATCTCCGACGTCGTCGTTGTCAAAGATGCGGCCCTTCTGTCATGGGACATCGGAACCGCCCATGGCCTTATGGGGCTGCTTCGCCAGCACGGCCGTTGGTGGGATGCGTTAGACGTCTATCGCTCATCCGTAGATTGCTGGGATAACGCGTCGACCTCGTATCCGCTGCAGGGCGGAATGTGGCTGGACGATTTTCGCGATCCGTCGCCCGCCTCGCTTCTGCGGCATGGCCTCCCGGGCGACGTCGTTTCGGCGGCGGCATCTCACAACGACGACATACGCACCGCCACGCCGCGAGCAGCGCCGGTCTCCGCGAGGAGCCTTATTGTTCGCCCACACTGCATGACCGAGTATTACCGCGTCAACAAGATTCAAGCAATCGATCCGGCCGGCGGTGCCCTCGTCAGTTTCCGGCCAGACACCGCGGGCTACGGGATCGACCTGCACTATGCACCCAACGACTCGCGGGGTGCAACGTTTCACCTGCCATACGCTCGCGCGCCAACGGCGGCCGAGATCATTCCGTATCCGACAACGCTGCGTTTTATCTCAACGTCTGTTTTATATTTCGATCTTACCATTGACAGTTCGAAACCGGTGACGTTCGCGCCGGGGACGACGATCGATATTTGGTTTCCCTTCGTGCTTGACGATACGCTCAACTACGATTTAACGATCGGGTTCGCACAACAGCCGATCGGCCCGGTTTATGCCAAACCGTTCGACAACGTGCTGCATTACAAACTGCCCGGCTTCACGGTGCTTCCTGGTCAAACACTTATGGCCGAGGTCGACGGAAACTGGCCGTAACTAACTTAGAGCAGCGCTAACGTCTTGGCGGCGTGCGCCATGTTCAGCTGAATTGCGGGATTGAGTCCTTGCCACGTGGCGCGGATCCGGCCGCGCGCATCGATCACGACCATGGTCGGAAATCCCTCGAGTTGAAAGAATCCGCGCGAAAGAGCCCGCGGATCGATTGCGACGCCGGTCAGCGAGTACTGGCGAGCGAAAGCTGCGGCCAATTCGCGCGGTTCGCCGACGTCGACCGGAACGACGCGCACCTGCGGGTGCGAGCGCGCGAACGATTCAACCAGCGGGAGCGAAACTCGGCACGGCGTGCACCACGAGGCGTAAAACTCCAAAAAGACGACGTGTCCCCGCTGTTTTTCCAGCGCAAAGGACGCGCCCGATAGAGTTTGAAAATGCACCGCGGGCGCGGGATAGGCGGCACTTTCCGGCAGAGAACGCGGAGCGACGAGCAAACGATAAGCGACGAATGCCACGAGCGCAATCGCGAGCACATCGAAGATCAATCGCACGTTTGCGAGGCGCCGCAAGCGATTCATTCCGAACTGAAAACCGCTGCGATGCCTTGGCCGCCGCCGATGCACGCGGATGCCACCGCATACCCGCCGCCGCCGAGCCGCAGGTGATGCAGAGCCGTGTACGTTAGCCGAGCCCCGGACGCACCGAGCGGATGCCCGAGCGAGATGGCACCGCCGTGCGGATTGAGCCGGGCGTCTGAAAACTGCGCGCCGTAGCCCATCTCCTTCAAACAGGCCAACACTTGCGGCGCGAAAGCTTCGTTGATTTCGATTGCGGAGATGTCGTCGCGCTTGACGCCGGCGTCGGCTAACGCTTTTGGAATCGCGACGGCGGGTCCGATTCCCATGATATCCGGATCGACGCCGACCACGCTGGATCCGACCAACCTGCCGATCCACCTCAGGCCGTCGGCTTTGGCTTGCCGCACGGTCGTGAGCACGACTGCGGCGGCTCCGTCGGTGATGCCGCTCGCGTTTCCCGGAGTGACGACGCCGTCTTTACGAAATCTCGGCGGCAACTTCGCGAGCTTTTCCATGGAGAGGCCGGCGCGCGGACCTTCGTCTTTTTCTACCGAAAGCGGCTGACCTTTGGCGTCGCGCGTTTGCACCGCAATGATCTCCTCGCCGAAATAGCCGTCGCTTTGCGCCGCGAGCGCGCGCTCTTGCGAACGCAGCGCGAATTCATCGCAGGCTTCACGAGCGATACCGTAACGTTCGGCAAGGTTTTCGGCGGTTATTGCCATCGGCAATCCATTGTATGAATCTGTCAGCGCCTCCCACAACGTATCTTCAAATTTCGCTCCCGCTCCCAACGGAAAACCTTTGCGCGCGCCGCGCACGACGTGCGGCGCCTGACTCATCGATTCGGTGCCCCCCGCAAGGGCATACGTGCTCTGTCCCAGCCTCAAAGAATTCGCGGCGGTGAGTATGGCCTGCAGTCCGCTGCCGCACAAGCGGTTGAGGGTCAGCGCCGGGACGCCGATCGGAATACCGGCTCGCAACGCGGCATGCCGCGCCAAGTAGATCGCGTCCGCGCTCGTCTGCATGACGTTACCGAACACGACGTCGTCGATGCGTTCCGTCGGCACGCCGCTGCGCGCAATCGCTCCTTCCGCCGCCGCTACCGCGAGATCGGTCGCGGTGAGTTCGGCTAACGCACCGCCGAAGTTGCCGAAAGGCGTCCTCGCTCCGGCTAGAATCACGACATCGTTTTCGGTCATCGTGCCAGCCTACAACGGTGGGGAAGCGCCGCCCTTGCAGGCGACCGCCGCAACCCCCCCAAACCTGTAGGCCCGATGCCAATGAACAGGCCCGCCACCATTACCATGGACGCGCGCGCTTTGCAGCCCGCAACGCGCACCGAGCAGATCCTCGAAGCGTTCGACAAGCTCGCCCTCAATGCGATCCTCGAACTCAACGAGGAGACCGATCCGCGCGCGCTGCGTAACGAGCTCGCGCAGCTGCGTCCGGGAAAGTTTTCGTGGGACGCGCGCAATCTCGGATCAAACCGCTGGACGATTCGCGTCGAACGTATCGACGAAAACGCCGAACCGGAAGCGCTGTTGCAGCACGTCGCGCCCTTTGGGAGCGCCAAAGCCGCCACGCTGCGCGATTTGGCGCGCCAAATGACGGAGCGAACCTATCGCGCCGGCGAGACGATTTTCGACGAAGGCGAAGTGTGGCCGTATCTGGGCATCGTGAAATCGGGCAAAGTTATCTTGACGCTGCTCTCGCCTGATGGAAAAACCCATACGCTGGGCGAGCGCTTGACGCACGACACGCTCAACGACAGCGGCACGTTCGATCAAGGCGGAGCGACGACGCGCACCGAGGCACTGACCGATGCGACGATTTTTACCATTCCCAGCGAAGCCGTCTTACATGCCTGCCGCAACGATGCCGAGTTGGCGTTAGGGTTTCTTTCGGAAGCATCGCAGGCGCGCCGCCGCTCGATCGACACGATCTCCGACCTCGCGTTCGCGCACGTGCTGCAGCGCGTTGCCAAATTTTTGCTCGGTTATGCGCGGGCCTCGGTCGGCATGACGCGCGGACTTCCCGGCGTCGAGAATCTTTCTCAAGCCCAGATTGCGGCGGCCGCCGGCACGGTGCGCGACATGGCCGCACGCGCGCTGCTGCGGCTCAAGAACTCGGGCGCGGTCGAACTCGATCGCGGACGCGTGAAAGCGATCGATCGCGCAAAGCTCGAAGCTTTCGCACAGAACGTGCAGGCGCCGCCGGTTTAGTACTTATTGCGGAATCGTCGCGGACGCAACGGCTTTTAAGGCCTGGCTGAACGTCGTGACGGGCACGACGTGGATCCCAGGAGTATCTTTGACCTCCGCATAGTTTTCCGCCGGCACGAGGAACAGGGACGCATCGGCGGCACGCGCGGCAGCGATTTTCTGTGCAGCGCCTTCAATCGGCCCAACGGTTCCGTCGTAGGCAATCGTGCCGGTTCCCGCGATACGCAGCGTCGCGGGCAACGGATCGCGTTTGAGCGATCGATATATTTCGAGCGCAAACATGAGGCCGCCCGAACTTCCGGCGACATGCGGCAGGTTATAGCGGACCGCGACCGGCAAATGCGGCGCGTCGACAATCGTCGTCAGGTACGTTCCGAGTACGGTGCGGCCGCGATACGCTCCCGTCCTCACGCTCACTGTGCGCCGCAAGCCGCGGCGCATGACCCCGACGGTAACGATCGTCCCGGCTTTGATCGGGCGCATCACGCTCGCGAGCCGCGCTCCGGTCGCGACCGGCGTTCCATCTATCGAAACGATGACGTCGAACGGGCGCAGCACGCGCGCCGCATCCGACCGCGCCGAAAAGGAGAGAATCAACACGCGGCTTCGCGGTGCGGGCACCCGGTATCCGGCGGCGCGTTCGGCAACGGCCGCCGCAATCATTTGACTTTCGCTCATCGCGTCGCGCTCGACGTTATCATATTGCGCCGGACTGAACCCGCTGGGCAGCACGTCGCCGGTGCGTACGATGCGCACACCGGGCGTAAAAGCGCTCAGCAGTTCGAGCGGCGTGACGCGCGTCGCGAACCGGACGTCGGTTAAGTATACGTGTGACTGCGACGTCAGTCCCGCCAGTGAAACGACGTCGCCCAAATCGAGCGCGCGCCCCGGAAGGATCAGCGAATACGGAGTCGGCGCAAAGGCGCAGATGAGCGCGGCCACCGCCAGCGCGGCGTAAATCGCAACGCGATTGCGCGCGAGCTTCACATGCATGGAACCTATTGAACGACTTCTACAGATTCGAGCTGGGTTGTCTCGTCCGCGGCTTGAGCGTCGAACGCAGCGCGCTTGCTCTTGGCCGCAGCGTCGGCCATTGGCTGCGCCGGCTCGGCCTGCGCGCGCGGCGCAAGCGCCTCGCGTCCCTTGCGGATAGAACCGAGGGCACCGGTCAGCCTGTTTTCGAGCGATCCGAGTGTCTGCAGCGCGTAGTGGTCGGCGCCTTCACGCACTTTACGAGCGCGCTCTTCGGCTTCTTTGAGGATGACGTCGGCGGTCGTGCGCGCGCGTTGAACGATCTCGTGATCGTCGAGCAGCTCTTCGTGTTTGTTCGCGGCTTCGGTAACGATCGTTTGCGCTTTTTCCTGGGCTGCGCGCAGCATGCGGTCCTGATCTTTCGCGATGATCTTTGCGCGCCCCATCTCTTCAGGCAGCGACGACCGGATTTTTTCGACGAATTCCATCAGCCGCTCTTCGCTGAGGATGCGGTAACCGGCAGGCAGCCACGTTCCGTCGTGCACGAAAGTTTCCAGTTTATCCAAGACGCGATAGACCGACATAAATTTCCTCCGTTATGTTGTGCGCAAAGTAGCGCGTTTGGCCGCCATGAGCCGCATCACCGGATCCGGCACGAGCGCGGCCACGTCGCCGCCGAGAAAAAAGACTTCCTTAACGATGCTGGAGCTGACAAACGAGTACCGCTGGTCCGACATCAGAAACATAGTGTCTACGTCAGAAAGCGCGCGATTCATGAGTGCGGTCGACATCTCGCTTTCGAAGTCGGAAACGACCCGCAACCCCTTGATGATGACGGCCGCCTGCTGCTCGCGGACGTAATCGGCCAACAGGCCGCGAAAGTGCTCGACGCGCACGTTGGGCTGATTTTTGACGCAGTCCCGAATCATCGCTTCACGCTCTTCGAGCGTGAACATGGGTTCCCGCTTTTGCGGGTTGACCACGACCGCGACGATCAATTCCCCAAAACACCTGGCCGCGCGCTCGATAACGTCGAGATGTCCGTTCGTCGGAGGATCGAACGATCCCGGATAGACCGCTCGCGCCGCGCGACCGTCGTTCATGCTACCGGCGTGAAGAAAGCCAGGGCGACATCGCCATAGACTTCCTCCCGGACGCTGCGGTACCCCGGTATGTCGGGAAGAATCATGCGCGCGCTATGCTCGTAAATCACGAAAGCGTCGGGCGCAAGCAACTTGCGTTCGAGCAGCAATTTGAACATCTGCATCGGAATCTCGCCCGCGTACGGCGGATCGGCGTAAACCAGATCGAAGGCGGGATCGAGACGGTAAAGCGCGCGATCGACCGGCGCACCGACGACCGTAACGACGTCGTCGACGCCCATTTCGCGCGCCGCTTCCTCAATCGCCTCGGCCGTTTCACGGTGACCTTCGACGCACACGACCGACGCCGCGCCGCGCGATGCCGCTTCGAACCCGATAGCGCCGGTGCCGGCGAACAGATCCAGAAATCGCGAGCCTTCGATCCGCGTCTGCAAGATCGAAAACAGCGATTCTTTTACGCGGCCCGGCGTCGGCCTGACGCTGACTCCTTTGGGCGAACCGAGTTTTCGGCTGCCCAAGTTTCCGCCGGTGATTTTCGGCACGCTCGCGTCTTTCTACAGGAGCGTAAGCAGTTCCGTGAGCCTGTGGATAACTGCGCTCGGCGCGGCCAATTCGGGCGGGTACGTCACGTCCTCGGCGTCGAGCCAGATTCCGCGCATTCCGGCGCTCATCGCGGCGGCAACGTCGTCTCTGGGGTTGTCTCCTACAAACGCGACGCTCGCCGGCTCGGTTTCTAACGCACGCGCCAGAGCGGCGAATGCTTTTCGCTGCGGCTTCTGGGTGCCGATGAGTTCGCTCACCAGAACCGGACCGCTAAAATCCAGCCGGCTGGCCTTCTCTTGTTGCAGCGGGGACCAACCGTTGCTTAAAATGGCGCACGCGACTCCGCGGCGTTGCAACTCCGCAACCACTGCGCGCGCATCCGGCAGAGGAACGAAGAATTCGGGCACGCTTTCGAGCGCCATGCGTTTGTAGCGATCGACGTAGGCTGCCGGCGCCTGCGCTCCGTGCTCCGCCGCGAATCGTTCCACCGCTTGGCCGATCGAGAACGATCCCGCACGCTGCTGTGCGAGCAGGTCGTCAATTCGCGCGCTTTCCTGAGTCAGCGTACCTAGATACGTTCCGCCGCCGGCACAAATTGCATCGAGTAGACGAAGGAACACCACGCGCTCCAATTTGTTGTCGACGCCCAGCGTATGATCGATATCAAACCCCAATGCGCTAACGCGCATTCTGCACGAACCCGGCGAGCTTATTTCGGGCTGGGGCCGGTAACGATGCGCACGAAATCTCCCGGGCGTATCCATTTGCGCATGGCTGCAGAGATCTGCGCGGGGGTCACTCCGAGTTCGCGGCGCGCGTCGATCAAGTTTTGGTCTAGCGGTAGGCCGAACGACGAATAGCGGTGCAGGATTGCGCCTACGCCGTCGTAGCTTCCCAGAGCGATCGGGATATCGCCCATCAACTGCGCTTTCGCGCGGAGCAAACGATCCGGCGCAACAGGCTGGGTCTGCATCCGCCGCAGATCGGCAACGGCAAGTTGCTGAGCAGGCACGATCTTGTCAGGGTCCGAGCCGTAACTGATGCCGAACGTCGATCGCGTCTTGCCCGTGCTCAGCGAGCTCGACACGAAGTACACGTATCCTCGAACTTCGCGCAAGTCGTGGTAAAGCAGCGACGAGTAGAAACCGCCGCTTAGAATCGTGTTGGCGACTTGAAGCGCCGGCCAGTCCGCTCCGGTACGCTTCACGGCGGTCGTCTCCGTTAATTCCACCGTGGATTGCACGCGGCCGGTAGCCGGCACGTTGGCAGCACTCGGCTTATTCGGAGGCACCGCAGGCGGCTCGGTCTGGGGCTTCGGCCCGCTCGCCGTCCAGCCACCGAAATATTTCGCGATCACGTGCCGCGCACTCGCAGGCGTTACGTCTCCTACAACCACGATCGTGGTCAAATCGGGACGGAAAGCGCTCGCATAGTACTGCTTGACGTCATCGAGCGTCACTGCGCTCATAGACGCGACGGACGCAAAACGTTGTGCGGGATCGTTTAGCGGATAGAGTGCTTTGGCCGTGGCAACTGCCGCCAAGTGATCCGGCGACGTCGCCTCCCCGGTTAATCCGCCAATCTCTTGGCTCTTGACGATCGCAAAATACTGCGGGACAAATCTCGGATGCAGTTCGTTGTCGGCCAGCAGTTGCGCGGCGCGATCGAAGTTGGCGCTCAAGGATTGGACGCTGAAAGACGTGCCGCCCGATTCATTGGCCGCGATCGCATCGAGCGCTTGTTGGTAGGGAAGCCGGTCCATCGAACTCGTCCCGTAGCTGAACAGATCTCCGGTCAGAGATCCAACGCCTTCTTTGCCGGGCGGAGCCTGCACTTGCTCGTCGTTTTCTATCTCGCCCGTCACCATGATGGTGTGCGTCGAGTGGTCGGGCTGCACGATGATGCGCAGACCGTTGGGTAGGACGCTCTGCACGGGGCTCAACGTTTGAGCCGGAACGCGTAAATGCGCCAAGATACTACGCGCCCAGACGGGGAGCGCCTCGTGCTTACTCGGCGGAATCGAATTATTCTCTTTGGCCATCGAACCGCCGGCCGCGCTCACTTTACCAAGATTCTTGGGAACCGCGTACGCCGCCACCACTTTGTCGGCTCCGAAATCGGCACGCAGTAAGCGGTTGACGTCAGCCACCGTCACTCGTTTGTACGCGGCGATGGTCTCTTGCGGCGAACGTAGACCTTGCACGGCAACGGCATCGCTCCACTCCGTCGCCAAGCCTTCGATCGACGTAGCGTTATATTCCAACTGCGCAATCTCGCGCTGAATCGAGGCACGAACCAGATCTGCCGGCACGCCCCACTTCCGGTAATTTTCGATCACGCTGCGAAGCAACTTGTCGGCGTCTTCGGGCTTGCTCGTCACCGGCACCACGATGTAGGCTAAACCCACCGAAAGATCCGCGAACGGCGGCTGCATCGCGAACCCCGCGCCAAGTGCTTTGCCAGATGCGGCCAATCCAAACAGGTCGCCGCGCTGACTGCTCAGCACGTCGGACAGGATGTTGGCCGCGGCAAAATCTCTACTGCTAAAGCCGGGCAACCGGTATCCTAAAAGCACCGCCGTGAACGGCTGATCGGAAAAATCGTGATAGAGGTGCGTTCTGAGCGGTTGCGCGTTGACGGGCCGGCGTGGCGGCAGCTTGGCGGCCGGCCAGTCCCCGAAGAGCTGTTTAACGCGCGCGATGGTTGAGGGGCCGTCAACGTCACCGACGATCACGTAGATGGCGTTGTTCGGATGATACCACTTGCGGTAGAGATCTTGAATCTGTGGTGCGTTGATCGTGTGGGCGAAGTCGTACACGGTGCCGAGCCCGTTGTTCGCATAGGGAGTTCCCGCGAGCAGCGTGTTCTGCATCTTCATTTGCAGCCGGTAGAAAGCGTTGCTGTTATCGGAAGTGACCTCTTGCGAAATGGCTTTGCGTTCGTCGTTCCACTGCTGCTGCGAGAGAAGCGCGCCGGTGGCTCGCGACCGCTCGAGACGAAGTGCGATGTCGAGATACTGGGCCGGAACGGTAAAGAAGTACTGCGTGATCGCGCTTTGCGTATCGGCATTGAACTCTCCGCCGGTGATGTCGACGGTGTCCATGAACTGTGACGACGAGAGCGTTTGACTTCCGCGAAACATCATGTGCTCGAGCGCGTGAGCCTGGCCGGCGATGGTCTGATCGTTGGACCCGATGCGATAGTTCAACATCGTCGTGACCACCGGAGCGAGTTTATCGCTCACCACGACAACCTTCAGACCGTTGGAGAGCGTCGCGCGGGTAACTACTAGCGATCCGGCGCGAGCCGGAACCAAACAGGCCAGCGCGGCCGCGGCGCAGACGACGGCAAGAACACAGAGGCGGAAGCTCTTCATGGCGGCCGAGTTCAAGAACTGAGCAACATGGCCCTAGCGCTCGGTTCGCCTTCGACCAGCGAGCGCAACCCGGCGTGGCCCGGCGCACGCAGCCCGGGATCTTCGGCGACGATGGTTTCAGCCGCCGCTTTCGCCTCGCGGTAGACGGCAATATCGCGCACCAGATCGGCAACGCGAAAACTGGCCAGCCCCGATTGTGCCGTCCCCGCAAATTCACCCGGACCGCGCAGCCGCAGATCTTCTTCTGCGATTGTGAATCCGTCGTTAGAGCGGGCGAGGATCTGCAAGCGCTCCAGCTCTTCGGCTTCATCGGAGGCGATCAATAGGCAATAGGACTGAGCCGCGCCGCGACCGACGCGGCCGCGCAACTGATGAAGCTGCGAGAGTCCGTATCGTTGTGCGTCAAGTACGACCATGACGCTGGCATTCGGCACGTCGACGCCCACTTCGACCACGGTGGTCGCAACCAGCACGTGCACCTCGTTGCGCGCAAACCGCTGCATGGCGTCTTCCTTTTCACGCGGGGGCATGCGACCGTGCAAGAGTCCGAGCCGCAGATCCGGGAACACGGACTTTTGCAGGCGTTCGGATTCGGAAATGACGCTGGTAAGTTCCATCTCCGACTCGTCGATCACCGGCGCGACGATGTATGCCTGACGTCCCAGCGCGACATTCTTGCGCACAAACTCGTAGGCCCGCTCCAACCGGCTGGAACGCAAGACGTACGTTTCGATCGGCGACCGGCCCGGCGGCAGCTCGTCGATAACCGAAACGTCCAGGTCGGCATAGATCGACTGTGCGAGCGTGCGGGGGATCGGCGTCGCGGTCATGTGCAGCGTGTGCGGCGCGCTTCCTTTAGATCGTAGACGTGCGCGCTGCTCGACGCCGAACCGGTGCTGTTCGTCGATAATCGCGAGGCCCAGCCGCGCGAAGTCGACGCCTTCGGTCAGTAACGCGTGCGTCCCAACCGCTACGGCCGCTTCGCCGGAGCCCAGTCGCGCAACGGCCGCGGCGCGCGCTTTTGCGCTCTGGCTGCCGAAGACCGCTTCAACTGCGACTCCAAACGGCATCAGCAACGGAGACAACTTCGCGGCATGCTGCGCCGCCAAGATTTCCGTGGGCGCCATCAGCGCGGACTGAACGCCGTTGCGAGCTGCCAGCAGAATTGCCGCTGCCGCGACGAGCGTCTTGCCGCTGCCTACGTCGCCCTGGAGCATGCGGTTCATCGCGGTATCGCGCGACATATCGTCCCAAATCTCGCCTATTACGCGGCGCTGCGCCGCCGTCATAGGAAACGGCAGCTCGCGCTGCAGTTCGTCCAGCAGTTCCGGCGACAACCGTAGCGCGCGCGCGTCGCGCGCGGCTGCGCGGGTCTGCCGCTTCATCTCCGCCGCGAGCGCAAGAGCGAGAAACTCAGTAAAGATAAAGCGCTCGCGCGCCCTATTCGCTTCTCCGGGGGAGGCCGGTGCGTGCATGCTGCGATAAGCTTCGCGCAGCTCGGGAAAACGGCGCGAACGCAGGACCGATTCGGGCAATGGGTCCTCGGCGGCCAGCGTCAGCAGCTTCGGCAAGTTGCGCGCGACGATCTGACGGATCTTGCGCGACGTTAACTCCTTTCCGGCGGGATACACCGGTACGAGCTCGCCGCGATAGGTTTCGCCTTCGGCCAGAACCTTGTGGATCCCGACGTTCATGACAGGGCCTGCCGGCGATTTCTGCGTTCGTCCGCGGACGAACAACCGCATACCCTTGCGCAGCGCACCCATCAGATAACTGCGTCCGAACCATTTGGCAACGAACGTCCCTGAGTCGTCCGCGAGCTCCGCTTCCACGATCGCCAGCCGGCGCGCGCGCCGCTCTCGCACCCAAACGATCGTGCCGGCGGCGTTTTCTTCAACGGCCTCGTTTTGCGTGCGCGCCAGCTGCGCCGCCGGCGTCAGCTCGCGCAAATCGTCGTATCGAAACGGAAAGTCATTGAGCAGATCGAGCGGCGTGTGAATGCCGAGCTCGGCGAAGCGCTCGGCCGAGGACTTTCCGACGCCGGCGAGTTCGTCGATGGTCATTTTGCGAGCAGTTGCGTCAGTGCGTACACCGTTTCGATATGGGGCACCGGAACGCCGTAACGGCGCGCGATCTCGATGGTTGCACCGCAGATCGGCTCGAGCTCGAGCGGTTTGCCGGCTTCGAGATCTTGCAACGTCGAGGTTTTGACGTCAGCGATGTGCATGGCCATGTCGAGCCGCTCTTCAGCCGTCACGCCAATCTCGACGCCGGCAGCGCGCGCAACGGCGAGCCCCTCTTCAACGATCGCGCGCAATACCGCGCGGGTCGGCGGATCGTCCAGCATCGCGCGCACCGTTGCGCCCGTCAGGGCGCTCACGGGATTGAGCGCCAAGTTCCCGAGCAACTTGCGCCAAACGAGACGCCGGATATCGCGCTCGACCGTGGCGCGCAAGCCGGCTGCTTCAAAAATCCGCGCAATCTGCACGATGCGCGCGGTTTCCGAACCGTCGAGCTCGCCGATTGGGTAGAGCACGTTCCCGGTTTGCTTCACGTGCCCGGGAGCCGGAGTCATCCCGGATGTGTGCACGACGCCGCCGGTGACCTGTTCGTAAGGAATCGCCGCGCGGATACGCCCGCCCGGATCGACGCTTTCGAGCGCGCGGTCGCGTGAATACCAAAACGGCAGACCATTCTGAAGCGTCAGAAATGTCGCACCCGATCTCACGGCCCGTTCGAGCTGCGGCAGCACGCCGCTCCATTGGTGCGATTTGAACGTCAGCAGGACGTATTGAGGATTATCGAACTCGCGCAGGTCGTCCGCGGCGGGAATCGCAACCTCGAAGTTTCCGAGGACGCTTTCAACTCGCAAGCCATTTTCGCGGATTGCGGCCAAGTGAGCGCCGCGGGCGACGACCCCGACGTCGGCTCCCGATCGCGCCAGCGCGCCGGCGATGAACCCGCCGATCGCGCCCGCGCCAAATACAACGATCATGAAAGACTAGGCGACGGGCAGATTCGAACTGCCGAATGGAGCTTTTGCAGAGCTCTGCCTTACCACTTGGCTACGTCGCCGCCAATAGCGGGTGGCGGGAATCGAACCCGCGCGTCGACCTTGGGAAGGTCACAGGCTACCATTACATCACACCCGCTCGCGGTTGGGCGTCGGCCACGGTTCTTCCCACCTCCGGTCTCGTCCTACAATACGGCGACGGAGTGCGAGGTTGCAACGGAGAACGAGGGCGGCGTGACGTGGGTTTACGCGCTGCCGATCTGGCTGTTGGCTCCGCTTGCGATTATCGTCGCCAGCGCCCTGGCGATGGCGGGTCTGCACGCCGCCCGCATCGTCATCAAACGCAGCCAGTTGATCTCCCATAACGACGTGGCAAGCGCGATCTTCGGAATCATCGGCACGGTGCTTGCGGTGGGCCTTTCTTTCATGTTCATCAACGTCTGGACGCAATACGTGATGGCATCGAACACCGTCCAGCGGGAGGCGAGCGCAGTTGCGGATCTCCACCATTTGGCCGACGCATTTCCCGAGCCTACACGGCACGAGATTCAAGACGCCGTCGACCGGTACATCCGGCTGGCCATCAACGAGGAATGGCCGCTCATGCGCAGCGGCGGTCACAGTCAAGCCGCCCAAGACGCCGCCTATAAGGTGCTTTCAATCATTACGTCTTTGAAGCCGCGGGCCTCGGATTCCGAAGAAATCATGCTGCAGTCGCACGCGCTCGATGCCGCAAACCTTTTCCTCGACGAGCGCCGCGACCGTCTGCATGCAAACGACGACGGCATTCCGATATTGCTTTGGGCAGCGCTCCTCTTCGTCGCATGCGTAGTGATAATTTTTTCCTACTACTTCCGCGTGGAGAATCCGCTCGAACAGCACATCATGGTTGCCGCCCTCGCGTCGGTCGTCGTGGTCGTGATGCTGTTGATTGCGGAGTTTGACTATCCGTTCCGCGGCGATATCGCCGTCACACCGGCTGCTTTTCAGCACGCCTGGAATTCGCTGCATCATTTAGAAGGCGGCTACTGATGATGACATGGGTCTACGCCTTACCGGCGTGGATCTTGATGCCGGTGACGGTCGGCTTGACATGCCTGATCACCGGGATCGCTCTTTATTACACGCGCAACCGCCTCACGCGTAACGACCTCATCACGCACAACGACGTGGCGTCGGCCATATTACAGATGCTCGGCACCGTGCTCGCGGTCATGATGTCTTTCATGGTCGTGGGCGTTTGGCAACAGTATGACACCGCGGGACAGAACACGCAGGTTGAGGCCAGTGCGCTCTCCGATCTCTACCATCTCGCCGACGCACTGCCGCAAACGACTCGCAAACTGATTCAAACCGACGTCAACGCGTATCTCAACCTCGTTCTTCACGACGAATGGCCGCTTTTGGTGCACGGCAGCGAGAGCTGGCGAGCCTCCCAAAAGGCCTATCAAATTCAACAGGAGATCACGGAGTTCAGGCCGCCCAACGAACAGGCGTCGCTCGTTCAGTCTGAAGCAATCTCTTACGCTTCTCAATTTTTGGACGCCCGCCGGCAACGCATCCGCGATAACGCAACGGGCATCCCAAACATTCTCTGGGCAACGATGCTCGTCGTGGGAGCCGTCACGATCTTCTTCTCGTTTTACTTTAAGGTCCAGCAACCCGTCGCACAGCACATCATGGTCGCGGCGTTAACCACGGTCATCACGCTCATCTTCGTGCTCATCGCGGAGCTGGATTACCCGTTCCGCGGCGACATCGCGATTCACCCGGATGCCTATCAGCACGTGTACAACGCGCTGCACCACATCGGGTTTTCGGCCTAGCCGCCCAAGAGATTAACCGCGCGGCCGGCAACGATGGCGACGGTCACCAGCGACGTCAGCGCCTCAGCCATCATCAAGGTTTTTCCAAGCGGAGTCAGCGGAAACGTATCGGTCGGACTAAATGCGGTCGCGTTGGTAAATGCCAAAAACAGATAATCCAGGAAGCGCGGCCGCCAGGCAGATTTTGCTCGTAACTCCGGCGAGAGCAAGCTCTGCGAAAACATGAAATCGCCGAGCTGCGGATTCTGAACGAAGTTCGAGGAGCACCGTGCCGACGGACCGCCGCCGTCGATTTCCCAGAACCACAAAGCGTAAACCAAGATATTGGTCAACCAGATCTGCACGGCGGCGAGGAGCAGCTCTTCACCGGTAAATATTCTGCGATGGTGCACGGAAAGCTCTTGATAGAGAAACAATACGACCGTCGCGACGTTGAAGACGCTGAGAATCGCGATGTGCGCGATGGAAGCGGCGCGCTGCCATTCCGCTTCGCGGTGACGGTGCGGTGAAAGAACCAGCAGCGGGACGAGGATGCCGAGCACGAGCAAGGGCAACAGCCAGAGCGGCCCGACGATAATCCGCGGCGGCAGCGTAACGTAGAGCAGCAGAATGGCGACGACCGCCAAAGCGGCATGCCAGCGGGGCTCTTCCTTAAATGTAGCGGCCAAGAAACTGCAGTTCGCAGGCCGCTGCCCGATTGCATCCCGGAGCCGGCGCCTCCGGTTACAGCGTTCATGAGCACCGATTTTAGAGACGGCAAGACCTTTCCACGGCGCGGCCGCGAACCGGTCGGCGACGCACTCTGGCTGGCTCGCCTCTTCGATAAGGCACGGGCTGCCGCGGCCGGCACGATTTTCGATTACATCTATCCCTGTCCGATGGACAGAGGGGTCATGCAGCGCTGGGGAATAAGCCCGGACGAGTTCGACGAAGCGATCGCCGCTCACACCACCGACCAAGCGATAGGGGAATGGCTCTTAACTCGCACGACCCCGCAACGCATTGGCGACGCAAACCGCTGGCTGCTCGACGAAAAGAAAGCCAACCTCGACCGGCAAGACTCCGAGGAAGGCATCACAATTTAAAAGGAGACTCGCATGGGCGAACGGATCGAGTACTCGCGCCCCGACGGTAAGATGACGCCCGCGTATTACTCTGCGCCCGCAAAGGAAAATGCGCCGGGAATCGTCTTGATCGAAGAATGGTGGGGCGTCACCGCCGACATGATGGCGATCGCCGACCGCTATGCGCAACTCGGCTATCGCGTCCTTCTTCCGGATCATTTTCGGGGCCGCACCGCGGCCACGGGCGACGAGGCCAACCACTTGATGCAAGGCTTGGATTTTTCCGACGCGGCAACCCAAGACGTCCGCGGAGCCATCACATATCTAAAGGGAGCCGGGACGAAAGTCGGCGTGACCGGATACTGCATGGGCGGAGCGCTCGCGTTACTTACCGCCATGCACACGCAAGAAGCCGACGCCGCCGTTATCTTCTACGGCTATCCGCCGCCCGAAGCGGGCGATCCAACCACGATCGAAATCCCGATTCAATGCCACTTTGCCAAACATGACGAGTTCTTTCCGGCGGCGGGCGTCGAGAAGATCGAGGCGCGGTTCAAACAAGGCAAAGTTCCTTACGAGCTTTTTTGGTACGAGGCCAAGCACGCATTTGCAAACCCCAATCCGGTGGGAAGTGCGGGACTCGGCCACTATGATGCCGCTGCCGCGAACACATCTTGGGAGCGCGCGGTGCGGTTTTGGAAAAACACGCTTATGTAAAGCAGGGGGCCACCTGCTCGCCGATTTATTCACGACAACGCTCCAAGCGAGCAACCGACCCCAGAAGTGGGAACAATATGGACCTGAATACGTTCAGAGATTAGAAAGAGGTACTGTATATGCGCGTCATCTCACCCCTGGCCGCCCTGGTGTTGGCGGTCTTCGCAAGCGGAGTGGCCCTGGCACTTTCGCCGGGAACCAATCTTAGCGGCACGATAAACCAAACGATCGACACCGGCCACGCCTACGTTGGCGAGATGGTGTCTATTTCAAATGTTAGCGCCCCCGGCGCCAACATCTATAATGCGAAGATGTACGGCACCGTCTCGAAGGTCGTCTCCGCTGCACAAGGCCGTCCGGCCCAGCTTCGCATCACTCTGAACAGGCTGCGCCTCTCCAACGGCACAACCTATCAGATCGTCGGTGTGGTTACCGGCTGGCAGGCCACAACCAAAAACAACACCCTAAAAGAAGTTGCCGGAGTGGTCGGCGGCATGGTCGTCGGTAACATCCTCGGCAAGTGGATATTCCACGGTGCCAGCGGCGGCGGACTCGTCGGCGCGGCCGGCGGATATTTAGCCGCCAAGAACAACCGTCAGAACATGGTCGTGAGCGCGGGATCGCGGGTGCAAGTGCAACTCGTCTCGGCTCGCCGCCAACCCGGTACGTAATCTAGGGAAGAGCACCTCAAGACGCCTCGCGGATGCGGGGCGTCTTTTTTTTTGCGCCTAGTGCTAGCCGTGAACCACGCTCAGCGGACGCTCGCGATGCAAAATCAGCCAGTCCGCATGTTCGGTCAGCGCCTCATGTCCGAGCTCGCCGATAACCGCTGCGGCGTCGCCGGCATAACCGCGGTTGCGAATTTTATGCAGCCGGCGCAGCGCAAAATCAAAAACCACGAACATCCGCTGATAGCGGCGCGCATTTTCGCCGTAAGCTTCGTGTTCCGAAAACGACCGGATGAGCAGCGCCATCAAACCGGCGAGCGCCATCGGCACTGTTGCCAAGTACGTGACGAGTTGGTTGTGCACTGCGACCCACGCTATCGGCGTGCCGTGCCAAGAGAGCGGTCCCAGCTGAATTCCGCCGGTAACCATTAATGCTGTTCCGGCCGCGCCCGAAAGCGCAATTCCCAGCGCCGTGGCGGCGACCATGACGCGCTTGTAGAGCCGGTCACGCTTCGCTTCGCGCCGCGCGGCGGCGTAGTAGTACCGCCACTGGCCGCGAATCCATTCCAAACATTCGGGGTGATGAGGCGATTCCGCGGTCTCGATTCGCCGGCCGCCAAAGACAAGCGCCGCCGCTCGCAGCGCAAGCCTGATCCACTGCAGTTCGCTTTGCTGCATTCGCAGGTACGATTCGTCAACGACCCGGTCGCGCAGTCCGGCGCAACGCCACGCCTGCTGTACGCGCAGACCTTCGGCGAGAGCGCGGTAGTCCTGATAACGATTTTCGTAGTCGTTCTTGCGGGCGAACGCGAAAAACGCGAACGCGACAAATAACAAACCCGCTTTGATGGCAACTCCCGCCGGCCCGAGTTCGACGATCTGCGCCGCGCCTGCGACGAATCCAAATGTATAGACGAAGCGCATGAACCGGACGCTCTCGCGCTGGAGCCGGTTCGCCGCTTCATCGGTCGTTTTCATGAGATCCGTTAAACTCTCGATGTGCGACTGCGCGGACCGTTGAATATCGCGATTGTACGTGTCGAGACGGCCAACCGCGGCGCGAAAATCCCGCTCGCCACGGTGGTCGGAACTAAAGCGGCGCGGATGAATTTCCCGCATCGTGAACGCGTCGCTTGGACGCGGCTGTCCTTCGCGCGGCGTAACGAGGTGATAGACCGGCCCAATGTCCCCGACGTACGGCACGATAGCGCTACGCTGCACGTTCGAGATGCCCATCGTGCGCATGGCGACTGCGTGTGAGGTGCCGCCGGGTCCTCGTCCCGGCTTACCATCCCAAAACGCGATCAGGATCTGACTGTAGTACGCGATGTACGATGTGGCGGCGACGTATCCGTCTTCTACATTGTCTGAGTTGCCGGCAATGCTCACGCTTGAACATTTTTGGAGTATCTTGGTAAACCGGATGCGTTCGGCGGGCGAAAAGTCTTGTTCGTAACGTTCGGCCGAAACCGGCAGGCACGCCATCACGGCGACGCCTCGCTCCACGGCTTCCTCGGCTGCGAGCATGTCGGCGCCGGCCGCAAGCGCGGTCAAGACGAGCAGCGGCGTAAACGGATGCTCTTGCTGCAATTTGGCAAGCGTTGCGGCGAACTGCTTCCGCAGCGGGGCCTCCGCTTTGCGCGGAACGTCGCGGTGTCCGACAACGCCTATGACCAGCGGCAGTGCATTGAAAGCCGTTTTCATCGCCATCATGATAACATGACCGGCGCGGCGGGAGCCCGGCTGCCGCGCGCGTAACACTTCCCGAGCTTCATGGCCCACGATGTTTTCGTCTGTTACTCTTCGGAGGACAAGACCATCGCGAATGCGGCCTGCGCGAAGTTAGAAAGCGCGGGAATTCGCTGTTGGATGGCTCCGCGCGACCCGATCGCCGGAATTCCCTACGGGCGTCAGCTCGTCGACGCGATTACGGCTGCCCGCATCGTGCTACTGATTTTTTCCGGTAACGCTAACCGCTCCGAGCACGTCTTGCGCGAACTCGAGGTCGCATCGGACTCGGGCAAGATTATCGTGCCTTTCCGGATCGAAAACGTCACGCCCAGCGGCGACTTGCGCTATTACATCACGCGCGTGCACTGGCTCGATGCCATGTCGCCGCCGATGGAGTCGCGTCTCAACGAACTCGTCGCGCTGATGCAGCGGCTGATGGACCTTCCGATCACGCCCGTAGTACCCGCGGCGAGCGCCGCGTCCACGTCTCGCAAGAGTTATCCGGCGATCGCGGCGGTCGTTATTATCGCGGCGACGGTTGCAATCGCTTTGGGTTTGTACTTTATGAAGCACTCCGCGGCGCCCGTTGTTCACGCGATCGCAAAAGCAACGCCGCACCCTGAGCACACGACCGCTGCAATGGCAAAACATTCGGCTCGCACCGTCAGCGCATCCACGCCGGCACCGCCGCCGACGCCGCAGATCATATACGTTCCGCAGCCGCAGGGGACGCCTGTTCGCCTTACAGTCGTGCCGAACGTTCCGAAAACAATGCCAGCCCCCAAGCCCCGCGCCACGTCCAAGCGCCCGACACCGGCACCGCGCGCAGCAGCCGCACCAACGGCCGAGCCGACAATTGCCGCTCGGCCGCCTACGTTGGTGCAGTATCAGCTTCCAAGTGGCAGCAAGTTTTTTATCCGCCGAATGCAGACCAATTGGCAAATTGGGCGCGCATCCTACGCGCTTGTGGGGAGAGCCAACATCGCCGGAACCGCCGGCACGGCGCTGTCGGCGCCGAGCGGCCGCGAGTGGGTCTTCGTCCCGGACATCGGCGCCGTCGGACCCTACGCCCGCCAAATTTGCTTTAGTCTCGCGGGCCCGGGCGCATGCGATGCGAACAAAATATTCCCAATCGTGCAAGAGCGCTAGCGAAACAGGGAGTGCGCCTCAGGCGTTGAATCGAGGTCGGTCGCGCGAGCCGAGATAGCTCAGTCGGTAGAGCATGCGCCTGAAAAGTGCAGGGTCGTCGGTTCGATTCCGACTCTCGGCAAATTATTAGCCGCTGAAACAAACTTCGGCGGCTTTTTTTTTGCATGTGATAGTAAAATGCCATACAGGTGGCACTCATTATCGCAAAACTGAAGCATGCCAAGACAACGTGAGCCAGTTTGCCGGAAATGCGGCACGCCGAAAGAAACTCTCTCGAGTGGAGCGATGCGATGCCCTACATGTCGTCGCCGAAGAAATCGGGAGTACTCTCACAGAAGCCAGCGGTATCGCGTGAAAATGCGGGCGGATTACTATGAACGCACGTACGGCGTGCCGATGAGCCACTTGGAGAATCTCTTGGCATTTCAAAATGGACGCTGCGCGATCTGCTCGACGCGGTGGCAGGAATGCGCCGCGCCAAAACGGTCGAGATACAAATCAGTATTCGTGCAGCATCTGTACGTCGACCATAACCATGCAACGGGCCGAGTTCGTGGGCTCCTCTGCAATAAGTGCAACGTCGCGATAGCGTTCCTAAGGAAGGACCCGAGTATCGTCGATGCCGCCGCGGGGTACCTCCGCAAACACGAAGAAAACCTTGACTCCAGCCCTTAACAGGCCGCGCCGTTTCCGGAACTAATAACGGGGCATGAATGACGCTTCTACCCTTGACGATTTCGGCGCGCTCGACATCCGGACCGGAACGATCGTTTCGGCCGAGCCCTTCCCGGAAGCGCGAAAGCCTGCGTACAAACTTACAATAGATTTTGGTCCTGAGATTGGCCGGAAGCCCTCGAGCGCGCAATTGACCACGAACTATACCGCCGAAGAACTCACCGGCAAGCAAATTGTCGCGGTCGTAAACCTTCCGCCGAAGCGCATCGCAGGTTTCTCCAGCGAGGTTCTGGTGCTCGGAGTGCCCAATGAGAACGGCGACACCGTCCTGCTCAAGCCGGAATCCGCCGTTCAAAACGGCGTCCGCGTCTATTAGATTTTAGCTGCTGAACTCGACCCTGAAGAGATACGAACCCGGAACCGCCTGACAATCGCGCATTTCCGGCGCGTAGGTGCTTTCGCGCGCTGCTTGCAGCGCGGCCCGGTCAAGTTCCATCGAACCGGTAGACGCGTAGACCGAAACGCCGGTTACGCTTCCGCTTGCGTCGAGATCGACTTTGATCATGGCTGTAACATTGGTGTCGGCCGCAAATCCGCTCGCCGTTTGGTCCGGCGAGATGGCATCGATCGTCTTCGCCTCAACGTTCGGATCGCTGCAGGCCGGGCCGGGCGCGCCGGTCGGCACGGCCGGTTGACCGATCACGCCGCCGGGTCCGTTTGTTCCGGGGTTGCCCGGCGCATTTGGCTCGCCGGTAGGAACCGACGGCGTGATAGCCACGTGGCCATTGGGC
Organism: Candidatus Rubrimentiphilum sp.; assembly: GCA_036273135.1. GTDB lineage: Bacteria > Vulcanimicrobiota > Vulcanimicrobiia > Vulcanimicrobiales > Vulcanimicrobiaceae > Rubrimentiphilum. Next base: position 47,587 of record DASUIF010000025.1, read on the forward strand.
TTGCGCGAATCATGGGGTCGCGCAGCCGGCAGGCTAACGTCTGGAATGAGTTGATGCGAAATCGGAGTGCGCAGATGTTGCGGCGGCTTCGGCGGCTGGGGTGTCGGGCGGATCCAAATGTGCGTAATGACCGGTATCGCGTGATAGGGAACCGCGTCCGCAGGCGGCCGGACGAAGGGCGCCACCACCAAGTGGAAGAGCAGCGACAGCGCCAGGGCCGCGCCCAGCATGCGGTGGTTTTTCGGTGCGCCCATACGCTTGAAACAAACGCGCACCCCGTTTTGTGACGGGCGTTACTTCAGGCCAAGCGGCTTTCCCGCAGCCAGCAAGCGAATCGATTCAGCGATGCGCTTCGCTCGCGCTTCCGGCCGCTTCGCCGCAGAGATCCAAAGTACGAAATCGCGCCGGCGGCTTTTCGGAAGCGTTTGAAATACCGCCAAGTTGCGGGGCACCTCGCGAATGGAATCATCATAGACGAGCCATACGCCTTCGCTCGATGCGTGTTGCTTGCGCAACCGTTCGCGCCATTTGCTGTACTTTAGGCAACATCAGGCTTTGGTTGTTCCGTCAAACCACAAGAAAGGTTTGCATCAATAGGCTTCCGGTGTGTTTTTCTTCAGATGCGCGTCCAAGTGGTCGAGCGTTTGTCCCCAACCGGTAGGTGCGCCGTTGCGCTCCGCAATCGAAAACGGGACGGACTGCGAAACGGTCAGTTTCGTTTTCTTTCCGGTATCTGCCGGCTCGAAGATTACCGTCATCACCATTTCTTCCGGAAAATCGTCGCTCAGCCCATAAGCGGAAGGCTTAAGGCGGCTTCCCTTCTCGTCCGAAAAGTGCACGACGGAAACCGTGCGCCGCGGCACGTCGACTTCGCGAAAAACGCCCTTCGACCAAATCTCGCGGCCTTCGAGCCATTGTGGCGATTGCATGGAAAACATGAGGATTCCGCCGGGGCGCAAGTCGATCTCGCAATGCGGAACCGAAAAGCCGTCCGGCGCAAATCACTGTTTGAATTGCTCAGCCTCGTACCAAACTTTAAATACGACCTCCGGCGGCGCATTGAAAACGCGAGTCAGCGTAAGAATAGGTTCGCCGGCCTTATCGTTTGCGGCCACGGTTCTTCTCTTTTCTCTGCATCTGCTGCAGGTTATCTTCTAAACGATCTGGTTTTTGGGCCCACAACATTTCGTGTCGCCTATCTCCGTATACCAGCTTCAAGGCACACGAGGTCGCCGCTGGGCGTCGCAAGAGCTAACAGATAACGCTTTCCGGCCAGATCCCGCGGCAGGGGTACGACCGATTTATATTCTTCGTCGGCAACAAACTCGTACGTTAGGCACTCTTTCCTCCCGCAAGGGCGCCTCATGCGTAACCTTGGCCGAGTTATTTGGGCCATTGGACCAACTCGCAGCTCACATTCACGATCCCGCATAGAGACCAGGAACCAAAGGCTGTCAGCAGCGTAAGAGCGATGTAATGCTCAATCTGCGAAGGACGACCCTAGCCTTGATGGTTCTTACCATCGCAGCGACGCCGCTCCTCGGAACTCAGGCAGACGTGGCGAAAATTCGGTCGTTGCGCCTTGAAAACAACCGCGCTATCGCCGCACACGACGTTGCGCTGATGCATCGATCATGGGCTCCCAATATTCGGCTGATCGTGAGCGACGGTACCGTCTATTCCGGAGCGGCCGCGCTTGGGCGCAGCTACATGCAAGAGGAGTTCAAGGATCCGCGGTTTGTGGCATACGTCCGAAGGCCTTTGAATATCACGATCGATGCAGACGGCGTCCGGGCAGCGGAGTATGGCCAGTGGACCGCGATCAACAAGCCTCCCGAAAAAGTCCGCTCCGGAAGCTATCTTGCATCGTGGCGAAAATTCGACAAGGACTGGAAAATCGTTTATGAAGCGTACGCATCGACCGATCGCGCGCCGCAAAGCATCACCGACGAGTTGCGCCCGACGGCCACCTTCTCACTCGGAGGCTCACCGGATTGGCTCGTCATCACGCCGGACGCGGTGTGGGTTTCGAATGCGGCGCTCAAGGTGGTGCAGCGCATCGACGTACGAACGAACACGCTCGCCGCACGCGTTAACCTGCCCTCCGAGCCATGTTCGGGTCTCGCGTACGGCTTCGGAAGCGTTTGGGTGCCGCTATGCGGACCGCATCCCGCGCTGGCTCGCATCGACGTCGTCTCGAATTCTATTACGGTAACACTTCCGATTGGACCCGCACTCTCCGAGGGCGGAATCGCGGCCAGCGGTGATAGTATCTGGATGGTCACCGGTCGCGGCAACCTCGCGCGCATCGATCCGAAAACCAATCGGCTGCGGCAAGCAATCTCGATTTCAGGCGGATCGTACAACCCGCTCTTCAGCGAAGGCATGATTTGGGTGACGAGCGGCGACAAGAACCTGTTGACGGCAGTGGATGCCGCTAGCGGCAAGATTGCAGCAACGATCCCGGTCGGATCGAAACCACGTTTTCTCGCGGCCGGCGAAGGCATGGTGTGGACGCTCAATCAGGGTGACGGATCCATAAGCAAAGTCGACGCCAAGAGCAGACGGCTTGTAACGACCATCGATGCTAAGGTACCCGGCGGGGGCGGCGAAATCACCTACGGAGCGGGCTCGGTGTACGCGACGATCATCGGCGTTCCGCTCACGCGAATCGACGCAAAGACGAACGCCGTGCGCGGTCAATGGGGCGGCCGCGGTGGGGATGCCGTGCGCTTCGGACACGATTCGATTTGGCTGACCGATTACTTCCGCGGGCTACTCTGGCGCATTCCCGCTTAAGAAATAATTTCTGCCCGCGTTATCGTTTTCGGTCCGTCAGCCCAGCGCTTGTTTGAAAAAAGCCCCGGTGAAGGCCGGGGCTTTTAATCTGGCGACGCTGATGGGGCTCGAACCCACGACCTTCGCCGTGACAGGGCGACGCTCTAACCAACTGAGCTACAGCGCCATCGCCAGATACTGGTGGGCACGGTTGGGATTGAACCAACGACCCCCCGCGTGTGAAGCGGATGCTCTCCCACTGAGCTACGCGCCCATGCGTTTATCGAACCGGCATATCGTATCCTAGTCGCGCGCCCGCTGTCTAGCGAGCGCTTGCGGGTATAGGGCACAGGATGGACCTGCTGACCCTCGGCCACGGAACGCTCGCGCAAGCCGCCCTCGCGGCTCTTATTGAACGCGCGCGAATCGACCGGATCGTTGACGTGCGAACCGTTCCGAAGAGCCGCACGCATCCGTGGGTGTGGGGCGATCGCATGGCGCTTTGGGTACCCGATGAAGCGCATGCCGAATATGTTTGGGAGCGCGATCTCGGCGGCTTTCGAACTCCGCGGCCCGGTTCGCCGCATACGGCATTGCGAAACGCCGCTTTCCGCGGATACGCCGATTATATGGAAACAGACCGCTTCCGTTCCGCGCTCTCGAATCTTGTGGATTCGCTTCCGGGCCGGCGAGTAGCGATTTTGTGCTCGGAGACGTTATGGTGGCGCTGTCACCGGCGACTGATCGCCGATGCCGCGGTGTTGTTGCACGAAGTCGACGTCCACCACCTCATGCCGAACGGCACTCTGCAAAAGCATTCGCCCACCGCGGCCGTACGCCGCGAAGGCGATCTCTTGTTATACGACCGCGTGGCAGCATGAATGCGCTGGAGAGCGCGAAGGCCGCGCATTTACGTTACGTGAGCGATGAAATGCCCGGCATTCGCAGAGAAAAGCACGGCGCGCATTTCGCGTATTATGCGCCCGACGGAACGAAGATCGAAGACGACAAGGAACTGGCGCGCATAAAAGCCCTCGCCGTTCCGCCGGCCTATACCGATGTGTGGATCTGCCCGATCGCTAACGGACACATTCAGGCGACGGCGCGCGATGCGCGCGGACGCAAGCAGTACCGCTACCATAAACGGTGGCGCGAGACGCGGGACGAGAACAAATACGAGCGGATGATTGCCTTCGCGCAGAGCCTGCCGAAAGTTCGCAAGCGCATTGAAGCCGACCTCGCGCTGCCGGGCCTTCCGCGCGAGAAAGTGCTCGCAACGATCGTGCAACTGTTGGAAACGACCGCAATCCGCGTCGGCAACGACGAGTATGCCAAAGAGAATAACTCGTTCGGATTGACCACGTTCCGGAACAAACACGCAAAGGTTCAAGGTTCGACCGTGCGTTTTTCGTTTCGCGGAAAAAGTGGCGTCCGGCACGCATTGGATCTGCGCGATCGCCGATTGGCAAGAATCATCCGGCAGTGTCAAGACTTGCCGGGCCAACAGCTCTTCGAGTACCTCGAAGAGGACGGGACGTCGCGCGCGATCGATTCGAGCGATGTGAACGACTACATACGGGAGATTTCGGGCGACGAGTTCAGCGCAAAAGATTTCCGGACGTGGGTCGGAACGGTAACCTGCGCAAACCTGCTGGCACAAGATGTGCCCGAAGAGATGCAGGGCGATCGAAAACAGCGCGTGGCCTCCATCATAAAAGACGTGGCGAGGCGGCTGGGAAACACTCCCGCGATTTGCCGCAAGTGTTACGTGCATCCGGCAATCGTCGATGCGTTTCTAGAACAGGGCCGGCTTGCACCGGCGCGCGCTCCGCGCAACCGCGAAGGTTTGGATTCCGAAGAATCGTTCGTACTTGCTTTGCTGCAGGAGCGTTCGGGCGAAAGCGATTCTAAGCGAACGATGCGCGTTTTACAGCAGACATTGAGGAAGCGCAAGAAAAAGGCAGCGTGATCGCGCCGCGCGCAACCAGGCAAGCGTTCGGCTTGTGAACCGACCCGCGAACCGGGAACGTTGTTCCTGAGGACTCATCAGAAGCTACAGCTAGGAGACACAAATGACTAAAGTTACCAACCGGGCGCTCGCGACGGCTCTTGCCGTGACCCTAGTCTTCGGATCGGGCACGTTCGCCCTCGCCGATCGCGGCGGGAACGGGCACGGACAAGATAAAGCCAAAGCCAAAACCCATGCCGTGTCGGTTCGCGACAACGATAACGATAATGACAACGGCAAAGGCAAGGGCAAAAACAAGCACGACGAGGCCTCGAAACATCACGGATACCGCGCGTCGCAGAGCTGCATAAATCCGGCCGGCAATCAGCGCGGCTGGTGCAAATCGCATATGAACGGCTCGTTCATTACCGGACGAGTTACGAGCATCAACGGCCGCACGGCCCTGGTCACGCTTTCCAACGGTCAGCAGGTCACGGTTAACACCGCCGGCCGCAACCTAAATATCGGACAGCAAATCACGCTGCGCGGAACCTTCGGAAGCAACGGTGTGTTCGTGCCCACCGGCGGCAACTACAACAACTACGGCGGCCCGTATTCGGGAGCGTCGGTGCGCGGACTGATCGTTTCCGTGAACGGAAGCTCGATGCAGATCGTACAGGGCTTGAACCTCATTACGGTTGACATTTCGAACGCGGCATCGCGCGGTGCCATTAGCGGCACGCTCATTCCGGGACGCACGATCACTGCAAACGGCAACTGGAGCGGCAGCACGTTCGTAGCCACCAGCATCCAATAAGGACTTCTCTACCTCGTTCGCGGGGTAAAGATGGAAATGAGATGGGCCCCAGAAATATCTGGGGCTCGTTTCTTAAGCGGAAACGTGGGCGGTTAGCTCAGTGGGAGAGCACTTCCCTGACACGGAAGGGGTCATTGGTTCAATCCCAATACCGCCCACCACCTCGCCAGCATTGGCACGATTACGCGTAAACACTTCCGCGTATTCAAAACATATAGCGGTCTCAATAAGGAGATGCAGCATGAACTCTGCGCTTGCCACCGCGCAAGGCGGCAGCTACAGTTACGTTCGAGTCTGGCATTTATGAGACGGCTAGCTATTCTGGCATCCGCGCTCGCCATCGTCGTGTTATTGAAAGGCGTCGTCGCCGCGCGTCCGCATAAAGCTCGCAAAGCACGCGCGTCGAACAAAACCGCGGTAGCGTCCGTGAAAGGCCCCGCCGCCAGCTGCACGGCGCGCGATCCGCATGTCGCGGTCCCCGGATCGCCGCATGGCATGTACGTGTGGAACCCTTACAAAGTGCAAGGTGGAAAATACGAGAAACAGCTCGAGTCCACCGTCATTGGAAAAGATCCGACGCTGTGCGGCGTGAGTCTCGTCGTTTCATGGAGCTCTGCCGAACCTTCGAAAGGCTCTCTCGACTGGAGCAGCATCCAAACGCAAGCCGCGCCGTATCTCCGCGCGCACTTGCGCTACAACTTGCTTTTCGCCGACGCATCGGAAGTCGGCACGTCCGATTCGGCAACGCCGGCGTGGGTCTTCAATCAAGACCACGTCGCGCGCGTGCAATGCCCAAAGCAAGTCCCGTATCCGAATTTCCTCGATTCGAAGTTTGAAAACGATTGGGCGTCGTTCATCGCTGCCGCGGTAAAGAAATTCGGTAGCGATTCGTCCGTCGGCTATATGCGCTTCGGTATCGGCGCCGGCGTGGAAGCCTATCCCGGACACATGGAATCAAAACCTCCGCGCCCGTGTTACAACGCGTGGGTGAAAACCGCGCAATGGACGTACGCGAAATGGGTCAAACACAGCCTGAATGTTGTCGGCATGCTTGCGCGCCAGCAGAGCAACAAACAGCTCATGGTTGCCATGAACTACATCGAGGACTCTCCGACGGTGTACGCCTACGCCAACTCGGTCAGCGCGGCGGCGGCTCCGCGCGGAATTGCATTCGGCACGGAAAATCTGGGCATCGGTCACGTGGCCGCACCGGGCGCCAAACCCGGGCCGTGCAATCCGCAAGCCAAGAAGGTCAACCTCTATTGGTGTCAGGCGTTCAAACGCCACGCGGGAAAAGTTCCGTTTGAATTTCAACCCATTGCCGCCACGACGCCCGGCTCAACGCAAGGTTACCAACTCGACATTTCCAAGCTGTTGCAATATGCGATCGCCAACAAAGCGCAGATTCTGGAACTGTACCCGCAAGAGTGGCTCGCGCGCGATGCCGAACACAAATCCGCGCTGCGCGCCGCCGCGCAAGTTCTCGGCGTCGCCCACTGAGTCACCTGAGCAGCGACGGATGCACCTCAGGCCGATAGCCCGCTCGGAACACTGCGACAATTGACGGCGGCGTAAGCACTTCTACTTCTCCCCGCTTGAGGCGCGGAAAACGCCGGGCGTAACCGCTTTCGGTCCACGCGGCAAGTTCATTGCCCCACACCACGACCGCCGCGCCATCCATGATGATGTACGTACCGTCCGGAAGCGTTGAGATCTCCTCGCGCGACGTTCGTTTGCGGCGGCCGTTCAGGCGTTCGCCGTGCAGCACCTCATCGATCGCATCGACGCTCGCCACCGCGCCGAAAGATGCGCCCCATAGCGCCCGAAACCGTTTGTAGTCAGCATTGCGGCACTCCGCGCAGGGCCGGTGTCCGGCTGCGAACGCCGTAGCTTCGTCCAAGAAAAAGAGCTCGGTGTACGAGCGCGGCGTCATTACCGTGCGGTGTCGCCCGCGAAACTCCAGGGCGCAAGCAATCCAGCGTTTTACCTGTGTCGCGCGAACGATGCGCCGGCGATCGTCGTGGAGCACCCCGCGATTCCCCATCATGAGGCCCCGCCCTGAGAGCGCCACGATCTCGCCAAACGGCGTTACTCTATTTTGAAGCGTGACGTCCTTCGCTTAACCCGGCGGGCAATTCCCCAAAGCCGGCTTACCCGCCAAGCGATCCGCGATCCACGCCCTCGTATGATCGTAGCTTAACGCCATTGACGAATCGTGCGTGCCGCCTGCCACCGCATCGAGTTCCGGATGTGCGCCGTTGCCGCACAAACTCAACCGCAGCGAAGCTGACGCGTCGTACGAAACCATCGCGTCGTTCACCCCTTGTTCGATTAACAACGGAACACGCACGTTCGCGCGCGACGGTTCGTTCGCGACGAAATCTTGCATGAGCACGCTCGAGACGACGTTGGGCGCAAACAGATCCGCCGGCGGAATGCTCCAGGCCGGCGAGCGCATCAGCGCTCCAAGGCACTGCGTTTGCAGCGACGGGAGCAGCGCCAGACCCTTTGCCGACAGCACGGTTTTCAAATCGACACGCGGATCCGTCGAAGCAATTCCTTCGACCATCATCGCAAGAAGCGGTAGCGTCGCCGATGGATACTTACTCACCGACATCTCGCCGAAAAAGTCGGGAATATCCGAAGCCGGCGCATACGCAACCGCACCTAACAGATGCAGCTCGGGCGCCCACGAGTTCGCGGTCGCCGCCACAAAAAGCACGACGCTTCCGCCTTCGGAATGCCCCATCGCGATCCAGCGATCGCTCAGCGCTGGATTGAGATGCCGCGCCGCGCGGACGATGTCGATCACGTCGTGCGCTCCCGAAACTCCGGCGAAATAGGGATGCACGCCCGGCGTTCCTTCGCCTTCGTAGTCGGTCTGCACGACCGCGAACCCATCGGAAATCCAGCGGTCTAAAAAGCGCTGCTCGACGTCCGGCTGCAAAAACTTTGAGGGCGCGCACTGCGGCGCATTTCCGGTCGTGCCGTGCGCCCAACTGATCACCGGCCAGCCGCCCGGCGGCGGCGATCCATTTGGAATGGCGATCGTCCCGGAGACCGCAACGTCGTGACCGCCCGCGGAGACCGTGTGGTACAGCACCAAAGTATTGCTCGCCGCGCTTTTTAAGAGCGCGCCGCCGGTAAACGGCCGCGACCAAATGACCGAGCCGGGGGCGCCGCCCGGCAGCGGCGACGGAACATCATAAAAACCGGAGCCGCCCGTGGCCGCCAAAAGAAGAACAGCGGCCAGCAAAGATACTCTCATGAGACCGGATCCAATGCGGTCGTTTGCAAGAATAGCGAGTACCAAGAATACTTTTGGAGCAATTCGTCATGCGCCACCCTCGTCAGCACGAACGTCGGTGCGCGCGTTTGCAGTTGCGAAAGCGTCATCGAATCGGCCAGTCGCACGTAGAGATTCGGCGTCGGCGCTTGCAGTTTGCCCATGAGTGCCGCGTTGCCCGTGCTCGTGTCGCTTGTAAAAAGGCTCAGCAGGTGGTGCTGGGGCACGCGCGCCCAATCGGCGAACGCATCGAAGTAGCCGTACGCTGCGTCAAATAAAAGAACGTCGGTAATCGAATCGTTCATCCCGCCGTTGGTGAGCACGCCGCCGGCGCCGCCGTAGCCGCCGCTATGCGCCGTTAGCACGATGCGGTCGACACGATCCGTGTTTGAAAGCTGCATCAGCTTCAGCTGCGTTGCTACGTCGCTGATAAAACGTCGAAAACCGCCCGCGTCCAACTCGAGTTTGCCGAATCCCGAATCCGGCGCGTTCGTCGGCCCCTCGGGCACAATGAGAATCGCGTTGCGCCGGCTGGCCACCATTTGTTCACGTAAACGATACGTTGAAAAAGTCGCGGCAATGTCGTGATTCCAGCCATAGAAATGCACCACGAAATCCAACGCGCCGGTGCGGGGCTGCCAGTTATCGGGGATGAAAATCCCGACGTCGGAGTTGCTGTAGTGCGTTGCCGCATCGTACAAGCGCCCTTGATAGGTGTGGCCTTGCGCGCGGCTGGCGTGCGGATACGGCGCCGACGCAAACGGCAGAACCAGCGTTCGCCCGCCCGTCACTGCGGGCAAGCCGGCGGCCGCGATTGTCGCAGCCGTCGCCTGCAAGAACTCCAAACGAGAGAGATCCACCCTTACCTCACCCGCTGTCCGCTATCTTTCGTTCCAATGAGACCAACATAGGCTAGATGGCCGCCGAACCAACCCGAAGCGATCAGCAGAGCCAGTCCGATAAAACTCAGCGTATATCCGAGCATTGAAACCGGATTCCCGCTGCGAACGAAAAACGCGATGGCGTATAACACGACAAGCGTGAGATTCAGCACCATATGCGTCGTCGCCGTTTTCTTGGCTTGGGGAGACATTGGTGCCGTGAAATAGTCAATAAACCCAAAGATCGCGGCCACCAACGCGCCGATGATACCGAACCCGATCAGAGCCAAACTCATTCGCGGCCAGAAATCCGGTCCGGCCCAAATGGTGATGATGTCGCTGATCGCGGCACCGGCAAAAAAGCCGATCGGAAATGCCACGAACATTGGATGAATGGGATGACCGGCAATCGTCGCTTTTCCTTGCATTCAAACCTCCGATGGCAACCGCGCCGCTCTCCGTTTTTTAACCGAGCCCTAGCTGTCTTACCCGCGGCATGGACGGATAAACGCCTGATACTCAAAATTCCGGCCCGATCTCCATGTGCGCGTTGTATCCAATTGGATCGTTGCGCAGACTTTCTCGAAACGATTGCAAAGCGGAAAACACACGACCTCGTCGAGTATTTGAAGTCGCTGTAAATGAGGACCGGCCTCACGGCCCTTTGTAGTCGACGTCTAGCAGTCGGAATACTTGTCCGCCCGGCGCGCTAAAATACGTGTGCGGGCTTCCGGGATGTTGAAATTCGCGAATTCCAGCATCGCGTAAGCGTTGCTGGAGCGCGGGAACGTCATGCGCGCGAAATTCAATCCACGCGCCGCGTCCCGCTTCCTCATCTGGAGCGTTATCGCTGAATTCCACGCTGAACCCGCTACCGTCTCCAAATCCAACAAAGAGTATCGGAAACGGCATTCCGAAATCTCGTTCCACGACGTTACATCCGAGCACGTCCCGGAACATCGCAGTAAAACGCTCCCGCTGCGCGGGTTTAACGAACAGATGTACGCGCGCGCCCAGTGAAATCATGTCACATTACCTCAATCGGAGTTTGCTTGAGAGTGCACGCCGTCGATTGGCCAGAAGCCATAGATCGCGCGCCCTGGTTCGAGATCCCAAAAACGTCTGTGGTTGTCGCCGACGCCGTATACCACTGCAAAGGGAACGTCGCGCGAAAGAATCGCACGAACGAGCCGGACAAAGTCGCGTTTCGACATCCACGTAGCTGCGTAGCGCGGGTGCGCATCTTCAGGTTTGAGGTGGGGAAGAAACGCCGGCGCCTTGAGCGATGGATCTGCCGGCGAATCCACTTCGAGAATCGACCCGATTCGAACGCACGCGACGCGCAGCCCGAAGGCCTCGCTGTAATACCGGCCGAGCGCCTCACCGAAAACCTTGGCCACACCGTACAGACTATCCGGACGCAGCGGATCGTCTGCGCGCACGACCAGGCCCGCGCCCGGCTCGTACAAAGCGCGCGTGCCCTTCATTTCGTGCATGCCCACTGCATGGTTGGAGCTCGCAAAGATGACATGCTTCACGCCCGCGCGCCGCGCCGCTTCAAACGCGTTGTACGTTCCGGCGATATTCACGTCGCGAACGTTTTCCCACGTCGCAAGCACATCCGAATAGCCGGCCAAATGCACCACGGCTTCGCAACCGGCGAAAGCTTTCGTCAACGCTTCCAGATCGCGCACGTCGACGATCGCCGGCGCGTCGTGCACGTCGCTCGCCACGACCTCGTAATCCGCGGCCAGGTCTTTGCAGAGCGCCCGGCCGATAACGCCCGCCGCACCGGTCACCGCAATCTTTTTCATACGGCCGATTCTACCATAGACGGAATGGCGACAGGCACTTCCGGCCGGTGATCCAAATCAGAACGCCATGTGCTTCCTACACTCAGCTCTTGCCGAATCGATGACGCGCGGAGAGGCCGTCCTCGGCCTGGCGGCGCTCGGAACGCTGCCGATCGTGCCCGCGCTTAGCCCGCAGCCCACGCCGAAGACGGAAAATGACGGACGCGAATACACCGCGATCGTCGGCGCTACGGCGCTTACGGGCGACGACCTAACGCCGCTGCCCGACGCCACGATTCTCATACGCAAGAACCGCATCGAAGCGATCGGTCCGCGCGCGAGTGTAAACATTCCGCAGTCCGCGCATCGGATAAACGCTCAAGGCATGTTCGCAATCCCCGGGCTCATCGATAGCCACGTGCACTTCTTTCAGTCCGGCGGACTCTATACGCGACCCGACGCGATCGATTTACGCGTCGTGCGCCCTTACACCGAAGAGCTGCAGTGGATCAAAGACAACCTCCACGACACCTTCGCGCGTTATCTGCGAGCCGGCATAACCTCGGTCGTCGACGCCGGCGGCCCGTTTTGGAACTACGACGTGCGCGCGCAGGCGGCGCAAACGATTCTCGCCCCTCGCGTTATGGTCGCCGGCCCGCTCATCTCCAGCGTCGAGCGGCAGATTCTCGATCCGTATAACGACCCGCCCATCGTGAAGATCGATACGGTCGAAGCGGCACGCGCCCTCATCGACCGCGAACTAGCCGCGCATACCGATTACGTCAAGTTTTGGTGGGTGCTCTCGCCCGATCGCCCGGCGGCCGCATTTCAGCCGATTGCCCGCGCGGCGATCGATTACGCGCACGAGCGCCGCGCGCGCGTGATCGTCCACGCGACCGAACTCGAAACCGCGCGGCTCGCGGTCGAATCCGGAACCGACATCCTAGCGCACAGCGTTTTCGATACCGACGTCGACGACGCGTTCCTGAATCTCGTAAAATCGCGCAACGTTATCTATTGCCCCACCCTCGTCGTCGTGGGAAATTACGGTTACACGTTCCATCAGCAGCCCAATCTCTCGCCGGTCGATCTGCGCATCGCCAATCCCGACGTCGTCGCCACGCTCTTTCAAATGCAAGATGTCGAAAGTGCGCTCGCTCCCGCCGCGTTAACCGCCATTCGCGCGCGCCGCGCCCCCGAACCGCCGCATGCCGCGATGCGCAATCTCAAACGCGTGCACGAAGCCGGCATTCGCGTTGCCGCGGGGACCGACGCCGGGAATATCGGCACCCAGCACGCATCTTCGTTCTACGACGAGGCCCTCACGATGCTCGAATCGGGCCTCTCGCCACGCGAGATCCTGTTGACCGCGACGCGCGGCGGTGCGGCCATGATGGGGCGCGAAAGCGACCTGGGCACGCTCGCGCCGGGCAAACTTGCCGACATCGTCGTTCTCAAGGAAGATCCGCTCAAAGACATCCGCGCGATCGCCTCCGTGCAGCACGTCGTCAAAGACGGCCGCGCGTTTGCCGCAAACGCGATCGTCGAGGAATCTCCCGCACAGATCGTGCAGCGTCAAGTCAACGCCTACAACTTCCACGACCCCTCGATATTCGCCGCGACCTACGCGGCCGACGCGCAGATTCTGCGCGACGGCTCGCCGCTCGCGCAAGGACGCTCATCCATCGAGCAAACCTACAAGAAATTCTTCGGCGACAATCCGCAGGTACACGTCGAGATAACCTCGCGCGACGTTAGCGGCGGCAAGATTGTCGACCGCGAGCGCGTCACTGGGCTCGCGAACGGCCAAACGCTCGAAGGTACCGCGACGTACGACGTTGCGCACGGCGCAATCGCCCGCGTCTCGATAACGCCATCCTGAGTACCTTTCCCGTCAGGAGTAAACGCCGTACTCTAGCTGCTTGAGCACTCGCGTAACTTGCTCTGCGCCCGCTTCGCTATCGAGTAAATCGAACGGCCGCTCGCCCCGCAGAGCGCGGTTGGGCTCGCGAATCCACGCACGCGCGTTTTGTTCGTCCTCCAAAACTTCTTGTGCCAACGCCAGCACGCTCGTTAACCGTTCATCCTTGCCAGAGCTCATTTCTCGTGTTTTCGGCCGCGCCGCCTCACTCCGCCTCTTCGGAATCCTCGGCGTTCTCGGGAAGCCGCGCTTCCTCTGCGTTGATCTCTTGTTGTTGCGCGACCATTCCGGTGTCGTCGGCCGCCCGGACCTCCTCGTCGAGATCGTCGTCCGCAAACGGGCCGCTCCGCTTCTGCTCCTGGTTCATAATCCACCTCATTTCAGGGAAAATGAACGCTTACCCAAAGGGTGACGAGTCGCCTCGTCGCACTTCACAATGATGGGTAGATACGCGTCCCTCACCGCCGTCCTTCTGCTGGCCGCTGCGCCCGCGCCCGCTTGGCATGCCGCGCCGGCACGAGCGCCGCATGCAATGGTCGTCACGGAACAGCATTACGCCACGCAAGTTGGCGTCGATGTTTTGCGCCACGGCGGCAACGTGGTCGACGCCGCGGTCGCCGTCGGATATGCGCTCGCTGTCGTCGATCCGTGTTGCGGAAATATCGGCGGCGGCGGTTTCATGATCGTGCGCATGCACGGCGGACGCGAACGTTTCATCGATTTCCGCGAACGCGCACCGTTTCGCGCCATCCCTAAACTCTATCAAGATAAAAACGGTAACGTGATCCCGGGCCTGAGCACCAAGGGTTATCTGGCCATCGGCGTTCCCGGAACGGTGATGGGCTTAGAACGCGCCCGAACCGAGTTCGGCACGCGCTCCCGCGCCGCGCTGATGGCGCCTGCCATCGCGCTCGCCAAGGACGGCTACGTCATCGGGCCCGGTGACGCGCGCGTCTACCGGAGCATGCCCGGCGACACGGTAAAAACGGGCGATCTCCGAAAGCAACCGGACCTTGCCAACACCCTCACGATGATCGCGCGCGACGGACCGAACGCGTTTTACCGCGGACCTATCGCGCAAGCGATCGTTGCTGCGAGCAACGCGCACCGCGGCATTCTTTCGATGAAAGATTTTGCATCGTACTATGTCAACGAGCTGAAACCGGTGCACTGCTCGTATCGCGGATACGATCTGATCTCGGCGCCTCCCCCCAGTTCGGGCGGCGTCACGCTCTGCGAAATCCTCAACGTTATCACTCCCTACAACTTTGCGCGCTGGGGTTGGAACTCGCTGCAGAGCGCGCATTATGCGATCGAGGCGGAGCGCCGCGCGTACGCCGATCGCAACACCTACCTCGGCGATCCCGCGTTCGTAAAAAACCCCGTATCCCGACTCCTCAACGCAAACTATGCGGCCAAGCTGCGCGCCTCGATTTCAAGCAATCGCGCCACGCCGTCGAGCCAAGTCGATCCCGGGCTCGGCGCCGTCGCGCACGAAAACGCGCAAACCACGAGCTTCTCCATAGTCGACAGCGCCGGAAACGCCGTCGCGGTCACCTACACGATCAACGACGCGTTCGGCGCCGGCGTCATCGCCGGGCACACCGGTTTTTTTCTGAACGACGAGATGGACGACTTCACCAGCAAACCCGGCGTTCCCAACATGTTCGGACTCGTCCAGGGCACGCGCAACGACATTCGCGGCGGAAAACGCCCGCTTTCCTCGATGACGCCCACGATCGTCACGCACAACGGTAAGCTCTTCATGGTGACGGGCAGTCCCGGCGGCGGCCGCATCATCACGATCGTTCTGGCGACGCTGCAAAACGTCATCGACTACGGCATGAGCGTCCAAGACGCCGTCAATGCCCCGCGCGTGCACATGCAATGGCTGCCCGACGTCGTGGAATACGAACCCGGCGCGTTTTCGGCGCAAACCATGCAGCAGCTACAAACGATGGGCTATACGTTGAAAGAAGTCCCGTCGTGGGGATCGGCGCAAGCCATCGTCATCGATCAAAAGACCGGCGTACGCTTCGGCGGAACCGATCGCCGCCGCCCGGCGGGACTGGCCGCGGGCTACTGAAGAAAAAGTACTTTGCCGCTTCGATAGCTGCGCTAGGACGGCACGCGCGTTCAGCCGCCGATTTCGGCGCGAATAACGTAGTGATATGGGAAGCTGGGCGTTTCCACAATCTGCGCGCGAGGGAAGCCTGCGCGGCGAATGCGCAAAAGAGCTTCCTGCACGGTGTGCACGTGCTCGGGCGGTGGACCGAAGTCACGGGGCACCGAGCTCTCCCAATCAATGACGAGTAGCACTCCGTTAGCCCTGAGCAGTTCACGCATGTGCAGTAAGTCTTCGTCATCAATCTCGTGCAGTAGATTCACCCCCAAGATGCGATCGAATGTGTGCTTGGAGAGCGCGCTGCGCTCCGGACCGGCGACGCGGATGTTCGTTACCCGGCCTTCGGCCATGCGGCGCTGGACGATCTGCAACATCTCTTGCTGAATATCAAAGGCGGTCACTACCGCATCCGGATGTTCCCGTGCTATGCCCAGGGCGTACCGCCCGGTGCCCGTGCCGTAGTCCAGCACGCGGGCGCCTCCCGGGACCTCCAACAGCGCAACGATCTCGCGCGTTGGCAGCCATCGTTCACGCTCGGGATCGTCCAAGCGCGCTGCTTTGGCGGGATCAAAAGGCTGCGGTTGCTTACGTCCAGGCATTCTTCTCGTCAGGTACGGCGCCGTCCCCGGCCATGCCCGTCGCAGACAGTACGTCTTTCAGATCGACCCCTGGCGTCCAAAGACGTTATCTCGTTCTTGGTGTTAGGTCCAGTTCATGAGCGCTTTGCGGACGGCAGCTCGATCCGCGTGCGTCTTCAGCGCGACGACAACGACGATTCCGCCACGTCGCAATCCGGCGCGCCAGTCTTCGGCTTCTACTCCAAGCTCGAGAAGGCCACCGATGATAGTGCCTCCTACCACGCCTGCGGAAACCCCGGCTAGCACCAGTGGTGCAAGCGGTCCCGCGACGATCACGCCTTCCGCGACGAGCAGCGTACCGGCGGCGGCCGCAGTGATTGCTCCAATTAAGCCGCCCTCCATCGCGCCCGCCAGCGCACCCGTTTCTCCCATTCCTCCCCGCTCCGCCAGCGGAGAGGAGTCGCTCTCGAAACTTTGATCGACCGGCAGATCGTGTTCATCAATAATCAGGCTGATACGCTCGTGACCGTAACCGATGGCTTCGAGCCGTCCGAGGGCTTGTTCGGCTCTTGCGCGATTTTCGTAGAGCTTGGATTCGTGCTCGCTCTTTTGCGCGGCCTCGGCGGTTTTTTCCACAGACATAGTTACTACATACTTTCTGGCGCCCAGGCTACCCACTGCCCAACGCGCTTCGCCCAACGCTTTGTCCTAAGATGTCAACCCCGCTAATCGTAATACCGCTACGAGAAGGACCCGCGAAGCCCGCTTCGCAGGTTTTTCTCGTTGGCGGGACGCCCCAATATCCGCATCTTTGCAATCATGAGAATGAAGCCGGCTGCCAAAAGCAGTCCTAGCATTTTTGCAATGAGCGTGGCGGGGAGAGCCGGCGTAAGAATGCCGAAGCCAACGATGCTCGTCGCCGCCGCCACCGCCAAGAGCGAACTGGCAAGTAGCCACCGGGATGGCCTCGCTCCAAAAACCGAGCGGCGATCGCGCACTACGAACACGGCCAGCTGGCCCATAACGACCATTGCGAGAAAGACTACGCTCCGTAGCGAATCGATGCGGAGGTGCGAAGTGAGCTGCGCGAAGACCGTTACGCCGGCGATCGTGAACGCAGTAAAAACGGCGATCGCTAGGGACGACGCAAGTAACTTTCCCACTCGCCACGTGTCCAGGGTCTGCGCAGAGGAGACATTGTCGGTGGAGATCGACAGCGTTACTAAATCGTTGAAGATCAATAACGCCACCATCAGCTCCGGCGTTAACAAAAATGTCTTCAGAACGAAGAAACCGGCTATCAGTACGCCCACGATCTCGAAATACTTCACAAACTTCATCATCGTATAGGTGACCATCCGCTCAAAGACCGCCCGGCCCGATTCTATCGCGGCGACGATATTGGCAAGCCCGGAAGTTGTCAAAACAACGCCGGCCGCGGCTTTGGCAACATCGGTAGCAGTCGAAACGGCGATACCCATGTTTGCCTGCCTCAGTGCGGGCGCATCGTTCACGCCGTCACCCGTCATGCCGACCACATGACCTGCGTCCTGCAGGCGCTTGACGATCGCCACCTTATCCTGCGGATAAACTGAGGCATAGACGTCATCCTCTTGAATGCCGACCTCACGCGCGACATGGAGCGCGGTCGGTTTGGAATCTCCGGTTAAGAGCATGACCGTGATGCCCAAATCACGTAATTGGCGAATCAGCCCGGCCGCGTCCTCGCGCGGTGCATCGGCCAAAGCAACCACCCCGGCAATCTCCGTTACGTCCGCTTGTAAAATACCGACCGCGATGAGTCGTGCTCCATTGCCGGCTAAGCGTTCCAGCTCGGCATCGAATTGCACTGGTACCTGTTGCGCTTGCGCGCGCAACACCGCCGGAGCGCCTTTTGAAACGGTAGTACGGGCGCCGTGCCAAAGAATCGCGGCCGAACTGAGCTTGGTCGCCGGATCGAAGGGCGCAAAAGACGTACGCGCGATCGGTGCTCCATTTTTTAGGGAATGGTAGCGCAGGACGGCGAGATCGACGGGGTCCTGGGCGGCATCGTCGGATGCGGCCGCGGCAAGTTCCGCCACATCGTCGGTGGAAAATGGTGGAAACGCCAGAATTTGCTCGACGGCGATGCGGTTCTGCGTGATTGTCCCGGTCTTGTCGGTACAGAGCACGTCCATCGATGCGGCGTCTTCCAAAGCTGAGAGCCGTGTAATAAGTGCGCCGCGTTTCACAAGTTCAAGCGATCCGAGCGTGGTTGCAAGGGTGAACGCTGCGGGAAGCGCAATTGGAACGGCCGCCAGCAAAATCATGATCGCAAAAACCATAATCTCTACGATGCCGAAACCATCGCGGGCCGCGTAGACTGCAACAATCCCGACCACCACGAGACTGATGCCGCTCAACACCGTAACGATGCGAAGGACCAGCCGCTCCAACTGGCCGGGCGTTTTGGCTATGCGTACGAGCTCGGCGGTCTTGCCAAACGCTGTCGATCGACCGGTTGCGATGACGATCGCCGTGGAGTCACCGCGCGTCACCGTCGTTCCGGCATAGGCGACCTCCTGAGCGTCCATTGCGCGCGAAATGGATTCGCCGGTTAGGACGGACTGGTCGACTTCAATGGATCCGCCGGTAAGCCTCATATCGGCCGGAACGAGATCCCCAACACCAACGTGAACGAGGTCGCCGGGCACCAATTGATCGGCTAGTAGAACGCTCCACATTCCATCTCGCTTTACGCGCGACCGGACGACATTTTTTGCGCGAAGGAGGTCGGCGGCATTCCGCGCCTTTCCTTCTTGGATCGCTGCGACAGCTGCGTTGAATACTAACAAGAACGCTATCGCGACAGCATCCCCATAGCGTCGCGTGGCAATCGTCAAAAGGAGTGTGGTTTCAAGCACCCATGGAATTGGACCCCAGAATCGCTTTGCGATTTCCCCGAACGCACTGGGTTTTACGAGGGGAATCGCATTAGGCCCGTAGCGCTCAAGCCGTTCCGCGGCTTGCGCTTGAGTCAGCCCGGATTCCCGCAAGCGAATCCGCTAACGCTCGCGCTTCGGCAGGCGGTACAGAAGCAGCGCAATTGCCGCCGATGCGATCCGCGTGCGGACCGTGTCCGCCCGGCTGGTCAGTACGATCGGGACGCGCGCGCCCAGCACGATGCCGGCCGCATCTGCGCCCGCGAAGAGAATGAGCTCCTTGGCCAAGATGTTGCCGGCTTCGATCCCCGGAACCAGCAGAATGTTCGCCCGGCCGGCGACGGCTGAAACGATCCCCTTCTCGCGCGCCGCTTCGATGTTCACCGCATCGTCGAAGGCCAGCGGCCCATCGAGCAGCGCGCCGGTGATCTGTCCGCGGTCGGCCATCTTGCAGAGTGCGGCGGCGTCGACGCTTGAAGGCATCTTCGAACTCACCGTCTCGACCGCCGAAAGAATTGCGACCTTCGGCTCGGCGATACGCAGTGCGTGCGCCAAGTCGATCGCGTTTTGCACGATGTCGCGTTTCTCGTCGAGGGTCGGCGCGATGTTCACCACGCCGTCGGTCACGATCAGGGGTTCCGTGTAGGAAGGTACGTCCAGCATGAACGCATGACTCATCCGGCGCTGCGTATGCAAGCCGGAATCGGGTTTTGCGACTTCGTGCATCAGTTCGTCAGAGTGCAGGCTGCCTTTCATCAGTGCGTGTACGCTGCCCGCCCGCGCCAACGCGACCGCTTGGGCAGCCGCGGCATGGCTGTGCGGCGCGTCCACGATCCGGTAGCTGCCGATGTCGAATCGCTCGCGCTGGGCGAGTGCCTGAATCTTCTGCCGGTTCCCCACGAGCACCGGAATGATCAGCTCGTCTTCAGCGGCGGCAATTGCCCCTTCGAGTGAAGCGCGGTCGCACGGGTGCACGACGGCGGTCGCAACCGGCGACAGCTCGTCGCACATCGCTATGAGCGCCGCATGACGCTCCGGCGCGGCTATCTTCAAAACGAAACGATGACTTTGAGCGCGCGCGTCTCGGCGGCGCGGCCGAACGTGTCGTAGGCTTCGAGAATCTGGTCGCGCGTGAAATGATGCGTCACCAGCTGCATGGGGTCTAGTTTCTCGGCGCGCACCGCCTTGAGCAGCATTGAGGTGCTTACCGTGTCCACCAAGCGCGTGGTAATCGTGATGTTGGCCGACCAGAGGCGCTCCAAATGTAAGTCGACCTTCGCCCCGTGCACGCCGATGTTGGCAATCACGCCACCCGGCGCCACGATCTCTTCACAGGTATTGAAGCTCGACGGAA
This sequence comes from Candidatus Rubrimentiphilum sp., assembly GCA_036273135.1. Taxonomy (GTDB): domain Bacteria; phylum Vulcanimicrobiota; class Vulcanimicrobiia; order Vulcanimicrobiales; family Vulcanimicrobiaceae; genus Rubrimentiphilum. Next base: position 67,989 of record DASUIF010000025.1, read on the forward strand.
CTCCGACGGCTTCGATCGCTACGTCCACTCCGCGCCCGCCGGTCATCTTCATGATCGTCTCGGCTGGGTTGTTTTGCTTGCCGTTGACGGTCGACGTCGCGCCGAACTTCTTCGCAACCGCCAAGCGATTGTCGTCGAAATCCACCATGATGACTTCTGAAGGCGAGTAAAACCGAGCCGTCAGCAGCGCTGCCAGCCCAATCGGGCCGGCGCCTACGATCGCAACGGTGTCTCCGGGTTTAACTTTACCGTTGAGTACGCCACACTCAAATCCGGTCGGGAAGATATCGCTGAGCATCGCGAGCCCTTCTTCGTCGATGCCTTCGGGCGCATGGTACAAGCTCGTGTCGGCGTAAGGGATGCGCACGTAATCGGCTTGCGTGCCGTCGATCAGGTGACCGAGAATCCAGCCGCCGTTCTTGCAGTGCGAATACATACCCTTACGGCAGTTCTCGCATTTGCCGCACGATGTGATGCACGAAATCAACACGCGATCGCCCGGTTTGAACTCGCTAACCGCAGAGCCGGCTTGCTCTACAACACCGACGCCTTCATGGCCGAGGATTCTGCCAAGCTCGACTTCGGGGACGTCTCCCTTGAGAATATGCAGATCCGTGCCGCAAATGGTCGTCTTGACCATTTTGACGATGGCGTCGGTGGGAGCTGCGATTATCGGGCGCGCACGTTTCTCGACGGTCTTCTTTCCCGGCCCTTGATAGACGAGGGCTTTCATTTTTTGCAGGCCGCTGGGCTGGTCGAATGAGCGGCTGGGCGTCGCAATCGTAGTCATGGCCCCATGGTAGGCCGCCTGCGGGAAAACTGCGTGAAGCGGCATTCGCAGCTTCTTCCGAATTAGTTCATCACGCGCGGTTTTCGCGCCGTTAGGATGAGACTATGACTTTACGTTTGAGTCCACTGGCAATGGCGGCCGGCACCGCTGCCGCGAGCGTCGTCGCGGTTCTTCTGCATCTGGCATTCTCGTGGGCGCAGCCCTACGGGATGCACGCCCGGTACATGCCGGGTCCGTTTCCACCGTCTCCATATATGATGCAGCGCCCGGCCGTCGGCTTCATATTCCTGGCCGCGATCGGAACGATCGTGATAGCGGGCGTCTTCGGAGCAATCGTAGCCGCGGTCTACAATTGGACCGCGTCACGGTTAGGCCGCACATGAGGGCGCCGGACGACGAACCGGTACAGCAGCAGATCGAGGCGGCTGGTCACTGACGAAGAGCGGCGCACGCTGGATGATCCCAACGTTCCCGATGAGGTAAAAAATGAAATCCGCGAAAGGCTCGAGCGTTTCGGCGCGTCGGATCTCGATCAGGAGTCGATAACCGGATGACGGTAGCGCTCGTTATCAGACCACGTGAATGATAAATTTCATGTTGGCGTGTCCGGGACCGCAAAACACGCTGCAGTGAATCACGTACGTGCCTTTTTTCTTCGGCGTGAATGTCACCGTAGCGAATTTGCCCGGCTGAATCACCGTGTTGGCGATGCCCAGCTCGGGCGAGGCGATCCCGTGCACGCCGCTCGCGGAGGTCAGCCGTAACGTTGTGGCCTGATGAACATGCACGATGATTGTACCTGGCGTGAACTTCCAGTTCGAAGCTACCAAATTGATCGTAGTGCTCGCCGCCGGCGCCGGGGCCGGAGCCGAAGCGAAAACGATGGTGAAGGCAACGGCTGCAACAGCCATGAGCAATGTATTGCGTTTCAAGCGGTCATCTCCATATCGGATACACTGAGTTCGTTGTCGACTGCGGCGACGCCGGGCGCGGACCAGGCGGCGCGCGTTGCCGCGGCCCACTCGGTCCAATTCCGGACGCGGCCGCGCAACGTGACGGTCCCGCGATCTGCGCTCACACTTATCGCACCGGCTTCGAGTTGCGCGTTGCGTTGAAAGGCACGGCTGATTTCGCGCGCTATTCGATCGGTGGGAATGCGAGGACGCAGTTTGATTTCATTGTAGATTCCGCGCACGCCCAGAATGCGCCTGATGGTATTTTCAGCTTCTCCGCGCTGATAATCCCAGTCGACTTCACCGCTGAGCGTTACGTAACCGTCGCGCACGGTCACGGCCACCGTCCGTGGCAGCCAAGCGTCCCAGTGCAGCGCCTCGGCACATGCCCGCGCAACGTCCGTGTCGTCGCGGCGGTGCACCGCGGGCAGATCCACCTGGAGATCTTCGGCGACGCCGAGCACCCCTTTCACGCGCCGCACCGCGTCGTCCGCCGCCCATTTTTCGGTTAAACTGCAAACCGAGCCGGTCAACGTCACGATACCGTCGTTCACGGCCACGCCGATCCGCTCGTCGTTCACGCGCGGGTCAAAATCTAATTCCGCAAGCACCGCATTTCGGAGGGCGGTGTTTTCACCTGTCAACATGTGTCAGGTCTTTCTTTGATTGCGCGTAGGAATGCGCGCCGTGCGGCGCCATGGAAATACCGCCTTGCGGTCGTGGGCATCCGGTTCCAAGCGCGGAACGATCTCTAGGGGGCCATCGCTTGATATTCGCACTTCGTTTACGCGATAGCCGCGGGCGGATAAATGGCAGTCCAAATGCAGTCCTGTTACGCGGCTCTCAACATAGAGTCTCGAACACTTCAGCAGCAAATGAACCAGCGTCATATCTTCGTGGAAGACGTCCGGCAAGAGATGCGCGAGGCGGAACTCATTAACGAGCCCTTCGGCTTCGTCTTGGTTCATAGGGACGGGGGCCGACGAGCGGCGGTGGCCGATCGTCAGCCGGATGCTCCGGCCAAAATAGGGATCCTCGGCGGCCTCTATGGTAAGTGGAATGCCAAACGTCTCGCCGGTGACCGGCGGATTGATGTCATATTGGCGCAACAGCCGCGCTGCGTCGAGTTTGTCGGCTATGGCGGTCATGTACTCTAGGCTAGGCCATAGTCGTGAACGGGTGAAGAAAACGTCTTCCCAATCCGGTCGCAAGATCTTGGTACGATTGCCGCATGGCCCAGCCCGAGGCGGTTCCCTATTCGGATGCCCCGCGAATCGTCATTTGGGAGATGACCCGCGCCTGCGCGCTGGCTTGCCGCCATTGCCGCGCTGAAGCGATCCCCTTTCGAAATCCCAGCGAATTGACCACCGCCGAAGCCTTCGCGCTTGTGGATTCGATCGCGCAAGAGCGGCCGCTCTTTATCTTGACGGGCGGCGACCCGCTTATGCGCGGCGACGTCTTCAAGATCGTCGAGTATGCTACCAATAAAGGTCTACGCGTTGCCGTCTCGCCCAGCGCGACCGGACGGCTTACCGCGTCGGCGCTGGCGCGCCTTTCGCGCGCCGGCTGTAAGGCTATTTCGCTAAGCCTCGACGGGCCCGACGCGAACATGCACGATACATTTCGCGGCGTTCGTGGATCGTTTCAGCGCACGCTGGCCGCCGCGCTTAATGCGCACCAAGTCGGCTTGCACGTGCAGATCAATACGACGGTCTCGCGCTACAACATCGATCGGCTCTACGCCATCTCCGCACTGATCGAGCCGCTCGACATCACAACCTGGACGCTCTTCTTCCTCGTGCCGGTCGGACGCGCGCTTGTTCAAGACGTGCTAAACGCCGCAGAAACCGAAGAAGCATTCCGGCGTTTGGCCGAGATCGCGCGGTCGGTACCGTTTGCGGTGAAGACCACCGAAGCGCCGCACTACCGCCGCTTTCTGGTGCAGCACCACCTCGGCGCGTCGCCGGGCGCCCCGGGAATCGGCGACGGTAAAGGATTCGTCTTTGTCTCCCACACCGGCGAAGTCTATCCTAGCGGGTTCTTGCCTTATAGCGCCGGCAACGTCCGGGAAACGCCGCTGCTGAAACTCTATCGCCACGATCCGGTCTTCCAAAAGCTTCGCCGGCCGCATCTTTTCACAGGCAAGTGCGGCGTATGCGAGTTCGCCGATCTCTGCGGCGGATCGCGCGCGCGGGCCTATGCCATGACCGGCAGTATGTTTGAGTCGGATCCAACCTGCGCCTACGTTCCGGAAATCCTCCGGACGCCCGCTTATGCTTAACGTTACCAAATTGTTGTGCGGGATCGACCAGCCAATGGACGCGCTGCGTTACGGGCACGGCAGCGGTGCGCCCTCGAGTGCGCGCCAACGCAAGCCGGTCGTGGTCTGGAACGTTTCGCGAACGTGCAATCTGCGCTGTCTGCATTGTTACAGCGACTCCGCCGCGCGCGAATATCCCGGCGAACTCTCGCACGCGCAAGGCATCGACCTGCTCAAAGACCTCGCTGCCTTCGGCGTTCCCGCCGTGCTGCTCTCCGGCGGCGAGCCGCTTGCCCGCCGCGACACGCTCGCCTTGGCCGAGTTCGGCCGCATGCTCGGGCTGAAGTTTACACTCTCGACCAACGGCACGCTCATCGACGAGCGGACCGCCGCGCGTATTCGCGACATCGGCTTCAGTTACGTCGGCATCTCGATCGACGGCATCGGCCCCACCAACGACGCTTTCCGGGGCGCCGCCGGCGCGTACGATCGCGCGGTGCGCGGTATCCGCAATTGCAAGGCCGCCGGCCAAAAGGTCGGCTTGCGCTTAACGCTCACGCCGCAAACGGCACAAGACCTCGACGAGATCTTTGATTTCATTGAAGCCGAAGGAATCGATCGCGCCTGTTTCTATCACCTCGTCCCCACCGGACGCGGCCGCGGCGACATGATGCTCGATCCGGCGCAAACGCGCACCGCGTTAGATACGATCTTCAAGCGCACGCGGGAATTCGCGGCCAACGGATCGCCGCGCGAAATCCTCACGGTTGACAATCATGCCGATGCCGCATATCTCTACCTCACATTGCTCGAGGACGATCCGATTCAAGCTGCACGCGCTTACGATGCGCTCGCGTGGAACGGCGGTGGCGCGAACTCGTCCGGGGTCGGCATCGCCGACATTGACACGCAAGGCAACGTCCACCCCGACCAATTCTTTCAAAGCGTCACACTGGGGAACGTGAAAACCCGGCGGTTCAGCGAGATTTGGACCGACCAAAGCAACGAGCTCCTCCAAGCGCTTCGCGCGAGCAAACGGCGCATTCACGGGCGCTGCGCGGATTGCCGCTTCATGCCGATCTGCGGAGGAAATTTCCGCGCGCGAGCTTTCAATTTGACCGGCGACCTCTGGGCTTCCGATCCGGGCTGCTATCTCGACGATGCAACCATCGGTGCAACCGCATGATTGGCGTGCTTCCCGATGACGAGATCGAGCGCATGCTCTCACAAGAGTTCGTCGGCCGGGTTGGATGCAGCGCCGACGGACGCCCCTACGTGGTGCCGGTTGCGTACGCGTATCACGGCGGCTGCGTCTATTCGCACTCGGCCGAAGGGCTTAAAATCCGCATCATGCGCCGCAACCCCAATGTCTGCTTCGAGGTTGACCGCGTCCAAGACGAAGTCAACTGGCGCAGCGTCGTCGCTCGCGGGACCTTCGAAGAGCTGCACGGCGAGGCAGCTGAGGACGCGATGCGCTTGATTCTTCTCAAGTTCTTGCCCGCCAAAATACGCGATCCGGCCGCCGAATTGCCGGTCACCCGGCCGGGGGTGCTCGAAAAAGGCGCTGTCGTCTACCGCATCCGCCTCACCGAGCGCACGGGCCGCTTCCAGGAAAGCTCCTCGCCCCTTCACGGGTTCTTCCAGGCACGGGCGTAGTCTGAAGGCATGTGGATGATAACCATGCGCGAATTGTTGGCCGAGCTCGGTTCTTATGATGAGTGGTCACATTCTAAGAAGAGCGCTAAAGATCGAACCACGGGCGAGCGAGCGGAGCGAGTGGAGGACCGCGAAACACCCGTCCTCACGTGGACGGAAACGATCGAGTGGTCCAACGCTGCGACGGAGTTAATACTGCACAGCTAAACTTGCCGCACTCGCACCCACGCGATAGCGGCGAATAGTAAAACGGCGCCCAGCTGCAGAAGCGCGCTCAAGATAAGTATCGCAGAATAGAACTGCACCGGGCCCCCCTTGTCGGTCAACGGTTCGAAGATGACCCGCAGCGCGAGCCCGGCGTTAAGCATCGCGAAGATAACGCGCACCGTCGCCGCCGGATATCGGCCGCGATTCTCGGGGAATTTCTCGCGATTCACCGGCAAAAACCACAGCGCGATGCCCATAACAAGGTTGACGAGCCAGCCGACGAAGCCCATATGCGCGTGAACGTTCGAAAAATCGTAATGAGCGGGTTGCCCGAGCGCTTTTAGAATGAGCAGTATGGCGCCTAAGGCAAAAGTCGCGCACAGCCAGAGCAGGCTCGCCTTAACGAAGAGACGGCTTTCAATCGGCATGATTGGCCGCGATCATGTTTAGCCGCCGGCATTGGGTCCCACCGGGCGCTCTCATCTTTGCGCAGATTTCGCACGGCGCGTCGTGGTTTCTCCTGCTGTGGGCCGGCCTCACCGGATCCATTTCAGCGATCGGATTCCCGGCCATCGCGTGGATTCACACCGTTGCCCTGGGCTCGGGAACAACTGCGGCGGCCGGCGTGCTGCTGCACGTCATTCCGCGCTTCAGCGACGTGCGCTGGAAAGCGGAGGGCCTAGCGCGGTATTCCCTCTTCTTTTTCTGCGTCGGCGTGGTGTTTTTCGTGAGCGCGTTGCTGCTCCGCCCGAACCTCGCCGTATTCGGCGCAGGCGTTATCGTGCTGGCACTGCTTGCATATGCCGCCGCCGCGACGGCGACTCTCGCTCAGGCGTTTCGCGGCGAGCCTGTTGAACGCGCCGTCGCGCGCGCACTGTTGGTTACCCTCCTTCTGCTTCTCGTGACGGCGCTGCTCGGTTTCGCACTGAGCGCTTGGATCTCCGGATACGCTTCGGCCGCCTGGATCGCGGCGCTGCCGGCGGCGCACGGGAACCTCGGGATGCTCGGCTGGCTCTCGCTCTTGATTTTCGGCGTCTCGGTCCGCACCGTGCGGCCGATCACCGGCGCGCGTTCGCGCTTCCCCGCCGCGCATATCATCGTCGGATCGTTTACGGTGATCGGCGTAGCGCTGCTCGCCGTTGGCTTGGGCGGAGCCTCCGCGCTGATGTGGCCCGGCGCCGTTCTGTTCGGCTTCGCGGCGCTCGTCTATGCGCTCGACCTGCTCGACGTCTTACGGCGTGCAATCGGGCCGTTTACCGCGCCGCGCGCATTCTTGCTCGCTGCCGTCTTCTGGCTGCTGTGCGCGCTCGCGCTAGGCGGCGGAACGCTCGCCGGCCGTCCGTGGCAGCTCGCCTACGGATTCGTCCTCATGGCGGGCTGGCTCGTACAGATGATCAACGCGCACATCTATCACATCGGCGTGCGCGTGATGCTGACCGCGTACCGCGGCGAAGACGACGAAACGCGTCCGCAAACGGTACTCGACGCCCGGCTTTCCTGGCTATCGTTTGCCGCATTTCAACTGGCGATCGCGAGCGCCGCGATCGGACTGCTCGCGCAAAATGCAAACGCCGTCTCTACCGGCGGCGCGCTCGGCGCGATCGGCTGGCTCGCGATGATGGCCAATCTCGCCGTTGCCCGATCGCGCGCGATGCAGGCACCACGCAATATTTCCCTACTTTAGCAATTGCACGAATGCGGCGACGTCCGCAACGTCTTTCGCGCTCAACGGGTTCGGGTAGAGCGCGGGCATCGGAGGCGCCGGCTTCTTGATCCACGCCTCGGTCTCGGCGAGGTTTTTGCGAGAGCCCTCATTCGTAAGCGTTGGTCCCATGCCGCCTTGACCGCTCGCTCCGTGACAGGCGGCGCAATTCTGTGCAAACAAAGTCTTTCCGCGCGTTGTATCACCGGCCAAAGCCGCTTGCGGCGGGGCGCCCGGAACGCGCAGATTCGCCGCCGCCGGCGCGACCCCGTAACCGAATGCTGCGACGATCGCCATCGTCTCGAGCATCACGGCGGTGGCGACGCCGACGCCGCGCACGTAGCGCTGTCCCGCATACGCCGTCACAAGCCCAAGTCCAAAGAACACCAAGTGATCGAAAACGTGCAGCCACGGGCTGCGATCGACGACGGCATAAAACGACGGCGACATCAGCAGCATGGCGGCCGGCGGGCAAAGGATCGCCGCCCACAGCCAAGGAGCTGCTTCGCGTTCGCTGCGCGGCACCGAAATCGCGAGCCCGGCGATCGCGCCCAGCAACATGAGCACGGCATGATCCAAGTGATGCGGTTGAATCGCGATATCTTTGTCGCCGGTAATGACCGGCAACGTCGACATCGTGACGCCGGCAATCGCGCTCAAGCCAAGAATGAACTGCCGGAACGTCATAGCGCCGGTTCCGCGCTGCGCGTGCGCGCCAAGCGTACGGCCTCGAAAAGACACGCGATCAAGCCCGCGATCAATAAGATCGCACCCACCGAAGCCCACGCGGCAATCGACGGCCCGGGCGCCGGTTGCTCGGCATAACGCCGCGGCACCGAAGCCGCGCCTGCCACGTACCATCCCAGCAGCAAAATCGCGCCGCCCCCGAAGATTCCTAAGCCCACGATCCATCGAGTCAACGCTGAGCTCACGGCTCCCGTGCGCGCTTCCAGATCCGCGAAAATCCAGCCGAAGATAAAGAGCGTCACGCCTTCGAGCAGATACGTATGAAAGTGCGCGGGCACCCATAGTGTGTTATGCAGCGAGACGTTCACCGGGACCGTCGCATCGATCAGTGCTCCTACTCCGCCGATCAGCCACCCAATTAAGCCCGCGTATAAGAACATCGAGCTCATCGTCCAGCGCAGCCGCGAACGATAGACCAAAAGCGCGCCGCCGAAGATCGTCACAACCGCCGGCGGGAACGCCGCCAAATACGATGCGACCTCGCCGATGTACTGCAAGCCGCGCGGCTGAACGAAATCCATGTATAAATGATGGAAGTACGCGGTTGCGACAAAGAGCAGCGTGCCCCACCATGCGATCGCGAGCACCTGTGACGTGTGCCATTCGCGCTGCGCGTATCGCGGAAGCGCGACGTAGACAAATGCGATCGCCATGTAGATGGTCAGGTTCGCAAACGTGTGCCCGAACAGATAGGTCAAGTTTTTCGCCCACAGCGGATCGATCGCTACGCCCGGGTCCAGCCAGTGAATGATGAGCGCGACGCCGACCAGCATTCCCCCCGTCGCCGCGAAGAGTCCGTCAACCGCGGTGATGAGCGCGGCAAACGCGGCGGGCGGCGGCTCGGGACGACCCGATCTGAGAAACGCATCGTGATGGAAGACGAGATCCCAGCCCATCGCGCCGCGCAGTCCGCCGTATCTAGAAAGAACGCAGCCGAGCAGTTGCGCGCAAAAGATCGTCCACCCGGCCATGACCAGCGCAACGCCGATAAGGAAAGCACCGGTCGCCCAACTCGGCCACGTCGTTCCCACGAACGGCAACGGGAACAAGAACGTCCAAGCCGCGCCAAAGTGTCCGGGGAAGACACTGAGGATAACGGCGACGACGCCGAGCACGATCAGCCCATAGGCCGCCCACGCGAGGCCTTGGTTCATGGGCTGCTCGCGATCCATGATGAACCACAGTCCGCCCATGCCGCACAGCGCGAGCGCGACGATCATGCCCGACCCGTGCAGCGTCATCAGCGCATAGAACGAACCCGGATCGAACGAAACCCAATGCGCCTGCTCCGCGCGCATGGCCAGCCCAACGAGCACCATCAACCCGAAAACGGCGATTCCCGTCGTCAAGTACGCCCACATGATCCGCCGCGGACCGCTCATCGTACTTCGAAAGCTCCTTGCATCGCGGCATGCGCGATGCCGCAATATTCCAAGCAGCGCACGACGTAATGCCCCGTGACGGTAAATCGCAGCGGCAAATGGTTTACGTAATCGGGCATTGCCTGCACCTGCGCGACCAGGTGTCCGCGCGGATCGTAGATCCCGAACCCATGGTTGACGTCCTTCGAAGTCACGTCGAAGACGACGTTCTTGCCGGCCGGTACGGCCGGCGGAAGTTCGAAACTGTATTGACTTGCAACGACCGGAAAATGCTGCCCGGCCAGTGTGGCGGGTTTTCCGTAGGGAAACGAAGGCAGCGAAATCGCAAGCGACACCACCGCCGCCGCGGCCAACGCCCATAGCCAACCTTTTCGCAACCGGTAGCCGGTCGATGTCACCGCAGCTTGCGTTTCCGGCGGTTCGGTCGTCGTTCTGGCAATCGCCGCCATCACGAGCAGAATCGCCGCAGCGGCCACGAGAAACCCAATCAGAACCGGGCTTGCGCCGTTCACAGAGTGCGCACGGTATGGCGGGCGATCATAAGCGTCTCATTCGTCGGGATAACGCGCGTCTCCATTCTGCCGAACATGTCGAGCCGCGCGCCGATCATCTCGCGCACCTCTGTCGCGTTTTCACCGATGCCGCCTGTGAAGACCAAGAGATCGAGTCCGCCGAGCGCAACCGCCATCGCGCCGGTGAATTTCGCGACGGTGTAAACGAAAAGTTGCACGGCCAGGTCAGCCGCCGCATCGCCGTTTCGGCGCGCGAGCAGCTCGCGCATATCCGAGCTGATGCCCGAAACTCCCAGCAAACCGGACTGCTCCGTCAGCAACCGATCCAAACCTTCAACTGTAAACTCACCCGAGCGCAACAAATACAGCAACACCCCGGGATCGAGATCGCCGGGCCGCGTGCCCATCATCAGCCCGCCGAGCGGCGTAAATCCCATCGAAGTGTCGACCGGCTCGCCATCGCGTACTGCCGCCAAACTCGCCCCGTTGCCCAAGTGCGCGATTACCACGCGCCGGTAGCGCTTCCAATCGATCTGGGATGCAATGTACTCGTAGGACAAACCGTGGTAACCATACCGCCTCACCAGCGGGTCAACGATAGCCGGCAACGCAAAACGCTGCGCGACCTCGGGCATCCGCCGGTGAAACGCCGTGTCGAAGCACAGCACCTGGGGTAAGGACGGCGCGAGCTTCGCGACTTCGTCGACGATGCGCAGCTGCAATGGCAAATGCAAAGGGTCGATCGGAACGTATCCACGCAATTCGCCCATGACCTCCGATTGCGCGAGAACCGGGTCGGCGTGCGGACCGCCGAAAACGATGCGGTGCCCAACCGCTTCGGGCGCAATCCCCTTGCCGTCCAGCTTGTCGAAGACATCCTGAACCGCCGCGCCTGCATCGGGCGACTCCGCAAGCAGTTCGCGCTCGCCGCCGGCCTCTGCTTCGAAGACGCCGTACTTGAGCGACGACGAGCCCGCATCGAAGCAAAGAACGCGCACGCGTTAGGCGCTCCAGCGCCAGTTGCGGATTTCCGGCAAGTCATCACCATATTGCTCGATGTACATTTTGTGCTCGACGAGTTTGTCGCGGATGTATTGCTTGATGTGCGCGCCCTGCTCTTGCAAATGCGGCACGCGATCGATCACATCTCCCGCTAAATGCAAGCGATCCAAGTCGTTCTTCACGGCCATATCGAACGGCGTTGTGGTCGTGCCTTCTTCTTTATAACCGCGCACGTGCAGGTTATCGTGGTTGTGCCGCCGGTACGTGAGCCGGTGGATCAGCCACGGATAACCGTGGAAAGCAAAGACGATTGGTTTGTCGGTCGTAAAGATCGAGTCGAAATCCGCGTCCGAAAGTCCATGCGGATGCTCGGTCTGCGGCTGCAGAGTCATCAGGTCGACCACGTTGACGACGCGGATCTTTAATTGCGGCAGGCGCTCGCGTAAGAGCGCTACCGCGGCCAGCGTTTCAAGCGTCGGAACGTCGCCCGCGCACGCCATCACGACGTCGGGTTCGGCGCCTTCATCGTTGCTCGCCCATTCCCAAATGCCCAGCCCCACGCTGCAGTGTTTGATGGCCGAGTCCATGTCGAGCCACTGCCATTCGGGCTGTTTCCCCGCGACGATCACGTTCACGTAGTTGCGGCTGCGCAAACAGTGGTCGGCAACCGAAAGCAGTGTGTTGGCATCGGGCGGCAGGTAAACGCGCACGACGTCGGCCTTCTTGTTGACCACGTGATCGATGAATCCGGGATCCTGATGACTGAACCCGTTTTGGTCTTGGCGCCAAACGTGCGATGTCAGCAAATAATTCAACGATGCAATCGGCCGCCGCCATTCGATGCAGCGGATCGATTTCAGCCATTTTGCGTGCTGGTTGAACATCGAGTCGATAATGTGCGTGAACGCCTCGTAGCACGAGAAGAATCCGTGCCGCCCGGTCAGCAAATACCCTTCGAGCCAGCCCTGGCAGAGATGCTCGCTCAAAATCTCCATCACACGCCCGTCGGGCGAGACGTGGTCATCGTTTGGCAGAATCTGCGCGGTGGACGTTCGATCGGTCACTTCAAAGAGCGCGCCGAGTCTATTCGATGCGGTTTCATCCGGACCGACCACGCGAAAGCACGAAGCGTTCAGTTTCAGCACGTCCCGCAAGAACGTCCCGAGTACGCGCGTCGATTCGCACTGCGCCGCACCCGGCTTGGCGATGGCGACCGCATATTCCTTAAAATCGGGCATCACGAGATCGTGCAGCAACGAACCGCCGTTTGCGTGCGGGTTCGCGCCCATGCGCCGTTCGCCGCGCGGCGCGAGCTCCGTGAGTTCAGGCCGCAGCCGGCCGGTTTCGTCGAAGAGTTCCTCCGGGCGATAACTGCGCATCCACTCTTCGAGCGCAGCGCGATGCTTGGCGTTGCCGGCAACGCCCGTAATCGGAACTTGGTGCGCGCGAAACGTCCCCTCGATCTGCACGCCGTCAACGAGCTTCGGCCCCGTCCACCCTTTGGGCGTTCGCAAGATCAGCATCGGCCAAGCCGGGCGCTCCTTGAACCCGTTCGAGCGCGCTTGGATTTGAATCTCCCGAATACGCTCGATCGCTTCGTCCAGCGCGGAGGCCATTTTTTCGTGCATCTCCGCCGGATCGTCGCCTGAAATCAGTACGGGATCGTATCCGTAGCCCCGAAAGAGCGCTCGCAGTTCGTCTTCGGGTATACGCGCCAGGACCGTTGGTCCGGCAATCTTGTAACCGTTGAGGTGCAAAACCGGCAGCACGGCGCCGTCGTGCGCCGGATTCAAGAACTTATTCGAATGCCAGCTCGCGGCCAGCGCGCCGGTCTCTGCCTCGCCGTCGCCGACTACGCAGCACGCCAAGAGATCGGGATTGTCGAAAACGGCGCCATATGCGTGCGCGAGCGCGTAGCCTAACTCGCCGCCTTCGTGAATCGAGCCCGGCGTCTCGGGCGAGGCGTGGCTGGGAACTCCGCCCGGGAATGAAAACTGCTTGAAAAGCCGCCGCATTCCGCGCTCGTCTCGCGTGACGTTGGGATAAAGTTCCGTGTAGCTTCCTTCGAGGTAGGTGTTAGCAACGACCGCCGGCCCGCCGTGTCCCGGCCCGCAGACAAAGATCGCATTCAGGTCGTACTTTTTGATCGCGCGGTTCATGTGCGTGTAGATAAAGTTCAATCCGGGCGTGGTTCCCCAGTGGCCAAGCAGCCGCGGTTTGATGTGCTCCGGACGCAGCGGTTTGCGCAACAGCGGATTATCGAGCAAATAGATCTGCCCGACGGACAAATAATTTGCCGCCCTCCAGTAGGCGTCTATCATTGCCCTAGCCTATCGCATCCGGCGTTGAATTTCTAGGAATCTCTCTGCTCAAGTCTTTCACAAGTTTTTCCCGATGAAAAACTACAGTGGAAATGGAGCCGACGCGCTGTCGACAACCGAACCTGGGTCTCACTCGAGCCTCCCTGCAAGTGCTCCGAGCGGCCAACAGCAAAAGCTCCACTAGGAGCAACGGTTCCACCGGCGCGTCCGCGAAGAAGAGAGCCGCTCCATGCGGCTCTCTTCATATGAAGAAAGGTGTATATGAACCCGACCAAAGCCTTAGGAATAGCCGCCCTGACCGGCATGCTCGCCGCGGCCATCAGCGTGGCCTACGCTCAGACCCTCAAGCAAACTCCCGGCTCGCAGATATCTGTCTCTCAGTGCTCTCCGCACCAGCATCAGCCTGGAGTGGGAGCGCCTCACCCCTGGGTCGACCCTTATGGAATCCTTCATACAAACGTCAGTACGTTTCCTTACGCGGAAGGCTTTCTGGCGATAACCTACGCCAATCAAGCCTCGAAAGCCGCAACGGAAGTCGACTTTGGGCTCGTCTCCCGCGGTTATCTCATCGCGGTCGTCAACGACGCCGGCACCTTCTCGCCCAACGTGCCGATCGCGCACGAATTCAGCGTCAGCCCGGAGATCTTCCCGATCGGAACGAGTCTGCCGTACTGTGCGGTCATGCGCGTGAAATACGCGGACGGAACGGAATGGCGCAATCCCAATCCGCCGGAAGAATGATACCGTACGGGAAGGCCGTCGCAGTCGACTTGCCGTTTGACGTCGCCGTCGAACGCGTCAAGTCGCTGCTGGCCGATGAAGGCTTCGGAGTTCTGTGTGATATCGATGTCACCAAGACGCTGCACGAAAAAATAGGAGCGGATTTCAGGCCTTACCGGATCCTTGGCGCATGCAATCCTTCGCTGGCCCTGCAGGGGCTCGGTCGCGAATCGCAACTGGGCCTGCTTCTTCCGTGCAACATCGTGATTCAGCGCGAGAACGAACAAACGATCGTCTCGGCGGTCGACACGCGTTCGCTGTTATCGCTCGTAGGCAATCCGGAACTCGAGCCGATCGCCGAAGACGTCAACGCGCGGTTGCAACACGTGCTCGAGGGAATCGCTGAAGTAGAATCGCCGGCGTCGCTCTAGCCGAGCCTCCCGGTCTGGACAGCGCGCAAGCCGCGGCGCGCCTCGCGCAATTCGGTCCGAACGTTTTGGTCCCCGAACGCGGCTCGGCGACGTTCCTTTCGTGGCTGGTTCGGCTCGTTGCCGATCCCATGGTGCTCCTCTTAGCGGTTGCCGGCGCCACCTACTGGATGCTGGGCGACCGCTTTGATGCAATCGTTGTCGGCATCGCACTGCTTCCCATTTTCATGGTCACCGGCATTCTCGAGTATCGTTCCGACCGCGCGCTCGAAAAACTGCGAATGGTATCTCCGCCGCAAGCCTGCGTCATACGGGATGGTTTGCAACGCGTGATTCCGGCGCGCGAGGTCGTGCCGGACGACGTTTTGGTTTTGCGCGAAGGCGACGTCGTCGCCGCCGACGCGCGCGTGCTTTCGTCGCGGCGGCTCTTGATCGATGAATCGGCGCTGACCGGCGAATCGCTGCCCGTTGAAGAACCCGCGCGCGTCTTAGCCGGCACGATCGTCCGCTCCGGAGGCGGCGTTACGCTGGTCGAGCGCACCGGGCCGCAAACGGAGTACGGGCGCATCGGTCAGGCGATGTCGCAGATCCGCCAGCAGCGTACGCCGATCGAACGGGCGATTCACCGGCTGGTCGTGCAAATCGGCGCGGGCGTCGCGCTCGTCTGCGCGATCGTCGTCGTTGCCGGGCACACGCACGGGGACGCGTGGCCGGTTGCGATCATCGCCGGCGTCAGTTTGGCGATGGCCGCGATCCCCGAAGAGCTGCCGATGGTCTACACGCTTTATCTCGCGCTGGGCGCGTGGCGCCTGGCAAAAGATAACGCGCTCGTGCGGCGGCTCTCCAGCGTCGAAACGCTCGGGTCTACCACGGTGATCTGCGTTGACAAGACGGGCACGCTGACCTACGGAAAACTCGCCGTCGAATCCGTCTTTGCGGCGGAAAATTTCGATCGCGCGGCCGTGCTGCGCGCGGCGGCGCTGGCTTCCGATCCCCAGTCCGGCGACCCGCTCGATGCGGCGCTACTGGCAGCCGCTCCCGAAGCTTCTCGCAATCTGCACAAGATACTCGAAGTGCCCTTCGATCCGTCGCGCCTGTATGCCGCGGTTCTTTGGGATGGCGAGCTGGCGGTCAAAGGCGCCTATGAAGCTTTGCTGCAGCGCGGCGCGGTCCAAGATCGGGAGCGCGCGCAAGCATTTCTTACAGAAACCGCCGCTCGCGGGGCGCGCGTGCTTGCAATTGCGCGCGCTGCAGCCGGCGAAAACGCGGTCGAAACGGTGCCGTTGCAACTGGTTGGTCTCGTCGCGCTGGCGGATCCGGTGCGCGAAGCCGCGCGCGATGCCGTGGCGCGCTGTCGCGCGGCCGGCATCCGCTTCGTCATGATTACCGGCGACCACCCGGCCACCGCGCAGGCCATTGCGGCTCAAGTCGGCATCGAGCCCGCAGACGTCTTCGCGCGGATCCGCCCCGAAGAAAAACTGCGCATCGTGCGCGAGCTCCACGCCAAAGGCGAAATCGTCGCCATGACCGGCGACGGCACAAACGACGCTCTGGCATTGCGCGAAGCCGATATCGGCATCGCCATGGGCAAAGGCGGCACCGAGGTTGCGCGCGCCGCCGCTAACCTGATTCTCCTCGACGACAACGTGACGACGATCGTGCGCGCCGTCGCCGACGGGCGCCGCATCTTCGATAATCTCCGCCACGCGTTTTCGTACTTGATTTCGTTCCACGCTCCGCTGTTGCTGGCCGCGTTTCTTTTGCCGCTCTTCGGCGCGCCCATCATGCTCTTTCCAATCCATCTGATCTGGCTCGAAATCATCGTGCATCCGACCTCCGCGCTGGTCTTTGAAAACGATCCCGCGCACGCGGACGTCATGACGAAGCCGCCGCGGCCGCCTTCGGCCGGCCTCATCCGGCGCCAAGATTGGCAGCGCACGCTTCTGCTCGGCCTTTCGCTCTCGGCGGCCGTACTCGCGGTGTATGTGTACCTGTTGACGCACGGCGTTCCCGAAAATGCCGCTCGCGCGGCTGCCATCGTCACGATGATCGTCGGGCAAACATTGCTCGTCCTGGTCGAACGGGCCGGAAACCGGCGCATATGGAACGTGACTTTGCGTGACAACAAGGCGATCGCTCCGATCGTGGCCGGAACGCTGGGCACGCTCGCCGTCGCGATCTTTTGGGCTCCGCTTGCAGAGGTGTTTCATTTGGCGGCCATCCCTCTCAACATAATGCTGATTGCGATCGCGGCCGGCGCTTTCTCGGTTCTCTGGCCGCAGCCGCTGTACTCGCGCGAATGACCGCTGTTTTCGCCGTCGTCGCCCTTTCGCTGGCCTACGCGATACTGACGTGGCCGCTCGTTCGCCGCCTGGAGCGGCGCATGCCGCGGGTAGCCGCAATCATTTTCATAGACTCGGCAGTCGCGATTATCATCGGGGCGCTGGGGTTTGCGTTCGCGCCCCTTCTGTATGCACAAGGACAGGCAATCGGCGCGGCGCTCCCGGGCGCAGGGGAAAAAGTCATGAGCACTCTTCCCGAGGCGTTTCAGCGTTGGCTGACGATGTTTACGGCAGAGGTGAGCCTCAACGCGTACGCACGCGAGGCGTTCGCGGCGATCGTCACGGTTATTCGTTCGATTGCTGCTTTCGTCGGTGCAGCCATCGTCATCCCGATTCTCGCCGCGTATTTTCAGCTCGACGCGCGCCGGTATTTTGACGCGCTCATGACCGTCGTTCCGGCGAAGTGGCATCTCCAAACGCAAGGTGCCATAACCGAGATCTCGCGTTCGATGGGAGGCATCATTCGCGGCCAGATCATCGTGAGTTCGCTCGTGGGCGTACTCGTGTATGTCGTGCTCGCCGCCATGGGTGTAAAGTTTGCCGCGCTGATCGCCGTGGTCACGGCGCTTTGCGACGTCGTGCCCTACTTAGGTGGAATTGCGGCCTTCTTGCCCTCGTTACTGTTCGCCCTCACGTTCGGCGGCGTTGCGCGAGCGGTCATCGTCGGAATCTTGCTGCTCGTCGTCTTTGAATTCGAGGCGCAGTTTCTCGGTCCGACTATTGTCGGTTCGAACACGCGGCTGGCCCCTTCACTCATCGTAATCGTGTTGCTTGCCGGCACAGCGCTCTTCGGCGTACTCGGCCTTTTCTTGGCCGTTCCCGTAACTGCGGTTGCCGGCGCGGGAATTCGCGGCTTTTTAACCGCTAACGTCGCAGAGCGTTCCTAAAACTTTCCCAAATTCTCACTACACTCAGAAACGACCGGTCGAATCGCGGCCACCATGCACGGCCGCCGAGGATTGCCGGTCGAACTAGGAGTTAGGTCCACCTTATGACCACGCTTCTCCAACGCCCCGAGACGGAATTCGACGTCCAAAAAATGCTCGATCGCTTCTTGGCCGAAGCGCCGTTTCTGCGGGAACTTTCGTTCCCGCGCGTCTCCTTCCTCACGCCGTTCTGCGACGTCTATGAGAAAGACGGAAAATATTTCGTCGAACTCTCGGCGTCGGGTTATGATGCGAAGGATATTTCGGTTGAAGTAACGGGCGCGACGGTTACCGTCAACGGCCACTTCCCCGAAACCCCCGAAAAGGCCAACATCAAATACTTCAAACGTCAGATCCCGCGTGGAGTGTTTACGCGCACGGTAACCCTCCCGCAGGATATCGACCCGAAGTCCGTTGAGGCCACGATGCACAACGGCTTGCTGACATTGGCTTTGATGCCAATCAAACCGATCGTTCCGCAGAAGATCGCGATCAAGTCGGCATAGACATTGCCGCGACCGCGGCAACGCAAAGAGGGGCGGGAAGCCGCCCCTCGCTCCTTTTTTAGCCGTCATCCGATCGACCTTTGCGTGCTCGCGCGTGACGAATTTCATGGCCGAGGGGTTCGCCGGCGCATCAGTCAATGCTTAGTCGATGCCACGCACGATTCGAATCTCGCTCGCCGCCTGTGCGCTCGCGGGCCTCGCCGTTCTCCCGCCCGCGCCAAGCTCGGCTCAGTCCACCCTCGACACTGCCGCGATTTCCGCGGCCCTCGGCCGGACCGGGACCGTCATGCCCGGGGACGTCTACCGCGTCGCCTTCCCGCGTTCGGACTTGCGCGTGCGCGTTGGCAGCGTAAAGCTGGCGCCGGGCTTTGCACTCGGCGGTTATGCCGCCTTTAAGATGGAAGGCGGCACGACGCTTGCGGTCGGCGACCTCGTCTTACTGGAAAGCGAGATCCCTTTCGTTACGGCCACTCTCGAAAACAACGGCTTCCAAATAACGGCGCTGCACAACCATTTGCTTGGCGAGAAGCCGCACGTGATGTTCATGCACTTCATGGGAACGGGAAGCGCGGCGATGCTCGCCTCCGAGCTCGATGCCGCCCTCGTGCTCACCAAAACGCCGATGGGCCAACCAAAGCCGCCGGAGACTGCGATGCCCTGGTTCGCCGCAGCGGTCATGCAAGGTCTGGGCTACAACGGCAAAGCGTCGAACGGCGTGCTCTCCGTTTCGGTGCCGCGCGCGGAGGCGATCGCGATGCAAGGGTATGCCATTCCTCCGGCGATGGGTGTCGCGATCGGAATGAACTTTGAAGATGCCGGCGGCGGCCGCGTCGCGACCACCGGGGACTTCGTGCTCGTTGCATCGGAGGTCGCGCCGGTCGAACAATCTTTGCGCGCGCACTTCTTCGATGTCACCGCACTGCACCACCACATGCTCGGCGACGAACCGCGCCTGTACTATATGCACTTTTGGTCCGTGCAGACGCCCGCGCTCATCGCGGCCGGTTTGAAGGATGCGCTAACGCACGTGAACGTGGCGGCACCCTAAAAAAAGAAGCGCGCCGGTTAAGGCGCGCTTCTTCTCTCCGCTATCCGAGTACTAGCGGATTTGCGTGAGCGGCGATCCGAGCGGTCCCGCCCAGCGGAGTCCCCACTGCCAAGTGGGTCGTCCGAACGTTGCAGATGAGCTGCCGCCGAACGACGCTTCCGCGTTGAAGAACAGGAAGGGCATATGCGAATCCAAAGCCGCGAATCCGGTCCTTTGGATGTACCGGCCGTATGAGTTGAGTGCCGGAACCATCGTGTGGCACGTATTGCAGTCCACACCATAGGCTTGCGCGAACGGCGGCATCGCGTCGGCTCGAAGGGCCGCGAGGCCCATCGCACTTATCGCAAGCGCCGCAGCGATTGCGAGTCTTTTTATTGCACGACCTTTACGATTAACACCATATTCGCATGGCCGGGACCGCACGGCATCGTGCAGTGCAGTTGGTATGTTCCGACCTTATGCGGAGTGAAAGTGACTGACGTAGATTTCGGCATGACGAATGTGTTGGAAATGCCCAAGTCAGCCGACGCGATTCCATGTACGCCTTCCTTCGAAATGAGGTTGAGCGTCGTCGCTTGATTCAAATGCACGGTGATCGTGCCCGGCGTGAACTTCCAGTTGGAGGCCGTGACGTCGATAGTTGTAGGACCTGCGGCGTACACCGGCGCGACGCAAGCCAGCGATAAGAGCGACACCATGACCGCGTAAACAACGTTTCTCATGGCATCAGATTAACGCTCGATTGGGACTTGGCTAGGAACGTCGCGCGCAGAACAAAAGAAGAACTCGCGAAGGCTGCGACTTTAGTATTGCGACGTAAGTCTTATTGCGCGATCGGAGTGGTCCACCACAGCAGCCAGCGCCACGTGGGACCGCCGCTCTGCGTCGTGGAGTTCGCGCCCAGTCCGGCTTCGACGTACGCGTGCAGATAGGGTACGTGCGGAATGTTGAATCCCAAGTCGATATTTTGCGCGTGCGCGAAGTTTCCCAGACCGTCGTTCGTGTACTCGCTCCGGAACGCCAGGATCGCGTTACGATTGAAGAGCGACTCGTAGAGTTCGGCGGTAAAAGCCGTGCTGCGCGCCGCCGGCAGCTGCTCGCCCGCTTCGTCAAAACCCGGGAGCTTATCGTTTGCGACCTGATAGATTCCGAGCACTCCCGGAATGCCGGTCGGCTCCGGATCGCGCTCGAGGTAGCCGGCAAACGAGCTGTAGCGATCCACGTCGCCCGTCGAAAGAATGTAGCTGCCCATGCTTCCGAACGCGCCGATCTCCAGCGGCTGATCGGGATGCGCGCTGGCAACCTTCCACTGAAATGTCTTGTCGGTGCCGGGCACCGTGTCGAAGTCCTGGCTCGAAATGAAACCGTTCCCGCTCAAGAGCCAAGCGGCTTCGGCATCGAGCGCCCCGTGGACGTATGCCAGTTTGGCGCCCCAGCGGTTGCCGTCGAGCTGATAAGGATGTTCGCCGACGGTAATTGCGGGCGCCGCAAAGCTCGAGATGTCCGACCACTGACTGAATGGCGATGGACCCGGCGCCTCGATCTTTCCGACGAACAGATGGCCGTCCTTATGAAAAAGATTGTTGTAGGTCACCCAAGCGGTGTCGAGCGTTCCGCCTCCCGAGTCGTTTTGCAGCAGCCACTGCTGAACGTGGAACGTCCAATCCGGTGCCAGATATCCGGCGGCGTGCAACGCCAGATTTCCGAAGGAACTTGTATGCGACGGCGTGAGGTCGCTGACGCCGCCGGTGCTGTCGCCGTTGACCTGCTCACCGATCCATATCGGTGAGACCGTCTTGAGCACGTCGCGATTCAACGAAGCATATCCGGTTCGCTGCACGTAGCGACCGTAGGCATTAAGGGCGGGAACCACCGTGTGGCAGGTGCTGCACTGCACCCCGTAGGCCTTTGCAAAAACCGGCATTGCCTGCGCCGCAGCGCCGGCGCCCAGCGCCAAAGCGATACTTGCGGCCGAACAAAACAGACCTCGGAGCGCAGCGCGACCAATCATTTCTGTACCGTAATCGTCAGGGTCATATTCGGGTGTCCCGCTCCGCAGATGACCGAGCAATGTATGACATATGTACCGGCTTTGTGCGGCGTAAAGGTAACGGTCACAAACTTATTCGGCATGATGACCGTGTCGGCGATTCCCAGTTCGTCGGATTTGATACCGTGTACGCCGCCGCTGGACGTGAGCCGAAGCGTCGTCGGCTCGCCTACCGGTACCGAAATCGCGTTCGGCGTGAATTTCCAGTTGGAGGCAACGATATCGATGCTCGGATGCGCGGCGCCCGTGAGGTTTGTGGCCGCGATTGCCGCTCCGAGGAAGATGGCGCTCAGTAAGGCAGATTTCAGTACCAGTGTGCTTTTCATGACTCAAGCCTAATCTTTCAATATGTCCCCGGAGAGAACGGCTTGAGAACAACCCGGGAAGACCCGCGGACGCCTCATTCGATTTTGAGCGTGATTTTCTCGCCGGGCTTTGCACGACGGACGGCCGCCAGCAGTGCTTCCCGGAATTCCTTGGCAAAGATCTCCGGGTCGCCCTCGGCAATGGTGACGTTTTTTTGGTGCGCACCGCTTCGCAGCATGCCGATTTGAGCACCGAGCAGCTGGCTTAGATCGAAGCTTGCCGTCGCGGTTTTGGGCTGAGGCGCCGGGAGCGGCGACTCGCGCAGATCGACCAGCAGAGCGCCTGCGGTACGCAGCGACTCGCGCATGTCGCGCAGCCGCGCGGGTGTCACCTCGAGCACGCCGTCGATCATCGCTTCCAGGTTCGCCTGCGCGATCGAGAGCGCGTTGCCGAGTTCGTGCCGCCCCATCTTCTGCAGGTCTTCACGGCTCTTGCGTTCTTCTTGCAGCGTCGTAACCAACACTAAAAGACGTTCGGCCACCGGATCGTTTTCGTGTTCGAGTACCGCTTTGGCGCCGGGTAAATCGCCGAGCGTGCAAAGGTCGAGCGCGTGAAGGATCTTTTCTCGCATCAGTCCTTGCGCAGCTTATAGCCGACGCCGTAGACGGTCAAAACATACTCCGGTTCCTCGGGATTGGGCTCGATTTTGTGGCGCAGGTTATTGATGTGCCGATCGAGCGTCCGTTCGTAGATGCTGCCGTCGTCGTGCACCAAGTCGAGAATCTGTGCGCGCGTCAGCACCTGCCCGGCGTTCTGCGCCAGCACGGTGAGAATGCGAAACTCTGCCGGCGTAACCGCAACCGTCTTCCCCGCCAAGCGGACTTCATGCGCGCCCGTGTCGACCTGCAGGTCCTTGATCTGCAGCACGTGCTCCGCGTCCGTTTGGACGCCTTGCGGCTTCGACGCCCGCCTCAGTACGGCGCGAACGCGCGCTACGACCTCGCGCGGAGAAAACGGCTTGACGACGTAGTCGTCGGCGCCGAGCTCTAAGCCGATGACGCGATCCACTTCTTCGCTTCGCGCCGTCAACATGATCGTCGGGATGCGCTGGGTCTTATTCGCTTGCTTTAAGATATCCAGGCCGCTTCCATCGGGCAGCGTGATATCCAGGAGCATGATATCCGGACGCCGTTTTTCGATGCTTGCCAATGCGGATGAGACGTCGCCGCAAACGACCGTTTCAAACGACTCGCGCTGCAGATAGGCGCTGAGAACCTCGCCGATCTGCGGCTCGTCGTCAACGATAAGGACTACCACGCTTTTGTCATCCTGAGCTTGTCGAAGGACCCCGAGTAGCGTGCGAAAGCACGCGTATTGAGGGGCGACGTGGCTCTACCACGTGCGCATTCCAGGAGCTAGAAATGCCGGATGATGCAGCATTTCGAGCAAGGGACCCGCATACGCCAGTACGGCTAACGCCAACGCGACGGCGCCCCACCGGAAGAGCGACTGCAGCAGCACCGGCGCCGGTTCGGAGTCAGGCAGCGGCTGCGCAAATTCCACGATCATGTCCTCGGTCTTCTCGTTCGCGATAAGCGTCCCGATCGCGACGGCCGCGAACATCAAGATGCTCGTGAGCAGTATCAGCCCGCCGGCGGCGGCCAATAAGTTGTATGCCAGCCATTCGTTGGGCGCGGACCCCAAGTAACTTACCTCGGCCGTACGCCGCGGCGCGCCCATCAAGCCCGCAATATGCATCGACATCGACATCACCAGCATGCCGATGAACCACGAGCGCGTCTGCCAGAGTGCCCATTCCGGCTTCCAAAGCGCGCGGCCGGTCAACTTTGGAATCATCCAATATGCGATGCCCAAAAACGTCAATGCCACTGGGCCGCCGACCGTTACGTGAAAGTGCCCCACGATCCAAATCGTGTTGTGTACGAGCATGTCCATCGAATACGATGCGTTCACCAAGCCGCCGAAGCCGCCCAGAATAAAGAGCAGCATGCCGTACGCCGGCCCGCAAAACGCCGGATTATTCCATGGCAGCGAGCTGACGGTCTGCCAGAACCCGCGCCGCCCTTGCCGGCGCGCGGCCATCTCGAAACTCGCAAAGATCGCAAACGCCGTTATGAACGACGGAATTGCGACGCCGTAGGTCGTGACGGTGTGCAGCATTTTCCAGGTCGCCGAGATGCCGGGCTCCATGAATTCGTGATGGATTCCGACGGGCGTCGAAAGCAAGAGCAGCATGATGAACGTCAGGCGCGTCAGCCCGTCGCTGAAAAGATTGCCTTTATAGAACTTCGGGACGATATTGTACCAGCAAATGTAGGCGCCCATGATCCAGAAATAGACCAGCGGGTGACCGAAGTACCAGAAGAGCATGCGCGTGAGCATCACGTTGATGCCGTGCGTCCAGCCGAACGCCCACGGAATCAACAGATACATCTCGCCGACGACGCCCAACGTCGCGATCCACCACATAAGAAATGTCGCGGCCGCGGTAAACGCCGGTAACGGCACGGGAACGCCCGGATTCTTTCGGCGGAACCAGAGGACGTTTTCGAAGATCTCCGCCGCCACCACCCACGTCCCGATAACCAGCAGCGCCGCGCCGATGTAAAACCACGGGCTGGCTTTGAGCGGGGCATAAAACGTGTAGAGCACGGTCGCGTTGCCGGCCAGGATCTGCACCGCCGCCATCAGCACGCCAACGAGCATGATCCAGTATCCGAGCCACCCGAGCGTCATCTTCCGCTCGCGCGGAACCGAGCGGTACGTCACAAAAAGCGATAGGCCGCAGATAAAAAACGTCGTGAAGACCAGCGCCATCAGCACGCCGTGCATCGTCAATATCCGGTAGTAATCGAACCATCCCGGCGCGCCGAGTGCCGAGGCTCGCGACATTCCTTGCGCTGCCCCGAAAAACGCTCCCACCACGATCGCCGCCGTCGCCGTGTAGACGTGCGCGATGACGACCCGATTCTCTCTCAACATTGTCATCCTGAGCCTGTCGAAGGACCCCGAGCAGCGCGCCGAAGGCGCGCATGTCGAGGGGCGCTCAAAGCGGCGCTCACTTTACCACTATCTTTGCAAACATATTTTGGTGGCCGATGCCGCAGTACTCGTGGCAGATCAGCAGATAGGTTCCGGGAGCGTTAAACACGTGCGACTCGCTGTTGACCCAGCCTGGAACCGCCATCATATTGATGTCGGTTTTCGGAACGTAAAACCCGTGCACCACGTCGGGGCTCGTCACATAAAACGTTACTTTCTTGCCCGCCGGCACGGTAATTGTCGAGGGCGCAAAAGCGAAAACTTCGGCGACGTAATACGCCTCGTAGCTGCCGTCGGCGAGCCTGCGCAGACCTGGGTGGTCGAACGGCGGAGTCTTCGAAACCTTCGTGGGATCGATCGCCTGGAGGCCGCTGGGCGGGTTGATGTTATCCGCGAACGCCGCAAAGGCAATCGTCGCCAGAAAAACGAGCAGCATCGCCGTCCCGAACGTCAGCCACCACCGCTCGTACTTGTGGATATGCACGTTACCAGCGCGCCTTCAACAGCAGGAACAGCAAGAACCACAAGACGACAAACCCCGAGCCCATAACGAGCACGAATTTCAGCGTTCCGGGCAGCGGTTCGTCCGGATTCGCGTCTTCTTTGCGCGGCCGCATTGACACAGATTAGCGAGCCCCTTTGAAGAGCTTGTGAGTCCAAATTCTTCGGTTCTTCCCAATTCGGTCCTGGCCGCTTCCCGGATGCCTGCGACAATTGGAGCATGGCAACGACAATATACGAAAGACAACTCACAAACTGCCCCTACGTCAGAGCGCGCGAGTATCTGCACGAAGCGATCGAGGGTGCCGCTCAAAAGGGCGGCGCCGTGACGCTTCCGCTCAAAGCGAATCTGCCTCTCCTCAAAGGAGCGGTCGAAAAAGACGTGCTCGTGAGCTACGGCAAGGGCCAAGATCCGCTGCGCTTCGACGAACCGTGGCTGGTGCATTGGACGCCCGAGGGCGGCGGTCCGTACCCCGATTTCAATGGCGAACTGACGGTCCGTGCCGACGAAAGCTACCGGCGCGCCATACTGGAACTGCGCGGCGAATATACGCCGCCGCTCGGCACGTTCGGCCAAGCCTTCGATCTGATTTTGGGCGCGAAGATCGCGGCGGGCACCGCGCGTTCGCTGCTGCAAGAGATCGCGCGTTCTATGGAAGAGCGCTTTAACCGGGAAGAGACTCTCAAGCAAAAAGCAGTATGAGCCAGGTTCGCGTAGCTCGCCACTGCGAGTGTCCCTTCTCGACCGTCATGGAGCTTGCTCAGCGGTCGCTGAGGGAAAGCGGGCAGATGCAGGTTTCGCCGGTGCCAGCCGTTGCGGAGAAGGTTTCGCACGCAACCAAACTCGTTGACGACGGAACGGACACCGCTCGCATACACGATGCTCTTCTTCTTGTTTGGAAGCCCGAACACGACACGGCGTTCCCCGATTTCCGCGGCGTCCTGACTGCGCGGCCGGAAAACCGCGGCGTGTCGATGCGGCTGCAAGGGAGTTACGATCCGCCCTTCGGTATGGCCGGAAAACTGTTCGACGTCATCGCCGGAAACCGCATTGCAAAGCGTACCATGCAGCGTTTGCTCGACCGGCTCATCAAAGACGTCGAGGCGAAGTGGAACTTGGCACGCCGCAATGGCGTCTAGCCGCCTAGTGCGGCACCACCCAAATGTATTTTGTCTTCGGTTCGCGTGAAGGCGGAAGATCGGCCGGCGCGGCGACGCCGCGCGGTCCCAGCGAACGGATGAACCGGTAGATCGCGCGCTGATCGCCGGTTTTTAGATAGCGGAGGTCGTGCCAGACCATCGGCCAGTGGCCGGCGCGCGTGCGTACCATAAAAAGCCAATCGCTCTCGCTGATGTGCGAGAACTCACGACGCACATTGGCGGGATAGCTCGTCCCCCACGGGCCGCGGTAGCCGAGCTTGCTGCCGGTCATCCAATTCGAGACTGGGACGGTGCCGTCGGACTCGCGCCAGCCCGGGGTGTGACAATCGTTACAGCTGCCGAACGCCACCAGATACTTTCCGCGCTCGACGAGGGGGTCGACCGACGCCGCAATAGGCTGCGTGAGCAAACCTAGCGCCAAAAGCAATACGAAAGCCCAGAACTTCATAGTACGATCATATCATTAATGGAAGAGCCCCTGCAGCGGGAAGCGAAAACCGCCCCTCGAGTGACGTGGTGAAAGTAAGCACCCCCGGTGTGGAACGCCAATTCCGCGACCTTCTGGAGTCGGCTCCCGACGCTATGGTCATCGTCGACGGCTCAGGAAAAATCGTGCTCGTGAACGCTCAAACCGAGCGGCTCTTTGGATACAGCCGCGAAGAGCTGCTTTTGCATACCGTCGAGACTCTGATTCCAACCAGGTTCCGCGAACGCCACCTCGGCCACCGCGACGCTTTCTTCGAAGCGCCGCGCACGCGTGGCATGGGAGCCGGCCTCGAACTCTACGGACTCCGCAAAGACAACACCGAATTTCCGGTCGAAATCAGTCTTAGCCCGCTGCAAACCGATGCGGGCATTCTGGTTTCGGCCGCCATTCGCGACATCACCGAACGCAAGCAATTTGAAAAAGCCCTTCACGAGAAAAACCTCGAGCTGGAAAAGGTCAACCGCTCCAAAGACAGCTTCCTGGCCGCGATGAGCCACGAGCTGCGCACGCCGCTCAATGCGATCATCGGCTTTACGGGCACGCTCCTCATGCGCTTGCCGGGCCCGTTGACGGACGAACAAGCCAAACAACTCGAGATCGTGCAATCGAGCGCGCGCCATTTGCTTTCGCTGATCAACGACATGCTCGACGTCGCGCGCATCGAGTCCGGCAAAGCCGATCTGCACTTCGAAACGGTCGACGCCGGGGAGGTTGTGAATACGGTCGCGACCGCCTTACGGCCTTTGGCCGAGAGCAAACGTCTCCGTTTGAAAACCGAGCTCGCGGACGGCGATTTCACCTTGATGACCGATCGGCGAGCGTTGCGCCAGATTCTCAACAATCTCATCGGCAACGCGGTCAAATACACTGAGAAAGGTTCGATTCACATACGTGTTCTTCGCACGGAGAACGGCTCGATTGCCATCTCGGTCGCCGATACGGGGATCGGCATCAAAAGCGAAGATCGCGCCCGTCTTTTCCAGGCTTTCGAGCAGCTCGACCGGTCAACGACGCGCCGCTTCGAAGGCGTGGGCTTGGGGCTGCACCTCAGCCGGAAACTGGCCTCCCTCATCCGCGCGGAACTGACCGTGGAGAGCGAAGTCGGCAAAGGCAGCACCTTCACCTTAACCTTGCCCGCAGAATAAGATGCCGGCGCGCATTCTCGTCATCGACGACAATCGCACCAACCTCGACCTGATGACCTACCTGTTGAGAGCCTTCGGACACGAGCCGACCGGCATCACCGACCCAACCGTCGCCCTGGAACACGCGCGCGCGAGCACCTTTGATGCGATCATCTCCGATATTTTGATGCCCGAGATCGACGGCTTCTCGCTCGCACGAATGTTTAAGACAGATCCGCGATTGAAGGATCTGCCGCTCATTGCCGTTACGGCGCTGGCGATGGCGGGCGACCGGGAGCGCGTCCTCGCCGCCGGTTTTGGCGGATATATTTCAAAGCCGATCGACCCGCAGACGTTCGTGTCGCAGGTCGACTCATTCTTGCCCGAGGCGCTCCGTGGCCAGCATCCTGATCGTTGACGACGAGCCGGCGAACCGGCTTCTCGTCAAGACGATTTTAGAACACGCAGGACACCAAGTCGCCGAAGCGGCCGGCGCCGCGCAAGCCCTAAACGAGACCGGCCAGCGCGTTTTCGATCTCGCCATGGTCGATCTTCACCTGGCCGGAACCAGCGGCGCGGAGCTCGTGCAGATGCTCCGGCGCAATCCTCAGACGAGCGCGCTAAGAATCGCGCTATACACCGGCTCGACGGTTGACGCACCAATGCGCGATTTCATGACGGTCAACCGGATCGAAGTCGTGATTCCTAAACCCTGCGAACCGCCCGAACTTATCGAAGCAGTGGCTCACATCTTGTCATCCTGAGCGTAGCGTTTCGCCCTTGGCGAAACGCGAAGTCGAAGGGCGGCCGAGCGTAGTCGAGGCCCGCGAGAAGCTACGCCGCTCGAACCGCTTTGTGTTCGTGACCGCGTACGATAAGCACCGGAATCGGCGACGACCGCAGAACCGACTCAGCGACGCTTCCTAAGAATAGGCGCCGCAAACCGGAACGGCCGTGGCTACCCATTACGATGAGGTCGCCACGGTGGCGGGCCGTCACTTCCAGGATAACGTCCGCCGGGTATCCTTTCGCAACTTCGGCGTTCGCTTCGACACCG
>DASUIF010000026.1:0-74254 GCA_036273135.1 Candidatus Rubrimentiphilum sp.
GCTGTTCTCCCGCATCTTTGAATGGCGTGTCGGATTGCAGTGGTATGTTTTCGCGATCGGTTACATGCTGGCCATACGCTTGGCCGCTGCCGGAATACAACGGCTCGCGACGGGCAACTGGCCGCATTTCGGCCACGAACCT
Organism: Candidatus Rubrimentiphilum sp.; assembly: GCA_036273135.1. Classification (GTDB taxonomy): domain Bacteria; phylum Vulcanimicrobiota; class Vulcanimicrobiia; order Vulcanimicrobiales; family Vulcanimicrobiaceae; genus Rubrimentiphilum. The sequence goes on from DASUIF010000026.1 coordinate 143, forward strand.
TGGCTGCTCACCGCAATGGCAATCGCGATCTCCATGCCCGTGCAAGCCGGTGAAGAGATCGGCTGGCGCGGCTACGCCCTCCCGCGCCTCGGCGCACGCTTCGGTTACGGCGCGGGAAGCGCGATCCTCGGCATACTGTGGGCGATCTGGCACCTGCCGGTCTTCTTCATGCTGCCCGGCAACGGAAACTACGGACAGTCGTTTCCGCTCTTTCTCGTTGGCACCACTGCACTCTCGATCGCGATGGGCTGGCTCTTTGTAAACACCAAGGGCAGCATACTGCTCGCCATGCTCATGCACGCCGCCGTCAACAACACGCACGACATCGTGCAGTCGGGCTTCGCCGCCGTCGGTCCGCTCTCACTGAACACCACGCTCGTCGCGTGGCTGACCATCGCCCTGCTCTGGATCGGCGCCGCCTATTTCCTAATTCGGTTTAAGGAAACAGGCCGAGATCGCGCACGCGTTCCGCCGACTGGCGAAACGCCGTCATAGCGTGCCGCATCGGGCGCGGACCGAAGCTGATTCGTTTCACGCCGAGCTCGGCCATGCGCGCAATCGGCGGCGCTCCGGGCAGAGCGAGCATATTCACCGGCGCCGGAATCGCTTTTACCAGACGCGCGATCACAGTTTCATCCGTAGGGCCAAGGACATAGATACAGTCGGCGCCCGCATCCAAATATATCATCGCCCGGCGCACGCTCTCGAGAAACTTCTCTTCGTCGGGTAACTCCGTCCGAAAGAACACATCCGTGCGTGCGTTGATCACCAGCGGCACGCCCAAGCGGTCGCCCGTTGCACGAATCGCCTTGATGCGCTCGGCTTGCAGCTGGGCGTCATACAGAACCGCTGTGTCTTTATGCGCCGAATCCTCGAAGTTCAAGCCGGCCGCGCCGGCTTCGATAGCGCCGCGCGCCGTCGCGATCGCGTCTTCCACCGTCGGGCCATAGCCGGCCTCGAGGTCCGCCGTTACGGGAATATCTACGGCAGCCGCGATGCGCGTGACGCTTGCGAGCATCAGGTCGCGGCCAATCTCTTCGTTATCGTCGTATCCCAGCGACGCCGAAATCGACGCGCTGGCAGTCGCCGCCGCCGGAAAGCCGAGCTCTTCGATGATCTTTGCGCCGGCGACATCCCACACGTTCACCAGCACGAGCGGCTGCTCGCCGTGATGCAACGCACGCAGCGACTCGGCTTTCTCCCGCTGCGTACTTATTTTGCGGCGACCGGAACGGAGACCGACCGGGCCGCCTCCCTCAGTGCGCTCATGGCTGCAGAAAGCTGTTCTTGCGTAATAATCAGCGGCGGCGCAAAGCGCAGCGTGTTGTTTCCGGCCTTGTTCAAGAGCACGCGAGCAGTTTCTCGCGCGTGCGTCACCAATGTGGCCGCGTCGTGCGGCTCTTTTACCGGGAGACCCGCCAGCAATCCGAGGCCGCGCGGTGGCCCAAAAATATCCGAAAACTCGCTTGCGGCCTCGCGCAACCCGCTGAAGAGCATCTCGGACATCCGCTCTACGTTTTGCTGCAGCCCGATCTCGTCGCGAATGCGCAGATGCGCGAGACCCGCGGCGCACGGTACCGGCGAACCGCCGAACGTCGTACCGTGGTCGCCGGGTTGCAGACCGCTTGCAACGCGCTCGGTCAGCAGCATCGCGCCAATCGGCAAGCCGTTGGCGAGGGCTTTCGCAATCGTGATAACGTCCGGACGTACACCGAAATGCTGAAACGCGAACAGCGGGCCAATGCGGCCCATGCCGCATTGGATCTCATCGAAGATCAGCAGCGCGCCGTGCTGCGTGCACAAGTCGCGCGCCGCTTGCAAGAACTCATGCGTTGCGGGAATGACGCCGCTCTCTCCCTGCACCGGTTCGACGATGAACGCCGCCACCGTCTCGTCGATCGCACTGTTCAACGCTTCGACATCGTTGAACCGCGTATACCGGAACCCGCCCGGCAACGGGTCGAAGCCTTCTTGATACTTTTCGTTCGGCGTCGCCGCGAGCGCGCCGAGCGTGCGTCCGTGAAAACTGCCGTTGCAAGAAAGAATCGTGCGGCGCTTCGTCTCCCCGTTCCGAAAAGCGAACTTGCGCGCGAGTTTGATGGCCGCTTCGTTTGCCTCCGCACCGGAGTTGCAGAAAAAAACGCGGTCGAATCCCGAACGCCGCGCCAATTCGTTTGCCAGCGAACGCGCCGGCTCGTGTCCGAAGAGATTACTCGCCTGCACCAGAGTGTGCGCCTGTCTTGAAATCGCCTCGGCGATACCGGGATGCGCGTGACCCAGCGCGCAGACGGCAATTCCGCCGATCGTGTCGAGATAGCGCGTTCCGCCGTCGTCGAATAGATAACAACCCTCGCCGCGCACGATGGTGACCGGCGCACTGCGATAGTTCTGCAGTAAGTGGTTATCCATTACGTCCGGTAATTGGCATTAATGCGCACGTAATCACGCGACAGGTCACAGCCCCAGCCGGTGGCGCTTGCGCGGCCGATGCCGAGATCCAGGCGTACGTGGACTTTCGTGTGCTCGAGCTCGCGGTGCGCTTCGGCTTCCGATAGTACTTCAACGGCGCCCACATCGACCCATAAGAGATCGTTGACGTACAGCGACCACTTCTCCGGATCCATGCCGGTACGCGCGGAACCGGCGGCCGAAACGATCCGCCCCCAGTTCGGATCCTCGCCGAAAAGCGCGGTCTTCACCAGATTGCTATTAATGATGGCGCGCGCAATTCCACGCGCTTGATCTTCGCTCTGCGCGCCCGTCACGTGAACCGAAAGTGTTTTGGTGGCGCCTTCTCCGTCGGCGACCATCGCCTGCGCGAGTTCCTCGCAGACTTTGCCGAGCGCCGGGCCGAAATGTTCGGGCGCTTTTCCACCCGACGCCGGTGCAAACGCGTACACGGCGTCGTTGGTCGACATGTCGCCGTCCACCGAAATCATGTTGAAACTGCCGTCGGCGCAACGCGCGATCTGCGCTTGCAACTCTTCCTGCGACATCGGCGCGTCGGTCGCGATAAACGCGAGCATCGTCGCCATGTTGGGCGAGATCATGCCCGAGCCTTTGGCGATCCCGCCGACGACATAGCGCTTCTCGCCGTCGTAAAACGCGTATGCGGAGAGCTTGGGCACGCGATCGGTCGTCATGATCGCCTCGGCCGCGTCGTAGGCGGCTTCGCCGCCCGCTTCCAGATCGGTCACGGCGCGCTCCAATGACTTCGAAATGCGGTCGATCGGCAGCGGCACGCCGATCACGCCCGTCGACGAAACCACGACGCTTTGCTTGGAAATGCCGAGCAGCGCGGCGGCCTGTCTGGCGGTCGCGCGCGCATCGCGTTCGCCCTTGGATCCCGTGCAGGCGTTGGCGCAGCCGGAATTGCAAACCAAAGCGCGCATCTGCGATCCGTGCGTCTTGAGCGAATCGCGTGTCACCAACAGCGGCGCCGCCTTTATTTCGTTGGTCGTAATAACCGACGCGCAGACCTGCGGCGCATCGAAGACGATGAGCGCCAAGTCGCGTTTGCGCTTCTTGATACCGGCGTGCACGCCGGCCAGACGGACGCCGGGCACATTCCCGATGCCGCCGCGCAGCGCAACCAGCCGCGGCAGAATCAGCTCGTCGATCGTTTTAGCCGTCATGTATTACCTTGTCATGGTGAGCCTGCCGAACCACGGCCGAGCTTGCCGAGGCCTGTGTGAGTCCGCTCTCCTCAGGAAATCCCAGCATAATATTCATGTTCATCACGGCTTGCGTCGCCGCCCCTTTGCCGAGGTTGTCGATCGCGCAGATGGCGCGCACGACGTTGCCGTGCACCGATACGGCGATCTCCGCGTCGTTGGTGTACGCGACGGCCGCGACGCTCGGCGACAGACCGTCATCGAGCAGGCGCACAAAAGGATTGCCGGCATAGAACCGCGCGTACGCTGCGCGCACGGCGCTTGCATCCGGCGCCGAGCGCATCACGACGTATGCATCGGCGAGCATCCCGCGCGCCAGCGGAACCACATGAGGCGTAAAGATCAGCGGCGCATCGATTCCCGCCGCGCTTAACTCCTGCACGATCTCCGCCTCGTGGCGGTGTCCTTCCAAGCCGTAGGCGTGAATGTCTCCGGCGACCTCCGCATACAGCGCCCGAACCGAAGGCTTGCGGCCCGCGCCCGTAATCCCGCTCTTTGCATCGACAATGATCTGCGTCACGCGATTGTCGGTCTGAGCAAGCGGGAGCACCGCAAGCAGTGTCGCGGTCGGATAGCATCCGGGGTTCGCAACGAAGCGCGCGCCGGCGATCTGCGCCTTGTAGCGCTCAGGTAATCCATAGACGGCCTGCGTCGGCGCAAGACGAAAATCGTCGGAAAGATCGATCACGCGCGCGCCCGCTTCCAAGAATTTCGGCGCAAGCTCTTTGGCGGAACCGTGGGCTCCGCCCATGACCACGACGTCGCCGGACTCGATTGCCGATACGATCGCCCCGGGAAAATCGAACGACCGGTCGAGCGTGCGCAGCCGGGGAAAATGCAAGCCCACTTGTTGGCCGCCCAAACTCGCACTTTCGAGCACTCCCAGCTCGACCAGCGGATGAGCGCAAAGAAATGCGATGGCCTCCGACGCACCATATCCCGACGCGCCCCAGACGTGCACGCGCGTCACGAAGCCGCCTCGAGTTCGCGCCGCAGCGTTCCAAGCGCGCGCGCGACTTCGTCGGGATGCGTCGAGCCGAAGGTCTTCTTCGCGCGCACCGACGCCTTCGCGTCGAGCGGTGCTTCGAGTCCGGAAAGCTGAGCGTCTTCGGCCATCCGGGCCAAGTCCGTCGAATCCAGCCCGCGTCCTTCTTCTTCCGCGCGCGTCACCGCCGCACCGACGGCTGCGTGCGCTTCCCGGGCCGCCACGCCGTTGGCGATGAGCGCATCCGCTACGTCGGTAGCAACGGTAAAATTCGCGTCCGCGAGCGCGTTCATGCGCTCGCGCTCGAACGTCACGTGCGAAAGCGCGCCTTCGAACGCGGCCAGCGCGGCAACGGCACGCTCGACGATCGCGATGACGATCGCTTTGGTCACCTGCAGATCGCGATGATAGGAGAATCCGAGCGTCGCGATCGACGACATCGCGCCGGCATAGCGCGCGCAAAGATCCGCCGCCGTCGCGCGCACGAGTTCGAACGGATCCGGGTTACGCTTTTGCGGCATCAAACTCGACCCCGTCGAAGCGGCATCGCCTAACCGCGCGTATCCGAACGCCGGCGTCAACCAAATCACGAGTTCCTCGCTCATGCGCGCCGCATCGGCGAGCGCGCGCACGAATGCGTGAGCTACGTCGAGCGCGCCGTCGCGATTCCCGATCGCGTCGAGCGCGTTGCGGCTCGGTTCGTGAAACCCGAGCGACGCGCAGGCGACTTTGCGGTCGAGCGGCAGCGTCGAGCCCGCCAAAGCACCCGAGCCGAGCGGACACGTTTCTTTCGCCTTCGCCGCCGCGCCGATGAACCGGCGCATGTCGCGATTGAACGCTTCGGCAATCGCGCCCAGGTAAAAAGCCAGAAGCACCGGCTGCGCCGGCTGCCAGTGCGTCGTGCCCGCGACGACCGTCTCGGCTTTGAGTTCGCTCTCGGCGTAATCGAGCAGCCGCGCGATAATGCGCGCGACGAGCGCTTTGCCTTTTTCCGCGCGCTCGGCGGCATAGAGCAAGAGCGTTGTTGCAACTTGGTCGTTTCGGCTGCGCCCCGTATGCAGCTGCATGCCCGCGGGCGTGAGTTCGCGTACGCGGGCGTCGATGGCGCCGTGGATATCCTCGGCGCCGCAGTTCCACGCAAACGTCGAGAATTCGCCGCTTTCAATCTCTGCGGCGACGCGGTCGAGCGCGATCGAGAGATCGTCGGCCTGCGCCTGCGAAAGGATCTTGCCCCCGCGCAACGCCTGCACGTGCGCGCGCGAACACTGCACGTCGAACGGCGCGAGCACCAGATCGTCTGCAAGCGACGAACCGAAAGCGATCAGCGCCGGATCCGGCGCGGCCTGGAAGCGCCCTCCCCATTGGAGGTTGGCGCTCATACCAACTCGGGGTGAGGCGCCGTAACTCGTGCGACCAATTCCAGCGGTAAGCCATGAAGTTTCACAAACCCCTCAGCTGCGTTGTGATCGAAAGCGTCGTCTTTTCCATACGTGGCGAGCGCTTCGGAATAGATCCCGTAAGGCGACTGAACACCGGTAACCGTTGCGGCTCCTTGATACAGACTCATGCGCACTTTTCCCGACATGCGCGTAGCGAACGAAGCGTTAAAGGCGTCGAACGCATCCCGCAGCGGCGACATCCACAACCCGTCGTAAATCAACTCGGAATAGCGCTGATCGCAGAGCGCCTTGAAGCGCAGCTCGTCACGCGTCAGTACGACGCGCTCGAGCGCCTTATGCGCCGCAATCAGCACGGTGGAAGCCGGACACTCGTAGACTTCGCGCGACTTCAATCCGATCACCCTATCTTCGACCAGATCGATCCGGCCGATGCCGTGCTTTCCGGAGAGCACGTTCAGCCGCGCGACCATTTCCCAACCGTCACCGCGCTCCCAATGCGGAACGCCGTCTTCGAATTCGACGACGATCTCATCGGCTTGCGCGGGCCGCGAAGCCGGCGAGGCGGTCCACGCATACGCATCCTCCGGCGGCGCGTTCCAGGGATCTTCCAGCACGCCGGCTTCGATCGAACGGCCCCACAGGTTGGCGTCGATGGAATACGGCTTCTCCTGCGTGTGTGAGACCGGCACGCCGTGCTCTTTGGCAAAGGCGATCGCGTCGGGCCGCGAGAGCGGCTGTTCGCGCAACGGTGCGCGACACGTCAGTTGCGGATCGAGGGCGCGAACGCCTAACTCGATCCGCACCTGATCGTTGCCCTTACCCGTGCACCCGTGTGCGACGACAGAGGCTCCGTGCGCGTGCGCGGTTTCCACTAAGAGATGTGCGATGAGCGGCCGCGAGAGCGCGGCCGACAACGGATAGACGCCTTGATATAATGCATTGGCGCGCAGCGCTTTGAGCGCGAAGTCTTCGATGAAGCGTTCCTTCGCATCGACCAAAACCGCGTCGCGCGCGCCGAGCGCGAGCGCCTTGGCTTTGACCGCGTGCAGCGCCGCGGCAGCGCCGCCGCCGGCAATACCGTCGCTTTCACCCAAATCCGCCGTCAGCGCGATGACGTCGTAGCCTTCGAGCAAGAACCGCTTGAGCAGCACCGACGTATCGAGTCCGCCCGAATAGGCTAAGACGATGGTTTTGTCGTTCACGTAGACTCCCGCAAATCGATGAAGCGTTGCACGATGATAGGCGTTTCTTTGGGATCGCGGACAATCACCATAATCGTATCGTCACCGGCGATCGACCCGATGATCTCGGGCCACTGCGCTTCGTCGATTGCCGTGGCGACCAGCATCGCACTGCCCGGAGGCGTGCGCAACACGATCAAATTGACACTGCTCTGGATGCTCGTCACCAGTTCGGTAACGGCGCGATGCAGCCGGCTCGCAAACGAGAGCTGCGGGCTCGGCAGCACGTATTTGAACTGATGCCCGTTTCCGTTGCCGTTTTTTATGGGCACCTTTGCGAGGCCAAGCTCCTTGATGTCGCGAGAAATTGTGGCCTGCGTCGTTTCGTACCCTTGCAAATCGAGCATCGCCGCCAGCTCTTCTTGCGAATGAATGGGCCGCGTCGCCACCAGGGTCAAGATGGCTCTTTGCCGGCGCTCTTTCACGCTATGTCATCCTGAGCGAAGCGTTTCGCCTTTAGCGAAACGCGAAGTCGAAGGGCGGCCGAGCTTGTCGAGGCCCGCATGAGGATCGTGCTCAAACCGGAAAACCCTTGAGTGTCGTCATCAGCGCAACGAGCAACGCTTTTTGCGCGTGCATGCGGTTCTCGGCTTGGTCGAAGACGACGCTGCGCGGGCCGTCGATAACGCCCGCGGTGACTTCCTCGCCGCGATGCGCGGGCAGGCAATGCATGAAGATCGCGTGCCCCGCGGCGTGCGAAAACAGATCGTCGTTGACGCGAAACGGCGAAAGCACGGCCCGGTTGCGTTCGGTCGCCGCCTCTTCACCCATCGAGGTCCAAACATCGGTGTAAATGACGTCCGCGCCGCGTACCGCGCGCACGGCGCTGCAGAATGCGCGCGCGTCGCCGCCGTGCGGCTTGCCCATCGCTTTGAGTTTGGCCAGGAAATGTTCCGACGGCCGGTGCGACGGCGGCGAACCGAAGTGCATCGTCGCGCCCGCCAGCACGGCCGCTTCGGCCAGCGACGCGGCCACGTTATTTTTTGCATCGCCGACAAATGCGATCGTCAAGCCCTGCAGCGAGCCGAAGCGTTCTTGCATCGTCAACAGATCCGCCAACGCTTGACACGGATGCGCGGCCGCCGACAAGCCGTTGATAACCGGCACGGTCGCCGCCTCTGCAAACCGCTGCAGGGGCTCGTGGGCGTGCGTCCGGATGACGATTGCATCGGCATACCGCGAGAGCGCGCGCGCTGCGTCTTCAGGCGACTCGCGCGTTCCGATCAAGAACTCTTGTCCATCGGCGAAAATGACGTGGCCGCCAAGCTGCGTCATCGCGACTTCAAATGAAACGCGCGTGCGCAGGCTCGGCTTTTCGAAGAGCATCGCCAGCGTCTTGCCGGGCAGCACCGAGGACTGCTCGGCCGTGCGGCGCCCCTTTAGATAGGCGGCCAGCCGGAGCAGCGCCCCCAACTCGTCGGCCGAAAAGTCGTCGACGGTGAGGAAATGGCGTCCGTAGAGGGTGGGGGCTGGCGCGAGGACGTACATATGCTGTATATTTATGCATATAGTGCATAGAATTGCAAGCTAGCGTTGAAAATTCTCGTGAAATATGGCGGGAACGCCATGGCCTCCGGCGGGGACGAATCGCTCCTTGCCGAGCTGGCCGAACTCCGGGCCGCCGGGCATGCCGTCATCCTCGTGCACGGCGGCGGACCGGAGATCGATGAAGCCTTAGCGCGCCGGGGGGTAGGGTCCCGGCGCGTCGACGGCCTCCGGGTCACCGAATCCGATGCCCTCGACGTCGTGGAAGCCGTGCTCTGTGCGACCGCCAACAAACGCCTCGTGCGCGCGTCTCTGCAGCGCGGCATACCGGCCGTCGGCATCAGCGGGGAAGACGGCGGTCTGATTCGAGCGCGCCGCGCAACATCGCCGTCGGGCGAAGATCTCGGCTTCGTCGGCGAAATCACCGCGATCGATCCAGCGCCGCTCCAAGCGCTGCTCGACGCCGGCTTCTTGCCGATCGTCGCGCCGCTCGCAATCTCCGAAGACTCAGCTCACGCGTATAACGTGAACGCCGACACCGCCGCCGGCGCGATCGCCGGCTCGCTGCGCGCCGATGCCTACATCACGCTCACCAACGTTGCGCGGGTGCTGCGCGATCCGGCGGATCCGTCTTCGGCCATCAGCGAACTTACCATCGCCGAGGCGCAAACGTTTGCCGCATCCGAAAGCTGCGCGAGCGGAATGAAGCCCAAGATTTTAGCGGCCATTGAGGCGGTCGGCGCGGGCGTGCAACGCGCCTATATCTGCGCCGCCCAGCCCGGCGCTCTCGCGGGCGCGCTAGCCGGCAACGCCACTGTTATTGCTTAGCCGCCAATCTCTACGGATCGAACGCTACGACGCCGCTCGCACATCGGTTTGCGAAAAATCTTTGCCCTTAAAAAGCAAAGGTTCATCGCGAGTGATCGCCATCGCATAACTGAAACAGTCGCCGAAATTTAGCCCCGCTCGGCCGCGTCCTTTCCCATAACTCCGAAAGGCCGTTCGCGCGACAGCCAATTCGCGCTCGCCGAACGGGAGAATCTCAACGCCGAGAACTCGCAGAAACTCGTCGACGCGCACCAGCCCCTCTGCCCCCAACATTTTTGCAAGCACCATTTCACATTCAAGGAGCGTTGGTGCGCCGATTACAACGGAATCCGCCGCTTGAACCAGGGTCAGAAATTCGGCAGCTTCGGGCTCGTTGAGCAGCAGCGCGACCACCGCCGACGTATCGAGGATCATGCGCTAACGCGGCAGCCCGTGCTCGTCGTACCCGATGATCTCCTCGGGCGTTCGCGAATCAATGCGCGGCAGCTCCCATGCGCTCTTGAGTACCCGCTCGACCGCGGCGCGGCGGCTTCGGCTCACGCGTAAGCGCTCCAGCCGCTCGCGAACCGCTTGGCTCACCGCCGCCGTAAGACTCTCGCCCGTCTGCCGTGCGAGTTCGCGGGCGAGCGCTTCGGTCTCGGGGTCCTTCAAGTTGATTGCCATGGTTGAATGATACCAAAAAAGGTGGATTTCTACCACGAGGGGCCGGGAGAGCCTCACCCTAAGCCCTATACAATGAAACAACGCACGCTCGGCCGCGACGGCCCACAAGTCTCCGCCCTCGGACTGGGATGCATGGGCATGTCCGATTTTTATTCCGGGCGCGATGACGCTGAATCGATCGCGACCATTCATCGCGCCCTCGAACTCGGCGTAACGTTTCTCGACACCGCCGACGTCTACGGACAGGGCAAGAACGAAGAACTCGTCGGCCGCGCCATTCGCGACCGGCGCAACAACGTATTCCTAGCGACGAAATTCGGCAACGTCCGCGGACCCGACGGCAGCTGGCGCGGCGTCAACGGCCGCCCCGAATACGTCAAAGAGGCGTGCGACATATCGCTCAAGCATCTCCGGGTCGATCACATCGATCTCTATTACCAACACCGCGTTGATGCGCAGACGCCGATCGAAGAGACCGTCGGCGCGATGTCGGAACTCATCGGCGCCGGCAAGATCCGTTACGTCGGACTATCGGAAGCTGCCGCGCCCACGATTCGTCGCGCGCACAAGATTCATCCCATCACCGCCGTTCAAACCGAGTACTCGCTCTGGACGCGCGACCCCGAAGCCGAAGTGTTGCCGGCATGCCGCGAACTCGGCATCGGGTTTGTCCCATATAGCCCGCTCGGACGCGGTTTCTTGAGCGGCCATTTTCAAAAGGCTGAAGATCTGCCTGAGGAAGATACGCGCCGCAACCACCCGCGCTTTCAAGGCGAGAATTTTACGCGCAATCTCGAACTGGTCGAAAAAGTTAAGAAGATCGCCAAAGCCAAAAACGCCACACCGTCGCAAATCGCGCTCGCGTGGCTGCTCGCGCAGGGCGACGACATCGTTCCGATTCCCGGCACGAAGCGCCGCAAGTACTTGGAAGAAAACGTGAAGACGCTCGACGTGACGCTAACGCCCAGCGATCTGGAGCAGCTCGAAGACATATTTCCGCACGGCGCTGCCGCCGGCAACCGCTATCCTGACGCGGCGATGGCGACGATCAACCGATAGCCACCCGGCAACAAACGGGAAACAACCAGGTCACAATCGTATGGTAGCGTAGGGCTCATGAGCCGAAGATATTCGACCGCAGACTTGATGGCAGCGATAATCGACCTGAGCGAAGCAACCGCTCATGGGTTCACTGCAATGCGCGCCGAAATGGATCGCCGTTTCGAAGCAGCTGACCGCCGTTTCGAATCCCTCGAATACAAAATGAACAAGCGCTTCGATTCGATGGATACGCGCTTTGACGCATTCGAACGGCGCCCGCACATTCTCGAATCCTAACTCACCGCTCAAACACCCAACGCATAATTGCCCCGCGCATGACTTGGTGCTCGATTGGGTGCAGTCTCTCTCGCACGCCTTCCTCCGTCTCGCCCGCGTTAATGGACAGCGGTTTGCGCACGAGCACCGGTCCCCGATCCGTATGCAGCGTAATGCGATGCGCGGTCGCTCCCGTCCACCGGCTGCCCCACGCCAGCGCGTCACGAACCGCGTGCGCTCCGCGAAACGCCGGTGTCGAACTTCCGTCGGGAAAGACGACTTCGTTCGCTCCCTCGGCCAGCGGAAGAAAAGCCGGATGTATGTTGATCGTTTCGGGAAATTCGGCGATGAAGCGATCGTCGAGCAAGTGCATCCACCCCAGAAGCAACACGAGGTCCGGCTCCGCGCGCCGCACTGCTTCGGAAAGTTGAGCGTCGTAGTCCGGCCGCAGCTGCGTAAGACGGTCCCACGGCAGCGAGATCGCGGAAATATGCGCGGCTCGCGCGCGCTGCAGCGCGAAAGCATTCGGGTTATTGGAAATCAACGCCGTGATGTTTAATGGAAGCGCGCCGGTCGCCACGCCGTTGATAATCGCCTGAAAATTCGTCCCTTGCCCCGAAGCGAGTACGACCGTGCGCCACTTCTTCTCGCGCCAGCGCGAGCGATCGAATCGCTCCACGACCGTCGCCCCCACATGTTTTTCGTAATATTCGATCAACTTGTCGCTGCCGACCGCCGGAATAAGCGCGCGCGCGTATCCCGCTCCGCGCAATCCTCCGAGCGCCGCTCGCAACAGCGCAGGCCCCAACTCGGAACCGCGAAACTCCGCGGAGACGCCGAACGGCCCAAAAATGCCGACCCCTTCCTGGGCGCCCAGACCGCGCAGCCAGGAAAACTTCAGCCCCTCCGAATCGTAGGTCGCAAACCCCGCCATGCGCCCGCCTTTTTTCGCAAGAATGTTTTTTCCGGCGAACGCTTCGGAGCTCCACGTTCCGCCGAATTCATAATCGATCCACGGATACAGAGTATTGTCACCGGCACGCTCCAACACGGCCCACTCGAATGGCCCCTGCACGTAATCGAGAGGCGCGTTGTGAAGATCGACGACAAGGTTGACCATTATTCGCGCGCGGGATGAACCACGACGCGCGGCTCGCCGTCGCTGCGCGCTTCGATCCAGCCGATAATTTTTGCGCCCGGAACGGCCGCGAGCGCTTGCGCCGCATCCGCCAGCGGAACGATCAGCGTGTAGCCGATTCCCATATTGAACGTACGGTAGCGCTCTTCGTATCCGAGCTCGCCCCGTTTCAGCAGTTCGCCGAAGATCGCCGGCACGTCCCAGCGCGACTGTTCGCAGATCGCCTTCACGTTATCGGGAAGCGTCCGAGGAATGTTCTCCAGCAATCCGCCCCCGGTAATATGTGCCATCGCGTGAACGTGTGAGACTTTTTGTATCGCCCGCACATCGGCGTAATACGAAGGATGCTCTGCGAGCAATGCGTCACCGAACGTTCGTACGTCGAGCAACTTTCGCGCCAGCGTATAGCCGTTGGTATGCAGCCCGACTGCAGGCAACCCGACGATCGCATCGCCCGGGACGACCTCTTCTTTCTTCGGCACGTCCGACAAGTCAACCAAACCGACAATCGTGCCGGCGAGATCGAAGTCTCCCTCTGCGTACAGACCCGGCATCTCGGCGGTCTCGCCGCCGAGCAGCGCGCAGTTATGTTTTTTGCATGCCTCAAAACACCCGCGCACGATCTCTGCGGCCACCTCCGGCTCGAGTTTTCCAACCGCCAGGTAATCCAGAAAAAACAACGGCGTCGCGTTGACGACGAGAATATCGTTGACGCAGTGGTTCACGAGATCCGCGCCGATGCTGCCGTAGCGCTCGAGTTCGGCCGCGATCAGGAGTTTTGTCCCGACGCCATCGGTGGAAGCTGCGAGTGCGCGGCCCGAATCCCCCGGAAGGCTGAAAAGGCCGCCGAAGCCGCCGATCTGGTCGATCTGCCCCGCATGCCGCCACCCGCGCATAACGTCTTTGTAGCGCGCGACCGCCTCGTTGCCCGCGGCGATATCGACGCCCGCAGCGGCGTAGGAATCGCGCGTCATGCGGGAAAGACTCGGATCGGCATTCCAAGTCCTCTTCACCCAATCGAAAGGTCGACCATGCAAGTTCGTATCGTTCATGATGCGCCGGGTTCCGTGCGCACCGCCGCTCTCGTCGTGCCCGTTTTTGCCGGCGCGGCGCTCGAAGGCGCGGCCAAAGAGATCGATACGCAACTGCAAGGGGCGATCGGCGAGGTCCTCAAAGGCGAGATCGGCGGAAAATTCGGCGAAGTCTGCCTAGTGCACGCGCACGACAAACCATTCAAGCGCGTGCTGCTGATCGGTCTCGGCGACGTAAAGCGCTTCGAACCGTACATGCTCGCGCGTTTTGCCGGCATCGCCGTGCGTTATCTCGGCCGCCGCAACGTGCGCGACGTCGCACTGATTCTTCCGCCGCAAGTAAAAGGAAATGAAGCCGCCGCAGCTTCGCTGTTGGTCGAAGGCGCCGTTACCGGAAGTTTCGACGCCTCGGTCTACCAAAAGTCGCCCGATAAACGCAGCGGCGCCGACAAGCTGACGCTGATCGCCGGCGACAGCGACGAGCAAGCGCTGCAAGCCGGTGTTTCGCGCGGCGAAATCCTTGGCGACGCGGTCAACTTCGCGCGCAGGCTCGCGATCGCGCCCGCCAACGACATGACGCCCACGCATTTGGCCGAAGCGGCGCAGCAAGCCGCCAAAGAAGCCGGCCTCGAGGTTGACATCCTCGACGAGGACCGGTGCCGCACCGAAGGCATGGGCTCGTTTCTTTCGGTCGCGCAAGGCAGCTCGCAGCCGCCGAAGTTCATCGTTTTGAAATACAACGGCAATCCCGGAAGCAAAGAACTGCTCGCGCTGGTCGGCAAGGGCATCACGTTCGACAGCGGCGGCGTTTCACTCAAACCGCCCGAGCGTATGGAAGAGATGAAATACGATATGTCCGGCGCCGCCGGCGTGATTGCCGCCATGCGCGCGATTGGCAAACTCAAGCCCAAACTCAACGTCGTCGGCATCGCACCCGCGACCGAAAACATGCCGGGCGGGCGCGCCACCAAGCCGGGCGACATTTTCACCGCGATGAACGGCAAGACGATCGAAGTGATCAACACCGACGCCGAAGGCCGCCTCATTCTCGCCGATGCGCTCTGCTATGCAAATAAACTCGGCGCAACGCGCATCGTCGACGCCGCCACGCTGACGGGCGCCTGCGTCGTTGCGCTCGGCCACACGGCGAGCGCCGCCGTCAGCAACGACGACGGATTCGTGCAAGAGTTTCTGGCTGCCGCAAAACCGACCGGCGAAAAATATTGGCAGATGCCGCTCTACGACGAGTACGGCGATCTCATGAAGAGCGACATTGCCGATCTCAAAAATACCGGCGGCCGTCCCGCGGGCACGCTCACCGCTTCGGCATTCTTGAAAGCCTTCGCAGGGGATACGCCGTGGGTGCATCTCGATATTGCCGGCACTGCTTATCTCGACAGCGAATCGGGGTGGCAAGCCAAGGGTCCGACCGGAACGCCGGTACGCGCGTTCGTCGCTTTCGCCGAACAACTTTCGTCCAACGGCTCGGCCGCCGCCCAACCGAACGGCGCGAAATCGAAGACTACGGTCTAAGGCGAAACCCCTAGCACGAGCGACGCATTATTGAGCGCCGCTTTGTAGTGCGCGGCTTGGCCGAGGAAACCGCTGAACTCGGGCGAGTCCGCTTGGATCCATTCATCCGGATAGAGCTCGAAGACTTGGATGTTGTTGTCGAGCGCGTACGGTAAGAGATCCGCGATATCGAATGTGGCGTCGTTATGGTTGCTCGTCGCGGTGATCGGCTGCATGTTGAGCGGAACCACGCCCGCGTACGTGTGGTAGGCCTGGCACCAGTGCAGGTCGATGATGTTCGCGGCCGGATTGCACGGCGCCGGCGGCGAGACGGGTTTCAGACCAAGGTTTTCAAACGAGAAGCCGACGTGCTGCGCTGCCGCCACCGCCGCAACCGCATTGGACATGTCGTAGACGTCGGTCGTGTTGGTTCCCGGCTTATTCGGTCCGCCCGAAAGATTGGGCAGCGAAACGATCATCTGCTTGTCGGTTGACTGCGAGCCCATCGTATTGACGATGTTCATCTCGTGCTGCTTCCAAACCGGATACGTCATGCCTTGCGCGGCCCACAGCGCCTGACACGCGCCGCCGTCGTTGTAACCCGTGGGCGGAAGCGCTTCCGCTCCGCCGGCCGTGGCGAAGCGCAGATAGCCGACGCTCGGCGCCAGCGCCGAATTGTTAAAACTGTACTCGTGCGTAACGGCCACGATAAACGCTTCCCAATCGCTTTCGAAAATTTGGTTGAAGAAAACCGGAATCGTCGGCTGGCCGGCGCAGGTAACGGTCGGCGCCCCATCGCCGCCGGCGCTCACCGGGTCGGTCACCCACGACGGGGTGATGTTGTTAACCGGGCCTTCGGTTGAATCCGAGAAGAGCAGATTGACCGTCAAGCCTTTGTCGGTATACGGCTTGGCTTCGTCCGCAACGAACTGCCAGTTGAAACTGCCTTTTTTGGTTTCCAAATCGGCCCACGAGATCACAAGGCTCGCTCCGCACAACGTGTGATCGATGCCGATGACGTCGTTGGCGAGCGGCGTGAGATACTTCGGAAACGCGTTCGGATTCCAAACATACATGCCGTGCGGCGCGCCGGGCACCGCAACGAGTGGATCGTTACCTTTACAGGCCGGCGCAGATGCCGCCGTAATCGCCGGCGGAGGCGCGGCAGCCAAAGTTCCATCGACCGGGACGTTGACCGTTTGCTGGGGTGAGCGCCCGTCGGTTACGACGATCCGCGAACAGCCCAGCGTGACGGTCGGCAATAGCCCGTCGAACGCAACGGTCGCCGTCGGCCCCGGAACGCTGTTCATCGGCGCGCCCGCTGGCGTCGTAACCATTTTCAGCGGGCCGTTGAACGAATTCGCGCACGTGTGGATCAGCGCGGGTTTATCGGCGATGGCAAAGCTCGTCGCGCCCGCTTCCTGCATCGTAATCGTTTGAATCGTTTGACAATGTTTGGGAACCGTTGTGCCTGCGCAGGCGAACTGGAGTTTGCCCGATTGCGTGACCGTAAACTTACTGAGCGCGCCGATCTCGATGGTAATCGGAACGGTGACGCTATTGTTCGCGCTGTCGGTGATGATCGCGTTGCACGAGAACGACAAGTTGCCTTGCCCGAACGCCACCACGACGAACGTTCCGCTTCCGCCGGAGAGCGTCTTCGGACTCACTTGGATGCCGCTTCCGTTCGACGGACATCCGCTCACCGATGCCGTCATCGTTCCGCTAAAGCCCGTGGCGGCCAGCGAGATCGTCTGCGTCAGTTTGGTGATCTTCGTTGCACTTGGATTTACGCCCGGGGCGACCGCCATGGTAATCGCTTCTGACTTTTCGCCGATCGCTTGAACGAGCATCACTTGGTAGGTCACGTCCACGGTCGCCGAATCGCCGCTCGACGAGCGTACGGTGATCGTGCACGCCGCCGGCGGCGTTCCGGTCGCATAGACCGTGAACATGAGCGGCGCGCCGGCCACGTCGATCTGCGCCTGGCCGTCGCCGGCAACATAGATGCCGCCCGACGCGTTCTGACAGCTGGGATCCGCGCTCGGCGTATAGGAAAGGCCGGGAACGTCGTTCTGCGCCGTAAACGTCGAGACGGGCGTGTCGTTGGTGAGATCGACCGGCGAGGGCGAGAGGTCCAAGGCCTGCGCCGGAGTGCCGGGATTCAGGACGCGGGGCAAATTCGAAGAGCAGCCCGTCAGTAAGACGGTTGATAGCAGCATTCCTAACGCCGCAAAACGCATCTGTCGTCTCCCCGTGCTTGCTCGCACCGCCGAAGGTAAGTATCGCATACTTGCGTCAAGGGCGTAACGGCCTGCTTGCTAGAATCGTTCTTTTTACTATGAAGAGATGGTTAATATTGGCGTTCGTCCTCGGCACTCTGAGCGCGGCCGCGCCCGCACCCAAGCCGGCCAATTACGACGCCTTCGGCTTTGCGCTGCTGCAAAAACTCGCGCCGCAGGCCAAGAACCAAAACGTTTTTATCTCGCCGCTGAGCATCGGAATGGCGCTTTCCATGGCCGCCGACGGCGCCGCCGGACAGACGCGGGCCGCCATCGCCCACACGCTGGGCTACTCGGGCGGTTCCTTCGCGCCGGCGAACGCATCGCTGATGAGCGCGCTCGCGGGAAACCACGACGCCAAAGTCGGCGTCGCCAACGCGCTGTGGTTCCGGCAAGACATTCCGCCCAAAGCCGCCTACGTCTCCCTGCTCAAGAAAAGCTACGGCGCGCAAGCGCAAGCGCTGCAATTCGGTAACCCATCGGCGGCGGCCGCGATCAACGCCTGGACGAAAGCCCACACGCTCGGGCTGATCGATCAGATCATCACGCAAACACAGAAATCCGACTTCGCCTATCTGACCAATGCGCTGGCCTTTCAAGCCGACTGGTCGCAGCCGTTCAAGAAGAACGACACGCGCCCGCGGCCGTTCACGAACGCCGACGGATCGAAACCGATCGTTCCGACGATGACGCAAACCGGCACGTTCAAAGAGCTCGACGGCAAATATTTCAGCGCACTGCGCATGCCGTACGGTAAAGGCGGCTACGCGGCGTACGTCATCCTGCCCAACAAGGGTGTGACGTCAGCTATGGCCGTGAGGTACCTGAACGCCAAGAACTTCGACGCTATCGCCTCCGCGATGCAGGCGCAGCGCCTGCAAGTCATGATTCCAAAGTTCACCGCGACCTACGACACCTCGCTGGTCGGCGTCTTGAAATCGCTGGGTATGGGGATCGCGTTTAGCGGAGCGGCCGATTTCTCTCCCATGCACACGCCGCCGCCGGGCTTGACGATCTCCGACATTCGCCACCAAGCCTACGTTCGCGTGGATGAAAAAGGTACGACCGCCGCCGCCGCAACGTCGGTGACGATCGGCATCACCGCGATCGAGGAACCGCCCAAGCAGTTCGTCGTCGATCGCCCGTTCGTCTTTGCGCTACGCGACGAACAAACAGGCTCGCTGCTCTTCATCGGCGTGATTAACTCCATCTTGTCATCCTGAGCCTGTCGAAGGACCCTGAGCGAGCGAAGCGAGTCGAAGGGCGAAGGTCGAGGGCCGCGCGATCAGGACATCAACAGATCAAGATCGCTAAATAACTCCGCGACGTCGAATACAAGCCACGGCGCAGCTTCGTGCGTAAAGCGATCGCTTTCAGTGAATGTGTGAACGCCGCCGGTTGAATGAGCGAACACCACACGCTTGATCGGATCGACGTCTAACACCAACACCGCGCCGGTGCACAGATAGCGCACGATTTTCTCAGCGGCGAACGAGCGGCGGTACGACGGCGAACGCACTTCCACCGCGACATCCGGCGCGAAGGGCGGTTCCTCCCGATCGGACGCCGGCAGCGAGCGCAGGCGCTCTAACATGAGCACGGCAGCGTCCGGCACGAACATCGTTTGCGTTCCATCGGCAATTCCGAGACGGAAATCCCACTCGGTCCCCGCGATGCCAATCCCCGCACTGCAGCGATGCAAAATTCGCAAGGCCGCGCCCTGAACGACGGAATGTCTGGTTTTCGGGCTCATCGCCTTTGGATACGCCTTGCCGTCGAGGTACTCGACGTAAGGTTTGTCTTGCAGCAGCATTTCTTCCATCCCATACTAGTGTATCACGCAGTGACCAGCCGATAGCAACCACGTCGGGCGTCGCCGCCGAAACTGGACCGCGCTTTTTAGGCGGCGCGGTCTGAACGACGCGCGGTCCCGAATGCTCCGGGCGGCCGTTAATGACGATGATCGGGCTCGCTTCTTGCGGCGGTTGCGGCGGAAGCGGGGCGGGCGGCACCATGTGCGCGCAGCTTGCCACGACGAGAGCGAGAACCGAGGCGAGCGCGCGAGTCATAGTAGAGAAATGCATGAGTCCCCTCCGGCGTGACAGAAGGCCCTATCGGCTGTGGCTATGCACACGATACACAAAAACGTCCTGGAAAACGCGCGTCCGTACGAACCGGAAAAGAAAACGGTTCGCCGCGTCACCGCCGGCGCGATAAAGCGCCGCAAAGGCCGCGCGATCTTTCCGATCGTCACGGCGTACGACGCGCCGTTCGGACAGTTTGCCGAAAAAGCCGGCATCGACGTCATTCTCGTCGGCGATAGCATGGGAAACGTGGTGCTCGGCTACGACGAAACGACGCCCGTAACGATCGAAGACATGATTCACCACGCGAGCGCCGTCGTGCGCGGCACGTCGCGCGCGCACATCATGGTGGACATGCCGTTCGGTTCGTACCAAGTGAGCGACGAAGACGCCACGCGCAACGCCATTCGCTTGGTGAAAGACGGCGGCGCCTGTTCGGTAAAGATGGAAGGCGGCACGTTCGTCGCGGATCGTATCCGCGCGATTTACGGCGCCGGTATTCCCGTCGTCGGGCACATCGGGGTCATGCCGCAAACCGCAAGTTTAGGTCCCGGCTACAAGATGCGCAAGAATCGCGAAAGGCTGGTCGCCGACGCCAAAGCGATCGAAGCCGCCGGCGCGTATGCGATCGTACTCGAAGTGATCGATCACGAAGTCGCCCGCGAACTCACCGAGATGCTGACCATCCCGACGATCGGCATCGGCTCGGGCCCGCATTGTGACTCACAGGTGCTCGTGTTGCACGACGTGCTCGGCATGTATCCCGACTCGCCGAGTTTTGTAAAGCGCTATGCGTCGATCGGAACCGAGGCGACCGCGGCGCTCCAAGCGTTCGCCGAAGACGTAAAAGAGAAGCGCTTCCCTTAGACGGGTGCGGCGCGCTTCGCGTGCCACGCCGGAACATTCGGATAGGTCCCCGTCAAGCACCCTAGACACATCTCGTCCCGCTTCCGCCCCGTTGAAGCGACCAGTCCGTCGAGGCTGAGATAACCAAGCGAGTCGGCGCCGATGCGCTCGCGGATCTCTTCCACGGTATGATTGGCTGCGACCAATTCGTCGTAGGTCGCCATGTCGACGCCGAGATAACACGGATGCATGATCGGCGGCGAACTGATGCGCACGTGCACTTCGGATGCACCGGCTTCACGCAGCAACTGGACGATGCGCGGCGTCGTCGTTCCGCGCACGATCGAATCGTCGACCACCACGACGCGCTGCTGGTTCAGGTTCTCGACGACGGGGTTGAATTTCAAGTGCACGCCGCGGCTGCGCATGTGCTGCTCCGGACTGATGAACGTGCGGCCGATGTACCGGTTTTTGATCAAGCCTTCGACATACGGCAGCTGCGCTTCGGCCGCATACCCGATCGCGCCCGGAATGGCGGAGTCGGGAACGGCCATCACGACGTCGGCTTCGACCGGATACTCGCGCGCGAGTTCGCGCCCCATCCGGTAGCGAGCCATGTAGACGGATTCGCCGCTGAAGTTTGAATCCGGACGCGCGAAGTAGATGTACTCGAACATGCAGAGTGCCGTCTTCTCACCCGGGCGCACCAGCACCGATTCCAAACCGTGCTTGGAGACGCGGATGATCTCGCCGGGTTTGAGCTCGCGTACGTAGTTCGCGCCGATCGTCGCGAGCGCGCACGACTCCGACGCCACCACGTAGCCGCCCTGCCCGTACGTCCCCAGGCATAGCGGCCGCACGCCCCACGGATCGCGAAAGGCGTAGAGCTCGTCTTTGGTGCAGAGCGCGATCGAATACGCGCCGCGCGCTCGATACAGCAGCGAGGTGATCCGGTCCATCATCGAACCGCTGCCCTCGACGATCAGCTTCGCCATCACTTCGGAGTCCGACGTCGCGAGCAGCGTCACGCTGGGCGAGAGCGTCTCGCGCAACTCGTCGGTATTTGTCAAGTTGCCGTTGTGCGCGAACGCGAAATCGCCGAGCACGCTCTGTTCGAGCAGCGGCTGCGCGTTGACCACGATCGAGGAACCGGTTGTTGAGTAGCGCGTGTGTCCGACGGAGATGTACCCGTTGAGATCGCGCAGATTCTCTTCATCGAAGATGGCGCCGAGCAGACCCATCTCTTTATGCGATCGCAGAGTGCCGCCGTCCGCGGCAGCGATGCCCGCCGACTCCTGGCCGCGATGCTGCAGCGCGTAGAGTGCAAAAAAAGCAAGCCGCGCCGCGTCGTGCCCCGGTGCAAAAATTCCCGCGACGCCGCACATGCCTCGTTAGTTCGGAAGACCCACCCATTGTCATCCTGAGTAGCGTTCGCCCCGGCGAACGCGTCGTCGAAGGAGGGGCCCGGCGCAAGCCCACCCAGAACAAGGCGAGCGTGCGCGCACTTGCCGTGAATTCGGTGACAAAAGAGTACGGCTCGGTGCACGCGCTCGACGGCGTCTCGTTCGAGATCGCGCCCGGCGAAATGGTCGCGCTGGTCGGTCCGAGCGGCTGTGGAAAAAGTACGCTGCTGAACCTTGCCGGCTGCATCGACCTTCCGACCTCCGGAAGCGTTTTGGTCGACGGACACGAGACGAGCCGGTTAAACGACGACGCGCTCACCGCGCTTAGGCGCGATCGCATCGGAACGGTCTTCCAATTCTTTAACTTGTTGCCCGCCATGACGGTCGCCGGCAACGTCGCGCTTCCGCTCATCTTGCAGCGCTGCCCGCAACACGAGCTCGACCGTCGCGTGCAAGAGGCGCTCGAAGCCGTCGGCATCGCAGACAAAGCCGCGGCCTACCCGTCCCAGCTTTCCGGCGGACAAGCGCAACGGGCGGCCGTCGCGCGCGCGATCATTCATAAGCCCGCGCTGGTCTTGGCCGACGAACCGACCGGAAATCTTGACTCGCACTCCGGCGCCACGGTTCTTCAACTCTTGCGCGATATCGCCGACCGTGGCCAGACGATCGTGATGGCGACGCATTCGCCCGAAGCGGCCAAGCGGTGCGACCGTGCGATCCAACTCCAAGACGGCCGCATTCTAGCATGAGCGCGCTCGCAACCCTCTTCCGAAGCCTCGTGCTCGGCTACATGTGGCAGAACCGCTTGCGTTCGTTCATCACGCTGCTCGCGATCGGTCTGGGCATCGGCTTGTTCGTCGCGATCGATCTCGCCAACGCCACGGCGATCGCTTCATTCTCCTCTAACGTGAACATCGTAACGAGCCACGTGAACCTACAGGTCCTCGGTGAGGGACGCGGATTCGACGAACGCACGCTGCTGAAAGTGATGCGAGCGCCCGATGTCGTGCAAGCGTCGCCGGTCATCGAAGATTCGATCGTCGTAGGCGCACGCCAAGGCTATCCGAACTCCGGCGAGATTTTGCGCGTGCTCGGAATAGATTTGCTGCAACCGCTGCCCGACGGCGTTGACGTGCGCAGCAACACCTCCGATCCTTACGGACTCATGGATGGCCGCGGCGCGATCGTCTCGCAGCGCGTCGTCGATCGTCTCGGCGTGCGCGTCGGCAAGACGTTCACAGCCCTGGCCGGCGGCCGCCCCGTCACCTTCACTGTCGCGGCAATCGTTCCGCGCACGGTAAGTGCCGCCGACTCCAGCGTCGTTTTCGTGGACATCGTTACCGCGCAAGAACTCTTCGGAAAAGTCGGCACGATCGATCGCATTGACTGCATCGTTCTCCCGCAGCACCTCCAACAAGCCAAAGCCGCGCTCGCAAAAATCATTCCGCCCGGCACTCGCGTCGTGGAACCGGCTACGCGCACGGACGAAGTGCGCCGTTTACTGCGCAGC
The DNA here is from genome assembly GCA_036273135.1 of Candidatus Rubrimentiphilum sp. Taxonomy (GTDB): domain Bacteria; phylum Vulcanimicrobiota; class Vulcanimicrobiia; order Vulcanimicrobiales; family Vulcanimicrobiaceae; genus Rubrimentiphilum. Next base: position 23,542 of record DASUIF010000026.1, read on the forward strand.
TTCCAAGTCAACCTCGCCGCAATTTCCTTGATCGCTTTGCTCGTCGGCGCGTTCCTCATCTATAACACGGTCGCCATTTCGGTCGTGCAGCGGCGCGCGGAAATTGGAACGCTGCGTGCCGTCGGCTCAACGCGCGGGCAGATCTTCGCCGTATTCTTAGCCGAAGGCGCGCTTTTCGGCGTGCTCGGTTCCTTTCTGGGATTGGTTTTCGGATATTTCTTGGCGCGGCTGGCGGTCGCCGCTGTGACGCATACCGTAAATACGCTCTACGTCGGAACTCATGTCGACCGCGTGCTTTACGATCCGCGTCTCATGCTCGAGGCGCTGCTGTTCGGTATCACGGTCGCAATGATCTCGGCGATCGCGCCGGCCATCGAAGCAGCCGGAACTCAACCTTCGCGCGTCATGGGCACGCGCGGTTTCGAGCCGCAAATGAACCGGCTTGCGATCCGGCTCTCGTTCGGCGGACTGCTCCTGCTCGGCGTCGCCTATGCATTAGCGCAGGCGCCCGCGATCGACGGACTTCCCCTCTTCGGGTACGCGTCGGCCCTGTGCATCATCTTGGGCGCATCGCTCTGCGTGCCGCTCGGCGTTATCGTGACGGCGCGTCTCCTGCAAAATCTTGGCTATAGCTTTTCATCCGCGGCCATGCTCGCCGCGTCGAATTTCGGCGGGACACCTCGCCGCAACAGTTTGGCGATCGCTGCGCTCGCTATCGCGGTCGCTATGATCGTCAGCGTCGCCGTCAGCGTCTTCTCGCTGCGCGCGACCGTGGCGGCGTGGCTCGACCAAACGTTGAAGGCCGATCTCTTCGTCCGCCCGATGGGCGTTTCGGGCGAGGTCTACGACGCGCGTATTCCGGCGAAGATTCCCGAGCGCATTCGCGCGCTGCCCGGAGTAGCTGCCGTCGACACGTTCCGCGGCGTGGAGATTCCCTTTCGCGGATCGCTGATTACGTTCGCGCGGACCGACTTCCGCACGATCGGCGAACGCGACTGGGTGCACGTTTCAGGAGGCGCCGACGCCGCGACGCTCGCGCGTACGCTCCCCGGAACGACGCGCGTGATCGTCAGCGCGCCGTTCGCGGAAAAGGCGAATTTGCATCCGGGCGATTCGCTCGTGCTCGACACGCCGGCCGGACCTACGTCGTTCGTCGTAGCGGCCATTTACGACGATTATTCGAATGACGCCGGCACAGTTTTGGTCGACCAGCGTACGTTCAACCGCCTTTACCACGACGACTCCGCCGGCATGTTTTCCGTTTACGCCAAGCCCGGCACCGATCTCAATGCGCTGCGCACGAAAGTCATTCGCGCCGCGCTTCCGCTGCGCGTGGAAGTGCAGACCACGCGCGATCTGCGTGCGGTCGTCTTCGCCATTTTCGATCGCACGTTTCTGATCACGCAGGCGCTCAACATCATCGCGATCACGATCGCCGTTATGGGTGTGGTCAGCACCCTCTTCGCGTTGGTCTTGGAGCGCAGGCGCGAAATCGGCGTGTTGCGCTACTTGGGTCTGACCATCCGTTCCGTGCGGCACATGGTGCTCTATGAAGCGACGCTGATAGGAGCTCTCGGGGGCGCGTTTGGAATCGGAGCGGGAATGTTGCTGGGACTGCTTTTGATTTACGTCATCGACCGCCAAGCATTCGGATGGCCCATGCATTTGCACGTACCGTACTGGCCGCTGGCCGAATCGCTGCTGCTCGTGATGATAGCCGCAATTCTGGCCGGCTTATATCCGGCTCAGGTTGCCGCGCGAATCGCAACCGCCGATGCGGTGCGAACGGAATGAAAATCCTCATCGCGGCAGCCGCGGCCTTTGCGATCGCGACTGCGCCATACCGCTTCAATTTTCCGGCCGATCACGGTTCACACCCGAGTTACCAAAGCGAGTGGTGGTATTTCACCGGGCACCTCAGAGCCGCCGGCGGCCGCAAGTTCGGATACGAGGTCACGTTCTTCCGCGCGCGGCTGCGCCCGCAGGATATCGCGCGCGCCAAAAACGTTCTGGGCGGCAGCAAGTGGCGCGGCAACGAAGTCTATGCCGCACACTTTGCAATCACCGATCAGAACGGCGGAAAATTCTTTCACGCCGAACGGATCGCTCGTTCCGCGTTAGGCCTGGGATCAGCGGCAACCGGACAGCTGGCAGTGAACGTGGATACGTGGTCGCTCGCAGGCAAGCCCCTGGCCGACCGCACGCGCGAGCGTATGACGTTGCACGCCAATGATGGCGACACGCGCCTCGACCTCACGCAAACTCCGCTCAAACCGCCGGCGGTTCACGGAAGCGACGGACTCTTCCGGAAGGGCGCGTGCGGGAGCTGCGCATCACATTATTATTCGTATTCGCGCCTGCATTCGCAGGGCGCGCTCGTCTATGGCGGCCAGACGCTGCAGGTGAGCGGAACGTCGTGGATGGATCACGAGTTCGGCAGCAACCAGCTGCTCTCCGAAGAGACCGGCTGGGATTGGATCTCCCTGCAGCTCGATGACGGCCGCGAGCTGATGCTCTACCTCTTCCGCCGTCCGGATAATTCGATCGAACCGCAATCGTCCGGCAGCGTCATCGAACGTGACGGCCGCGTTCGCCCGATTTCGCTCGACCAGTTCAGCGTCACCGCCACGAGTCACTGGCGCAGTCCCGCGACCCACGCATCTTATCCGAACAGCTGGCGCGTACGCGTCCCATCCGCCTCGCTCGATCTCAACGTCACGCCGGTGCTGGCAAACCAAGAGCTCGTCCTGCGGCAGACTCCGTCATATTGGGAAGGCGCCGTGGACGTACGCGATGCCGCAACGAACCGTGCGCGCGGTCAAGGCTATGTGGAATTGACCGGCTACGTAGAGCGGGTCATTCTCTGACAATGTCATCCTGAGCTTGTCGAAGGACCCCGAGTAGTGCGCTGAAGGCGCACATATCGAGGGGCGCACGCCAGTCAAGCCGCGCTGCGCGCGGCAGAACGCTTCACAAGTTGTCATGGTGAGCGGGCGCCATTAGGCGCCCCCGTCGAACCACGGCCGAGCCGCGTCGAGGCCCGCGTGAATCGCACCTTGAACAGGCGACCAGTGAGAATTCTCGTGGTTGGAAACGGCGCGCGTGAAGACGCGCTGTCGTGGCGGCTCGCGTCCTCGCCATCTTGCGAAGCCGTCTTCGCAGCGCCCGGAAACGCCGGCACGGCGTCGCGCGGAGCGAATTGGGATATCCCAGCCACCAATGCCAAAGCGCTGAGCGACCGCTGTAAACGCGAAGCGATTGATCTCGTTGTTCTCGGACCTGAAACTGCGATCGCAGCCGGCGTCGGCGACCGCCTTCGCGCGTCCGGCATCGCAACCTTTGGCCCCAATCGTTCTGCCGGAAGACTCGAATCGAGTAAGGTCTTTGCGAAGCGATTCATGGAGCGCCACAATATTGCAACAGCACGCGCCAGCGTCGTGCACTCACTTTCGGCCGCCGAAAAAGTGCTGGCGGAATGGACCGGACCTTGCGTGATTAAAGCCGACGGCCTCGCCTCCGGCAAAGGCGTCGTCGTCGCGGAGACATCCGCCGAGGCGCGCGAAACGCTAGCGGCGTGGTATGGAGCAAGCCGCATTCCCGGCGGCGGCTCCGACGTGCTGCTCGAAGAAAAGCTTGAAGGCCGCGAACTGAGCGTCTTTGCGATTGGCGATGGAGAGACGCTTGAGATTTTTGGAAGCGCTTGCGACTATAAACGCGCCGGCGACAACGATACCGGACCTAACACCGGCGGCATGGGTGCGTATTCACCGCCGGCCGGATTTCCCGTCAACTTTGAAGAGCAAGTTCGCACGCGGATGATCGCGCCGGCTTTGCGCGGACTACTCGCCGAAGGCGAGCGCTACATCGGCGTCTTGTACTGCGGCCTGATGTGGACGCGCAGCGGCCCTTACGTCATCGAATTCAATGCGCGCTTCGGCGACCCCGAAACGCAGGTGTTGATGCCTCGGGTCGACGGAGACTTTGCCGCGCTTCTAAAATCTGCCGCGGACGGCGCCCTCGATCTGGCGGCCGCATCGTTAAGCGATCGCGCGTGCGTCGGCGTCGTGCTGGCTACGGCCGAGTATCCCGCCAGCAGCACTCCCGTCGCGAATTTGCCGGCGGACGTTCCACTGGATGGCGCACAGGTTTTTTGGGGCGCGTCTTCGCGCCGCAACGGTGCAACCGATTCACCGGGCGGACGCGTGATGACCGTTACGGCGCTCGGTAACGATCTCGCCACCGCGCGCTCGCGAGCGTATGAGGCTATAGCGCGCATGCCCTTGGGAGCGGCCGGACGAGTGTTAAAATTCCGCCACGACATCGCAATGCTTGACACTCCGTGATATTCTATTTTCGTTATGGTTAAACGGATCTACCCGGAGCTTTCCTTGTCGCGCAACTTCGGTTCCCCCAAAGGACTGGGCTGCGCTGTCGTTTAGCTGTACTGCATGTCGTTCTATGAGACCATGCAGACTGCATGGTCTCTTTTATTTTTGAGGAGGTGAGTTTCTCGTGAAGCTTGGTGAAGCACTCAAGCTGCGATCGGATAACTTCAAGAAGATCGACGAGCTCCGCGCGCGTGCGGTGGCCAGCGCCCAGGTGCAAGAAGGCACGCAGGCGCCGGACTCGGCCGCGAAGCTCCTGGAAGACATCGAGAGGCTGAGCGCGGAGACGAAGGATCTCGTTCAGCGGATCAACCGTACGAACGTGACGGTCAACCTGGCGTCGGGCCAGACGCTGGCCGATGCGATCGTCGAACGCGACTTCCGCATCTCGCTGCGCAGTCAGCTCGATGCGGTAGCAAAGGCGGCAGCGGAACCGACCCAGCGTTATCTGCGCTCGGAAATCCGCGTCGTGCGAACGGTCGAACCGGCCGCACTGCGCGAGCGCGAGGACGTGCTGGCGCGGGAAGCGCGCCTGCTCGATGTTGCAATCCAGGAAGCGAACTGGAGCAACGATCTGATCGCCTAAACGAGTCGGTAACCTTTATCGAAAAGCGAGCACACAACACAAGGGTCTTAACAACCCTCTGGTGATCCCTCGCGCAGGGACGGGTTCGAATCCCAAAACGTACAGCGTAGGCGCCGTACTGCTGATTGGGTACTCTCACCGCGTACAACTCCTACCAACGTGCTGGTTTCGATAAGGTGAGGGCGGGATTGGGGACCTCGTTTAGGCCGAAATCATTCCCATTCGACCGTGCTCGGCGGCTTCGAAGTGATGTCGTAGGCAACGCGGTTGATGCCCGGAACTTCGTTGACGATGCGCGTGCTGATGCGCTCCATCAACGCGTACGGCAGGCGCGCCCAATCGGCCGTCATGCCGTCTTCGCTCGTGATCGCGCGCACCGCAACCAAATTGGAATAGGTCCGGCCGTCGCCCATCACGCCGACGCTTTTCACCGGCGTAAGAACGGCAAAGTATTGCCACGGTTTAGGATCGAGCCGCGCGCCGTCGATCTCCTGGCAGACAATCGCATCGGCTTCGCGCACGAGGTCCAATCGCTCGTCCGTGACGTCGCCGATGATGCGCACGGCCAGTCCCGGCCCCGGAAACGGCTGGCGCTGCACGATGCGTTCGGGCAGCCCCAAGACTTTGCCGGCCGCGCGAACCTCATCTTTGAAAAGCGACCGCAGCGGCTCGATGAGTTCGAGGTTCATCTCCTCGGGCAGGCCGCCGACGTTGTGATGCGATTTAATCTTATGTCCGGCTTTACTGGCGGGCGTCTTCGATTCGATAACGTCGGGATAGAGCGTGCCTTGCACCAGGAATTTGACGCCCGGAATCTTGGCGGCCTCCTCTTCAAAGACGGCGATGAACTCGTGGCCGATGCGAATGCGCTTCTCCTCAGGGTCCGAAATGCCGTCGAGCCGCCGCAGAAACCGCTCGCGCGCGTCGACCGCGTCTACATTTAAATGAAGGACGTCGACGAATGCCTCGACCACCAGCGCCGCCTCGTTCTTGCGCAGCAGCCCGTGATCGACGAAGATACAGGTCAGCTGCTCGCCGACGGCGCGCGAAACGAGGGTGGCCGCTACGGCCGAGTCGACCCCTCCCGAAAGCGCGCAGATCACTTTGTCGCCGCCGACGCGCTCGCGGATCTCCGCTATGCTGCTTTCGACGAACGAATCCATATGCCAATCCGAACCGATACCGGCTATGCCGTGCACGAAGGTCTCGAGCACGCGCCGGCCGATCTCGGTATGCGCCACCTCGGGATGAAACTGAACCGCGTAGATCTTCCGCTCGTCGTCGGCCATGGCCGCAATCTTGCAGCGTTCCGTCGAAGCGACCGCCGCGAATCCGGGCGGAAGTTTCACCACCGAGTCGCCGTGCGACATCCACGCGCGCGATTCGCGCGGCACGCCGGCGAAAAGCGGGTTGCTTGTCTGGACCGTAAGCGTGGCGGGTCCATACTCCGCGCGATCGAGTTTCACCAGCTCGCCGCCGGCGTCACCCGCGATGAGCTGCATACCGTAGCAAATGCCGAGCAGAGGCACGCCGCTGCGAACGATCGCCGGATCCATACGCGGCGCATCGGGCACGAGCGTGCTTTCCGGGCCGCCGCTCAAAATGAGCGCTTGCGGGTTGCGCGCGGCCAGCTCGTTCCACGGTGTATCGTATGAAACGATCTCGCAATACACGTTGAGTTCGCGCACGCGGCGCGCGATCAACTGGCTGTATTGAGCGCCAAAATCCAAAACGAAGACGGTCGCCGGCACCGCTGCGGTCTTCGCGGCACAGGAAGCCCAGGCATGCAGGGGGGAAAGCGCCAGGCGTGACGGTCTCCGAGCTCAACCGGGCCGGCCGCGAAGACTTTACCGATGCGGTCGGTTTTGCATTCGAAAACTCGCCGTGGATCGCGCAAGAGGCTTGGGAGAAGCGGCCGTTTGCAAGCGCGGACGATCTCCACGCCGCCATGGTTGCCGTTGTCGAGCACGCACCGCAGGAGAAACGCATCGAATTGATCGCCGCGCACCCCGACCTCGCCGGCCGCGTGGCCCGCGAAGGCCGCCTGACCGCCGCCTCCGCCGGGGAGCAGAGCTCTGCCGGCCTCGACCGCCTTTCAAAGGAAGAACTCGCGCGCTTCGAGCGGCTTAACCAAGCCTACCGGGAGCGCTTTTCATTTCCGTTCGTCATCTGCGCGCGCGAAAACACCAAAGATTCGATCCTCGCCGCTCTCGAAATCCGCATCCGAAACGATCGCGAGACCGAAATCGCAACGGCGCTGCGCGAGATCGCGAAGATCGCCCGCCTCCGCCTTCGCGACGTCAAATAACATGACCGCCTACGTACTCGACTGGCTGAATCTCTTAACGCGCTGGTTCCATTTCGCCGCGGGAATTTCGTGGATTGGAACGTCGCTGTACTTCGTCTGGCTCGATAACCATTTGACCGCGCCGGAAAACGAGGCGGACAAAACGCACGGCGTCAGCGGCGAATTGTGGTCGGTGCACGGCGGCGGATTCTACCACAACCAGAAATATTTGACGGGACCCGTCGGCCGGCCGCTCGCTCCAGATCTGCATTGGTTTAAATGGGAAGCGTACTGGACGTGGATCAGCGGCATGGGCATGCTCGCGATCATATACTGGGTCGGCGCGAGCAATTACCTGATCGATCGCTCCGTGATGAACCTCATGCCATGGCAAGCGATCGCGATCAGTATCGGATCGATTTTCGCCGGCTGGCTCGTCTACGACGCGCTCTGTAAGATTCTTGGACGGTGGCCGCTCGCGCTCGGCGTCGCGGTCTACGGCTTCCTGGTTCTCGCGGCTTGGGGGCTTTTCCACGTCTTCGGTGCGCGCGCGGCGTACATCCATATCGGCGCGATCGTCGGAACGATCATGGTCGCAAACGTCGCGCACGTCATCATTCCCGGCCAAAAGAAAATGGTCGATGCCATCCGTGCGGGCCGAATCCCGGATCCGCTGCCGGGACAGCTCGGCAAGATTCGCTCGGTTCATAATACGTACTTTACGCTGCCCGTACTCTTCATAATGATCAGCAGCCACTATCCCATGACGTATGACAACCCGTTTGGCTGGCTGATCCTCGCCGGCATTAGTCTTTCGGGCGTGCTCGTTCGCTACGCGTTCATACTCTCACACAAGGGAAAACTCGTGCCGGCTCTGCCCATCGCCGCGTTCTTGATCCTGGGCGCAATCGCCGTCGCGATCCTGCCGCGCGGTGCCGGCGCAACCAAACCCGTCGCGTTCGCGCAAGTACAGCCGATCTTCGCGCAACGCTGCGCGGTATGCCATTCGGCCCATCCCACGCAGCCGGGCTTTGCGGCCGCGCCGGCGGGGGTTTTGCTCGATACGCCGCAGCACATCGCAAGCAATGCGCAGCGAGTCTTCCAGCAAGCCGTCGCGACCCAAGCAATGCCGCTTGGAAACGTGACCGGGATGACGAAAGCCGAACGCGTGCAAATCGCAGGCTGGATAGCCTCGGGAGCGTCGCTCAAGTGATCTCGACCCACGTGCTCGACACGTCGCGCGGCGAGCCCGCCCGCGGCGTAACGGTTCGGCTCTTTCGGATCGACGGCGACGAACGCGAGTTGCTCGCCACGGCTGAAACCGACGGCGACGGACGCATCGCACCGATCTTCGGCGGCGAGCTCGAGCCCGCGACATACGTCTTGCTGTTTTCGGCCGGAGCCTATTTTCGCGCGGCCGGCGTCGCGACGTTTTTCGATGAAATTCCTATCCGTTTCCTCATCACGCAAACCGCACCAAAACTTCACATTCCGCTTCTGCTGGCGCCCTTCGGTTACACCACCTACAGGGGCAGCTAAGAGGACCTGCCCTAGAGGGGGTTCAATCGGTCGGCCAGGTGGCTTGGATAAAGCGGCACGCAGCGCGCGCACGCGCTTGGTTTATGTTGGGCGCAGTTTGTTCTGCCGCCCTGCTAGCGGTTGCCCCGGCTCTCGCACAACGCGCCTCGAATTTTCAGGGCGCGAATTTGCAGAACGCCAACATGCAAAACGCCAACTTGCAGAACGCGAACCTGCAGTCGACCAATCTAAAAAATGCCGACTTGGAAGGTGCGAACTTGCAAGGCGCTCATATGAGCGGTGCAAATCTCGCCGGAGCGCACCTCCGCGGTGCCAACCTGCGCGGAGCGACGCTGATAGGTGCGGATTTACGCGGCACCGATCTTACATCGACCGATTCCCGCGGCGCCAACTTTCGCGGCGCCAAGCTCCAGAGCGTCAATTTTAGGAGCGCCAACCTATACAGCGCTCGCCTGCGTGGAGGGAATCTCTCGGGCGCGCATCTCTACGATGTCAATCTCCAACACGCGGATCTGTTCGGCGCCAACCTGAGCGGAGCCTCACTGCAGACCGGCAAGCTCCAAAGCGCGAATTTGCAGACCGCGGATCTGCACGGAGCAAAACTTCAGGGAGCAAATCTGCAAGGTGCCAACATGCAAGGCGCGCATCTCCAAGGCGCCAACCTGCAATCCGCCACGATCTACGGTGCGACGCTCTACAGCGCCGATATGACGCGCGCCGACGTTCGCGGAGCCAACCTGCAAAACGCCGATCTCGGCCTGGCCAATCTCCAACGCGCGAACTTGCAGAAAGCAAACCTTTACGGCGCCGGTTTGAACGGCGCCAGCCTGCAGCGCGCGATCTTCCAAGACGCCAATCTGCAAAACGCACGGATGCAAGGCGCCAAATTGCAAGGCGCCAATTTCAGCGGTGCGACGCTGTACGGGACCGACCTGACCGGCGCCAACATGTACCAAACCAACCTGCAGGGCGCCAACCTCCAAACCGCCATTCTTCAAAAGGCCAATTTGCAAGGGGCCAATCTCTCCAACGCAAACCTTCAAAACGCAAACTTACGCGGGGCGAGTTTGCTTAACGCCGTTCTTCAGCACGCCGATCTTCAGGGCGCCGATCTTCAGGGCGCCAATCTGCAAGGCGCGAAGATGCAGAGCGCTAACCTTTATAACCTCAGCCCGATGCCGGCACCCGCACCCTCACCGCACACCGTGCCAACCCCGGCGCCGAGCACTCCACCGGCGCATACGCGCCCACCCAGATAGCGCGCCGCATGAGGCGTCGTCTCTTCGCGGTCGTTGCATTACTGGCCGCGCTTTTATATGCGCCCGCGCTCGCGCAAAGCCCAACCAATCTCGTCGGCGCAAACATGCAAGGCAAGAATCTGCAAAATGCCGACTTGCACAACGCAAATCTGCAAAACGCGGACCTGCAAGGCGCGAACCTGCGCGGGGCAAACCTCTCCGGTGCGAACCTGCGGGGAGCTAACCTGCTCGGTGCGCACTTAGGTGCCGCGACACTCACCGGCGCGATTTTGCAGAATTCGAATTTGCAGCACCTGGATTCCGAAAGCGCGAATTTCCAAAACGCCAACCTGCAGCAAGCCAATCTGCAAGGCGCCGACTTACAGAACGCCGTCCTGACCGGTGCCGATTTGTACGGAGCCAACCTAACGCGCGCGAATCTGTTTGGCGTGAATCTGCAAAACGCCGATCTGCAAACGGCGAATCTTCACGGCGCGAACCTCCACAACGCGGCGCTTACCGGCGCCAACCTGCAGCAAGCCGATCTGCAAAACACGAATCTTGTCGGAACCACCCTCACCGGCGCTCAACTTCTGGGCGCAAACCTGCACGGCGCAAAGCGCTCGGCTCCGAGCGCCATCGCGGCGGTTACGCCACCTGCCGCCGCGACGCCGCTGCCGGGTCCACCGACAACGCCTCCGCGCATCTACTCGGCAGGCCCGCGCCCCTATGCCCCGCCGCCACGCACGTATTCCGCGCCGTCTCCCGCTCCGGTCGCCGCGCAGGCGTCCTTCGCGAACGTGCCGTTCGGTCAAGTTCCCATTCTCTTTAACGATCATACGGTGCACACGAACGACGTGTTGAGCCGCGATCGCGTGCTGGCCGCGTTGGTGCGCGGTTCGGCCATTCTCGTTCCCCTGCGCGCGATGCTCGCGCAGATGGGCGGCGCACAAGTCGCCTACGATGCTTCGAGCAAAACGATCACGATCGACAAGGCGGGCGCGCGCATCGTCTTAACGCTTGGCGTGCCGCGCGTTATCGTCAACGACAAAGTCCACCCGCTCGACGTCGCGCCGATGCTGTACGAAGGCGAGATCCTCGTGCCGATCCGCGTCATCTCCGAAGGCCTCGGCGGTTACGTGCAATGGGTTGCCGATCAGCGCGTCGTCGTTGTCCGTTACACCGAACTTGCCGCAATGTTGCCTCCGCGGCCGCCCTCGCCCACGCCTTCACCGGGACGCACGCCCGAACCGCAGGCCGCTCCGCCGCCGGCCCCCACCCCTACGCCCACGCCGCTCACAATCGCGCGCCGGCACGCAAACAGCGTCATCGTTTCCGCCGACTACATGAATGCGCCGGCAATCTCGAATGAGGCCGCTCCCGCGCACACGATTGGCAATCAATCGTTTAGTGTACATGGCACGTTCCTCATGGCGAATACGTTTCTCGTGCAATTTGCTTTTAACCGGTACCGCTTCCCGCATAACGCCTTCCAGCAAACGCAGCTCTGCGACCCTGCGCCCACGGGTTGTACGACGGTCAACGCGCTCGGGCAGTATCAAACCGGCGTTTGCCCCGGCCCGGATCCGGGCTGCGTTACCGCGGTTGGCTCTAACGTCATCAGCAAGCAAACCGGGCGATCGCAAGAATACGTAACCGCCTTTAACGGCGTCGACACCGACGTTGATTTGCGCGCTGCGCTAAAAATTCTTAAGAATACTTACGCCGGCATAGGCTTTTACGGCAAACACTACAGCTACTTGGGGTATCCCATCGTCCGCGGCGTGGGCTTCGGTATAAGCAAGATGCCAAACCTCGATAAGCAGCTCTCGCTATTTGCAAGCGTTTGGTATTATCCGGCAGTGACCGGCAAATACACGTATCCCGTTTCGCCTTTCCTTGGGCCGTTCTCCGGGCAGACCGTCCCCTTTGGGTACAGTGTTCTCAAATACCGCGCGGGCGCAACGTTCTGGCTGAACCAAACAAATTTGTTCTTAGAGGCAGGATGGGCAGGCGAAGTTTTCAACTCGACGATAAACACGCCCGGAAACGCTTGGACCGAAGGATCGTTCTTCGGAATCGGGACGCGCTTCCCGTGAAATACTTTAACGCCGTCGCCCTATTGGCACTCGTCTCGCTCGCAGGTTGCGGCGGCTCCAACGGTATCGCGCACGCGCCGATCGGCGGACCGCCCGCGTGCAACATCACCAACATCATCAACACGGGCTTCAATTTCGACTGGACCTGCTGGGCGCGCACGCCTACGAAATCCGGAACGCTTCCCGGCTTTCCGACCTTCACGCTCAAAACGTCGGACTCATGCGTCCCGTCGCAAGCGGGCAATCCATTTGCCGCGATCGAGACGCCCGCCGGATCCGCCGGCTACCTTTCGCAGCAATTCATCGACCATGGCACCCCGCAATCGGTATCATTTCGCGTTTGGGGCGGGACCGATCCGGTGACCGTTACCGTCGGAATCGTTTTTCCAACCGGAATCTTGGAGGGCGCCGAAACGATTCTCGACACGTTCACCCCGCCGACCGTGCGGTCGAGCCCGACCACCTGTAACGGCGGCGCTCCGATCACCAAAACCTACTCGTTCTCGCGTTCGGATTTCGGGCCCGGCTCGCTCATCGAGATTCGCTTACACGTGACGTCGAACGGCGTAAACGACGCGACCGCGAACTTCGACGATATTACGTCTTCACCATAGCTTCATGCCCTTGGCTGTCATGGTGAGCCGCGCGCCCTTGGCGCGCGCTGGTCGAACCATGGCCGAGCATGTCGAGGCCCGCAGGCTACCGAGCTAAGCGCTCTCTGACGCCTTAAACGTTTTCCAACCGCCGAATTTCGAGATATCTTTGTAGCCGCGTTCCTCGATCAGCGAACGCGGATAGATCATCGCGCTGACTTTTGACCCGTCATCGAGTTCGATCGGCGCCTCATAAAGATCGGGCGGTTCGCTTTCGAGCAAATGCTCGTGCTGTTCGGGCGTGAATTCGTACAACTCGCCCGCAATCGAAATGCCGCCGCTCTCGACTTCGTAAATCCCGGGATGCTGGTCGCGCACCGAATGCAAGCGGTACCGCGCAGCGGTGTGCGCCTCTCCCAAGAACTTCGCGTCGCCCAAATTCTTGTGATCGGGCTGTCCGCGCAGCGCGGATCCGCAGATGAAAAATCTCACTTGTCGACCTCCTCGATCGCGCGGGCCAATGCCGCGACTCCTAGTTCCAAATCCGCATCCGCGGTGCGCTCTTGTCCCACGTGGCTGTGGCCGCCGATGCTCGGAACGAACAGCATCGCCGCCGGCGCGATTTTGGCGATACACATGGCGTCGTGGCCGGCTCCGCTCGGGATGTCCGGCGCCTGATGCCCCATCGCTTCGCAGACGCGGTGCAGCGCCGCGCGCAGTTCATCGTTCATCGGTGTCGGCTTGTGTACGTCGAGCCTTTCCAGCATCACACGCACGCCGCGTTCCTTCGTGACTTTTTCTGCCGTTGCATGAAACGCAGCCTCAACGGTTTCCATTTTTGACACGTCCGGCGAGCGGTTGTCGATCGAAAAACTCACGCGCGCCGGAATAACGTTCGTGCCGCCCGGTTCCACGACAAGCCGCCCGACCGTCACCACCGCGCCGCCAGCTTTCTGAGCGGCCACCTCCATCGCCAACACGATTTCGGCCGCGGCGGAAAGCGCGTCCGCGCGTCTGTCCATCGGCACGGTGCCGGCATGGCCGCTCATTCCCTCGACGACGGCGCGATAGCGGATCTGTCCGGTGATTGCGCTGACGACGCCTAAACGTACGCCGGCCGCTTCTAGCACCGGACCCTGCTCGACGTGTAATTCCAAATAGGCGGCGACGCGCTGTTCCCCGCGCTGCGGCAGATCCAGCAATCCGCCCTCGGGCGATGCGAGCGCATCGGCAAGCGTAACACCTGATTCGTCGCGCAGCGCGTACGCGTCGTCAAGCGATGTCAGCCGCGCGAAGACCGCGCTGCCCAAGCATCCGATCGAAAAGCGACTGCCCTCTTCTCCGACCCATGCGACGGCTTCGACCGGATGGCGCGTCTCGATGCCTTCGGCGTCGAGTTGTTCGAGCGCACAAAGCGCTGCGACCACGCCGTATGCGCCGTCATACGCGCCGCCCGTTGGAACCGTGTCGAGATGCGATCCGACCAAAATCGGCGCAGCCGCGGGATCGCTCCCGTTGCGGCGCGCGAACAGATTGCCGATCGGATCCTGCGTCAGTTGGTATCCGCTTTCGGTTGCCCACTTCACGAACAGTTCGCGTGCTTGCCGTTCCTGCGGCGTCGCCAGTCCGCGGTTTATTCCGTATTCGTATTTTCCGAACTCGGCCAACTCGGCCAATCTCCGAACGACGCTACTCATAAAGGTTGGCCCGCTGCGCGGGCCTCCGTAAAATTGTCATCCTGAGCTTGTCGAAGGACCCCGAGCAGGGCGCGTTAGCGCCCAAGCCGAGGGCCGCGGGCAACCTACTCCGGCGCATGGTTCGCAATCCAGTGGCGCGCAATGTCGACGCGCCGGCAAACCCACACGCGTTTGTGGTCGAGCACGTAGTCAAGGAAACGGGCGAGCGCGGCGGCGCGGCCCGGACGGCCGGCGAGTCGCGTGTGCAAACCGACGCTCATCATCTTGGGTTGCGTCTTCCCTTCGCGGTAGAGTACGTCAAACGTGTCCTTCATATACTCGAAGTAGCCCGACGGTGCCGTAAAACCGGGCGGCACGGAAAATTTCATATCGTTCACGTCGAGCGTGTATGGAATAACGAGGTGGCTTTTCCCTTCGACCGTCACCCAGTAAGGCAGATCGTCGTTATACGCATCCGAATCGTAGAGAAATCCGCCTTCCTCCACCACCAGCCGCCGCGTGTTTTCGCTCGGCGCATAGCGGCAGTACCAGCCGTAAGGACGCTCACCGATCGTTCGCTCGATCGAATCGACGGCGCGTTTCATCTCGGCGCGCTCTTGCTCTTCGCTCATATCTTGAAAGCCGACCCAGCGCCAGCCGTGCGAACAGACTTCGTATCCGGCGTCGCGAATCGCGCGCGCCGCTTCGGGATTGCGTTCTAACGCGAGCGCCGCGCCGAAAACCGTCACCGGAATGTTGCGTTCCTTGAAGATGCGCATGAGCCGCCAAAATCCCGCGCGGCTGCCGTATTCGTAAACCGATTCGACGATCAGGTCCCGCTTATGCGGTCCGAGCGACGCGCCGGGAACTTCGGTGAGATACATCTCCGAATGCTCGTCGCCGTCGGGGATCGAATACTCCGAGCCCTCTTCGTAATTCATGACGATCTGCACGGCGACGCGGGCGCCGCCGGGCCACTTCGGATCGGGCGGATGTTCGCCGTATCCGATCAAATCGCGCGGATAATTCGGATTCACGTCACGACCTCTTCCAAACGATGCGCATCGCGCGCAAAAACGATCTCCATGGCGATGCGTTCGCCGACCGAAACGTCGCGTCCCCACCGGTAACTCGAGTACGGCGTGTACCGCGTGCCCGGCGATCCCGGAATGCGCAAAGAGACGTCGTAACACACGAACTCCTTAGGCGGCCCGGCGACGATCGCGCATTGCAGCGCAAACGGCCCGATAACCCCGGGCGGGTTGAGTTCGCGCGCTGCCTGCACGAACGACGCGCCCATTTCGAATGCCTTCTCCAGCATAGATTCCGTCAGCGTCGCGGCGATATGCCCGGCCTCTTCCAATCGCATCGGCACGTCTTGCAGCGCGCCCAGCGCCGAGGGAGGCACGTTGCGAAAGCCTTCGAGGTTGGTTTGCCGGCGCGTATCGGTCCCGCAGAGTTCGAGTTCGCGCAGCACCGGCGAGTAGAAAAAGTTCAGGTTAACCGTCGGCCCGAGCGCGTACTCCTCGATCACGGCGTCCTGCAATCCCGCTTCGCGCACCACGCCATCGCGAATGAGCCGCTGCGAAACATCGTTATATTCTTTCGCCGACGAGCACAGAAAGAAAGCGCGCTCGAACGCGATCTTCGCGTGCTGCGCCTTCACCATGACAAGCCGGTCGATTGCGCCAGGATCTTTGAACTGGAGCGGATGCCGAATGCCCGCGCGCCGCAACAGCGCGTACTGGTTGTTCGCCTCCCCGCGCTCCTCGGCGCGAAGCAGTTTGCGGTTCCCGAACATCGGGACACGCATGCCGCTCTCGATCTGGTCGTAGGAATATTTTTCGCGCAGGTAGACTTCGAACGACCGGTTCGCAACGAAGACGACGTTGCGCTCGCGCAACTCGTCTTGCACCTTCGGTTCCAAAATGTCAACGAACGCCTCGAGTTCCAGCGTCGCATCAACGCATCCGCGCGAAGGCTCGTCCTTGCGCGCATAATAGCCGGCGTACGTTTTTTCCCGGCCCTTGGCGGTGACCACCAAATTGCGCAGCCCTTGCGCCCGCGCGCCCGCCGCAACTTCCAGCGCGGAGTGGCTTCCGATAGAGCACAAAGTCAACGCCGAGCGGTCGTAGCCATCGAGGAGTGCGGCGGAATTCACGAGCGGCGAGGTTAGACGCGCCTTTAAGCCGTACCCGCCTTCTAGCCATGGCCACGCTTCTTCTGAAGGACGCGCACACCGTTGCGACTTTCGACCGCAAGCGGCGCGAGTTGCACGGCGCGAGCATTTTCGTACGGGATAACGTCGTCGAAGCGATCGACGCCGCCGGTGCGCCTCCGCGACCGGCCGACGCCACGATCGATTGCTCGCGCATGGTGCTTCTGCCGGGCCTCGTGAACACGCACCATCATTTCTATCAAACGCTCACGCGGAGCGTTCCGGGCACCCAAGACGTTAAACTCTTCGACTGGCTGCAGACCCTCTATCCGATGTGGGGACGTTTCACCCCCGAAGCGATCCGCGTCTCAACGCAGATCGCCATCGCCGAGCTCTTGCTCTCCGGCTGCACGGCCTCGATGGACCATACCTACATCTGGCCCAACGGCGCGCGCGTCGACGATCAGATCGAAGCGGCGCGCGGGATGGGTTTTCGCTTTCACGCTTCGCGCGGCTCGATGTCGCTCGGCCGCTCCAAAGGCGGCTTGCCGCCCGACGACGTCGTCGAGGACGAAGCGGAGATCCTAAAAGATACGCAACGGGTTATCGAAGCGTATCACGATCCGAAACCGTTCGCGATGACGCGCATCGTCGTCGCTCCTTGTTCGCCGTTTTCGGTAACGCCCGATCTCATGCGAGAGAGCATCGCGCTCGCGCGCAGCGCCGGCGTGCACTCGCACACGCATCTTGCCGAAACGCTCGATGAAGAAAAATATTGCCTCGAACATTTCGGCTGCCGCCCGGTGGAGTTGGCGGAAAAGCTCGGCTGGGTTGGCGACGATGTTTGGCACGCGCACATGGTGCATCCATCCGCCGCGGAATGCGAACGCTTAGGCGCTACGCGCACCGGCATCGCCTATTGCGCCAGCTCCAATATGCGCTTGGGTTCGGGCATTGCGCCGATTACTGCGCTGCGAAGCGCCAACGCGCGCGTGGGCCTGGGCGTGGATGGCTCCGCCTCCAATGACTCTTCGAATATGATCGACGAAGCGCGCCACGCGATGCTCCTGCAGCGAATAGCTAGCGGGCAAAACGGTGTCATCCTGAGCCGCGCATCTTCGATGCGCGAGTCGATCGACGAGGGCTTTTTCAGCGCACGCGATGCGCTCGAACTTGCGACGCGCGGGGGCGCTGAAGTTTTGGGACGCGATGACATCGGATCGCTCGAACCGGGGAAAGCCGCCGACATCGCCGGTTGGTCGATCGATTCGCTCGAGCTTTCCGGTGCCGCCGTGCACGATGCAATTGCATCGCTGGTCTTCTGCCGTCCGCAGCGGGCCGATCTAGTGATCGTTAACGGCGAACACCGCGTCCGCAACGGCGAATTGCTGAACTTCGACCTGCAGGCGACGGTAAATAGAGCGAATGAGATTGCCGCCTCACTCGCACGCTAACGAACGTGCTTGGTCCTAGCGATAACAGTATGCCTGAGGCTGTCGAAGGGCACGTCCGAACTTGTCGAGGCCCGCGTTATGGAACTGAAATGGCTTCTGTGTGAGAACCCGGCTCCGGGATCGGTTCGTTCATTTCGCGCAGCCCGTCTATATAAGTTGCGATCGCATCGCGCACATTGCGAGCCGCGTCTTCGCGTGAAACTCCCCAGCTGGCGCATCCAGGAAGATCGGGAACGTAGGCCCCCCAGCCACCGTCGTCAGACTGCTCAAATATTGCAACGTAACTTTTACTCATCGCAACCCGGCTTTCCTTAGAATCGACTTCACAATACCCGGCGACAGGTCTTCGTTTTCCCCATGAAATGGTAGCACTATGATACCTCTTATAGTCCGATGACGGTAGAGGCGGTGGCTACCACGACCTGGGCGCGAATACGACCATCCGGCCTCCCGAAGCCGAGCCACAAGGTCGCGCGTTTTCACCCCGCATATGGTGCGCGCCAAGTGTTGCCGCGCTGTTTCTAGAAAATGGCTGTAGCATGGAATTAAAATTCCGCCGCCCGGCACCCGAGCTCGCCCCCGCGTTCAAAGATTTCTTAAACGCGTTCGGTCCCGGCGATCAAGACATGTGGTCCGCAGATAGTATCTTCGGTCTGGCGCGCACGAACTTACCGGCGTACATCGAGTTCTTGCAAGGCGCCGCCGAAGGCCGCGGCTTGCCTGCCGGCTGGGTTCCGTCCGATACGTACTGGGTGTTCGCCGGCGATGAAATGGCCGGCGAAGTGCACGTCCGCCATTTTGTGCGCGGAACGCTTTGGCGCATCGGCGGACACGTGGGATATGCCGTGCAACCGAAGTTCCGCGGTCGGGGCGTTGCAACGGCGATGTTACTTCACGCCTGCGGGCGCTTGCACGAACTCGGCGAAGTTGACGCGCTCATAACGTGCTGGGATGAAAACACTGCGTCAGCTAGAGTCATCGAGAAATGCGGAGGCGCAAGGCTCCCGGATACAAGCGAAGACGGCCGCAAGGCCCGCCGCTACCTTATTCCAATCGTCTGACGCTTAGGACGATGTACTCAGCTGCAACTGCGAGCGAAGCTGCGCGATCTCACGCTCGCGTTCGAGCGCGTGCAAATGTTCGTAAGCCGTTGCGGAAGCATGCGCGGCGGCGTTCAGAAGATCTTCTTCTTCGCCGTCAATCGGCTCGCCGTTGAGATGGTTGCCGTAGAGTACGACGGCTATCACGCGGCGGCCGACGGTAACCGGTAATCCAAATGCCGGCCTAGCGTCTCCTTGCGGAACCGCGACGCGTGTACGCGGTACGTCATCCAGATGAATGCCGCCGTGCGATGATCTGGCAAAGAGAATCAGCGGATCGTCCGGATCCAGCCGCTCGGCGCCGGCCTCCCAGTCACGAGCGGCGGTAAGCACAAACGCACCTTCCTCGGCGCGAAAGACCGCCGCCGACGCCAGCTGCAGCGCTGCGGCGATCTCATCGGCTAGCAGCGTCTCGATGGTTTCGATTCGTTCGCTGAACGGCAGCGCGCGCGTGATATGCCGCACGCGTTCGAGCGCACGATGACGGCTGGCAAAAAACACGCGCTCGACGAAACGCTCGATCCGGCGGTGAAGGCTGCGCAGCCAAAAACTGAACCCGACGGCGACGGCCACTTCCAGGAATGTGGCCAATCGCGCATCCTGAAGGCGCCGCGCAAAAAACCAGTCGACGATGGCCAGCAGCGCGACCGGAATTGCGGTGAGCGCCCCGTAAACGATCGCTCGCCCGCCGAAAATCCGAACGTCGATGATGCGGCCGCGCACAAGCGCATATGCAAATGCGAACGGCGCGGGATTGAAAAGCGTAAGGTACGATATCCAAAGCGCGTTACTGCGCAAAACCTGGCCGATGAAAAATGTAGCCAGTATCCCCAAGTACACAGCGAGCGCAACGGCCACCCAGCGCATGCGAATGGTCTCCGCGCCGCGTGTTCCCCAATAACGAGCCAGAAACGCAGCCGCTCCCAAAAAATAGGTGAACCAGACGAACGACACAAACCCGTTGTAGAGCGGGTCATTTTCTCCGTTGACAAATGCGACCGTATAAAAATGTCCGTAATACATTACGAAGCACACGACGATGATCGCCGGGAGCGCGCGGTCTACCAACCTCCAGCGGCCGACGGCCTCTCCGGTCGGGAATCGCAGACACAGCGTCAGGTAAGCCCACGTCTGAAATAAGGGCAGCACCGCCCCGGCGAGTGCCGCCAGCGGCTCCGCCCAACGCGGGACAGCATGGAGCCAGGACGTGTTTGCAAACGGGCCGGTCATCGCAAAACAAAAGATCATGAACGCCAGCGACAGCTTCGTGCGCGAAGCAAAGTAAAACGCGCATCCCAGAACGATGTATACGAGGGTCGCGAGTATTTCGGCCGAGTCGAGAACGAGCTGGCCCGCAGATATGGGCGGCACGCGCGGCGCAAGCAGCGTGATCGTCACCGGCCGGCCGGCACGAACAATTGGAAGCGGTGTAGGGATGCCGGCGCGAAGATGCCCGGACCGTATCCAGATGCGCATCGTCCAACCGGCCCGCGCGTAATCGATTCGATCATCCGGCCGCAGACCCGCGCGCGCCGCCGGAGTTCCGGGCCCAACGGCTCTTACAATGCCGGTCGGATAGTCTACCACCGCTCCGATCGGCGCCGGATTGATTCCCATGAGGTTGCCGCTTTCGAGCAGCAGTTGAACGACCGGGAACGACAACGTAAAGGCGGCCGCCAAAATAAGCCACAACGCTTCGCCGCGTCGTTTCAGGCCGTCACCGCTTCCCCGCTGCGCGATTTTGCAATCGCCGCCAACACGCGCTCGGGCGTAAACGGCACGTGCGTCACCCAAGCGCCTGTCGCAGCGTGAATCGCGGCAGCAACCGCCGCGGCAAACGGAACGAGCGGCATCTCTGCTACGCCACGTGCGCCGAACGGCCCGTTCGGATCGGCAAGCTCCATGATCACCGGGTAGACTTCCGTCGGCATGTCGAGGGTCGTCGGTAAAAGATACGTGCTGAAATGCGGCGTGAGAATTTGCCCATCGCGGCACTGGAAGTTTTCCGTTAACGCATAGCCGACGGCTTGCGCTAGACACCCTTCGATCTGCCCCTCCACCTGCTGTTTGTTGATCGCGCGGCCGACGTCGTGCACGCTGATGATGCGCAGCACGCGCACCAAACCGGTGGCCGTGTCGACTTCGACTTCAACGGCTTGCGAAACATAGCCGTAATTGAAATGCGGAAACCCTTTACCCGTCTCCGGCTCCAGGGGCGTTGTCTCGGCCGGGCGGAACTGCACCGTCGCCTTTGCATCTTTGCCGGGAAACTTTGCGAGCGCGGCGGTCGCCGCGTCTTTTACGGCACGCCCGCCCATGAACGTCATGCGCGACGCCGAAGAGCTGCCGGCGTTGGGCGATTCGTGGCTGTCCTCGGCGATGAGCACGATGCGGTCGAGCGGTACGTTAAGCGTCGCCGCACATACCTGACGCATGACCAAATGCGCGCCCTGTCCGCACTCGGCCGCGCCGATGCGCAGGACGACGCGATCGATTTCCTTTTCACCGTAGAGTTCGACCGTCGCCGTCGCTTGATCCGGAAACCCGAACGAGTATCCGACGTTTTTAATACCCGACGCGATTCCGATGCCCCGGACGGAATCACGGCGAGCGGCCGATTTTGGCAAGGCTCCGTTTGTTTTAAAGCGCGCCTGCATCTCTTGGACGCATCGTTCCAGCACCGGCAGCGCACTCACGCCCGCCGGCAGCGCCGTTTGCGTTGCGGTCAAACTGCCTTCACGGTACATATTGCGCCGGCGGATCTCCACCGGATCGATACCCAGCGCTACCGCGAGACGCGTGACCATGGACTCCGCGGCAAACTCCGCCTGCGGTAAACCGAACCCGCGGAACGCGCCGCACGGCACGTTGTTCGTGTAAACGACGTATCCGTCGCTCGCGACGTTTTCGATCTCGTACGTGCCCGATGCGCCGACCGTCGCACCCTTAAGCACTTCAACGCTCGTGCTCGCGTATGCGCCGCCGTCGGCGAGCAACTCCGTCTGCGCGGCGACAATCTTGCCGTCTTTGTTCGCCGCCCACTTCGAGCGAATGAAATACGGATGCCGTTTTTGATGACCGATGATCGACTCTTCGCGGCTCCAGACAAGCGCCGTAGGCCGCTTCAGCTTCCACGTCGCCAACGCCAGCAGCGGCTGGACGATCAAATCTTCGCGGCCGCCGAATGCGCCGCCGATCTTCGCATACCGGATCACGACGCCGTCTTCGGCGAGTTGCAGCATCTTGGCGATCTGGCGACGATCCTCGTGCAGCCATTGTCCGGCGGTCTCGACTACGAGCTTATCGCCGTCGTAATATGCGATGCCGGCGTCGGGCTGAAGGTACGCGTGCTCTTGCCACGACGTCGAAAACTCTTCTTCTATAACGACGTCGGCCGCCGCAAACGCAGCCTCGACGTCGCCCTTTCGAATGCGCACGTGCCCCAGAATATTGCTCTCGCGATCCGCATGCACCAGAGGCGAGCCGGACTCCATCGCTGCGCGCGCATCGCAAACGACCGATAAATCCTCGTACTCGACGTGCACGAGCTTGGCGGCGCTTTCAGCCGCCTCGAACGTCTCCGCGGCGACCAACGCGACCCGGTCGCCGACGAAGCGCACTTTGTCGTCGCAAAGCAGCGGTTGATCGTCGTCGATCAGTCCGAACCGGTTGAAAGGAACGTCGGCCGCCGTAAACACGGCAATCACGCCTGGATGCGCCAGCGCCGCCGACGTTTCCACCGAAAGAATGCGCGCATGCGCGCGATTTGCGAAGACGGCTTTGAGCTGCACCATATCCGCGCGCACCAGGTCGGCCGGATACATTGAAGTGCCGGTGACTTTGCCCAGTGCGTCCGGCCTCGGCACGGCCCGGCCGATCAACGTGTTCGAGCCGTCGCCGCCGTTATCGCGTCGCACTTAGCGTGTCATCCTGAGCGGACGCCCTTGGGCGTCCCGGTCGAAGGACCCTGAGCGGAGCGAAGGGTTAGGGCTTTCTTCGCGTCGCATTTCACCCGCCGCTTGCTGCATCGCGTCGAGGATCTTCCGGTAGCCGGTACAGCGGCAGATGTTTCCGCTAATCGCCGTTTGGTGCTGCTCGAGCGTGGGAGCTTCGCACTCTTGTAAGAGTTTTGCGCCCGCCATCAACATGCCGGGAATGCAAAAACCGCACTGCACGGCGCCGCGTTCGATGTACGCCTGCTGCAGCGGATGGAGCGGCTTGCCGTTGTGACTGGCCGCCAGACCTTCGATCGTCACCAATGAATGGCCATGCGCCTGCGCGGCCGGGACCAAGCACGACATGACCGCCTGCCCGTCGATCCACACCGTGCACGCGCCGCACTCTCCCTCGGCGCAGCCTTCCTTGGATCCGGTGAGCGAAGCGTTCTCGCGCAACGCATTGAGCAACGTCTTGCGGCCCGCGTCCCGTATCTCGGTGCGCTTGCCGTTAATTATCGAAACGATCGTGCCGTCGAAATCCTTGACCGCAAGTGCCGGCGCTTCGCCCGTGTCGAGCAGAATGTGGCGATCAGGCAAACCTTCCGCGCATGAATCGCCGGCAATGCGTCCCAACGCGCGTTCCAGCAACGCGATGACTGCGAGGCGCCGGTATTCGGCGCTGCCGCGCACGTCGCCGATCGGCGAAACGTCGGCGAGCACAGCCTCTCCCGCTGCGGAGATCGGCTCCGCGCTCAAAGCCTTTCCAATAAGCGCCGCCTCCGCGTTCTTCGCGCGCACGATCGTCGGCGCCAAACACCCGAGCGCAATCCGCGCTTCCTTAACGTTGTCATCCTCGAACGACACAACCACCGCGACGCTTATAACCGAAATCGCTTGCGCGCGCCGTAAGCCGAGCTTCAGAAAAATGCCGCGCTCCTGGGGGCCTAGCGGACGCACGCGAATCTCGCGTAGCAGCTCGTCCGGACGCATCACCGTCCGGCGAAAGCCCGTAAAGAACTCCGCGATATCGACCACGCGCTCGCCGTCGACGCTTTGCAGAACGATCTCGCCGCCCATCGCGATCAGAGGAACGATGGTATCGTTTGCCGGCGACGCGGTCACCAGGTTGCCCGCAATCGTGGCTCGCGTGCGAATCTGCGGCGCGCCGACTTCAACGCAAGCTTGCACGAGCGGCAAAGCGCGCCGCGCGCACGCCGCCGAGGCGAGCACGTCGTTGTGCGTCGCGAGTCCGCCGATCGCGATGCGCTCGCCTTCGTCGCGCACGTATTTCAGCTCGGTCAGCTGCGTTACGTCGATCAGCGTCTGCGTCGGCTTCACGCCGCGCTGCAGCTCGACCAGCACGTCGGTGCCGCCCGAGACGATGCGCGCCGCCCCGCCGTGTTCGCGGAGCAGCGCAAGCGCACGTGCTATCGAACGCGGCTGGAAATACCGTTGCCACAGCATGACTTGTCGGACTTCACCGGGGCCCCGTTGAAGCCATGCGCATGCACGAACTCCTTAGACAGGTCCGCCGCCTTCAAGAGGCCGGCGAACGCGTTGCGCTGGCGACGCTCGTCGACGTCCTGCGCTCGGCGCCGCGCGACCCCGGGGCGGTGATGGCAATCTCATCGGCAGGGACGCTTCTCGGCTCGATCAGCGGGGGCTGCGTCGAGTCGGCGCTGGCGCAAGAAGCCGCGGCCGTGCTGCGCGACGGAATTCCCCGGCTCGTGGAATACGGTCTCTCCGACGCCGACGCCCAGGCCGTCGGCTTGAGCTGCGGCGGAACGCTAAGCGTACTGCTCGAGTCACTCAATGCCGGCGAAACCGCGGCCATCGAACGCCGCCTGACGTCGGAGAACCTCGTGGCTGAAGCGATCCGGCTCGACGATGCCGGGCGTGCGAATCGCCTTTTCCTTTTTGAAAACTCCGTACTCGGTTCGCTCGGAAATGCGCGGCTCGACGACGTCGTCGCCGCCGAAGTGCGTGCCTCGATCGCCGGCGACGCCACCGAAATCCGTACGTTCGGTGACGAAGGCGAACCGCATGGCGACGTTCGCGTTTTCATTCATCGCGTGCTGCCCAAACCGCGCATGTACATTTTCGGCGCGATCGATTTCGCGCACGCGATGGTGCGCGTTGCCAAACTGCTCGGATACCACGTCACGCTGTGCGACGCGCGCGCCGCGTTTGCCACGCCCGAACGTTTTCCCGAAGCCGATCGCGTCGTCGTTGCGTGGCCGGACGATTTCTTGCGCGAATCGCCGGTCGATGAACGCACCGCAATCGTGGCGCTGACGCACGACGAGAAATTTGACATCCCGCTCATTCGCGCGGCACTGGAGACCAATGCGGGCTACATCGGCGTCATGGGCAGCCGCCGGACCAACCAACGGCGGCTAGTCCAGCTGCGCGACATGGGTCTCGGGGCGGCCGAGCTAGACCGCCTCAATGCGCCTATCGGGCTCGACCTAGGCGCCCGGACCCCCGAGGAAACCGCCATAGCTATCGCGGCCGAAATCGTGGCGCTGCGCCACGGCCGCGAAGGCGGTAGATTGACATCCGGCAGCGGCCCCGTGAGAGGACATTGGAAGTCACCGCAGTTGTCCTAGCGGCGGGGCGCTCGCAACGAATGGGCGCCCAAAAACTCCTGATGGACGTGCGCGGCGTGCCGATGCTCGATCGCGTGCTGGATGCGACGCGAGATTTCGAAACGATCGTCGTTACGTCACCCGAGGTTGCGCATCACATTCGATTGCGTCCGCGCATTCAAGTGCTCCAAAATACAAAACGCGATCTCGGTATGGCGCACTCGTTTGAAATCGCAAACGGTTTCGCGCCGCCCGAACATGCGCTGCTGGTCTTCCTCGGCGATAAGCCGTTTGTAACGGCCGCTCTGGCCAATACCATTGTGAAGCAGGCCCTTGCAGCGGAAGCCGACGTCTGTTTTCCCGAACATGAAAACATCGGCGGACACCCCGTTTTTTTCTCTCCCAAAGCGCGCACGCATTCAGAAGTTCTTCATGGTGAATTGCTTCACGCGCTGCGCGACGCCCCCAATCTGGTGCGCGTGCCGGTGCCGGTCGACGACGCCGGCGCCTTCACCGACGTCGACACCGCGGCCGACCTGCGAGCCGTTTCAACTCGTTTCTTCTAATGAAGGACCGGCGTAGGGCCTCAGGAAGGTAGCAGGCAAGCCCTTTCCGGGTCAGCTGGCCCGGCTGGAAACGTGATCAGTGTCGTGAGAACCGCCGCTTTTGCGATTTGCCTGATTAGCATCTGCACGTTTACGCACACGCGTGCCGCTGCCGCTAGTTCTCGCAAACCCAGCTCTGTTTCGAAAACATCGAGCGCCGCTTCGCTTCCGATCGTGAAAGCTTTCATCGCTCCGATCGTCGTGCAAAACGTCGGCGCCAACGGATCCAATGGATCGTCATCCACGCAAGCCGGAAATGCAAACGGCGGAAACGGAACCGGCGGCGGAAGCGCGGCGAGCGTCACCATTTCGGGCAACGGATCGATCACAACGAGCGGCGTTGGACAGAGCGGCGTCGTAGGACAGAGTTTTGGCGGATCGGGCGGATCGGGCGGCGACGCCGCGAGTGTCTTCGCTTCGGCTACCGGCGGAAACGGCGCGAACGGAGGCGGCGGCGGCGACGTTACGATCTCCGGAAACTTTACCGTTACGACAAACGGCGCGTTGTCGTTTGGGATCGCCGCGCAATCCGCCGGTGGTGCCGGCGGTTCGGGCGGCACGGCGAAGGCCTTCGCGACGGGCACCGGCGGAAACGGCGGAAACGGTGGAAACGGCGGGACCATAAGCGTTTCCAGCAGCGGCGCCATCGTTACGAGCGGCACCGGATCGTCGGGCATCTTCGCGACCAGTACCGGTGGAAACGCCGGAAACGGCGGTGACGGCGGCGCCGTTTCGGCGACGCCCGGTAACCCCGGAACCGCCGGAACGGGCGGAAACATTACCGTTACTTCGACCGGCGCGATCACGACGACGGGCGCGGCCGCGTCGGGAATTTTTGCGCAGAGCACCGGCGGAAACGGTGGAAACGCCGGCGCCGGACGCGGAATCGCCGGCAGCGGCGCAACCGGCGGTGATGCGGGCGCGGCCGGCGCAGTCTCCGTTACGGCTTCGAATGCAATTTCAACCGCGGGCGCATCTTCGTACGGAATATTTGCGGGAAGCACCGGCGGAACGGGCGGCACCGGTGGATTCGGCGGTTCGGTCAATCCCAGCGGCGGCACCGGCGGCGCGGGCGGCAATGCGGGTGCCGTTGCGATCGTGCAATCCGGCTCGGTTGCAACGTCCGGATCGCAATCGTTTGCGATCTACGGTTTGAGTTTGGGCGGATCGGGCGGTCTGGGTGGAACCGCGCAAGGCGGCGGCGGTAAAGCCGGCGCGGGCGGCGTCGGTGGAACCGGCGGAACGGTTTCGATCACGACCGGCGGAACGATCTCGACATCCGGAGCCGACGCGATTGCAATCGTTGCGCAAAGCATTGGCGGCGGCGGCGGTTCGGGCGCTTCGTTCGGCGGCCTCGGAGGAAGCGGCGGAACGGGCGGCATCGGCGGCGCCGGCGGATCCGTAACGGTAAATAACGGAGCGCAAGTCGTTACGACAAACGGCAACGCGTATGGCATTCTCGCGCAAAGTATCGGCGGCGGCGGCGGTGTCGGCGGCGGAAGTTCGGGCATCGTAGGATTAGGCGGTTGGGGCGGCGGATCGAGCAACGCAAACACCGTCGCGGTTACGAACTCCGGCACGATCGTAACCAGCGGATCAAATTCGATCGGAATACTGGCTGAAAGTATCGGCGGCGGCGGCGGAAGCGCCGGACTCGGCAGCGGCGCGGTTTCGGTCGGCGGCGGAGCAAACTCCGGCGGCAACGGCGGTAACGTTACCGTGACAAACTCCGGAGCGATCGGAACAAGCGGCGATCATGCGTACGATATTTTTGCGCAAAGCGTCGGCGGCGGCGGCGGCAACGGCGGCGGCGCCGGCGGCATCGCTACGATCGGCGGAAAAGGCGCGGGCGGCGGAAACGGCTCGACGGTAACCGTTAACAACACGAATACTCTCGTTACCACCGGTTCGGATTCACATGCGGTCTTCGCGCAAAGTGTCGGCGGCGGCGGCGGAAACGGCGGTTTCACAACATCCGGCGGAACGACGTTTTCAATCGGTCTGGGCGGAACCGGCGGAAACGGCGGAACGGGCGGCGCAGTCAACGTCACCAACTCCGGCACAGGCCTGATCTCCACCACCGGCGATCGCAGTTTCGGAATACTCGCGCAAAGCGTTGGCGGCGGCGGCGGAGCGGGTGGCGGCGCGGCCGCCACGTCGGTCGGCGTGGCTTCGCTTTCGGTAACGATCGGCGGAACCGGTGGAAACGGCGGCGCGGGCGGCGCAGTGTCGGTTACCAATAACGGTCAAATTTTTACGTCGGGATCGGGATCGCTGGGGATCTTTTCGCAAAGCGTCGGCGGTGGCGGCGGCATGGGCGGAACAACGTCTTCTACCGCGATTGCAGCCTCGCCGTATCCAACGGTTGCGATCGCCTTTGCCTTGGGCGGAAGCGGCGGTAAAGGCGGCAACGGCGGCACCGTTTCAGTGACGAACACCGGCACGGTCGTCACGACCGGTAGCCTTGCAAATGCGATCGTTGCGCAAAGTGTCGGCGGCGGCGGCGGCGACGGCGGCGATGCAAGCGCGAGTGCCGCGGCTTACAGCGCGAAAGGCGCTGGAAGTTTGTCGATCGGGATCGGCGGCTCCGGCGGAACGGCCGGAAGCGGCGGTACCGTCACGATTACGAATTCGGGATCGGTCGGAACGCAAGGCGATCAATCTACGGCGATCTTCGCGCAGAGCGTCGGTGGCGGCGGCGGTAACGGCGGTGCGGGCAGCGCCGGTTCGAGCGCAACATCGAAGAGCAAAGGATCGATCAGTATTTCGGTCGGCGTCGGCGGATCGGGCGGAGCGGGCGGCGACGGCGGAGCGGTCGTGGTAAACAACACCGGCACCGTCGTTTCGACAAGCGGCCTCTCTTCTTATGGAATAGTCGCGCAAAGCATCGGCGGCGGCGGCGGCAACGGCGGAGCGGCTGAAGGCAGTTCCGACGGTCAAGTTTCGATCGCGGTGACCGTCGGCGGTTCGGGCGGCGCGGCCGGGAACGGCGGCGCGGTCACCGTGCTCAACCAAGCTCAAGTCGTAACGACCGGTGATGATTCCGTCGGCATCTTTGCACAAAGTGTCGGCGGCGGCGGCGGCAACGGCGGCGTCGCAACGTCAACCGCCAGCGCGAGCAGCGAAAAAGGCAAGAGCGTCGGCATTACCGTCGGCGTCGGCGGCGCCGGAGCCGGCGGCGGTACCGGCGGCGCGGTTTCGATCACGAACGCCGGAACCGTTGTCACGAGCGGAACATTTTCCGACGCGATCGTTGCGCAAAGCATCGGCGGCGGCGGCGGAACCGGCGGCGGCGGCAGTGCCCAGACGACGGGCGGAAGCGCGTCAATCGGTGTGAGCGTCGGCGGGTCCGGCGGTGTGGGCGGCAACGGCGGACTCGTAACAGTGACCAATTCCGGCTCCGTCGGAACGAGCGGCGACGTGTCGTTTGGAATTTTCGCACAAAGTGTCGGCGGCGGCGGCGGCGACGGCGGAAGCGGTCAGGCCAGCGCCACGGCGAGTTCAGATAGCGGCAAATCCGTTGCGATCACGGTCGGCGTCGGCGGGTCGGGCGGCGCGGGCGGAAACGGCGGCGACGTTTCAGTTACCAACAACGGCACGATCGTCATGACCAGCGGCCAATCGTCATTCGGCCTCTTCGCGCAGAGCATCGGCGGCGGCGGCGGTAACGGCGGAGGCGGCGAAGGCAGCTCTGATGGACAGTTCGCGATCACGGTCGGCGTCGGCGGATCGGGCGGCGCGGGCGGTAACGGCGGAGCCGTTACGATTGCAAATCAAGCGCAGGTCGTAACCAGCGGCGATGGTTCGGTCGGCATCTTCGCGCAGAGCGTGGGCGGCGGCGGCGGCAACGGCGGTATCTCAACCACAAACGCAACCGCGAGTACGAGCGCTAATGGAAAAAGTATCGCGATCGGCGTCAGCGTCGGCGGCCGCGGCGGAGCCGGCGGCAACGGCGGTGCCGTCAGCGTCAGCAACTCGTCGCTGGTCTTCACCTCCGGCACGAGTGCGGCTGCGATCGTGGCGCAAAGTATCGGCGGCGGCGGCGGCAACGGCGGCGGCGGAACGGCAAATACGACCAATGGAAACGTATCGGCCGGCGTGACCGTCGGCGGCAGCGGCGGCGCGGCGGGAACGGGCGGCGCAGTCACCGTTACGAACGGCGGCGCGATTGAAACCGACGGCGATCAGTCGGCGGGAATCTTCGCGCAAAGCATCGGCGGCGGCGGCGGCACCGGCGGCACGTCGAGTTCAAACTCGTCGAGCAATGCCGGCAGTGAAAAAGGACGCTCGGTTTCGATCAGCGTCGGAGTCGGCGGGAGCGGCGGCGCATCGGGCGACGGCGGGACTATCGCGATCGTCAATAACGGCAGCGCCATCGTCACGCACGGTGAAGGCTCGAACGCGATCGTGGCGCAGAGCGTCGGCGGCGGCGGCGGAATCGGCGGCGCGGGCGAAGGCATTGTAAGCGGAAACTCTTCGATCGGTGTGGGCGTCGGCGGATCGGGCGGCGCGGCCGGAAACGGCGGTACGGTTACCATCACGAACAACGCGGCAATTTCAACATCCGGTAATGACGCCAATGGAATCGTTGCGCAAAGCATCGGCGGCGGCGGCGGGATGGGCGGCGAGGGAACCGGCGATTCGAAGATCGCCAAATCCGGCAAAGGACCCGCGGTCGCGGTTTCCGTTGGAGTCGGCGGAACGAGCGGCGCGAGCGGCAACGGCGGCGCAATTACGATAACGAATTCGTCTTCGATTTTCACGAGCGGACAGATGTCGATCGGCATCGTCGCGCAGAGCATCGGCGGCGGCGGCGGCATGGGCGGCAGCGGAGATTCGAGTAACGACGGAACGAAATCGGTTGGAGTGACCGTCGGGGGATCGGGAGGCGCGAGCGGTAACGGCGCCACGGTCACCATCAATCAAAACGGCAACATCGTCACGACCGGAAGCCTGTCGTTCGGCATTCTCGCCCAAAGTATCGGCGGCGGCGGCGGCCTCGGCGGCGCGGGCGTCGGCAACAGTCAGAAGAGCGTTGCTGTCGGCGGCAGCGGTACCGGTGGCGGTTCCGGCGCTGCGGTTACCATTACCATGAACGGCGGCATCAAGACGGGCGGGGACGGCGCCACGGCGATCGTCGCGCAGAGCATCGGCGGCGGCGGCGGCTTCGGCGGCGACGGCAGTCACAAGATTATCGGCATCGGCGTAGGCGGCAGCGGCGGCGCGGCCGGAAACGGCGGCGCGGTGAACGTTTCAATGAACGGAAACATTTTTACGAGCGGTTCGAGCGCGGACGGTATCTTTGCGCAAAGCATCGGCGGCGGCGGCGGCTTCGGCGGCGACGGTGGCACGGGGATCGCCATTGCCGGCTCGAACGGCGGCGCGGGAAGCGGCGGCGCAATCACGATCTCCGATACCGGAAACATCATTACGACCGGCGCGAACTCGGTCGGCATCTTCGCGCAGAGCGCGGGTACGAGCGCGGGTAATATTTCGATCACCACGAGCGGCACGGTCGCCGGCGGATCGGGGGCGGGGGCGGGCATCATGATCTCCGGCGGCAACACCAACACGATAACGAACACCGCCACCGGCGTGATCGTCGCCCGGTCGAACCTCGCGATCACTGCGACCGGCGGCGCGAGCACGACGGTCAACAACAGCGGCCTTGTAGCCGGCAACGTCGTGCTCAACAGCACGGCAAACGCGTTCAACAATCTGGCCGGCGGCATATTTTTTCCGCTGACGTCGATCGATCTGGGCGGTTCGGGTCTGCTGACCAACAGCGGTACGATCGGACTCGGAGCTCCGGTCGCGGGAACGACAACGGCGCTCAACGGAAACTTCGTGCAAACCGCCGGCGGAACGCTGGGCGTTCACATCTCTTTCGGAACGCTTCCCTCCGATCTATTCGTCATCTCCGGAACGGCAAGTATAGCCGGTTCGATCGCGCCCGTAATTCTTTCACTGGCGCCCAACCAAGTCATAACGTTCCTCACGGCCGCGGGCGGAGTAACGTTGGGCAGCGTTACGGCTATCAACTCACCATTCCTGACATACCGCCTGGTCCCATCGGCCAAATCGTTGGGGATCACGATCGCCGCCGTGAACTTCACTTTCCCGCAACTCAGCGGCAATCAGGCCGCTCTCGCCCAGCATTTCAAGGATATTTGGAATACCGGCAGTTTGGGCGGCATGGAACCGACGCTGGTGGGATTGGTCAACATGGATCCGGCCTCGCCCGCATATGCGGCAACGCTGGATCATCTTTCGCAGGGTCCCTACCTGGCGCCGCTGGCGTCGCTCACGCGCGCGAGCTTCGACTTTACCGACAGCATGATGAGTTGCCACCAATTGTCGCGCGTTCTCACCGAAACGCCCTGCAGCTGGGCGCGCTTTACCGATCGCAGCGAACGTCAGGCTACGTCGAGCGACACCGTGGGCTACAGCGCGACCGCGACGGGCATTGAAGGCGGTTACCAGTTCGCGCACCGCAATAATTTGCTCGGGTTCGCGTTCGGGTACGAACACGGGAATGCGAACGTCGCCGACAATTTCGGCTCCGAAGACAACCGTTTCAGCGGCGGTGTGGCGCTCAAACATACGCACGGCGCGTGGAGCTTAACCCAGGCGCTCGGCCTGAGCTTCATTTCCTTCAGCAACGCGCGGGCGCCCAATTCGAACGTCATCGCCGCCAGCAACTCCTACGCATGGACCGCCGATGCGCGTCTGCGCGCGTCATACATCTTGCAAAACCGGAACACGTATCTGAAGCCGCTGGCGGATCTGGATCTGCTGTACGTTGGATCGTCCGGCTTTAGCGAGAGCGGCGCCGGTGCGATCGGACTCAACGTTAACCCGTCGGGAAAACTCCTGACGGCGCTCTCGCCCGCGCTCGAATTCGGCAGCACGCACGTTTCGCCGGACGGCGGCATGATGCGTTCGTACGTGGCCGCCGGCCTCAGGTTCTCACCGGGGAATACGTTCACGTTACCGGCCGAGTTTCTGGGCGCCCCGGGCGGGATCTCGCCCTTCGTGCTCTCGACGCGCGTTCCGCGGCTGCCGGCGAACACGCACGTGGGAATCGACTTCCTCTCAAAGAGATCCGAGCTGCACTTTGATTGGGGCCTGCAGTTTGGTTCGGGCTACATCAGCCGCACGGCGGCAATTCAGTACAACATCAAGTTTTAAGCGGCCTACTGAATCTTCTTGTAAGCCGGCTCGAAGCCGGCGAGCGGGATAGTCGCCGTAACGGTTTGTTTATCAAGATTCTGAAACGTGACTTTCAATTGTTGGCTCGCGAGCAGCTCGCGGAGCATCGCCGGCGAAACCTCGCCCCCTATGAAACAGCCGGAAACCGTGCAGGTTTGAATGGCGTACGGCTGCGCCGTGCCGCTGCCGATCGTAAGGTTCACGCCGCCGCTGACGAGCATACCCAGGGGAATTTGGATGAGCAGCACCGGCTTTTTCGTAGCCGCGGGTACGCGGACCGTAACCGAGACGAATACCTGGCCGGTTTGGCGCGCCGTAACTTGCGCGACGGCCTGACAATCCATCGACTTGCCGGCCGCGGCCGGCGAACATTCGACGCGCCAGCCGCTCGAGCTGTATGCGGTTTGCGCGCTCGCGGCTCCCAGCGAAATGACGCCGGTCAGCAGGGCGGCCGCGGAGGCAGCAAACGGACGAAGCCAAAGGCGCATCTTCTCTTTTTCGGCCTCTCGTGGACCCGAGCCTCGGCCACGATGCGCCCCTCCGGCGGTGTTATAATGAACCCATGATCGTGCTTGCGGCCCTCGCTCTGCCGGCCTTGCTCGCCCCTCAAGTGCACAGCGGCCAGCAGCTTCACTATCACACCACCTGGACTTCGGTGATGAACAGCCCCCAGTCGGCCGGCGCCAAGCCGGCTCCCGTCGAGAGAACGTACACGGTCAACGTCTCGCGCGCATCGGGCGGCCGGCTTTCCTGGACGCGGCAGTATAACGCCGCAGCGGAGCCGCTGCTCAGATTTTCAAGCGATGCTTCGGGTGAAGTCGTGAACCGCAACAACAAGAAAGCATCCGGTGTACCCGACTTCGTGTACGACGCAGCGCTGCTCGGGCCGCCGCCCGAAGCTTTGCAGCCGGGCGTCACGTGGACGAATGCAATCCGGCAGCCCGGGGCCGATGCGTTTTGGACGAGTACGGTCGAGGAAGCAAACGCCGCCACCGGAGTCGTTCGCTTGCGCCTAAGTTTTCAAAGTCACGGCGCACGCGGCTTCCAAGGCGACAAATCGATCCGGGATCAACGCGAGGATGGTGAGGCCGTCTTCGTCCATGGGGTCATGACCAAACTTGCGCTGCAAGGCCGCGAGACGACCACCACTCCTCAATCGCGCATCGTTCAAGCAGTCGCAATCGAGACACAGCTGGAAAACGCGATTTAACGGCCTCGGGAGCCCTTAAGCGTCCCTGCGGCGAAGAGTCCCGCATGCAAGCTCCCGTAAGAACCCGGACGATTACCCATTTCATAGGCGGTAAGACCTACGGCGAGGATTCGGCGCGCTTCGGCGACGTCTACGATCCCGCGCGCGGAGAGGTGCAGGCGCGCGTCGCCTTTGCCGACCAAGCAACCGTCGATCTGGCGGTGCAGACCGCCAAGACCGCGCAAGTCGCCTGGGGCCGCACCCCGCTGGGGAAACGCGCCGAGGTCTTCTTCGCCTTCCGTGCCTTGATGAAAGAGCACGCGACGCAATTCGGCGAGATTCTGGCAAGCGAACACGGCAAGATCGTCAGCGACGCCGAGGGAGAGGTTGCACGCGCGCTCGAGGTCGTGGATTTTGCGTGCTCGCTGACGCACGAAATGAAAGGCGAGTTCAGCGAGAACGTCTCGACGGCGATCGACACGTATTCGATGCGCCAGCCGGTCGGCGTCTGCGCCGGCATCACGCCGTTCAACTTTCCGATGATGGTTCCAACGTGGATGTTCGCGATCGCGATTGCCTGCGGCAACGCTTTTGTCTTGAAACCGTCCGAACGCGATCCGTCGGCGTCGCTGCTGATCGCGGACTTGCTCAAACGCGCCGGATTGCCCGACGGCGTGTTCAACGTCGTGCACGGTGACAAGGCCGCCGTCGACGCGCTGTTAACCCATCCCGGCGTCAACGCCATCAGCTTCGTCGGATCGACGCCGATTGCCAAATACATTTACCAAACCGCCGCCGCGCACGGTAAACGCGTGCAGGCGCTGGGCGGCGCGAAAAATCACATGGTCGTCATGCCGGATGCGGATCTCGACGCCGCCGCCGACGCCCTCGTCTCGGCTGCGTACGGCTCCGCCGGGCAGCGCTGCATGGCGATCTCGGCGTCGATCACCGTCGGCGACACCGCCGACGCGCTCATCAGCCGCATAAAAGACCGCATCGGCAAACTCAAAATCGGCCCGGGCTTCGATCGCGGCAACGACATGGGGCCGGTGGTCAACGCCGCGGCCCGCGATCGCATCCTCGGTTACATCAAGCAGGGCGAAGCCGCCGGGGCGACGCTGGTCGTAGACGGACGCGATTTCCGCGTGAGCGGCTACGAAAACGGCTTCTTCATCGGCCCGACGCTGTTCGACAACGTCACGCCGAAGATGTCGATCTACTCCGACGAAATCTTCGGCCCGGTGCTCGTGAACACGCGCGTCGGCTCGCTCGATGAAGCGCTGCAGATGCTGCGCGACAATCCCTACGGCAACGGCACGTCGATCTTCACGCGCAGCGGCGCGGCCGCGCGCCGTTTCCAAAGCGAGGTCGAGGTCGGCATGATCGGCATCAACGTACCGATACCGGTACCCGTCGGCTATTACAGCTTCGGCGGGTGGAAAGCGTCGCTCTTCGGCGACCTGCACATCTACGGCGAAGACGGCTTCCGCTTTTACACGCGCGGTAAAGTTATCACGTCGCGCTGGCTCGATACCAACGCCGGCGTGAACCTCGGGTTTCCGACGCATAAATGAGCGAACAGCTCGGCGCCTCGATTCACAAGCCGCTCTCCGAGATCGAAGTAACGATCGAAGCGAACCGCTGTCTCTACTGCTACGACGCGCCGTGCATGAACGCGTGTCCGACGCACATCGACGTCGCTTCGTTCATTCAAAAGATCTCCACCGGCAACGTCAAGGGCAGCGCCAAGACCATCATGGAAGCCAATGCGATGGGCGCGAGCTGTGCGCGCGTCTGTCCGACCGAGGAACTCTGCGAAGGCGCTTGCGTTTACAATGAGGCCGGTGATTCGCCAATCCGCATCGGCGATCTGCAGCGCTACGCGCTCGACTACGTCGCGGCGCGCGACATCCAGCTCTTCGAACCCGGTCCCGATACCGGCAAACGCGTCGCGATCATCGGGGGAGGCCCGGCCGGACTCTCGACTGCACGCGACCTGCGCCGCTTCGGTCACGCCGTCACCATTTTTGAAGCGAAAGACCGGCTCGGGGGCCTGAACACCTACGGCATCGTACCGTTCCGGCTTTCGGTTGAGACGGCGCTCTGGGAAGCCGAGCAAGTCGTGAAGTTAGGCTTGGACGTGCGCACCGGCGTGCGCGTCGGGTTCGACCTGAAGCTCGAAGACTTAGTAAAAGATTTCGACGCCGTCGTTTTGGCCTGCGGCATGGGCAACGTGCCCAAACTCGGCATCGAGGGCGAAAACCTGGAAGGCGTCTGGGACGCGCTCGACTTCATCGAGCGCGCCAAACTCGGCTTGCCGATACCGGACCTCGGCGAGCGCGTCGCGGTCATCGGCGCAGGAAACACCGCCGTCGATGCGCTCACGTGCGCCAAACGGCTTTCGATCGCGCGCGCGAAAGAAGCGCGCGTCATCTGTTACTACCGCCGTGGCGCCGAACAGATGACGGCCTATCAATTCGAGTACGACTTCGCCAAGGAAGAGGGCATCGAGTTCCGCTTCTTCTGCGCGCCCACGCGCATCATCGGCCAGAACCACCACGTGAACGCCGTTGAGTTCGTGCGCACGAAACTGGAAACGCAAGGCGATCGTGAGGTCGTCGTGCCGGTTGCCGGGAGTGAGTTCACCGAACCGGTGGACACACTGATTTCCGCTATCGGCCAGAGCCGGCTAATCGAAACGTTCGAACGTTTAGGGATCGCGCACGACTTCGGCGTCGTGAAAGTCAATGACTCACTCCAGACGTCACGTCCGGGCGTTTGGGCCGCCGGAGATTGCATCTTCGAAAAGGGCATGCGCGAAGCCATGGTCGTCGAGGTAGCGCAACAGGGCAAGCTCGCGGCGCAATCGATCGACGTATATCTGAACGCAAAGGTCCCGGCATGAGTAATGGTGAGCATGTCAAGCCGCGCTTCGGCGCGGCAGAACGCTTCAACAGTGTCATCCTGAGCTTGTCGAAGGACCCCGAGCGGCGCACAGTATGTGCGCATGTCGAGGGGCGAGGATAGAATGGCAAACCTACAAAGCAATCTCGCCGGAATTAAGAGCCCGAACCCTTTCTGGCTCGCTTCCGCTCCGCCGACGAACAGCGGTTATCAAGTGATGCGCGCGTTCGAAGCCGGCTGGGGCGGCGCCGTTTGGAAGACGCTCGGCACGCCGATCGTGAACGTCACGTCGCGCTTTGCAGCGCTCGACTACAAGCAGAACAAGATCATCGGTTTGAACAACATCGAGCTGATCACCGATCGCCCGCTCGACGTCAACCTCAAAGAGATCGCCGAGTGCAAGAAAGCCTTCCCCGATCGCACGATCATCGCGTCGCTGATGGAAGTCTGCGAGCAAAAAGCCTGGCACGAACTCGTGAAGCGCGTGCAAGAGGTGGATATCGACGGCTTCGAGCTCAACTTCGGCTGCCCGCACGGCATGAGCGAGCGCGGCATGGGTTCGGCGGTCGGCCAGCACCCCGATCTGATCGCGCAAGTCGCCGAATGGACCAAAGAAGTCGCCCGCGTTCCCGTGATCGTGAAATTGACGCCGAACATCACCGACATCCGCTTCGGCGCGCGCGCGGCGTCCGAAGGCGGCGCCGACGCGGTCAGCCTGATCAACACGATCAACAGTTTGATCGGCGTCGATCTCGAGACGTGGAATCCGGTTCCGCACGTGGACGGCAAGAGCAGCCACGGCGGGTATTGCGGGCCGGCCGTCAAGCCGATCGCGCTCAACATGGTCAACGAGTGCGCGCGCGATCCCGAAGTTCGCATCCCGATCTCGGGCATCGGCGGCATCGAAACGTGGAAGGACGCGGTCGAGTTTTTACTCCTGGGCGCGAGCAACGTGCAAGTCTGTACGGCCGCGATGCACCACGGCTTCCGCATCGTTGAAGACATGATCGACGGCCTGAACAACTATCTCGACGAACGCGGTCTTGCGAGCGTCCAAGATTTGGTTGGCG
Organism: Candidatus Rubrimentiphilum sp.; assembly: GCA_036273135.1. Lineage (GTDB taxonomy): Bacteria > Vulcanimicrobiota > Vulcanimicrobiia > Vulcanimicrobiales > Vulcanimicrobiaceae > Rubrimentiphilum. The sequence continues at coordinate 62,163 of DASUIF010000026.1, forward strand.
CGGCTGCCGGCCGCATCACAACGTGGGAAAACCTGAACCTCAACTACAAAATCGTCGCGCGCATCGATCAAGACAAATGCATCCACTGCAACAAGTGCTACGTCGCCTGCGAAGACGCGGCGCACCAATGCATCGACCGGATTGTGAACAACGGCTCGAGCACGCTGATCGTCGACGAGCAAGAGTGCGTCGGCTGCAACCTCTGTCAGATGGTTTGCCCGGTCGAGGACTGCATCGAGATGGTGCAGATCGATACGGGCCTGCCGCCCGAATCCTGGAAGCAGCGCAGCCTGCGCCTTGAAGCGCTGACGTAATGGGGACGCTCATACACGGCGGTACGGTCGTCACAGCGACCGACACGTATGACGCCGATCTCTTGATCGAAGGTGAAACGATCGTCACGATCGGCAAGAACCTCGACAAAGGCAAACACGAGATCGTCGACGCAAGCGACGCTTTCGTCTTTCCCGGCGGCATCGATCCGCATACGCACTTCGATATGCCCTTCGGCGGAACGGTCACCGCGGACGATTTCGAAACCGGCACGCGCGGCGCTGCGATGGGCGGCACGACCACCGTTGTGGACTTCGCGCTGCATACGCGCGGAGATTCGCTGCAGAACGCGCTCGACAAGTGGAAAGAAAAGGCGGCCGGCAAGGCCGTCATCGATTACGCCTTTCATTTAACGATCGCCGACGGCCGCGACGAGACGATGGCCGAGATTCCCAAAATGATTGCCGCGGGCGTCAACTCGTTCAAAGTTTTCATGGCGTACAAGCACGTACTCTACGTCGACGACGAGACGATCTTCAAGACGCTGCAAGCCTGCCGCGATGCGGGCGGCTTAGTGCAAGTGCACGCCGAGAACGGCGACGTGATCGAGGTGATCACAAAACAAGCGTTGGCCGAAGGCAAGACCGAGCCCAAGTGGCACGCGCTCACCCGTCCGGTGGAGTGCGAAGGCGAGGCGACGCACCGGGCGATCCGCTTGGCCGAAATCGCCGGCGCGCCGCTCTACGTCGTTCATGTCAGCAGCGCGATGGCCGCCGACGCAATCAGCGATGGCCGCAAACGCGGGTTGCCCGTCTACGGCGAAACGTGCCCGCAATACTTAGTATGCGATTTCAGCGATTACGAGCGTCCCGATTTCGAGGGCGCAAAATACGTCCTCTCACCGCCGATCCGTGAAAAGTGGAACCAAGCCGTCTTGCTGCGGAAGCTCAAGAACATGGAGCTGCACAGCTTCGGCTCCGATCACTGCTCGTTCAACCTGTGCGGACAGAAAGAACTCGGCAAGAACGATTTCTCGAAGATCCCCAACGGCGCGCCGACGGCCGAAGACCGTCTTGCGATACTGTGGCAGGTCGGTGTGAACAGCGGCTTGATGGCGCCCAACCAATTCGTCGCGCTCTGCTCGGCCAATCCGGCGAAATTTTTCGGCCTCTTTCCGCGCAAGGGCACGGTCGCGGCCGGCAGCGATGCCGACATCGTGGTCTGGGATCCAAAGAAAAAGCGGACCATTTCCGCTAAGAATCATCACATGAACGTCGATAACAACGTCTTCGAAGGGATGACCGTCGAAGGCCGCCCGCGCTACGTCTTCTCACGGGGCAAGATGGTTGCCGACGGAGATACGTTTACCGGCGCCAAAGGCGCCGGCAAACACCAGAAGAGCGCGCGTTACTATCCGGTAACTATTTAGTACCCTCTATAGACGCAGCGCAGCTGACCGTTCACGTTTCCGATATCATCGGTCGAGCGGCATTGACTGATATCGAGGTACGACGTCATCGACTGGCCATTGGCCGCCGTGCACGTAGCCGTCAACGTGCTGCCGTTGAGCTGAGCATTGGTGCAGCTCTGCGCGTATGAACCCGCCGGCAATCCCGCGGAATACCTCGGACGGTACAATCCGCTGCGGCCTCTTCCATAATGTCCGCGACCGCGGCCGTACATGTTGCCATTGCGCACGCAAGACAACTGGCCGTTGATGTTGCCGATATCCGCGTTTCTGCAGGCATTGACGGCGATGCTCGTCCGCACGCGCTGACCGCTGTTGTTCGTGCAGTTCGCGATCAGCATATTATTGCGGACCCGCGCGTTGATGCAGGTCGATTGGTACGATCCCGAGGGGATTGCTCCGGTTCCGTACATTTGAGCCGACGCTCCGCCCGTTGAGGCTGCCGAGAGAGCGAGCGCCGCCCCCAAGACAATTGCTGAGATTCGATACATTGGGTTCCTCCGTTATAAAAGTGCTTCGGCCCACTCGTTCCCAGATTTGCTGGGAAATGGCCGTGGAAGGCGAAACCAAGGCGGGAGCAACGTGGCGCTCTCTATGGGAGCAGCGCGCCGGCATGTCATCCTGAGCCTGTCGAAGGACCCCGAGCAGCGCGCGGAGCGCGCATGTCGAGGGGACAGCTAAAACGGAGAATACATTGGAATCGAAGGTTACCATCGGTCTGATACAAGCGCATCACGATACCGACGGCGCGCAGCCGGTGGCCGTGCACAAGAAAGAAGCGACCGACAAGCACGTCAGGCTGATCCGCGAGGCCAAGAAAAAAGGCGCGCAGATCGTCTGCCTGCAAGAGCTGTTCTATGGCCCTTACTTCTGCACCGAGCAGACGCCGAAGTGGTATGAAGCCGTCGAGCAGATTCCCGACGGTCCAACGACCAAACTCATGCAAGATATCGCCAAAGAACTCGGCATCGTTCTCGTCGTGCCGATGTACGAGGAAGACTTCGCCGGCGTGTACTACAACACGGCCGCCGTCATTGACGCCGACGGAAAATATTTGGGCAAGTATCGCAAGCACCACATCCCGCAGGTGCAAGCCGGTCCACCCGGCTGCGGATTCTGGGAGAAGTATTATTTTCGCCCGGGAAACTTGGGCTATCCCGTCTTCGACACCGCGTTTGCAAAAGTCGGCGTCTACATCTGTTACGATCGCCATTTCCCCGAAGGCGCGCGCATGCTCGGCTTACACGGCGCGGAGATCGTCTTCAATCCGTCCGCCACGGTGGCCGGGCTTTCCGAGTATCTTTGGAAGCTCGAGCAGCCCGCGCATGCGGTCGCCAACGGCTACTACGTCGGCGCGATCAATCGCGTGGGCGTCGAGGCGCCGTGGAACATGGGCGAATTCTACGGGCAGTCATACTTGGTTGATCCGCGCGGCAACTTCGTCGCGGTCGGCAGCCGCGACAAAGACGAAGTCGTGATCGGCGTGATGGATCGTAATCTGATAACCGAGGTGCGCAACACCTGGCAGTTTTATCGCGACCGCCGTCCCGAAACGTACGACGACCTCGTCCAAGTTTGAACGCTAACGTGAAAGCGACCGCAACCCAGCAGCGCGTAGGCGACGTCGTCGTGCTCACGGACGCCGCGCACAAAGAGGCCGAACAGAATCATTCGATGTGGAATGAGGATCTGCGGCCGTGTACGCTCGCCGAACACTCGTGGCCCGGTTCGAAGTTTGCCTCCCTGTGGATCGGCATGTGCCTGTGTATCCCGACGTACACGCTGGCCGGCAGCATGATCTCGATCGGCATGAATTGGTGGGAAGCGGTCCTGGCAATATTCCTTGGCAGCGTCGTCGTGCTGAGCGCGATTTTGTTTGTGGCGCATGCCGGAACGAAGTACGGCATACCTTATCCGGTCTTCGCACGTTTATGGTTTGGAACGCGCGGCGCGCACATCCCGGCGCTGGCGCGCGCGCTCATCGCGGCGGGTTGGTTTGGAATCAATTCCTGGTTCGGCGGTCAGGCGCTCGACGCGATTCTCTCGACCGTCCTGCCGGCGTGGCGCGGGTTGAGCGCGCATTGGGGCGATTACCCTGAACATACTTGGCTCGCGTTCGCCCTGTTCTGGCTGCTGAACGTGGCCATCGCCATGCGCGGTGCGCAAGCGATCGGACGGCTCGCGCAGATCGCCGCGCCCACGGTCGGGATCGCCGCAATCGCGCTGCTCGCTTGGGCGGCTCACGCAGCCGGCGGCTTTGGACCAATGTTAGCGGCTCCCGCGAAGATTCACGGCGGACAATTTTGGATCGCGTTCTTGCCGTCGGTCGTCGGCGTGATCGGTTTCTGGGCGACCCTCGCCCTCAACATTCCCGACTACACGCGCTACGCGCGCACGCAACGCGGACAAATGCTCGGGCAAATCTTCTCGATGCCGCTCACGATGGCGCTCTTCTCATTTCTCGGCATCGCCGTCACATCGGCGACGCTGAAGATTTTCGGAACGGCCATTTGGAACCCGGTCGATTTGATCGAGAAGTTTCCGCTCGCGGTCATCGTCGTCGCGGGCGTTATCGTGATTCTCTCGTCGGTTACGATCAACGTCGGCGCGAACGTCATGGCGCCCGCGCGCGCGTTCGAAAATCTGTGGCCGCGCTACATCAACTTCGCGATCGGCGCCGTATTGACCGGACTGCTCAGTTTAGTGCTGCAGCCGTGGCGCGTACTCGAAACTTCGCAGACGTACGTCTTTCTGTGGCTCGGCACGTACGGACTTATGCTGGGAGCTTTCGACGGGATAGCGATCGCCGATTACTGGCTGGTTCGCAAGCGCCGGCTCGATCTCGCACAGCTCTACAGCCCACGGGGCGTCTATGCCTATGCCGGCGGCTTCAATTTACGCGCGGTCGGAGCGCTGGTCGCCGGCTGGGGCATCGCGCTGGCCGGCTTTTATATCACGCCCCTTCGCTTCTTGTGGAGCGGGGGCTGGATATTCAGCCTGCTGGGAGGCTTGCTCGCCTACTGGCTGCTCATGCGCGGGGACCGCTCGGTCATCACCGAAGAACAGTTTGACACCATCACCACGGAGGCAGTCTGATGCAGTTGCTCAAGAAAAAGAACGCGGACCGCGCGAAGAAACACATCTTCGCTGCGCAGCAGACGTACTACGAGCAGCCGCTGACACTCACCGGCGGTCACGACACGCGTCTCCGCGACGACGAAGGAAACGAGTACCTCGATGCGTTCGCCGGCATCGCCACCAACACGGTCGGCTACGGCGATACCGAAGTCGCGCAAGCCGTCGCCGAGCAGGCCAAGAAACTCATCCACGTCTCGACCCTCTACCTGACCGACGAGATGCTGGATCTCGCCGAAAAAATCTCCGACGTCGCGCCCGAAGGCATGACGAAGACCTTCTTCTCCAACTCGGGTTCCGAGGCCAACGAGATGGCCGCGCTCATTTCGCGCCTCGCGAAAAATTCCACGGATTTTCTTTCGCTCGAGCAAGCCTACCACGGGCGCACGCTCTACACGGTCGCGCTCGCGGGCCAAAGCAACTGGCGGAATTTCGGACCGTTTACGCCGCACGTTGCATTCGTGCCCAGCCCCTACTGCTATCGCTGCCCGCTCGGCATGACCTATCCGTCCTGCGGAATCGCTTGCGCAAAGGCCGCCAAACGCGTTATCGAAACGCAGACCAACGGTAATCCGGCGGCGATGATTGCCGAGACGATCGCCGGCGTCGGCGGCATCATCGCACCGCCCGACGAGTATTTCAAGGTCTTGAAAGAGACGCTCGAACCGTTCGGCACGCTCTTCATCGCCGATGAAGTGCAAACGGGCTGGGGACGCCTGGGCGACGGAATGTTCGGCATCACCGGAACCTACGGCGTCGTGCCGGACATCATCACGTCAGCCAAAGGTCTGGCCAGCGGCATGCCCATCGCCGTCACCATCACGCGTCCCGAGCTCGCCGACGTTTTCAAAGGCCCGCACATCAACACGTTCGGCGGCAACGCGCTCTCGACCACGGCCGCTCGCGTCACCCTCGAAGTCATCGAAAAGCGCGACCTGATTGCCAACGCGAAGCGCCAGGGCGAAAAACTCTTGGCCGGGTTGCGCGATCTGCAAAAACGCTTCCCGATCATCGGCGACGTGCGGGGGCGCGGCCTCATGATCGGCGTGGAGCTCGTGCTCGATCAAACCACCAAGGCCTATGCGCCCAATGAGGCCGCGCGTATGCTCGAAGAGATGCGCAAACGTAAAGTCCTGATCGGCAAAGGCGGACGCTTCGGAAACATCTTGCGGATTCAACCGCCGCTGATCTTCGACGACAACGACACGACGGAATTCCTGAAGGCCTTCGAAGAGTCGCTTTCCACTTTGTCATCCTGAGTTTATCGAAGGACCCCGAGCAGCGCGTCGATAGGCGCGCAAGCCGAGGGGAGCGCAAAGCAAGCGGAACAGGCCCTTAAATAAGGTCCCGCAACGTCAGCGACTTTGTGGAACGCACGCCGTTGCGTTCGAGCACGACTTGAACGACGGTGCCGGCCGCTGCATACCACGCATTGTGCAGGCCGTTCGCGCCGAGGTCGCTGGGCGACTGCCCGTTGACGGAGATGACCACGTCGCCGGCCATGATCCCCGCTTGCGCGGCGGGGCTGCCGGGAACGACGCTGGCGACGCTCCACTGCGCGCCCTGCGGCAAGACGCTGAGGCCCGCACGGTTGTAGACGAACGGCGTTGAAAACGTCGCGTTCGGAAGCAGGTAGAGCTTGCTGTCGGGCACGTCGAGCGTTACCGTGAACCGCTTCAGTATCTCGGCGCCGATGTTGCCCGCAAGGTCCGGTTGAGCGAAAACACCGCCGCCCGGCCCGGCGACCGCGACGAGCACATCGTGCAGCTGCACGTTCCCCATCTGAAAGGTTCGGCCGCGTCCAACGTTCCCCATCATCGGACCTCCGACGCCGCGTCCGATCTCCACCGCTAACGTTTTGTCAAACTCATTGTCCAGACCCGAGCTTTGCGCGAACGCTTGCGTCACGGTCAGCGAACCGCCCGCGCCGGCGTCAACATCGAAGCTTCCGGAGTGTCCGTTGACCGCCGCCGGGATGTTGGGAATCGCCCCGCGGCGCATCGAGAGCGCAACTTCCGTGGCGCCCTTGGGCGCGCTGAAAACGGCCGGCTGCGTGAAGATCAGTTGCGAATTCGCGTAATCTATCGTGACGATCAGTTTCCCGAAAATCTCTCGCCCGATAATGCCGCCGTACGGCACGCCTTTAAACGGGCTCACGAGCGCGAGAGTAGGGAGCACCACGAAAGCGCCGCCCTTGTATGACACGCCGCCGAAATCCATCTCCGGCACTTGCACGATCACGGTGTCGTTGACGGCATTGCCCGCTCCGCCAAGCCGCGCATGTCCGATTACCGGCAGCGCTAACGCATCTTCCGCAGCGGGCGAAAGCGACGCGGCTCCGCCGGTATCGAAAATAAATGCGTAGGGCTTGCCGTCCACGGTACCCCGAACGTAGATGTGATTTCCCGAAAGCGTGAACGGGATCGTGGTCGTGCCCGAAAGCGAAAGATCTCCGGACGCCAGCTGCGCGGCGGCGGGTCGCACGCCCGCGGCGCACAACAGCAAAAGAACGACGGCGGAAAAACGGCGCATCATGGCAGAATATACCCCGTCGGGCACTTTCCGGTTTCAGCATGTATCTTCAGTATGGGGTGGAGCTCGATGCCGTTGGGAGCGACGCCCGTCTGCCCGTGAAGCACGTCGAAAAAACCCACGCCGGTCAGCTTCGCGACCAGTTTGCCCGAGAATTTTTTGAGAGCGCTTCCAACCGGCGCCGCGCCAAAGCACTTCGTAAAGGCGGTTCGCACGGCCGAGATCTGCGCGGCGTGACCGCCCGCGACCACCGTCGAACACTTGGGGTCGGGCACCTCGCCGATCAGCGTTTGCGTTGGATGCGCCGGGTCGGCAAGCACCACGTGCAAGTCGCGATCCGCCTCCTCTTTAAATCCCACAAGCAGGGCCGCGACGGTGTATTGAGTTTTTTCCACCGGCAGATAGCGGCTCGTATCGTTGTTCTTGTTGAACGCGGCCGGAACGGCAAACCCGCGCAGCTGGGCGACCGTAACCGCGATTGGTGTCGAGCCGATCTGCGCGGCGCCCGCGTCGTCGAGTGTCTTGATGTGCCAGCGTTCGGTGCCGCAATGCGAGAGCGGATTGAGCGCGGCGGCCGGCCGGCCTGACAGCACGGAAAAAGCGATGATAGCCGCGAGAAATAAGGCGCGGCTCTTCATGCCGGGATTTGAGCGCTCGTCACCCACACCCGTAGGTTAGTACGGATATAGCGCTGTTCCTGGCGAATCTTCTCCGCCAGGAGGTCGCGATGCTGAACAACTTCCCGATGAACGGTTTCGTCCCGACGAAGGACCCAGCCAAAGCGCGGGCGTTTTACGAAGGCGTCCTCGGCTTCGAGCTGATCGGCGACAACGAATACGTGGCTACGTATCGCTGCGGCGCGAACAAAATCATGCTTCAAAAGGGCACGACGTTCGAGCTGCTGCAGCGAACCATCGTCGGCTGGGAAGTCGCCGGTATTCGAGAGGTCGTCACCGAGCTGACTGCGCGCGGCGTTGCGTTCGAACGTTTCGAATCGGAATGGATGAAACAGGACGACCTTGGAATCTGGAAGAGTCCGGAAGGGAGCGTCGCCTGGTTCAAAGACCCCGACGGCAACACGCTCTCGGTCTCGGAGCACTAACCCTTCGGCTTAAAGTTCAGCGACAGCGAGTTGATGCAGTAGCGCGTGCCTTCCGGGCCGGGGCCGTCATCAAACACGTGGCCCAAATGTGAATCGCAACGCTTGCAGCGGACTTCGACGCGATGCATCCCGAGCGTATCGTCGTCCAGGAGTCTGACGTTTTCTTGCTCTTCCGGACGCGTGAAACTCGGCCAGCCGCAGTGGGACTCGAATTTTGAATCAGACTTGAACAGCGATGCGCCGCAGGCGCCGCACGTATACGTACCCTCGTCGTCGACACTCAGCAGCGACCCGGTGAACGGGCGCTCCGTGCCGGCTTCGCGCAAAATGTGATAGCGCTCCGGTCCGAGCTCTTTGCGCCATTCTTCTTCAGACTTCTGAACGTCGGGCATCGAGTCGTGTTTCAGCCGGAGCGCCTTTTCTTTGTCCGTGGTGCGCTCTAGGTGAGCGCGCCTTCTTTGATGCCCGAGCGAATTTGACTGCGCAGTTCGGGCGTGTCTTCATGTTTGTGAACTTTGACCGCATGGTCGGCCGCGGCGTTTACGAGTTCATCTTCGGAATCGGCGGCGATCGCGACGGTGCAATTGCTTTCGCTTGGGAATTCGCGGCAATCGATAAACTTACGAGCCATAGTGACCCCTTTCCACGTTGTGGACCTGAAAGGTACCGCCCGCTTGGGCCGGGCTCCTCCAGCCCCAGCGCCGCTTCTAGAGCGGCAGCAATTTCCGCGCTTGGGGAGTGTCCTGGTACTCGACGGTAAGGATCGCGCGCATGTGCGTGCGGGCCGCATTGGCGTCCGGCGTTCCGATTTTTCCGAGCGTAGTGTACGTATCGAAAAGCAACTGCGGCAGGTCGCGGTCGCGCGGATAGACTTTGTGCATGTCGTCGATCGCGGTAGCGATCTGCACCGCCTCGCCGCTCTCTTGGGTCGTATAACCATAGCCGATCATGAAGTTGACGCGTTTGAGCTCGTTTTGAATGCCGAGAATCGACATGCCCATCGGCCCGAAATACTCGTCCGCCGGCGCGAGCGTCGTTAAGTACACATCGTGCGGCTGCGATTTAACGCTGGCGATGAGCGGCGGCGCATCGGCAAGACGCAATCTATTGAGCACCGCTTGCGCGTTGACTTGATCGCCTTGCGTGTAGGATTCGGCCCCGGCCGCCGCGTTTTGCAGCGCGTTGAGGAAGGCCGGGCCCCAGGTTGACGGGAGATTCGCAATCGGAAACGTTGACGCATTCGCGTGCACGAACGCCAGGCTGCGCCACGACGCGTCACCGCTGATCAGATAGCCGCGCCAGTTCGCTTCGACCCGCACCAACTGAGCATTTGAGTCATGAGGATAGGCTTGCAAGAGCGCCGTGGCATCTTCGTCGGCAAATTGCGCCAGCGCAATCGGGTCTTCGAGCGCGTCGACTCGAGCGAGCAAATCCTTGGCCTTGGCTTGCTCCGCGCGATCCGGATTGTTTTTCTGCACGTAGAGCGAGGCCTCGCGCACCCACCACGGCACGGCCTCGTGATTGATCAGCGGATCGTAATGCAGTGCAGCCGCCATATCGACGGTCAGTTGCGCGAGATTGGCGTACCCCGGGTCGTTCGGCATCTGCAGCGAGTACGCACGGCCGGCATTAAATATGGTGGAAAGGTACTCTTGCTGATTGTAAAACGTCCAGCCCTGCGCGCTGCCCTTTTCGAATGCCGCCTTCATCTGCGCATAGAGTTTGGCGGGATCGGCCATAAGCGCCGCGCTCGCCCGCAACGGCAAAAGACACGTGAGCGCCACCAGCAGCACCAACGTGGTCATCCTAGCCATCATCTAATACCATTCCCAGTTTATTACTCGAAATGGCGTTCTTAAGTTCCCTGGCAATCCGGCGCCCGGTCGACATGGGCTCCGAGTAATTCAAGTACGAGTACGGCGAGCCGTCGATGAAAAGGTTGGTCCCTGCCACAATGCGCGCCGAGATTTCCATCACGAAGAATTGCATGTCGGGCGTGATAATCGTCTCGACGCAAAAGGCGCCGAAGAGCCCTTTCGGGCCGCAGATCTCCTTACTGACCCGCACGACCGCCTCGCCCATGCGGTATGCTTCGGCCAGCATTGACTCGCGCAGCGAGACCGGCGAGTTGCCGACGACCACATAAGAAGGGCTGACGTCCATGCCTTCCTGCGCCGCCGCCGGGATGCGCCCAAGCGAGTCGACGTTGGTTTCGTACCGGCGGTCCATGCTCATGATTTCGAGCCGGCCTTCCAGCGGCGAGTAAAAGTAATGCACGTAGAGCGGAACGCCGACGATGTATTCCTGGATGATGTGCTCTTCTTTGAGATGCGCCGCGCGCGTTTCGAAGTCGGCGGTATCGCGAATGAACATGTAGCCCTTGCCGCCCTGCGCGCCGTAGAGTTTCACGATAACCGGACGATCGATATCGCTGCCCGCCTGAAATTGGCGCGGCAGCGTGAGTCCCGCGCGCGAAAGCCATTGCCGCTGCAATTCCCGGCTCGCTTCCCAGTCGAGCACTGCTTTATTTCCAAAGTAGGGAATCGTCATACGTTTGTGTTCGTCGAGCGAAAGATAGGCAACGAACGAACCGTGCGGCACGATGATGATCTTTCGCTTTTCGAGCTCACCGATGAGTTTCGGGAAATCCTGGTAGCGCTCGATGCCGATGACTTCATCGACAAACCGGAACGATCGGTAGAGCGCTTCGGTATCACGGTTCGCGATCGCCAGCGTCGCAAATCCTTCGTCATGCGCGCCCTTGAGAATCTGCAGCGCCGAGTGAGAGCCGAGGGTTGCAATCGTATACGGTTTATCCGCCATCAGGTTATCGCACGTTCGATGGCCGGGTTGCAGAGCAGTTTTTCGATCGCCGACTCGACGGTAGCCTTGTCCGCCGGCCGATCGCGATCCGCGAACAGCCGCCAGGCCGTGTAATGTCTCGCGGCGGCTTCGGATGAGGGCGGCTCCTTTCCGGGAAGAGCGATGTTCGAAATCCACGTTTCGCCGGCGCGTGGCGACGACGACTCCAGTACTTCGAGGACGTGCTTGTTCGGATTGAAGAGCGACTCGTTACGCTTCACGCTGGCCGCAACGTCTTCGCTCGTCCCGGGGCCGGCGAACTGCCAAATGTCGGCCCGCTCGACCCGATCGACGTCGACGCCGAGGCGGCGCAAAGCGGTCAGCGCGCTGAACGCGGTGTTGTCGGGAATCTTCAGTGTAATAGCGACGGTGTGCAGCACGGTAGTGGCCGAGGATACCCGCCGCCGCTCGCGGTGTCCTCCGCGAAAGCAAAACGACCGCCCAAATCGCCCTCCGCTGCGTTCGGCGGCCTAGCGCGTATGTGAAGACAGCGTGAACCCGGTGGCGCGGACGGTTTGAATCAGTTTGATCTCGTGCCCGGCGTCGATCTTTTGGCGCAGATACGAAATGTAAACGTCGACGTTATTCGGATTGAGCGCCGTCTCGTCGCGCCAGATCAGCGACAGGAGCTGGCTGCGGCTAAAGATACAGTTCGGACTCCGCAGCAAGACGTGCAGCAGATCGAACTCCCGGGGCGTAAGGTCGATCTGCCGTTGCGCC
>DASUIF010000027.1:0-140323 GCA_036273135.1 Candidatus Rubrimentiphilum sp.
CCGGTCACGTCGTCGAGTTTTCCGCAGACGGCGGTTTCGGCAACTTTCGGATGCTCGACGAAGGCACTCTCGACCTCCGTGGTCGAGATGCGGTGGCCGCTGACGTTCATCACGTCGTCGATGCGCCCCATGAACCAGAAGTTGGCGTCGAGATCGCGGCGCGCGCCGTCGCCGGCTAAATACTTGTGCGGAAACCTCGACCAGTACGTTTGCTTGTAGCGTTCATCGTCGCCCCAGATGCCCCGCAGCATGCCGGGCCACGGGCGCGTCAGTACCGCATAGCCGCCGCCGCCCAGCGGTACGGATTCGCCTTTATCGTTGACGATGTCGGCCGCAATACCGGGAAGCGGATAGGTCGCGCTTCCGGGCGGCGTCGAGGTGATGCCGGGAAGCGGAGCGATCATGATGCCGCCCGTCTCCGTCTGCCACCATGTATCGACCACCGGACAGCGGTTGCCGCCGATGTGCTCGCGATACCACATCCACGCTTCAGGATTGATCGGCTCGCCGACCGAACCCAAAAGCCGCAGCGTCGAAAGATCGTGTTTGCGCGGATACTCGTCGCCCCATTTCATGAATGTGCGAATCGCGGTTGGCGCGGTATATAGAATGTTCACTTTATAACGCTCGACGATTTCCCACAGGCGATCCTTGTCGGGGAAATCCGGCGTACCCTCATAGATGACGCTCGACGCTTGATTGGCGAGCGGTCCGTAGACGATGTACGAATGACCCGTCACCCAGCCGATGTCGGCGGCGCACCAGTAGACGTCCGTATTCTCTTTGAGATCGAAGACGAGTTTGTGCGTCATCGTGACGTGCGTCAGATAACCGCCGGTCGTGTGCTTGATGCCTTTCGGTTTGGCTGTCGTGCCGCTCGTATAAAGAAGGTAGAGCAAGTCTTCGGCGTTCATCGCTTCGGGCGCGCACTCGGCCGGCTGGTCCTTTACGACGTCGTCCCACCAGAGATCGCGTCCGGCCTTCATGTCGATCGGGTCGCCGACACGCTTGGCGACGATGCAGTGTTTGATCGACGGCGTGCTTTCCATCGCCGTGTCGCAGTTATTTTTCAGCGGAACCTTGTTGCCGCGCCGCCAGCCTTGGTCTGCGGTAATGAGCGCGACGCATTCGGCGTCGTTAACGCGGTCGACGATCGAATCGGGCGAGAAGCCGCCGAAGATAACTGAATGCGCGGCGCCGATGCGCGCGCAAGCCAGCATCGCTACCGGCAATTCCGGAATCATGGGCATGTAGATCGCGATGCGGTCTCCTTTCTTCACGCCCAGCTTACGCAGGCCGTTGGCAAAGCGGCAGACGTCGTCGAGCAACTGGCGGTAGGTTATCGTCCGCCGGTCACCCGGTTCGCCCTCATAGTAATAGGCGATCTTGTCGCCCTTGCCCGCGCGAACATGACGGTCGAGACAGTTGACCGATGCATTGAGTTCGCCGTCGCCGAACCAGCGCGCGAACGGTTCGTTCCACTCGAGGATCTTGCTGAAGGGCTTCGACCACTCCAACTTGCGCGCCCAAGACTCCCAAAACGCCAAATAATCTCGCTCGGCTTCCTTATAGATGCCGGGCCGGGCGTTGGCCTGAGCGGCGAACTCGCGCGAGGGCGGAAAGCGCCGGCCCTCTTGGGAGAGGGCCTCGATCGATTCGGCGGACTTCATGCGGCGAGTTTACCGGGACCGGGACAGCGTCGCCTGCAGAAAAAATCGTGCGAGGACCTAGCACTCCTCGCCTGCGATTGCTAAGATAGACCCATGAACCCCGGGAGCCCCGGCGGCCTGGACAAGCGCAAAGCGTATATCCTGGCGACGGTCGTCTACGAATACATCGCCACGGCCGAACCCGTGGCGTCGCAGACGCTCACCCAAAAGTACCGCCTGGGCGTCAGCTCGGCAACGGTCCGCAACGAATTGGCCGACCTGGAAGCAGGCGGCTACCTCGTCCAACCGCATACCTCGGCCGGCCGCATTCCCTCCGACGCGGGCTACCGCACGTTCGTCGATCAGCTGATGCACCCGGAGACGCTGCAAGCCGCCGACCGCCGCCGTATCCGCGACGAGCTGCGCGACGCGAGCCGCGAGCTCGACGAAGTGATCGAAAGCGCGACGCGCCTGCTCGGCAGACTTTCCAAGAATCTTGCGTTTGCGACCAAGCCTTCCAACGATGCGCAGACGTTCCGCCACCTGCAACTGATTTGGCTCTCGGCGCGCACGGGTATGGCGATCGTCGTGACGTCCATGGGCGTTGCAGCGCAGAGTTTATTCGAACTGGCAGCCGACGCCGGCCCCGACGAGCTCACGCGGCTTTCGAACGCGCTCAACTCGCGGCTCGGGAACAAAATGCTGCGCGACATTCGCGAAAGCGACATTGCGGCAGCCGTCGACCAACTCGGTTTGGCGGGCGAATTCAAAAACGTCATCATGACCGCGTTGCGCAGCGCGCGCTCCGGCGAGCAGTCCACGCTCGCCGCGTCAGGGGCGCAGAATCTGCTCGACCAACCGGAGTTTCAAGACGCGCGCAAATTGCGTTCGATCCTCAACATCGTCGAAGAACAAAAAACGCTTTACGATTTGGTAGCCGATTCGATGACCGCCGAGTCTGCTGAAGTAAAGATCGGCCACGAGCTCGGCGTTGACGAGATGCAAGATTTCAGTATCGTGACGGTGCCGTACCGGTTCGGCGAAAGTGCGATCGGGATGCTTTCCGTGTTGGGACCGCGACGCATGCCGTACGCACGCTTGATGGCGCTGGCATCGGGTACCGCGGAATCGTTGTCCTCGCGGCTGTCAGACGCCGAGATCAAGTAGCCGATGCCGCGCGATCTGTACGAAGTGCTCGGCGTAGGCCGGGCAGCGGATGCCGACGAGGTGCGCCGGGCATATCGTAAGCTCGCGCGTACGCATCATCCCGACGTTGCCGCCGATAAGTCCGATGCCGAGCACCGGTTCAAGGAGATCAATCAAGCCTACGAGGTCCTTTCGGATCCACAGAAACGCGCGCAGTACGATCGCTACGGCACGATTGGAAACGGGGCGAGTGCCGGGCACGGTTTCGGCGAAGGCGGTTTCGGCCAGGGCTTCGGCGCGAGCGGCTTCGGCGACATCTTCGATATGTTTTTCGGCGAACGCGGCGGGGCGCAGCAAACGATGCGGCGCAGCGGACCCGCTCGCGGCGAGGATCTGCGTTACGATCTGCAGATTACGCTCGAAGAAGCATTTGCGGGCGTTACCCGCGAGATTGCGTTCTCACACTTGGCGAGCTGCGAAACTTGCCGCGGGTCGGGCGCAGCTCCGGGGACGTTAATTACGCCCTGCGATCGCTGCGCCGGAACAGGCGTCATGCGAACGGTGCGTCAAACGCCGCTCGGACAGTTCGTCACGCAATCCGCGTGTTCTAAATGCGGCGGCGAGGGACAGGTCGTCGAGCATCCGTGCCCCGATTGCGGCGGCCACGGCCGGCGCGAAGTAGACCGCACGCTGAGCGTGAAGATTCCGGCCGGTGTAGACGATGGCAGCCGCATTCGCATTAACGGCGGCGGCGCATCCGGGACGCGCGGCGGCACTGCGGGCGATCTGTACGTCTACATTACAATTGCGCCGCACAAGATATTCAGACGCAGCGGGCTTGACACATATGTCGACGTGCCGATCAGCTTTCCGCAAGCGGCGCTCGGGGGAACGATCGGCGTACCCTCTCTGGAAGGGCAGCTCGAGCTCGGCATCGGCGCGGGCACGCAGTCCGGTATGAGCATACGAATGCGCGGACGCGGCATGCCGACCGTCCGCGGCACGCAGCGCGGCGATCACATCGTAACGGTGCACGTTGAAATTCCCGGTAAGTTGACCCACCGTCAGCGCGAACTGCTCGAAGAGTACGCGCGGCTCGGTGGAGATCGCATCCAAGAGCGCTCGTTTTTCGACAAAGTCAAAGACGCATTCCGGCCCGAGTAACGATGGGGACGCCGCGGTTCTTCGTCGAGGGAGTTTATGACGCGGGCCAAACCGTGACGCTGGCGGGGGATGACGCGCACAAGATCGCACACGTTCTGCGAAAGCGATCGGGCGATGCGGTTCAGATCATCGATTCCGGCGCCAATCGCTTCGACGCGGTGCTCGAGGTAGAGAACGGCACGGTGCGTGCGCTACTCAGCGCCCCCGTCGCATCGCAAGCCACGCCGCGCCTGCACATAACCGTCGCGCAAGGCGTGCCCAAGGGCCGGAAGATGGACTTCGTCGTGGAAAAACTCACCGAACTCGGTGTGGCGGCGATCGTGCCATTCTATTCCGAACGTTCGGTTGTGATCGAAAGCGGTCGCGGAAAAGTGGATCGTTGGCGGCGCTTGGCAAAAAGCGCGGCCGCGCAATGCGGCCGCGACGAAATTCCCGAGGTGCGCGAACCGGTCAGCTTCGCCGCACTGCTGAATATGTTTTCGCAGTACGACTGTGTACTGTTTCCGTGGGAGCTCGCCGGCGGTGCACCGTTGCGCGACGTACTTCCCGCGATGATTGCGAACGCGCGGCGCGTACTGATCGTGGTGGGACCGGAAGGCGGGTTTGCACACTCGGAGGCGGAGGCGGCGGAGCGCAGCGGGGCACACGTGATTGGTTTGGGAGCACACATTTTACGCACGGAAACCGCGGCGCTGGTCGTGGTCGCGTTGCTGAATTACTTGACGGTGGTATAATCAGGCATGCCAAAACTGCTCGAAAATCTCGTTCACGGAACGCCGGTGCTCAGTTCAATGGAAGGCGTGCTGGGCGAAGTTCGCGGCGTCTTCGCGCTCGGCGAGACGCGCATCCCTGAGTGCTTGCTCATTTTGTGGAACGATACGAAAGAAGAGACGCTGCTCGACGCGGACGAGGTGCTTTCGATCTCCGACGACGGCGTGGTGCTGCGCAGCGGGCGCGAAATGTACAAAGTGCTGCCGGGGTACGACCCGCAGACCAACCCTCTGCTGAAGCGACTCTCATAGAGCGGCGGCTGGGACCGGAACAGGACGCTCCAGCGTCGTATCCTGTGGAAACGGTATGTCCAGTTTGAAATTCTCCATCGTCATTCCGACGTATAATGAAGCAGGCGGCATAGAGCGCCTGATTCGCGAGCTCGACGCCGTTTTTAAGCAGAATGCGCTCGACGGCGAGATCATCGTGGTCGACGACAATTCACCCGATGGAACCGGTGCGATTGTTGACCGCCTCTCGTCGGAGTTTCCGGTTCGCTGTTTGCACCGGCCCGGCAAACTCGGCCTTTCGAGCGGAGTGATCGATGGCTGGCGCGCCGCTCGGCCGGAATCGGAGGCGCTGGGTGCGATGGACGCCGACTTCAGTCACGACATCACCATTCTGCCGAAGCTCGTACATGCGCTCGAGGATGGTTATGGTTTGGCGGTGGGCAGCCGTTACGTTCGCGGCGGCGGAATCACCAACTGGCCGTGGAAGCGCGTCATTACGTCGAAGGTTGCGTGCGCGTTGGCGCAGCCGCTAACGCGCATCAAAGATATTACCAGCGGATATTTCTTGGTGCGACGCTCCGCGATTGAAGGCGTCGAACTCGATCCGATCGGTTTTAAGATCGGACTGGAAGTGATCGCGAAGGGACATTACGGGAAAGCGCTGGAAGTGCCGTATGTGTTTACCGATCGCGTTTTGGGCGAATCAAAGCTCAATAATAAAGAGATCGTCAACTACTTGAAGCAGCTGCGCAAATTGTACGCCGGCCGGATATTTTCGAGCTCGTAGATGCCTGATTGGTTGCCGCGCCGCCGCGCGAAGAACGAACAAACCGAGGATGCTGCGACATGGAGCAAGTGTCCGAAATGTTCCGAAGTCTTGTACCGGCGCGACCTCGCGGCCAACCTCTGGATTTGTCCGCGCTGCGGACACCATTTCCGCATGAGTGCGGTCGACCGGATCAACATTACCGTCGACGGCGACTTTAAGGAAATCGGCGCAGAGGTTCTGCCGGGCGATCCGCTGGACTGGGTCGATAAGAAGAAGTACTCCGTAAAGCTTGCCGGCGATCGCGAGAAATCGCAGCTCAGCGAAGCCGTGATCTGCGGAACCGGGAAGATCGGCGGATTCGAAACCGCGATCGGCGTGATGGATTTCCATTTTCGCGGCGGCACGATGGGAACCGTGGTCGGCGAACGGATTTCGATGCTGCTGGAGCGGGCACGCGACCTTCACCTGCCCTGCGTCATTTTTACCGCGAGCGGCGGTGCGCGAATGGAAGAGGGCATGCTCGCACTGATGCAACTCGCGAAGACGACCGCGGCCGTCGCGCGTTACCGCGAGGACGGAAACTTTTTGGTGACCGTGCTGACCGATCCGACGACCGGCGGCGTTTCGGCGTCCTTCGCTTTCCAGGCCGACGTGATCGCCGCCGAGCCCAAGGCCATGATCGGCTTTGCCGGGCGGCGAGTGATCGAGCAAACCATCCGGCAGAAACTTCCCGATCAGTTCCAGACCGCCGAGTTTTTGCTGGAGAAGGGCCACATCGATATGGTCGTTCCGCGCGCCGATCTCAAAGCGACGCTGACGCGGTTGCTCGATTATGCGGCTGCCGGCCATCGTGCGCGGACCGCGGCCTCGTGAATTTGATCGTGGAACGCGAGAGAGGGCTGCTCGAACTCGAAAAACGTATAGCGGAGCTGCGCGCGGCCAACGCTGCGCAGTCGCTGGACCTTTCGCCCGAAATTCACGCGCTCGAAGAGAAATACTCGCAGATTCAGCGCGAGATCTTCGGTTCGATGACGCCGTGGCAAAAAGTGCACATGGCTCGCCATCCGAATCGCCCGACCTCGGCGGACTACATCGCGGAGTTCGTACAGTTCGACGAGTTGCACGGCGACCGGCATTTTCGCGACGACCACGCGATCGTCGGCGGATTCGCAAAGCTGGGGGATCGCTCGGTAATGGCCATCGCGCAGCAGCGCGGCCGCGACACCAAAGAAAATCTGCGGCGGAATTTCGGCATGCCCTCGCCTGAGGGATACCGCAAGGTTCAGCGCTTAGCGCATCTGGCATCGCATTTGGGCCTGCCGATCGTGACCTTCGTCGATACGAAAGGCGCCGATCCGGGCATCGGCTCCGAGGAACGCGCTCAGTCCGAAGCTATTGCTGCGTGCTTGTACGAGTTCACGATAGCGCGCGTGCCGATCGTCGCGACGGTGATCGGTGAAGGCGGCAGCGGCGGCGCCCTTGCGATGAGCATTGCCGACCGCATCATCATGCTCGAACACAGTTACTATTCGGTCGCGAGCCCCGAGGGCTGTGCGGCGATACTCTGGAGCGACGCATCGAAAGCTGAAGAAGCCGCCACGCGGCTCAAGCTGACCGCTCAAGATCTGCTGCAGTTCGAAATCGCCGACGAAATCGTGCCCGAACCGACCGGCGGCGCGCACCGCGATCCAGCGGGGACGATCTCGCGCGTGTTGAAGAATATCGGTGACGCCCTCGACCAGCTTGCGAGCTTGCCGGCGGCGGAGCTGAAAGAGGCGCGTTATCAGAAATACCGGCGAATAGGCGCATGGCAAATCGAGCGCCTGGAAACAGTAAAAACCGGCCCGTGAAGAAGCGTTCGGGCCAGGTTTTCCGTCTCCTGAGCCGCCTCGCCGTCGCCGCCATGATTCTTGTAGCCGCTACTCTGGTCTCGATCCAGTTCGCCCACATCGTGAACGAGGACGTTGCGATGGCCCGCTCGCTTTCGTCCGTGCAGAAAGATATCGGCGTGCTCGCGCACCGCAGGCGCATCGAGCAGCGCGAGATCCGCCGCCTGATGGATCCGCAAGGCGCCGTTCCGGAGATCCACGACCGGCTGCACTTGGTCGGTCCCAACGAAACGATCATTTACGTAAAACCGCCTCGGCAATGAACGCCCGGACGCAACAAGGCGTCGTCATCAACATCCACGCATTTGGAGCCGTCGTCCGTTTAGAGGACGGCCGGCTGGGCACCGTTCCGGCCGTGGATCTTTCCCGAAACCGTGACTTGTATGACCGCGCGCTCGCGCGGCGCAAGCCCGTCGAGCTCATGGTGACCGGTGACGAGCGGCACCCGCTGGCTATGCTGGCGCCGCAAATACACGACGCCGATCTCGAAGAGCAGATCGCGCAGTATCTCAAAATGACTCAGGAGTGGGAGAAGCCCGACGCCGCGCCGGCGCACGAACGCCATTTCTTGCGCAAAAAACGCCGCGCGGCACTCTTCGAATCGCGCCACACAGACATTTAGTGTCATGGTGAGCGTTCGCCAATAGTGTCATGGTAAGCGTGTCGAACCACCCCGAGCAGCGCACGTCAGTGCGCAAGTCGAGGGGCGCCCTTCGACTGACGCGCCTTCGGCGCGTTGCTCAGGGTCCTTCGATAAACTCAGGATGACAAGCCGAGCGGTCATTTCAATAGGTACGAACTCGACGCGCGCGCTGGTCATTGAGTTCGATCCCGCGCTGAAGATTTTGCTGCATCATTCGACCGGAACGCGCATCGGCGAAGGGCTTCGCGAGAGCGGCCGGTTGCGCGAAGACTCAATGCGCCGGACGCTGGATGCGATCGACGAGCATGTTGCCGCAATCCGGGAGTTTCAACCGGAGCTCAAAGTAATAGCGACGAGCGCGTTGCGCCGCGCCGATAACGCGGAGGAATTCGCCAGAGCCGTAGCAGCCATCGCCGGCGTGCCGCTACAGATCATCAGCGGCGAAGAAGAAGCACGCTGCTCCTATGCGGGCGCGCTCTCGGGACTGCCGGCCGAAAACAGCTACGGCGTCCTCGACGTGGGCGGGGGTAGTTCCGAATACGCGACCGTCGACGCGCACGTCTCTTTGGAGATCGGCGCCGTGCGGTTGGCTGAGAGGTTTCCGGCCCTCCGCGAAGCGGCCGGATCTGACGAAATCGAAAGCGCCCGAGCCGAGGCGCGAAATGCGCTTGGGCCATTGAAGGCATTTGCGAAAATCGATCGATTGGTTCTGGTTGGGGGAAGCGCGACGACGTCGCGCGCCGTAGCGGCAGGCCGGAGGATGACGGACCCTTACGAGATCCTAACGCGCACCGACCTCGCAACGGTCATCGAGCGACTTGCTTCCCTGCCGCTCGAGCGGCGTAAAGAACTGCCCGGCATGGTTGCGCAGCGCGCGGACATCTTACTCGCCGGCGCGCTCATTCTCGACGAAGCCTGCGCGCTCACCGGCCATCCCGAAGCGCTCGTTTCGACAAACGATTTGCTTTTGGGCTACCTGCTGCGCCACTAGCGGACCGGAGCGCCGTGCGTAGAAGTGCGCACGATGAGCGATAGCGAGGTTTTCCGGGCCGTGCTCGACGCGCGGCGCGCGTGGAGTTATTACTTAGACGCGACCGAAGAAGACGAAGAAGAACTTTACGAGGCGTATCTGGAGACGGCGACCGAAGCCATCCCGTACGTCGGCGGTCTCATCGAACTCTGCGTCGAGGCTAACCTGATCGCGATATCCGCGCACGATCGCGAAGACCGGTACGTCGATCTGGCCGCGACCGGCGCCCGCGTCCATGCCGATGCGATTATCGAAATTGCCGGCGACATCGTGCTCGGACACTCCGAAGACTTGCCGTCGTTCGAACGCCGCTCGCGGGAGGAAGACGAAGAGACGCGCTTCAACCGGGCCCGCGAGGTTTTCCGCGAGATGAACCGGCCCAACGTCAGCCGTGCTGTCGAAGAACTGCGCGCATTGCGCGAAGAGGCGCTGCGCGGCGGGCAGAAGTCGTTAGCCGAAAAACTCTCGCATGTGCTGAGCTTGCTGCAGATTTCTCCGCCGCGTTTGACGAGCGACTAGATGCGCGGTATTCCCGCGCGTTCAACGCCGGGAACAGGCTGCTCTTGGGTCGCCTCTTCGACGGGAAAGCCGCACTCTTCGTAAGCTTCGAATCCGCCCGCGAGCACCGCGACGTTATGGTAGCCTTGCTCTTCGAGTCGCTCCGCGATCGCTTCGGCGCGCGCGTCGTCGTCGCCGTACACGACGATTTTCCCCTCGTGAGGCAACGGCAATGCCAGACGCTCTTGGCTCATGAGATCCTTCGGATCGTAGCGCAGCGCGCCGCGAATCTGCGTGCGGCCGCGTCTGCTGCGAACGTCGAGCGTCGGCATCGTCGAAGTATCCACTTGGGACGGCGCGAGTTTTTCGATCAGCGGGAGCCTTTTTTCTTCGGAACTTTGGCGCCTTCGCTGCGCGCTTCCGAAAGCCCGATCGCAATAGCTTGCTTGCGGCTGGTCACTTTCTTGCCGCTCCGGCCCGATTTCAGCTCGCCGCGTTTCATCTCGTGCATGCTGCGCTCGACTTTGCGCGAGGCTTTGGGGCCATACTTGCGTTTCTTACGGCCGCCGCTTTTCCTTCGTCCGCCTTTGCGGGATGAGGACTTTTTGCGTTCGGTGCTCTTTTTGCGGCCCGAGCTCTTCTTACGGCCGCCCGTGCGTTTTTTTCTCGCCATGTTTACCTCCTACCCTATTCCGTGCTGGGCGCGCTATCGAGATCGCCCGAGGATTTTTTTACCAATCCTTGCCGCAGCTCGTCGCGGAGCTCGGCCAGCGCGGGATCGAATCCGCCCTGCTGATCGAGCCGTTCCAGCGCGAGAAGCAGCCGGTTGGCGCGCGCCGCGTCGGACCGTATCACGATCTCCATGAAATATTCTTACCCCGAACGGACCATTTGCTCCATCGTGCACTGGCGCGGCGCCTTATCCGGACGCCATCGAAGCAACCTAGCGCCATGGCGGAAACGTTCGCCGGTCACGCGGTCGTACTGAACCTCAACGACGATCTTCGGAGAGACCGGATGCCACTGCGCCTCGCGCGAGCCCCAGCGGCTCGGCCCGCCGGGCTGCGCGCCGGTAAAACCGGAGCCTCCGGCGAGCGGTTTGAGCAATTCGGCCGCGCGCGTTCTTTCGGCTGCGCTCATGCTGCCCACAAATCCCACCAAGTGCAAGAGGCCGCCGTCATCGTACAAGCCGAGCAGCAGCGACGCGATCGTTTTGCCGTCCTTGGCCAGCCGGAAGCCGCCGACCACGCAATCCGCTGTGTACTCGCGTTTGATCTTCACAACGGCGTTGCGATCGCCGAAATGGTAGGGCTCCTGGAGTTTCTTCGCAATCACGCCGTCGAAGTGCGCGAGGCCGCCGGTCAGCCATTCGCGCGCCGTTTCGATTCCGGCCGTCGCGGGCGACAACGAGAGCGACCTGTTTCTCTTGAAATGCCTTGCAGCAAAATCTTCAAGGTGTTTGCGGCGCTCTTTCAGCGGATCTTGATAAAGCTTTGGCCGATCAACAAGTGAAAGAGCGTCGAACACAGAGTAAACGGCCGGAGTTTCTACTGCTAGCCGCTTGACGCGTGATTCGGCCGGATGAATGCGCTGCAATATAGCGTCGAAATCCAGTTTGCCATCGAGTTCGACCGTCAACTCGCCGTCCAGAATGAACGCATCGGGTTTCAGCGCCTTGAGGGCCTCGACGATCTCGGGAAAGTATCGCTCTAGCGGTTGTCCTGATTTCGATTGCAGCGCGATATCGTCGCCGTCGCGAAACGCGATGCAACGGAAACCGTCCCACTTCGGCTCGTAGAGCCACATTTTTCCCGTCGGCATCTCTTTGACCGGCTTGGTCTCCATCGGTTCGATGGGCGGACGCAGCGGAAGATTCTTAAACGAGCGCATCAGGCGAGGCGTTATAGCCGGGCGATCAACGGTTGTAAATCGAAGCGGCCGCGCGATTGCGTCAGGGGTTTCCACAGGTCCCCGACTTTCTTGACGCGCTTAAGGGCGTTGAGCATCGTAAAATCTGGCGGTTCGATGCCGCCCTCGACCTCATCCCACGACACCGGCATGGAGACGCCCGCAAATGCGTTCGGGCGCACGGAATAGATCGAAGCAAGCGTCGCGCCTGAGCGGTTTTGATTGTAATCCAAGTGCACTTTGTCGCGCGGCCGGTTCGCGACTTTGTATTCAACGGTGAACACGTCGCGATGGGCGCGAGCGAGTTCGTGCCCGAGTGTTTTCGAGAAGGCCCAGACCTCGTGCTGCGCCGGGCCGCGCTTGATGCCGGCATAGATATGCATGCCGCGGCCGCCGGAGGTCTTAGCGAACGCCGTCATGCCCAAACCTTCGAGGCCGTCGCGCACGATGAGCGCCGCCTCGCGCACCAGCGCAAACGGCGCTTCCTTCTCGGGATCGAGATCGAAATGCAGCACGTCGGGCTGATCGGGTGAGTCGCAGAAACCGTACCACGGATTGAGATCGATGCACCCGAGGTTGATCAGCCACAGCAGCGATGCGAGGTCGTTGACGAGCGGAAAAAAGATGACGTCTTTGCCGTGCCTGACGGGACACGTTTTGAGCCACGACGGACGTGACGCCGGCGTTCGTTTCATGAAGAAGAACTCACCGTCGATGCCGTTTGGGTAGCGTTTCATGACCATCGCGCGGTCGCGCACGTGTGGCAAGAGTGCCGGCGCTATGGCTTCGTAGTATTCGAGCAGGTCGCGCTTGCGCAAGTCGAGTTTCGGCCAGAAGACCTTGTTGAGGTTTGTAAGCGGGAGCGATTTCCCCGCGACTTTGATCGTCGCGTTTTCCACGCTCTTTGGAATCAAATTCACGGCGCGCCGCTTACCGGCAGATGTGTGGCAAAAAATCGCCGCGCGAGCGCAGTGACTTCTTCCAGCGTGCCCGGCTCTTCGAAAAGATGCGTGGCGCCCGGTACGATGGCGAGTTCGGAGTCTCGCAGCCGCGACGCCGCTATACGGTTTACGTTTAGCACGACCGGGTCGCGCGAGCCGACGATCAGCAAAACCGGCGCGGTCACCGAGTCGAGTGCGCCTCCGGCTAAGTCCGGACGGCCTCCGCGCGAGACAACCGCTGCAACGTCTTTTCTTGTTGATGCCGCGACCAGCGCTGCGGCAGCTCCGGTGCTCGCTCCAAAGTATCCGATCGGCAACCTGCCGAGCTCGCTTTGATTTCTCGCCCACTCGGTTGCGTCTACCATTCTGCGCGCGAGCAGACCGATGTCGAACCGCAGCTCGCCCGAACGGTCGTCGATACGCTCTTCGTCCGCAGTGAGCAGATCCAGCAACAGCGTCGCAAAACCTGCTTCGTTGAGGCTCCCGGCGACGAAGCGGTTGCGCGGACTCCGGCGCCCGCTGCCGCTGCCGTGCGCGAAAACGATCAGGCCACGCGCGTTTCCATTTAGCATTCCAAGCGTCCCGGCCAGCAGATTCCCGCCGGCGCGCAACTCGATCTCGCGCTCGTTCATGTCGTATGCAGCCAGTCGCGCGCGCTGCGCAGCATGCCGCGCACTTCCTCGTCGGTGACTTGCCGGAAATCGCCGTACCACGCGCCGACGCCGCGAAACGGCTCCGGAGTCGCTACGCAGATCATTTCGTCAACGTACTGCGCGATGTTCGCGCACGTTTCGGCCGGCGCAACCGGCACCGCGACGACGATCTTGCTCGGCGAGAGCGCGCGCAACGCAAGCACTGCCGCATGCATGCTTGCGCCGGTCGCCAGTCCGTCGTCGACCAGAATGACGGGCCGATGAGCAACGTCCGGAACAGGCAAGGCGTCGCGGTATGCGTGCTCTCGGCGCTGGAGTTCCGTCATTTCGGCTTGCGTTACCGCGTGCAGGGTCGCCTCGTCGATCCGTAATTCTGCCAGCGTATCTTCGTTCAACACGCGCACTCCGCCCGATGCAATCGCTCCCATCGCCAGTTCAACGTGTCCAGGAACGCCGAGTTTCCGTACCACAAACACGTCAAGCGGCGCATGCAGCGCTCGCGCGACTTCGAAAGCCACCGGTACTCCGCCGCGCGGCAAGGCCAGCACCTGCGCGCCGTTATCCTTATAAGAGACCAGTTTCCCAGCCAGCTGCCTGCCCGCGTCGGCGCGATCTTTGAAGATCATCGCAGCGATCGTTTCTCCAAGGAAGTAGGTTTGGAAACGGTTGCCTGCCCGCCCTGCGCCCGTTGTGCTTGGGTAAGTACTGGACGACTCACCATTATGGAGGTAGCAAGATGGCGGTACGCATGGACCCCAGTGATTTGTGGCAACGTTCGCAGGGCGTGATCAGCCAGGCCGTTGGCCGCGGTGCGGAGATGCTGGCCGATCGCGTCGAGCATTATGGCACCGTGGCGAGCGACGTGGGTGAAGTGCTGCGCGAAAAAGGCGAACCTCAAGCGGCCGATTTGGCCGACATGCTGGCCGACGGCGTAAGCGATGCGGCAAGCTACTTGCGCTCGCGCGATGGCACGTCGCTCTGGAGCGACGCGCAAGAATTTGCGCGCGGCCGTACGTGGCTGCTGGCCGGAATAGGGTTGGTCGGCGGGATGGCTGCGGCACGCGCAGTGCGCAGCGCGAATCGTCCGCGCGATTGGGAGCAACCCGATTACGTCGAGTCGTACTCGCAACCGCAGTTGCAGTCGCAACCAACATTCGGCGAAGCCTCGCTGAACGGCCGGGAGTACGACGAACGGTTATGAATCAACACGAATCGCTCGGAGAGTCGCTGCGTCACTTGGCGCGCGATCTCGGCGATCTCTTTCGCGCCGAGCTCGCGCTTTTCAAGCGCGAAACGGCGACGCAACTCCGCGGTCTAGCCGCCGCCGGGATTTGGATGGCGGGGGCGGCGGTGCTGGGATTGGCGTTTCTGGGCGCATTCACCGCCTTGCTGATCGTCGCGCTCGGCTTGGCGTTGCCGCTGTGGGCGTCGGCGCTCATCGTCACTCTGTTCTACGGGATCGGGGCAGCCGGTTTGCTCGCTGCCGCGATCGCTAAGTTCCGAGAAGCAACACCACTGGATTTCGATCAAACGGCGTGTAGCGTGAAGGAGGATATAGCATGGATCAAGAGCGGTATGAGTTCCGCGAAGTAGAAGACGCGCGCGAGCGCGTGGCTGAAGACGTTCGTTCGGTCGCGTACAACGCGAACGTCGTCGAACGGGGCAAAGAAGCGGCACAAAACAAGATCGAGGACGCGAAAGGTGCCGTCATGGACCGCGTGCAGGGCGCGAAAGATGCAATTGGCAGCGCAGGGATGCGCGTGCGGCACGTGACGGTCGAGAACCCGATCGCTATGCTGCTCGCTGGAATGGCGGTCGGCTTTCTGGCGGGCATGATGCTGCCCGTCACGCGTTTCGAATCCGATCGCATCGGACCGATGACCGATCAGATGAAAGACAAAATGAGCGAAGCCGGCGGCGAAATCGTGCGCCGCGGCGGAGAAGTCATCAAGGACACGATCGAGGCAACGAAAGAGGCCGCCGCGGCTTCTATCCGCACGCAGACCGCCGAGATGATGCCCGACGACACGGCGTCGATGACGTAAGAACTGCTTTCCAGGCAGTAAAGGGGCGGCCGATTCGATAAGAGTCGAGCGCCCCTTTCTTTTTGGGATGGTGGTGGAATCGGTAGACACAGCAGACTTTTCTTGGAGCCGCGGATAGGGAAACCGCCCGCGGGATGCGCTCAAATTCGGTGAACGCTTTTCGCCGCACGCGGCGAGTGCCAACGCCGAGCCAAGCCACTTCGGTGGAAGGTGTAGAGACTGGACGGGCGCGGCCTACGTGATACGGGTCATAGGGTCAAGGCACAGTCCGGACCACAAACGAGTCGCTTAGCGGCGCGGTAACGAAAGTTATAGTGGTGCGAAAATTTGCTGGCCGAAAGGCCGTCCGGGTTCGAGTCCCGGCCATCCCATATCGCGGGACACATGCAAGGACATGAGGAGATTATGAATCGCGTCATTCGTTCGTTCAGCGTCGTAGCGCTAATCGTTGCTCTAACCTTCGGACAGAACTTTACGCTGCGCGCCGGCGCGCAGTCTTCACCGCTTGCGGCGCAGACCACCGTCGCACAAGCGCCGCCCGTTTCACCTGGAGGCGTGGATCCGTTCCTCTGGCTTGAAGATAAAGACGGCGCGCGTTCGATGGCGTGGGTGCACGCTGAAAACGCGAAAACGCTTCCGGTGCTGCAAGGCGATCCGCACTATGCGGCTCTGTACGCCGATGCCCTGAAAGTAGCGCAGGCGAAAGGACGCATCCCCGTACCGTCGATCATTCATGGCGCGATCTATAATTTTTGGCAAGACGATCAGCACGTGCGCGGCATTTACCGGCGCACGACTCCTTCGAGTTACGCTTCGGCCGCGCCGCAGTGGACGACGGTGCTGGACTTAGACGCGCTGGCGACGTCCGAAAAGGCCAACTGGGTGTGGGAAGGCGTGAATTGCTATTGGCCGGCGGAGCGGCGCTGTTTGCTGGCGCTTTCCGACGGCGGCGAAGACGCGCGGACGATTCGCGAATTCGATCTCGGAACGCGATCGTTCGTGCCGGGCGGATTCGCGCTTTCGCGCGGCAAGCAGCAGGCCACGTGGGAAGATGCGAATACGCTGCTGGTTTCGCGCGAATGGAATCCGGGCGAACTGACGTCCTCGGGATATGCCTACATCATCAAGCGTCTGAAGCGCGGGCAGCCGCTCTCCAGCGCGGTCGAGGTTTTCCGCGGAGAAAAAAGCGACGTTAGCGCGGATCCCTTTACATTGGAAGACGGATCGGGGAACCGCGCGACCATGATCCGGCGCGGCGTCACGTTCTTTACGTCGCAGTACTATCTGCTCACGCCGAGCGGCCTGCAGCGCCTAGCCATACCGCTCAAGGCCGACATCCGCTCGATGGTCGGCGGAAAAATCATTCTCTCACCCAACGAAACGTGGACGGTGAACGGCCGCTCGTTTGCGCCGGGCGCACTGGTTTCCGTCGATCTGGCAGCCGCAAAGGCAGATCCCGCGCATCTCAAACCGCAGCTCGTGTACTCTCCCGGGCCGCGTGAATCGATCGACGGCGTTCAAGCCACACATTCGCAGCTCTTGGTGGCGCTTTATCAAAACGTTCGCGGACGCGGCATCGTGTTTACGCCGCGCGCGAACGGAACCTGGAGTTCGCGCCGTTTGAATCTTCCCGACAACGCCGCGGTCAATCTGGTCGACAGCGATCTGCATAACAGCAACGCGTTTCTCCAAGTCACGAGCTTCTTGACGCCGACGACGCTGTGGGCCGTAAATACCGCAACCGGATCGGCTTCGGTCGAGAAAGCGCTTCCTGCCCAATTCAACGCTTCGCAAGACGTCGTCGAACAGCACGAAGCGACGTCCAAAGACGGAACGAAGATTCCATACTTCATCGTGCATCCCAAAAACATGAAGGCCAACCGGCGCAACCCCACCGTTATCAATGCGTACGGGGGGTTTCAGATATCGGAGACGCCGTTTTATTCCGGCACGCTCGGCAAGTTGTGGCTCGAACGCGGGGGCGTGTTCGTGCTGGCCAATATCCGCGGAGGCGGCGAGTTCGGGCCGGCGTGGCACGAGGCCGGCTTGAAAACCAACCGGCAGCGGATCTACGACGATTTCTATGCGGTCGGCCAGGACTTGATCACGCGCAGGATTGCGTCGCCGCGCTATCTGGGGATCGAAGGAGGCTCCAACGGCGGCCTGCTCATGGGCGTCGAGTTCACGCAGCACCCCTCGATGTGGAATGCGGTCGACATTCAGGTTCCGCTGCTCGACATGCTGCGTTACGAGAAAATTCAAGCCGGCGCGTCATGGGTTGGCGAGTATGGAAGCGTCTCGGTTCCGGCGGAACGGGCTTTCCTGGCGAAGATTTCGCCGTACAACAATCTCCGCGCGGGTACCGCGTACCCGGAGCCGTTCATTTGGACGACCACCAAAGACGATCGCGTTGGGCCGCAACACGCGCGCAAGTTCGCCGCCATGCTCTCCGCAATGCAGGTGCCGTATCTGTTTTACGAAGTCACCGAAGGCGGCCACGGAGCCGGCGCCAACCTGAAGGAACGCGCCCATACCTCGGCGTTGGAGTGGACGTATTTCACGAAAAAACTGATGGAATAGCCGGTGAAGGGAGAGGCTTTTTCGTACCTCTCGGTTCTGGTATCGATCGTACTTGGGCTGGGAATCGCGCATTTGCTGGGTTCGGTCATCCGCTTGATCGTGCACCGCGGTCGTATCGGATCCTATTGGCCAAGCGTGATCTGGGTCATCAACCTGCTTCTGATCATGCTGCTGGTCTGGTGGACGGATTTCAGCCTGACCAGCCACACCGGCTGGACCTTCGCGATTTTCGTTTTCACGATAGCCGTGCCCGCGCTGCTCTATGTGATCTCAGGACTCATCTTGCCGCCGGGAGTCGAAGACATGCAGCGGGCCTACCAGGAGAACCGGCAGTGGTTCTTCGCGCTGCTCGTCATCGGAATACTCGCGACGTTCGGTCAGTCGTACTTGCTCGATGGCCACTTGACGCTCAATGCCGACTTTGGCTTGAAGCTGCTGATGGCGGCCATCACGGCCGTGCCCATCTTCTTGCCTCAAGATACGGTCCAAAAAACGGTCGCGGTGGCGTCCCTGGCGTGGACCGTTTCCTATATCGTTCTGCTATTTAACACACTGCCCCATACGTGATGCAACCTTCAATGCGCCGAGCGGGTTAGGTGAAGCGATATGATCTGCGAATCTGAAACCGCTCCCGTCGACGTACTGCTCCTGAAAGCCAAACAAGCAGGCGCCGAGGAGGTCCAAGAGCCCATTTACGGCGGTTATGAAAATGCCCGCGGCGACGTTTCACTTTTCGGAGAGAAGCTGGTCTACCGCGTGAATTTCAAGAACCGGACCGTTCGCCAGCATCCGAGCCTCAATCCCGAGGCCCAGGGGCTCTATGAAGCCGCTGAGGCGGGCGAGGCGTTCAAGTACTGCAATGTCAGTTTCCGCCGCCTGAGCAACGATCAGATCGTCGAGATCTGCGGTTCCGGCGCGTTCCGTGCCACCCCGCGCGTCTAAACGCCGGGTAAGACCCCTTCATGGATAAGCTTCCCAGAGACCGCGGCGGCGAAATCTTTCAAGACGACCTCACCGAAAATCAGAGTAAAGAGCGAGGGTCGCGCCGCGACGACATCGCCGGCAGCGAAACCATGGACCCCGGAGTCGACTCACAAGAAGACGACCGCGACATGGAAGACGACCTATTCGGCGTGAACGAACCCAAGAAGCCCTAACGCTTGCCCGCGTTTATCTTCGATCTCGACGGCACGCTGGTCGACAGCGTCTACCAGCACGTCATGGCCTGGCATTCCGCGTTACGCGAATGCGGCTTCGATCTCTCCATTTGGCGCATCCACCGGCGCATCGGCATGAGCGGCGGTCTGATGATTCGAGCGCTCGCGCGCGAGCTCGAGATGCCGCTCGACGAGGCCGTTATCAACCGCTTGAACGAACTGCACGAGCAAGAGTTCAAGCGACGCATCCCGTCGATATCTCCGCTTCCCGGCGCGCGCGAACTCCTGGCCGAGCTCCGCGAACTGAAGATTCCGTACGTGATTGCGACGAGCGGCACGCGCGCAGATGCCGGGCCAATGCTCGAATTGCTGGGCCGCTCCGGCGAACATATCATTACGCGCGAGGATGTCAAACGTGCCAAGCCCGATCCCGACCTCTTCCTAACCGCCGCGAAAAAACTTCACGCCAAGGACGTCGAGGCGATGGTCGTCGGCGACAGCGTGTGGGATATGCTCGCGGCGCGGCGCGCGAATTTCTTGGGCGTGGGCGTACTCAGCGGAGGTTACGGGCAACAAGAATTGGAGCAAGCCGGAGCATTCCGGGTGTACGCCGATCCGGACGAAATGCGCAGGCACTTAGACGAACTCGGCGTGCGTGAAGAGTAAGGAGATCCTATGGAACGCGAACGTCCCGACGACGAAGACAAAGCGGAGCGCGAAACCGTCAAGCCGGCTGAAGCCGTCTACGGCGATACCGATATGAATCCCAACGCCGACGACCAAAAGGACGCGCACCACGCCGAGCCCGACGAACACGTCTAGCCTGGCGGGTGCTGTCTTACAAACGCTGCGATAGCATCGTGCAGCTTTTTCGGCTGGTCGTACATCACGAAATGCCGTGAGGGCTCGATCATTTGCACGTTTGCGGCCGGATCGTTTGCGAGCAGCGCCTCGTAGTAGCCGCGCTTCGCATCGGCATCCGGCAGTACTTTGCCCTCGAGCGCCGCATCGAACGGCGCGACCACCAGCAGCGGTGTGGCGACTTTCGTGAGCTCCGCACGCAGATCGAGTCCGATATCTTCGGTCGTCCAGGCTGCTGTCGCCGCAATATCGCTGCGCGCCGCTAAAGGTGCGACGACGGCGATGTCGTCAGGCGAGATCATCAGCGTGGGCAACACGTAGGTTTTTTCCATAGCGGCAAACTGCGCGGGTGTTGAAGCTTGCGCCATTGCCGCAGTCATCTGTGCGGCGGCTTGTGCCCGCTGATCGGCCGTCATTCTGTCCATGCCCGGAAACGTCGGCAGGCCGTCGACCGATATTACGCCGCCGAGTTTGTCCGAGTGCTGTTCGGCGAGCATGATGGCGAGCGTACCGCCCAAACTGTGTCCGATGACCACCGGCCTGACGATCGACTCCGTTTGCAGAAGCGTCCAAAAATCGGCGGAAACCGTTTGGAAGAGCGGCGGCTTGATTGCGGGATGCCCATCGAAGCCCGGAAGCGTGAGCGCATAAATCGTGTAAGACGGCGAGAACTGCGCGATTTCGCCCGCCCACTCCCACGGCCCGCACGTTAGGCCCGGAATAAAAACCAGCGCGCGCCTTCCCGGAGTTCCGTACACGTCGACGTGAAGCGAGCCCGAATCGAAGGATTTTAACGGAGCCGGAAGCGGCGGCGGAATGGCCGCACGCGCGGCTGCCGTCGAAGCGAATACGGCCAGAGTCAGAGCAAGAAGAAGGCGTCGCATGTGTTCCTCCTCGGAGTATTTCCCCGTTTCTAGGATATCTAAGGCCGCACTCCGATGCCGAAGCCGAAGTAATGTCCGCGCGCCAGATCGGTGACCGTTTGGCCGAGTTCTGTATCGATCTCGAGATCCGGCCGCAACATATACTGAACGCCGCCGTTCACGCCAAGCAGCGTTCCGCCGTCGGGGCGAATTCGCGTTTGGCCGTACCATTCCGCATAGAACTGCGTGCGCGGATTACTCTGGATCGTAAATGCAATCGAGGGCAGCAGCGAGGTAAAACGGGATGCGCGTCCGGCGAGCGTTTGCGCGAAGGACGATTGAACGCCTATCGTCGTGGCGACGCCGGCAACGGGCGAGAGCGCGTGTCCGTAATCGAAATTCAGCGTCTCAACGGGCGCGCCGGCCGTAAACAGCGCCGAGCCGGTCGGAAAAATGTAGAGCAAATCGAGCGCCGCGGTGTCGGACGGGCTGCTGAAAAACTCGCACTTCGCTCCGACTCCGCCGTCAAGGAAACCGCGCTGAAGAATGCCGCCGCCTTTTTGGACCAGATAGTTGGGACCGACCACGTCCCATTCCAAGCGCGGCGACGCGCCGAACCGGATGAAACCCTGCGGGTACACCGCCGCGTGAGATCCGTCGTTTTGAATTTGGTTGAAGTATCCGAGTTCCCATAAACTTTCGCGCGGCTTCACGGCGCACGCGCTGAAGCCGATCGTCGGCCGGTTCAGGGTCGCCAGAAGGTTGGTTGTGGCACCTCCGCAAGCGTCCGCAACCGGCGCGGCGCTCGGTGAAGGCAACGGTGCCGGCGATGCGAGCGCCGCGAATATGAGAATGATTCCTAAATTCATTACGACCCTAGGTTCCGCGACGGCAGGGGCGCACCTCCAGCGAGCCCAATGAACTCGGGTTCCCTAACCCCTTGCGTGGTCTCTGCATTTCTTGGAGGTCTTTTCCTCGCGTGAAGATCGTCGTAACCGTAAAGCTCGTGCCGGATCCGAATGCCGTTCGCCGCATCGATCCGTCAACGAAGCGTTTGGTGCGCACGGGCGAAACCGCGCTCAATCCGTTTGACGAATACGCGATCGAAGCTGCCCTTCAATTGAAAGAGCGCCTCGGTGCGGATACGACCGTCACGATTTTCACGATGGCGCCCGAAAACATGAAAGAGTCGCTGCGCAAAGCGCTTGCGATGGGCGCGGACGACGCCGTCATGCTGAGCGACCCGGCGTTGGCGGGCAGCGACGTTTCGGTGACGTCATATGCCATGGCGCAGGCGCTGAAGAAAACCGGCTTCGACGTAATACTCTCCGGCGCGCTCTCCGACGATGGCAATACCGGCGGCGTGCCCGGCGCGCTGGCTGAATATCTAGGCGTGCCCGGATTGACCAACGTGCGCAAGATTGAAGAGATTGGCGACGGCCGCATCAAGGTCCAGCGCGAAACCGATAGCGGCTACCAAGTTGTCTCCGGACCGCTGCCCGCTCTGGTGACCGTAACGATGGCGGTCGGTGAACCGCGCTACGCCTCGCTTAAGGGCATCATGGGCGCCAAGAAAAAGGCGATATCGACGCTTTCAGCCGCCGATTGCGGCATCGATCGTCCGGCCGGCAGCGATGGCGCGAAGATGGAAGTCGTCGCGATCGCGGCGCCAAAGGCGCGCGAAAAAGCAAAAGTCGTTGAGGCGGCCGACGGCCCTTCGGGCGCGCAGGCCATCTTTGATTTTCTTCGCGAACGGAAACTCGTCTGATGCGCGACGTGATTATCTTCGTCGAACACAGCGGTGGACAGACGCGCAAAGTTACGTTTGAACTCGTGGCCGAAGCGCGCCGCTTGGCGGATGCGCTCGGCGGCAAGGCGCACGCACTCGTCGCAGGAGCCGGCTCCGCAGCGCTCGCGCAGCAACTGCAAAATCATCCGCTCGATACGATCTTTCACACCGAAGACGCCGACGTCGACAAGTTTCTGCTGGACCCGGTCGTCGACTATTTGGAAGCCGCGGCCAAAATAACCGGTCCGGCCGTCATCTTGGTGCCGAACACGATGCTGGGACGCGACGTCGCCGGCCGGATCGCAGCGCGATTAGATGCGGGCTTGGCATCCGACGTCACCGAGCTGCGCGTCGAAAACGGCCGCGTGCAATGCATCGCGCCTAAACTGCAAGGCTCGACGATCACGACGTGCGCTTTCAAAGATGGAGATTACGGCGTTGTCACCGTGCGGCCGAACGCGTTTTCCGCTCAGCCGCAAGCGACCGGCGCGCAGTTGGTGGCGCTCGAAAAGCCCTCCGGCAAAACCTACGGCATGGCCGTTGAGAGCGACGTTGAAGAGGCGACGGGCGAAATCGGCTTGGAAGAAGCCGCGGTGGTCGTCAGCGGAGGGCGAGGCCTGGGCGGCCCCGAGCCTTTCGAAACCTTACTCAAACCACTGGCCGAAGCTCTCGGCGGCGCCGTGGGCGCCTCGCGGGCGGCGGCCGATGCCGGCTGGGTGCCTTACAGCCTCCAGATCGGACAAACGGGCAAAATTGTCAGCCCACAACTCTACCTGGCTGTAGGCATTTCCGGCGCAATCCAGCATAAAGTCGGAATGCAGACCGCCGGGACGATCGTTGCGATCAACCGGGACGGCACCGTACCAATTGGCGAAACTGCGGATTTGCTCGTGGTCGGCGACCTTTTTCAAATCATTCCCGCCCTCACGACACTGGTTCAACAGGCGAAAACGGCTCATACGTGACATTCGCCTGCCCTGAGCCGTTAACACCGTAGCATTTCGATAAGGACGAACTTTTGAAACGTTTCCTATTGCTCGCCTCGTTCGCAGCCGCACTCGGTTCGGCGCTTGCTTTCTCCGGAGCACCCGCGCACGCGGCGCGGGCCGCCGCTGCAACGGCAACGCCCTCTCCCACGCCGGCGCCGCTTCCCACGGCTTCACCCGAGCCGCCGCAGATCGCGATTCCGCGGCTTCAGGCCCGGCTGAAAACGAATCCAAACGATCGCGACGCAATGATCGAGTTGGCAAGCCAGTTCTTGGGATTGGGTTCCCCGCAGGCCGCACAAGCCGCGGTGCAGCTGACGCAGCACGTCATGCAGCTCGGTACCAAAACCGCGCAGGTCTATTTCCTGGACGGCTCGGGGCAGCTGGCCTTGGGCAATCTCGGCGCGGCGACCGCGGACTTCGAAGCGGCCTCCAATCTCGAGCCGACCAATCTGGCCGTCCTCGGACAGCTCGCGCAGCTGTATCTGCAAGCCAAGCCGCCGCGTTCGGCCGATGCGGAGCGCATCGCCAGCCGTGCCGTGACGTTTAACAAGACCGAGCCGCGGGCGTACGTCACGCTGGGCATGGTGCTGGCCGCCGAACAGAAATGGGACGACGCGCGCAAACAGTTCGAGCAAGCCTACGTGCTCGACACCAAAGACATCAGTCCGCTGATTCAGGAAGCGCAAACGTGGGTCGCCCAAAACACGCTGCCGAACGCGCTAACCGCAATCGATCGCGCGATCTCTCTGGATCCCAAAAACGTCCGGGCGCTCGTCTTTCGCGCCGGCGTACTCGCCAAGGAAAACAACATCGCCGCATCGGCACAAGCGTTCGACGACGCCGTGGCAGCATCGACCAACGATTACGAGAAGGCAACGATCATCGTGCAAAAAGCGCTGATGTATGCGGCGGCAAAACAGCCGGCACAAGCGCAAGCTGTATACGATGCCGCCTTCAAGCAATACCCGGCGGTTTCGACCCTGCATACCGCGTATGGCGAGTACTGGATGGCCAACCGCCAGCCGGGCCGTGCCGAACAGCAGTTCTTGCAAGCCGTTCGCATCGACAAGAACGACACGAGTGCGCTGATCGATCTCGCGCAGCTAAAGATGGGCCAAGGAAAACCGGCGGATGCGGCGCGCTACCTCAAAATGCTCTCCGATGCCGCTCCGAGCGGCCAAACCTTCGCGCTGCTCGGGCAAGCTTACGTTTCCAGCCATCAGTACCCGCTGGCGCGCGCGGCCTGCGCGCAGTCTTTCCAGATGGCGCGCAATCCCGATACGCTGGCGTGCATCGCGGGCTCGGATTACAGCATGAAAAACTACAAAGAGGCCGCACAGCTCTTCACGATTCTCGACACGCAGCTGCGGGGATACATCGATCAGCACCCGGATTATCTCTACATGATGGGCGTTTCATATACGAGCACAAAACAGCCGGCCAAGGCGTGCACGTCGTATAAGAGGCTGCTGAAGCTGATGAAGAAGAGCACGGCGCAGTATAAGCAGATTGCGGCTTCGGCGGCTAAAGTCTGCGTTCCGGCGGCCAAAAAGAAACACTAGATGGCTTGAGAATCGTCTACGACGAACTCTACGGCGACCACTTACGCGGCATACCTCATCCGGAATCGCCGGGCCGCGTTGAAGCGGTCGCCGATTTTTTGCGCAGCAGCGGAAAATTCGAAAATGTCATAGCGCCCCGCGATGCCACCGCTACCGAGATCGAGCGCGTGCACTCGTCGGGATACGTAGATCTCGTGCGCGCCGAGGTTGCCGGCATGGCTGACTTCGCCGGCTACCTTTCCACCGGTGATACCGTCATCGACGTCCGCTCGTTCAACGTTGCGCGCCGCGCCGCGGGCGGCGCAGTGGTAGCGATGGAGACGGCTATGCACGAAGGCGGCAGTGCGTTCGCGGTAGTTCGTCCTCCCGGCCATCACGCCGAAGCGCGCCGCGGCATGGGTTTCTGCGTCTTCAACAACGCCGCTATTGCGGCGCGCGCGGCGCAGGCTCAATTTGGAGCGCGCACGCTCATCGTGGATTTCGACTATCACCACGGCAACGGCACGCAAGCCGTCAGCGGCGACGGGCTTTCGTATGTTTCAACGCATGCGTTTCCGGCTTATCCCGGTACCGGCAGCCGCGACGAAAACTATGCGCTCCCGGAACACGACGCGATCGTCAACGTTCCGCTGCCGCCGCACGATTTCGGAACCGAACCGTTCGTGGCGCTCTGGGAACGCCTGCTGGTCGCGACGGCCGCGCGTGTGCGGCCGGATTTGCTGATCGTGAGCGCGGGATTCGATTACGTGAAAGGCGATCCGGCCGGCGATCTCGGCGTAGACGTTGAGGCCGCGTCGCACCTGGGCGCGCTCATCGACCGCGTGGCAAGAGAGCACTGCGGCGGGCGCGTCGCTTACGTGTTGGAAGGCGGTTACGATTTGGACGCGCTGGCGCGGTCGGTTGCCGCCGTTATCGAAGCACACGATGCGCTGCAAACGGGTGCGGCCAGCGGCGCGGAAGGCTCCGCGATTCCCCAGCCGCAGCGCGAGCTGCTCGAGACGATCGAAACCTTAGACTGAGGCCCCGATGCGCCTGAGTTCGGCCAGCGTGAGCTCGCCGACGAGCGTAAAGTGAAGATTTCCGTCCGCCCAAGCGAGCAGCGTCGTCGGACCGTCGCGCACGTATTGAGCGTCGCGTGACTGAAGTTTGGTCGCGTGAACGGTGTAGCGGCTCATGTCGACCGCTGCGCCGCGCGCGTTCTCGAAGAGCGAGACGGTGCGCAGCCCGTCCGAGTAGAGCAGATGCAGCGTGCGCACGCCTTTGACGTCGGTCACCTCGCCGGCGATCGGCAAGAATCCGTCGGGCAAATATTTTGGGCCGAGCGCGCGGAAACCGGCGCTTTTTACGACGGCGCGTACATCGTTTGAGGGCAGACCTTCGTCCCGCCCGCGGACCTGTTTGAGCCCCGAGGGAATTTCGAATGTCTGATCGGGAATCGCCGACGTGAACCGGATCTGTTCGAAACGCATTTGACTCGTGACCGTGCCGGTCGAGCCGAAGCGGTCCCGCTCGAGCACGAGTTTGGTTTGCGCATCGAGCGAAAGGCGGATGACCGTTTCGCCAGTGTATTTGTTGACCAGAAGCACCTGATACGCGCGGCGGCCGGCGACGTTCGTGTCGGGAGCCATCACGGCGGTATAGTTGCGCAGCAGCAGACCGAAATTGTCGTCGAAGGCGACCTGGTCGTCGAGGGCGTCGTTGCGCGCGACCACTATTTGGTTGCGGTGCATGTCGACGTCGTATTCCATGGTGCCGCGGCTGATGATCGAATCGCCGTAGAGCGACTCGGGCGCCAGATACCACCGGCGCGTCTTGTCGGGCGCGCGGTGTTCGACGCGGAAAAGCACCGCGTTAGCGTGGCTGGTACCGAAGTCGACGCTTTGAACTTGCCCGACGTATGAGATCTTGCTATACGCTTCTACGGCTTGCCGTAGGAGCTGCGCGGGATCGTTGCGCTGCGCCGATCCCAGAAGGAGCGCGCCGCTTAGTGCGAGCGCGAGCGAACGCGTGTTATGGATTGGCGTACGCCGTGTAGGAAGCGGTTACGGCAACGGCGTCCGGCACTTTCGGCGCGGCCGATTCGAGATCGGCGGCGCTGGCCGTAGCGCGATCGCTAAACGGCACCGTGCTGTCGAGCGCGGCGTGGTCTTGCAAATAGTAACCGGCATCGATCGGAGCGGTTCCGTGCGGTGCAAGATAGGACGTTCCGAAGTACGCCGCCAGCGCCAGAGCCGCGGCAACCGGAAGCGAGACCGCCGGGCGAAGCCAGCTGGCCCAGGTGCCCCACGGCGACGGACGGGCGGCGCGGATGCGCTCCCAAATCTCGGCTTTGACCGATGACGGAAGCTCGCGCGTGTCGGCGGCGGCGAAAGATCGCACCAAATCGGTGAGCGCTAACTCGGCGTCATATTCCGCGCGGCATTCCGGACAGGTTTCGAGGTGCGCGTAAACGTGCGCGTCCCGTTCGGGACTCAGTCCTGCATGCATGTAGTCGATTAATGTTTGGTTGTTCAGATGCTCGGTCATGATTTTTGTTGCTCCATTTGTCTCTGTACGAGTCTGCGAAGTAGTGCTCGGGCACGGTGGAGTCTCGAGCGGACCGTTCCTATCGAGCACCCCATGATTTCGGCGATTTCCTGATAGCTGTATTCCTCGATGTCCGCGAGCACGATCACCTGGCGCTGGTCTCCCGAGAGCTGCTCGAGCGACCGCGCAAGCGGTTCGCTCAGTTGACCCTCGACGTAATCCTCGATGGGCGACACGGCCAGGGGGCGTTCCCCCGCGAATTCCTGAGGTGCGTTGTCCTCGGGAATCTCTTCCTGATAACGTCCCTTTCGGCGGCGAAGTTCGTCCCGATGAAGATTCGTGACGATCCGGTAGATCCACGATAGGAACGACGTGCCGGGCTGAAACGATCGCCAGGCCCGGTAGACGCGGATGAAGGCCTCCTGGGTCAAATCACGGGCGTCCGCCTCGTTGTGGGTCAGGCGGTAGGCGAAGTTATAGGTCGCCTTGCCGTATTGCTCGATCGCGCGCTCGAGAAAAGCCGACTGTTCCGGGGTGGGCGGCGCAACCGGTTTTCTGGGGACTCCCATCGTGCCTCGTTTTACCCGTACGCTTGCTTCATGCCCTGTGAGGGGCATGGCAGGCTGCCGCTTGTCCGGGCCACGCGCTCCTCGCTGGGTACCTTGGTAGGTACTATGACGCGAGAAGAGCGATGCGAGTAATCCGGGCGGAGCAGCTCACCCGTTCGGGCGACAGCTCGCACGCAGAGCTCGCACGTACGTGCGTGCACTCGGCCCGCTGCGCAATTGCGGGCGTCGTTATGGAACTGCGTACGGACGTCGCGGCAGTCGCGAGCCTTTTCGCCCGGCGCTATGCCGACCACCCGGCCGTTCGCGAGCCCGACTTCCGCTATTACGTTTCGACCGCGCGCGCGGGATACGCGTTTTGGTCCGATCATGCGCCGTCGTGGCGTTGGACGCAAGGTCCGCTGCCGGCGGACGCGATCGCTTTTCTGGCCGACGCCGTTATCGTCTCGGCCGTCGTCCGCTACGATTCCGAGATGGCATCGATTCACGCGGCTGCCTTGGAATACCAGGGCGCGGCGATTGCCATCGCCGGAAACTCCAACTCGTCGAAGACGAGCGCGATGCTCGCGTGCGTGCGCCGCGGAATGCACGTCTATTCCGACGAGCGCGCGTTGATTCGCGGAACGACGATGTACCCGTTCTTGCGGCGCTCGTCGGTGCGAGCCGCCGGCGCGCGGTTGCTGTTGGCCGACCGCGATGCGACGCTCGATCCGCCGGAGCTTTCCTTGAAAACGTGTTTCGGATCCGAAGCCGTCGCCGAACCGCATCCGTTGCGCGCGCTCTTCGTGATTGCGGGTTCGGGCGCTTCGGCTTCGCTCGAACACATCGATGCGGCCGCGGCGCTGCCGGCGATAATGCGCTGGTTCGACGCGCGCGGCGACCTGATGGATCGCGTCAGCCGCGCGATCGCACTGCTGCGGCAGGTGCACTGCTTCCGGCTGGTGCTGGGAACGCCCGACGAGACAGCCGTCGCGATCGCATACGCCGTGACGATGATAGCGCAATGAAAAAGATCCGCGCGCGTTTCTTGTTCGTGGTAATCGTCGCCGCCGACGTGACGGTGGTTTTCGGCGGAATCCCGCTGCTTCGCGACACGTATGTGGCGCTCGCGCAGCACGCGGGCGACGTTCCACTGCTCTTACAGTTGCTCGTCGCCAATCTATCGATGATGCTGCTCGTGGTCGCGGCGATGTTCGCCTGGGGGATGTTAGGAGCGCGGGCTCTGAACGGCGCCTTTAGGTACCTCCCCAGATCTTCCGCACGGCCCATCCGAGCGTCACAAACGAGATACCGGCGATAATCAAGAACAGCACCGTCTCCAGCGCGACGATTCCCGCAAACTGATTCCCGCCGCAGAGCGCCGTGACGCCGGCGACCAGCCATAACTGAAAGCGTCCGAACGGACTGGCCGACATACCCGCGAGGTGACGAGCCTGCGCCGCGAGGGAACCCGGCGTGAAGCCGGCGGTCTGCAAGATTTGCGCGATGCGTCCATCCGACGCCAAGAAAACGCTGTCGCTGTGAATGAAATTGGCGTCGCCGTTTTGCAGCGACGTGATACCGAATTGGTCGAGCAAGGTTGCGATATCGTGCGGCTGGCCCGTCAGAACGGAGATCGAATCCGGGTTCATATGGAAGCGGCGCGCGTAGTTTGCGATGACCAGCGGTGAGTCGTACATCGGATCGATCGTGATCAAAAAGAGATGAAAACGGCTCGAATCGAGCTGCTTCTGCATCTCCACAAACTTTGCCGCGATGAGCGGGCACTCGTCCCGGCAGCGGGTGAAGATGAAGCTCGTGAGCGACACGCCGTGAAACGCCGCCAGGTCCACGAGTTGCCCTCGCTGATCGACGAGTCGCGTGTGCGGCAGCTTCGAGCCGATGTCCAGCGCGATCACTTTTCCGCTTTGCGGCACGCCCGGTACGAACGGTCCGGCCAACGCCGCATCGTACAGACGCCACGGCCTAGCACTGCGGTCGACGAATGCATCAATGCCGGCGCCGGCGCTCAAAATGACTTGCGGTTCGATCCGGTACGCACGCGTTGCCGACGGCAGCATGCCCGTGACGGCCTCGTTTCGCACGATCGCGGTATTTTTCGAAGTCACAGCGAGCACGGTACCGTGTATGGGAATGACCGGCAGAGTTGCGGCTCGCGAGATCGTCGACGCGACCGCCGCGAGAACAAGAAAGATAATCAGGGGCACACCTCCCGGCCGAAGTGTGCAACTTTTTCGAGCTCGACAGGATGTCGTTTTCAAACCCTTCGACATGGCTCAGGGTTTCTCGAAAGCCGAGTCGCGACGCGACGAGTCCTGAGCATTGCCGAAGGGCGCGAAATTACATGGAGGTAATTTCGCGAGCGGTTTCAGCGGGAAGCCATATCCCGGACGAGACATCAGCCTTAGTCCCCGAAGGGGAAGATGTAATTCGGCGGCGGCACCACCGGCGTTCCAACCTCTAGAACGATCTGCTGGTGCGCGCGGAGCGGAATCGACGCGATGTCTCCGCTGTATTGCGAGCCGTTGACAAACGCGGTGACCAGGCCTTTGAACGGTCCGACTTGGTTGCGGCTGAGCGGTTCGCCCCAGATGTCGAAGAAGTTTCCGAGCGTGTAGTTTCCGCCGTTTGGTGAAACGATGCTGCCGGCTTCAATGTGAATGATGCCGCTCGGATCGTGCGTGTGGATCCAGTACAGGCAGCCTTGCGTCGGCGACGTCGATGCCATTCCTAAGTACGGTGGCACCTGCACTTGTACGCCGTGATTCAAGATCGCGAGGTGCGAATGCACATGCAGCACCGCTGCTTCTGAAGTTTCGCACGGAATGTTGTCGACGGGTAGGCTGCGTCCGCCCACGATGGTGTCGCCGATAAAGCCATGCGCCGGATCGGGCGTAGGGAAGACTTTTTTGCCGACCGGGGCGCCGTCTTTCAGCTGAATCGGTTTGGATTTTGCGCCGGCACCGGGCGTAGGCGTCGCCGTTACGAAGCTTTGCTGAGCGTTGCGTTTTGAATTTTGCACGGCCGACATGATGCCGAAGCCCACGAAGACCAGGACGATAAAAACGGCGAGGCCGATATACACCGGGATCATGGGATCGCGGCGCGGCGGTGGTCCCGACCCTCCACGCTGCTGGCGGCGGCGATCTGCGCGAGAACTCATGCGCTGCGATTAAGTGCGGCGGACGATTCGGCCTGCGCCGGATCGAGCCCGTGCCCGGGCAGCAAGTAATTGGAGACGTAGTCGTCGACGGCGCGGTCGAGCGGGGTCGCGGGGCGGTCGTAGCCGGCGGCGCGCAGCCGGTCGATCGTAGCGCACGTGCAGTACTGGTACTTGTCGCGCAGCTGTGGGGGCATGTCGACGAACTCGATGCGTTCGGGGACACGAAGCGATCGAAAGATCGGGCGCACCAGGTCGAGCCATGTGTGCGCTTGCCCCGAGCCGAGATTGTATAGCCCGAACGCCTCGCGGCCGGCGAGATGCAGCGTCATATCGGCGGCGTCTTTCACGTAGAGAAAATCGCGCCGCTGTTCGCCGTCGCGGTACTCGCTGCGGTAACTCTTAAA
Organism: Candidatus Rubrimentiphilum sp.; assembly: GCA_036273135.1. Lineage (GTDB taxonomy): Bacteria > Vulcanimicrobiota > Vulcanimicrobiia > Vulcanimicrobiales > Vulcanimicrobiaceae > Rubrimentiphilum. Next base: position 31,797 of record DASUIF010000027.1, read on the forward strand.
CAGGCGGATGGCGCCGGTCTCTTGGATCTGTGAAAACGCTTTGTCGACTAAGCTGCGCATGTCGCCCTTGTGCTGCTCGTTGGGTCCGAAGACGTTGAAGTATTTCAGCCCGGTGATCTTGTCGAGCCAGCCGCTGTCGCGTGCGAACAGATCGAAACGGTGCTTCGAATACGCGTACATGTTCAGCGGCCGCAGCGAATCGAGGTCGCAATCGTCGCGCAAATTACGCTCGAGCCCGCCGTACGTCGCGGCGGAAGATGCATAGACGAAACGGACGCCTCGTTCTATTGCCCACTGCGCAAGGTGCTTTGTGTACTCGTAGTTGTTGCGCATCAAGAATGCGGTGTTGGTTTCGGTGGTTGACGAGCAAGCGCCTAAATGCAGGAGCGCAGAGACGTCCTTGAAATCGTCCGGCCGGGCAAGGAGCGCGGATTCGAAGTCGCTTGCGTCCATGTAGTCCCGGTAGCGCAAGGGAACGAGGTTCTTCCACTTTTCGGATTGGTCGAGTCTGTCGACGACCAAGATGTCGTCGATGCCGCGCAGGTTGAGGGCCCAGACCAGCGCGCTCCCGATAAAGCCGGCTCCGCCCGTTACCACGACGCGGCCGCGTCCGAGAAAGTGCATGCGGTTTACGTTCCGCTCCGGGGCCGCGAGTGCCTAGTGGGCGTGGCCTTCGTGTGCCGGGCAGCTATGCGTCATCGGATGTCTGACGTTGACATACCACAGTGAGATCGCCAGGGCGCCGAGCGCAAGGTTTAGCCAAAACGTGTAGTTGATGGCAAAGAGTGAGAGGTCGGTGCGGATGTGCGGGTTGGGATGCGGAACTGCCCCGAACGCGCCAAAAACAAACTGCATGATGATGCCGGCCGCCACCATCGTGACGAAGAATACGCCGCCGATGTACGCGGCCATCTTCAGGCCGTAGTAGCGCCGGTAGACGTCGAGCAGCGGCAGCACGATCAGATCGGCAAACAAAAAGCTTAGAACACCGCCGAAACTGATGCCGCTTCCCCACAGGATCGCCGCCATCGGAACGTTGCCGATCGAGCAAACGAACGACACGATCGCCACGAGCGGTCCGGTGATGGCGTTGGCGACGATCTGCACGCCCGGCGGTGCGCCGTGGAGAAAGAACGCGCCCCATACGCCGGCCGGAATGAAAATGCCGAGCGCTCCGGCGATCAAAAAACCGGCGGCGAGATCTTTCCAAAGCATCGATACGTCCATAACGAAGGTCTGTGCGATCGTGACCGGCGTTTGCGGATTTCGCAGCTTGTCCCAAAACGTTTCGCCGGCAACGGTTTCATCGTCGCCCGTCGCGTCATCGAGGTGACGGCGAGCTTCGTCGATCAGCGCCGTGGGATAGGTCGCTTTGACGATAAGCGCCATAATCGCGATCAGCAGCACGCCGCCCAACCATTCCGCCGCGGTGAATTGCCATCCCATCAGCAGATATAAGATGATACCGAGCTCGACGACGAGATTCGTCGAAGCGAAGAGAAATGCGAGCGACGGAATGAAGCCGGCGCCTTTTTTGAAAAGTGTCTTGCTCATCGCCGCTGCGGCGTACGAACACGAAGAGCTGGCGGCTCCGTAAGCGGTTGCGAGCGCGATCTCGCGCACGCCGTTGCGGCCGAGCTGCGCGGTCATGCGCTCTTTTGAGACCAGCGTTTGAATTGCGGCCGAAAGAAAGAAACCGAGAACGAGGCTCCACGCGACCTGCCAGAACATACCGGCGGCGAGCGCGAGCGCTTGAAGAATTATCATCCGTACTGTACGAGCGTCATCATGCCGTCCATCATATGGATCGCGTTGTGGCAGTGCAACAGCCAGCGGCCCGGAGGCGAATCCGCCCGAAAACGCCAGCTGAGCGTTCCTTCGTTCGCGCGTACCAGCGAAGTGTCTTTCGGCAGGGGCCGCGCAAGCGGAACTCCGTCCACCTCGGTCACTTCGAAAACGTGGCCGTGCAAGTGCATCGGATGGTCCATGTCGGTTTTGTTGGTAAAGCGGACCGTCACCAGGTCGTTGCGGTGCACGTCGATGCGGGGAGTGTTCGGATAGGTCCGGCCGTTGATCGTCCAACGCGAGCTGCCGTACTTTCCGTCGCCCAAAATGAAATCGTAGTGTTTCCCCTGCTGCTCGGGCATCGCGGTCCCGGTGCCGCCTGCTTTCAGGTACGTGAAATAATCCACGCCTTCGAGCGACTGCGGACTGCTAAGCGGCGAAGCGTTCTCCATGCCCGGCGTGTGTACGACGGCGGCCTGTTCGTATGCGAGCGGATCGCTCGAAAGGCCTTGCAACAGCCACGCCCCGGGTTCGCCGACTTCGAACCACGCGTCGTAGCGTTCGGCGACGCCGACGCGAAGCGCATCGACTTCGACAGGGCGCGGAAGCGGATTGCCGTCGCTGTGCGTGACGGTCAAACGATGTCCGGCGAGCCTAATGTAACGGGTCTGGGTCGGGTTGGCGTTGAGGATGCGCAGGCGCACGTGCTGTCCGACTTCGACCGCCAACCGTTTTGTGTTCGGATAAGAAGCGCCGTTGATGCAGTGGGCGCTGAATGCGATCTCGTCGCCCATCTTGTCGTCCGCTGCCATCTGCATAAGCTCGGGCGAACCCGTTGGATCGGTCATCGGCGCGTTGCCGACGCCCATCATGGCGGGCTGGACCGTAGCCATTTTAGGAACGTCGTGAAAGACGAGCGCGAACTCCGCGTCGGCCTTTTGATCGCGCGGATCCTCGACGACGATCATTCCGAACAAACCGCGCAGCAAACCGTCGCTGACGTGATCGTGGTACCAGCGAGTGCCGGGCGGTTCGGGCGCGAACTCATACAGAAACGATCCACCCGGCGGAACGGCCGGCTGCGTGACGCCCTCAGAGCCGTCCATCTTGTTCGGCAGGATCATCCCGTGCCAATGAATCGTTGAGCCTTGGCTCGTTTGGTTGATGAATTTCGCACGGAGCCGCTGGCCGTGAACCACGCGCAGAAGCGGGCCGGGAATGCTTCCGTTAAAACCCAGGGCGGAGAAATTGAGGCCGGGTACAGGCGAAAAGCGGACGGGGCCGGCAGTAAGGGTGTATTGCACCACGTCGCTTGCCTGCGCGCGCTCGGAAAGAGGCGGCAGCGCGGCGACGATCATCGCGCCGCCGCTTGCCTTGATGAACGATAAGCGCCGCATTACGTCCCTACGTTGACCGGAACGTCCAACTCTTGCCCATCGTATTGGATGTGCACGATCCACGGACCGCCCATCGAGAACGCGATCCGTCCGGTGAAGGTGTGCGGATCGTTCGGCAGCGGCTGAAGTTGCACGATCCCGGTGTGATGCGTGCTCGTCCCCATTTGCATCACGGGAAGAACGCGGACGATCGACGGCGGGGTTCCCGGGAACGTGACGCTGATCGTTGCGGAATCCACCGGTGCCCGGGGCGAGAACGTCACGGTCGGCGCCGTATTGTTTACGCCGCCGTCAAGCGACGCGAGATAGGCCACGATGTCGGTGACTTGTGAAGCGGTGAACCCGAAATTCGGCATCGGGGCTCGCGGATGCACGATGAAGTCCGCGATCTGATCGTTCGACATCTTGTGCTCGATACCGAAAAGGGCCGGCCCGATTCCTCCGCCCTTCAGGCCCGCTCCGTGACAACCGGCGCAACCATTGGACTGTACGAGTTGCGCGCCGTTGTTCGAATCGCCCGCGGCCGGCGTTGCGGGAGCGGCTGAAGCCTGGACGCCGGGGTTCCCTTGCGCAGGGTGGGTACGCGGCTGCACGTCGAGTTGTGCCGGCACGTCGTGAAAGTTCGAGAGAATCCGGTGGCCGTTATCCCACGGCCCGGCGTATGCAAGCCTGAAGAGGATCTGCGGTTTTTGCGCCGGCACCATCCGGACTTCACCAATCAGCGCGAGGTTCGGCTGAAAGTTGTGCGAGACGTCCACTAGGTATTGCCTTTCGAGGCAACCGCAGGACGCGACGTCGTACCGCACGAGCACGTGGTCCTTTGGAAAATCGCGCTCGGCTTCAAAGAAAAATCCGTTCGACGCAGCGTTCACCATGTCGACATCGGGTTGGGTATCGTTTCCGCGGTAATACATCGTCTGAAAATGCCAGCGGCTGTCTTGGTACGAGAGATAAGCGCCTTGCCGCGTCCACCGATCGCTGAAGAGGAAATCGCCCGAGTCCGGATCGAGCACGGGCGCATCGCCTCGCATCGCCACCAATCCGAGTTCCCACGGAATCTGCATGCCGCCGTACGAGACGTTGAGATCGTAGGCGCGAGGATGGGAGTTCTTATTGAAGTCGAGGGCTTCGCTCGTCGGACCGCTTCCGGTGAGGTAGGATGCATTGTACATGAACTCGTTGCTCATACCGGAGAACGCCACTCCCCAGCGCGCTTCGGCCGGATTGAAATCGTTCTGACCGACGGTTTCTTGCGCCAAGAGGTATCCGGAAGGCGTCCAAGCATGCGCGGGCATGAACGGAAACGGCGTATGGAATTTTCCGACTTGCAGCGAGTTGGTGCCGCCGAACAATCCGTTCCACGAGAGCCATACCTGCTCGGTTTGACCGATGACCCCGGAATCGATGACGTGCTGCTCGGCGTACCACGTGAAATCTTTTCCGAGAAAACCGCCACCCAAAAGCGAGAGATCGCTGAGCTGCGTGTATCCTTTTTGGTCGCCCGTGCCGAGCACCGAGTCCACGTACATGCGGACTGCGACCGGCAGCGCTTGATCCTGCGCGTGCTGGTCGAGAATCTGGAAATTGGTCATCATGACCATCATTCCATAGCGCGTCATGCCCGGGAACGTGGTGTGACAGGTTTGACACGAGACGCCTTGCCCGTTGGCAAAGACGGGAACGGCTTCAGCCCGTCCGGCGACGGCTGCCGTGATCGCCGCGGTCGCGCATATCGCGCGAATCGCGGCAACGAAAAAGCGTTGCAACACGCGGGTACCTCCGTTTGAGCGCAGTCAAGAACTAGGAAGGACTACCGCAAACGGTGGAGGCCGTTGAAACCGGCTGGTGCCGGCACTTGCAAAAAGCGTAATGGTGCGCGGCGCCGGATCGATGAGCGCGAATGCGCAGATTGCCGAAGTGAGACGTTCGAGGTAGCTGCCCGCTTCGTCCGCGCAAGCGATGCAGCGTTCCACGAGTTTGGCGACGAGCGAAAGCATATAGGCGGCGAGTAGGGCCGATATGATCTGCGTCGCGATGCCCGCCGGCGTGATCGTGCGCCCTTCGACGGTCTCAGCCGTCACAAAAAGCACGAGCTGCGACGCCGCCAAACGCGGCGCAAGCGCCAGAACGGAGCTCTCGATCTGCGATCGACGGAAAATGCCGGCGCGCAGCAACGTAGCGGCGACGATCAGGGCGCTTAAGGCGATCAGTGTCGCGACGCCGATTTCGATGGCCGGGGAAAGCCAGCCATGGCGCCCGTCGGCGGCGCTGAAGCCCGAGAGGGCGTAACCCGCAACGTGCCCGGCAGCCATCGAGGGGACGACCGCGGCGATCCAGAGCGGCAAGCGTTTGCTCACGGCTGGGGGGTTCGCGAAGGCCGGCCCGCGCCCCCGGGCAACCGGACCCCCTCGCGATTGGTTGGAGAGGGCGTGATAGTACAAGGGGGGCTCCTGAGCGGATGTCTAAGAGACCGGACCCCCCAAGCGCGTCACGGCCCAAAATTCAGGTACAAGGAAGCATTATCATGACCGCCCGGCAGCCCGTCGAGAATAGCGATACCGTGAATCTGGTGTGCGCACTGCTCGTGCGCTATCCGGAGATTGCGTCTATCCGCTCGATGCCAGGAGAAGGTATGGTGCGTTTTACGTTCGCGATCGGTCAGCGCATGGACGGGCAGACTCAGCGCGCTATCGGCGACGAGGTCGAGGCGCATGTCAACGGTTTTCTGGCGCTCACGGGCGACGGTGGCGATTTGCGCGTGGAATGCGAATCCGAGCGGACGCTCAGCTTCGTGCATGTAAGCCGCGATCTCGATACGTTCACCAAGGACGAACTGGGCATGCTGACCGGACTCTTCGCGCAACGCTTTGGAGCGGCGCTTGTGCGCAACCCGGTACCGGAAGAAAATCCCGACGAGGATCCGGCCGCGCAAGACGAACTCGTCGAGTGCGCGATAGAAGCGTTGCGGGATCCGGCGCAGTCAAAAAGTCTTGTCGGCTTCCGTGAGGAAAAGCACGTGCTCGTCTACTTCTTGAAATCGCGAAAGAAAGCAAAGGCTCCGGCCCGCCGATAAAGACACTCAATCTACTCCTAGTGGGCGACGTCGTCGGATCGCCGGGACGCGAAACGCTCAAACGCTGCCTCCCAATGGCGCGCGATCAATATAAGATCGACGCGTGCATCGCCAATGGAGAAAACGCGGCCGGCGGATTCGGCCTAACGGTTCTGACCGCCGAAGAGATGTTCGAGACGGGCGTCGATTTCATCACCAGCGGCAATCATATTCTCGACAAGCGCGATTTCAAGTCGTACTTAGAGACGAGCGAGCGAGTCATCCGTCCGGTCAACTATCCGCCCGGCGTTCCGGGCAAAGGCACCGGGACATTCTCCGTCAACGGGTGCGCCATTGGAGTCATAAACGTGATGGGCCGAACGTTCATGCCTCCGGTGGACGATCCGTTTCGTTCGGTCGATGCGGCGCTTGCGAACCTGAGCGCGGAGGCGCACATTATCGTCGTGGACGTGCATGCCGAGGCGACCAGCGAGAAAATGGCGCTCGGGCGCTACCTCGACGGCAAGGTCGCGGCCGTGTATGGCACGCACACGCACGTCCAAACGGCGGACGAGCACATCATGCCGGGGGGGACCGCTTACATCAGCGATCTTGGCATGACCGGCCCGACCGAAGGCATCATCGGAATGGAGTCGGAAGCCGTCTTGGATCGGTTCATCACCGGTTTCTCGGATAGGTTTTCAGTGGAGAAGGCCGGCACGAAACAGTTTTGTGCAGCGGTCGTAACCATCGATGTGGACTCCGGGCGCGCGACGGAGATCAAGCGAATTTTTCAGCGAGGCATAGCATGATACAGGATCCGGAAAAACCCGTCATCACCAGCAGCGTGCTCAAAGTTTCGGCCAAGAGCAATCCCAACTCCGTTGCGGGCGCACTGGCCGCCGTTCTGCGCGAACGGTCCGGCGTGGAACTGCAAGCCGTCGGTGCGGGCGCTATCAACCAGGCGGTCAAGGCGATCGCGATCGCGCGCAGTTATTTGGCCGGGCAGATGGATTTGAGCTGCGTGCCTTCCTTTATAGACGTGCAGATAGACGGCAACGAGCGCACCGGTATCTCGTTGCGGATCGAGCGCCGTTTGGAAGGGGAAGCGCAGCGCTAGTCGACTTTCACTCGCACACCTGCGAGAGCGACGGCACCCTTTCACCTGCAGAACTCCGCGATCTCATGCGCGCGCGGGGCGTGCAGATTTTCGCGATCACCGATCACGACACGCTCGCCGCGTTCGAGCGGCTGGAGCCCGCGCCCGGTCTGCGCGTCGTGACCGGAATCGAAATCAACGCCGCCCACGAGGGCGGCGAAGTCCACATCCTGGGCTACGGCCTGCGAACCGGTCCCTCTCCGCTGACCGCTGTTATCGAGGCGAACCGTGAAGCGCGCCGGGTGCGCGTGGGCCGCATCGTGACGCAGCTGCGCGACGCCGGCCACGACATCAGCTTCGCGGATGTGGAAGCGGAAGCCGCGCCCAACGCCACACTCGGCCGTCCGCATGTCGGAAAAGCGCTCATCCGGAAAGGCATCGTCTCCGATATCGAGACGGCGTTTCGCGCTTTCTTGCGCGGCGGAACTGCCGGTTACGTGCCCTCGACGCACATCACGCCGCACCAGGCGGTCGATGCGATCCTCGCAGCCGGCGGTATTCCGGTGCTCGCGCATCCCGGACGCTTGCGCGACGAGTCGATCATCGGCGAATTGGCGCAGCGAGGCCTGCGCGGCTTAGAAGTTTTTTATCCGACGCATGACGCTAATCTCCGCCATCATTTTCGCGAGATCGCGCAGCGATACGGCTTAGTGATGACCGGCGGCTCTGATTTTCACGATATCCGCTACAACAAGCGCGGCGTCGGAATGGAAGTGGCGGAAGAAGATATCCGCCGGTTTCTCGATTTACTAGCTGGTTAGCGCGGCATTGACCCCCCTGCGTATGGCCGCGGTCAAGCCGGTGGCTTCCCGCTCGTAGCGCTCGAGGATCGCGCGCTGCGAGACGACCGTCGCTTCGTCGCGCATGAAGCGGTGGTTGATCCGGACGTTGTACGCGCATCCGAGCAAGCCCGCGTGGGCGAATTCGGCGGCGCAACCGGCGTCGCTAACGAGATTCGCGCTTCCCAGGGCGAGAGCGTTCGCGCTGAGATGCAGCGCGTCGAGCGCGATACGCATTCCCTCGAGCGGAATCTCGGCGGCTTCGGCCAGGGCCGTTTGGCGTTCTTCCCCGCGCGTGGCCATTACGCGTTTGAAGGCGCGCTCATCGCGCCGGCTCTGTTCGAGCGCTCGTGCACGCAGCGCGTCGGCCCTGGCGGCAAGGTCGCCGTTCCGGCAGATGCGCGCGACCATGGCGACGAGCGCGCAGCCGGCCGCTGCGACAATCATCGCAGCGCTGCCGCCGCCCGGCACGGCCTCGGCCGAGGCTAGCCTGGTCAAATACTCTTCCACACGCACACTTTAGGTAGCGGGGCAGGCAACTCTTGTGGCAGAATAACGCGAGTCACCCCACCAGAGAGGAATTTATTTTGCCAGTACTCCAGGAGCACGCCGTGCGCGGAGACGTGAAAGATCGCGCCCTAGCCGAAACCGGCCGCAAGCGGATCGCATGGGCCGCTACATATATGCCCGTGCTCGCACAGATTCGCGAGCGTTTCGCAGGACAGAAACCATTGGCCGGCGTCCGGATCGGCGCGTGCTTGCACGTGACCACGGAAACCGCGAACCTCATGCTTGCGCTGCAAGCCGGCGGCGCGGAGATCGCGCTGTGCGCCAGCAATCCGCTCTCGACGCAAGACGACGTAGCCGCGGCGCTCTGCGAGTTCGGCATTCCGACCTTTGCGATCAAAGGCGAAGATAACCAGACCTACTACAGCCACATCGAATCGGTGGTCGCGACGCGGCCGCATATGTCGATGGACGACGGTTGCGATTTGGTGACGACGATCTTCACAAAACATAAGGAACAGCTGGCCGACATGATCGGCGGGTGCGAAGAGACGACGACCGGCGTCATCCGCCTGCGCGCGATGCAAAAGGACGGCGTGCTTCCCTATCCCGTGATCGCGGTCAACAACGCGCTGACCAAGCACATGTTCGACAACCGCTACGGAACGGGGCAATCCACGCTCGACGGCGTCATCCGGGCGACCAACGTGCTGCTGGCCGGACGCACGGTCGTCGTTGTGGGATACGGTTGGTGCGGCCGCGGCGTCGCTTCGCGCGCTGCCGGACTCGGCGCGCACGTCGTAGTCACCGAGATCGATCCGCGCAAGGCGCTCGAAGCCGTCATGGACGGCTACCGCGTTATGCCGATGGAGAAAGCCGCTCGCGAAGGCGACATCTTCATTACCGTTACCGGCAACTACCACGTGATCGACGAGCAGCATTTCAAGGTGATGAAGGACGGGGCGATCGTCTGCAACTCCGGACACTTCAACGACGAACTGAACCTCGAAGCGATCGATCGCCTGAGCAAAGGCAAGACCGAGCCGCGCACCTTCGTCGAACAGTACGAAATGGAAGACGGCCGCCGCATCTGCATCCTGGCGGACGGACGTTTGATCAATCTGGCCGCCGGCGAAGGCCATCCGGCGAGCGTGATGGACATGTCGTTCGCCAATCAGGCGATGGCTGCGGCGTACTTGGCGCAAAACCACGCGCAGCTCGAGAAGAAAGTCTACGACGTTCCCGAGCATATCGACGAAGAAGTCGCTACGCTCAAACTCGCCTCGATGGATATTCAGATCGACACACTCACGCCGAAACAGGCGAAGTACATTGCTTCGTGGAGCGAGGGCACCTAAGATGGGATTCCGGCGTCTTTTCACCAGCGAGTCAGTGACCGAGGGGCATCCCGACAAAGTCGCGGATCAAATTTCGGACGCGGTGCTCGATGCGATTCTCAAAGCGGACCCGCAAGGACGCGTCGCCTGCGAGACGTTTGCGATCACCGGCCAGATTCACATCGCCGGCGAGATTACCACCACCACGTACATCGACATTCCGCGCATCGTGCGCCAGGTGATCGAAGACATCGGCTACACGAAGTCGGCCGTGGGGTTCGATGCGGAAACGTGCGGCGTCAGCGTTTCGATCGACGAGCAGTCGGCCGATATCGCCATGGGCGTCGACAACTCGTTAGAGGCGAAGGCCGGCGAGCACCCCGACGACCGCTACGAACGCTTAGGCGCCGGCGACCAAGGCATGATGTTCGGCTACGCGTGCCGCGACACCGAGGAGTTGATGCCGCTGCCGATCGTGCTGGCACACAATTTGGTGCGTCATCTGACCGCGCTGCGCAAGAGCGGCGATATTTCCTATCTGCGTCCGGACGGGAAGTCGCAAGTGACGGTCGAGTACGACGGAGACAAGCCCGTACGTATCGACGCCGTCGTCGTTTCGACGCAGCACGATCCCGACATCCCGCTCGAAACGATCCGCAGCGAGATCACCGAAAAAGTGATCAACCACGTGATTCCGGCATCGCTGCGCGATAAGAACACGCGCATCTACGTCAACCCGACGGGCCGGTTTGTAATCGGTGGTCCGAAAGGCGACGCCGGCTTGACCGGACGTAAGATTATTGCCGATACGTACGGCGGGATGGCGCGGCACGGCGGCGGCGCTTTTTCCGGAAAAGATCCGACCAAGGTCGATCGTTCCGGCGCGTACGCCGCGCGTCACGTTGCGAAAAATATCGTCGCGGCCGGGCTGGCGGATCGCTGCGAAGTGCAGGTCGCGTACGCGATCGGCGTCGCTCGTCCGATGAACGTCTCGGTCGAAACGTTCGGCACGGCAAAAATTCCCGAGGATCGGATCGCGGAAATCGTGGCTAAGACGTTCGACTTGCGGCCGGCGGCGATCATCGACCGGCTCGACCTGCGCCGTCCGATATACAGGCAGACGTCTGCTTACGGGCATTTCGGGCGTCCCGATTTGGATCTGCCGTGGGAGAAGCTCGACAAGGTCGAGGCGCTGCGCGCGGCCTCGGGTCTGAGCGCGGACGCGCTCAAAGTCCCCGATTTCGCCAAGCGTTGAACTCCTCGCCGGCCTGTGACGTTACTTCCTAAAACGCTGCCAGCCAAAGGAGACTGCATGACTTTTCGCAGCAAAATCGCGGCCGTCGCGATGCTCGCGGCCTTCGCGGCGCCATCGTTCGCCTTCGCGCAAACGACTGTGACGCTTGCCAAGGGCGACAACGTAAATCTTTCGATGCAAAGCACGCTCGACACCGGCTCGGCCTACGTCGGCGAGCGCTTCACCGCGCGCGTCGTTCCGCCGTATCCCGAAGGCGACACGGATCTCGCTAACGCCGTCGCCAGCGGTGAAGTCGTCAAGGTAACGCCGGCCGGCCAAGGACGCAACCCGGAGTTGCTATTGAACTTTTCGACGATCACGCTCGCAAACGGTTCGTCCTATCCGATCAATGCTGAAGTGACGGGCGCGGGCACGACGCAGCAGAAGAAAAACGCCGGGCACACCGTGCTGACGACGATCGGCGGGTTGATCGCCGGCAATATCATCGGTAAGACGATCTTTCATGCCGCCACGGGAATCGGCGGTCTGATCGGTGCGGCCGGCGGGTTTCTGATCGGGCAAAATAAGAAAGCCAACCTCACGCTCTCGCCGGGGGCGAACATTCAGCTGACGCTCACGCGTCCATTGCTGGTCCGCCGCCAAGCAGGGCCGTAAGACTTCCACCAACCGTGAGTGCAAAGCGGCACCCGGAAACGGGTGCCGCTTTCATGAGCGGAGAACAGGCCGAGCGCAGTCCGGATTAGCTCAGTTGGTAGAGCAGCTGACTGTTAATCAGCGGGCCGTTGGTTCGAGTCCAACATCCGGAGCCAATAATAAAAGGGCCGCCCAAATGGGCGGCTCTTTTGTATCCCTGGTGCTGCATTCCGTCGACTAGGCGGCGCCAGGCCAGATTCCCGAATGACCTAAAATCACATGTCGCGTTTGTCTGAAAAATTCATGCGCGGTCAGCGGGGCTCGCAGAAGTAAACGACCAGCGGGGAGATGCCCGGGACCAACCTCGCGCCCTGTCAGTCGAAGCCGGCCTACTTCTGCGAGGCCCGGGAAAAGGTGTCCGCTGGTTCCTCCGGGCGCTGCCCCCTCCATAAATTTTAACCAATATACTAGTCAGTCTGTCTAGAATTATGCTATACTGTTGCTATGGCAGACTGGCAGGTCCAAGAAGCGAAAGCCGAACTCAGCGCGCTCCTAAGCGCCGCTCAAGACGCACCGCAGATCATCACCCGGCACGGCCAGCCCTTTGCCGTTGTCCTCTCTTATGCGCAGTACGACAGCCTGCGCAAACGGGAAAGTCGGCAGCCGCTGTTTAGTTTTCTGCGCAGCTGGCCCAGCTTTGAGGTCCCGCTGCGCGACAAAACCGACCACGGCCGCGATGTTGATCTGTAGTGGCAAACAAGCTCTCGGATCTCGAGCACTACGACAAAGTGCGCGACGGCTGGCTGCTGGACACCAACATTATCAGCGCCATCATTGGGGACAAGCCGGTGCACCCCGGCGTCGCTCATTTCTTTGAGACGATCCGCGACGAGCGCTTGCGGCTATCGGTGATCACAATCGGTGAGATCCACAAAGGCATCGAACTGTTGCCGTTTGACTTCAGTACAGTCCCCGGATCCACGTCGCCGAATAACGAAAAGCGTTATGCGCTTTCGCGGAAACTTGAGGAACTTGAGCTGTATTGGTCTGACCGAATCGTCGGGATTGACAATCGCGTCGCCAAATGCTGGGGCGATCTGCTGGCGCACTATCAGAACCGCGGCAACTCCCTCCCGGCCTTGGACGCCCTCATTGCCGCAACGGCGTACGTCCACAATCTCGTTTTAGTCAGTAATGACGCCGTATTTGCGAGGCTGCGCGAACGCGTAATCGTATACAATCCGTTCGCGCAGAACAACCCATGACAGAACACCAAAAATGAGAAGCCGTCTTTTGTGGGTCATCGGAGTTGCGGCGCTACTCGCGGTAACGATACTCTTGCCCATCGCGTCAGCCGCCGCGGATGATCCAGTGGCAGTGGCATGCAGCTCAGATCAGCGACGTTTGTTTACTCAACTTGCGAATTCATCGTCCACGATGACTGAGTGCGCTGTCGCGGGTCCTTACGCGCTGATCGGTTTTCGAAATGCCTATGCGGGCGTCACCGCGCTGCTAACTCAGGATCCCGCAGGACGCTGGTATTTCGTAGAGCACACAGGTGGGCAAATAACGCCGACAGACATGACTAATAGCTTTCCGGCAATGCCCGCAGACACAGCGCAGAGTTTGTACGTCTGGCTGCCAGCCAAGACAATTCTCAGATAATTCCAAATACGACATCGCCAGCGCGAACTTATAATGCCCGGTTCAGCGCGGTTCCGAACGTGCGGTTGCACGAGAGCGATCTCATGATCGGTAACCGTGTGCGAAGTTTCAACGGGCTCTTTGTGGATCGGCTTATACGTCAGGCATCGCCGTCTGCCGCCCGGGCCTGCTTGCGCGCTATTGGTCGCTCCGACGTTTCAATCAAGACGTACGATTCTGGCGTGGTCCAGATTTTTGGCGGCGCGCGTCCCTGTTTGAATTCGTTAAGCCTGCGCAGAATCGTTGCAAGCTGGTCCGTTACCGGTGAAGTTTCCATTTCGGCGGAACGTATACTTGGCGCCATTCTCGCGCTCGAGCGATTTAACGCCGACCCGCGATATGCAAGGAACGATCGCGACTTGTCACACTACGACGTCGTGTTCTGGGACAAAGGCGGGAACATCCACATAACTTTTCGGCCGGCTGTAAAGCTCACACGGCTGTTTGCAGGCTGTGCTCCGGTCGGTGCGGCGCCCGCGGGCTCATCATCAGTCCGGCAACGTTTGCATTAACACTCGCTTCCAGTCCCTGTTGACGACCTGCGACCCGAGTTCACTCGGCTGACCCCCGTGTTTGACCCACGCCGCATCCCGCTAGATACGTCTAAACTGTCCATAAACCGCCGCATCCGCGAGGGATTCGGAACGCGCCGCAGGCGTGCCGGCTTCTGTTAATCAGCGGGTCGTTGGTTCGAGTCCAGCATCCGGAGCCATCTAAAAGCCCGCCAAAGCAAATGTTTGGCGGGCTTTCTATTGCGCCTGCGCTGCCTCATGCGACCTTCCGGACTGGTTACACCCAACACGGGCGTACCGATCCTTGGTCAAAACGCCTCCGGGCAGTACGGAAACTATGTCGAGTCGCTGCCGTTTCCGTTGATTCCCGTGCAGCCGAGAACCGTTCGGCTGCAGTTTAGTTTCCACCACATTCCATGATCCGAATTGCGGGTGCATCTAAGGTCAGCGAAAGGCAAAGAGGTCGATCGCCACCACGACGCCGATCGCCGTCACGATGATTCCGCCCGCGATAGCCGCCCACGGTGGCATCGGCATCGATGTGTTCTTGCGCAGCGCGGCATCGGTCGCCACATACCGGAACGAGCCGTAGATGCCGACCAGAATCCCGGCGAGCGCCATCGCCGTACCAAAGATGGTTGACGTATGCTTGTTCGGCACCGCGATATGCGCGACGATGGAGATTTCACGTGCAAATAACGAGAATCGTGCAATCACAAAGCCGAAGGCAATGAATGAAAGCGCAGTACGCAGGTAAGCGAGGTACGTGCGCTCGTTCGCAAGATAGTCTCGGCTCTTGTCGTCCATTAATTCTGCCGTCCTGTCGACACCGAAAAAGATGCAGTTACCCTGCGCGCGATCGCCACCGCGATAATGCCGAGCGCCAAACCCGCGAAGATATCGATTGGCCAATGCAAATCTGCCAAAACTCTTGCCGTACCGATAAGGGCCGCGCAGAACGCGCCGATCGCCGCAAACATGCGGTTGCGCGTCCATAAATAGCCTATCGCGAGTCCGCACGCAGCCAAATGGTCCGATGGAAAAGAATTGTCTGCGACGTGTTGAACGAGCGGCAGCTGCCCGTAGACCACAAACGGCCGAGTATGGAAATATGCGATGCCCGCGATCTTCACCAACGCAATCGTGAATGCCCCGGCTAAGATTGCCTCGATCAGGTCCGACCGCCATTCCCGCCGCGCCACTATTGCCCACATCGTCAGCAGTAGTGGAACTGCGAGCAGCCACTGGGCGGTGAAGCCGACGGCGGCGTTCAGCATTACTGAAGCCCTTTGGACGCGACTTCGCCTTGCACGATGTCGCGCACGTGCGGCGGCAGATCGGCGCCAATTGTTTCATTGATGGCCCTGGTAATCCGCATGTGCGTCATTCCTCTCCATATCTGTCCTGTTAGTGGTCCGTGCCATCGGGATCAGGGCCGCGCGCCGAGTGATGCGGCACTTTGATTCAGTGTCACGCTCTACAGCTAGTGGACCGCAGCACTGCGATCCGGGAAGGTCGTTCTTGACCCCCGCTCTTGACCCCCACCGCATCCGGCTGTATCCGTCTAAACTGCTTTTAAAGCACCGTATCCACGAGCGATTCTGAACGCGCCTCGGGATTGCCGGGTTCTGTTAATCAGCGGGTCGTTGGTTCGAGTCCAACATCCGGAGCCATCGAAAAGGCCCGTCAAATCTAGCGTTTGGCGGGCTTTCCATTTACGACGACGCTGTGTCGCACTGGCTCCGAACGCACTGTGTCTGACCCGCTGAGGCGCTCCCGTCGGCGCAAGTGTGCCTGATTTCTGGTTCGAGCCCAGCATCCGCGGCCATGCAAAAGCCCGCCAAATCAAATGTTTGGCGGGCTTTCTATTTTTTGCTGATGCCCATGTGGCAGCGGCAGACAAGTTCATGCCGTTCGAGGCGAGCAATTGCACACCAAGGGCAACACCGTCATCCACCACAGACGCAAGTGAGTAAGCAGGGGGCCCTTTTCGGCTCCGGAAAGCTAACCGTACCGGGGAAAGGGTTTCTGCTTATTGTGATTGGCGTTCTTTTTGCGTTGGCTTCGCTGCAGAATGCGGCGACGAATGATAACCTCGTTGCCGCCGGACATCTCACGCGTTCGGAGCTGCGGGTTTCGCTTGATGCGCGCGTTGCGTTATGGCATCCCGATGACGCCGTGGGTCCCGGCATCCCGATCGAAACCTTCGCCGAGAACGGTAAAACGCCGCAAATTCCTGGTCCGCTCATCCGCGTCCGTGCGGGAACCATCGTGATCGCCAGCGTGCGCAATTCGATCCCGAATACGACGCTCACGCTGCACGGAATGATCTCTCGTCCGGCGATTCGCGATCGGGCAATTGCGATTCCGTTCGGGACGACTCGACTCGTCCGCTTTCGGGCATCCGCACCCGGGACGTACCTGTACTGGGCATCCACCACGGGAAAGGATATCGCCAATCGGTTCGGCGCGGATTCGCAGCTTTCAGGCGCACTGGTAATCGATCCCGCGGGCACAAAAAACGTTCCAGCCGATCGCATCTTTGTGATCAGCGAGTGGATCAACGTGACGGGCAAACGCGGATCTCCGAATTTCGCTTACGAACTGGACACGATTAACGGCAAATCGTGGCCGTACACGGAACGGCTTTCCTACGCGCAAAACTCAACTGTTCGCTGGCGCTGGCTCAACGCAAGTATCGGGACACACCCGCTGCACTTGCATGGGTTTTATTTTTCCGTAGCGTCGCGAGGCGATGGCGTGATGGACGATCTCTACGCGAGGCGCTCCGATCCCGAGGTTACCGAGCCGATCGCGCCGGGAGAGACCTTCACGATGGTCTGGCACGCCGATCGTCCGGGACATTGGCTGTTCCATTGTCACTTTCCATATCATGTGATTCGTCACGCGCCGATCGCCGCAATGCTGGCAAAAAGTCCCGTTCACGCGGGCGACGATTTCATGAGCCGCATGGGGATGGGCGGATTAATCGTCGGATTGACAGTACAGCCGGCGAAGCAACTGAGCATTGCCGATGTGCCGGCAAAGCGACATGTTCGCTTAACCGTTGAACGCGCGCTTGACGATCGAGCCGACACGCCGTCGTTCCGATACGTTGTAAACGAGGACGGCCGCACGAGCACCGAGCCGGGCGCCATCGGTCCCCCGATTTTTTTGACGCGCGGTCAGGCTGCCTCGATTGATGTTACGAATCTGCTGGGCGAACCCACGAGCGTGCATTGGCACGGCATGGAGTTGCAAGACAGTTACTACGATGGCGTTCCCGGTTTCAGCGGCTTCGGCAACCACCGTGCGCAGCTCATCGCGCCGGGCGCCACATTTGAAGCCCGGATGACGCCGCGGCGCGCAGGCACGTTCATCTATCACACGCACGCGGACGATGTGTGGCAGCTCCAGGGCGGCCTTGTCGGCCCGCTCATCGTGCTCAAGCCAGGCCGCACATTCGATCCGAATACCGATCACGTTTTCTCTATGACCACAACGCATGCGTTCAGCCTTAACATGCTCGTGAACGGATTGCCTCAGCCGCCTGTGCTAACGATTCATGCGGGCGTCCTGCAGCGCTTCCGTTTTCTAAGCATGCTGACGGTCTTTCCTGACGCGATCGTTTCGTTGAGCGCGGAGAACCACACGCTGCAATGGAGTCCACTCGCCGTGGACGGCGCCGACGTTGCGTTCGACCATCGCACGCCCGAATCTGCCGTGGAAACGATCACGATTGGCCAAACCAAGGACTTCACGTTCTTGCCGACGCGCCGCGGGGAACTCGTCCTTCAGTTTTGGCCACGCGAAAGTTTGCCGCGGAACGTCGTGACCGTTCCGGTGCACGTTATTTGAGACATCGCGATTCCCAGGCTGCCCCGTGACAGCTGTGATGCCAAATGCATTTTGGTGGATCGCTAACGTTTGAGATTTGGCGCCCACAGAGCTTTCAACCGGGCGTTATAGGGCTCGCCGTTATGAACTCGGAAAGATAAGCTATTATGACTGGGCGTGTGGCCGCGATACTCCTAACGCTGCTCGGGGTTGCGTATGCGTTAACTTCGACATGGGGCATGTTCCACCGCGGCAGCGACGGGATCACAGCGGATCCCGGTACGGGGCGCATCAGCATCGTTACGCCGGGCAGCTCCGCCGCGCGCGCCGGGATCGTCGTCGGGGACGTTGTCACGGCTCGGACGCCGCTAGCCACATTGTTCAGTAGCAGCATCGCCGGTACGCAGCAGATGTACGTCATCGAGCGTGCCGGCAAAAACAAAACGGTCGTTTTGCGCCAAACCAAGATGCCAATTGACGCGGTCAGCCCATGGAAGCGTCCGATCAGCATGGTGCTATTGCTTCTCGCGGGCCTGCTGGTCGTATTGCGTCAGCAACGCGCCACCTGGGCGTTCATGGCGTTTGCGTGGTTGCTCACGATCCAGCTCGATAACCAATATTGGCCTTTTCCGTTTAGCGTTTTTGCGGCATGGCTGGTCGCAGCGTCCGGACCGTTCGAATCGGCGGCGCTGCTGTACTTTGCCGTCGCGTTCTTGCAACACGAGCGTCGAGCGTGGCACCGCATGTTCTTGCTCAGCGCGTTCGGCGGCGCAGCCCTACTGGGCTTAGAGCTTACGTTTTCACTGGTTCAGGATGTCGTGCAAAAGCGCGTCTTCGTCACCTACACACAGTCCGGGGCGATCGACGTTTTGTACAATGTCATCGTGTCAGCGATGACGCTGGCGGTGCTGATTGAGGCATACTACACCGGCAGGCGTGCAAACCGGGAACGGATCGCGTGGGTTGTCTGCGGCATTGCCTTCGCCGTCGTCTTCCGGGTCCTCGTGCCTCTCTTTGTTCAACTTGATGCTTACCACGCGGCGAGATATCCGTTGAACCAGGTCGCGTACGTTCTTTGGGTGATCGCTCCGGTCGTTCTCGGTGGAGCGCTGCTCTATGCAATGACGCAATACCGCGTCATCGACCTGCGTTTTGCGGTGAGTCGCACACTTGTGTATGCGGGGACGACCGCACTTATCGTGGCGTTCTTCGCTCTCGTAGAATGGGCGGCCGGACGTATGTTCGAGGGAACGAACGTAGCGGCGTACGCCGGTATCGCGGCCGCCCTGCTGGTCGGCTTTGGCGTCAACGCGCTGCACAAACGCATCGATGCGCTGGTCGACGCGCTGTTTTTTCGGCAGCAGCGTCGCGCCGAGGAGCACTTGCGCAATCTTGCCGAGTCGATGCTGCACGCTGATGCGGAAGAGCCTATCGCGAAGTTTCTTGTGGACGAGCCGGTGCGCACGCTCGATCTTGCCTCGGCGGCGCTGTTTTGCACGTCGCCCGAAGACGGTTCGCTGAGGCTCGTCTCTGCCGTCGGCTGGCATGACTCTGCGATGAACACCATTAATCGAACCGATGAACTCATTCCCCAGCTACGGGCAACGCACGAACCGCTGTTCTTGCCCGATCTGAACTGGAGAACCGCCGACGTACCCGCCGGTATCGAGGCGCCGCTGCTGGCAGCCGCGATTAAGGCGCGCGGCGATCTCTTTGGTGTCGCGTTCTACGGCGCGCATGCGAACGGTGCGGGCTTAAACGCCGATGAACGCGCGCTCCTGGCGCTGCTCGCGCACAACGCCGGCTCGGCCTACGATCACATCGAAGCAGCACGCGTCCGCGCCGAAATGCAGCGTATGCGTCTGCAGCTGGAACTCGCGCAGGAGCGCGGGATTTCTATTTGACCACGATGGACCGTTGCGCTAACGACGATGGGTGCCGCGTGCCTCGCCATTCTTTCTGGTCATGGCGATAGCCACGCTCTTGTACGGTCTCGGCGCGGCGCCGATCGCTAAGGTCTCGAACCGCGAAAGCTGAAAAGCCGAATCGGCATTTTGACCTTGTGCACCGGCAGATGGCAAGGAGTGCGCCTCATACGATGGATTTGCGGCAAGTTGATCAACGGCTAGGAGAAGCAAGGGTCAGAGTTCGTCCTAACGAACGACACCAAATCGTTGGAGTAGCATGATGAACGCCGATTTCGATCCGGATGAGTTCTCGCGGACGCTCGCCCGCGACGCTTCTGAGGCCATCATCTATGCCGATGCTTCTGGGCGGATTCGTTTCTGGAACCATGGCGCCGAACGCATATTTGGGTTTAGCGCGACCGAAGCAATCGGACAAACCCTCGATATCATCGTTCCCGAACATCTTCGAAAACGCCATTGGGAAGGCTTCATGCGAGCGATGCAGACGGGTAAGGTTCGTTATGGTTCAGGTAACGTACTTGAGGTCCCGGCGCTGCGACAGGGCGGCGCGCGCATTTCTGTCGAATTTTCGATGCTGCTATTTCGCGACCGCAGCGGCAACCCAGCCGGCGTGGAGCCGTGCTCCATGACGTTACGGAAAGATTCGACGAAATGAAAAGGCTGCGCGAACGGCTCCAAGAATTAGGCGTGGCTACCGGCCTGGTTCACTCCTGGCACTGATCCATTTCAGTATCTACTTACTGTCGTAAGAAATAGCATCAAAAGTACCGCTTTGGTGGATCGTTCGATTTTCTTGAAATCGGCGTGCTCGTTCGACTTCGCTTTGCGAACATCCACTAGTCTCTGACCCTGGACGAGAGGTCATCCGGAGCGGCGTTTGCTTAAACGAGCTTTTTAGCTCGAGGCGACGTACTGATCGGACGTGTCCGCGTCTGCATCGGCTTTGGTTGCGTGAACGGTTCCCGGACGATGATGCGGCGGCGTATATATCGTAAACAGCTTGAGCGCTCCACTACTGTCCGCCACAAAGTTGTGCTGCGTGCCCGCGGGTACGACGACGACATCTCCGGCGGCAACCGTCCGCTGCTCGTCTGCAAATATTGCTTTCCCGTTGCCCTCGGCGAAGACCAGAATTTGATCGGTTCCGGCATGGATTTCCTGTCCGATCTCTCCGCCGGCCGGCACGCACATGAGAACGAGTTGGGAACGTTCGGTTGTGTTCAGCACCTGCCGGAAATCGGAATTGCGGCGCGCGAGTTGTTGTACGTCGGCCGCGTATGGCTGGTTCGTGATGTTCGTCTTCATGCAGTAAATGTTACGCCGCTCTTGTGAAGGTGAAAAGAAGCAGCCCGCTTGCCCCTCGCGGCGAGGCAAAAGCCTAACCCGGAGCCTTTTTTGTTGCCTCGCCGAATACGCGGTACGGCCCGTATGGCAACCCGTACTCGATCCGAACTCACCCGTACAGCGCCAGACGTGTCACGGCGCCCAAGGTACGGGCGTCCCCCGTACGTTTCCGGCGCTTGCCGATGATCCGGTTGTGAACGGCAAGAATGCAGATACGCACATCAAGATTGTGCTGCATGGACTCTCGGGCAAAGTCATTGCCGGCGTGCGTTATGCTGCGCAAATGCCTGCGTTTGGATCGCAACTTACCGATGCACAGATTGCGGCGGTCATCGATCACGAACGAACGTCGTGGGGAAATAACGGACCGACGGTAACACCGGACGAGGTTCGGGCGAATCATTGACCCCCATTTGACCTCCGCGCCGAAGGGCGAGTCGGCCGAGCCGGATTCGCCCGCTTGTTCTAGAAATGGGTCAAACGTATGATACACGCTATTTTACTGGTGGGATTAACCGCAGCTCAAATCAGTACTATCGAATCCTCGGTGCGTGCGCGGATGGCGGCAGCACAGATTCCCTCGGTCGTCCTCCGGATCGATCGGGACGGGAAAAACGTTTATGCGCGCGCCTTCGGCTACCGGGACGTGGCCGACCGGGTTCCGGCTACACTTAACACGCGCTATCAGTATGGCTCGGTTACCAAACAGTTCACCGCTGCGGCCATACTCACGCTTTTCGAGGACGGCAGACTCTCGCTCGACGATCGGGTGGGGAAATGGCTTCCCGAATTCGCGAAATTCCCGATCACGATACGCCAATTACTCGTACACACGAGCGGTGTCGCCGATTACACCGGGCAGTTGTGGTACCTGCGCAAAGATTACACGAATCCGTTCGTCGGCACCGCGCCGCTTCTGGAGTGGTCCGCATCGCAAAAACTCGAGTTTGCCCCGGGAACGAAAGCGGAGTATGACAATGCCGCTTACACGATGCTCGCGCGGATCGTCGAGCGGGCGAGCAAAATGCCGTTCTTTTCCTACCTGCAGCAGCGCTTCTTCAAACCGCTAGGCATGACCAGCGTCGCCCCGCAAACGTTTTTTAAGATCGAACCGAACACAGCACGCGGCTACATGGTTATCGACACTGAGGATGCATCCACGGCATACAATTTGCCGCTCGATCCCCGCGCGCTGGTGCCTTCCCTGGCGTGGAATATGGAACAAGTTGACGGTGCGGGCTATCTCGTCGGCGACGCAGCCGATCTTCAGAAATGGGACAATGCACTTCTCGCCGGCCGCGTCTTCAAGGGTGCGGCAACGAAACTGTTTCATGAGCAAGGCATGCTGACAAACGGCAAGCCGACGTATACCGGCCCGGAGAACCCGGCGAACAAGCCCGGCGTCTACTTACTGGGCGGACTCGGCTACTTTTTTGTCGACAACGTCGGCATTTATGGGGCCAACGGCGGCACTTCGGGTTTTCTGTCGTTCACGGCGACGATGCCGTCGAAACACATCTCGATAACGACGCTCACCAATCACGGCGCAGATCTCAATAACAGCTTGCTGACTTTCCCGATCGTGCGCGCATTGCTTCATTAAACGGCCTTCCCCAGGCCATTCCGGTGAACGAACGTACTCCGTGAAGTAGGCGGTCTTTGCGGCCGCTTCGCCGCCGTAATATGACGTCGGCGTCAGGTCCAACAACGAACGCGACCCGTGAGCGGGCGGGATTCTCGGCGCGCCGTACGAACGCGCTTCCGCGGAGGTACACATGCGAATAGCGGCGTTGGTGGCCGCAGCACTGCTCGCGCTTCCCGCACTCGCGTCGGCTTATGCATCGCTGCAGCTTTCGCCGCGCAGCGTTGCGTTGGACGGAACGCATCGCGTCGGCCAGATCGTGATGAACAGCCTCGACGCCCGCGATCTGATCTTTGACCTCGAGGCGGTCGCATGGACGCAGCGCGGTGACGCCGACTCCTTTACGCCCACCGGCGATCTGACGATAGCGCCGTCCGTATTCGACGTACAGCCGTTTCGCCGCGTGCTCGTGCGGTTCGGCGCACGCGCGAACCGGGACGCTTCCACCGAACGCGCGTTCCAAATACGTTTTCGTGAAGTGCTCGCATCCGGTTCGCGCGACACGGCGAGAACGCTGACGGCGGCGGTATTTCTGGCTCCGGCTCAGCCGCATGGAGAAGCGCGCTACACGCTTGGGCGCGCGGGCGAGCACGCCGCCAAGCTTACCGTTGACAACCAGGCGAACGCGCACGTCTACCTCGGCGCCATCCGCATCGAGAGCGGCGGCCAGGAAGTGTATAGCGGTTCGCTCGATGCGTACGTGCTGGCGGCGAATTCGCGATCGTTCGCGATTACACTCGCGCACCCGCTGGCATCCGGTGAAGCGCAGCTGACCATTGAAAGCGCCGAAAACTCGGCGACCACGGTCGATGTTTCCGTTCAGTAGGAGCATCGCGCTCGCGGCGCTCTTCGGGCTCGCCTGCGCCATGCCGGCGCACGGTCAGGTCGAGATCCAGCCGGACGAGCTCGACGTGCAGCAGCAACACTTCGCCGTCAGCCTCAACGGCGTCGACGTTTCGGCGGATAGCGTTCTCTATCTCGCCAACGACGGCACGTTATTTGCGAGCGCGCCGGATCTCGCCGGTTGGAGGCTACGCTATAAAGAAGAGCCCGCATTCATCCGCAACGGCAAGCCGTATTACGGTTTGCAGACGCAGCTGAAGCTCGCCGTCGCGGTGCAGCGTCCGCAGGAACGCCTGCAAATCATCGCGCCCCCGACCGCTTTCCTCGGCGGCCCCGAACGACAAGATCTCCCGCTGACGCCGGGAGGCGGGACCTTTCTCAACTACAAGCTGGACTACCGCGGCGCCACGTCATTCGATGGCGCGTCAACCTCGGGCGAATACAATCTCTTCCTTACGCACAACTCGTCGGCGCTCCGCGTCGACTACGGAAGCTTGCAGTCGGCGAGCGGAATCGCGTTTGCTCGACGGTCCAGCACCTTGTCCGCAACGGATTACCGGAATCACCGCGTCATCTCGCTTGGAGAGCAAGAGATGGACGCCGGCGATCTCGGCAGCAACGACGAGATCCTCGGAGTGCACGTTGCCAGCGATTACGCCGTCGATCCGCACTTCATTACGCAGGCGCTTCCGAGTATCGAAAGTTTCGCGCTGCAGCCGTCTCTCGTTGAAGTTTTCGTCAACAACAAGCTACAGTGGCGCCAACAGGTGCTCGAAGGACCGTTCACGGTTCGCAATCTGCCGCCCTCGGCAGCTCATGGTGACGTGACGCTCGTATTCACCGATGCCGGCGGACATCGCACCACCAAGACCGTTCGTCCCAACTACGAAGCCGGGCTTGCGGCAACCGGAATGACGCAGTATGTCTTTGACGCCGGCTATCTCGAGAAGGAGCCGTCGACGTTCGATCTGGGCGAACCGCACGCCGGCAGTAATTTCGCCGCTTCCGCGCAGGTGCGTCACGGTCTGACGAGCTGGCTCACGCTGCAGGCCATGGGCGAATCGATCGGCGGCGATCCGTTTGCGGCGGTCGGCGCCGAGTTGCGTCCGTTCGCCGGCGATGCGACGGTGTGGTTCGGGAACGGAAAGTTGCGCCGGAGCACGCGGCTCTCGTACACGTTCTCCGCCGATAAATTCTCTTTGAGCGAACGGCTGGACTACAACGCGGTGCGCCGCCCCGATCCGTTCGACCCCAATCTCGTCAGTTCGAATTTTCGTGAAGAAGGCGACCTGCAATATTCTCCCAACTACGATCTTCGCTTTGAGTTGAAGCTCGACCGCGACGTGAGCAGCGAAGGTTTTTCGCAATCTCTTCTAACGCTGCTGAGCACGATCGGCATGGGCAGCGTCGATCTCAGTTTCGAGCCGATGTACGATCGATCGCGCCATGCGATCGACGTGCGCCTGCAGCTCAGCCAGCGTGCCGGTTCAACCCACCGGTTTTCCGAGACCGCGAATCAGCGCGTGTCTTCCCCGATCAGCACCTCGCTCGGGTACTCGCGGTCGCCGCGCGATCCCGACGATCGCTGGCGTTTCGGTACGACCTTCGCAATGGGACGCACGCTCACGCGCACGGCTTTCGCCGAAAACCAAATGCCCTGGGCCGATGCAAAAGCGCAGGCTCAACACACGACCGGCTTCGGCGGCGACGTGACGGGCGAACTGGAAGGCGCTGCCGGACTGATTTACGGCGGCGGTTTGCATGCCATGCGCGACAGGTATCAGGAAAACGCGGTCGGCGTCGTACGCATCGCCGGCTTTTCGGGTGTGCGCATCTCCGTGAACGACTCGCCGGCGGGCCATACCGACGGCAGCGGAAACCTGGTGCTGCCGCAGCTCAGCGCGCTGCAAGAGAATATCATCGTCGCGGACCTTTCGGGCATTCCGCTCGGCGTTGACTTGAAGGATCCTTACGTCGCCGTTCCGCTGCCCGCGACGCCCGTTTCCATCAACATGCTGGCGCCGGAAGCGCAGAGTGTCGCCGTGCGGGTCGTCGATGCAAACGGACATGCGTTGCCGCAGGCAACCTGGCTGTCCGCCGACAACGGCGCGCGCTTTCCGATCGGCTTCGACGGCCGCGCATTCATCCACGGCATGACTCCCGGCGCGCACAGGTTTTCCACGGAATCGGGTGCACGCTGCTCGTTTCGCTTAACGCTGGAACCGCGCTGGGAAATTGTGGAGGCCGGCGCTCAAACATGCCGCTGATGAACGAAAGGGGCGCTTGGCCGCCCCGGCCAAATGCTTCGCCGCATGATCGTAAGGAGGTGTCGCATGCACTTTTCGTTTAGGCGTTCGGCGATTGGCATATTCCTGGCCATCGTCACCGCCGCTCTTCCGGGCTTCGCAACGGCACAGGGCGGCAACCACGGGATTCCTCAAGGCAGACAATGGATTTGGGTTGGAATCGGCATGGTCAACAAGTCCGACGCGTGCGCGTGGGTAACGTTTTACTGGTCGTACAAATCCGAAGCGCACTGGCGCATCGCCGGCGGCTCCAATAGGCCGCGCTGGGTAGCGCCCGGCCAACGGTTCGGCGGACGCGAACGGTTCAATCATCCGCTTCTGGGTCCGCAGGTTCGCACGCGCGCGGAAGTCATGTCGACTGCCAACGGACAATGCACCGGCAACAGAGGCCGCCCCGACCTCACGCAACAGATCAATCTTTCGCCCAAAGGACCCGGGCGCGACTGCAGCGCGGATACGGAGCTGCTCGGCTCGCGATCCACGAACTACCGGCTGGTTCCCAATCAGGTCGGGTACGGCTGCCGTAATTAGCTAGTGATCGATAAAGTCCGACGCTTCGTCCATCGTCGGGTCGAGACGTAAGTCTTCGTTGGCAAACTTGCGGTCTTCGTGACCTTCCGAAGTCTTCACCCGTACGATGACCTCGTGCGGGTGAACTTCTTTGACGGTGCCCTCTTCATTTGTGCCATCGATGAAGACTCTATCGCCGGCTTTCAACATACGATGGTTTTCGCGCCGCCCCAGTAAAGTTCCGGTGGTGGACCTCGGAACGCTCGCCGCGATTTGCCGCTATCCCGTCAAAAGCTTGGCGGCGGAGACCTTGACGCGCACGCACATTGAAACGGCCGGCATTCCCGGCGATCGCGTATCGGCGCTGTTCGCCGGGGAAGGCCACGCGCGCGCCGGAAAAACTTACGAAGGCATACACGACGACAGGTTGCATCTTTGGAAGCGCGCCGAAGATGCCGTTGCCGACGCGGAACGCCGTGGCGTGCCGCTCTCCGTACGTTCGGAAAACGGGCCGTATCATTTTTCGCTCCCGATTTCGTTGATCTTCGATCGCTGGATCGCCGAAGTCGAGGCGAACACCGGCGAAACGCTCGACCCGCGCCGGTGGCGTCCGAATCTCGTAGCGCGCGCCGCGCCGACATTCGATTTGAATGAAGAGGACCTGATCGGCAAGGAGATCGCGGTCGGAACCGTCGTTTTGCGCGTCGTCAAACCGATCAAACGCTGCGTCGTCCCGAGCTACGACCTCAACGGCGGTCCGCCTACGCCCGAAGTGCAGAATTACATCGTGCGCGAACGAAAGAACGTAATGGGCGTCTACTGCGAAGTCGAATCGGCGGGTGAAGTGCGCACAGGCGATCCCATATCCAATAGCACCTGATCGCTAGATGTAGTGCTTCACGCCGGGCCAGATCTGGTTGAGCGGTTTGGTGATGCCGCGGCAGATCATGATCGGCAGATTGTCCTCGTAGGGCATGATATACGGCGCCGTAAACGTCGCAGCGCGCTTAGATTCGCGGAACAGGTGCAATGACGCGCCGCAATCGCCGCCTACGTCGATCACCACGTTGCCGTTATATCCGCGCATTCCCCAAAGGTAGTACTGGTTGTGCCCGCTGATGACGGGGACGCCGCTGAAGAAGTCGATCGCGGCGGCCTCGCCATAGTTCGACGCGACCGCGACTGCCTGGGCGCGCTCGCGCGCCGGAAGCGCATCGTAGACCGACTGTACCGTCGCGGCGAGCTGCGGCCAGCCGTGCATGTCGGCCCAATCTTGGGTCATCCAGTTTTGCTTGAGGTGCTCGGTCACCATTGCCCCTTGACCGATCCTCGGTCCCAGGGCCTTGTTGTAGGCGATGAACGTGTTTTCAGGGAGGATCGGTTCGACATACGGCAGGAGCGCAATGCCCGCGACGATGGCAACAGTTGCGAAAATGGGACGAAGCACGAGCGCGCGGCGCGTCCAAGCCTCGACCGCTACGCCGCCCGCGGCGAAGAGAATCGGGTAGACGTCGCCCGGATAGTAGTGCTTCGCGTGCGTAGCGATCATCATCGCGATGAGCAGCACGTAAGCGTAGCCGAGGAATCGCGTGCGCGGCGTGATGAGTGCCCAGATCAGCCCGGCAATCCATACGAGGGCAAGGAGCGGGTTCGTGAGCAAAAGTTGCGTGGCGAGATACATGAGCGGAGAGAGCGTGACGTTCTTACCGGCTTGCCCGGCGCGTAACAGCTCCCACATCGGGAAACCGTTCGCGGCTTGCCAGATGAAGTTCGGGAGCGCGAGCGCGATCGCCAGTGCGGCGCCGGCGAGAAACCATGTGGACCTCAGGATGCGGCGCTCGGGCGAAAGCACCAGCCCCAAGAGAAGTGCGACCGCAAAAAAGATGACGCTGTATTTGCTTTCGAGGCTGAAGCCAATCGCTGCGCCGGCCGCCAGCCAGTTTCGAGGATCGGCGCCCTTTACGATGCGTAACACGTATAACGCCGCGAGCGGCCAAAGCCACAAACCAACCATATCGGGTCCGGCTTTCATGGCAAACGCCGCGAGCACGAGCGAAAGCGTGGCACCGATAGCCGCGAGAATCGCAGCAAACTTTCCGCCGCCCAGTTCTCGAACGATCAGGCAGACCACATAGACCGATGCGCCGCCAAAGACCGCCGGAACCGCGCGCAACAGGAACAGCGAATGTCCGAAGAGTTGCGAGCCCGCCGCCAGCAACGGCGCTGCCGGAGGCTGATCGACGTATCCCCACTGCGGATGGAATCCGCAAATGATGAAATAGAGCTCGTCCCTGAAGAATCCGTAGTGCGGGTTGGCAACGAGATGAAAGATGAAAGCAATCAAACCGGCGATCGCCGGCAATCCGGGACGTCTCATGAGGCGACTCCGCCAAAACGCTTGCGGTAGCCGGCGCCGGCGGCCGGATCGTCCATCGGGCTAGAGTTCACGAGAACTGCCGCCGCCGTGAACTATTTGCCGTGAGTGATGACGATCTGCGTCTGGTCGTCTTTGCCTGTGATCATGACCAGCGTCTGGTTCGGAGTGTCTTCGGCCACCGTGAACTCGGCGATCGAGGCGCCGCCTTCGTTGACGTTCATTTTTTCCGAGCCTTTGGGCATGTGCGCCTTGTACCAGGCTTCCACCGCCGGGAACTTGTCGGTGGTTGTAAACGAAGCCATCGTTCCCGAGCCCTTGCTGCTGGTCACGCTGAACGAACTATTCTCTTGGGTCTGCGACGCGCCCGGATAAAGCGGTGCGCCGAGCTTGGAGGGGTCGACGGCGCCCACTGTGACTTTGCCTTCCTTTGACTCATAGGTCGTGGTGCTGCCGTTCTTGGTTATCGTCGCGGTACCGTTGGCAGTGGTATAGGTGGTCTTCTGGCCTCCGCCGCACGCTGCGAGCGCAACGACCGAAAGCAAACAGACAACGCTTGAAATACGCATGCTCTGTCCCTTCCAAAAGAGCATCTAAAAACCTCGCAGCGGTAAGTCCGGCCGTTGGAGCCAGTTGTCAGCCGCGTATTGCGCACGCACGTCGAGCGCGTGCAGCGTGTATGCGTGGCGCGGCCGCTCGGAGGTATTCGGCGCGCTGTAATGCGGAAGCAACCCGTTGAAAACCACGAGCGTGCCGGCTTCGACCTCGACGGGAACGGCTTGCGCGAGATCGGGCCATGGCGTCGCATCGAGCGTTTGCAGTTCGGCCTTTCCGTCGCGCACGACGAATTGATTGCGCAGCGGTGACCGGTGGCCGCCGGGCTGCACCCACAAACAGCCGTTGGTGCGATCGGCGTCGTCGAGCGCAAACCAAAACGCCGTCACGCTGACCGGGTCGCTGCGCAGAAACGCAGCGTCTTGATGCCAATCCACCACACCGCCGACGCGCGGCTGTTTGAAAATGTACATCGATTGATAAAGTACCGGCTGCGTGAGCCCGGCGCGTGCGGCAATCTCCGCCAAGCGCCCGTCGTGCGAGAAGCGGTCGAAGACCGCATCGAGATCGTGCATGGCGTGCCCGATCTTGTTCACCGTCCGGCCGTCCTCTTCAAAAAAGCAGCGAATCTTATCGCCCGAGGTCAGAAAATGCTCGTCGGAGTTCCGGGCCTGATCGCCGGTGCTGAATATCGAGACGGGCTCGGATGCGCCGTCGCGCGCGATCGCCTCCGCGCGCGTCCGCAGTTCGTCGAGTTCGTTTCGCGACTTGAAGCCGGGAAAGACGGCATAGCCGTCTTCCGTGAAGCGTTCCATCGCGATCAGTATTCCACGCGCGTCCCGCGCCCCCGGCCCTGTGCCCGCGAGTAGAGCTCGCGCGCGCAAGCGACGTCTTCGATAGCCATTCCCACGGACTTGAACAGTGTGATATCGTCCGGCGACGTTCGCCCCGCCACCTCAGCCGTCACCAGCTCGCCGAGATCGCCAAGAATGTGCCCGGCGGTGATGGCGCCTTCGGCGATCGGCACGCGCAGATCGTCGGCTTCGTTCAGTACGCACTCGCGGTTGTCAACAAAGAGGCGGGCGCGCTTCACCGCCGCGGCGTCCAGTTCGCGAAACGGGGGCACTGAAGATCCGGCGGCACTGACGTGCATGCCGGATTCGAGCCAGGCCCCCTCGAGCACCGGGGCCGTCGCGGCCGTGAGCGTACAGACGATGTCGCAGCCGTTTACGGCATCGCGCGGAGATTGCGCGACCTCGATGGGAATGCCGTGGCGCGCCGATTCAACGTGCGCAAACGCGCCGGCACGAGCCGGCGTCCGGCTCCAAACCTTGACCTTAGCTATCGGGCGGATCGCCCGCATCGCTTCGAGGTGCGTGCGCGCCTGCGTGCCCGAACCCAAGAGCGCCAGCCGCGCCGATCGCGGATTGGATAAAATGCGCGCGGCGAGCGCACTAACGGCGGCCGTGCGAATCGCGGTCACCGCGCCCGCGTGTACGATGGCCAGCGGGCGGCCGGTTTGGGTTTCGTGCAGCAACACCGATCCTTGGTGGCTTTCCAATCCGGCGGCGCGGTTTTCAGGAAAAACCGTGATCACCTTGACGGCCAAGGCATCCGGGTCGCCCAGATACGCCGGCATCGAGCCGATTGCGCCCCGGCCACCCGGGAGCCAGGCGATTAGGCGCTGCGGCTGGGCGAACTTCCCGGCGGAGACCGCGCGAAACGCGCTTTCCATGACGGCGATACAATCGGCAACCGTAAGCAGCTCGTAAACCTCGCGCTCGCCCAGGACGGTCAATTCCATCGCCGTCGCCTTGTTAAATGAAAGAGCGGCCGTTTCCGGCCGCTCTTTATCGTTTTTGGAGCGCTTAGCGTTTCTTGCCTCGCGCGCTCTTTCTGCGTCCGCCTTTCTTGCGTCCGCCCGTTTTGCGAGCGGCCTTCTTGCGTCCGCCCGACTTACGTCCGGCTTTTTTACGTCCGGCTTTCTTACGTCCGCCGGCCTTTTTGCGTCCGCCGGCTTTTTTGCGTCCGCCGGCCTTCTTACGGCCGCCGGCCTTTTTACGTCCGGCCTTTTTGCGTCCCGCGCTCTTACGCGCGGCCTTGCGTCCGCCGGACTTTCTGCGCCGGCCGCCGCGGCGTCCGCCGAGTCCTGAAGACTCGGACTCTTCGCCCATCGTGCCGCCGTTTTGCATCAGATCGGAATCCATTATTCCTCCCTATTGTACTGGCGCTTTTTTATGCGCTCGTGCTGCATCATAGAATGTTTTTTTGCAAAATGCAAATGCTCGTAAAACGGCAAGGATTTGGCGCGAGCTTGACCGGGGCGGTATACTAAGGCCCGTGAAAAAGCCCTTGATTATCGTGGAGTCGCCCACCAAAGCGCGCACGATCAAGAAGTTTCTTCCCGCCCGCTATGTCGTGAAGGCTTCGGTCGGGCACGTCCGCGATTTGCCCAAGAGCACGCTGGGCGTGGACGTCGAGCACGGGTTCGCTCCGAAGTACCTGACGATCAAGGGCAAGGGCGACGTGATCAAGGAGCTCAAATCGGCGGTCAAAGGCGCCAGCGAGGTCTACCTGGCCACCGACCCCGACCGCGAAGGCGAGGCGATCGCCTGGCATTTGGCCGAGCTGCTCAAACTCGATCATCCCAAGCGCATCGAACTCCATGAAATAACGAAGGATGCCGCGATGGCGGCCATCCGGAATCCGCAGCCCATCGACATCGATCGCGTGAACGCCCAGCAGGCGCGCCGCATTCTCGACCGCCTGGTCGGATATAAGATCTCTCCGCTGCTTTGGGCCAAGGTGCGCGGCGGACTCTCCGCCGGACGCGTGCAGTCGGTCGCGGTTCGACTGATCGTGGATCGCGAACGCGAGATCCTGGCCTTTGTTCCGCGCGAGTATTGGTCGGTCGCCGCGCTGCTCTCCGCCCGCAGCGAACCGGAGTTCGTTTTCTCCGCGGAGCTTTTCGCGCGAGACGGCCAGAAGATCGACGTTCAAACCGAAGCCGAAGCCAACCGCGTCGTTGCGGATCTCGAAGGCGCGGAGTACCGCGTTGCCTCAATCAAGCAGCGCGAAGGCCGCCGCAACGCGCCGGCGCCGTTCACGACCTCGACCTTGCAGCAGGAGGCATCGCGGAAGTTGCGCCTGCGTGTTCGGCGTACGATGCAGATCGCGCAAGGACTCTATGAAGGGGTCGACCTCGGCGCCGACGGCACCGTCGGCCTGATCACCTACATGCGAACGGATTCGACGCGCATCTCCGATCAAGCGCGCGAAGCTGCCAAAGAGTTCATCACATCCACGTTCGGCGAAGCGTACTACGGCGGCCGCGAGCATCGCGTTCGCGAAGGCGCGCAAGACGCGCACGAAGCGATCCGTCCGACGCTCGCCCACCATACACCGGAGAAAGTTGCGCCGTTTCTTAAACGTGACGACCTGCGGCTCTACACGCTGATCTGGGAGCGCTTCATCGCCTCGCAGATGTCGGCCGCGGTTTTCGACCAGACGTCGGTTGATATTTCGGCCAAGGCCTACACCTTTCGCGCCTCCGGCAGCGTCATGAAATTTGCCGGCTACACCAAGTTGTACGAAGAGAGCCGCGACGAAGCGGCGGTAACCGCCGATACAAAGCGACTGCCCGTGTTGGAACAAGACGAAAAGCTCTCGTTTCGCGGCCTCGAGCCAAAACAGCATTTCACGGAGCCTCCTCCGCGCTTTACCGAAGCGTCGCTGGTCAAGTCGCTCGAGGACAACGGCATCGGGCGTCCGTCGACTTACAGTACGATCGTCGAAACGATCCAAGCCCGCGGTTACGTCACGCAAGCCGAAAGGCGCTTTGCGCCGACCGAGATCGGTTTTGCGGTCAACGATCTGCTCGCCGAGCATTTTCCCGACGTTCTGAATTTGAATTTCACGGCGCAGATGGAGGGCGACCTCGACAAAGTCGCCGAGCAGAAAGCCGACTGGGTCGACCTGCTCACGAAGTTTTACGGACCGTTTGCCATCGAACTTGCCGCTGCCGAAGAAAAACTGCCGAAGCTCGAATTCAAAGACGAGCCTACCGACGAAATCTGTCCGAAGTGCGGCCGTCCGATGGTGATCAAGACCGGACGGTTTGGCCGGTTCATCTCGTGCACGGGCTACCCCGAATGTAAAACGACGCGTCCGATCCTCAAAGACACCGGCGCCAAATGCCCCAAAGACGGCGGCATGGTCGTCGAGCGGCGCTCCAAAAAAGGCCGCGTGTTTTACGGATGCGCGAATTACCCGCGCTGCGACTTCGTTTCGTGGGATCGCGTCGTACCAGACCGGTGTCCGGTCTGCGGCGGCGTCGTTGTCGCGAAAATCAAGCGCGGCGGCGTCGTGACGCTCGAGTGCCGCGCCGACAAGGCGCACAACGTGGGCACCATTCCAACCGAGCTGCTGCCGACGCAAGAAGTTCTCTCCGCGCCAGCCGCGTCGTGAACCTGACCGTCGCCGGCGGCGGCCTGGCGGGCTGTGAAGCCGCCTGGCAAGCCGCGCGCGCCGGCGTCGACGTCGATCTTTACGAAATGCGTCCCGTAAAATCGGGACCCGCGCACAAAACGTCTCACCTAGCCGAACTGGTCTGCAGCAACTCGCTGCGCGGCGCCGCTCTTGAGAACGCCGTGGGATTACTAAAGGCGGAACTTGCCGTCCTCGATTCGCTCATTATCGGCTGCGCGCGCGAAGCGGCGGTTCCGGCGGGCGGCGCTTTGGCTGTCGACCGCGACGTTTTTGCGCGGCTTGTCGAAAACCGCATCGAATCGCACCCGCGCATTACGCTGCGGCGCGAAGAGCTGCGCGAAATTCCAACGGATCGTCCGTGCATCGTCGCGTGCGGTCCCCTTCCGAGCGAAGATCTGCTTCGCGCGCTCGATGCGATCGTGGGAAAGCGCCTCCACTACTACGATGCCGCTTCGCCGATTGTCTCGGCCGATTCGATCGACCAAACGCAGATGTACCGCAAGTCGCGCTACGACAAGGGAGACGGCGCGGATTATCTCAACATCCCGCTCGACCGCGAGCAGTACGAGCAGTTGCTGCACGATTTGCGGACGCTGCCGCGCCACGAGACGGAGGCGTTCGAAGAAGCCCGGTATTTTGAGGGCTGTCTTCCGATTGAAGAGATGGCGGACCGCGGCGACGACACACTTCGTTATGGGCCGCTCAAACCGGTGGGCTTGCGCGATCCGCGGACCGGCCTAGCCCCACATGCAGTGGTGCAGCTGCGTAAAGAAAACATCGAAGGCACGGCTTATAATCTGGTCGGCTTTCAAACCCGGCTCAAGTGGCCCGCGCAGAAAGAAGCGTTCGCAAAACTTCCCGGCCTGCAAAACGCCGAGTGGCTGCGCCTGGGCGTGATGCACCGCAACACGTTCATCGACTCGCCGCGGTTGCTCGACTCGCACTTACGTTTACGCGGAACCGGCGCGCTCTACTTCGCGGGGCAGATTACCGGTGCCGAAGGTTACGTAGAAGCCGCCGCGTGCGGTGCGATGACCGGCATTCACGCCGCGCGCCAGATCCTTGGTTTACCGCCGGTCGATTTTCCCGCGAACACCGCATTCGGCGCGGTCGTCGCGCATTTGCAAAACACCGAAACGCACGACTTCCAACCGGCGAACGTCACGTGGGCGTATATTGGTAACAGCGCGCGGCCCTCGGCGAGCTCGGCTCCCCATGCCGCTCCAGCGCGTGAATCGAAGCACGAACGCCGCAGCCGGTTGGCTGCAGGCGCGCTCGAGGCAATGCAAGCGTTTTGCAACCCGGAAGGCCGGGCGCGGGTAGATGTCTAGGCAATGAGAATCCGGTCTACCACAATTTTGGCGGTTCGCAAGGACGGCAAGCTAGCCGTGGCGGGCGACGGGCAGGTCACCGTCGATAAGACGATCATGAAGCACGGCGCGCACAAAGTGCGGCGCATCGCGGGCGGAAAAGTGATCGCCGGATTCGCGGGTTCTGCGGCCGACGGGATAACGCTGCTCGAAAAGTTCGAAAAGAAATTGAGCGAGTATAAGGATATTACGCGCGCCGCCGTCGAGCTCGCCAAAGATTGGCGGCAAGATCGCGCGCTGCGGCGCCTTGAGGCGCTGCTGATCGTCGGGAACGCCGAGCACTTGCTGGTGCTCAGCGGAACGGGCGACGTGATCGAACCCGACGAGGGCGTCGCCGCGATCGGAAGCGGCGGACCGTTCGCGCAGGCTGCCGCGGCGGCACTGCTGCGCAACACGGATCTCTCGCCTGAAGAGATTGCCCGCAAAGCGCTGGAGATTGCCGGCGAAATCTGCATCTACACCAACGCGAACGTCGACGTGGAAACGCTATGAACGGAACGGTGCAGTCGCTCGAGCTGACGCCGCGCAACATCGTCGCCGAACTCGACAAGTACATCGTCGGACAGGCGAAGGCTAAACGCGCCGTCGCGATCGCCATGCGCAACCGCTACCGCCGCGAGCGCGTACGCGAAGACCTGCGCCCCGAGATCATTCCGAAGAACATTTTGATGATCGGTCCGACCGGCGTCGGCAAAACCGAGATCGCGCGCCGGCTGGCTTCGCTCACCGGCGCACCGTTCGTGAAGGTCGAAGCGACCAAGTATACCGAGGTCGGATACGTCGGCCGCGACGTCGAGTCCATGGTCCGCGACTTAGTCGAGCAAGCGGTGCGGATGGTGAGCGAAGAGCGCCGCGCCGACGTTGAGGAAGTCGCCAAGAAAATGGCCGTCGAGCGCGTGATCGACGTTCTGCATCCCGAAACGCGCCCGCCGTCGGCGCAAGGACAACCCAACGCGCTTGCGGCCACGCTCGGTTCGATTTTCGGAAGCAACTTTCAAGGTCAGCAACAGCAGCAGAACCAGGCCGCGGCGCCGGCGTCCGGGGCGAATGCCGACGCGCAAAAGACGCGCGAGCAGGCGCGTTCCGACGTCGAGCGCGGTTTTTACGACGTGCGGCTCGTCGAGATAGAAGTGGAAGAAGCCTCGAGCTTTCCGATCGGAGTCATCGGACCCGGAATGGATCAAGGCGGCGGAGATATCGGCGAGATGCTCGGCGGAATGTTGCCGAAAAAACGCGTCCAGAAACGCGTGACCGTTTCCGAAGCGCGCCGCATCTTCGAACAAGAAGAAGCGACGAAACTCATTGATATGGATGCCGTCAAACGCGAAGCGCTCCGGCGCGCCGGCCAAAACGGCATCATCTTCATCGACGAAATCGACAAGGTCGCCGGGCGCGAAGGCGCGCGCGGGCCGGACGTCTCGCGCGAAGGCGTGCAGCGCGACATTCTTCCGATCGTCGAAGGCAGTACCGTCAATACGAAGCACGGTCCGGTAAAAACCGATCACATCCTTTTCATAGCGGCAGGCGCATTCCACATGAGCAAACCTTCGGATTTGATCCCCGAGTTGCAGGGACGGTTTCCGATTCGCGTCGAGCTCGACTCGCTGACGGCAGAAGACTTCAAGACGATCTTGACCCAGCCCAAGAACGCGCTGACCGAACAATACAAGGCGTTGCTTGCGAGCGAAGGCGTAAACGTCGATTTCCAGGCCGACGGCATCGAGCAGCTCGCGCAGTTCGCGATGCAGGTCAACGATCAGAGCGAAAACATCGGCGCGCGCCGCCTGCACACGGTGCTCGAGCGTTTGCTGGAAGACGTGAGCTACGATGCGCCGGAAAAACACGACCCGGTCGTCGTGAATGGTGAATACGTGCGCGAGAAATTGCAAGACATCGTCAAGAACGCCGATCTTTCGAGCTACATTCTGTAAGGCCGCGTGAGCGCGCTCCGGATCCTCGTTCTGGGAGGTACGCGATTCGTCGGGCGCCACATCGTGGACGCCTTCGTTGCCGCAAACGCGGAGGTCACGCTTTTTCACCGCGGCATCAGCGACCCGTCACGGCGGACGGACGTGGGAAATGTTCTCGGCGATCGCGTGGAGCATTTGGGCGCACTCCGCGAAAAAGACTTCGATGCCGTCATCGATACCAGCGGCTATACGCCCGATGTCGTACATCGCTCCGCCCGCTTTTTCGAGTCGCGCGCGAACCGCTATCTCTTCGTCTCGAGCCTCTCCGTTTACGATTTCGCACGGGTACATTCGGATCGCATGGATGAGGACGCGCCGCTGCTGGATTTGCCGGCGGACGTCGATCCCACAGTGCGAACCGACGAGCACTACGGCGCGCTCAAAACCCTTTGCGAATCCGAAGTCCGGGAAACATTCGGCGAACGCGCCGCGATTTTACGCCTCGGCCTTGTCGCGGGCCCGCACGATCCGACCGATCGCTTCACCTATTGGGTTCTCCGCGCCGCCGCCGGCGGCGAAATGCTCGCACCTCCCGCCGATCGAAACATTCAGTACGCCGACGCGCGCGACGTCGCGCAGTTCGCGTTGACCATCGTCCGCGACGGGATCGGCGGAACGTACAACGTCGCCGCGCCTCCGGACGCCTACACGTTCGGCGATCTGATCGCCGAATGCGCAAGAGTGAGCGGCGCGCATCCGAACACCCGCTGGGTGGAAGAGAGCGTTTTGATCGACAACGGCGTTCAGCCGTGGTCGGAGCTTCCGCTCTGGATTCCGCGCGGCGACGCGGCCGCGGCCTTACTTCGCGCGACTCCGGAGCGGGCGGTTGCGCGCGGATTGCAGTGTACGCCGTTGGCGCAAACCGTCCGCGATACGTTTGCGTGGGCATCGAACGCGCGGACTCTCGACGCGTTGCAGGCCGGGCTGTCGCGCTCCCGGGAAAAGGAGCTGCTTGAAGCCGCGGGCCGTTGAGACGCCGCGGCTGATCTTGCGTCAGTGGTGCGACGCCGATCTCGACACGTGGGCGCAGATGAATGCCGATCCTCACGTCATGGAGTTTTTCACCGAACGGCTCGATCGCGCGAGCTCAGACGAAGTTGCGGCGAAAATGCGTGCGCGCATCGATCGCGACGGCTACGGTCTCTGGGCCGTGGAAATCAAGGAGACCGGCGCCTTTGCCGGACTGATCGGTCTCAATGAAATGGCGGCCGACATTCCCGTTACACCCAAACGCGAAGTCGGTTGGCGCTTGGCATTCGATGCCTGGGGCCGCGGTTACGCGACCGAAGGGGCGCGGGCGGCGCTGCAGTTTGCGTTCGACGAGCTCGGGTGGCCCGAAGTCGTGGCGGTTACGGCCGTCATCAACAAACGATCGCAGCGCGTGATGGAGCGTCTTGGAATGATCCGCGACCCCGATGCCGACTTCGATCATCCGCGCGTGCCCGAAGGGAACCGGCTGCGGCGTCACATGCTCTTTCGCATCGACCGGGAGCGCGCGGCCCGCGCTGTGAATACGCCCGCCTGATGGCCTACCTGCGTCCGATCATGACCGAAGGCGAACCCGTCTTACGCCGCGTCGCAAAGAAAGTGGATCCGAAAGAGATCGGCGATCCGCTTTTTCAGCAGCTCATCGACGATATGTTCGAAACGATGTATGCCGCGCCGGGCGTTGGCCTTGCAGCTCCGCAGGTCAATGTATCGAAGCGGCTGTTCGTCATCGACACGGGTGAAGACGAAGAGCATCCGCAGGGCACCAAGCACGCGGTCATCAATCCCAAGATCGAGTCTGCGAAGGAAGAAATCGAATTGCACGAAGGATGCCTCTCCGTTC
Source organism: Candidatus Rubrimentiphilum sp. (assembly GCA_036273135.1). Classification (GTDB taxonomy): domain Bacteria; phylum Vulcanimicrobiota; class Vulcanimicrobiia; order Vulcanimicrobiales; family Vulcanimicrobiaceae; genus Rubrimentiphilum. The sequence goes on from DASUIF010000027.1 coordinate 70,915, forward strand.
CCGGCTTTATCGGCGACATCGTGCGTTACGAACGCGTGACCGTGACCGGGCTCGACCGAAACGGGAAAAAACTCAAACTCGAGGGGAGCGATCTTTTCGCGCAAGCTCTTCAGCACGAGATCGATCATCTCAACGGCGTCTTGTATATCGACAAAGCCAAAAACATCCGCAAGCCCGCGCCTAAGGAGGAACAGGAAGAGGAAGAGATGTGAAAACGCTCTTCTTCGGAACCAGTGCCTTCGCCGTGCCGAGTTTGGAAGCCGCGGCGCAGCGCACCGAGCTCCAAGGCGTCGTAACGCAGCCCGATCGTCCCGCCGGGCGCGGACAGAAAATCACCGCGCCGCCCGTAAAGGTTGCGGCGCAAAAACTTGGTGTCCAGGTCTACCAGCCGGCTTCGCTGCGGGATTTCGCGGCCGAACTTTCGGGACGGCGCTTCGATTTCTTCATTTTAGCTTCGTACGGAAAACTTATTCCGCAAGCGCTGCTCGACGTGCCGGAGCTCGGGTCGCTGAACGTCCATCCAAGCCTCTTGCCGCAGTACCGCGGCGCGACGCCGATTCAAGCCGCGCTGCGCGACGGAGCTTCCGAAACGGGCGTGACGATCATGCTGATGGACGCGGGGCTCGACACGGGGGACGTCGTGCTCCAGGAACGCACGCCGATTCTTCCAGGGGAAACTTACGGCGAGCTGCACGACCGCCTGGCCCGCTTCGGCGCGCAGGCGCTGATGCACGCGATCGATGCCGGCCGCGGCGGATCGTTTCCGCGCGTGCCGCAGAGCGGAAAGGCAACCGTCACGCGGCCGCTGCGCAAAGAAGACTTCGCGATCGATTGGAACTGGGAAGCGCAGCGCATCGTCAATCACGTGCGCTCGCTTTCGCCCAGTCCGGCGGCGCGCGCGGTGATTGCGAACACACCGGTCAAGATTCTGCGCGCGGAGGTCGCGCAGTGGGAACGTCCGCTCGTCGAACCGGGCACCATCGCGAGCATGATCGGCGACGGGCTCGGCGTGCAGAGCGGAAACGGCGTCGTGAACGTACTCGAGGTGATCGCTCCTAACCGCGGACCGCAAACGGGTGCGTCTTTCGGAGCGCAGTTCTTGCGCGCGAGCACATGACCGCACGCGAAGTCGCGTTCCTGACCGTACGCGACGTCTTCCCGTTCGACGGATCGCCCGGCCGCGGCGCGCAGGAAGCGCTCGAATACCGCGCGGGCAAGGAAAAACTCGACGTGCGCGATCGCGCGTTCTGTACGCATCTGGTTTTCGGCACGATCAAAATGCGCCGCACGCTGGACTGGTATTTAGCGCCGTACATCGGGCAGCGCGGCAAAGCGCTTCCGCCCGCCATTGCCGAGATACTGCGCCTCGGATTTTACGAACTCTTATTTAGCGCCGCGGCCGATCACGCGGTCGTCAGTCAGTGGGTCAACGCCGCCAAACGGCACGGACATCGCGGCACGGCAGGCTTGGTGAACGCGGTCTTTCGCGGCTGCCTGCGCGATCGTCCCGCGCCGCCGCAACCCGCGGATTTCGAAAACGAAGACGAGTATTTTGGAACGCTCTACTCTTATCCGACGTGGATCGTGCGTCAGTGGCGCGGGGTCTTCGGCACGCAGCTCGAGGATCTGCTCAAGGCGTGCAACGAACCCGCGCACCCCGCGGTCACGGTGAACCGCAAGCGGCAGAGCCGCGAAGAGCTGCAAACTCGTTTTGCCGGGCGCGGGATTGCGACGCAACCCTCCGCGCTCTCCGAGGATTCGCTACTGCTCGAAAACGGCGCGGCGCTTGCCGCCGATCACGAGGAGACCGGATGGTGGCTTCAGAGCGAGTCGTCGGCGATGGTCGTAGACGTGCTGAATCCGCACTCCGGTGAGAAGATCGTCGACGCGTGCAGCGGACGCGGAAGCAAAGCGCTGCAGATCGCCGCGCGCTTGGACGACGCGAACTCGTTGCTCTGCATCGATCGCGAACGCCGCAAGATTGAAACGCTCGAACGCCGCGCGAAAAACGAAGGTTTGAATCTCACCGCTATCGCAGGCGATGCTACGGTCCCGCTGCTGCCCCAGCGCGTCGACCGCGTGCTGATCGATGCTCCCTGTTCGGGCTTGGGCGTGCTGGGGCGCCATCCCGAAGCGCGCTGGCGGAAGCATCCCGACGACGGCGAACGATTGGCGCTCACGCAGCGCGCGCTGCTGGACGCGCTGGTGCCGCAAGTCTTTGATGGGGGCGCGATCGTCTACGCAGTCTGTTCGACGGACCCGCGGGAAACCACCGAAGTGATCGACTGGTGTTTGCGCGCGCACAATGTCGAGCGCGGCTTGATTCCTGGACGTTTGGCGGAACTGCAGACGGCGGAAGGCGACCTGCTCGTGCCGCCCGGCTTGCACGGGCGCGACGGCTTTTACGTCGCGCGTTTGGAGCGCCGGTGAATTTTTTTGAACGCGTCGAGGAAGCGTGCGCTGCGTTCGTGGAACGCGCTTTCGCCAACATGTTTCCAAGCGATCTCGAGCCGGCGCAGATCGCGCGCAAGCTCGTCGCCACGATGGAAGCTCGCACCAAACAGTCGGCGGAAGGCGCGGTTGCGCCGGGCCATTACGAAGTTTACGTGCACGCCGACGATTATCGGCGCCTCGAGCCGCACCGCGCGTACCTCGAAGCCGAATGGTGCGCGCTGCTGAGCGACGTAGCCGAGCGGGTCGGCATCGTCTTTGAGACGCCGCCGCGCATAGAATTATTGGAAGGGGACGGCATGGTTGCCGGTGCGGTGGAGATCGCGACCGGCGGCGCGCGGGGACACGGCGGTTTTATGCTCCGCGTGCTGGGCGGCGTTGCGTCGGAACCGCAATACCGGATCGGCGGCGCGGCTCGCGTCGGCCGCAGTCCTGAAAGCGACGTGCATCTTCCCGATCCCAGCGTGTCGCGCAATCACGCGCTCTTCGACGTACAAAATGGTGCGCTCGTCGTACACGACGCCGGATCGACGAACGGAACCTACGTGAACCACGAGCGAATCGATACCGCCGTTTTGAAGCCCGGAGACGTCGTCGCGTTCGGAAAAGCCGAGCTGCGCGTGGAGCAGGCGTGACGTTTCCGGCGCAGATGCGCATCGGCTCGCTCGAAATCTTGGCGGGGCTTGCGATCTTTGGCGCGATCGTCGGGCGACACCGCTTCGCCGCGGCGCCTTCCGGGCCGGAGAACATGATCGTGCAGTTGGCCGTGGACGGCCGCGCGCTCGAATTGGGCATCTCCGAAGGGCACGGGCCGCGCGTGATCGGACGATCATCGGACGCCGACGTTCCTCTGGCCGATCCGGAGGCCAGCCGGCGGCAAGCGGCGCTTCAGACCGCCGCCGGCGCCATCTACGTCACCGACCTGGGCAGCCGCAACGGCACGTTTCTTAATGGAAAACGGCTGGCGGACGAAGGCATAGAACTCAAAGTTGGGGATCATATAGACGTGGGAAACACGCGGATCGAAGTCTTGGAAATCCGGGCCCTCCCGTGAACGTCGCGGTAAGCGGCGACCGCGGATGCTGCTTGGCGCAGCGGCTTTCAGATGAAAGCTATCTGTTTGCCGTTGCGACCGGTTTCGGACGGATCGACGGCGAGCCGGTCGCGTCATTCGCGCTGACGCATCTGCGCCAGCGGATCCAGCGCGCGCCCAAACCGCGCTCCGTCGCGGCGATGCTCGGCAACGTTGTCGCGCGCGTGAACGACGAACTCCACGCCCGCAGCGCTTCCCACGAAGATTACGTAACGGCCGGCGCTTCGATGACGGCGGTTCTCTTGCTGCGCGAGCGCGCGTATCTGGCGCACGTGGGATCGACGGCCGCATATTTGGCGCGCGGCGGCTCCGTCGTGGCCCTGACGAAAAACGACGCGTTCGAGGACGGATTCGGGCGCCCGGTTTTGATCCGCGCGCTCGGTCTGACGCGCACGCTCGACATGACGGTCTCGGCATTCGCGCTAGCGCCCGGCGACGCGCTTGTGCTTGCCGAGCACGAGTTGCCGGCGCGCGCCGAACGGCTCGTCGTTACGTTCAACGGCTCCCGCGAAGCGGAGGTTCCGGCGCCCGCCGGGGCGCACTTGGCACAATCGATACTTACCGGAGTGCTGGCGACCGCGCTTTTCTACGCGATGCTCAGCATAAGATAAAAGCTCTTGTTCCCGTAGCGTTAGCGCTCGCCTTTGCAGCGCTCGCGCTCTCGTTCGCTCCTCCAAAAACGATCGGACCGCCTTGGCTGCTCGCGGTGTTGGCGGTGTTGTGCGTGGTGTGGGTGGCGGCGCAACCGCGCGGTTCGGCGCGCGACAACGCGCTGCCGGCGTTTGCGATCGTGCTCTCCACCGTCGGGTTGCTCGCCGTTGCGCGAATCTCTCCGGAGCTGGCGCACAAGCAGCAGTATTGGCTGCTCGTTTCGCTGCTGCTGGCCGTCGGATTCGGTCCGGTCTTCACGAATTTCCGCCGTTTGGCGGCGATAAAATATCTGTGGGTGTTGCTCTCGCTCGTGCTCTTTGGATTGCTCTTGGCTTTCGGCCAGGAAGTGAACGGCGCGCGGTTGTGGATCCGGATTGGCGCGATTCAGTACGAACCCGTCGAGCTGATAAAACTCTTCATCGTGTTTTTCTTGGCCGCTTACTTAGCGGAGACCGCCGACGTGATTGCCGCCGCCAGACCATGGTCGATTCGCGCCAATCTCAAATATTTGGGACCGCTGATTCTGGGCTGGGGCTTGTCGATGGCTATTCTGGTCTTGCAGCGCGACATCGGAATGGCGGCACTGCTGCTCGCCACGTTTGCGGTTTTGCTCTACGCGGGAACGCGGCGGCTCGACTTGCTGGTCGGCAGTTGCGCGCTCTTCGCAGGTGTGGCGTTTTGGGCGATGCATCACTACAGCTACGTCGGCACGCGCATTGCGGTCTGGCGTAATCCGTTTGCGGATCCGTTGGGCGCCGGCTATCAGGCTTCGCAGGGATACTACTCGCTGGCCGCCGGCGGTCTTTTCGGCACCGGCTACCGCCTCGGACACCCGGGCTTCATTCCGGACGCGGCAACCGATTACGTCTACGCGGCGATCAGTGAAGAGTTCGGTCTGATCGGCGCGCTGATCGTGCTCGGTCTGTTTCTGCTGCTGGTCTATCGGATGCTGGCGATCGCGGCGACCCAGCCCGACCTCTACGCGGGTTTGCTCGCGGTCGGTTTGTCCGCGACCCTTGCCTTTCAAGTCTTCATCATCGTGGGCGGCGTCATCGGGCTCTTCCCGCTGACGGGGATTACCCTGCCGTTCATCTCATACGGCGGAAGTTCGCTGGTTGCCAATTTTTTGTTGGTGGCATTGGCTTGGGCTATGAGCGCGCAGCGGCGGCCGGCGAGCTCGTGATTTGTTATGCTTTTGTGTGACCGGCAGGCGTAGCCGCAGAGCGCGCGTGAACTTCAGCCGGATGCCGTCGTACCGGCGCAAGCGCCTCGCGGCACCGGCCCTTTGCATGGTGCTGTGGCTGGTATGCGCGCCGGCCGCGCACGCGGCGGTCGCCTTACTGCCGGATGAATCGCGCACGGTCGACCTGACGCCGCAAGTTCTGTACGCGACCGGATCGGCTCCGGCTTCGTCGGTGCTTTCAGGTGCGGCCGTGTTTACTCCCAATAATCCGGTTAGCGGCAGCGGGCTCTCAACGGTCTGGATGCGCGTGACGCCGGCAGCGCACAAGGGCGCGAGCGGTCCTTGGGTTCTCTCGCTGCCGCGCAACGTCACCGGAGGCGAAGCCTACGTGCCCGAGCCGGGCGGGTATCGGACGTTGGCAATCGGCTCCGAAGTGCCATACGACCGGCGCGCCGAGTCATATATGATCGCCGGCATCACGATCGATCGCACGGCGGTAGCTACGGCCAAGCCGGTGTTCTTGCGCATCATGTATCATGCGGACTCGCCGCTCTGGTTGCGCGCGAATACGTTGCGCGACCGGATGACGCAAACGTTTCTCTATCGTTTGATAGACGGACTTTTCTTCGGGATATTACTGGCGATCGGACTCTGCAATCTGTACGTTGCGCTTGCCGTTCGCGACCGAAGCGCAGCGTGGTTTGTCGGGTACGTCGGAGCGCTTATCGCAAATGAGTTCGTCACGACCGGGGTGGGAAGCGCCTATCTCTGGCCCCGGATCGGACTCGACGCACGATGGCCCAGCGTCGTTACGGAGCTGTTGGCGTTCGGAACGTTCCTGGGCTTTACGCGGTCGTTTTTGCAAACGCGCACCGCCGCGCCGAAATGGGACCGGCTGCTGATCGCGGCATTCCTCCTGGTCGCCGTGACGGAGATCGTCCGCCACGCTTTTTCCGGCGGAGAGCGGTTCGGCGCGGTAGTGCTCCTGGCGCAATTCGCCGCCATGATCGTGACGATCTGCGCGGGCGCGGTTCGCATGCGGGCCGGATACCATCCCGCGCGCTTCTTCGTGGCAGCATTCGTACCGGCGCTGGCGGGTATCACCGCCAATCTGGCCTACAACCTCTTCGCGCCGTCGGGCAATTGGTTCTTCGCCGAGAACGGGGTCGAATTCGGAGCGATGGCGGAATGCATCATTCTGTCGTTCAGTTTGCTCGACCGCATTCGAATTCTCGATGGCGAACGTTCAAAAGCCGAAGCCGAACTGATGCGTACGGCGCAGCGCAATCTCGAACTGAAAGCGCTCGTCACGCGCGATGCGTTAACCGGCATCGACAACCGCCTGGCGTTCTTCGAGACGTTTGAAGACGAAGTCGAATACGCGCGTCGATCCGGCCTGCTCTTGGGCGTACTCTACATCGACCTCGACGACTTTAAAGCCGTCAACGATCGCTACGGACACCGCGTCGGCGATATCTTGCTGCAGATATTTTCCCGCCGCTTAAAAAATGCCGTCCGCCCCGGCGACACGGTCGCGCGAATCGGCGGAGACGAATTCGCCGTGCTCGTTACCGGCCTGAGCGAACCCAGCGTGCTCGATGCGGTGCAAGCCAATGTCGTGCGCATTTTGGATACGCACATCATGGTGGAAGGTTCGCTGGTCACGGCCGGCATGAGCGTCGGCGCCGCAATTTTCCCGCGTGACGGCGAAGAAGCCGACGCCCTGATGGAAGCCGCCGATCGCCGCATGTATCACGCCAAACACGGTGGCGCGCAGGCGCCGGCTGCCGAGGGTAGTACTAACACCACTTCAAGCGAAGTCTAAGGCGGAAGGGGAGAGGCATGCAGCGATCGATCGGCATTCTCTTTGGAGCGGCGCTCCTGTCGGCAGGTTTAACGGCGTGTTCGAATTCCGGCGGCAGCAGCACGACTACGACAACTGCTGCCACGGCAGCGCCCGTGAAAGCGAAGACGGCCAAAGTGATGGCGAGTTCCAACGGTCAGGCCGTCTACACGACGAACTGTTCGACGTGCCATCAAAGCGACGGCAAAGGCGCAATCGGTCCGGCGCTCGCCGGCAATCCCGTGGTAACGGGCGATGCGAAAAAAGTCATTCACATCGTGAATACCGGGCTCACCGGAACGATTTCGATGAACGGCAAGACGTTTAACGGTACGATGCCCGCCTGGAAAGGTACGCTCAGCACGAGCGACATCGCCGCGGTGATCACCTATATTCGTTCGTCGTGGGGAAACAAAGCCGGCGCCGTAACGTCCGCGCAAGTCGCGTCGAACCCGTAGCGCCGGCTAAGCGCAGATCAGTTCGGCGGTGAAAAGCCGCTCAACGTACTCGAACATGGCCGGGTCGATGCGCGCCAAACGCGCGCGCGTCGCCCGCGGCCAGAACGAGTGCGCGTCGTTGGCCTCGACGTACGCGCGTAAACACTCGGCGAAATACTCATCCGCGCCCGTGGCAGCATACGGCGTGACGAACGCGCGCGCTTCACTAAAGAGGCGCCGCAACACGGGATCGACGCCGGAGCGGTAGATGCCGCCGCCGAGCGCGCAGTCCAACGCGTGGCCGAATTCGTGCGCAACGGTCATCGCGCTGCGCGAGCGCAAGTAAACGGCGCGCTCTTCGACCACAAAAAGACCCGCGGGCGGAGCGGGCCATGCATCGACGTCGATCGCCAAGCGCCGCAGCGCCGGCGAACGCGCGCCGTACGATTCGTGCCGTCCGAGCGGCACGACGCGAATGCCGTGCCGGCCGGCAAACCGCAGCGGCTCTAGACCGAATTTCAGGAGCGTGCGCAGCACGCAGGCATGTTCGTGCGGGCCGCCGTCCAGAAGGGCGAGCGCGGCCTCGCGAGCGGAGTGAAGCATCCGCAGAGAATGCCCGAGCCGCGTGTCCGGACGATTGCCGGAACCTTGCGCGCAAATGAACGCGCCGTCGAACTCACGAAGGCGCACCCATGCCGCAGTCGTTCACGCCATGGCCCTCGCTTCCGTATGGCGAGTGGAAAGAAACGCTCGATACCATCCACATGTACTCGCAGATTCCCGGCAAGATCAGGCTCGCGCTCTCCCCGCACGAACCCGAGTGGCAGCATACCGCGCTCTACGTGAACTCGCGCGGCTTAACGACGGGTCCGATCCCTTATCGCGACCACACGTTTGAGATCCAGTTCGATTTTTTGCGTCACTACGTCGAGATCACGACGAGCCTGGGACCAGGCGCGGCGATTCATCTGGAATCGCGCACCGTGGCCGACTTTTATTCCGCTATGATGGGGGCGCTCGGGCAACTCGGAATCGACGTCGCGATCAATCCAAAGCCGCAAGAAGTCCCGGATCCGATTCCTTTGAACGAAGATACGAAACACGACTCCTACGAAGAAGCGGAGATCGCGCGCTTCTGGACCATTCTTTCCGGAGTGGACGGCGTGCTGCGCGAGTATCGCGCGCCGTTTATGGGACGGCATTCGCGAGTGCAGTTTTTTTGGGGCTCGTTTGATCTCGCGTATTTTCGCTTCACCGGGCGTCCGGCGAGCGCGCCGCCCGGCGCGAACCTCCTTATGCGCGAGGGTCTCGACGCCGAAATGATTTGCTCAGGTTTTTGGTTTGGTGACGGGCGCTTGGCCGAGCCGGCCTTTTATAGCTACATGGCTCCGAAGCCCGATGGATTGGAGCATTCGGTGATTCATCCCGACGGCGCCGGCTGGAACAAAGATATCGGCGAGTTTATCTACCGGTACGAAGACGCGCGCGCCCAGGCGTCGCCGCGCGCCGCGATGTTAGCGTTTCTGAACAGCAGCTACGAAGCGGCGGCGGCTAAGGTGCACACAGCGTGAGCGCCTCGGTCACGAGCTGCGCCGCGGCGCTTTCGGCACTCTGACCTGCAATCTGCTGGGCTTGGATCTGCGAGACCAGCGAAGCGAACGGATCGTAGGTCGGCCCGACCGTCGCGGCGTCGTAGCGCGGGTCGCGCGGACCGGGATTGGCATTATGAACACCGGCTGAAAAAAGACTCTTCGCCGCGGGCGGCGGCGCTTGCGCGGCACGGTGCTGGGTGGGTGCTTGAGGGTTCGCCGAGAGCGCCGAAGCCCAATTCTCGGGCGCCCCTGCGGTTTGGATCTCTCCCAGCTGCTCGGTCGCGACGAAACCTGAAATGACGTTCAGCGACTCTTTTTGCTGCGCCAAGACGGCTTGCAGTTTGTCGCGCATAGCTTGCAGCTTCCGATCGCTGGGCTTGTTGGCGAGCAGCCCGTCGGCGCGTTTCACGTTGGCGACGATCGGAGTGATGAGGCTTTCCAAGCGGTTCAGATCCAAATGCGCGCGCGCTTCCGACCGCGAAAGAACGTCGTCGTGATAAAGGGTTGCGAAGGCCGGCTTGCTCGATGCGATCAGATCGTCGTTTGAAAGAACGGCTGCGATCGCCGGGGCGATCGTCTCGCGCAGCGCCGTGCAAAACGGAGTGGATCGCACGCTGCCGATGACTTTCAGCGGCGTTAGCGGCGCCGGACTCGGCGCGGGCGTTGCGGCGACTGTAACTCCGAGCAGCAGCGCAAGAAAGTGCATGAGGCTTTTCTTCGACATCGAACGTAAAGCGGCATGCAGGCAGCGACCGAACGTTTTGCAAGCGCCGATCCGAATGCGCGGTTGGCGGCGGCCGTCTTGCGCACGCTGTTCGGGGAGGCGTACGCGCGCGACTTCACTATCGAACTGTGGGAGGGCACGTTCGTCCCCGCATCGCACCAAGCGCGCTTCACGCTACGCGTCAACGCCCCCAGCGCCTTGCGCAGCGCGTTTACACCGCCGGTCGATCTGAATGCAGGCCGTGCGTTTGCGGCGGGACTGCTCGACGTCGACGGGGACATCGAGGCGGCCGTCGATGCGCTTTACGATCTCGTAAGGCGTCCGCCGCGGCTCATGCTCCTAAAACTCGCGCTGCTGCTGCGCAAGATGCCGCGGGCGAAACTTCCTGAACTTCGCGAAGCGCATCTGCACGGGAAACGCCATTCGCTCGCGCGCGACCGCGCGGCGATCGGATTTCACTACGATCAGCCCGTGGAGTTTTATTCGGCGTTCCTCGATCGCGATCTCGTCTACTCATGCGCCTATTTCGACGACGGCGTGGCGAACCTGGACGAAGCGCAGCATGCGAAAATCGACCACACGCTGCGCAAAGTACGTTTGGCTCCGGGAGAACGGCTGCTCGACATCGGCTGCGGCTGGGGCGCGCTCGTCGTTCGCGCTGCCAAAGAATTCGGCGCGCAGGCTTTGGGCGTAACGCTCAGCGAGCGGCAAGCGCGTGAGGCCAACCGGCGGATCGCGCAAGCCGGGCTGCAGGATCGCGCCCGCGTCGAGCTGCTCGATTACCGCGAATTACCGCGCGACGCCGTCTTCGACAAAATCGTGAGCATCGGCATGTTCGAACACGTCGGGCGCGACAAGCTGCCGAAGTATTTTGAAACGGCCTATCGCTTACTGAAGCCGGGAAGTCTGTTCCTCAACCACGGAATTTCGATGCACGACCGCAACGCGCGCAGCGGAAAGTCCACCGGCTTCATGGGACGTTTCATTTTTCCCGACGGCGAGCTCGAAACGGTTTCGGACAGTTTGCAGTTTGCCGAACGCGCGGGTTTCGAAGTGCGCGACGTCGAGAGCCTGCGCGAGCATTACGCGCGCACGCTGCGGCATTGGATCAAGAATCTGGAGAACAATCGCGCACAAGCGGTGGCCGCCGCGGGCCAGCAATCTTTTCGGGCCTGGCGTTTATATATGGCCGGCAGCGCGCAAGGCTTTCGAACCGGACGGATCGGTATCTACCAATCGCTGCTTGCGAAACCGTCGCCCGGTGGCGCCGTTAGCGTACCGGCGACCCGGCGCGATCTGTACGGCGCCGGCACGTCCCATGCAAGCTGAGGGAGCCGTCGTTTACGAGCGGCTAGGCTGCCCCGGCCCGAGCCGCGAAGGCGCGAGGCGGAGGTACGCGATGTACGAAGTGACCGTTGACGAACTCGCCGGCCTGTTGCGCGCAGCCGAGAGCGCGCACGCCGAGTATGAGAAGCAGCTCGGGCACGCCGACTCGGATTGGCCCGTTTGGTACGCGCGCTTCATTCTCGAGAAGCTGGAAAAGGACGAAGTAGACCTTTAGGACAGGAGGTCGCCCCCGGGCGGTATATATTAAAATTATCACATGGCATCTTATCAGGCTCCGCTGCGGGACATGCAGTTCGTTCTGCGCGAACTTGCCGGACTCGACGAAATCTCCAAACTCCCCGGATTCGAAGAGACCGCCGAAGTAGCCGATCCGGTACTCGAAGAGGCCGCATCGTTTGCAGCCGGAGTGCTCGATCCCATCAATCAGAGCGGAGACAAAGAAGGCTGCACTTGGCGCGACGGCGCCGTTACGACGCCCAAAGGTTTTAAGGAAGCGTACGCCCGGTTCGCGCGCGCGGGGTGGATCGGCTTGGCGGTTCCGCCCGAACACGGCGGGCAAGGTTTGCCCGCGCTGCTCTCCGGAGCCACGCTCGAAATGTGGAACGGCGCCAACGTCGGATTCGCCAACGGTCCGTTGCTCAACCAAGGCGCGATTGAAGCGATCGAATTGACCGGCTCCGACGAGCAGAAGAAGCAGTACATTCCCAAGCTCGTGTCGGGAGAATGGACCGGCACGATGTGCCTGACCGAACCGCAGGCCGGATCGGATTTGGCGCAAGTACGCACCAAAGCGGTGCCCGACGGTGACCACTACCGCATCACCGGTCAAAAGATTTTCATTACCTTCGGCGAGCACGACATGGCAGCCAACATCATTCACTTGGTGCTGGCCCGGTTGCCGGATGCGCCGCAAGGAACCAAAGGCATCTCGATGTTCATCGTGCCGAAGTTCCTGATCGGTCCCGGCGGCGAGCTCGGCGAACGCAACGACGTACACTGCGCCGGTATCGAACACAAACTTGGTCTCAACGCGAATCCGACCTGCACGCTCAACTACGGCGAGCAGGGCGGCGCTATCGGTTTTCTGATCGGCAAGCCCAACGAAGGCTTGAAGAACATGTTCATCATGATGAACGCCGCGCGTTTCAGCGTTGGGGTGCAGGGTCTGGCGATTGCCGACCGCGCATATCAAAGTGCGCTGCGGTACGCCAAAGAACGCGTGCAGTCTCGCGACATCGCGTCGCGAACTCCGGAGCCGCGTCCGATCATCGAACATCCCGACGTCCGCCGCATGCTGATGTCGATGAAGGCGCAGCTTGAAGCGATGCGCGCGCTGGCGTATGTGACCGCGGCGTCGCTCGATCTCTCGGCAAAACATCCCGACGCCGGAGTGCGTCAAGTCAATCGTGCGTTTTTGGAATTGATGATTCCGGTCGTGAAGGGCTGGTGCACGGAAACCGCCGTTGAGATTTGTTCGACGGCCGTGCAAGTGTTCGGCGGAATCGGCTACGTGGAAGAGACAGGCATCGCGCAGCAGTACCGTGACGTGCGCATCACCACGATCTACGAAGGCACCACCGGCATTCAGGCGCTCGACCTGGTCGGACGAAAAATCGCGCAAGATATGGGCGCCACGGCCAAGACGGTTATTTCGCAGATGCGCAAAGACGCCGAAGGGCCGATCGGGCCCCACCTCGCGCAAGCGCTAGCGTCGCTTTCGGAGACGTCGGATTGGATCGGCATGACCGCGATGGGCGACCTGCACGCGGCGGTTGCGTGCAGCGTACCGTACCTGAAACTGTGGGGCATCACCGCCGGCGGCTGGCAGATGGCGCGCGCGGCCGCGATTTCGGCCGAAAAAATCGCCGCCGGAGATCCGGAAGGCGAGTTTTATAAAGCGAAGCTGGCTACGGCGAAATTCTATGCCGAACACATCTTGAGCCAGGCCGGATCCCTCGCGCGCGAAGTGATCGACGGTTCAGCCGGGGTCATGGCGCTTTCGCAGTCGCAGTTCGACCTGGATCGTAAAGCGGTAACGGCATGAACAAAGTTATCACCCTCGTCAATCCGCCGGTCAACGCGCTCTCGTTCAAGTATTCTGAAAAACTTCTCAAAGAGATCGAAGATGCGGAGAAGGATTCGTCTGTAACGAGCGTCACCATCACCGGCGCGAATGGATTCTTCAGCGCGGGCGTCGACGTCAACGACTTCCAAAAAGTTTGGGATCCCAGCGGCACGACCGTTCGCGATATCATCGAGGCGATCGAGCGCAGCGACAAAATGTTCATTGCGGCCATCGACGGAATCGCGTTGGGCGGGGCGCTCGAACTCGCGCTGGCTTGCGACCGGCGCATCGCGACGCCGCGCTCGAAGCTCGGCTTGCCGGAGATCAAACTTGGTCTCATTCCCGGCGCCGGCGGAACGCAGCGTTTGCCGCGTTTGATCGCGCCGCAAGAAGCGTTGACAATGATGCTCAAAGGCGAAACGGTTAACGCCGAGCGCGCTCTCGAGTTGGGCCTGATCGATGTCATCGTGAGTTCATCGAACGACCCCGAGCAGCTCGCTGTAAGCGAGCACGTCGAGGGGCCGCCGAAAAAACGCCGCGTTTCCGAAATGAACGTGCAGCTGCCGGCGACGGCGCAAGCGTTCGCGCTTCCTTATATTATTGCCGAAGCGCATAAGACGGTGCCGCCCGAAGAGCGCGGCGGCCTTGCGGCGCACAAACTCATCGACGCGGTGCAAGCGGCGTTTGAACTGCCGTTTCCGCGCGGCTTGGCGCGCGAGTACCGCTTGTTCGACGAACTCGTCGCGTCTGCACCCTCGCTCGCGTTGCGCCACCTCTTTTTCGCCGAACGCGAACTTTCGAAAATCCCCGGCCTCCCTCCGGCCGAACCGGTCGACATAAAAACCGCGGGCGTGATCGGCGGCGGTACGATGGGAACCGGCATCGCGATCGCGTTCGCTAACGCCGGCATTCCCGTGACGATCGTCGAGCCGAACGCCGATCAAATCGGCAAGTCGCGGCAAACGATTTTCGGGATGTTCATGCATCAGGTGAAGCGCGGACGGATGACGCAAGAAGAAGCATGGAAGCGCGGCCAGTCGATCGCGTTTAGCGGCGACTTCACAGCGGTGGCGGATTGCGATCTGGTCATCGAGGCGGTCTTCGAAAACATGGCGGTCAAGAAAGACGTCTTCGGAAAACTCGACCCGATCGTCAAGCCGGGGGCGATCGTAGCCTCGAACACATCCACGCTCGATATCGATGAGATGGCGGCCGTCACGAAACGTCCGCAGCAGTTCCTGGGCCTGCACTTCTTCGCGCCGGCCAACATCATGAAGCTGCTGGAGATCGTGCGCGGCAAAGAGACGTCGGCGCAGACGCTTGCGACGGCGTTCAAACTTGCCAAACAGCTGCGAAAGGTTGCGGTCCTTTCGGCCAACGCGTTCGGTTTCATCGGAAACCGGATGTTCTTCGAGTATACGCGCGAAGCGGTCGCGCTGGCCGAAGAAGGCGTACCGCCCGCACGAATCGATGCGGCGATGAAGAAATTCGGCATGGCGATGGGACCGTTTGCGACGTTCGATCTTTCAGGCATCGACGTGTTCTGGCACGTCGCACAGGGACGCCCGGATCTGGAACTGGCGCGCACGCCTATTCTCGATCGGCTCTACGAACAAAAGCGCCTCGGTCAGAAAACCGGCAAGGGCTTCTATACGTACGCCGAGGGCAGCCGCGAAGCGATCCGCGACGAGGAGATCGAACGGCTCTTTGCGGAGTTGGCAAAAGAAGCCGGCGTCAAGCAAAACCCGGATGTAAGCGATGAAGAGATCGCAAGCCGCATCGTCGCCGCGCTCATTACGTCGGGCGAGGAGATACTGCGCGAGGGCGTCGCGATGCGCCCCGGCGACATCGACATCGTTTGGATCTATGGCTACGGATTTCCGCCGTACCGCGGCGGCCCGATGTTTTATTCGCAAGAAGAGGTCGCGCATGCGTGAAGCCGCCATCGTTGCGGTCGCGCGGACGCCGATCGGCAAAGCGTTTCGCGGCGCCTTCAATCAAACGCACGGCGCCACGATGGCCGGGCACGCCGTGCGCGCGGCAATCGATCGGGCCGAGCTCGATCCGGCCGAGATCGACGACGTCGTCATGGGCGTCGGTCTTCCCGAAGGCGCGACGGGAAACAATCTCGGGCGCGTTGCCGCGCTGCGCGCCGGTTTACCGGTCACGGTTCCCGGTACGACCATCAACCGTTACTGTGCGTCCGGTTTGCAAGCGATCTCGGTGGGCGCTCAGCGCATCATCGTCGACGGTGCGAGCGCTGTCGTCGCAGGCGGCGTCGAATCGATCAGCATGGTGCAGACCAACATGAACGTCGAGTTCTTCACCGAGGACTGGATGCTGCGCCACGATCCCGACGTCTACATGCCGATGCTGCAGACGGCGGACTACGTCGCCAAGAAATATGGCGTCTCACGCGAGCGCCAAGACGAATATGCTTTGCAAAGCCAGCAGCGTACGGCCGCGGCACAAAAAGCGGGAGCGTTCGAAGAAGAGATCGTGCCGCTCGAATCCTGGAAATACGTCGAAGACAAAGAGACCGGCGAGGTCCGCGAAGAGCGGGTGACGCTGGCCGCCGACGAAGGCAACCGTCCGGAGACGACTCTTGAAGGGCTCGCGAAACTCAAGGGCGTGCTCAATCCTGAGTCGAGCGTCACCGCCGGAAACTCGTCGCAGCTCTCCGACGGCGCAGCCGCAGTTGTGGTCATGCACGCGAAGCTCGCGGACAAGCGCGGACTAAACCCGTTAGGCTTTTATCGCGGCATGGTCGTCGTTGGGAACGAGCCCGGCGAAATGGGCGTCGCGCCGGTCTATGCGATCCCAAAGTTGTTGAAGCGGCACGACTTGAAGATCGACGACATCGGCTTATGGGAATTGAACGAAGCCTTCGCGGTTCAAACGGTGTACTGCCGCGACACGCTCGGTATCCCGAACGAACGCTTCAACGTTAGCGGCGGAGCGATTTCGATCGGGCACCCCTATGGAATGTCCGGCGCGCGCATGACGATGCACGCGCTGATCGAAGGAAAGAAACGCAAAGCCAAGTACGTCGTGGTGACGATGTGCATCGGCGGCGGCATGGGCGCAGCCGGACTCTTCGAGCTCGCCTAACGCGCCGGCGAGCGGCGACAACTTACGCCCGGGGGTTGGCGTACCGCCGGCTCGTCGTGATAGACTCTCGAAAGGGACCGAAAGTGAGCGCGCGACCTTTGGAAATCCGGATGGCGCATCTTGAGGGTGCGTACGAACAGATCAGCCATAGGCTCGGCAACATCGAACAACGCCTGGGTTCGATGGAGTTGAAATTTGAAGGCCGGCTTGGCCAAGTCGACGGGCGCTTCGCGCAAGTTGACGGCCGGTTCGCTCAAATGGATAGAAAATTTATGTGGCTATTCGGTCTCATCGGATCGTCCTGGATTACCACGATTTTTGCGGTGCTCTACCACCGGTAGCAACCTAACTCAGCGCCGGTTCCAACGAACGCAACCGTGCGATCTCTTCGCGCAGCGCTTGCGCTTCCAAGTGATCGTAGGTGACCGCCGCGTTATTGACCAGC
This sequence comes from Candidatus Rubrimentiphilum sp., assembly GCA_036273135.1. Classification (GTDB taxonomy): domain Bacteria; phylum Vulcanimicrobiota; class Vulcanimicrobiia; order Vulcanimicrobiales; family Vulcanimicrobiaceae; genus Rubrimentiphilum. The sequence goes on from DASUIF010000027.1 coordinate 87,857, forward strand.
GGCACGAGCGCGCGCTCGTCGTCGCCGTCAAGGTCGGCGCCGTCGTCGTGCGCGCCGTAGAGGACAAACCCCGCGAGCTCCCTGCGAAAGACCAGTGGAATCGCCAGCACCGGCGCGTCGTGGCGGTCGGGATGCTCGGTTTGCATGGGCACGTCGCCGACGCGAACCGGCGCGAGCTCCGCGCTGATGAAGGCGACCAGCGGATCCGATGACGAGAGGGTTTCCGCCGGCGTACGTTTCCAGCCGCAGTTTTGCTCCAAGATGAATCTGCTGCCGCGCCGCATGTACAGCGCGGCGCCGGTGAGATCGAGAACTTCAGTTGGAAGCTGCGTGAGATAGTCGGGGATTGAGGCGGCATCGTCGACGTGCACGATGGCCTTGGCCGCGCGCGCCAATCGCATTTCCGCGAAATGCCGCTTTCGAAAGACCACCCGGTCGACGCCCGCGTCGATGCGTCCGCGCAAAGCATGAAAGAAGAAGCCGAGGGCTAGCGCGACGACGATGTCGACCGGCAGACTGAAACGCGCTTCCATGGTGCGCGATAAGAAAAGATCGAGTAGGGCAAAGATGCCGACGATCGCCGTTGTGAGCAAGCCGTACGCGAGCGTCCGGCTGACGACGAAATTGATGTCGATGACTCGTTCGCGGAAAATCGCATAGGTCACGGTCAGCGGAAAGATGATCTGCGATGCGTCTATCGCGGTATGCAGCGCGTATGACTCGTACGCCGGCCAAAGCAGCGCATCGATCACGTCGACGATAATCCACATGATGAACCCGGCTGCGATCCAGTGCAGACGTTGTCGCAGCCGAATCGCGACGTGCATGTAGGCGTATACAAGCCCGGTCAGCGCGACCGCGGCTGCGGCAATCTCGCAAAACGCGCTGAGCACCGGCCAGCTGCCGTTCCCGGCCAGCTCCGGATGGGCCAGGGGCGGCACCGACTCGATAGCGCCGAGAAGAAACGTGACGCCCAGAGCGGCCCAAGTCCAAGGCGTGATCGCTCGTCGCGCGAGGCTAAACGCAAACAAGACTAAGCCGATTTTTGGCAGGATGATACCGCATGTTACGAAGCTGAGAGTTAGTGCTGCTTCCGTGAACCAGTCGCTTGAAAGGCGCGACGTGGAGACGGAGTTAGGCGGCGAACCTCCGGCGGTCAGTGAAAAGAGAAAGAAGCCCCATGTGATCGCACTCGGCCGCAGGAGGACCAGAAAAACGCCGATCAACAGCGGGATGAAAAACACGACCTCGCGGATGATGATGTAAGCGGGCCGCGTCCGCTCCGGAACGGCGGTGAGCGTCAAGAGCCGATGTTTACCGCCGTGCCAAAAACCGATCTGCGCGCGATCGCCGGGAGACGGCAGATATCCGCCGATCACTGACGAGCGCTGCGCCGAGGTCAGCCGCGAAAGGTCCAAGCGATCTCCCTCGCGGATGCCTGCGCGTGCCGCGGGCAGATTGGACATCACGATGGTCGCCACGGTTCCATCCGTCCGCAAACCCAGCTCTCCATTCGGATAACCCATCGTACGCACGAGATCCGGCAAATTCATCACGCAGAAAAATAGCGCCAGTCCCATCACCGTAAAGATTCGCAAAGCTGGATGCGAAGATTTCATAGGCTCCTCCGACGCTGCTTTCTTAGCGAGCGAGCGTTCGGCTCCCGTTCAGCCGCCTGCTTGGCGGGTAAGAAGCAGCATCACGACCTTTGTTTTTGGGAGGAATCACTACATGACACGTTCCTTCGGGAAAGTCGCTGCCGGCGCAGTCTTCGCGGCGGCTCTTGCGATGACGCCGGGCGTCGCGTCGGCGCAATATGCGCAAGCGACCACCGCCGCCAGTCCCGCTGCCAGTCCGGTAGCGAGCCCGGCCACGAGCACCACGACCACCGGAGCGACCACGACAACCTCTGCCGTCACCTCGAATCCGCAAACCGGATGGTGGGGATTGCTCGGATTAGTGGGTCTTCTGGGATTGATGGGTTTGCGCCGCGACACGACGGTGGCGTCGACGACCTACGACACGCGTCCCTAACTAATCGGCAACGAAAATCACGGGCTCCGGCGTAAGCGATCCGATTTCGCTTGCGCCGCCGAGCCCGGCTTTTTTTAGCGCGTGCACGAGTTCGGTGGAACGTTCCGGCGGTATCGCAAGCAGCAATCCGCCCGACGTCTGCGCATCGCACAGCCCTAACCGCCGAGCCATACCGACGCTTTGAGAGAATTGCACGCCGCTCTCCAGCGCGAGCCGGTAGTTCGTTCGCGTTCCGCCCGGAACCGTGTCCGCTTGCGCGAGCCGCTCGACTTCGTCGAACAACATGACGGCATGCGCGGAGATCTCGGCGCCTGTTCCACCCGACGTCATCTCACAAAGATGGCCGATAAGCCCGAACCCCGTGACGTCCGTGGCGGCACGCACGTCAAACTGCGCCGCAATTTCGGCGGCCTGGCGATTGAGCGCAAGCATCGAATCGATCGCCGGCTGCAGCGCATTGTCGCCGATCGCGTCGTTGCGCCGCGCAGTCGTGAGAATTCCGGTACCGATTGCTTTGGTTAATACGAGCGCATCGCCGGGTTTTCCGGTGTTGTTGCGCCAGATTTTGCCGGGGTGCACGACGCCGCTTACCGCCAGTCCGTATTTCGGTTCGTCGTCTTTGATCGTATGGCCGCCGATAATCGCGATGCCGGCTTCGCGTGCCTTTTCAGATCCTCCGCCCAAAATCGCGGAGATAATCCGCGCGTCCATGCTCTCCGGGAAGGCGCCGATGGCAAGCGCCGCGATCGGCCGCGCGCCCATCGCATAGATATCCGAAAGCGCGTTGGCCGCGGCGATCTGCCCATAGGTACGCGGATCGTCGACGATCGGCGTGAAGAAGTCGACCGTTTGCACGAGCGCGAGCTCGTCGCTCAGGCGATACACGCCGGCGTCATCGGCCGTTGCGCTGCCGACCAGCACGTTCGGGTCGTCGATCTTCGGCAGCTCGCGCAGGACCTGCGCGAGGACGGCGGCGTCCATCTTGGAGGCTCAACCGGCGCAGCTGGAGAGATGCGTTAGCCGCAAGATATCGGCTTTCGTCATGCATGGCTCTTCGCGCCGCCGCGCGAAGCGCCTCGCATGCAGGTCACGTGCATCGGCGGCGCATGCGTCGATCGAAGCTATCGCGTGCAAGGCAATGCCGAAGCCGGCTCGTCGAACCCGGCGGTGCGTGCATTGCCGCTCTTCGGCGGCGTCGCGCGCAACGTAAGCGAAAACCTGGCGAGGCTCGGAATCCAATGCGCGCTTTTTACCGCCGTCGGGAACGACGCGTTGGGAACTGCCCTGTTAAGCGAACTTCGCGCGTCCGGAGTCAATATCGATCTGGTCAAAATCGTCGAGGAGTCGTCCGACGAATACGTCGCGATCCTCGAACGGGGCGAGCTGGCACTCGGCGCCGCCGACATGGGCGCGATCGAAAGCCTTACGGTCGACGACCTCGACCGCAGGTGGGAAGCCGTAGCCGGATCCGGCTGGGTGTTCGTTGACTGTAACGTGAGTGCCGGCGTCCTCCAGACGTGCTTGGCCCGCGCCTCGATCGCGCGATACAAGCTCGCGATCGACGCGGTCAGCGAACCGAAGGCGCGCCGCCTGCCCGCGCGGCTGGATCCGGTTGACGTGCTCTTTATAAATGAAGGCGAAGCCTGCGCCTACCTGGGCGCGGATCGCAGCGCGCCGGCGGAAGAGCTGGCGGCCGCGCTGCTCGCGCGAGGCGCGCGATCCGTCGTGCTCACCGGCGGCGAGCGTGGCGTGATCTGTGGCAGCGGCGCGTCGCTGACGCGCGTTCCCGCATCACCGGTAGCCCGGGTCTCCGCGACCGGCGCCGGTGACGCGCTCGTAGCCGGGACGTTATGGAAGCTGATCGCCGGCGGCACGTTGTGCGACGCTGCGCGAACGGGCGCCGAACTGGCGGCCCTAACTTTGCAAACGGATCGAAGCGTCCGCGCCGATCTCTCGCCGGCGCTCCTTGACGAGCAGACTGCCGAGCGATCGCGGTGAGCGTTAGGCCGCAGTTCTTCGACATAGCGGCCGGCGTTGCGGCCGCGCTTTCACGCAGCGCTCCGGTTGTCGCGCTCGAGAGCACGATCGTCTCGCACGGGATGCCGTATCCGGAGAATCTGGAAACGGCGCTCGCGGTCGAGCGCATCGTCCGCGAAAGCGGCGCCGTGCCGGCCACGATCGCCGTAGTCGGCGGACGCGTCAAGATCGGTTTGACCGAAGATGAATTCGAACGCATCGGCCGCGCGAGCGACGTGTTGAAGCTGAGCCGCGCAGATCTGCCGCACGCGATCGCCGCGCGCCGCGACGGCGCGACGACGGTTGCCGCGACCATGCTCCTTGCCGATCTTGCCGGCATAGATGTTTTTGCGACGGGCGGAGTCGGCGGCGTGCACCGCGGCGCCGGACGAACCTTCGATATCTCCGCGGATCTGTACGAACTTGCGCGCACGCCCGTAACCGTCGTTTGCTCGGGTGCGAAAGCGCTGCTCGATCTGCCGGCTACTTTGGAAATGCTCGAGACGCTCGGCGTTCCGGCGATCGTCTACCGGAGCGACGAATTTCCCGCGTTTTGGAGCCGCGAAAGCGGCCTGCCGTCACCACTCAGGTATGACTCTGCGCGGGAAATTGCCGGCTTCGTCCAAACGCAGCGCTCGCTCGGATTGAGCTCGGGCACGCTGGTTGCCAATCCCGTCGATCCGGCCGACCAGATACCGCGCGCGGAGATGGAGCCGTGGATAGCCTGCGCAGCGGCAGAGGCGCAAGAGGCGGGCATCTCCGGCAAGGCCGTTACTCCATGGCTGCTCGAACGGATTAGCCGGCTTTCGTCCGGGCGCAGTCTGGCGGCAAACGTGGCTCTGGTGAAGAGCAACGGCCGGCTGGCGGCTGAAATCGCGGGGTGGATGTCGAACACCGCCTGACTTGCCTCTCGTACGCTCGAAGATCCAGTCGCAGGCGATTCTTTTAAGCATCGTCCCATTGGCGTTTCTACTCGCCTTTTTGGGCGTCGTCGTGCTGTTGAACGTGCGGGCTACCCAGTTGACGATTTGGACCCGGCAAGCTACGGCAGTGCTCGACCAATCCGACGCCATTCTTGCGGCGTTCGGCGGTGCCAACCAGGCTGCAGCCGACTATACGCAGCATCCGGGCGCCGGCGCGCTGAGAAACTTCCAAACGCGCGCGGCCGCCATGAGAACGCAGGCTCGCCGTCTGGTTGCGATGGTCGGCGCGCCGGCGCAGAAACAGAACGCGATACAGTACTCGGCGTTGACGATGCGGGTTCTGGATTTGCTCGACCGGTATATGGCCGACTTGCGCGCCGCTCACGGCGCGGCCGCTCGCGCCTTGGTGGCGAGACCTTCGACACGCGCGCTTGCCACGAGTTTTCAAGCGGCAAAAGCGAACTTCGATCGATCGGAGCGCCAACTGACGAGCTCGCGTTTGAGCGGCATGCGCGACCAGATCAATCTCTACGGCTACATCTTGCTCGCGCTGGCGTTTTTCGGCATCGTGCTTACGCTGCTCACGACGGGCCGTTTCGGCTTGAGCATCGCCCGCCGCTTGCGGACGCTTGCGCGTAACGCCGAACTCTTAGGGGCCGGTCAAACCACGACACCGGTGACCGGGGACGACGAGATCGCCGAACTCGACCGCATCTATCACGAAATGGCGCAGCGCATTCACGATACGCTCTCGGCGTACCGCCGCGAGCATTACATTGCCTCGACGCTGCAGCGCGCGCTGCTGCCGCAAGAACTGCCGAAAGTTTCCGGACTTCGCATCGACACGGCATACGCGGCGGCGGCGCACGCCGCCGAGATCGGCGGCGATTGGTACGACGTCTTCAAAATCGACGATACGACCGTCGGAATAAGCGTCGGAGACGTCGCCGGACACGGTCTGCGCGCCGCGGCGATCATGGGCTCGGTCCGTCAAGCCATTCGCATCTCCGCACGCGTCCGCAACGATCCGGGAACCGTTCTTGATCGCGTAAACCGCGCCTTGTGCGCCGACGAAGCAGGCGTGATCGTTACGGCGTTTTTTGCAACGATCGATATGCTCAGCGGCCATACTCGGTATGCGGTTGCGGGCCATCCGCTGCCGCTGGTGGTGCATTCCGGTATCGATGTCGAACAGCTGCGCGGCGAGGGGCTGATCCTTGGGGTCGACCCGCGCGCGGAATATGGCAGCTACGATATTCAGTTACGTTCAGGCGAGGCGCTCATCGGTTTTACCGACGGCCTTATAGAAGTGAGGCGCGATTACTTCAAGGGCATGGACGATTTGATCGAAGCCGTGAAGACCGAGTACGGCGCGATGTCGTCCGAAAATATCGCCGAGAAGATAAAAGATCGTATCCTTGCTAACGTTGAGCCGGTCGACGATTCGGCCGTGCTCTTCGTGGGCATCACGAATCTTGGCGTGAGCGGCTCTCCACAGAAAAAAACTTGGACGCTCGATGTGCGCGAACGCGGCGCGGCGTACCGCGTGCGGCGCGCCGTATTATGGGATCTTTCGGCGCGCGTCGGCGCCGGGTCGGACCTCTCGGGCGTCGAACTCATTTTGGGAGAGCTGCTTAGTAACGTCGCGCGGCATACGCCGGGTCAAGCTGAGGTTGGCCTCGAGTTTCAGGGTGCCGAGGCTCGCCTGCTCGTGCGCGATAACGGCGAACCTTTCGAAGATGAAGACAGAGGGATGCCCGACGCGCTTTCACCGAACGGACGCGGCCTACATCTGGTTCGGAGCTTGGCGCGCTCGGTCGAAGTGCATCACAACGGCGGCAACAGCATCGTCGTCGTTCTTCCCGTGAACGCATCCGGCGTCGCCTGATCTTCCGGCGTCGTCGCGCTGCGTTACGGCCGCCGGCTACGACGGTCCGGCCACCGACGGCACCCCAACGCCGCCGCCGCCTTCTCATTGCCGCGGCGGGAGGGGCCGGAAGGCTCTTCCCGCCGAAGATTTGAGCCCGTGAGAAACTCACGGGTTTTTTTTCTCCTCGCGCTCCTGATCGCGGTCGCCGCGGTTGCTTGGTATCTTTCATCGCATCGTGCCTCGCCGGGCGAAGTCACCGTCTATTATTCGAAGGTCGACGGGCAATCGGAGATCCCCTGGACGATATCCGTGCGCAAACAGCAGCCTGGTGAGAGCGCCGCGGCCTATGCGCAATACGTTGCGCTGTACGCCGCATCGCAAGCGGTCGCCGGACCCCCGTCGGACGTAACGGCGATTCGTTTTCCGGCCGGAACCCGCGTGCTCTCCGTGCGCGTTGATGGTACGACCGCCACCGTCGATCTTTCGCCCGAGGTCAACCACCCGAGCGGCGCCCTGAACGAAGGCGGCGAGTTTAAAGCGCTGATCTGGACGCTAACCGTACTGCCCGGAATCGACAGCGTCGCGGTGCGTGTTGCCGGCAGCAAAGTCGCGACGTTGAACGGAGGAAGTTTCGAGCTCGATGAACCGTTACGCCGTTCGGATTGGTAGCGCTGCCGCTCTTGCGCTGAGCATTCAATTCGGACTGGCTGCGTTTGCGAATGCCGCTGAAAATGCGCCGTATTCGTATGGCGGCAAACGCGTGGTATTTGAAACGCTCGTGCGCACGAACGCCGGGCCGGGAGTATCCGCCGACGATTCCGGGCTGCGTCAACTCGTCAGGAGCGCGGGCGGCTCCGTTACGTGGGATGCCGACAATCAATACGTTCTTGTGACGTTTCCCGGTCCCACCGTCATCAGTTTCGCGATTGGCGACGCGCACTATCTGACCGGCTCCGTTTCGCATCCGGCCGCGTTTGCGCCGTTCGTGCGCGACGGGCATGCATTCATTCCGCTCAATGACGTTCTCCGCGCGCTCAAGCTGCCGGCGTACTCTCCGGTTTCCGCGGGCGTACCGGCCGCAACGCCTGCGCCGGTTCCTTCGCCGGTTTCAACGACGGATGCCGGGCCGGCGTCGCCGATGCCTTTTGCAACGTCCGTGCCGTCGCCGCAGCCCGACCAACTCGCGCAAGTGACCGGCGTGGACGTCCAGACGCAGCCCGGGTCGGTGACGATCCGGATTGGCATCATCGGAAACGGCGCGTACGAGTGGCACCGGCTGCGCGCTCCCGATAACCGCTGGTGGATCGACGTTCACACCGCGCGGCTTGCAACCGCGCCGATCGATCAGAGCGGCGGCGAGCTCGTCTCCTCGGTTCGCGTTCGTCAGCAGCCTGCGGACACCGTTCGCGTGGCTCTTTCGCTGCCGGCGTCCGAACAAGTGGACGTCTCCCCCGGCAACGACGGCATCACCGTCGTCGTCTCGAACCGGGTCGTGGCCGCCGCGACGCGCGGCTCGGGCACGTTCGGCAGTATCGTGTCGGCGAACGCATCCCCGCTCGCGAGCCCCGCGGCTTCGCCGGGCGCGCGTTACGTGCCGGCGAATCCAAAGCTCATCGTGCTCGACCCGGGCCACGGCGGAAGCGATCCGGGGGCCGTGCGCGCCGGTCTCCAAGAGAAAACGGTAACGCTCGATATAGCCAAGCGCTTACGCGATCTGCTCGTAGCCCGCGGTTGGCAGGTCGTCATGACGCGCAGCGACGATCGCGACGTCTTCGCGCCGAACGATTCGGGGCGCGACGAGCTGCAGGCGCGCGACAACGTCGCCAACTCGCGTGGAGCGCGGCTGCTCGTCAGCATCCACGTGAACAGCTACGTGAATTCCGGACCTCACGGCGTAGCGACCTACTATTATAAAGCCAGCGACCTGGCGCTCGCGCAATCCCTCAGCCGCCGCATTGCGGCGGAGGTGGGTCTCAACAACAACGGTGTGATTAAAGACAAACTCTGGATCATCAATCACGCCGTCATGCCCGCCGCACTTGTCGAAACCGCCTATATCTCGAATCCCGACGACCTCTCGCTTTTACAGTCGGGAAGCTGGCGGCAGAAGATGGCACAGGCGATCGCCGACGGGATCGTCGACTTTACGGAAAGTAACTAGCCGGTTTCGTGTTAGGACTTTTCGATTCGGGGCTCGGCGGGCTGACCGTGCTGCAGCGTTTGCGCGAGAGCCTGCCTGAACAAGATATCGTTTTTTTTGCCGATCAGCTGCACGTGCCGTACGGCGACCGCACGCCGGCCGAATTGGTCGAGCTCTTGCGCGCCAACGTCGAGTTCTTGGATGCGCGAAAAGTCGATGCCATCGTGATGGCGTGCAATACGTCGTGCGCGACGGCGGCGCGTGAAGGTTGGCCCGTGACGAAGGCGCCGATCCTGGACCTGATCGAGTCAGCCGCGATCGCGGTCGAAAGCGCGGGATTCAAACGCGTCGGCGTGATTGCGACGTCCGCGACGACGGCGTCTGGCGCCTACACGCAAAAAATAACGAGCCGCGTTCCGGACGCGCACGTCTTCGAAATCGCCGCGCCGGCGCTGGTCCCGCTGGTCGAAGCCGGAGATCTCGAAGGAGACGAACCGCGCGCCGCAGTGGCGGCGGTCTGCGCGCAATTGCCGCGCGACCTGGAAGCGGTGATCTTGGCATGCACGCATTATCCGCTACTGGACGCGCAGTTTGCGGCCGCGTTGGGCGATACCGTCGTGCGAATCGATCCGGCCATCGTGCATGCGGAGCGCGCGGCGGCCATTGCCGCCCACGAGGGTTTCGCGTCCGGAACGGGATCGATCACCTGCATCACGAGCGGCGATCCGGAACGTTTTCGTGCGGCGGTAATGACGGTGCTCGGAGACGTGCCGGAGATGACGTTTGAAGGTTAAGGTCGCGATTGCGGGCGGCGGACCGGCCGGGATGGTGCTGGGATTTCTGCTGGCACGCGCGGGAATCGAAGTCGCCGTTCTCGAGAAGCACGCAGACTTTCTGCGCGATTTCCGCGGCGATACGATCCATCCGTCGACGCTCGACATCATCTGGGAACTCGGCTTACTCGACGCGTTTCTCGCACTTCCACACAGCCAGATTACGCAATTTTCGGGCGTCGTCAACGACAAAGTCTTTCCGTTCGTGGATTTGAGCCACGTTCCGACGCATTGCAAATTTTTGGCGTTCATGCCGCAGTGGGATTTCTTAAACTTCTTGGCCGAGCGCGGCCGGCGTTATCCCGCTTTTCATGTGCTTCTAGAAACCGAAGCGGTCGAAACACTGAACGATGGGGCTAAAGTGACGGGTGTGCGCGCCAAAGGCCCCCAAGGCGACTTCGAGATCCGGGCGGATCTCACGGTCGGTGCCGACGGCCGCCACTCGACGTTGCGCGGCTCGGCGCGGCTGCCGGCCAAGGACTTCGGCGCACCGATCGACGTGCTGTGGCTTCGGCTGCCGCGCGAACCTTCGGACCCTGGGCAGGTCTTCGGCTACATCAAAAACGGTGGAATCTTCGTCATGCTGATGCGCGACACGTACTGGCAGTGCGCCTACGTGATTCCCAAAGGGTCGTTCGAGACCGTGAAAGCACGTGGAATAGACGAGTTTCGTTCCTCCGTCGCGCAGCAGGCGCCGTTCGTTGCCGGCCGGGTCGGCGCGCTGCAGAGTTGGGACGACGTCAAGTTGTTGACGGTGCAAGTCGACCGGCTTGAAAGATGGTACCGCGACGGGTTGCTGTTTATCGGCGACGCCGCGCACGCGATGTCGCCCATCGGCGGCGTCGGAATCAATTTGGCGGTGCAAGACGCCGTCGCGGCGGCCAATATTCTTTATCCCGCGCTGTCGGCCGGAAGCGCTCCCGATCTAGCGGCGGTGCAGCGGCGCAGGATCTTTCCGACCGTGATGACGCAGAGTCTGCAGCTGCTCATTCAAAACACGTTCATGTCGCGCATATTGCACGGCGCGAATGCGGAACCCATAAAGCCGCCGCTCGTTCTGGAAGCCTTCAGGCACTTTCCGCTCTTGCGGCGCGTCCCGGCCCTCCTGATCGGCGTCGGCTTCCGGCCGGAGCACGTTCACACTCCGGAAACGATGTAGCCCGCTTCGCAGACGCTGGACGAGGCGTCGAGGTTATGCTACTATAACTTTGCATGACAAAGTTATATGCCGCCGCCGCCGTTTGTATTTGCGTACTGGGTTTGAGCGGTTACCTCGTCTCCATCTACGGCCGTCCGCCCATGCCGGTGCCGCTTGGAAGGGTGATCTGGGAGTATGAAACGGGCTTTACGGTGACCCGTGTCGCCCGCCGTCCGCTCGACGCGGCGACGACGGCGTACCGCGTCACCGTACGCGTGTTCTGCCCGTTCGGCGAACGGTACCGCTGGACGCCGCGCAGCGCGCACGTCATCGACAACTCAGGCCGTGTCTACTACGCGGCTGCCACAACGCCGGAGCACAAGATATTGGGCGCGTCGGAGACCGAACAGATGACGTTCGAACTTCCGAGCGGCGTCGAACAGCCGGCCTTGGTCTTCGATGAGGCGATGAGTCCCGCGGCGATCTTCGACGATCTGCGCGTGGGCCGCATTTACGAGCGTCACCGCTTCAATCTAAGGTACGACTAAAGCGCGACGATGTGAAAGAGCCAGAAGAAAACGCCGACGCTGAAAGTGGCTAGGGCAGCTCCTGCGACGACTTGGGCAATAGTGTGCGCGCGCAGATAGACGCGCGCCCAGCAGACCATCGGGATCAAAACCAGAAACGGCAGCGGCTGGCGGCCGTAGAGCAAACTCAAAGCAACCAGCGGAGCCGTGATCCCGACAGCATGCGTGCTGATCTTCCAGTAACGCGTAATGTATTGCACCACCGCGGTCGCGAGCGTATAGCCGGCCATCGATGCGACCAGCAGTTTCGGCGCGTGGGTCAGCCAGAGCGTGGCGGTGCCGGCCAGATAGAACATGACGAAGATGAAAAAGACCTGTTCGCGCTCTTCGCGGATCGACATATCGAGATCCGATATGCGGTCGGTAGCATAGAGCCAGAAGATGAAGAGCATCGGTCCGATCGAGGTAAAGAACGTGCTCAGGAACAGCAGGCGCCAGAAGTCGTCCGTGCCGGCGGCGCGCACGTGTGACAATATAACGAAGAGCGCCAACGCCGTAAGGAATGGATTGAAGATCGTTGAGAGGATGCGCGCCAGGTCGCGCCAGACGCGCCGGTTCTTGATGGGGATCGGGGTCAGCGCCGGGTGCAGATGGAGCACCAAACCTACTAGGCCCGCCTGCCTGCCTCGCTCCTGCCGCGCTGAGGGGCACCGCCCAGGAGCCTGTCGAAACGGTGGCCCTTCATGGTGCTAGAGCGGATCGACACTCCAGCCGACGTCAAAGCCCTGTCCCGCCCGGAGATCGACCTGTTAGCGAGCGAGATCCGCGAGCAACTGGTGGAAGTCTGCGCGCAAAACGGCGGGCATCTGGCGCCCAATTTGGGCGTGGTCGAGCTGACGCTCGCACTGCATCGCACCCTCGATCTGCCCAAAGACCGCATCGTGTGGGACGTCAGCCACCAAACCTACGTGCACAAACTCTTGAGCGGACGGCGCGAACGGTTCGCGACGCTTCGAAAAGGCGGCGGCATCTCCGGTTTCGCGATGCGCAGCGAATCCGAATACGACTGTTTTGGCGCGGGGCATGCCAGCACCGGCGTTTCGGCGGCGCTCGGAATGGCGCAGGCGCGCGATCTCACGGGCGGCACCGAAACGATCGTCGCCGTCATCGGCGACGGAGCCCTGACGGGCGGCCTCGCCTACGAAGCGCTCAACAATGCGGGACAGCTGCGCACGAACTTCATCGTGATACTCAACGACAACGAAATGTCTATCGCGCCGAACGTCGGCTCGATGGCGTCATATCTCTCCGTGCTGCGCAGCAAGCCGTTTTCCAACCAGGTTCGCGCCACGGGAAAGCACGTGCTCAATCATTTGCCGCTGGGCGGAATGGCGAAAAAAGCCTTCGAGTCGGCCGAACTGGGCGCGATGCGGTTTATAGCTCCGTCGGAAAAGGCCGCGGTGATTTTCGAAGAACTCGGCTTTCGCTATATCGGTGCGATCGACGGCCATAACTACGACGCGCTGGTCGATGCGCTCGAGACGGCCAAAGCCATTCCGCGCGCAGTGCTGCTGCACGTTCGCACGGTCAAGGGTAAGGGATACGAGCCGGCAGAGCGCGACTCGCGCACGTTCCACGGCATCGGAGCCAACGCGTTCGAGCCGCGCGACGGCAGCAAGAAAGCCGCGGCGCCTTCGGCGCCCAAGTTCCAAGACGTCTTTGCCGACGCGATGATCGCGCTGGCGGAGAAAGATTCGCGCATTATCGGCATAACGGCCGCGATGCCCGACGGGACCGGGCTCTCGAAGTTTGCCAAGGCTTTTCCCGACAGATATTTCGACGTCGGCATTGCCGAAGCGCACGCCGTCTGCTTTGCGGCGGGCGCCGCGACCAACGGTCTGAAGCCCGTTTGCGCGATTTACTCGACGTTCTTGCAGCGCGCGTACGATCAAGTCGTGCACGACGTCTGTGTCCAGAATTTGCCCGTGGTCTTTTGCATGGATCGCGCGGGCGTCGTCGGCGACGACGGACCGACGCACATGGGTTTGTATGACATCGCCTACATGCGCACGCTGCCGAACATGACATGCATGGCGCCGCGCAACGAAGAAGAGCTCCTTCCGATGCTCGAACACGCTCTCTCTCTCGACGGCCCGGCGGCGATCCGCTATCCCCGCGGTTCGACCAGCGGAAAACACCGCGACCCGGTCGCCCCCATCGTGCACGGACGCGGCGAGGTTTTACGCCCAGCGTCGGGAGTAGCGATTCTGGCCTACGGAAACACCGTCGACATCGCGCTCGACGCCTACGATCTTTTCCCGTCGGCAACCGTGGTCAACATGCGCTTTGTCAAACCGCTCGACGGAACACTGCTGCTGGAGCTGGCGGAAAATCACTCGCACTTCATCACGCTTGAAGAACATTCGCTCCCCGGCGGATTCGGCTCGGCGGTCGCGGAGTTCGTCGCCGACAACGTTCTGCGTACCACCGTCGAACGCGTCGGCATTCCCAGCGTGCTGGTGCAGCACGATTCACAGCCTAAACAGCGCGCATTGTTTGGACTTACGGCAGAAGAAGTTGCGGCCCGCGTGCGGCGCGCCTCGCAATCCACGCCACAGCGCAACCGCGAACTGATCGAGGAACCCGTATGATTTGGCTTTTCGCCGCAGCGGCGGCCGCAAAACCCGCCGCCCGGCCGACGGCGAATCCGCTGCAGATTCAGCAGACGCTGCCGGCGCCGCAACCCATTGCCGCTCCGCCCGCGCAGACATGGTTTCAACTGCATGCGGGCTGGCTGACGCACGGGCTGGCCGGACTCTTTATCATTGCGGCCGTCGGTTTGGTGGTCATGCTCGCGATTCAAACGACAAAACAGGAAGGGCTCTCGGGAACGATCGGTGGCCGCGTCGAGTCGGCCTATAGCCGCATGGGCGCCGAAGAGCAACTCAAGCGCATCACCGGCGTCTTCGCGGTCATGTTTGTCGTCCTCGGCACCATTCTCTCGCTAACCGGAATCTAGCGCCGTGCCGCTGCTCGAAGTCAAGAACCTCCGGACGACGTTCAACACCGAGGACGGTCTGGTCACTGCCGTCAACGGATTGTCGTATTCGCTCGAAGCGGGTTCGACGCTGGGCATCGTCGGCGAGTCGGGTTCGGGTAAGTCGGTCAACGCGCTCTCGATCATGCGCTTGATCCAGCGTCCCGGCCAGATCGAGCCGAACAGCGCGGTGCTTTTCGAAGGCTCGAACCTGCTCGAGAAATCCGAGTCCGAGATGCGCAAAATTCGCGGGCGCAAGATCGCGATGATCTTTCAGGATCCGATGACCTCGCTCAACCCCGTGCTGACGATCGGCGAACAGATATCCGAAGCGGTCCAGCTCCACTTGGGCCTGAACAGGAAAGACGCGTTCGACAAGACGGTCGAGATGCTGAAAAAAGTGCGCATCCCGCTGCCCGAAAAACGCTTCTACGATTACCCGCACCAATTTTCAGGGGGAATGCGCCAACGCGTGATGATCGCGATGGCACTTTCGTGCGATCCGAAGCTGTTGATTGCCGATGAGCCCACGACCGCGCTCGACGTGACTATTCAGGCGCAGATCCTCGAACTGATGAACGAAATGCAGCGCGAGACGGGCGCCGCTATTATTTTGATCACGCACGACCTGGGCGTGGTCGCCGAAGTCTGTGAAAACGTCTTGGTGATGTACGGCGGGAACATGGTCGAATACGGCGACGCGCCGCAAATCTTCGACACGCCGAAAATGCCGTACACGCAAGGTCTGCTCGCCTCGCTTCCGCGCCTCGACGTGCGCGAACGTCAGCGTCTGGAACCGATTCCCGGACAGCCGCCCAACTTGCTGCGCTTGCCGCCGGGCTGCGCCTTCGCGCCGCGCTGCCGCTACCGCATGCCGATCTGCGTCGAACCGGTTCCGGTCTACGATTTTGGCGCTGGACATGTGGCGCGCTGCTTCTTGTATGACGAGCGCGCCAAAGATCAGCGCTCGATCGAAGTCGAAACGGCTCCTATCATTAACGCACCGCCCGAGGCAGCGAGAGCATGAGCGCTCAAGAAATTGCGACCGAAGCGAAAACGGATAACCTGCTCGAGGTTACCGGACTGTACAAATATTTTCCGATCCACGCGGGGTTGATGTCGCGCCACATCGGCGATGTGAAAGCGGTCGACGGCGTGGACTTTACGATCGCGCGCGGTGAAACGTTGGGGCTGGTCGGCGAGTCGGGTTCGGGGAAAACGACGGTGGGCCGGGTTATCTTGCGGCTCCTGCCCGCTACCAAAGGCGAAGTCTGGTTCGACGGACGGCCGATTTTAGATCTTTCTCGCGGCGACATCCGCCGGCTGCGCCGCGAGATGCAGATCATCTTCCAGGATCCGTTCGCATCGCTCAATCCGCGCATGACGGTCGGCGATATCGTCGCCGAGCCGCTGAAGATCCATCACTTAGCTGCGGGCAAAGAAGTGGACGAGCGCGTGCAAGAGCTGCTGCGGCTCGTGGGTCTGCAGCCCTACCATTCAAACCGCTACCCCCACGAGTTTTCCGGCGGACAGCGCCAGCGTATCGGGATAGCGCGCGCGCTCGCCGTGGATCCAAAGTTCATCGTCTGTGACGAACCGGTCTCGGCGCTCGACGTTTCGATCCAAGCGCAGGTCATCAACCTGCTCGAAGATCTGCAGGCGAAGCTAGGCCTAACGTACCTTTTCATCGCGCACGATCTCTCCGTCGTGCGTCACATTTCAACGCGCGTGGCGGTCATGTACGTCGGAAAACTGATGGAGATGGCGCAGCGTGACGACTTGTACGAGGAGCCGCTCCATCCGTACACGATCTCGTTACTCTCAGCGATTCCGATTCCCGATCCGCACGTCGAACAGCGCCGGCGGCGTATCGTCTTGACCGGCGACATTCCCTCGCCCGTCAATCCGCCTTCAGGCTGCCGCTTTCACACGCGCTGTCCGATCGCGTTCGAGCGCTGCACGACCGAGGTGCCGGCGTTTAACGAATACCGTCCGGGACATTTCGCGGCATGCCATTGGGTGGAAGAACACGGCGGTGCGCAGCCCGATATCACTGCGGCGCTCGCGGCGAAGACCGCCGGCGGCGGCTCGGTCGTGGTCGCGCCCGGCTCGCTGACCAACGAAGTTCCGCCGGCTTAGATTCCTAAGCGGGCAAGCGAACTCGGTTCGCTTTCTGTAAAGCCAAGGGTTTTCTCAGGCAGCCACTGTAGCGTGACGGCATGCGTACTATTCTTTTCGCCCTTTCTTTAGCGCTTTTCGCGGCGCCCATTGCGGCTTCGGCTCAAGGCTTCCCCGGCGGCATGACGCCCGAACAGCGAGCTCAGCTTCAAACGCTCCGCGACACGGCCAAAACCACGAGTTTCAATGCACTTAGCGCGGATCACCGCACCAAGGTGCAAGGCATTATCACGAACTTCGATGCGGGATCGGTTTCAATCGCCGACGCCGTGGCGCAGATCGATGCGGTGCTTACGCCCAGCGAATCGGCAGCCGTTCTGGCGGCCGGTCAGACGATGCGCGATGGGATGCGCAAGATGTTTGAAAGCGCTAACGGCGGTTCGCCGCCGCCGGCACGGCAAGGTCCGCCTCCGGGAGCGGGTGGAGCGCAAGGTCGGCGCGGGCCGCCCGACGCGGGACGAATTCTGCTGCAACTCGCTGCCTCGCCGGACGCGCTGCGTGCGGCAATGCAGCCGTAGAAAAAAGTACGTCAGGTGACGCAAACCGCGTCACCTGGCATATTCCAAGCCACGTGAAGAGCGCGGCTACCCGCGGAGTCAGCGCCGCAATCGCGCGCGATTTTATCGATCCGTACATCCACACGCGTTCGACCGCGTACCAGAAGAGAATGCCTGCGGCGACAGCCGTACAATAGCCGCCCGCTAATCTCCACGCTCCCGGCCAGAGCACGTGTTCCTGAAAGAACGCGACGATCGGTTCGTGGATCAAATAAATACTGTACGAAGCCGTACCGACGGCAACCAGCGGCCGGAACGAAAGTGCGCTGCGCAGCCACTGCATGTTTCCGGCGACCACGACCAGAGCGAACATCGCGATTTGCCAGGCCGGGTTGGTTTGTACGAACGTCGCGTTCTCCACGCCGTAGGGGCTCGGCATCCAGACCAGCGGCTCGACGAAGACTCCGATGATGATACACGCCGGAACGAGCAGCCAGAAGCCGCGCTCCAAGCGCCGTCCGCGCGCGTGGAAATCCGCCGCCACGATTCCGAGCAGGAACGGAAGCAGCACGCCGACGTCCGGAGCGTGCATGCGCGTGAAACCGTAAGCGATCGATGACGCTGCGGCCAGCGCGAGAAACGCGCGCGGCGCGCGAATCCAGAGCGCGAGCGCGAGCGGAAAAAGCAGATACCAGCGTAACTCGACGGCCAGCGTCCAGAACGAGGCGTTCAAAAAATTGGTATGCCAGTCCAAGAAAAGCGCTTGTTTGAGAACGTCCCACCCGGTGAACGGAAAATTCGGCATGCTGCCGGGCAGCGGAATATGCGCGGCGCTCAACCCCAGCGCGGCAACGAGCAGCACGGCCAGCGCCGCATAGTACGGCGGAACGATCCGCACGATGCGCTTTGCGAAGAAGCGGTGCACCTCGAACGCGGCCAGTCCTTCGTACCGGAGTTTGTGCAGCAGCGGATACGACAAGCAAAAACCCGAGAGCACGAAAAAGAGATCGACGCCGTGCGCGCCTTCCCGCAAGGCGCGGGCGGCCCAGCCCGCGGTCGCGATTGTGGTGCGGCCGACGGTATGATCGGCTAAAACCAGCAGTACGGCGACGGCGCGGAGTCCGTCGAGATACGCGACGCGGCCAAGCAGGCCCGACTCTTGCCGATCCATCTCTTTGGTGTCGGCAAAAACGGCGCTTTGCTGAGGCTTCCGCCGGAGGGGTGCTCCTAAGCTGCCATCTCGCGGGGTCTCTCCGGAGCGTCGGCCCCACCCACGCTAAATCTCCGGCGGAGCCGGCAATGGGCGGCGATTGCGGACCCCAGCGCATCCACGTGCCGCAACAGCACCGTTCTCGGCCTTCCGTTCGTGAACGGCCTTTCAGCGCACCACCAAAAAAGTAAGCCGGCCCCGATTCCGGCGAAAGCCGCCAGTGGGGGCCGCCAGCCAATCGTTTCCGCGAGGTCGATGACGGGCTGATGCACCAGGTAAATGCCGTACGACGCCACGCCGATCGACACGAGCCCTTTGACCGAGAGCATTCGCTGCAGAGCCGGCACGGCGCCGGCCGCGACCACGAGGAAAAATGAGGCGATCTCCCAGGCTGGGCCTACCTCTCCGTGACCGGTGCGGTTTGGAAAGAACGCGAGACACGCGGCAAACATGATGAGGCTTGCCGGAAGCGCGAGCCACGCAATTTCAGAGCACCGCGTACGCAGATCGGCGGCGACGATCCCAAGGAGAAAGCCCGGCAGAACGATGAGGTCGGCGGGCGCATAGGCGCTTCCCATGAGCAAGCCGACGCCAATGAGCGAAACGAGGAACGCGCGCGGCGATCGCGTCCAGAGCCAAAGCGCAAATGGAAAGAGGAAATACCATCTAAATTCAATGGGCAGCGTCCAGAACGAAGGGTTGAGAAAACTCGTGCCGCGATCGACGAACAGAAACTGCTTGAGTATCTGCAGTCCCGTGATGCCCGGCATCGCGCCCGGAACCCGCCCGAAAATCAGGAATGCCGCGATAAGCAACGCGAGCGCGATGTAATAAGGCGGTACGATGCGTACCAGCCTGCGCGCTGCATAGTGCGTCCAATCGAAGGCCGCGTCACCTTGATGGGCGCGCTGAAGCGTCGGATAAGCCAGACAGAATCCGGAGAGGACAAAGAAAAGATCCACGCCGTGGCAACCTTGGAGCGAGATGAAATGGGCCCACCCGTTCGTCGCCGTTCCCACCGTGGCGTGGAACGCGACGACAGAGAGCACTGCTAGAGCTCTGAGTCCGTCGATGTATTCGATCCGCATGCCGGCCCGTTGCGCCGGCGCATCCTTTACGGGGGCCATCTCAGTTACTGTCGGCAAGAATGGCGCTTTGCTGAGAGAGCCGCCGGAGGGCGCTCGTGCCGCCGAGCGAATCAAGCGCTTCGATGTTGCAGATTTGCTCGCCGCATCGCCGATCCGTCGCGGATAGGCATCTACGGACTCTCCAACGGGGGCTATCTGACGGCGCTGGGTTTGGCCCGCAACTCGGATATCTTTAAAGCCGGAGTCGACATGGCGGGCGTGCACAACGATCGCAACGTTGAATTTTCACAAGGCGTCGATCTGGCGACCCGGCAGAAACTGACATGATCGAGGCCGTGCTGCTCGCAGCGCTGCCCTCGATAGTGCCGTGGCCGCGATCGGTCCGTATCGGAAGCGGCGCGTTCACGTGGCAAGGGCAGCGGCTCGCGACGCACATCTACGTTCACCGCGATCCGGCGCTCGGCGACGAAGGGTACGCGCTGTCGGTGACGCCGCAGCGGGCGGAAGCGTGGGCCAATACGCATGCCGGGCTGTTTTACGCCATGCAAACGTTCGCGCAACTCGATCTGCACGCCGGCGCGCCCGCGCACTCCGTTCAAATCCGCGATGTACCGCTCTACCGCTGGCGGGGCATGCATCTCGACGTCGCGCGGCATTTTTTCGACGTGCGCACCGTCGAACGGTATATCGATGTCGCGGCGCATTATAAATTGAACGTGTTTCACTGGCATCTCACCGACGACCAGGCCTGGCGCCTTCCGGTTCCCGGTTATCCGGCACTGACCGCGCTCGGCTACTCGTATAGCGACGCGCAGGTGCGCGAAGTCGTGCGTTACGCTGCTCGGCGCTACGTCACCGTACTGCCGGAGATAGAGATGCCGGCTCATTCGGCGGCCGCGATAGCCGCTTACCCGCAGTTTGGATGCGGCCGAAGCGATCTGTTGTGTGCAGCGCGCAGCACGTACGCATTCTTGGAAGCGGCACTCAGTCACGTCTTCAGTCTTTTTCCGGGCGAATACGTGCATGCCGGCGGCGACGAAGTGCCGCGTACTTTCAACGAGCCTGCATTCTTTTCGCCGGTCGAAACATACGTTCGCGCGCACGGCCGCAGGATGGTGGCCTGGAGCGAGATTCTCAGCCCGCGTCTTTCGACCGGCTCCGTCGTGATGGCGTGGAACTCAATGCGGCGCGCGGCCGAAGCGGCGCGGCGAGGGAACGATACCGTCGTGACGGGCTGGCCGCTCTATTTCGACGCAGCGCAAGGCGATGCGTTGCAAGAACCGCGCGCGACGGTACACATGAGCACGCTGGCCGAACTCTACTCGTGGAGCGTCATGCCCGGCGGGCTGACACGGGAGCAACAGTTACGCGTGCTCGGCGGCGAGGGGGCACTGTGGACGGAGCGGATTCGTTCGCCCGGACATCTCTTTTATATGCTCTTGCCGCGCGAGCTCGCCTTAGCGGAGATCCTTTGGACGCCGCACGAAAACAAGAACTGGAAGGGATTTTTGGAACGACTGCCGGCGCAGTTTGCGTGGCTCGACGCGCACGGCTATCCGTTCCGCATTCCCAATGCGTCGATCGACGTTACGGGAGGTCGCGTCGCGTACACGGCCATCCCGGGGCAAGTGCAGAGTGTCGACCTTTGGACCGACGCGCACGACGTTGTCGTGCGCCTGTCCGCGCCGATTGCGGGAACGGTGCGTTACACGCGTGACGGCACGCCGCCAAGCTCGAGCACACCGGCGTACGCTAAACCGCTGGCGCTAAATCTTACACCCGGCGGTACCGTCGTGCTGCGCGCGGCGACGTTCTTTCACAATCGCGGCGGCGCGACGACGGAATGCCGCATTCATCGCGTACGCGCCGGGACGGTTCCAAGCGGAGCCCACTCTTGGAGCGCGCTCGTTTCGCCTTAGCGCCGCTTGCGTTTGCGCGCGCCGCTTGCCATCGAGTCGACGAAATCGGCGCTCTCGTCGAGCATAGCGCTTGCCACCTTCATGCCGGTCGCAACCGTTCGTGCAGCCGTTTTCGCGGCAGGCCGGGCGCGTTTAGCGGCCTTGCCGGCCGTCTTTGCCGCCGAGCGCGTGGCTTTGCGCGCACGGCGCACCGTTGTTCCGGCCGAGCGTTTTGCAGGTTTCCGGGTGCTCCGGGTAGGTTTCCGTTTGCGAGCTGCCATATTGAACGTGCTCCTTTTCGAAGCAAGGGTTCCCTCTTTTGTACGAAGGCTAACCTTACGGCGAAGCGAACGGCGGAGCACATGACCGACGAAAACGAAGATCTGCGTCAGCAAATCCTGGAAGGCCGGACTGCAGTTTCCGACCTCGGGTCGGCGATTATCGAATATCTGGCTACGGTCGAACGCGTCACCGAGAGCGCGTCGGCCGCCAGCAGCAAATATCAAGATCTGATCGGTCTGGCCGACGTGCCGCTCTCAGAAGAACTCGGCGGAAAACTGCGCGAATCGGTCGCGCAATTCGCGCGCGGTTCGATCGCGATGGCGACAACGTTTTCTCAAATCATGCGGACGATGCAAGAGGCCTACGAAAAACTCGAAGCCCAAACCAAAGACGTTTAGAAGCTCCGTACCAGCGTGAACCGCAGCGACGCCGGGCCGTACGGAATGGAGCTGCGAATGCCGAACTGGCCGTTTGCCAGCGGCGCGCCGATTCCGGTTCCGTAGGTCACGAAAGACGCCGAGTTGCTGTTGAAGAGATTATCCGCCGAGACTTGCAGCGACAGGGACGGCCCGAGGATCGGCTGGCGGTACGTCGCGTTCGCGATCATGAAGGCGGGGATGTTGAACGTGTTGTTCGATCCGTAGAGCGTGAATCCAAACTCCGCATATTGTCCGTACGAGCCGCGGTAGTGGATTGCCGCGGCGCCTTGCGAATACGCCTCGCTCTTGTTGGAGATGCCGTTGAAGAACGGCGAATTAAAGGCGTAAAAATTCGTCCCGTTGACGACGCCCAAGTTGCTCGTGAACGGTCCGGCGGCGCTCGCGTAGAACGATGCCGGCAAATTGTAGGCGTACGCCCGTTGCAGCGCGATCGAAAACGTGTAGCCGACGCCGCGCGCGGGATCGCGCCGCCACGTCGCGTCGATGCCTTCGTAGCGGCTCTGCGACAGATTCTGGTTGGTGCTGATGTAGACGGGTATCTGCGCGGTCGTGCCGGGCGGATTGTAGGTCGTTCCGCTCGGATAGACGACGGCCACGAATTGATTGCGAAGATTCGTCAGGTAGGCATCGGCCGAGAGGACGTCGCCCGAGGGCATGCGCCAGTCGCCGCCCAGATCGTAGCCCAACGACGTTTCCGGAAGCAGGCCGCCCGAGTTGTTGCCGATGGTGATGGTTTGCGCCCCGGTCGTGAAGACTTGCGCCGGCGTCTGCGTGAGGTTGTCGATCAGCGCCGGGTAGGGCGGCGCAATGGCCGAGCCTGCCGAGAGACGCAGAGAAAGGACCGCGTTCGGCCGGTACGTCACGCCGAGCCGCGGGTCGTCGTGGGTCGAGAAATTGGTTGCGAAGACGAAATTGCCGGCCACGACTTGCGGCGTGTACGTGTTGCGATAGGTGTTGTAATAATTCGCCAGCGTCAACTGCACTTTGTCGCTCAATGCGAACTGGCCGCGCAGCAAATAGGTGGTGAAGTCCTGGCGCGTGCCGGCAGCGATCGTCGTGGAAAGGTTGCCCTGCGAATTGGTCGCGCTCCCCGTGACGCTGTAGGCATTGGTCAGCGAGGAGTTCCGGTCGAACGCGAATGTGTAGACGTTCGAGCCGGCGGGATGATCGTATTCGAACGAGATGCCGCGCAGCGCGTCGTGCTCGACCGTATTTGAGTACGGCGTCGGAGTCGTCAGCGATGCCGGCGTTCCGTTGAATGCCGTAAGCGCGCCGCCGACGGTTGCCGTTCCATAGAGCGCGATCGGACCCGTGACGTAATTCGTCGAGGGCGAACTCAGATCTGAGGTCGTTTGACGCGCGAGGACCGCGCTGTAGAAACGCGCGAGCACGGTATCTTGCTGCAGCGTCGTGCGCAGTTCGGCTTCGAACATCGGCTCGTTGTCGTAGAGGCGCTGATCGGGGAGCGTCGTGCGGTTATTCAGCAAAATCGTTTGTCCGGGCGTAAACTCGGCTCCGGAATATCCCGGCGCGGGCGCGAAAACCGAGCCGATCTGCGTGAAGCCCGAAGCCGGACCATCGTACTGCGATTGGATACCGATGTAGGCGACGGTCAGTTGCGTCGTGGGCGAAAACCGGTACTGAAGTTTTGCGAGCTCGCCGCGGTTGAGGAAACTCGAACTGACGCTTTGGCAGCATCCGAAGAGCGTGACGTAGGCGTTTGACGGATTGCCCAGCGCTCCGGTGATGGGATAGATGCCGCGCTGTCCGTTAACCGGATTGCCGCTGGTGGTCGAACCGGAGAGTGCGCTGCCGTTAATTTTCGTGCCCGCGGGAAGCGCGAAGTTGCTCTGATAATCGTTCAGCGGGCCTTGCGATCCATACGTCGCAAATGTGATCAGGTAACCGAGCTTGCCGTTGGCGATCGTGTCCGAGAGGCGCAGCTGTCCGAACGAGCCGGACATGTTGTCGAAGCCGTACGTCATGCGCCCGCTGCGGTGCAGCGTGGGATTGCCGGTGACGAAGTTCAGCGTGCCGCCGATTCCATAGTTAATCTGCGGCGCGAATGCGGTCGGCCCTTCGACTACTTCGACGCTGTCGAAGAGGAGCGAGTTCACCAGCATCGTGGGATAGTCGCCGTTTCTTCCATTAATAAGGGGCCGGCCGTCGAGCAGGGTCGATTTCTCGTAGTCGAGCGCGCCGCGAAGATTCGGTGACGTGATCGATCCGGGAACCGCCGCATCCGCGGACGCCGGCCGCGCCGAAACGACGCCGGGGATTTGATCGAGCACGTGTCCGATTTGGATCTGACCCGCATCGGCGAAACGCTGCTGAGGAAGAACGGTGATTGCCGATGGGCTGTCGTTCAGCGGCCCAGCGACGCTGCGTACGGCGGCGATTTGTTTGAGCGTCGAAAAGGTTGCCGGTTCGAGCACGACGTCGACCTGTGTCGTCGTTCCCGGCCCTACCGTGACGTCGACCGAGCCGGCGATGAATCCGGGCTTGTCCGCACTCAAGATGTAGCTGCCCGCCGGAAGATCCTGAAATTGAAACGCGCCGGCCGCATCGCTGTGCACGTGCGTGTGCGTTTTGCCGCTCAAGACCAGCCGGGCCGCGGCCAGCGGACGGCCATCGGGGTCCCGGACGAAACCCGCGATCGAACCCCCGGCTGCCCGGGCCGGCCCGTAGCTGCCGAAAGCCAGGCCAACAGCTAGGACTGCTATTCCGATCAAGCGCATGCCCGGGTAACGTAACATACCTCTACTTTATCGTCAGCGTGAACGAAGTTATTCGGCGAACGCACGGTCGCACTTCGCCGCAAAAATGAAGTCGCTCTCGGTCAGCCCTTCGATCTTGTGCGTCCAGATCGCAACGCTCACGCGGCCCCAGGCGAGCTCCATGTCCGGGTGATGACCTTGCTCTTCGGCGATCGCGCCCACTTTGTTCACGAAGTTAAGCGCTGCCCCAAAATCCTTGAAACGGTACGTTTTTCGCAATCCCATAACGCCTTCGGAAACGTGAGCGAGGTCCCAACCCGCTCCGAGCTGCCGCAGCAGTTCCTGCGCTTCGGGTTGGGGCATCGGTGGTACGCCGCCCCGGCAAGGAACGCACGTCCGCTCTGCGAGATCCACGTCAGTCCCCGGATCCGAACAGCCGGTAGCGCGCCTCAGCGAGCTCGCGCTTCTCGACCCGCGCGGCGATCGCTTCGACGACGTCGCTGAGAAAATTCTCAAGCGTTTTGGCCGCGGCGCCGCGGGCGACGGCCTTATCGAAAAATGCGCCCAGCCCGCTCAGCGGCACTTCGTACTCGCCCGCGAGCCAAACTTGAGAGCTCGAAGGCCCCGAGCTGTCTATCCCGATCGCGCCTTGGAAAACCGGAAAGACCTCTGCGCTCTGCCGCGCTTGGATCGTGAACGTGATCTGATGGCGCGGCTCGGCCTCTTCGCCTGAGATTTTCAAGCGGACCGGAATCGCCACGTACCCGACGTCGGGCAGTCCGAGCGCCCCCAAGTTGAGATGCAGCGCGAAATCTTGCCAAATGCCTGCATCCGCGGCGATGTCTTTGAGAATTTGCGAGCCGGCTTCGCGCGCGGGAACCGCGGGTTGTCCTAGTGACCTTTCAAGTTCGATTTTCGGCATTGCAACCTTTCAAGAGTGTTTAGACAGTAGCTCCATGCGCTCTCGGGCGTAATCCAGCAAGACCAGGAAATTCGAAAGAAAGCCGCCGCCCAAATGGCCGTTGGCCGTTCCGCGCAGCGTCTTTGTGGTTCCGATCGACTGCGGTCCCGTCGAGAGCGGCCCGATCTGCAGCGTCGGTATCATGCCCATCATCTCGACGCTGTCGCCGCCGATGCCGCCGACGTTTTGCGTGTGCGTCGGTTTGAATATCTGCGGGTGCAGGGCGTAAAACTCATCGGCGAGATTGATCGTGGACTGATCGCCGGTGTCAACGGCGAGACGCGCGGGCTCGCCGGCGAGCAGCACGTCGACGACGGGCACGAAATTATCGAAAGCAAGCGCGATCGGCGGCGCCGGCTGATTGTCGTCGACGCCGAAGGTAAGGACGTGATGCGCATAGTCGACGGTTAACGGCGCGGCGGCAAAGACGTCGGCGCCGAGCACCAAATCGTATCCGTAACGGTGGATGTCGCTGAGCACGACATACTCCGCGTCGCCGAAACGCGCACCGCCGATCTGCAGCGGGCCGGCGCGCACGACTTCGGTTGCGTACGAACCCAATCCGCTCACGTTGAAGACGCCGACCGGATTGAGATTCAGCCGTTCGGCCAGCTCCAAGCTCATCGCGACGCCGGAATTGCCGGTATCGAAAAGACAGTGAACCGTTATGCCGCCCAGCGTGCACATCGCACCGGGGGTCGTGCTGTCAGGATCGAGCGCGACGGTGGCCGGCTTCGATGCGAACTGCACGACCAATCCCTGCGGCGGCTGCAGCGTGGTGGCGACGACGTTGCGAGTCGTGTACTGCTCGATGGGCCTGCCGTCGCGATCGATCCGGAACGGCAGCGTGTACGTGCCGACGCGGCGGTAATCGCGCATCGTGTAGATCGAGCCGCCCGCGGTTCGCGCGGCCGCGACCAGCCATGTGCGCGGATCCACGAAAACCTCCGCCGGCGCCGAATCGGGATCGGTAACCAGGAGCTGCCGGCACGTGCAACTGCCGACCGAGATCGTGCCGCCGTCGAGAATGCGCCCGCCTTGTTGTTGGAAATCGGGGGCCAGGAAATCGAGGGAGCCGACGATGCGCAACGCGCGCAAATACGAATCGGCGGGTTCGATGCGCGGAAGCGCTGTGCTGTTGATCGTCACGCCGAAAAGCCGGTGGCCGTCGAAATAAGTTCCGGGGCAGACCGCACCACTGCACTGGCGCAAGAGAAAGCGCACGCCCTGGCTGTCGGTCTGTTGCGTCGCGGCTTGGCCGTCGACCGTCACCGCCGCCGTGCTTGCGATGTGCGCCGAGTACACGCCGCCGTTGACTTGACGCATGTGCGCCAAGACGGAGAAGAGCGCGATTGCGACGGCGAACTTCATCCCGGTGGACTTCCCTCTGCTCGACCGCTACCTTCTCGAAGGCAAACCGCCTAAGGGGGAGGTCGTCGCGGCCCTGCTCCGGGACAGGCCGGACGCCCCGGGCGCCGCGCCTTTTTACGAGGGTCTGAAAATATTGGGATCGCGAACGCCGGATCTTTCGCTCATGGCCCTGCGGCTCGTACTGGCCGGTAAGAAGGCCGACGACGCCTCGGTGACGCGCTTCCGGGCCATCATCGGACGAGCGCGGGACGGGGGCGAGGACGCTGCCGGCGCGAGGGGTTCATATAAGGAAGCGTTGGAGTGAGAAGGCAAGCGAGCTTTCGGCGGGATGCCGGCCATGCCGGCGCGTCGAAAGGGGAACGCCGACTTGAGCTCATCCGTTGACATAGCGACATGGCTTGGCTGCGAATTCTTGCAACGGCGACACTGGCTGCGGTTTTTGGAACCGCCGCTACCGGATTTGCCGTCGCGGACCCGCCGCCGTGGGCACATGCCTTACCGCTCGCGGACGGATCGGCCCGTTCGCACGCCGTCGTTTCCGGCCGCATCGTCGGCATCGATTTTGCCAGCGCCAGCATTCTGGTCGAAACCTCACGCGGACGCGTGCCGATTGCAGTCACGCCGAGTACCAGCATCTTTCGCGGCGAAGATTTTGCTTCGTTCGCCGAGTTGTCGCGCGGTTCGCGCGTCGACGTCGACGTCAGCGACATCGCCGGACGGCTCGTCGCGCAGATCATCCGCATCCGCTAGGAAACGCTAACGCGCCGTGGCCGTCGCCGCGCGCGATCTCACCAAGTATTTTTTCAAGAACGGGCTTCGGCGCACCGCGCTCGACGGCGTTTCTTTTTCCGTGCGCGATCGCGAACGGCTCGTTGTCTTGGGGCCGAGCGGCGCCGGAAAAACCACGCTCTTGCGCGTTATCGCCGGACTCGAACGTGCCGATGAAGGCTCGATTTTCATCGACGACCGCAATGCTGGCGGGCTGCCGCCCGAAAAACGCCGGGTCGCCATCGTCTTCGATCGCGACGGGCTCTTTCCGCACTTGACGCTGCGTCGCAACCTCGCGTTCGCGCTGCGCGGCGATCGCACCGGAAACGACCGCATCGAAGGCGCCGCGCGCGATCTCGGTATCGCAGCGCACTTGGATAAGCGCCCGGGCGAACTCTCCGCGGGCGAACGGCAGCGCGCTTCGCTCGCGCGCGCGATACTCAGCGATCCGCGCGTTCTCTTGTTGGACGAGCCGCTTTCACATTTGGAACCGTCGCTGCGCGCGCAGGTGCGGCGTACGTTTCTGGCATTTTCGAGTTCGTTCGGCGGAGCGGTCGTCCACGTGACGCACGATCACGCCGAGGCACTGACGTCGGGCGATAGGCTCGCGGTCATGATCGGCGGCAAAATCCTGCAATGCGATAGCCCGCAGCGCGTCTACGATTATCCGGCGAACGCGAGCGTGGCGAGGTTTTTTGGGACGCCGCCGATGAATCTGATCGACGACGGTATGGAAACGCTTGGCATTCGTCCCGAAAACGTCCGGCTGCAAAACGGCGGTTCGCTTCGCGGGCGCGTGATCGCCGTTGAATCGACCGGAGCCGATGCGTTCGTGCGCATGGAGACTCCCAAGGGCGAATTGATCGCCCGCGTTCCGGCGGCATCGGTTCCCCACGTCGGAGAAGAGGTCGCCGCGACCCTGCCGCAAGAGCACGTTCGCCGCTTCGATAGATCCGGCGGGGCGGCGATTGCATGAGCGGCGTGCGAAACCTGGCAGCCGGCGTCGTTTGCGCCGGCTTCTACGGAACGGCCGTTACCGAGCAGCTGCGAGCGTTTCTGCGCGACGTTCCGCTGGCGGGCGTGGTGCTTTTCGGCGGTAACATCGGGAGCGTAGCGGAGGTGCGGGCGCTTACCGATGAGTTGCGCAGCATTCTTCCCCAGCCGATCGTTGCGATCGATCAAGAGGGCGGGCGCGTGGCGCGCATTCGCGAGGGCGTCGAAGAGATTCCCTCCGCGCTTGCGATCGCCGCGGCTTGCGCGGGCGCCGGAAATGACGAATTCGCCCGGGAGGCGGGCCGGCAGGTCGCATTCGATCTGCGCCGCGTCGGTGCGAACGTTGATTTTGCCCCGGTTGCCGACTTGGCGCTGACGCGCATGAACACCGTGATCGGCACACGCGCGTTCGGCGACGATCCCCACCGCGTCGCGCAGCTCGCCGGAGCGTTCGCGGCTGGCTTGGAAAGCGGCGGCGTCGCGGCAACGTTCAAACATTTTCCCGGACACGGCTCTACGTCCGTCGATTCGCACCTGGAGCTGCCCGTCATCGACGATGACGAAGCGGCTTTGCGTTCGCGCGATCTGATTCCGTTTGCGCAGCTGCTGCCGGCCGCGCGCGCGGTCATGACGGCGCACATCGTCGCGCGCGCATTCGACGGCGGGCGGCCCGCGACGGTTTCGCGGCGCATCCTCACGGACTTGCTGCGTGACGAGCTGCATTTCAAGGGCGTCTGTTTTACCGACTGTCTGCAGATGGACGCGATTGCCAAAGGCATCGGCAGCGAACGCGCAGGCGTCGAAGCGCTCGCCGCCGGCGCCGACTGCGTGTTGGTGAGTCACGACCTCGAGTTGGCGGCGCGCACCATTGACGGCATCGCGCGTGCGGCAGAAAACGGCGAACTGCCGCTGGAGCGCCTTGAAGAAGCGGCGTCCCGGGTGCTGCGTCTGCGCTCCTGCCTGCAGCCGCCTCTTCCTTTAGAAGCTTCCGCGCCGTTCCCGGGAATCGGGACGCGCATCGGCCTGGGTGCGGTTACGGTTATTCGCGGGAAAATTGAGGCCGACGCGGACGCTGCCGCCGTCAGCTTCGAAAGTCCCACGACCGAAGGCGCGCAAGGGGCGCACGACCGGCACCCGGCGCTTTCCGATTATGCAGACGCGCGCCAGATACGCGCGCCGCTGGATCCTCGTGCCGAAGACGCCGGCCGCGTACTCGCTGAAATCGATGGACGCCGGCCGATCGTTCTGATGCGGCGCGCGCACGTATACGCGGGGCAGAAGACCGCCGTCGAGCGCATCCTTGCCGCCCATCCGGATGCGCTGCTCGTTTCGCTGCGCGAACCGTTCGACGCGTTCGAGTTTCCGCAAGCGCGCGACGTCGCCTGCACGTATGGCGACGACGCGCCCAGCATCGCCGGCTTGGCCGCCGTGCTGTTCGAAGGTAAACCGGCGGCCGGAATCTTTCCATTGAACGGCGCGGCGCTTGCTCGCGGTTGACCGGGTCTTCGCGCGCGCCGACGGCGTCCTGCGCGAGGCGTGCGGCAAGCAATTCACCGGAGCCGTTGCGCGAATCGAGCAAGGCGGCAAGCTGCGCTTCGAGCGCGCGTATGGCGTGACGCGTTTGGACGCGCGCGGCGTCGCGGTCTCGGTGGACACGCTCTTCGATTTGGCCTCGATCACCAAACCGTTCGTAACGACCCTGGCGTTGCGCGCCGTCGCCGAGGGCAAGGTCGATCTCGACGGCGCGCTGACGGGCGTCTTTCCGGAATGGGAGGGCGCGCATGCGGCGATCACGTTGCGCATGCTGCTCTCGCATACGTCGGGAATGAATTCGGGCGCGGATTATCGCGAGCTGCTCGATTGCAACGTGGTTGCGTTCGCACTGCGACGCGAACTCGCCGCAGCTCCCGGCGAGCGCGTTATCTACAGCGATCTCGGATTTATCGCCGTGGGCGAACTCTTGCAGCGGTTAACGCGGCGGAGTCTGCGAGCGCTGGCGCGGCCGGCGATCTATGCTCCGCCGGCGCGTTTGCGCGAGTCGATTCCGGCAACCGAAGACGACGGCTGGCGCGGGCGCGTCCAGGGGTTCGTGCACGACGAGAAAGCCTACCTCATGGGCGGCACGGCCGGACACGCCGGAATATTCGGCAGCGCAGCGGACGTCGCGGCGCTGGCCGAAGTGTACTTGGCGCCGCGGGCCGGACGTACGTCCACCGCTCTGCCGCCCAAGCTCGCGCGCGAAGCGATTTCCGAGCAAGCCTTCGATCCGGTTCTGCGCCGCGGGTTGGGATGGGCGCTGAAAACGACGGACGAAAACTCTTGCGGACGTTTCCTTTCTCGCGAAACCTTCGGACATACAGGTTTCGTCGGCACGTGCGTTTGGGCCGATCCACAGCGCGACTGCAGCGGCGTATTGCTGACCAACTCGGTCTATTTCGGCAGAAACGATACGCGCGATCTCCGCGCGGCTTTTTACGAGGCGATGGTGGAAGACTTGGGCCTCTAAATGATCGCGATCGGATTGATGAGCGGCACGTCGCTCGACGGGGTGGATGCGGCGCTGGTGAGACTGGTGCCGCGCGGGCGCTCGTACGAAGTTGACGTGCTCGATTTCCAAACTACGCCGTACGCCCAGAACGAACGCTCGGCGCTGGACGAAGCGCTGCCGCCGAATGAAGGCTCAACGCGCGCCGTTGCGCGTCTGCACTGCATGCTCGGCCGGACATTTGCAAAAGCTGCGCTCAACGTAGCGGGAAAGACGGCCGTTGATTTCGTGGCTTCTCACGGTCAGACGATCTTTCACGACGGCGACGCGCAGACGACGCTCCAAGTCGGCGACCCGTTCGTGATCCGCCAAGCCGTCGGGAGCACCGTCTGCTACGATTTCCGCAGCGCGGATTGCGCGGCCGGCGGTCACGGAGCGCCGCTGGTGCCGTACGTCGATGCGCTCTTGCTGGCCAGCGATTCCGAAGATCGCGTTGCGGTGAACGTCGGCGGCATTGCAAACCTCACCGTGATTCCGCGCCGGTCGGCGCCGCAGGACGTCGTTGCTTACGATAGCGGACCGGGAAACATGCTCATCGACGCGTTCATCTTTGCGCGCACCAATGGACGGCAAAGCTTCGATCGCGACGGAAAAGCGGCACTTGCCGGGTCCGCGAACCGGTCTGTTCTCGACGCGATGCTCGGCGATCCGTACTTTTCGCTCGCGCCTCCAAGAACGACCGGACGCGAGCGATTCGGCGCGCAGTTTCTGAAGGAACATCAGGCCGGGCTCGACGCGCTCTCGATCGAGGACGGCGCGGCGACGCTGGTTGCGCTCACGGCCGCTTCCCTCGCCGCGGCTATCGACGCATCGGCTGCTCCGGCCGCGCGTGTCGTCGTAAGCGGCGGCGGCGCGAAAAACCCGGCGATTTTACGCGAATTGCAGCAGCGTCTGCCCGATCGCCGCGTCGAAACGTCCGACGTCATGAACATCCGGGCCGACGCCAAAGAGGCGGTCGCGTTTGCGATTCTCGGATACGAAACGCTGCGCGGACGCGCGGCCAACGTGCCGCGTTCGACCGGCGCGAACGGCCCGGCCGTCTTGGGCGCGATCGCTCCGCACGGTTTAGATGCACTGCTTGAAAAACTGCGGGCCGAATGTCCCGCATAGCGGTCGGCGTCGATGCCGGCGGATCGAAGACCGCGGTCACGTACTCGGTGGACGGAGACTGCAAGGGCGTGTGGTACGGCGGCTCGGCAAATGCGACGGTGCACGGCGCCGAACGGGCCGGCGACAGCATCGCTAGAACGATCGAGCTCGCGCTCGACGGCGCGCTTCCCGGCGCGGTCTTCGTCGGCGCCGCGGGCGCCGGACGCGAAGACGTTGCACGCGAGCTCAAGGGTGCGCTCGAATCGCGGTTTGCGGGCGCAACCGTGGAAGTGCGCGACGATGCGTTTATCGCGCTGCGCGCGGCCGTGCCGGAAGGTGACGGCACCGTCGTCATCGGGGGAACCGGAGCGATCGCTTATGCCGAAAAAAACGGGACGGGATTTCGCAGCGGCGGCTACGGCTATTTGTTCGGCGATGGGGGGTCGGGGTTCGGCATCGGCGCGGCCGCCGTCGACCATCTGTTGCGCGCATACGACGGGCGCGCGCCGCGCGACGCGTTTGTGCAAGAAGTCGAAGCGGCGCTGGAAGTACGCTCGCTGAGCGAAACGCTGCAAAAAGTGTATACCGCGCAAGCGCCGGCGCGCGTTCTTGCGGCGCTCGCCCCAATCGTCGTCGAATCCGCCGGACGAGGCGACCGCTCCGCTTCAAAAATCGTGCAGCAGGCCGCCGCCGAACTCAACAGTCTGGTGAAGGCCGCAATTTCCTCAGCCGGCCTGACCGGATCTCACGCGCCGATTGCGTTTTCCGGCGGCCTGCTTTCCGCCAGAAGCTTGCTCACGTTTCTGCTCGAAACGCGATTGCTCAATGACTTTCCGGAGATGCCGATTCGCAAAGACAATCCCGCTCCCGCCGCCGGCGCGCTCCATGCCGCGGAGCGTCTGTTATGAACGATCTGCCGCAGACCGAAGCGCGCAACCCGCGCACGAGTTCGCTCGACCAAATGCCGTCAAGCGAACTGGTCGATCTGCTCGCGCGCGAACAAAGCGAGGCCGTCGCAGCGGTTGTTGCGGCGTGCGGTCCGCTCGCGCAAGCGGTCGACGAGATTGCCATGCGTTTGGCGTCGGGCGGAAAACTGCATTACGTCGGAGCGGGAAGCAGCGGGCGCATTGCCTTTCTCGACGCTTCGGAGATGCCGCCGACCTTTGGTACGGATCCATCGCTGGTCTGCGCGCACATCGCCGGCGGACGCGATGCACTGACGCATGCGATCGAAGGCGCTGAAGACGACGGCGACGCCGGCGAACGCGAAATGCACGGACACGTGAAGATGGGCGATGCGGTGGTCGGATTGAGCGCGAACGGAGGCGCGGCATTTGTCGTGCGCGCCCTGCTGGCCGCGCGCGAAACGGGTGCGTGGACGCTTGGCGTAACGAGTAATACCGGAACCGAGCTCGGCGCAGCCGCGGATTTGACGATCGTTCTGAACACGGGTCCCGAACCTCTGGCAGGATCGACGCGGCTCAAAGCGGGGACGGCGCAGAAGGTGCTGCTCAACACGCTTTCGACCGCCACGATGATCAAACTCGACAAGGTTTACGACAATCTCATGATTGACGTCGTCGCCACCAACACGAAGTTGCGCAAGCGCGCGCTGCGCCTGGTGATGCAGCTCGTCTCCACCGATGAAAACGAGGCCGCGAAACTGCTGGAATCCGCCGGCGGCCGCGTGAAAGTTGCGGTCGTCATGGGCTGCAGCGAGCTGACGGCCGCCCAGGCACGGACGTTGCTCGATTCGCACGGCGGCTCGCTCCGCCGCGCGCTGCACCGGCCATAATGTTTGCGGCGTTCGCGCTTGCGGCGATCGCGTTCGTTCCGCTCGACGATCGTCCGGTTACGCGGCAGCTGCCGCAGCTCTTAGGCGCGATAGCCGGCATACCGGTCGTCGAGCCGCCGCTGCCGCTGCTCGGCAACTACTTGGATTTTGGAAAGCCCGACGCGATCGCCGCGTGGCTCAACGGCTCGCAGACCGCACGAGCCAACCAATTCGTCGTGAGCGCCGATATGCTGGCCTACGGCGGATTGATCGCATCGCGCGTTCCCGAAGCGCCTTACGTCGACGCGTATTTTCGCTTGCGCACGCTCCAACAGGTGCGCCGCGGGCATCCCGCAGCTTGGATCGGCGTGTTCGGCACGATCATGCGACTTGCACCAACCGGGATTCCGCCCGTCGGGCGCGCGCAGTCGTTTTTCGCGCCTTATCCGATTTGGACGTATTTGCAAGAATACGCCAATCTGCACGACCCGCCCTTACCGGCGGAAGAAGCGCGGGCGGCGCAATTGCGAACTCTGATCGGCGACCAAACGCTGCAAGGCTACTTGAACGCGCGCTATCGCGATTACGCAGTCGACGATCTCCTGATAAAATTGACGGCTGCCGGAACGATCGATCGTTTGGCGCTCGGACAAGACGACGCAGGCCCGGTGGGTCTTCACGTCAAGGACGTTCGCGCGCTGCAAGCCTCGGTCGCGCAAGCCGGACTGCAAGGTCGCGTCGCGATCGAACCGGGCGCGGACGAACTCGGAATGGCGATGGTATCGCAAGCGATCGCGCACGATGCCGGCTGGACGCCGCGGATCGCAGTGACGTACTCGATGCCGGGCGGCGCCGCGCTCAACGATCCGCTGGAGTTCGCGCCGATCGAAACCGCGATAGACGGTCTCATCGGCCTCTGCGGCGCGGTACGCGACGACGCACAGCCGGATATCACGTTGTTCGTTCGCGTTCCCGGTACGGATCCGGCACACGACGACGCTTTGCTGGCGGCGATGCAGGCACAAGAGCAAGCCGGCCATTCCGTGGCTTTTGCGGATTTGACGTTTCTGCGCAATACGTTCTCGGCCCAAGCCGCTTTCGCGCAGCGGCTGCTCGACAGCGGAGTCGCAAGCAAACTGGATTCTTACGCCTCGTGGAACACGAACGCCAATACGGTCGGCACGGCGGTTGCCGAAGCGGTTGCCGCCGGCGCCGGGCGCCGCGCGGGCACGTACGATGCGCTCGCGCATGCCGAGTTTACGTTCGACCGGATCGTCGATGACTACGCGTTTCATGACTTCGTCCGTCCGCAGATCAATGCAGCGCTCAGCGCGCAAGGCGTCACCGACCATACGTATTTGCTTGCCGAACAGGCCGCGCCGATCGCCGACCTCAATCGCGCCGCGCTGTGGAACCGGGCTGCGGCGATTCTCAAGCAGCTCTATCCGTCCTACCACATCGCGGCGATCCAAATCACGCTGCCGTGGAACCGGACGTTCGAAACCGGAATCGAAGTCGGCCTGGCGCCGAACCTTTAGGCCGCTAGGGTTGGCGGGGCCGGCGAGGCCTGCGGCAGAAGGACCCTACCCGCCAAACGCACATCCGCTTTAGGAGACGGTCTCATGATGTTTGTACGCCGTACCTTGATCGCCTCGGCCGCGTTCGTAATGCTTGCCGCGTCCCCGGCGCTCGCGGTAGATTACGGCAGATGGTTTTTCTCAACCGCCAACGATCCGAAACCGCCGCCGTTTAGTGCGTGTGTAAGCCGCGTGCAAGCGGCGATGGCGACGCAGGGCTTCGGCGCGCATGTCGGCGGAACGAATCCGGCATATCTTGATGCGACGACGGGGTTGGTTTCGGTCACGGCGTTTTGCATCGGACAACCCAAGGGATTTTACTATATCCTGGTGGTGACGAGCGACGATGGCTCCAAGAGTGCGCTCAGCGTCGGCAATGCGATAAACGCGGCATTCTTCGGCTCAGATACCAGCGGCAGCGCCGGCGCATCGGCGGCAACGGGCGCGGGCGGCACGTGGCAACTGACGTCGGACTGCAAGTTCGTCGGGAGCGGCTGGCAGAGCACGCTCGATTTAACGCAAGCCGCGGGCGGAGCATTAACCGGCATGGTGCGTAACGATCCCCTGACTCCGGTCGTCGTGGGCGGCCAATTCACCGGCACGACGATGACGCTCACGCTGCGCCCGGCCGACTGGGCCGATAACATGCAGCTCACCGGTGATCTGAGCGGTGGAAAAATTGCCGGCAAAGTGCACCATTTGGGCGCCGACGATTGCACGTTTTCGATGGTGCGTACCGCCAGTTCGAACGCTTAGCTAACGCGCGAGATCTGAGGCGAGCACGAACCGCACGCCTTCCGCCTGCATTTTCGGATAAAACGCAGCGAGTGCGGCAAGCGTCGTTGGGCGGGGGTGCCCGATCGCGATTGCCGAGCCGTTGCGTTTTGCAAATGCGACGGTTTGCTCCAGCATCTGCTCGCTGTACGCTTCATCGGCGCGGTTATCTAAGAACACGTCCCGTGACGCCTCGGGAACGCTCGCAGCCCGCGCGGTCTGCCCCGCGACGCTTTGCGCATTCGTCCGCGAGTCGATAAAGAAGAGGTCGTGCTCTTTCACGGCGGCGATCACGTCTTTCATAACGCGGCCGTCGGCACTGGCTTTGCTGCCTTCATGGTTGTTCAGTCCGCGGGCCGCGGGAACTTGCGCGATATCGTCTTGCATCGTTGAGGCGATCTGCGCGTCGGTCATCGCGGTCGTTATCTCGCCCGGGCCGGCCGTATCGCGTCCGAGCGGCTCCATGGGCAGATGCAGCATGATGCCTTTGCCGGCGGCAGCCGCGTCGCTTGCGATCTGCGCCGTGTAACGAACGTGCGGAAGAATCGAAAGGGTCAAAGGTATCGGCAGTGCCAGAAAACCGCGTTCGGTCGCGGGCCACTGTCCGCAATCGTCGATGATGATGGCGACGGTTATCGTTCCGGAAGCGGCCGGGCTCGGCGCTGACGTTGCGGTGCCTGCCGGCACGGCGGTTGCGGCCGGCAGTCTTGCGGGCGCCGGCGTTTCGATCGTCGCGGGCGTCTCGCGGGGATTGCGTGAGAGAACCGGACGCCGCGGCGTGCCGTACATGTGACCGAAGAGCGCCCACGCCACAAAAAGCGCCAAAAAAAAGGCGATGGTCAGGAGAAGAAGGCGGCGGCCCATTGCGGCGGGCATTCTTCGCTCGCGCGTCGGATACCTGAGCGATGTCGCTGAAAGTTCCCGTGCTGTTCGGATCCGTGCGAACGGAACGTCGAGGCATTAAAGCCGCACGCTTTGTCGTCAATGAGTTAAAACACTATGGCTGCGAGCCGGTTCTCGTTGACGCCAAAGAGTACGATCTTCCGATGCTCGACAAGATGTACAAAGAATTCGACGCCGGCACCGCGCCGCCGAAGCTTCAGGAACTTGCGGATCTCTATCGCTCCGCCGACGGTTTTGCGGTCGTTACGGGAGAGTATAACCACGGCGTGCAGCCGGGTTTAAAGAATCTGCTCGATTACTTCCTGGAAGAGTATTTCTGGCGGCCGTCTGCCATCATTTCGTATTCCGGCGGATACTTCAGCGGCGCGCGCGCGGCGATCCAGCTGCGCGAAATCGTAGCGGAACTCGGGATGCCCGCGATTCCATCGGCTTTGCCGATCGCGCGTGTGGAAAGCGCCTTCGACGACTCCGGCGAACCCGCCGATCCGAATTTTCGCCCGCGCAGCGTAGATTTTTTCAAAGAATTCGTGTGGTACATGGAAGCGCTTCGCGCTCAGCGCGCAAAGGGCGTCCCTTACTGATGGTGCAGCTGAAGATTGACGTTTAGCGTTTCTGGCAGAGCTCTACGAGCACGCCGCCGGTGCTCTTGGGGTGAAGGAATGCGATCAGGTTGCCGTGCGCGCCGCGACGCGGCTCTTCATCTAAAAGGCGAACGCCCGCAGCCTTTAACCGCGCGAGTTCGGCCGGGAGATCGGCGACCCGGTAGGCGGTGTGATGGAGCTTGGTCTCCGCGTCGCCGCGATAGCGCGCGACCGGCGAGTCGCCGCTCAGCGGGCGCAGCAGTTCGATAACCGATGAGCCCGCCTGCAGCCCCACGGCTTCAACGCCCTGGTCATCGAGCGTTTCGCGGTAGATTTCTTTGAAGCCGAGCGTTTTCGTATAGAGGTCGAGCGTTTTCGCGAGGTCGCCCACGACGATGGCGACGTGATCGATCTCCATCACGCAACGACCTCCCGGGCGCGGTAGACGCCGAAGACGTCGCGCAGCACGTTACAAATCTCGCCGAGCGTTGCACCGGCATCGACGGCCGCAATGAACGCAGGCATGACGTTTTCCGTCCCTTGCGCAACCTTGCGTACGTCGCGCAGCGTTCTCTCCACGCTCTCGGCGTCGCGGCTCTCGCGCAGCCGTTGCAACCGCTCGGCTTGCGCGCGTTCGATTCCCGGATCGTGGCGCTGGAGAGGAATCGTCGTTTGTCCGGTCGCTTCGGCAAACTTGTTCACGCCGACGACGACCGCTTCGCCTTTTTCGATCGCCTGCTGAGCGCGGTAAGCCGAGTCCGCGATGCGCCCTTGCATCCAACCGCTCTCGATAGCGGCGACGCTGCCGCCGAGTTCGTCGATTTCGCGAATCAGCGCTTGCGCGCGTTCGATCAATTCGTTCGTCAGCGATTCGACGTAGTACGATCCGGCTAACGGATCCACGACGTTCGGCACGCCGCTCTCGTACGCGATGATCTGCTGCGTGCGGAGCGCGGTCTTGGCGGAGTCTTCGGTCGGCAGCGCCAGCGCCTCATCTTTCCCGTTGGTGTGGAGCGACTGCGTTCCGCCCAGCACAGCCGCCAGCGCTTGCAGCGCAACGCGTACGACGTTGTTTTCCGGCTCTTGTGCGGTGAGCGTCGAGCCGCCGGTTTGCGTGTGAAAGCGCAGCATATGCGAGCGCGGATCCTTACAGCCGAAATCGTCCCGCGTGATATGCGCCCAAAGAAAACGCGCCGCCCGAAACTTGGCGACTTCTTCGAATAAGTCGTTATGTGCGTTCCAGAAGAACGAGATGCGCGGCGCGATCTCGTCGAGATCGAGTCCGGCGTCGCGCGCCGCTTGCAGATAGGCTTTGCCGTTGGCCAGCGTAAAGGCGATCTCTTCGAGCGCCGTCGATCCGGCTTCGCGGATGTGATAGCCCGAAACGGAGATCGCGTTCCAGCCCGGCACGTTCTGGGCGCAGAAGCCCATCACGTCGGTAACGAGCCGCATGGAATGCGCAGGCGGGTAAATGTACGTTCCCCGCGCGACGTACTCTTTGAGTACGTCATTCTGCACGGTGCCGCCGAGCTTCTCGAACGGAACACCGCGGCGCCGCGCGACCGCGAGCAGCATCGCCAATATAATCGAAGCCGGAGCGTTAATGGTCATCGAGATCGTCACGCTGTCGAGCGGAATGCCGTCGAGCAGCGTCTCCATATCGGCGACGCTGTCGATCGCAACGCCGACCTTTCCGACTTCGCCGCGCGATTGCGGCGCATCGGAGTCGTAGCCGAGCTGCGTGGGCAGGTCGAAGGCCACCGACAGTCCGGTCGTGCCGTGCGCGAGCAGATAGCGATAGCGCGCGTTGGATTCGGCCGCGCTACCGAAGCCCGCATATTGGCGCATGGTCCACAAGCGCCCGCGATACATATCCCTGCGCACGCCGCGCGCGAACGGGAAATCGCCGGGCGCGCCGAGGTCGTGCGCCGGCCCCTCAATGCGCTCGTACACCGGTTCTAACGGGATGCCGCTGCCGTTTTCGTCGCGGGACATGCTGGCGGTATTCTCTGCCCGCCGTGCGAACCCGCCGGGAGGAGGCAGTTTTAGTTTTCGCTCGTGTTACCGTTGAGTAAATTGAGCCTTTCACCAGTACGTACACGAGCGCCAAAGGAAGGACGACTACAGCGCTTGGGCAGCACTAACGCTCCTCGGCCCTAACGTCGCCGTGTACGTAACCGGCGCAGACGCGATAAAGCTCTCTCGCGCGCGCTCCTTGCGTTATGTAAATGGCTCCTTCCGCATCGCTCTTTATCCGATACGTTGCGTTTGCTTGGCCCGCGGGTCCTTGGATCTGTGCGTTTCTCTTGAAACGCCCGGGATCGCGCGGAATGATCCGTAAGCGTGCATCATCACCGGCGCCGCGTAACTCGACTCTAGAGAGCTCGTTCCATTCGACGGAAAACATAGTTAGTTTTACCAGCGTCCAGTTAAAAATGCGTCTTTGGATAAGCCATCTCAAGCCGCTATCGCCCGCCTCAATAATGGATTTGCGTGAAATGAACTTCGCAATGCGACCAGCGTCCTGTTCCGAACGAAAATGCATAATCGCGTCACTCATGGACGAACGGTTCCTCTAATCAACCGCACGAAAAGTAACGCACCGGCGATTACTATGGCTAACCAGCCCAGATAGGCTATGGCTTTGTACCAGTGATACGCTGAAGTCGCGGGCGAGGTTGTTAGTTGCTCAAACCTGGCAAAACCCGTCACCAAAATACTAACGGCAAACACTCCAACGAGCGTCCAGAGGGACCGCCGGCTTTCAATTTGGCCGTTCATACGGCGAGCATACCAAATCATGAGCGGCCGTCAAGACCGGAGGCGGAGATTTTCGCCGCCGCGTCATCTTAAGCGTAATGTAGTTGAGACGGTTTAATCGGCAATCGTAACCAGTGGCGAGTTCGATTCGACGGTTTCGCCGGGCTTTGCGTGGACTTTTGAAACCGTGCCCGATTTGTGCGCGCGGATTTCGTTCATCATTTTCATGGCCTCGACCACGGCGACGACTTGCCCTTCGGTAACCGCCGCCCCCTCGGCCACGGGCATTTCTACTACGGCTCCGTGCATCGGCGAGACGACGTCGTTTCCGCTTGCGGCTGCCGCGCGTTCGTTACGCGTCGCCCGCCGCGGCTTGGGCGCTGAGGCAGATCTGTTTGGGCGATCAAACATACGTACGTGGTAAAGCTTGTCGTTAACCTCGACGGAAATCTGTTCCGAGCGTGTCCCCTCGACCGGCGTGCCTTCGGCACGCTGCTCGGGGTGGTTCGAC
The DNA here is from genome assembly GCA_036273135.1 of Candidatus Rubrimentiphilum sp. Classification (GTDB taxonomy): domain Bacteria; phylum Vulcanimicrobiota; class Vulcanimicrobiia; order Vulcanimicrobiales; family Vulcanimicrobiaceae; genus Rubrimentiphilum. The sequence continues at coordinate 129,292 of DASUIF010000027.1, forward strand.
AGGCTCACCATGACACCGGAGGGGACCCCCCCACCGGAGGGCGCCGCCACGCCGGAGGAGGCGAACGTTTCGAGCGTCGACGTCGTGTACGTCGCGTCCATCACCGGCGGATGGTCGCAAAGTTGCCTCAGCAGATGCAGCGTCGTGGGAACGCCTTCGATCACGTATTCGTCGAGCGCGCGGCGGAAACGCGCGAGCGCTTGCGCGCGATCGGGCGCCCAGACGACGAGTTTGGCGATCATCGAATCGTATTCGGAACCGATCGTGAACCCGGGAAAGGCGGCGGAATCGATCCGTACGCCAAGCCCGCCCGGCTCGCGGTACGCGCTGACGGTGCCGGGCGCGGGGCGAAAATCGTTGGCCGGATCTTCGGCGTTGATGCGTCCTTCGATCGAGTGTCCGCGAAAAACGATCGCCCCCTGATCGTAGCCGAGCCGTTCGCCCGACGCGGAACGGATCTGTTCGCGCACCAGATCGAGCCCGCTCACCATTTCGGTGACCGTGTGCTCGACTTGGATGCGCGTGTTCATTTCGAGAAAGAAGAACTCGTCGCCGCTCACCAGCCACTCGATCGTTCCGGCGCTGTCATAACCGATGGCTTTGGCGGCGCGGATTCCGGCTTCGCGAATTCCTTCGCGGACGTGAGAAGAAACCGCCGGCGGCGTTTCTTCCCAGAGTTTCTGATGGCGGCGCTGCAGCGAGCAGTCGCGCTCGCCGACGTGCAGAACCGTGCCGTGCTTGTCGGCTAAGATCTGCAGTTCGATATGCTTGGGGTTCTCCAGGTACCGCTCGGCGTAGATCGCGCCGTTTTTGAAGTATGCTTCGGCTTCGCGTTTCGCGGTAGAGAGCGCAGCGCCGAGCTCGTCCACCGAATACGCGACCTTTAAACCCTTGCCGCCGCCGCCACCCGATGCTTTGAGCGCCAAGGGAAGCCCATATTTTTTTGCGGCTGCCTTGGCCGCTTCGAGGTCGCGTATTTCCTCGGTGCCGCCGGGTACGACCGGGACACCCGCCGCAATCATCGCTTGCCGCGCGCGCATCTTGTCGCCCATCGCATCGATGGCGTCGGGGTGCGGGCCGACCCAGATACGTCCCGCTTCCAAAACGGCGCGGGCAAAGGCTGCGTTTTCCGCGAGAAATCCATAGCCTGGATGGATGTATCGCGACCCGGAGCGTTTTGCGACGTCCAGAATGCGCTCGACGTTCAGATAACTTTGAGATGGGCTGGCCGGACCGAGCAGGTGGGCTTCGTCTGCCAACCGCACGTGCATCGCGTCGCGATCGATCTCCGAATAGACGGCGACGGTTTGCAAGCCCATCTCGCGGGCCGTGCGCATGACGCGCACGGCGATCTCACCGCGATTGGCGACTAGGAATTTTTCCAAGTAGTGCGTCCCCTCGACTCGGCCGCTGCGCGTCCTCCCTTCGACTCGCTGCGCTCGCTCAGGACTGCGGCTGGCGCGAGGAAGTCACCATGACACCATGAGCGCCCCGATTCTTTCCAGCGCGATTTCGGCGCCGGCGGTTCGTCACGCGATTCCAGAAACTCCAGCGCGGCGACGATCGCGAGGATGTCGTCCGCGTCGCTCATTGCGGCGGCGGGTACATTCCCATGGCGTGGAATCCGCCGTCCACGAAATGCACGTCGCCGGTGACGGCGGCGGAAAGGTCCGACGCGAGGAAGACGGCCATCTTGCCGACGTCGTCGATGGTCATGTTGCGGCGCAGCGGAGCAGTCGCGGCGACCACGTCGAGCATTTTCGAAAGGCCGGCGACTTGCCGGGCGCTCGCGGTTTTTATGGGTCCGGCGGAGATCGCATTGACGCGAATGCCGCGATCGCCCAAATCGAACGCGAGATACCGTACGGCCGCTTCGAGTGCGGCTTTAGCGATGCCCATAAGATTATAGTTCGGCACGATCGCGGTCGCGCCGAGATAGGTAAGCGCCATGATCGAAGCACCGTCCGCGAGCGCTTCTTGAAGGGCCTGCACGAGTGCGATCAGTGAATATGCCGATACGTCGAGCGAAAGGTTGAAGTCGGCTCGCGACGTCGCGTACACTTTTCCGGTGAGGACCTCTTTGTTCGCGAAAGCGATTGAATGAACGACCGCATCGAGTTTTCCGAATTGCTCGAGCGCCGGCCGCAAGCGCGCCAGCGATTGGTCGGATGCGACGTCGCATTCGATAATGGGGCCGCCCCCCAGTTCCGCGGCTAACTTCTCGACCTCATCCTTGACGCGCTCGCCCTGATAGGTGAAGGCCAGCTGGGCGCCGTGCTCGTGCATTTGGCGCGCGATGCCCGTCGCGATGGACCAGCGGTTGGCTACGCCCGTGACGAGCGCGCGCTTTCCTTTTAATAAGGACAATCTCTCTCCCTCATTTACAGCGGAATGTTGCCGTGTTTGCGCTTAGGGCGCTCGACGCGCTTGTTTGCCAGCATCTCCAGGGATTTGGCAATGACGCGGCGGGTCATGTGCGCTTCGACGACGTCGTCCACGTAACCGCGCTCGGCCGAGATGAACGGGTTGTCGAAACGCTCGCGGTAATCGTCGACGAGTTCTTGCATTTTGGCGTCTTTGTCCTTGGCGGCGGCAAGTTCGCGCTTGAAAATCGTTTTGACGGCGCTTTCAGCGCCCATGACGGCGATCTCGGCCGTCGGCCATGCAACGTTGACGTCGGCGCGGATATGTTTGCTCGCCATCACGTCGTACGCTCCGCCGTACGCTTTGCGCGTGATGATGGTGATCTTCGGAACCGTCGCTTCGGCGAATGCGTAGAGCAGTTTCGCGCCATGCGTGATGATGCCGCCGTATTCCTGAGCGGTGCCCGGCAAGAATCCCGGAACGTCGACGAATGTCACGAGCGGAATATTGAAGGCGTCGCAAAAGCGTACGAACCGCGCGGCTTTGATGGAACTTTTGATATCGAGTACGCCCGCCAGGACGTTGGGCTGGTTGGCGACAATGCCGACGCTCTGTCCGTTCACGCGACCAAAACCGGTAATGATGTTCGGCGCATAGAGGCCTTGGATTTCGAAAAAGTCGCCGTCGTCCAGCACGGGGCCGATGACCGCGTGCATGTCGTACGGCTTATTCGGCGATTCGGGAATGACGCCGTCGAGTTCGTTGACGAACCGCTCGGGATCGTCGTCGCACGCGTAGCGCGGCGGATCGTCCATATTGTTCTGCGGCAAATACGAAAGCAGTGTTTTGGTCAGTTCGCTCATGTCGTCTTCGTCCGAAGCGACTAAATGCGCGACGCCGCTCTTGGTCGCATGCGTCGTCGCGCCGCCGAGTTCTTCAAACGTCACCTCTTCGCCGGTAACGGTTTTTATGATCTCCGGGCCCGTGATGAACATCTGAGCGATGCCTTCGGTCATGATGATGAAGTCCGTTATCGCGGGCGAGTAGACGGCGCCGCCCGCGCACGGGCCGGCGACCAGGCTGATCTGCGGAATTACGCCGCTGGCTTGGACGTTGCGCCAGAATATCTCCGCATAACCGCCTAAGCTGACGACGCCCTCTTGGATGCGCGCGCCGCCGGAGTCGTTGATACCTACTATTGGTGAGCCGGTCCGCAGCGCTAAGTCCATAACTTTACAAATCTTCTCGGCGAAGACCTCACCCAGGGAACCCCCAAGAACAGTAAAATCTTGCGAGAAGAGGAAGACTTGTCGACCGTCGATGGTGGCGCGGCCCGTGACGACGCCATCGCCTAAGAATTCCCGCTCGCCCAGCCCAAACGCAGTCGTGCGGTGCACTGCGAAACGATCGAGTTCGATGAACGACTTCTCGTCAACCAGCGCTTCTACACGCTCGCGCGCCGTGCGCTTGCCGCGTTTGTGCTGCGCTTCGATTGCTTCGGCGCCGGCCGGAGTTTTGGAAAGCTCGCGTTTGCGCTCCAGCTCCGCGTACTTTGCTTGGTTGCTCCTCACCGCATCTGGGCTTGAACGAATCGGCATTTTCTCCTATATGGCGGCTCTTTCGAGATGATCGAGCTTGGCGCGCAAAGCCTCCTGCAACTGATTCTCACTATCGAGAGCGTGGCGATGGCAATCATCGCCGGGTTTTTCCTGCTGTTGATGGGCGCCACCAAGGACGAGCGCGGCCGCTGGTGGTTCCGCGGGTGGACGCTGTTTGCGTTCGCGCTTGCCGCCGAGGCGATCGGTCAGCACAATGCCGGCATCGAGAGCGCGATGGCATACGTCGGCACGCTGCTCTGTATCGCGGCCGGGTACGGCGCGGTCGCCGGCTGTTACGAATTCGCTAAAGCGAAAGGCGTCTCGCTGTGGGTCAACGTCATGGTCGTCATCGGCGCGATTGCGGCGCTGTTGGTAACGGCGCGCTCGGATCTCACCGCCGATCTCATCGGGCCCGAAGTGACGCTCTTCGTCTCGATGATCTGCGTCTGCATTGCGATCTATCCGTTTCTTCGCGAGCGGCGCCTCAGCGGCGTGCGCCCGATATTCATCTCGGCGTTCCTGCTCGCGCTCATGATGGGACGCACGCTTTTCGCGTCGGTTGTTTTGGGTTTTCAGCACGCCGAGCTCAACGCGCTCTACTGGTCGGCTGAAGTCGTCGGCGGCGGCATCCTGGCGACGATGCTCGCGATGGGACAGCTGATCACGCTGCTCGACGAGTTGCGGATCGAAGTTGAAGACGGAAGCGCGGCGCTCAGCCGCGCGCTCAGCAGTTTGGAAGTCGCCGCGAAAGTCGACGCGCTTACCGGCCTGCATAACCGCTATGCATTTTATACGTTGACCGACGGCCTGCGCACGCGCGGCGATCACGGGAACGTCGTCATTCTCGATCTCAATAATCTCAAGCGAATCAATGACACGTACGGACATCATAATGGCGATCGCGCCCTGTTGAGCGTCGCGCAGCGTCTGCGCGAGGTTGTCGGTGCGCAGGATTATGTTTTCCGCTGGGGCGGCGACGAATTCGTCTTGCTTCTTTTCGGCTTGACGCCGGAGGAGACGCGCGACCGCATTACGCGCATGGAGCCGCCGAAGTCGCTCGATGTGATCGAGGCGCACGAACCGGTTCCGCTCTCGGTTTCCTGGGGCATCGCCCCGTTTAATCCGCTCGACGTTGATGGCTCGCTCCGCCAGGCCGACGCGCAGCTGTACGCGCAAAAACGGCTGCTGGGCAGCGCCGCGAAGTTTCCCCGATGATCCACGCGCTGACGTGCCTGTTGTTTCCGCTCTTTGGCGGCTGCGCGCCATTTATCGAATATACGGCGACGCCGGAGGCGCTCATCGCCAATCCGGCCTATTACGCCGGCCGGCCGGTCATCGTGACGGGCAGCGTCGCACGCCTGCTCCACCTGCGCGGCGCGTCGTTCGGAACGCTCGCCGAAACATTCTATTTGTGCAACGGGCGGTGCGTCCAGGTCTTTATGCGCGAGCACACGGCAATGTACGAAGGCGAGCGCGCCTCGGTCCGCGGGTTTTTCTCGGCCGATCAGCGCGCCGGTGGACTCGTGTTGCATAACAACATCGACGCGGCCGAAATCTTTCCGCGGATTTAGTGGAACGCACGCTCTTCGTTCTCGCGATGAGCGCCGTATTGGCGTTGCCGATGGTCGCTGCAATAGAGACCGGCTTTGTTTTCACGCAAACGGACGGAATCCGGCGGACGCTTTATGCGATCGCCGCGGTTTGGTACGCGATTTTTCTCTACGTGTTTTGGCATGGGTCGCCGGCAGCCGGGTGGGTTTACGCGATCCCCCAGTCGTTAGTGGGATTCTTTTACGGGGTTACCATATTCCGAGCAGCGCCTTCACGTCGTCGCTAGCCATTTCTTTCGGATCCCAGGGCGGCGTGAACGTGATGTCGACGACGACGTCTTTGACGCCGTCAACGGCTTTGACGCGATCTTCGACCGACTGCTTGAACATCGGACCGACCGGGCACATCGGCGAGGTGAGAGTCATCGTCACGACGACGTGCTCGCCGTTATCGCCTTCGACCGCGACATCGTAGACGAGCCCAAGTTCCAAAATACCGAGCTGCAGCTCGGGATCTTTGACTTCCGCTAGCGCTTCGCGGACCTGATCGACCGTTGGCATCGTAACCCTTTCTTGCTGTTCCGCGAGGCCCTCGCCTTCGAGTGGCAAAAACTCCGCTCCATGCGACCTACACTGTTACTAGCTGCAACCCTCGCGGTGCTCGCGGCGTTGCCGGCTCGCGCTTCGGCCTCGGTTTCGATAGCGGGCGGCGGCTTCACGACAAACTCCCCCACCTCGACCGGGGGCGCAGTGATCCTGAGCAGCGGCGCCTCGATTCCGGCCGTCCCGCTCGAAGTGCAGGCCTCGCTGCTGACGGCGATTGGCGGCACCGGAGGGTACGCTCTCACAGGCGAGATTCGCGGATTTACCGGCGGCGGCTTCGGCGGAGCCTATATTGGGGCGGGCGGCGGTGTGGCCAACCTCTCGCTCAACCGCAAGGCGGGGACCGTTTTCACGGTCTTTGCCGGCAAGTCGGTGGCCCCGTTTACCTCGGTGGAACTGCGGGTCTACCGGCAAACCGGAGACTTTGGGGCAACGGCGGGCTTCGTGGGGCTACGGTTCAGTTTCTAGGCAGAGTGAGCGCAGCTGGTAACGGCGGAGGCGTGTTAGTAGTTCAACCTCTAGGAGCCCGGACGGGTATAGGAGAGTAGGAGAGACAGAACATGTCGATGTGGGAACCGTTCACCGAGCGCGCGCGGCGCAGCATTGTGCTGGCTCAGGAAGAGGCCCAGCGGCTTGGTAACAATTACATCGGCACCGAGCACATTCTGCTCGGGATTATCTCCGAGGGCGAGAGCCTGGCGGCCAAAGTGCTCGAAACGCTGGGCGTCAATCTTGCCAAAGTCCGCCAGGAAGTCGAGGCGATCGTCGGCCGGGGCGGCCAGACGGTCCAGCAAGAGATGGTCTTCACCCCGCGTGCCAAGCGCGTTATCGAACTCGCGTTTGAAGAGGCGCGGCAGCTCAATCACAACTACATCGGAACCGAGCATCTCCTTTTAGGTCTGATCCGCGAAGGCGAAGGCGTCGCCGCGCGCGTGCTGACCAACCTCGGTGTCGATCCGGCGAAAGTTCGCGTGCAGACGACCTCGCTGCTCGGTGCCGAAGGTCAGCCGTCGCCGCCCAAAGGCAAGAGCAAGACGCCGACGCTCGATGCATATGGACGCGATCTCACGCAACTTGCGCGCGACAACAAGTTGGATCCGGTCATCGGCCGAGCCAGCGAGATCGAGCGCGTGATCCAAATTCTCTCGCGGCGCACGAAGAACAACCCCGCGCTCATCGGCGAACCCGGCGTCGGCAAGACCGCCATCGCTGAAGGTTTGGCCCAACGCGTGATCAAGGGCGACATTCCCGAACCGCTGCGCGACAAGCGCGTCATCACACTCGACCTTGCCGGACTCGTTGCCGGAACGAAATACCGCGGCGAGTTCGAGGAGCGCATGAAGCGCGTCATGGACGAAATCCGCGGCGCGGCCGGCGAGATCATCCTGTTCATCGACGAGCTGCACACGCTGGTCGGCGCGGGCGCGGCCGAAGGCGCGATCGACGCAAGCAACATCATTAAGCCGGCGCTCGCGCGCGGCGAACTGCAATGCATCGGCGCGACGACGCTCAACGAGTTCCGCAAGCACATCGAAAAAGACTCGGCGCTCGAACGGCGCTTCCAGCCGGTCATGGTGGGAGAACCCAGCGTCGAGGAGACGGTCGAGATTCTCAAGGGTCTGCGCGATCGCTACGAAGCCCACCATAAAGTGCAGATCACCGATGAAGCGCTGGCGGCCGCCGCGCGTTTAGGCGATCGCTACATCACCGACCGCTTTCTGCCCGACAAGGCCGTCGATCTCATCGACGAGGCCTCCTCGCGCGTCCGTCTCCAATCGACGCTTCCGCCGCAAGAGATTCGCGACGTCGACGCGCAGCTGCGCAAGCTCATCGCCGAAAAAGAAGCTGTCGTCAAGGCGCAAGAGTTCGACAAAGCGGCCGAGCTGCGCGATCGGGAAGAGAAGTTGCGTCTTGAGAAAGCGCGCCTCGAGCAAGAGTGGCAAGACAAACGCGCGCAAAGCGACAAAGTCTTCAAAGTTACCGAAGAAGATATCGCGCACATCGTCTCGTCGTGGACCAAGATTCCGGTCAGCCGGCTGGCTCAAGCCGAGACCGAGAAGCTGCTCAACATGCAGGAGTCGCTGCACAAACGCGTCGTCGGCCAAAACGAGTCGATCGAGGTCGTCACGCGCGCCATCCGGCGTTCGCGCGCGGGGCTGAAGAACCCCAGCCGACCCATCGGGTCGTTCCTGTTCTTGGGGCCGACGGGCGTCGGCAAGACCGAAGTTGCGCGCAGCGTCGCCGAATTCTTATTCGACGATCAGGAGTCGATGATCCGTATCGACATGTCGGAGTACATGGAGAAGTACGCGGTCTCGCGACTGGTCGGAGCTCCTCCGGGATACGTCGGCTACGAAGAGGGCGGCCAATTGACCGAAGCCGTGCGCCGCCGTCCATACGCGGTCGTGCTGCTCGATGAAATCGAAAAAGCGCATCCCGACGTCTTCAATCTTTTGCTGCAAGTGCTCGACGACGGCCGCCTGACCGATTCGCAAGGCCGCCAAGTCGACTTCAAGAACACGGTCATCGTGATGACGTCGAATATCGGCGCCACCGGCATGCAAACGACCACCGACATCGGATTCCGCACGCAGAAAAACACGGAAGAAGACGAGTTGCGCGCGTACGAGCGCATGAAGAACAAAGTACTGGAAGAAGTGAAGCACACGTTCCGGCCCGAGTTCCTCAACCGTTTGGATGAAACGGTCGTCTTCCATCAACTGACGCGTCCGCAGATCGAACAGATCGTCGGACTCGAACTCGAGAAAGTCATGCGCGAGGTCAAGGCTCAGGGCATGGAACTCGAAGTCGCCGAGGAAGCGAAGGGTCTGCTCGCACGCAAAGGCTGGGATCCGCAATTTGGTGCGCGTCCCCTGCGCCGTGCAATTCAACGCGAAGTCGAAGACGAACTCGCAGAAGAGATGCTGCGCGGACGCTTCGGCTCCGGCGATCGCATTTTGGCCGAAGTCGATCCCGACAATCCGGAGAAGCTGCGCTTCAGCAAGATTCCGGGCATCGAACCGCCGCCTCCGCGCGAACCCGAGCACGCAACAACGTAAAAGAGCCCGTTAGCGTTCCTAGGGCATGGTGCAAACGCTCGTAGCTAGCTTGCTCGCGGCGCTGCTGCAAGTGCCGCCCTCGCCGGCGCCGTTGCCGAGTACGTCACCCACGCCCGTCGTGTCGCCGTCGCCGGTTGTGTCGCCGACGCCCGCGGCGCAGTTAAGCGCTCAGCCGTTTGTTGCCGACCATTTATATCCCGGCGGCGTGCTGCCGATAACAATCGCCAATTCGACCGGCCCCATTAGCGCATCGATCGATAACCCGATCGTCTCCTGGAACATCGACCAAAATGCGCGCACCGTAACGCTCACCGCCGGGCAAACGCTCGGCCGGGGCGTGCTCACGATCTCGGACGGAAGCGGACAGCGCGTCCTCATCCCGGTTCGCGTGGCGGTCGACGCCGCAAAGGTCCTGACTCAAACGCTGACGCTGCAGTACACCGGGAATCCAGTGGATCCGGCATGGCTCCAAAGAGTGCTCCAACGCTCAGTGTTGCGTAATGTTCAGGTGCAGCCGGGATTGCAGCCGCAAACACGTTTCAATCTTCCAACGCTCGCTCCCGGAAGCATCGGCGCCTTTGATGCTCAAGTGCAAGTGCCGGGTAACGACAGCACCTATCCGGTGAGCGCAGTTGTCAACGTCAACCTGCAAAATGTCGACGCGCAAGCCTTTACGCCGCCGGTGCTTTTTTACGACGATGACCCCGAACATATTACAAGCGAGGGCGTTTTGTATCGCGGACATATCACTCCGGGAACGCCCGTGCGTCTTTACTACTATCATGACAACAACGCGCAGCCGCGCGATCTCGCCGTTGTATTTTCGGCGCCTTCGGGTGCCTCGACGGTGCAGCTGATCGATGCCTCGGCGGGGCCGAATATCGACGTCATGCAGGTCGGCCACGCGGTGACGCGCGATTTCCTTGACCGCAAGCCGATCAACGAAGGAATCGTTACCACTATAGATTCGGAGACGCCGTACGTTGCCGAACGATTCTCGATGCAGCCGTTAAACGGCGTTGCCGGCAACATCGATGTACATATTCTTTCCGGCGGCGCGCTCGACGTGACCGTGCTTTCCCTGGCGGAGAACACTCCTGACGCCAACATTCCGGGATTGCTGACCGGGCCGAAACTTCCGGGCGACGGCCATCACCGCACGGGCGTTTTCAATATCAACGGATATGCACAAGACACCTTGGCGTACCGGGTTGGCGGGGATGACGTTTCGCTCGATTACGGTTTGCACAGCCCACCGACGATTGACCCTCCGGACGGCCGCGATTTCGGCGAGTACGGCGTATGGCGTACGCTCAGTTTCAACGTCACGAATCCTACAGGGCAGCCGGCAACGCTCTATCTCTACGAGCAGCCGATGGGTGGACCGGTGCGCAGCAGCTTCCTGATTAACGGCGTGCCGCCGTTAGCGGATATCCAGTGTGCCCGTGCTTCCGAACGCTATCAGATCGCGCCGGTCGCCGCACAACCTGGAGCGACGACGATTCAGCTTCAGACCATGACCGACGGCGGGTCGTTCTATCCGCTCGAGGTTGGCTTGACCGCAACGCCGCCGTCGCCCAATCCGCCGCCCATCAGCGCACCCAACGGCTGTTTCCCGAAGCCGCAGGCGTTGCCCCAAGCATCGCCGCTACCGGCAGCGTCGCCAATTCCGGAACCGGCCGGCCGCTGACAGGGCGCCAAAAAAATGGCACAATGACAGCGTGGAACGGCCTAGTGAGCCGAAAACCGTCCTGCTCGTGCGGCTCCTCAACGCGATAGATGAGGGGCGTTTTTCTTTTGAGGATCTGAAAGACCGCATTGCCGAGGGCGAGCGGCGCCCCAGCACGCGCAGCCTGCG
>DASUIF010000028.1:0-49151 GCA_036273135.1 Candidatus Rubrimentiphilum sp.
CGGAACGCTCGGTCAGCGCGACGCGCTAGCCGACGATTTGAGCGACATGCTCAACTACTCGCAGACGCCGATTGCGCCGCTGGCCAAAGAGCCTGCATTCCAGCAATCCGCCCGCAAGTACACGCAGAGCTTTTTCATGAATTTGCGCGGGGACCATCCGGTCGACGACGACCGGTAGTCACAACTTGCGCTTTGTTCTTCGCCTGGCGTTCGCAGTCGTGAAGACCGGGCGCTCTGTGCTTCCGACCTATCGGACGAGGTACGCGCGCGAGCTGCCGCATAGAGACGTGCCTAAGCGCTCAAGTGTTGGCCGCTCGGCGGAATTCTCGCCCCTAGACTTCTTCTTGCTGGACGCTTCGCGCCGGGTTACCGAGCGTGTCGACGACTTCGCGGAGAAGCCGCCGCTCGTGCGTAAGTAACGAGACTTTCGCCCGCAGTTCGTTGGCTTCGTTGAGCAGCGTTTTGCTGTGCACGTGTTCGTAGGCCGCGGCGGCGGCGCTCGATAAATGCGCGAGCGTATGCCGCTCGTCGGCATCGATAGCTTCTCCGCCGATATGACCGCCGTAGAGTGCGAATCCTAAAAGCTCGTGGCGCACGACGAACGGCAGTGCGAGCAGCGGCTGCGCATAACCGTGCGGAACCTTCGCGTGCGGCCAGCGAACGGCGGTGACGTCCATCGCTTCCAGTTCCGCAAGCAAGTTCACGACCAGATGATCGTCGCGCGTCAGGCGCAGCGTGTGATCGTCGTTCCATCCGATCGCCGCGGTCCGCTCGAATATCTCATCGCCTTCTTTGCGGAAAACCGCAGCGGAAGCCAGCGCGAGCGCATCGCACGCCTCGACGGTCAAAACTTCATCGATGAAAGTCGGGCTCTCCGCGTGCATCAGCGTTCGGCCGGCGCGATGAAGCCGCCGTTCGGCAAGATGTCGCCGCCGGAAGAGCACAGTGTCGATCAGGCGGTCGATGCGCGAGTGCAGCGCGTTGAGCCAAATACCGAACGCTAATGCAGCAACCGCTTCGATAACCACCGCGATCTGCAGCCGGTCCAAGACCTTCGATGAGAGAAAGTCGATCAGCACGAAGACGCCGACGATCAGCGAGGTCAGCAGGGTGTAGACGAGCGTTCTGCTGATGACGAATGAAATGTCGACGACGCGATAGCGAACGATGCCGTATGCCACGGCGATGGCGATCATCAACAGCGCAAAATCCATCAAACCGGTGAATAACGCGATGCCGATCTCACTGGTGTAGAGGAAGTTGTAGATGTTGTTGGCCAGTGTTGCAACGACGTAAAAGCTCAGCCAAAAAAGCACGGGCGCGATGCGGTGTCGGTCGCTTCCGCGGGACATGAAATGCGCCGCCCCGAGCACGGCGAGCGAAACCACGCCAATGACGGCCGAGGCGAGATACTGATAAGAAAATAGTAGCCACATCGGCGGAGGCGCGGACGAGAAAAGCAGAATGGCATTGATGGTCAGCGTCAGTGCCGCGACAAGTGCGCCGATCAGCGGAGCGCTGCGATCGACGGAGGCAAAGATGCCATGAGCGCGATCCGTCGGAAATCGGCTGACGAAAATCAACAGTCCCGCGACCGAGAGTCCGGTGAGCAATGCGTAGGCGCCGTTCTGCAGAACGAAATCGGAAACACTAGTCTGCGCAAGGAACGGCGTCGTTCCAATACCGAGCCCGTACGATACAAATGTAAGGACGAACGCCCAGGTCATGCGTGTTGGACGCAAGCGTACGAGCGCGATGCCAATCGCAATTACGACCGCTCCGAGCGCATAGTTCGCGATCTGTACGAGACGATAGAACGAGCCCCACAGCCGCGCAGCCAGGGTGGTATGAATCGTCTTCGATCCGCGCGTGATCGTGATGGGCATCACCGTTCCGGCTTTTTCCGCCATCGGAATCGCCAAGTTCGCGCGGCCCTCTAGCGGCAGCGTCTTCCAATCAATCCGATCGCCGACGCGAACGCCGCCGTTCGCCGCCGGTCCTCCGGGGGTTACATAGATGATCGTAGATCCATCCGGGCCCATGTTCCATCCGAAGATCGCGCCCACGGCCGTTGGAACGAACGCGGCATAAAGGACCCATCCCAGCGCCCATAAAGCGATGATGGCGAGAACGAACGTGCGCGCAACGGTTCGGAAAGCCGTCTGCTCGCGCGCACGTACGGGCATAACGCTCATCCGTGCTACTCCTCTGCCGCGCTATTCTCCCGATCTATTTTTAGTCATCCTGAGGTTCTTCTGTCAAAAACCTTATAGAATCGGACCCAATTTTGTAGCCCCAACGGGATTCGAAAACTTTCACAACGGTCCCAGCCGCTCCCGGCCGTTACCAATCAGGTCGAGTTATAAGGGTTTCCGACGCAACCGGCTTCCGTCCGTTACCGCCCGCGCCCAAGCGATTCCATACGCTCCGTTTCCTTTCGCCGAACGCAGGCGTGAGCGGGCATGCGAAAGCTCATGATCGCTCAAAGGCCCGCACCCCCCTCGGGTTGAAGCGCATTCTTCTTGACGGCTTTCTTTCGAAGCGTTTTTATTGCGCTTCTCGTAGCTTTAACGATCGTCTACGCCTGCGTTGCATTATTGTCGGGCTATGGCCGGTTGGGCACGCTAGGCGCGGCCTTCGACGCGCGGTCCGGCGTCGTTCAGTCTGTCGTACGATTCTCACCGGCTAGCCGAGCAGGCTTGCGCGCGGGCGACCGCATCGATTTCGCGCGAGCGGGCTGGCCGATGCATTTGTGGCTCAATCGCGGCGAGCTGTTGGACGGGCAAACGATAATGCTACCTATCGTTCGTTCAGGACGATCGTTCGATGCGAGGGTCACCGGGACGCTGCACGCTTCTGGTAGGACGCAGCACGTCCTAGGGTGGATCGGCGCATCGTCGACGATGTTTTACTTGCTTCTTGGGCTGCTCATTTACGCAATGCGCCGAAACGCAGCGACGTTCGCGTTCTTTGCATTTTGCGCGGGATCGGGTTTCGGGGCGAACACGTCGGTAATGTGGATCGCTCCCCCGAATTGGGAACCGCTCGCGACCGCCCTCGCCACATTCCAACCGGTTACGGGATTGTACGGATTTCTCTACTTCGGCCTCTTGTTCGGCGCTACGCAAGATCTGCGCGGCTACCAAGTGCTCAAGCGTCTGTGGATTCCGTATTTTGTTGTCACGGTGCTCGTGTATTGGATGCACTTTTATTCCGCCGCCTTTAGCGGCGACAGGGTACTCTACACGCTCTACACCGTGCTCTCTCTCGTCGCGATCTACGCAAGCGTGATTATTATTACTGCGCGGCTGCGGGTAGAGCGCGGAGCCCAGGCAGTGCGCCTACGCTGGGTGGCAGTCGCATTATGGTTCCAGGCGATCCTCTATTCGCTGCTTTACATCGAACAGAACGTCACACCGCTGGCGTCATACAACGCCACGTCATGGTTCGACACGATTTTCTATTCGTTTAAAATCGGGCCACTCGCGATTGCATATGCGCTGGTCCAGACGCGGGTCATTGATGTGCGCATCGTCGGCGGCCGCGCGTTGGTCTACGGTGCGCTCACAGCCATTCCGATTGGTCTGTTAAGTTTGGTCGACTGGGTCTTCGCGCGCCAGCTGGCCGACGCGCGGCTCGCGACCGTATTCGAGATCGTCGTAGCCGTGCTGTTCGGCGTTTGGTTGAACGTGTTGCATAAGCGCATCGACCGTTTTGTGGAGCGCGTGCTGTTCGCATCGCGTCATCGTTCGTTCCAGCGATTGCGTCATGTCATTCACGCGCTGCCCGCCGCCCGCCAACAGAGCAGCGTTCAGAATATCTTGACCGAAGAGGCAGCCTCGGCTTTACACTTGGCGTCGGCGGCGCTTTTCTTGGTGGCCGACGATTCGTTCGAGCGAGTCGCGAGCTTCGGCTGGGATCAATGCGTGTATCGTCTGGGTGCCGACGACCCGCTGGTGCTGTTTGCGCGCTCATCGCACGCCTCAGTCCACCTCCAGGATGTGACGCCGACCGCGGCAGCTCCCGTCCCCGTCGGCGACGCGAAACCGGGACTGGCCATTCCAATTCTCGTTGGTCATTTGCCGGCCGCTGTCGTATTGTACGGCAGTCACACCAACGGAGAACCAGTCGACCTAGACGAGGAACAACTGCTTATCGATCTGTGCCATGCGGCGTCCGGCGCGTTGGAGCGCCTGGAGGCGATCGAACATCGCCGGAATTTGGAATTACAGCTCGCCATGCTACGCGGCCAGATCAATTCAGCGGGAGGGCCGCTCTTGTCGACATGAAGCCGTCCCAGCAAAGAAAAACCGCATAGTTGTGCAGCGAAATTCATAGTCCCAACGGGATTCGAAATCTATTTTACCGTACCGACCCGTACGGATGCGTTACGGAAACAGCGGTAGGGTCGGGGTTTTCGCTGTTTTGGCCTTCGGCTACTACCGGGGAAACATGGGCTTTCGGAGGCTATAAGCAGCCCACTTAGGCAGACCGCAGCGCTTTTACGCGGTCGCGATCGCTACGACTGCGCTCTCCGCACGGCCTTCGACAACGTGCGCATAGATGTTGCTCGTCGTGCTGCTTTGGCTGTGCCTCAAGACCCTTTGAGCAGCCGGGATCAATCGGGCCAGCGGTCAAAGATCGTAACCGTCACGGTTTGCACTTTGTTTCCCGCTACGGTGAACGGAATGAGAAGCCGGTTTTCCGATACGTCGCGCGGGTCTACTGCGATTGCTGTTATCCTTGAGTGGGCGCCGGCTTTAGAAATGGTTCGGACAACCTTCGCTTGCCCCGGAATATTGATTCCGATGATGGCCGTTGGCAGGGGTGATTCGTTTTCAGAAATCTTGGAGACCGGCTTACGCGCCGTCGAGCCGTCTCCCCAATTGATTGTACCGATTGTAAGCCGATACTTTCCGGGCTTCACATTTCGAAATACAGCCACGCCCGCGCCATTCGTTTTCGTCTGGGAGATGACCACGCTGCCCGGGTCGCCTTCCAAGCCGATGGGGACGCCGGGAATTGGGTCGCCTTGTTTTGCGAGCACAAGCAACGGCATAGCGATTAAGACTGCCGCAAGGAACGCGCCAACAACGATGATGGCTTTCATATGGACTCCTTGTCCGCTCCCGCCCACGGTACCATCGTACGGGAAACGCCTAGCTGACGTGCGCCTTTACAGAGACCCCTTCCTTGGTTTCCCCAAGTGAATAGTCCGCGCTACACCTCAGCTCTGGAAAAACACGGTCACCAGACAGTCACCGCACAGTCCTATTAAAGGAAGAGACGCCCGCAAAATAAGTGCGAAATTTGTAGCCCCAACGGGATTCGAACCCGTGTTACCGAGTTGAGAACCCGGCGTCCTAGGCCTCTAGACGATAGGGCCGCGCTCCCGGGCAGAGATTCGAACTCCGATAAGCAGATTCAGAGTCTGCTGTCCTACCGTTGAACGACCCGGGATGGTGCGCAAACAATACTACACGAGCGACGCCGCCTCTTGCAACCGCCCCGAAGTTTCGGGTGTCGTCCGTATGCACGTCCGTCTCGAGCTGCTCCGCTATAGTGCGCTCTCGCAGCCGTTCTTGCCGGCCTAAAACCGGGTCTAATGAGGAATGTGCCTCGTTCTAAGGCCCGCCGTTAATCTCGTTAGGCCCGAAACTACGCTACGTTGCGCTTTCCCAAATTGCGTCCGCCAAAAGTTTCTGTTTGGCTGTGGCAGTTTGGGCATAGCATTCGTAGGTTTTCGATTCGATGATCGTTACAATTGCCGTTTATATAATCGATCTGAACCGACAACGGACGGCCTCTCCACTCGGAAATACCGCACTCATGGCATGTATTTCTTAGGACACCGGCATCAAGCAGACGCCTCTTAATAGTGCTACGATCCGAACGGGCAAGCAAAGTTGCCAAAGGCAATTGTCGGAACGCCATAACGGCCTGCCAATTGTACTTTCGTGCCATCGAACATATGTTCGTCGCGGCACTGCCGAAGCCTTCGGCAGCGCCCGGTACCGCCGGTGATAACCTTTAAGACAGCGCGACAACGCAATGTTAACGATTCGCATCGGCAAAAGCTTCAGCGTCGCGCGTTTCAGTCGGATTGACAACTTTGACGCGCTGTTACCCGCGGCTGATCGGAACTTCGCGGCGCAAGCGTTTTGCAGCGTGACGCGGAAGGGAAGATGCCCCCTCCGGAGGTTTTAGCGTGCAAGCGGTAATTTTGGTCGGTGGTGAAGGAACGCGGCTGCGGCCGCTTACTTTCGGCACGCCCAAGCCCATGGTGCCGATCGTCGGCGTGCCCTTTTTGGCGCGTACGCTCGAGCGTTTGTATGAGGCCGGGATCCGCGACGTGATTCTGCCGGCCGGATATATGCCGCAAGCGATTACGGAGTATTTCGGCGACGGCTCGCGGCTGGACATGAAGATAACATACGTGATTGAAGACGAGCCGCTCGGAACCGCGGGTGCGATAAAGAACGTCGAGCAGCACATCACCGGTCCGTTTTTTATGATGAACGGCGACGTCCTTACCAGCCTCGATCTGCGCGCGATGATCGCCTACCACAAGGAGAAGGGCGGCCTCGGCGCATTGCACCTTATAAAGGTAGATGACCCATCGTCGTTCGGGTGCGTCGTGCACGATGGATCCGGACGCATCTCGCAGTTCATCGAGAAACCGCCCAAAGGCACCGAGCCGACCAACGAAATTAACGCCGGCACGTACCTGCTCGACCCGAAGGTTTTGGATTTTATTCCGCCCGGGCGCAACGTCTCGATCGAACGCGAAACGTTTCCAAAAATCCTGGCTGACGGGCAACCGCTCTACGCGTACACGACCGAAGACTATTGGATCGACGTCGGCCGGCCGGAGCAGTACCTGACCGTTCACCGCGACGTGCTCAGCGGACTGATGCCGCTGGAAGTTGAGCCCGGCATCAGCGGCGCGGGTGCGGCGAATGCGGATTGCGCGAATCTTATCGCGCCGGTGCACATCGGCGAGGGCACGATGATCGCGCGCACGGCGAAAGTCGGTCCGAACGTTGTGCTCGGAAAGAATTGCCGCATTGCGGCGGGCGCTGCGATCGAGGACGCTGTATTATGGGATGACGTTGTCGTAGAAGAAGGCGCGAGGATCGAAGAGACGATTATCGCCAGCCGCTCGATCATCGGCGCGAACGCAAAAATCGGCCGAGGTTCGGTCATCGGGCACGACGTGCGGGTCGAGGCGGATACGGTCGCGCCCGAAGGCTCGCGCATCGGGCCGTCGGCTCCCATCGGCGCGCGGTAGAGCCGCGTGTCGCCCGAACTCGTCACCGCGATTTCCTCGCTCGTTACCGCGCTGGTGATCGCGGCGACGGCCGTTGCGGCGGTGATCCAATTGCGGCACATGCGGTCGGGAAATTTGATCGAGGCGATTCTATCGTTCCGGTCGATGCTCGAAGACGACGAGCATCGAAAAGCCAACCGGCTGTTGCGCGGCGGCGACCTGGCTCGAGAACTCGAGGATCCGCAGTTCCGCCGCTTCTTGTATCGGATATCCAGGAAGCTTCCGATGGACGATGTGCCTCAAAGATACATCGATCTGATGGAAGCCGCAGTCGCGCTCGGAAATAGTTTCGAACTTATCGGCGGCATGGTCCGGAACCGCGTCGTTGCGCCCGATGTTTTTCTTGCGAACTATTGGTGGGTTGTCACGAACACCTGGGGACGGATGAAAGAATACATCGCGATGATGCGGCAGTACACCGGGGCTGAGAGTCTCTTCGAAGACTTCGAATATCTCACGGTCGTCTCCGCGGAGTGGGCGAAGCGGCACCCGGACAGCTATGCGCGCGGCGTCGCGCGCATGCCGCTGGTCAATCCGTATCCACTCGAACGTCAACCATGGCTCAACGAGCCGTAAAGGAACAAACATGGCTCCTAAGATTAAAGGACTAGATCTAAGCGCTTACATGGTCAAAGATGCGGCGCGAGCGATCGCGTTCTATCGCGACACGCTCGGCCTGGAACCGACGACGGTATATCCGGATAATAACGGCGCCGAGTACGAATTTGCCGACGGTACCACGTTCGGATTGTGGTCGGGCGGCGGCATGATGCCGTTCCAGCCGAGCAACGGCAATCTGTTTGCGGTCGAAGATTTTGACGGTACAGTTGTCGATCTAAAAAAACGCGGCATTCCAATCATCATGGAGCACGAAACCGATAAGTGTTTCCTGGCGATGATTATGGACAGCGAAGGCAACAGCATCACGCTGCACAAGCGAAAAAAATAGTATTACTGAATTGGTGAGAAAACGATCCCGATCGCTTTGTGCTCACCTTCTTCGGGGACGGTCGTTGAGCCGATAACGACGCGCGGCTCGGAGCCGCGCTCTTTGAGGAAAAGCCAAACCGTCGCGTTACCGGTCTGACGATCGACCACTGAGATTCCGCCTAGGATCACGCCGTACGGTTTGAGCGTGACGAGGTCGTAGCGGCATTGCTCGGCGAGATATTTTTCAAGCGCATCTTTTTCGGCAGCCGTCAGTTTTTCCGCGACCTTGCCGGTCGCGCTACCGCCGGCAGCCTTTACCAAATCCTCGGTATACACGTCCTCGAGTTTCGAGCGGATACTCGCAAACGGTTCGCGGTCGGCAACGCCTTCGAGCGCTTTTCCCAACACTTGGCCGGCGACGGCCTCGGCGAGGTCGCGAAGTTTTAGATCGCCTTGCAAACTCTTTTCGACGGTTTTCTCGAAAAGTTTCTGCGCGATTTTGCCCAGTAGCGTCTCGGCCGGCACGACATCGGTGATCGCGCTAAAAATCGGCTTAAAGATGGCGATGCCGAACTCACCGTAGACTTCCATGCTCGGCCGCTCAGTGAAATACGAATTGATTTCCGTGCCGGTATTCGACGAGCCGGTATATTGCGTCGAAACGACGGTCTTGCGCAGATCCGGCCATGCGTAGTGTATTTGAGTAAAATCTTCGCTCGCCGGTTTCGGTCGCGTTCGATCGTCGATCGTGCCCGTGTCCTTGTTCCATTTGACGTGGAAGCCTTGCCACTGCACGTTCATGGTGAGGTCGCATTCTTTTTTAAAATAGTGCGTGGTGCGCTTCGGCCAGCCGTTGAAGGCCTCGGTCTCGCTGCCGGCGGCGGCTTCGACAACCGATTCCGGCGGCGGGCCGTCGGCCGGGTTGTCGAGTTTCATCTTGCGGATATCGTCGGCTGTCGTCTTGCGTTCGAAGCGGATGCGCGTTGCTTTCGCCGTCGCATCGATTTTAAGCGGTTCCCAGTCGCTGTACTGCGGCGTCTGCAGTTTGAGTTCGTTGCCCTCACGCACGATGGTAATGATCTTTTTCTTATCCTTGTCGCTGCGCCATCTGCCGACGAGATCGTTGATCTCCACCGGAGGCGTCGCTGCGAGCGATGCCGCCGACGTCAGAAAGACGTTGGCGCCGAAGAGCGCGGCTACGATCGCGACTCGCACTTTCATCCCGGCGTTCCTCCGCCGCCGTCCTCTTTCGGGCCGGTGTCCTCGACGTTGTACGTCAATGGCTGGCAGCCCGGACAATATGTCGGATAGAGAATGCTCGTGAGCAGTGGTACCGGTACGCTCATGCCGGAATTCCCGGTTACGCGCACTTGCAGCGTGAAGAGCGCACCCGTTCCGCCCAGCGAAGGCGTATGCATGTAGATGTTCGGCGCGACCTCTCCCCAAGGCGACGTTGTATAGTTCGTGCCGCGGTCGCTTACGTCGAGCGGAGGAACTAGCGATGCGCTCAACGCGTCGAAATTATTCGACTGGCTGATAATTTCCGATTGAGCCTGTTCGGTGATCTTCAAGCTTTGACCGAGCGCGCCCATGCTGTCGAGTGACGAATCAAACGGCGGCAACCCCACAATGCCCAACCGGTTCCACTGGTCGCGCACTTGGTCGATGAAGTTTCCGCTTATGCGCGATCGCATTCCGGGAGCCAGCCGGTCGAAGAGCGATCGTTGGCCCGCCGACAATTGGCTATAGCGCATGCCGGTCGCGATCGCCCATCCCAGCGGCTGCACTTGAGAATACGGAAGTCTTGCGCCGGTAACTTTGGACAGCATCGCAACGAGGACGTCTACGCGCGAGCCGCGGAGCGGTCCGGCCTCATACACCAGCGGAGCATGCAAGGCCGAGTGGGCCTTTACACGCGAGCAGTAGACACGGATCGGAATTTCATAATCGCCCGGCTTCAAATTCACGATACCGCTGTTTGAACGGGCGAGTTGCGCGTCGATATCTGCAAGCGATGTCTGCCCACTGCGCGGGCGAAACGCTCCGCCGGGTGGCGAGACCGTCGTAGGGTAGACGCGCCCCCAATTCAAGTCGATCGGATCTTGCTGCGTAACGAACGGGGCGATTCGTTTAGCGGCAAGTTGAACCGCGAGTTGATTGGCCTGTGGAAGCTTCGGCAGATGCGGCAGGCGGAGCTGCCCGAAAGCGCGCGTACCGAATGCCGTGCCGGTGAGGAGAAGTAAAAAGACAAAGAGGACGCCGCGTGTTCGTGCCATGGCCAGCCTCCGGGGTTGGGCACTTTTTTGGCTTGCTTGGTTCTCCCTGCTTGGCAGCCCATTCAGGAAAACTTCAGGAGTTGCGTCTTAAAGTAGAGCGATGAAGCGCTTCAGCGCCACGATTTTGCTCTTGTCCGCCGCCATGTTTGCAACCGCGCTCGCCGCGACCGAAACGTGGAGCGTCGATCCCAATCACAGCACCGCGCAATTCACCGCGCGGCACTTCGGCATCGTTCCGGTCGTCGGAACGATTCCGCTGAAAAGTGCGGTCGTCAAATTGCCGTCCGGAAGTCAGATTCCGATCGAGGTCAGCGCGGAGCTCGATCCGTCCAACGTCGACACGCATAACGGCATGCGCGATAACGACATCCGGTCGGGCCATTACTTCGACGTTGCAACGTATCCGAAC
Source organism: Candidatus Rubrimentiphilum sp. (assembly GCA_036273135.1). Lineage (GTDB taxonomy): Bacteria > Vulcanimicrobiota > Vulcanimicrobiia > Vulcanimicrobiales > Vulcanimicrobiaceae > Rubrimentiphilum. The sequence continues at coordinate 10,946 of DASUIF010000028.1, forward strand.
ATGACCTTCCAAAGCACGAAGATCACGGGCAACGATCCGAAGCATTTCACGATCGTCGGCAACCTGACGATGCACGGCCAAACGCATCCGGTTACGCTCAGCGCCGGCGTCGTTGGCGCGGGCAAATCGCCGCGCGGGCGTTCGATTATCGCTTATGCCGCGACGGGCTCGATCGATCGGACGCAGTGGGGCATGAGCTTCGGCCCCGTTATTGTCGGCAACGGCATCGACATCTCACTCAACGTCGAGGCGGACGGCCCGTAAATTCGCAAACCCTAGGAAACGGTTCGGCAACAACCGTACAGTAGGCTGAGCCGATGGCTAAGAGATATTCCTCCGCGGACCTCATGTCAGCAATCCTGGACCTCCGGGACGGCTTGGGAGGCCTTGGGGGGCGGATCGATTCGCTCGAAGGTCGCTTCGATTCGCTCGAAGGTCGCTTCGATTCGCTTGACGCGCGCCTCGAGCGCGTGGAGCACGGGCTCGGTACATTGCGGCACGACATGAATAAACGGTTCGATTCAGTCGATCTTCGCTTCGATGTTTTCGAGAGACGTTTTCATCTGCTAGAGCAGCGCTAGCTTCGCGTTACCGCCCGTTCCATACCATCCCGCCCGGAAGAACTTCGGGCCGCCGCGGCGCTTGCGTGAAATCGAAGTCGCGGCGCAGATCGCCGAGTTGCGAGTACGTTTCCCGCACGAACGGGCGCGTGTCCGGGCGGCCGTCTGTTTTCGGATCGATCCGCGCGCCGTTCAAAAAGTCGTCTTCGATGAATTTGACGTACGCGTCGTGGCTCAGCGTTTGGTGATCGATGAAGCCGCGGCGCGCATACGGACTGATCACCAAAGCGGGAACACGTAAGCCGTAGCCGTCGCTGTCGACAACGGGCGGCGCAACGTGATCGTAAAAACCGCCCCAGTCGTCCCAGGTTAGAAAGATCGCGGTGCTGTTCCAATCCGGACCTTGCATGATCGCGTTGATGACACCGGTGACATACGCTTGTCCCGCGCTGACGAGTCCGGGCGGATGCTCGCTGTATTTCCCCGCCGGGCAGAGCCACACAACGCTCGGCAGCGTCCCGTTTTTGGCTGCGACGTAAAACTTGCGCAGATCTTGCACATTGGCTAACTCGCCGTCTTGTTTGACCGTATCGAATGAAGGCAGCGGATTCCAAATTCCCGGCGTGTGCACGTTTTGACGGCGGAGCTGGCAGTTCGCGCTGTCGTTGGCACAATCGGGTTCCGTGCCGGTCATCACGTAGTACGCCCATGTGACGTGATTTTTATGCAGCAAATAGGTGAGATCGGTCCACGGATAATCGGGACGGCCCGGTGGCCGCGCGCCCGGATTGCGGCCAAAGTCACGAGGAAGGTCCGGGTTCTGCACTTCGTTGACGCAGCTCATCGGGTCGCCCAGCTGCGAGCAACGCGCCGACCATTCGGAGACCATGAACAAATGCTGCGGTAAACTCCACGACGCGTTCGGTTCGAACATGCGATCCTGCAACACGAAGTCGTTTGCGTAGCGCCAATAGTTGGCGAGCTCGGTGCCGTCGTGATAACCCATCACGTCACCGCCGCCGCAGCGCGGATCGTCGGTGCCGGCGCACGCGCGCCGCCCGCGCCGGGCTTGGCGCGCGAAGCCGTCCATTTTGCCGCCGTCGATATCCGCGATCGCGTTTGCGTGCCCGTGCGGCCCGCCTTGATTCAGATCATTGGTGTCGTGATACGGCTTCGTGCATCCGAGCACCGGATTCGGAACGCAAACGCCGGCCGGAATTCCGTCGGCGCCCGGATAGGTGCCGAAATAAGAATCGAACGAACGATTCTCTTGCATGATGATGACGACGTGGCGAATCTTATGAATGCTGCCGGCGTTTTGCGCGGGTGCACGCGTCACGGCGAAAATCGCGATGGCGGCCGCTATCAGTGCCGCGGGCAGAAAAAGCGCTCTCATCCTAGCCGCTATACGCGCCGGCGGCCGCTTGCCCCCTTGCCCTTCGACAAACTGAGGGTGATAGGGTAGGCAAGCGATCGAGCCTTTGTAACCTTTGCTGCTTTCTGCGGGTTAAAAACCAAGAGTCCACGGGTATAAATCGCGCACGAACAGGGGTCCCCGCCGGCTTTCCCCCTGTGAGGTTTTGCTTTCCAAAGAGAGAGCCGGAGTAAGGAGTATGGAGTGGTTCCGCGCACCCTCTTCATGGGCTCCTTCCCACCCCGGGAATGCGGTATCGCGACCTTTACGCGCGACACCGTCGAGTCGTTCGACCGCGCCTACGGAACAAGTTCTGAAATCATTGCGATCGATGAGCCCGGCGGCGACGTCCGCCACTACGGGCCCGAAGTCGTCGCGCGTCTGCGCGAGGACCGCCGCGAATCCTATAGCGATATCGCCGCAATCGTCAATGCGCATCCCGCCGGCGTGCTCAACATTCAGCACGAGTACGGTCTTTTCGGCGGCGAACGCGGCGAATGGCTGATCGACGCGCTGCGCGCAATTGAGAAACCTATCGCGCTAACGATGCACACGATTCTGCCCGAACCCGATGAAACGATGCTGCGCGTCACGCGCGAGCTCTGCCGCTACGCCAATGCCGTCGTCGCACTTTCCGAAACGGGCCGCGATTTGCTCGAGCGCGTTTACGACACCGATCCGAAACGGCTGCGCGTGATCCATCACGGCGTGCCGGACGTGCCGTTCCGCGACACGGACGCCGCCAAGGCGTCGTTCGGCATCGGGCAACGCATGGTCGTCTCCACGTTCGGCTTGATTAACCGCGGTAAGGGATTGGAATACGCGATCGAAGCAATGCGCGAAGTGGTCAAAGGCCACCCCGAGGTGCTTTACCTTATTTTGGGCGAGACGCATCCGGTCGTACGCCGCCGCGAGGGCGAGTCGTACCGCGAGTCTTTGCAGGCGCTGGTGGCCGAATACGGGCTGCAATATAATGTCAAGTTGATCGACAAGTATTTGGAGTTCGACGAGCTGGTCGGCTATCTGGAAGCGACCGACATCTACTTGACGCCATATCTGAACCCGACGCAGATCGTCAGCGGCACGCTGGCGTACGCCGTCGGCTGCGGAAAGGCGATCGTTTCCACTCCGTATCTTTACGCGCAAGAGTTGCTCGCGCACAACCGCGGTTTTCTGTGCATGTTCCGCGACGCCAAATCGATCGCCGACCTGGTCGGCGCGTTGCTGGACGACGACGCGCTGCGCCGCGCGACCGAGCGCCGCGCATACCGGTTCGGCCGTCAAATGACGTGGCCGCACGTCGCAGTTGAATACGGCCGGCTATTTGCCGAACTCGCTCCGCCCGAGTTGGAGCTCGTCCATTCAGCCTAGTCTCGAACATCTGATAACGCTCAGCGACGACGTGGGCGTTATTCAGCACGCGACGGAAGATATTCCGAATCGCGCAACCGGCTATTGTACCGACGACGTCGCGCGCGCGCTGATCGTCGTCTATCAAAAACTGACGCTCGATCCTCGCGATGCAGACGCGCTGCGCCTGGCTCCGATATACCTGGCGTTTCTACAAGACGCGCAACTGCCCGACGGACGCTTCCATAACTTCATGGGCTACGACAGGCAGTGGCTCGACTGCGTGGGCACGCACGACTCGGTCGGACGCGCGCTGTGGGCGCTCGGCTTCGGGATGCGGTACGCGCCGCGCGCGACGTGGCGCAGGCTGTGCAAGCGGCTCTTCAACAAGGGATTGAACGCGATCGACTGGTTGCAATACGCGCGCTCACAATCTTATGCGATTATCGGCCTGGCGCATGCGCGCCATGCCAGCATCGCCGACATCGAACTGCCGGCGTACAGCCGGACGCTGAGCCAGCTTGCCGGCGCGCTGAAGGCGCGCTTCGAAGCGAATTGCGGTGCGGATTGGGAGTGGTTCGAAGATATCATGACCTACGACAACGCGCGTCTGGCGGAGGCGATGGTGCGCGCGGGGATAGCGCTCGGCGACGAAACCCTCACGTCCATCGGATTGCGGAGTTTCGCGTTTTACACGCGCATAACGATCGAAGACGGCATTTTCGTGCCCATCGGTAACGAAGGCTGGTATCCCCGCGGCGGACCGCGAGCCCGCTATTCGCAGCAGCCGTTGGAAGCCGTTTCGCTCGTAGATGCAGCGCTGGCTGCAAATGAGGCGACCGGCAACGCCGAGTTCCGCAACACGGCCCAAATGGGGTTGGACTGGTACTTAGGACGGAACTCCCGCGGGATCGCCATGGCCAACGGCGGCGGCTGTCTGGACGGGCTCAATAAAAGCTCCGTCAACCTTAATATGGGGGCCGAATCGACGCTGGCCTATTTGTCGGCCGGCCTTCGACTTGCTCAGGATAAGCTCGGGACTCGCGATGGGAAAGGACGCGCGATTATAGGCGCTTTATCCACAGGCGGCGAATAAACTCTCAATGATCCTGGAAACCGATGCTCTCAACGACGTCCAGTCGGCCGCCGTCCGACATACCAATGGCCCGTGTTTGATTTTCGCCGGTGCCGGCAGCGGAAAGACCCGCGTGCTGACGCACCGCATCGCGTATCTGCTCGACGAGCTCGAGGTTTCGCCGGATCAAATTTTGGCGGTCACGTTTACGAACAAAGCCGCCGGCGAAATGAAGACGCGCTTGGAGCGCATGGTCGGCGCGGCCGCGCGCGATTTGTGGGTCGGCACGTTTCATTCGATGTGCGTGCGGATTTTGCGCCGCGAAGGTTCGCGCGCCGGAATCGCTTCGAATTTTGCCATTATCGATGACGCCGATCAGCGCACGGTCATCCGCGAGATACTCACCGATCTCGATTACGACGAGCGTCAGACGACGCCGGGCGCGTGCTTGGCGGAGATCAGCAAGGCGAAGAACGCGCTGGTCTGGCCGAAAGAATACCACGAACGCAACACGTCGTTCCTGGGCGAGCGCTATGCCAACGTCTATGAAGAGTATCAGCGCAGGCTTTCGGAGTCCAACAGCCTGGATTTCGACGATCTGATCGTTCGCACGATCGACCTCTTCGAAAAAGACGAAACCGCGCGTACGAAATGGCAGAACCGTTTCCGCTATATCACGGTCGACGAGTACCAGGACGTCAATTTCGCGCAATACAAACTGATTGCGATTTTGGGCGAAAAGCACCGCAACGTGACGGTCGTCGGCGACGACGACCAGTCGATTTACTCCTGGCGCGGCAGCGACTACAAGATGATTCTGCGTTTCGAGGAAGATTTTCCCGGCGCCAAGGTCTTCACGCTGGAAGAAAACTACCGCAGCACGCAAACGATTCTCGACGCGGCAAACGCGCTGGTCGCCAATAACAAGACCCGCGCCCCGAAAAAACTGTTCACCAGCCGCGATGCAGGCGAGTCGATCACGGCGTTCGCCGCCGACACGGAACGCTCGGAAGCGCGCTACGTTGTCGAGAAAGTCAAAGAGCTCGTTCGCGAAGGCGCGTCTTATAGCGACTTCCTGGCGCTCTATCGCACCAACGCGCAATCGCGCGTGTTCGAAGAAGCCTTTATTGCCGAAGGCATTCCGTACCGCGTCATCGGCGGGGTCGGATTCTACGCGCGCACCGAGATCAAAGACGTTATCGCCTATCTGCGCTACATCGACAATCCCTCGGATGCGATTGCGTTCAAGCGGATCGTCAACGTGCCGCGCCGGAGCATCGGATCGCAAACGCTCGCCAGCCTCGTAATCGCGGCGGATGCCGCCAAGGTCCCGGTCGGGCAAGCGATCTTCGATAAAGAACTGCTGAAGAAGGCGGTCCCGAAAAAGACGCGCGAGCTCGAGCGCTTCGCCGAACTGATCGAGTCGCTGCGTGCGCGTCTGGGAGAGTTTTCGATCGCCGACCTTCTGGTCGCGGTCATGGAAGAGTCCGGCTACCTGCGCGAGCTGCGCAACGAGGATACCCCCGACTCGCGCACGCGCATGGAAAACCTCGAGGAGCTCGTGGGCGTGGCTCGCGAGTATGAATCGGGCGATCCGGAAGCAACGCTGGCCGGTTTTCTGGCAAACGTGGCGTTGATCAGCGACCTCGACACGCTCGACGATTCGGCGTCGTACATCACGATGATGACGATGCACTCCGCCAAAGGCTTGGAATTCCCGAACGTCTTTTTGACGGGCTTGGAAGAGGGCGTCTTTCCGCACTCGCGCGCGCTGGTCGACATGACCGAACTCGAAGAAGAGCGCCGTTTGGCCTACGTCGGCGTGACGCGCGCCATGAACCGCCTCTTTCTCTCGTACGCCGAGCGCCGCACGCTGTACGGCAATACGTTCGCGCATCCGAAATCGCGCTTTTTGGAAGAGATGCCCAACATCGAGATGCTGGGGAGCATCGCGCTGCCGCGGCCTTCGGGCGGGCGCTGGCGCGAGGTCGCGATTCATGAGTCGGCGGGCGCCGGCATCAAGATGAACCTGCAGTCGGGCGACCGCGTGCGCCATCCCAAGTGGGGCGAAGGCAAGATCTCCGGCGTCATCGGCGCGGGCGGCGACGGTTTGGTGACGATCGATTTCCCGAACGTCGGTCAAAAAATGGTCATGCTCAAGTACGCGCCGCTGGAGAAACTCTAGCCCCAGGCGAAGAGCGCTCCGTGAAAGTTGCGGTCGCCGGCGCTCAAGGGCGCATGGGGCGCCTCGCGTTTGAGGCGATTAAGCGAGCGCCGGATATAGAGTTTGCCGGCGGTTTTGCGCGCACCGCCGATCAGTCGCTCGGGATTTACGATAACGTCGAGGAACTGCTCGACCGGCGCAAACCCGACGTCATCGTGGATTTTACGCCCCGTCCGGTGACACAAGCCGTCGCGAGCGCCGCCGTGGAGCGCGGCATTTCGCCGGTCGTCGGATCGAGCGAGTGGAATGCGGTTGAGCGAGCCGACCTGGAAAAGTTTTGCGAACGGCACAAAACCGGCGCGCTGATCGTTCCGAACTTTGCGATGGGCGCCATCCTCATGATGAGTTTTGCGGAACAGGCCGCAAAGTTTTTTCCGTCGGTTGAAATTGTGGAAATGCATCGTGCCGATAAGCGCGATAAACCCAGTGGGACAGCTTCGGCGACCGCGGAGCGCATCCATACGGGCGGCGGGCGGGCCGACGTCCCCATTCACAGCATCCGCATGAAGGGGCTGCTTTCGCATCAGGAAGTGCTCTTCTCAAACGAAGGCGAGCTGCTCACGATCCGCCACGATTCGTTCTCGAGCGAATCGTTCGCACCGGGTATTATTGCGGCGATACGTTACGTGCGTTCGCTCAAAGGGCTTGAAGTAGGACTGAAGCTATGATCGCGCGGCCCTCACCCTTCGACTTGCGCCCTTCGGGCGCTGCTCAGGGTCCTTCGACACGCTCAGGATGACGGACGTATGAACGTCGCCGTCGTCGGCGCGACCGGGGCGGTCGGCGAGACGATCGTGCAAGTGCTGCGCGAGCGGAACATCGCAGTGGAGCGCCTCGGGTTGTTCGCGTCGCACGCTCGCAACGGCGTGCTGGAGACTTCGACGGAAGCGCTGAAGCCATTCGATACGGTGTTTTTTGCGGGATCGGATGAAGCGAGTTTGGAATTTGCACCACCCGTTCTCGAGCGCGGGGGTGTTGTGATCGACAATAGTTCGACGTACCGGATGCGCGCGGGCGTACCGCTGGTCGTGCCGGAAATCAACGCGGCGGCGATTCTTCCCGAACATCGCTTGTTTCCGGTGGGAAATTGCACGGCGATTATCCTGTGTGTCGCCCTTGCGCCCGTGCGCGGCGTGGCAGGGCTGCGATCGATCAACGTTGCGACATATCAAGCCGTCAGCGGAGCGGGCCGCACCGCGCTCGAGGAATTTGATGCGGGCGACGGACCGTTCGTGCGCAACGTCGTTCCGAAGATCGGCGATTTCGGCAACGACGGCTACAGCGGCGAAGAGTCGAAAGTGCGCGACGAGACGCGCAAGATTTTGGAGATGCCGGAGCTTCAGGTGTACGCGACGACCGTGCGCGTGCCGGTGCGCACGGCGCATTCCGAGGCGGTATTTTTTGAAACGGAACGCGAGACGACTGTAGAGGAACTGAGCGCGGCATTGAAGCGTGCACCGGGCGTGATTTTCCATCGCACAGGCGTGGTTACGCCGCGAGACGTTGAGGGGACCGACGACGTGCACGTCGCCCGGTTGCGCTCCGCCGGCGACGACAATCGGCACTTTCAAATGTGGGTCGTCGGCGACCAGCTTCGCAAAGGCGCCGCGACGAACGCGGTACAGATTTTAGAGCTCTTGATCGCGCGCGCGTCACGATGAAGATCGCCGTTCTTAAGTTCGGCGGCACGTCGGTTGCGTCACCCCAGACGCGCCGGGTTGCCGTCGAGCGAATACGCGAAGCCATGGAGCGCGGAGAATCGCCGGTCGCCGTCGTTTCGGCAATGGGCCGCGCGCCCGAGCCCTATGCGACCGACTCGCTGCTTTCGCTGATCGACGGCGCACGCAGTGGGCCGAACGCGGACTTGCTGTTGGCATCGGGCGAACTTATCTCGGCGGCCGTCCTCGCTTGCGAATTGGAACGCGAGGGCATTCGTGCGGTTGCGCTCAGCGGCGCACAGGCCGGGATCGTCACCGACGACGTGCACGGAGACGCGACCATCCTGCGCGTCGAGCCGCGACGCATTCGCGAGCTGGTGGAGGCAAAGAAAGTGCCGGTCGTCGCCGGCTTTCAAGGTATCAGCGAAGGCGGCGAAGTCACGACGCTCGGTCGCGGCGGTACCGACCTTACGGCAATCGCGTTGGGGCATGCGCTGGATGCGGAGCGCATCGACGTTTACACCGACGTCGCCGGCGCGATGACCGCCGATCCGCGGCGCGTAAACGGCGCGCACACGATCGATCGCGCGAGCCTCGAGGAAATGAACGAACTCGCCCAGCACGGCGCGAAGATCATGCATCATAAGGCGGCCGACTACGCGCAGCGCACGCGCACTCCGTATGCGATCCGTAGTCTCGCAACGGGCGAAGGCACCGTCGTCGACGCGCGTCTTGAACCGCGAAAACCGGTCACCGGCGTTACGGCGTCTGGCCGCGTAACCTGGATCCGCGCGATCCGCGGCGATATCGAGGATCGTCAGCGCCGCATGCAGGTCGAGATGCAGATGTTCGAACGCCTTGCCGCGGCGAAGATATCGATCGATCAGGTGACGATCAATCAGGCCGGCGTCATGTTTGTCGTCGAAGGTGACCGCGGCGAAGATATCCGCAAACTGCTGGGCGATCTCAACGTGGCCGTGCGAGTCCGCGAGGCGTGCTCGAAGCTCTCGGTGGTCGGCGAAGGCATGCGCTACGAACCGGGCGTTATTCACCGCATCGTTTCGGCGCTATCGGCGGCGAACGTCGAAATCATCCACTGCACCGACAGCAGCATCACGGTGTCGATCCTCATTCCGTCCGACGACGCGGCTCGCGCCGAACAGGCGGTGCACGATGAATTTCATTTGGATGACAAGGCTCAGGATGACAACGGGGACCAGCGCCAAAAGGTGGTTACGACATGAAGGATCTTGGGGCGATCCTAACCGCGATGATCACGCCGTTCGACGACGGCGGCGAAGTCGACTACCGCGAGGCCGCGCGCGTGGCTTCGTGGCTCGTCAAGCGTGGAAACGACGGATTGGTGGTGGCCGGCTCCACAGGAGAGGGTCAAACCATGACCCCGGTGGAACGCGTGCGGCTCTTTGCGGCGGTGAAGGACGAGCTGGGCGATCGCGCGGCCGTGATTGCAAATGCGGGCAGCAACGATACGCGCGATTCGGTGCGATCGGTGAAGGCCGCGGAGAAGAGCGGCGCGGACGGCATTCTCGCCGTCGTCCCTTATTACAACAAGCCGCCGCAGAGCGGCATGATCGCGCATTTCAGCGCGATCGCGCAAGCAACGGCGCTGCCCATCGTCATCTATAACATCCCCGGCCGCACCGGCATCAATATGCTGCCCGAAACGCTGCTCGAACTTGCGCGCACGCACAGAAACATCGTGGGCGTGAAAGAGTCGAGCGGCGATCTGCGGCAAATCGGCTTTATTCTGCGCGACCGCGAGCCCGGGTTCACCGTTTGGGCCGGCGACGACCATCTGTTTCTTCCCTGCCTTGCGATGGGCGCCGACGGCGTCGTCGGCGTCGCATCGCATTTATGCTCGCGTGAGTACGTGGCAATGATGCAAGCGTACCGGAACGGCGATCCTTCCGAGGCGGCGCGCATTCACGGCTCGCTCTTGCCGCTGATCGATGCGCTCTTTGCGACGACCAGCCCGATTCCGGTGAAATGGGCTATGAAGCAGCTAGGCTTCAACGTGGGCGAGTGCCGTTTACCGCTCGATTCAATGCCCGAACATCTCGCGCTCAACCTTCGGCCGCTGCTTGCGCAGTATGATTATACTCGGGTGTAAACTCGACCCAATCGACTCCGATCAGGCCACCGACGCTGTTCTGCGTTACGCGCGCGAAGGAACCGGCGCGCAAGTCGTTACCCTTGGAACGGAGATGGTCGTTTACGCACAACGAGACGCGAAATATCGCGCCGTCGTAAACGCAAGCGCGCTCTCGCTCTGCGACACCGTCGGCTTGCTGGGCGTCGCGCGCTCGCGCGGAGCAAAGCTGCGCGAGCGCGTTGCCGGCGTCGACCTGATCGAGCACGTGTGCGCGCGCGCGGCTGAGGAAGGCCTGCCGGTCTATTTGTTGGGCGGAGCTCCCGGGATCGCCGAACGAGCCGCGGATGCTTTACGACTGCGGCACCCTGGACTCACGATAGCGGGCACGCGTGACGGCTACTTCAGCGATGGCACTTCGGCAGAGGTTGCGGCCGCGATCCGCGCGAGCGGCGCGCGCATCCTGTTCGCGGGAATGGGTTTTCCGCGACAAGAGTTTTGGCTCTGGGAGCACTTGGCGCGAACCGGCTGCGGTGTTGGGATCGGCGTCGGCGGTTCGTTCGACGTGATTAGCGGCAACGTGCGTCGCGCCCCGGACGGCTGGCGGCGGGCGCATCTGGAATGGCTGTACCGGTTGGTGACGCAGCCTCAGCGCTGGCGGCGTCAGCTCGCGCTTCCGTACTTCGTGCTTTTGGTGGCTGGCGAAAACGTCCGTAACCGTTTTGCGCGCGGGAAAACCTAATGCGCGCGATGATTTTGGCGGGCGGTTTGAGTACGCGGCTCTACCCGCTGACCAAACAAGTGCCCAAACCGCTGGTGCCGGTGGTGGGATCGCCCAACGCCGTTCACTTGATCCGGTATCTCACGTCGTACGGGTTCGACGAGATCGCGATCAACGTGCATTACTTGGCCGATATGATCGTCGAGTCGCTTGGCGACGGTTCGGCATACGGTGCGCGCATCGAATACCTGCACGAGAAAGAACTGCTCGGCAGTGCCGGGGCCGTTAAGCAGATGCAAGAGTTCCTGAGCGGCGATTCGTTCGTCGTCATCGGTTGCGACGATTTGACCGACATGCGGCTCGACCGCGTCGTCAGCTTTCACAAAGAGAAGAACGCGCTCGCGACGATCGGCTTAGTGGAGCGCGAGGAAGTGGACCAGTATGGCGTCGTTGTAACGGATGCTTCGGACAGGATCACGGGCTTTCAGGAAAAACCCGCGAAGGGCACCGAGCGAAGCAATCTCGTGAACACCGGGATTTACGTTTTTACCCCCGCGATTTTCGATCACATTCCCGCCGGAGCGTTTTACGATTTCGGTAAAAATGTGTTTCCGGCGCTGCAGCAGGCCGGCGCTGCCTTTTACGGATTCGACGCACGCGGCGCGCAGTGGCACGACATCGGCACGCCCGCCGAATACCGCGCTGCGACTGCGGCCGTGCTCACCGGGAGACTGCGCGTGCCCGGCATTGCGGTTGATGGGGACGTTTGGATCGGCCGCGGCGCCGACGTCGCGAAAACGGCCCGCATCGATGGTCCGAGCGTCATCGGCGACGGCGTGCGAGTGGAAAACGGCGCGCACATAGAGCGCTCGATCATTTGGCAAGGGTCGAGAATCGGCAAGGACGCGGTACTGCGCGATTCGATCGTCGGAATGAATTACGAAGTCGCGACTGGAGCCGTTTTGGAAGATGCAATCGTCGCCAACTCGTAGCGCCGGAGAGTTGCTGCGCGAATTTCGCGTCACGCACTCCAGCCGGGGACACTCCATCGGCGGGCACGCGTGGGAGGTTATAGCCTGCGGCCAAGGCGAGCCCGCCCTCGTGTTGCTGCCGGGCGGCGGAGGCAGCGCGGAATCGCAGTTTCATTTGATCGATTGCTTGGAGAAACATGCGCGCGTGCTTTCGATCGGCTCGCCGGCGACGCTCGCGCGGATCGCGGACGCAGTGATGGGAATACGCGCGATTCTGAACGATGCCGGCATCGAGAAGTGCTATGTGCTCGGTCAATCGCTCGGCGGAATCTTCGCGCAGGCGTATGCCTCAACGTTTCCCGAGCGTGTCGAAGGATTGATTTTGGCGAACACGGCGCGCTATTCGGCGCGACGCGCGCAGCTGGTTCGAATGGCGCTTTCGTCGGCGCCGCACGTTCCCGACAAAGCCGTCGTGGCCGTGCTCGGCGTCCGGGTGAAGCGGCTGCTGCGCGGCCATCCCGATCGCGACTTCTGGCTCGAATACTTTGGCTGTGATGAATTCCGCCGCATCGGCAGGCGCGGCATTGCGAATCTGGGAGCCTGCATAGCCGATTCGGTCCGCTCCGATGACGGCGCGCGATACAAGGGGCGCGTGCTGATCATCGAGTCCGATAACGATTCGGGGTTTACGCATTCCGAGCGACTCGCGCTCAAGGCATCCTATCCGCACGCTGCGTTATGCACCCTGCGCGGCGCAGGACACTTAGCCAGTATCACGCGCCACGCTGAGTTTACCGAAGCGGTGCTGACGTTTGTTCGCGGTACTCGATCCCGGTCTTAACGTCCGGTTTTTCGCGGAAGCGACAACGGCCGCGGTATGCTCCATGTTTTTTCCGCCCAGACGAATCGCTTTGCGAATGAACGCCAGCCCGTCAATCTGAGATTCACGGCACCGTCGCTATCACGATCGCGTGGCGAGTCACGCTCCCGGCGGCGCGTACGGTTTGGGCGCAGGCTTCGAGCGTTGCGCCGGTCGTGACGACGTCGTCAAGAAGCACGACGCGCGCGCCACTTAAAGGCCCGCTGCGCCAAACGAAACGCTGCCGGTGTTTTAGGCGCCCTTCGCGCCCGCGCCCGCGTTGGGTTTCACCGCGTATTTGAGTTAAGCCGGCGACGACGCAAGGCCCGAAGGCGATGCGCGCGATCAGTTCGCAGCCGTCGAAGCCGCGCCGGCGGCGACGCGCGGCTGTGGTTGGCACCGGTACGACGACGACGCCGGGCGGGATTTGCGAGCGGAGTCTTTCGGCGAAGGCTTCGGCGACGTCGCGCCGGCCGCTTTTCAGCGCAAGGATCGCGCGGCGAAGAGCGCCGTCGTATGTTCCGAGCACCGAGACATCCAGGGTTGGGAGCCTACGTCGCAAGGGCGCGCCGCGCGGTAAGCACGCGTCGCAAAGGCCTGAGCCGATCCGTTCGCATCCGCCGCATTGTGGGGGGAAGACGAAGTCCAAAAACATGCCAAGCACCACGTACATTCACGCGGTCCCGTGCTTTTCGCAAGCTCGTGCGGCCCTCGTCCTTCGACTGCGCGCCCTGCGGGCGCTACTCAGGATGACAATGGGAGAACCCCGAACACCCCGCATGTGGATAGGCTCGACCGGTTGTTTTTGGATCGCGCATACGAGCTCGCCGAGCGCGGCGTCGGAAATACGTCGCCCAACCCGCCGGTCGGCGCCGTTCTCGTGCGTGGCGAAACGGTCGTCGGAGAAGGCTACCATCACCGCGCGGGTGATTCGCATGCAGAGGTCAACGCGATAGCAAACGCCGGTGAAAACGCGCGCGGCGCGACGCTCTACGTTTCGCTCGAACCCTGCAATCATACCGGACGCACGCCGCCGTGCGCGGACGCGATCGCAAAAGCGGGTGTAACCCGCGTTGTCGCGGGCGCGCGCGATCCCAATCCGCAGACCAATGGCTTGGGCATTGCGAGCCTGCGCGAAAAAAAGATTGCCGTTGAGGTGCTCGACGAGCCGCGGGCGCTCGCGCTCATCGAACCGTTTGCGCGCGCGATCAAATCGCATCGCCCGTATGTATCGCTGAAACTGGCCGTGTCGTTTGACGGCTTTATCGCGTCGGAACCGGGCGTGCAAGAGTGGTTGACCGGGGAAGAAGCGCGCGAGTTCGTGCGCGAGCTGCGAATCGCTCACGACGCGGCGGCCGTGGGTGCGGGGACGGTCCGCATCGACAATCCGCAGCTGACCGTGCGGCCGGCGCACAAACGGCTACGCGAGTACGTTCGCGTCGTTATCTGTGAGAGTTCACCGGTCGATGCGGCGAGCGCGGTTTTCACGCCAGAAAAGGGCTATGCGAAAACCATCGTGCTTGCGCCGGCGGGATCGCGTGACCGGTTCGCGCAGTTGGAAAAAACTGCGGACGTTCTGTATGCGGGTGAAGCCGGCGCCGATCGCCTCAGCCTTGCGGCCGCTTTGCGCGATCTGCGCGAGCGCGGAATAACGAGCCTCTTGTGCGAAGGAGGCCCTACTGTGGCCGGCCATCTTCTTACAGAAGGACTCGTCGATCGTTTCCATTGGATCTTCGCGCCGCGTTTTTTGCGCGGGCCCTCGGCCGTCGCCGCGTTTACGACGACCGCAATGGCGAACGCGCGGCTTCAGATCGATAGAGTCGAGCAGCTTGGTGCCGACGCGCTCGTTTCGGGCATCATCCCGCACCATGTTTAGCGGAATCATTTCGTATAGCGGCACGGTAGAAGACGTGCAGCCGGCCGCGCCGGGCGGCCTCCGCTTGCGCGTACGGTGCGAAAACGCCTCCGATGAAGAGATCGAGCCTAAAGATTCGATCGCGATCAACGGCGTCTGTCTTACGGTGACCGCGATCGACCATAACGTCGTGGATTTCGACGTCGTTCCGGAGACGCTCGCGCGCTCGGCTTTGTCCGGTGCGCATAAAGGCGAAAAGGTCAACGTAGAATACGCGCTGCGCGCCGGTGACCGGATGGGCGGCCACTTCGTCTACGGGCACGTCGATGCGGCCGGTAAAGTTCTGGCGCAAACGCCCGAGGGACAAGGCGCGCGGTTGCGCATCGAGCTGCCGGAAAATCTGCGGCGCTTCGTGCGGGAGAAGGGCTTCGTGAGTGTAGACGGCGTGAGCGTCACGGTTGCAGCCGTCGGCGATAAATGGTTCGAGGTCGCGCTGATTCCCGAAACGATGGGGCGCACGACGCTCGGCAGGCGGACGCCCGGAGAGCTCGTCAACCTCGAAGCCGATCCGATCGCAAGATACGCGGTACAGCCATGAGTAAGATCGGCGGGCGCATCTTCGATAGCCGCGTCCTGGTGCAGTGGGCCGACGTCGATATGGCGGGCATCATGTATTTTGCCGCCTATCAGCGCGCGGTAGAACGCGCCGAAATGGATTTTTTCCGCGAACTCGGCTTCCCGTACAGCGAAGTTTTCGAAAAATACGATATTTGGTTTCCGCGAGTGCACGTCGTCGCCGATTATTTCAAGCCCGCCGCCATGGAAGACTGGCTGACGCTCAAGACGAGCATTTATCACGTGGGGACGTCGTCGGTCAAATGGAAGACGGTGATGCACAACGAGCGCACCGGAGAGATCGGGGCGCAGATGGACGTAACGGTCGTCTGTATCGATCGCAACTCGCTCAAGAGCCGGCCGCTCCCGCAGGATATTCGCGACGCGCTCATGGCTTGTCTGGAAGAGATCGATTGATCGCCTCAAAGACGATGCGCGCGGCGGTGCTTTTGCGCCCCGGCGCGATTGAGTTGCAAGACGTGCCCATCCCCGCGCCGCCCCCGGGCGGGCTGGTCGTGCGCGTGCGTGCCGCGCTGACCGACGGCACAGATTTCAAGGCGTTCCGGCGCGGGCATCCGCGCATGCCGATGCCGACGCCGTTCGGCCACGAGTTCTCCGGCGACGTTGCTTCGAGCGACAACCCGGGCTTCGCCGCCGGCGAGGCCGTCATGTGCGTTCATACGGCCCCTTGCGGCGAGTGTTATTGGTGCAAGCACGGTCAGGAAGAGCTCTGCGAAACGATCATGCCGACGATGATCCTTGGCGCTTATGCCGAGTATATCGCGATACCGGAACGCATCGTGAAGCGCAACTGCTATGTCAAGCCGCCCGGGCTTTCATATGCCGCCGCCGCTTTTCTCGAGCCGCTGTCGTGCGTGGTACATTCGCTTGACCTCTTGCCCACACGTCCCGGAGACACCGTTCTGGTGATCGGTGACGGGGGGTTCGGATTGCTGCACGCGATGCTGCTGCAGCAAGCCGGGGCGAGCATGCTGTTGGCGGGGCGCCGTGAAGCGCGGTTAAAGATCGCGCGCGATCTCGGGGTCGAAACGATCAACGCGCGCAGCCAGAATATCGGCGGTGAAATCCGTAAGCGCACGGATGGTCGCGGAGCCGACGTGGTTATCGAATGTACGGGCCGCGAAGAAGTGTGGGAGGCGGCGCCCGATCTGTCGCGGCGCGGAGGGACGGTCTCGTTCTTCGGCGGGTTGCCGGCCGATGCAAAGGCGCTGTTCACCGCCTCGCGTCTGCACTACGACGAGATCAGGCTGATCAGTCCGTTTCACTTTACGCCCTCCGCGGTCAAACGAGCGCGCGATATCCTGGTGGAAAAGAGAATTGACCCGCTGCCGCTGGTTACTGAAACCGTTCCGCTCTCCGAGATCGCGACGGTTTTCGAGCGATTGAAGAACGGCGAAGGCATAAAGTTCGCGGTGAAGCCGTGAAACGCGCTGAAAAAATGCGCGCCGCCGTGCTTTACGATGTTGACGATATTCGGATCGAAACGCGCGACGTGCCGGCCATCGGCGATGGCGAGGTGCTCGTGCAGACGCGCGCCGCCGGCATCTGTACGGGCGACGTCATGGGCTGGTACATCCGGCGCAAGGCGCCCTTGGTGTTAGGACACGAGCCGTCCGGCGTGGTGGTCGAATCGCACAGCGAAGCATTCTCGCCCGGCGATCGCGTTTTCGTCCATCACCACGCGCCGTGTTTTGAGTGCCGCGCGTGCTCTCGCGGCGAGTACGTGCAGTGCGCGACGTGGCGTGCTACCAAAATCGATCCGGGCGGTTTGGCCGAATATTTCCGGGTGCCGCGCGAAAATCTGCGCGATACCCTGATATTGCCCGTGGACGTACCCTTCACCGACGGCGCTCTTGTCGAGCCGCTCGCCTGCGTGATGAAATCGCTGCGCCGCGGCGGACTGCGGGAAGGCGATACGGTCTTTGTGATCGGTCTAGGTGTGATGGGGCTGATGCACGGGCTGGCGGCGCAGGCGCAAGGCGCTCAGGTCGTGGGCAGCGATTTCATCGAATCGCGGCGCAGCTTCGCAAGCTCGCTCGGCATTCGCGCGGTGAGTCCGGAGCAGCCGTTCTCCGGCGCCGACGTTGTGATTTGCGGCCCGGGTTCGCCCGAGGCTCTGCGTAACGCATTTGCGGCTGCGGCGCCCGGCGCGTCGGTCGTGATGTTCACGCCGCTCGAACCCGGCATTCCGTTCACTTTCGATCCGAACGATCTGTATTTCCGCGATCTGCGTTTCGTTCCGAGCTATTCGTGCGGTCCGCCCGACACTCGCGCTGCACTCGATCTCATCGAGCGGCGCATCGTGACCGCGGAGCGGCTCGGCGCGACGTACTATCCGCTAGAAGAAGCGCCGGCGGCTTACGCCGCGCTGCAGCGCGCCGACATTCTCAAGCCCATCGTAACGTTCGAGCCCTCGCTCTTTCGCTAGGCCGCGTGCGCGGCGTTTACCAAAAGGGCAGCGCGCCGGTCTGGCAGGCCCGCGCATTACAGCGGTTGCTCACGAGTTGCTCGTGGGCAACCGCATTATTGCGGGCTATGAATAGCACGCTCAAGGCGCCTATAAGCACGCCGAGCGCGAAAAATATGACTGCTACGTGATTGCTGCGTTGCTCCACACCGGTAACCCCCCAATCTCCTATCGGCAGAGGCAAGCGGCCGCTGTAGGTCTTCCGGCCCACCGCGAACTTGACAACTGTGGGGCCGATATATTTGACGCACCACATTAATAGAAGGGGCCACCTTTCGGCGGCCCCCAGGAGCAAGGTCTCCGGCCCGATTGTATCACGGGTAGGAGCCAGGGGTTGCTCGGCGGTGAAGGGGCGGGCATGGCCCAAGCTCCGCCCCGATCTACCAAAGGAGAAACGCCTCCGCTTGCCCAGGCGAAGGCTCCGCGATCCGTTCAATCGGCAGCTCCAAAACACGCGAGCAAGACCGCCGCACCAACCAAAGCGCCCGTGGCTACCGATGAGCAGTTTCACTTTGGGATTTCGCCCTGGTGGCTCGCGATGCTCCTGGCGGCGGCGGCGCTTATCGTGGCTATTCCGCTTGGCCGATTCCTTAGTAGGAAAATATCACTCCCGCAAAAAGGCTTTTTTGCGCGGTCCAGCTCCCCGGCTTTTATGCTAGGTGCATTGTCCGTGGTTGAGCCGTTTATCTTGACCCTGCTGCCAGGATTGCTTTCCGCTGTTATTATTTTCGTCGCGGCGCTGCTTCTCTTGATTTGGTTCGCGGTAGCGGAAGCTCGACATGAAACGCGCGCGAAAACGGAACTAACTGATGTCGTTTCAGAATCCGTTAGCCGCAGCATGAATGAAAACAACCGTAACGCCGCACTCATGGCTGTCGAGAAAATGAGGGATAGGGTCTATTCGTTCCAGGCGCACATTCAGAACAGGATTGAACGAAAAGCCAAACCTAATCCGACCGATGCGGAGCTCAAAGAGTTTTCCGAGGCAGAAGATGCTAATGCAGTTGAGGAGTTTAATACGCACCTTTGGATTGACGTGCGCGATACGATAAGAAACTGCGAGAGGCTCCCATACTTGAAAATAGATCCAGCATGGAAGCGAATCGCTGACCATGCCAGGCCCGCTTCGAGGGGAGACATTGAGGAGCTGGGTATCGCGCTTGAACATATATCGTGGTCCCTCAAGTATGCGTTGGAAACGGAGCCATAAAAATGGATAAGAACCCCAAGAAAACGCCGATGGAACGCTTTGAGGACTTGGGGCGCAAGGTATTCCAAGCGCCCAAGCCTGAGCCCGAGGAAGAACTCGAAGAAGAAACGACGGGCGAACTAGAACGCGATCCATCCGACGAGCCTATCGTTGAGGAATAAGCGCCCGAATACCGGGGTTCGCGGTGATAAGCGCCTTGTACGTCAAGCGCCGTCCGTCCGTGTTCTTGGCAACGGTCACGAAGCGATCCGCATCTTTCCCCTCGCGGGCGTTGAAGCGGAATACCTGCTCCTCAACGTATGCGTCCATGTGGAACGGTCGCGGGCAAATGTACGTCCCGTGAACCATTCTCTTGAGAAGCGCCCAAAAGTTTTCGATGGTGTTCGTGTGAACTTTGCCTTCAACGTAAGTGACCATGTGATCAACGAAGGCGTGTTCGTATTCGGTGATACCGCGATACGAGCGAAGCGCATCGGTGTAGAGCTTCGTTCCAGCCTTCACGTTAGCGCGAAGGTGCGGAAGCAAAGACGCTCGCTTGTGATCAGCGACGACCATCGCGCGAACCTTGCTGGGCTTCCCGCGTTGAATCATTCCGAACACAGTCGTTTTGCCCGTGGCCGGTCCGTGCGCGAGGCGGACGAATCCGCTCTTGGTCATGCGACCCTTAACGCGACCGCCGACGAAAGTTTCGTCTGCTTCAACCTCGCCCTCAAGCATGACAGGCGAATCGTCTTTCATGGCTTCGCGGATACGATGGAACATAAACCACGCCGTCTTTTGCGTAACACCAAGCGCACGACCAAGCTCATGCGAGGACGTTCCGTTTTTCGTATTTGCCAGGAGCCAAATCGCGGGAAGCCACTTGCTAAACGAGATCGGGGAGTCCTCAAATATCGTACCGACCTTGACCGTGAACTGCCGCTTACACTCCTTACAGCGCCACAGTTTGCGCGTTTTGATGAACTGCACGGAAGCGGACCCGCAACCCTTACGCGGGCAGGCTACGCCATGCGGCCAGCGCAGTTTTACGGCCCAATCGAACGCCCGTTCGGGGTCCGAAAAGTAGGTCACGGCTTCCAGGAGAGTGGTCGGCGTTTTCATGGCTTCATCGTAGGCCAGCAGGGTGCCAACTGTATGGCACTTGGTGCGTCAGATATATCGGCTTGACAACTGTTAAGTCTGACCCTACGCTGGGTGGGTGACCCCCTTTGCCGACGAACTGAACGCCGCGATGTCCGCCGCGGGTCTGAGCGCTGTAGAATTGGCCGACCGCAGCGGTCTAACCGAAGCCGCTATCTCCTACCTCCGGTCGGGCCAGCGCGAGCCGTCTTACCGCTCGCTGCAGCGGCTGACCCAGGTGCTGCCCGAACTGAACGGCACGCTCGAAGAGTCCTCGCCTTTCGACTCCATTGAAGGCGCCGTCCGCGACATCCGCGCCGGCAAGATGGTCATCGTCCTTGACGACGAGGACCGCGAGAACGAAGGCGACTTGGTGATGGCCGCGCAGATGGTGACGCCCGAGGCGATAAACTTCATGCGTAAACACGCGGGCGGCCTGATCTGCGTTCCGCTGATCGGAAGGCGTCTGGACGAGCTGCATCTGCCGCAGATGGTCTCCGAAAACAGCGCGCTGCACGAAACGGCGTTTACGGTTTCGGTCGAAGCCCGCGGACGCACGACCACCGGCATTTCGGCGCACGATCGCTCGGCCACGATTGCGGCACTGCTCGATCCGGCGACGAAGCCATCGGACTTGCTGCGTCCCGGTCACTCGTTTCCGCTGCGCGCCCGCGACGGCGGCGTGCTGGTGCGCGCCGGACAGACGGAGGCCGCGGTCGACCTCGCGCGCTTGGCGGGCTTGTATCCGGCCGGCGTCATCTGCGAGATCATGGCCGACGACGGCAAGATGGAGCGCCTCGACGGTCTGATCGCCTTCGCCAAAAAGCACGACCTCAAACTCATTACGGTCAAAGATTTGATTGCCTATCGCTGGCGCACCGAAAAACTGCTGCACCGCATCGCCGAATTCAAACTGCCGACGCCGCTTGGCGAATGGATGGGGTACGCTTACGAAAACAGCATCGACAAAAACGCGCACGTAGCACTGGTCATGGGCGACGTCGGCGACGGCAAGGATATTCCCGTGCGCGTTCATTCCGAATGTCTGACGGGAGACGCGCTCCATTCTATCCGCTGCGACTGCGCAGAACAGCGCGATGCGGCGATGCGCATCATTGCCGCGCAAGGCCGCGGCGTTTTCTTGTACCTGCGTCAGGAAGGGCGCGGTATCGGCCTTGCCAACAAACTGCGCGCATATGAACTGCAAGATCAAGGCGCCGATACCGTCGAGGCCAACATCGCGCTCGGTTTGCCGGTCGATAAGCGCGACTATGGTATCGGGTCGCAGATCTTGGCGGATCTCGGTGTGAAAGAGATGCGCATCATCACCAACAACCCGCGTAAGATCTTCGGTCTCGAAGGCTACGGTTTGAAAATCGTCGACCGCGTTCCGTTGCAGACCGAGCACACGCGATTCAATACGCGCTACATGCAAACAAAGCGGAATAAGTTGGGACACCTGCTCGATAGGGTCTCGTCCTTCGACGACGGGGTCGCTCATGCGACCTCTACTCCGGCTGACAAGAAGTGATCGACTGTAGCGGTAAGCGCTTCGTCATTATTACGTCGCGTTTTTATCCACAGATCGCCGATTGGCTTGAGGCGGGCGCGCGCCGCGCGCTGCGCGCTTGCCACGTGCGTGACGAAGATATTCGCGCGTTCGCCGTGCCGGGCTGTTTCGAATTGCCGCTGGCGGCCAGCCGGACAATTTCCGGAGGCGAGGCCGACGCGATTGTTGCGCTCGGCGCAGTCGTGCGCGGGGAGACCGCGCATTTCGATTACGTGGCGGGCGAAGCGGCGCGCGGCATTATGGACGTGCAGCTCGCGACGGGCGTGCCGATCGGCTTCGGCGTGCTGACGACCGACACGCTCGAACAGGCGGAGTTCCGCGCGGATCCAAAGCGCGGCGACAAAGGCTACCACGCCGCAATGGCGGCGGCGACGCTGCTGGGTATCCCGGCGGAGACAAGGGTTCCCGCGCGCTAAGGGCGGATACCAAGCCCCTGTTACTTCGTGGAGGCCCGTCTCTTGGAAGACAAAAACATCACGTGTAAAGACTGCGGTCGGGATTTTGTTTTCTCGGTTCGCGATCAGCAATTCTACGCTGAAAAAGGATTCCAGAACGAACCGCAGCGCTGCCGCGACTGCCGCCAATCCCGCAAAGCTCCCGGAGCGGGCGGCGCGGGCGGGAACCGTCCGAGTTTCGAGGCGGTCTGCGCGCAGTGCGGCACCAACACCACGGTTCCGTTCAAGCCGCGCGGAGATCGACCGGTCTACTGCCGCACGTGCTACACCGCGCACGCGCCGGCTGCGTCCGTCTAACGATCGAGACACCGGAAGCCGTTCGCTGGGCCGGCGACGCGATCGAGTACGTCGATCAGCGTTCGCTGCCGCATGAGACGACGATTCGGCGGGCCTCTTCCGGCGGAGAGATCGAAGAGGCTATAAGGACGCTGGCGGTGCGCGGCGCGCCGTGCATTGGCGTCTTCGGGGCATACGGGGTCGCGCTTTTACGTGCGCAGATCTCGGACGAGGAGCAGTTCAGGGCCGCGGTCGCACGAGTGCGTGAGGCGCGCCCGACCGCCGTGAATCTGCGCTGGGCGATCGAGCGCGTGTTGAAGTCCAAAGATATGCTTGCCGAAGCGCAGGCCATACACGCCGAACAGCGCGAGACCGACCGCCGCATTGCCGAAGCCGCGGCCGAACTCATCGGACGCGGCGCGACGATCTACACGCACTGCCACACGGGCTCGCTCGCGACCGCCGGCGGCGGCACCGCGCTGGGCGCGATTCTTTCTGCGGCGCGCGCCGGTAAACGGCCGCATGTGTTTGTAGGCGAAACACGGCCGCTCTTGCAAGGTGCGCGACTGACGTATTACGAGCTGGCTCAAGCCGGAGTGGATGCGACGCTGGTCGTCGATTCCGCGGCGGCGATTTCCATGCAGCGCAAAGAGATCGATCTCGTCATCGTCGGCGCGGATCGCATCGCGCGCAATGGCGATACGGCCAACAAAATCGGCACTTATGGTTTAGCGATCCTCGCCGCGCACCACCGCATTCCGTTTTACGTCGCTGCGCCGCGCTCGACGTTCGATTTCGAGATTGCGACGGGAAGCGACATCCCAATTGAGGAGCGATCCGCGGATGAAGTGGGAGGCTTCGGCGCAACGCGTACCGCGCTGCCGGGCGCCGAGGCCTACAATCCGGCGTTCGATATTACGCCGAATCATCTCATCACGGCGTTCGTCACGGAGTATGGTATCTTGCGGCCGCCTTATGGCGAGTCGATTGCCGATTTGCAGCTCCGGCCGAACATGAGCGCCTTGCTAACCGGTCCCTAGCCGCCGCCTTGAGCGGCGAACGACGGTGTGGAGCGTCTCTAACGAGGCGCTTCGTTTTTTTGCCGGTTGTCTAGGCGGGTTTGTTGTGGCTGTGTCTGTCACGGCGCCGACCGCAATGCGCCGCTCAGGGTCCTTCGACAGACTCAGGATGACAATGTTTATGCCGCGCTGATCACGTCGTCGGCCGCCTTTTCTCCCGAACGGACGGCGCCTTCCATGAGCCCGAACATCTCGGGCGCACGTTCGCTGCCGGCAAAGTGAATGCGGCCCGCCGGTTGGTACAGTGCCGGGCCATAGTTCGTGAGTACGCCGGGAGCAAAGTGCGCGATCATACCGCCGAGCGACCACTCTTCGGCCGCCCAATCCGTTTCGAGATGCGCGCGCGGCGTTAACGCTTTGGGGCCATAGCGTTTCGCGAGCGCCTGCAGCCAAACGTCGCGGCGCTGCGCCGGATCCATCATGGCGCCGGTGATCGCACCGGGTCCGAACATGTAGCTGCTGATGATCCCGACGTTCAGCGAGCGCGGCGATTGATCGAGCGCCACGGGAACGCGTAGCTCGGGAGCGACGGTCATACCGCTCAATCCGTCGGCGCGCCAGAACGGTTCGTCGTAGATCGTAATGCCGCGAATGGCGGCGCCGCTTACGAGCCGGCGCAGCAGTTGCGTATGCATCGGCGGCAACATCGGATCGTATTCGATACGGCTAGCCACGTATGGCGGCGTGGCGACGATCGCGCGGCGAGCTTCGACGGTGACGCCGTCGGAGATGACCTCGACACCCGTTGCGGTCTGTTTGATGCGCCGGACCGGCGATGAGAAGCGAAGCGCGCTGCCGATTTTGGCAGCTATACGATTAGCCAGTTCCGGAACGCCGCCGTCAACCAAGTGCGTTTCGGTGATCGTGCTGTCGACGTAGTATTCAAATTTGCCGTTTCCGCGCGCGAGAACACACGAGCCCAACAGCGACACTTCGTTGGGGTCGACGCAGAAGAGCGTGGTCATGGTGGTGTTGATGAGTTGTCGCGCCGTATCGGTTGGGATATTCCAGCGCGATGTGATAAACGCGCCGAGCGTCTGCGAGTCCAGATCTTTCGCGCCGCTCACGTTCCACGGCTCGTCGAGCGGCATGCGTTTAACGATGCGATCGAGCTGCCAAAACGCAAGGCCAAGGCTTGCGAGCGAGAAGAGTCCGACGGCGGGAAGTCCCTTATAACGGCGGTTAGAGCCGCCCAGATGCATGATCGTGTCGCCCGCGTCGTATTGCGGATAGACGTCCATGCCGTACTCGCGGCAGAGTTCGAACATGCGGTCTTGCCGCTTGCCCAGCCACGTGCCGCCCACCGAAACTACCGTGCCGTCGGCGGCCGGACGGTTCCACACGCGTCCGCCCACACGGTCGCGCGCTTCGAGCAGCGTAACGCTTTGGCCGCGCTCTTGCAGGCGGCGAGTTGCCGCCAGGCCTGCGAAGCCGGCGCCTATGACGCAGTAATCAGTACGGATGCTCTCCATGGCGACACTCCTTAGCGATCGCACCACTTTGTGTAGAACATGGTGACCGGCGGCCCGGCAAACGCATAACGCAATGTCGGACCGTCATGAATGGCCGAACACTCCTTTGCGACCGGCCGCATCGCCGCGGGGTCGCGGCCGGGCGCCTCGTTCAATACCACCAAGTAGCGGGCTGGGCCGGAGCCTCCCTGCCACATCGCCCACTGTTTGCGTCCGATGCCCGAAACGACGGTCGATTCGATGTTGCCTTGATAGAGCAGTTCGGCCGCGATCTCGAATTTGTCGGTCATCACGATCGCGTTTGAGTTCTTTAGCAGGCCGCGAACGTCGCGTGCGAGCGGTGCGTATGCGTAAACGGCCGAGTAAAACATACTCTTAGGTTTCTGGTTCGAGGCGCGCAAGAGCGACGCTTGGACCGGCTGCGGCAATGACAGCAGCGTGACGACGAGCATCGCATAAGCCGCCGGAACGATCCAAGCCGCCGCGGCAAGCCGTTTCCAAAGCGCGGGGAAGTTCGCGTAGGCGATGCCGAGCGCCACGCAGAGCGACGCAAACGGGCCTAGGAGCCAATACGATTCGACGCCTTCGGAAAACGAGAGCACGATCAGCAGCAGGGGCAACGGCAGCGCCGTGCACGCCAGTAGATCGTAGCGGCGGCGTATCGTGAGAAGATATGTGGCTATGAAAAATGCCGCTGCTTCGAGCGCGAATCGGAGCGTCGAAAGTACGAGGAGATGCGCGGGGCTGAACCTCTCGTAGGCTTCGCGATAAACGGTGAAGTTATAGTTTACCCATCCGTGCGTGGCATTCCAATAAACGAACGGCATATAAAGCACGACGGCAATAACGGGCGCGATCCAAAAGCCCAGCTTCCACATGCGACGCTGCGCCGGCAGCAGAGAAAAGACGAGCACGCCCGCCAGGAGCGAGAAACCAAAAGCACGTGAGAGCAATGCTCCGCCCAGCGCAATTCCTAAGAAGATCATATCGGCAGTGCGCAAGCGCGATGCCGCCCGCGCCGCAAAGAGCAGCGCGAGCGACCAGAACAATAGGTACGGACCGTCGGGCAGTGCTTCGCCGATGATCATGCGCGTTTGCGGGATGAGCGCGAAAATGACGGCGGCCGCACCGCCGGCGCGTGCATTACCGGTCAGCACGATCGCCGTGCGGCCCAGCGCGATCGCAGCGAGCGCTTCACACGCGATGAACGGCAGGCGAATAACCAACTCACTCGAGCCAAACGGCGCGGTGAGCGCGATAAGCCATGCCACCATCGGCGGATGGTCCACGTATCCCAGCGCCAGGTGGCGGCTCCACGCCCAATAGTACGATTCGTCTTCGGTGAGC
The DNA here is from genome assembly GCA_036273135.1 of Candidatus Rubrimentiphilum sp. GTDB lineage: Bacteria > Vulcanimicrobiota > Vulcanimicrobiia > Vulcanimicrobiales > Vulcanimicrobiaceae > Rubrimentiphilum. Next base: position 37,374 of record DASUIF010000028.1, read on the forward strand.
GGAATATGCGACGCCACGGCGATGCGGAAGGCTGCCATTCCCGCAACGATCAGTAACGCCGCGCGAGGCAATCGGTTCATCGTGTTGGCGCGGGGGTTGGCGAGGCGCGTCTTCCCGGCCTGCCGAAGACCGCCCGGCGTGAAGTTCTACGATTTCGTCGACAAACAGCCCGCGATCGGCAAGCTCGCGATCATCGAGGGGACCGAACGCGTACTCGCGGATCGCGCGCTGGAAATCGTGATCGAGCGCGTCCTTCCCGATGAAACGCGCGATTTAAATCTCGACCGTTTTCCGGCCGGCGATCTGGACGACGCGAACAGGCTGCGTGAAGCGGTGCAGGCCATGCCGTTTCTGGCGACGTCGCGCCTGATCGTGATAACCGACGCCCAAACACTCAAGTCTGCGATCCGGCGCGATATTTGGAGTGTCGCCGAAGGCGTGCCCGAGGGAAATACGCTGGTCATCTGCGATCTGCTTTCGCCGCGCGCGCAGCGCCCGCAGCCGTTCGGTGCGATGGCCGGACGCAGCGCGCTGCGTATCGACACGACTGCGAACGACGACGTGCGCAAGCGCTTCGTGGAAGAAACGCTCGCGGAACTCAAGGTTACGGCCGAGCCGCGCGTCGTCGGGGCGCTCGCCGGCAGCAGCGCGGATCTCGCGGCGATTCGCAACGACCTTCAAAAGCTCGCCCTGGCCGGCAAGAAGATCACGTTTGCGGATCTCGAGCAAGAAACACTTTCTATTGAAGATCCTAAAGCATACAAATATGCCGGCGCGCTCGTTGAAGGGCGGGTAGCCGAAGCGCTGTCGATTGCGCGCGAAATGTTTGCCGGCGATCGCACGGCGGGCGTTCCGCTGGTTTATGCGGCCGCAACCGAATGCGGCCTGCTCTGGGAACTCGCACGCGGCGGCCAACTGACGGGCCGCTCCGCATGGCGTTCGCGGGCGCTGGGCCCAATCGCGGCCCGCGTCGGCGAGGCGCGAGCCCGCCGGGCATTCGAGCGCGCGATCGGCGCCTTCGACGCGATCGTCACGGGCCGGATCGACGACCCCGAGCTGGCGGTCGAACTCTTGACCGCGGAACTGGCGGGCCTCGGCGCGAAGCGTCCCACTACCGCATGACCTACGATTCTTACGCGTCTCCGTTCTCTTGGAGATACGGGCGCGCCGAGCTGCGCGCGCTTTTTTCCGAACACGAACGGCGCAGGCTTTGGCGTCAGGTCTGGCTGGCGCTGGCCGAGGCGCAGTCGCGTCACGGCTTGGTGACCGCTGAAGAAGTTGAAGATATTCGCGCGCATGCAGATGATGTCGACGTCGATGCAGCCTTAAAAATCGAAAGCGAAATCCATCACGACCTGATGGCCGAGATCCGCGTGTTTGCTTCGCAGGCGCAAATCGGAGGCGGAAAGCTGCATTTGGGCTCGACCTCGATGGACATCGAAGACACAGTCGAAACGTACCGCCTGCGCCGCGCGACGGCGATGATCGGTGCGTCGCTGGGTGATCTGTTGCGTGCGTTTGCCAAGCGTATTCGCGAGAATTCCGGCGTCGTTTGCATGGCCTTTACACACTTGCAGCCAGCCGAGCCGACCACGCTCGGTTATCGCTTCGCGGTTTACGCACAGGATCTGCTCATCGACGACGCAGCGCTGCGCTTCGCTTTTGAGAATCTGACGGCCAAAGGCATGCGCGGCGCCGTCGGAACAGCGGCGTCGTACGAGCAGCTTCTCAACGGCAGCGGCGGTTCGGCGGCTTCGATGGAAAAGGCCGTGCTCGATCGGTTCGGACTGACGGCCCGCGACATCAGCACGCAGACCTATCCGCGCAAGCTCGACTATGTGCTATTGAGTGCGCTCGCCGGAATCGGCGCCTCGCTTTCCAAATTTGCGGCCGACATGCGCATTTTGAGTTCGCCCGAGTTCGGCGAGTTGCGCGAGCCTTTCGGAGAGAAGCAGGTCGGCAGCTCCGCGATGCCCTTTAAACGGAATCCGATCTTGTGCGAGCGCATTGGTTCGCTTGCGCGCATGTTGCCGGCCTATGCGGACGTTGCCTGGCAGAACGCTGCGACGAACTATCTCGAGCGCACGCTCGACGACAGTGCGAACCGGCGCACGATTTTACCGGAAGCACTGATCTGCACCGATGAGATCGTGCAATTGGCGATCAAGGTCGTGAACGGGCTGACGATTGATGGCAAACGGATCGCCGAGAACCTGCGAACGTATGGTCCCTTTGCCGGGACGGAATCGGTGTTGCTTGAGGCCGTACGCGCCGGCGGCGACCGTCAGGCGATGCACGAGCTCTTGCGCGGCGCTTCCATGCGAGCGTGGGAAGCTATCGCTCACGGTAAGGAAAATCCGCTGGGCAACCTGTTAACCGAAGAATCAGCACTCACCGGCCGGCTCGATCCGGCTGAGATTCGGCGCATGCTCGAACCGTCGGGCCACACAGGCAGCGCCGAGACACGCGCACTTACGCTTGCGGCTCGTATCGAGAAACTTGATCCGTTCCCTAGTCAGCTCGGTTTTTCGCGGGCCTCGACTTCGCTCGGCCGTCCTTCGACTGGGGCGCCCAAAGGCGCCCGCTCAGGATGACACCCGCAATACTTCGAATGATGGGCAGATGAACAAAGGTATCGAGATCGCACACGGCAAGACCAAAGTGCTCTACGAGAGCCCCGGGCAGCCGGACGTCGCGGTCGTGAAGCAAACCGATGCGATCAGTGCCGGCGACGGCGCGCGTCGCAACGAAATCCCCGGGAAAGGGCGTTTAGCGGCGCAAACCACGGCGCGCGTTTTCCGTTTGCTGAATCTCTGCGGTTTGCCGACGCATTATCTGAGCGGCGGCGAGGACGACGACCAAAACGAAATGCTGGTCAGACGCTGCAACATGATTCCGCTTGAAGTGGTTGTGCGCGGGGTGGCCGCCGGATCGCTCGTCAAGCGCAATCCCGGAATGCAGCGCGGCGCGATTCTCGTTCCGCGCATGCTCGAATTTTTCGTGAAAGACGACGTCAACCACGATCCGCTGATTACGCCCGACGAAATCGTTTCGCGCAACATCGCTCAACCGCCCGAGATCGCGGCGATGAGCGAAATCGCGCGTATCACGTTTGAGATACTGGCCCACGCATGGCGCAAGCGCGACGTGATGCTGGTCGACCTAAAACTGGAGTTCGGGCGGCTGGCGGGCGGCGAGAACCAAGGGCAACTCGTCATCGCCGACGTGATCGACAACGACTCGTGGCGCATTTGGCCGGGCGGGCGAGAAGATCGGATGCTCGATAAGCAGATCTACCGCAACTTGGAAAAGGTCGACGACGAAGCGCTCAATTACGTCAAGGGTGCCTACGAACAAGTAACCGAGATGGCCGGTAATTTTCCGGTCATGCGTCCGGGCATGATTGCGATCTTCGCCGAGAAGCCCGAGCAGACGGCCGACGTCAACGCGCTCTCACAAGCGCTAGGGCAGCTTGGATTGCCGATCGTGCGCCACGTCGCAAGCGCTGCGAAAACGCCGGGCTTCGTGCTGCAGCTCATTCAGCAGCACGATGCAAGCTTCGCGCGCTTGGTGTACGTTACGGTTTCCGGCCCGGACGGCGCGCTGCATGCGGTCATCGAAGGCACGACGAGCGCGCCCGTTTTTGAGGCCGGCGGAAAAGAGCCCGGCGCGGTGGCGCTGCAGTGCGCCAAAGTCCTCGGGCTCGAAGATACGGTCATGTTCGGCCGCACGCTGATGGTGCAGACCAACATGCGTTCCGCGGTGCTGCAGGCCGACGCCGCGCTCAACATGCAGTCTGCGCCGCCTCCGCCCAACTTTGGCTAAACCCGTTTTGGCTTTGCGGACCGACGAATTGCGGCGCATCGCCGAGGGTTTGGAGCGCGAGCCAACCACCGTCGAGCTCTACGCGTTCGATGCGCAGTGGAGCGAGCATTGCTCTTACAAGAGCAGCCGCCATTTGCTCAAGGAACTGCCGACGACCGGGCCCAACGTGGTGCTCGGCCCGGGCGAGGATGCGGGCATTTTGCACTTGGGCGAGCACAACGGCGAGCGTTACGCCGTCGTCATCGCGCATGAGTCGCATAATCACCCCTCGCAAGTCGTGCCGTTCGAGGGCGCGGCAACCGGCGTCGGCGGCATCGTACGCGATGTGCTGTGCATGGGCGCCGAAGTGATCGCGCTGGCCGATTGTTTACGTTTTGGAAACGTCGACGATCCCCAATCCCATCAGCGCTACGTCGCGCAGCAAGTCGTCGACGGCATCGCCGCGTACGGAAACGCCATCGGCGTTCCCAATATCGCCGGCGACGTCTATTTCGACGAAGGCTTTAACGACAATTGTCTGGTCAACGTTATCGCGCTCGGCCTCGTGAAGGAAAGCGAGATCATTCACTCGCGCGCGCCCGAAGGCTCGGCCGGATGGGATATCGTGCTCGTGGGCAAGGCGACCGACGCCAGCGGATTCGGAGGCGCGTCCTTTTCGTCGCTGACGTTGGAAGAAAATAATCAAGACGCCAACAAGAGCGCGGTTCAGGTCCCCGATCCGTTCCTGAAAAACGTCATCATGCGCGCGAGCTATCGGGTCTTCGAATATTTGCGCGAGAAGAAGATCACCGCCGGATTCAAGGATTTGGGCGCCGGCGGCATCATGGGCTGTACGGCCGAGCTCTGCGCCGCGGGCGGTTTCGGGGCGATTATCGACCTTGACGACGTCAACGTAGCGATCGAGGATCTGCCGCCCGAAGTCATCGCGGCCGGAGAGACGCAGGAGCGCTTGTGCTGGGTTTTGCCCGGCGACGTAACCCTCGATGTATTGCGCATATATAATGAAGAGTTTTCACTGCCGGAGATTGCGCGCGGTGCACGGGCGGCCGTCATCGGCGCGGTGCAGGCCGAAAAGCGCTACGTGATGCGGCACGGCAGCGAAATCGTCATGGACGTGCCGATTGATTTCTTGACCGGTGCGATCTCCGATGAAAAGACGCTCAGCGAAGGCCCCCTGCGCTCGGGCGTGCCCTTTGACGAGCTCAGGATGACATCCCGACAAGCTCACCATGACAAATGCGGTCGCAACGGCGCGCTGGGTGAGGCATTGGCCTCCATAAACGGGTGCTCGCGGGAGCCGCTTTACAAACAGTACGATGCGGTTGTGCGCGGGAGAACGGTTATTCCGCGCGGCCAGGCGGATGCCGGAGTGATCGCCCCTATTCCAGGTTCGCCAATCGGAGTCGCCCTGAGTGCCGGCGCTAGCGTTGTCGAGGCGGCACGGAAAGTCGTAGCAGTCGGAGCACGCCCGATCGGTTTGACCGACTGCCTCAACTTCGGCAACCCGAACAACGAAGAGCACTATGCCCAGCTCGTTGACGCCGTTACGGAACTTTCGAACGAAGCCAAGGCCCTGGGGCTGCCTTTTGTATCGGGCAATGTGAGTCTCTACAACGAATCAGGATCCGGAACGGCGATCCCGTCCTCGCCCATAGTCGCGTGCATCGGCGTAGTCGACGACGTTGGGAAGGTCGTAACACCGGCGCTCAAACATCCTAACTCCGCGTTGTACTCTATCGGAGCGCGCGGCAGCGCGTCGATGCTTGCGGCGGAAAGCAAGTGCGGCGCTGCGGTGCTTGCGGGAATCAGTGAGGGGCTGATACTTTCCGCGCGGGCAATCGGAGCCGGTGGAATCTTGGCAGCCGCCGCGCAGATGGCTTTTGCTTCCGGAAATGATTTCGGCGTGGAAATAGATGCGGGAGTAGACGGCGGGGCGGATTATCAGGGTTGGTTAATCGAGGCCGCTGAGGCTGAGGCATTCGAAATCTTCGCAAGCCGGAAACTTTCGAGCGAAGATTGGCGGCACGTAGGCGTTACAACCGTCGCGGATATCGACGGCGAGGTTGACATCGCCTCAGGCGGCCGGTCATACGATCTGGACGAACTCCGGACGGCCTGGCGCAAGCCGCTCGCCGAGATCTACACATGAGCGCGAAAGTTGCCGTGCTGGTATTTCCCGGTACGAACAGTGAAGCCGAAACGGTTCGCATTTGCCGCGATGTCGGACTCGACGCGGAAAGCGTGCACTGGAGTAAGGCCGCGTCACTTCCGGCGTACGACGCGTTTGTACTTCCCGGCGGTTTTGCTTACGAAGATCGCATACGTGCCGGCGCGATTTCGGCGCACGATCCCATGATGGACTACGTGATTGAGGCGGCCGGCAAAGGCAAGCTCGTGCTGGGCATCTGCAACGGCGCGCAGATTCTCTTGGAGGCCGGCCTCGTTCCGGGAACCGGCGCGGTTCGGAGACCGACCGCCGCCTTCACGCGCAATGCATCAAGCGGCAAGTTCATCTGCAAGCACGTGCGCATCAAACTTTCCGGCGATCCGTTGCGCTGTGCGATTACTGCCGCGCTTCCACATGATGCCGTTATTCCGGCGTGGGCCGCTCACGGCGAAGGACGGCTCGCGGCGACTCCCGAGCACTTGGAAGAGATAACTTCGGGCGGCCATCTTTCTTTCGTGTATGCGCATTCGGATGGCTTCGTCGACGATGCCGCCGTTCCGAACGGCTCCGCGCTGCGTTGCGCCGGCCTGACGAACAAGAAAGGCAACGTATTGGCAATCATGCCGCATCCGGAGCGCGACGCGTGGAATTTTAACCACCCGGATCGCGCGGATGGAAAAGACATTCTCGCGCCGTCCGGCGGCGCGGCGCTATTTCGAGCGTTTGCCAAAGCGCTTGCGTAGCTCGTTTGACTAGGGGCCCATCGCGATTGAGTCGAATCAATAGAGTATAGATATGTACGACGAAAGTACGCCGGAAGGAAGAGCAAAACGTCGCCGCGAGACGTGGACGGTTCGTAAGACCGGACTAAAAGACCCTACCGAAAAACCGGATCGGGATTACTGGCTTTCGCGTACACCGGAAGAGCGGGGGCAGGCGGTTTGGAACTTGACCGTCCTGGCTTGGGAGGCACGAGGGATTGATATCACCGAGCTCCGACTGGATCGAACTACTCCGTGGACTAAACGCCGCCTCCGCTAGATACCTTATTATTGGCGCGCACGCTTTAGGAAACTATGGAGCGCCGCGCGCCACCGGCGATCTCGATATATGGATCGATCGTACGCCCCAGAACGCGCGGATAGTATATCAGGTGCTGGCGGACTTCGGAGCCCCGTTAGGAGAGCTCACCGTCGAGGATTTGCAGGGCGACGATCTGGTCTTCGCTATTGGTATACCGCCGTTGCGAATTGATATACTAACAGACGCCAGCGGCATTACGTTCGAAGACGCATGGAAAGCCCGCGCCGATGGTTTTTTAGGCGACGTACCGACGCATTACATTGGCCGAGCCCAACTTATCGTAAATAAGCGTGCGACCGGGCGAATGAAGGACCTAGCGGACGTCGAAGCGCTGGAGTCTGGAGAATCCCCCGGATAACTCTCAGCGATCTCTTATGACGCTTCCCTACGCTCGAAAGCATGGGATACGTTCGATCTTTGGTCGCGCTCGTTGTGCTCGTTAACTCCACCGCCGGCGTTTCAGCTGCGGCCGGAACGACTGCCGTCATAACCGTACACGACGCGAAAAACCACGCGCTGCTCGCTGACGCATCGGTTACGATTACCGGCGGTACATTCATTGCGACCACGACCGACGATGCCGGCCGCGTTGTGCTGGACGGCGTGCTGCCCGGCACCTACGATGTCACGAGCTGGAAGGTCAACTACGCGCCCCGAGTCGACCGCTTCGTCGTTACCGGATCGGCGCCGGTACATCTGGTCGTGCAGCTCGTGCCGCGGCTAAAGCAGGTCGCGGCGGTGCGCGCTGCTTCGACGAATCCCCTGGCGGGAGTTGTGGTCGGAGGAACCCCGGCCCAAAGGATCGCTTCGACGCTCAGCGATGCGCTGAACCGGAGCATCGGAACCGATATCCTCACGGCGAACAACGATCCGAACTCTCCGGTCACGGTTTCGCTTCACGGTCACGGGACGGAGCAAACGGCCGTCATGCTCGACGGCGTACCGCTCTCGCCACCGGGGCAAACCGCGGATTTGCGGACAATCGGCACGGGACTCTTTACGAGCGCCAACGTGTCATTCGCTCCGACACCTCTGGGAGCAGCCGGTTCCGTAAACTTTCACGCACCCGCCCCGACGGCGGACCTGCAGCACCTCGACATGGCGAGTGCCGGATCGTATAGCGCGTTCGGTAACCGCTATCAAGTGACGGGAACGAGTGGGAACGTCGGCGTGGTTCTTGAGTTGAACGCCTTATCGCAGCAGAGTCCCGTGAATTCCGCCGCACGCGCGCACGATGGCGCTGCGCTGTTGAGCTTGCACGACGTCATTTCTCCCAAATTGTCGGTAACCGGGCTCGCACTCAACCGTACGGCTGGCGCCGATCCGATCTGCGCCGTCGTGACAACGATTCAACCCTGCGGACTGGGGCTGGGGAGCCCGGCGAATGCTCAGTTCCGTCTGTATACGTTCGGAGCAGATATGCAAATGGGAGCGATTGCGGGCAACGTGAAGTTGTTTCGCACGCAAAATACGCAATCGAGCTTTTCGACGTTTACAACCGGTGGAGGCGGCTACTCGTTCGGCTTTGCTCTGCCGGCGGGTCCGCACACATTCAGCCTAAACGGCGTGTCGTATCATTTTGACGAGACGCTCGCAACCGGATCCCAATCTCTCCAGACAGCCGGCGGCAGCTACGCGTCTTTGGCTTTTGACGACGCCTTTAGATTAAGCGGAAAATTCACGGTTGGCGCGGGCATCAATGTGGTGCAGCAGCCGGGTGCAGCATCGGAATCGGCTGCAAACATGGCAATCTTTTGGCGGCCGGCACAATCCGACAGTCTAACAGTAACCGCATCGTCGGGCGGCATTCAGCCTTCGCAAAAGGGCGTGACCGCCTTTACCGATCCGTCGCAAGCTGCCTATAACTGCGGGGCGGGCAACGTTCTGGCTGGCGGCCCGGCGCAAGCGCCGGGTAAGCCGGTCCAACAAGGCATAACGCTTCAAGTCGAGCACTCGACGCAAAAGGCCACGTATGATTTCTATGCGTACGATCAGGTTGCGCGCGATCAGATCCTGAGCACATCGATCGCCGCCTCTTCCGAGCCGCCCGGATTCTTTCCGCCGGGTTACCTTGCGTCGCTGAACTCAGCTTGGCATGCGCCGGGGGTCTGCGGTTCCGCCGCGTTCGCACCAAACGGCATTTTTGTTAACCAGCAGGTCGCCGGCACGACGCAACTCTTTCGTGGAATGGACTTCTCCGCGCATACCAGCGTGGGGCACAACTCGCAACTCTACGGCTCGTACTCGATCACGGACGTGCTGCTGCTTTCGGCGCCGCAGCTAGGCGGAAGCGTCAGCACCACTGTGAGCGGCGGACAGCTGCCTGGCATTCCTCGGCAGCGCGCCTCGCTGGCGCTCGATACGCTCGACAACCACAGCGGGATCGATCTCGTCGGCGATTTGGAGTACGTCTCGAGTGGTAACGCGCAGCATTTGCCTTCGTACACGACGGCGAACTTCGGTGTGGAGAAGCGGTTTGGCAACGGTGCGCTCACGCTGACGGCAACAAATCTCTTCAACGCTTTCGCCGGCACGTTCGCGAACAACGCGAACGCGGTACCGGTCGCGCTTTCAAATGGGTCGTCGCTCTTGTTGCCGGCGCGTCCGAACCTGCCGCCCAGCTTCCAACTCAGCTACACGCTCGGCACCAAAGTGCCGCAGATCGACCTGGAAGCGCAAGTAGCCGCAGCTGCCGCACCGCCGAAAGAGCGAGCCGGAGGCGGCGACCAGCATCTCAAGGAGCCGCCTACCGGCGCGAATATCCTGGCCATCCGCAACGACGATCCGGCGTGTTCGGGCGACATACGCACGGCCTACACGCGTGCGCTGAGTGAAATCGATGAGTACCGCACGGCTTTCGAGCACGGTACGACGTTGCCGTCTTTTCCCGACCTGACGCTCGTGCCGCACCGCCAAAGCGACGGGAGCTACTGGCTAGAGATTGAGTACGGAAAAAGCTATGCGCCCATCCGGAATTTCGTGCAGGCGTGCGTGTATATCACCATCTTGGATTATGCCGATGCGCAGGCCCGGAAATTGGGCATCTCGCCAAACTTTGGGCAGTCCTACTCGCCGTCGATCGGGGTTTACGTGGTTCTACCGCGAACCTTGAAGCGCGGCGGAGGTTCGATTGGTTAAGCGAGGTTTTCTCACACACTTCCTACTCTTTACGGTCCTGTTTTTCGTCACGGGCATGACGATCGGACTCGTGAGCGCAGTGCAGCTCGAAAACCAGTCCCGGGCGGCGCTGAAGTTGATAAGCGCGCGACGCGAGAGCGTTTTTCGCGGGGCCCGCTTGCCTACGAAATTTGTGATCGCCGGCGAAGCGCCGGTCCGCTGGATCGCATTCACGGGCAGCTGGCTGGTGGTGCTGCCGCTCTCCTTACTTGCCGCAACGATAACGTATTTTGTTTTTTGGCGGCCTCTGCGTGAAGAAGTCATTGGCCTCTCGCGTTCGCAGGATATCCTGGCGCGCCAATTTCTCACCGACGCCGGGCACGAGCTGCGCACGCCGTTGACCGTGCTGGGCGGATATACGGAAGTGCTGGACAAGATGGGGACGCGCGACCCCGAGGTGGCTGCCAAATTAGTGACGACGATGCGCGAGCAGGTGCACCTGATGACGCGCACGATCGACCGGCTGCTGCTGATGGCGCGACTCGATCGTCCGCTGCAGCGCGCCGCGTCGCGGACCGACGTTTCCGATATCGCCGAACGATTGCTGCGCGCGTTCGAACCGCTTGCCAAGAACCGGCTTGTGGCGCGGATCGAACCGGGCTGTTACGCCAACGTTGATGAAAACGAGCTCTACGAAGCGATCAGCAACGTGGTCGAAAATGCTTTGAAATACGCGCCGCAGTCGGCGGTCGATCTCCGCGTGACGCAGCGGGAAGATCGAATCGAGATCGTCGTGGGCGACAACGGCCCGGGCATGGACAAGGCCGACCTTGAACGCGCCTTCGACCGGTTCTTTCGCGGCAGCGCGCGCGCCGATATCAGCGGCTCCGGGATCGGGCTTTCGATTGCAAAAGTTATCGTCGAACGCTACGGTGGAAGCATCGCGCTCGAAAGCGAGCCGGGAACCGGCACGAGGGTGACCATCTCGCTGCCGAACGCGACGTGAACCGCGAGCGCGAGCGGCCGCTCATCCTGGCGGTTGACGACCACCCGGAGATATTAGCCGTCCTGACGACCGGATTGTCGCCGGCGGAGTTCGAGCTCGTGACGGCACGCAGCGGCGGCGCCGCGTTGCGCATGCTGGATCGCGAGCCTGATTGCATCGTTCTCGACATTATGATGCCGGCGATCGACGGCATGGAAGTGCTCAGGCGCATTCGTGAGAAGAGCGACGTGCCGGTGTTGTTCCTGACCGCCAGGAATGGGCTCGACGAACGCATCTCGGGCTTGCGGCTGGGGGCCGACGATTACATCGTCAAGCCGTTTTCGATCGAAGAGCTGACGGCGCGCATTCGCGCCGCGTTGCGGCGCCCCCGTGTGATTGCGCAATCGCCGCTCGTCTACGAGGACCTTTGGCTCAACCCTGACGATCGCACGGTGCGGCGGGCGCAACGGCAGATCGACCTTACGCCCCGGGAGTTCGATCTGCTGCACGTCTTGCTGCGGAGTCCGAACTGTATCTTTAGCCGCAGCCAGCTCCTGTCGCTGATCTGGCGCGACGAGACGGCGCTCAATCCGAATAACGT
>DASUIF010000029.1:0-39216 GCA_036273135.1 Candidatus Rubrimentiphilum sp.
GCTCTTCTTCATTGCGGCAAGCGTCGCCGTCGTTATTCGAACCTTTATCAGCCAGCCCGTGCAAACATCGATCGGCATCATAATTTTGCTCGCCGGGATCGCGCTCTACTTCATCTGGCAAGCGCTTATTAAGAAAGAGGCGCCGGCTTAAGCCGCGCCTCTTTCGCTCTGCTACTGCATTGGATTCTCCACGAATAGCGTACCCGGCTCCGGGCTATTCAAACGCGCTTGAATGCTCTGGGCGGCAGCAAGCGTTTCGCCGATGAATATCGATTGGAACGCCACGATATCTTCAACCATCGGATAGTTGGGGTGCTTACGTTTTTCGGTCAGCACGTAGCGAGCGTCCGTCTGAACGGCGATGTTCAATCGCACCAAAGCCGCCAGCGCCTGCTTCGTCACCTCTTCGGGCGACCGGACGAGCTCGGGATCGACGAAAACGTTTTTCGGCAAGCGGCCTAAGCTCTCCACGACGGCGCGCACCGCGTCCGATTCCGTAAAAGGTCCGCCTAAGCCGGTCAGCCACGCCGAAAGCAGAGCGCTAACCGTCACCGGGCGCGCCGCACACAACTCCGCAGCCGCATCTTCCCGGCGTTCGAGCGGGACGACGCGGTACAACTGCGAGAACTTCGGCGCGAACGGATCGTAACTGATCGCCGCGATATAGATCTCACGAGCTGACGGCTCCAGGCGTTCCCATATCGCGCGAAACGGCAGCATCGCGCCGGTTACCGTGTAGCCGCCCTCGGGCGTGACGTACAGGGTAGCGCCGCGCCTGACGACGTCTTCGAACCGGTCCAGATCTTCGGCAACGCCGGCTCGCATCAGGTCGAGCTGTTCTTTGCCGTACTTCGCTTGGAGATCGGTGATCCGAACGTACGTTTCCGTGGATTGCTTGAAATGCGCGGCCGAGAAAAGGTCGCGCGTCTTTAAGCCGCGCAATCCAAACCGGTCGACGATACCCTCTTTGAATATTTCTTCGAGCCGCAGGCGACCGTGCAGCCTCTCAACGCTCCATGCCCAGCGCGCGATGGAGCGCGACTGCAGTTCGTTTTCGATCGGCAGCAACCCGATCGCCAGAAAGAACCCGTTCATATTCAGGTTGCGAAGGACGCGCCAGAGCCATCGAATCCGCATGGCCATGAATCCAGGTTCGAAGAGCAGTTTGGCCGTTGCAGCCAGGAACGGCCGGCGCACGCCGCTGATCAGGAATCCATAGGCGGTAAAACCCATCAAATCGAGCTCGTTCTGATGGTTGGAAATCACGATGGCCGACTCGCGCTTGCGCGGGAGCGCGCCCCACATGCGCACGCGGTACGCGATGTGCACGTAGATCCAGACGGCAAGGCCCGACGCGAACTGGAAGGGTCTTCCCCACCACGGCATCAGCGGGCGCCGGCCCACCGCTAGCGCCGACATCGATCCGATCGCAAACGTTCCCGCCGCGGTGAGAAAAAGCAACCGGTAACCCGGGAGCGGCGTGCTGTAGAGGGAGAGCAGCCACCAGCCGAAGAGCGGCGCGATGACGGCCGGAAAATTCTGCGCGATTCCCCACACGCCCAAGTCGCGCGCAACGTCGCGCATCTTTGGAATGCTGTCGATGGCGAGCGCCCACCCCGTCGAAAGCACGCCGCCGAAACCGATTCCAAAGAGGACCGCGAACGCATACATCCAGCGTTCTTGCGGCAGCAGCGCAAACCCGGCCGCGGCCAGCGTCATCGGTATGCCGCACGCCGCGACGACCAGCTTGCGCGGCACGCGGTCCGACAGCCATCCCAAATAGACCGCAGACGCTATCGAGCCGACGAGCGAGGCCGCTGCGACCAGAGCCGTCCCAACCTTCGGATCGCCCGAGTGCAGCACGTCTCGAAAGAAATAGAGAATGAACGTCATGAGCAGCGAGAGTCCGAACGCCAGAAACAAGCGCGCGATAAACACTACGGTAAAATCATGCCAGTCGCTAATGTGTGCCGGATCTTCCCGTTCGTTAGGTGCGTCGCGCTCGGGAACGGCGAACAGCGTGAGCGCGCCCAAGCCGATTGCGATGGCGATTCCAACGAACGTCGTCTGGGGATACGTTCCCGCGGCTAACGCGATGCCGCCAACGACGCCTATGACCATGGCGACGCCGCGCACGCCCGAAACGGTTCCCCAGAGCGATTTCGGAACGACGTCGGGCAACAGCGCCTGATAGGCCGCCAAAGCCACGTTCGCGCCGAACGTGGCGAGCAACAAAAAGAGTGCGAAAAGGCCGAGGTTCCCAACCTCGGCCATCATCACCAGGCATGCGACGTCGACCGCCGCGCCGCCTAAGATAAAGGCGCGGCGCGGCACGCCTCGCCGTCGGAGGCGGTCGGAAAAGGCGCCGGCGAGCGGCGGAATCACCATCGAGACCAGCGAGACCAATGCCGCAAGCACCGCGAAGACCTTGACGTGCTCTTGCGGCGCGAAGCGAACGATCGCCGCGGGCACCGAGATCGCGATCAGCGCCGTGTCTTGAAAGTGCAGCGGAATCCAGAACGCGTTGAGCAACGCGGACTTCCGGAGGCCGTATGCTGCCTTCAGCTGTGCAGCTCCGGCAGATGCGCCGCGCGCAGCAATCCGTTGAGCGCTGCGAGCTTGTCGCCGAAGAGACTCGGAAGATCCTTTTCGGCAGATGCGGTCTCAGCGGCGTATTGCGCAGCCAGCTCCGCTTGCGGAACCGTCGGCGCGCCGTCATACTGCTCGATCGTGTAGCGAAGGTATGCCAACTGCTCGCTCAAACGAGCCGGTCGGCGGTATCCGCTGGGTTCGGGATTGCGCAAGCGGTCTTGCTCGGTCACCAGCACGGCATCGTACGCGTCGAGCTCGCGCGCCGGCGCGCCCGCCCGGACGCGCAACGCTGCGATTTGGCGGCGCAGGCTGTCCAACTTCGAAAGCATCACCTCGACGCGCTCTTGCGTCGCGGCCAGACTTTGCAACGCATCGAACTGACGTTGAAGTTCGACCGCCGCGACCGGATGATGCGGATCCATTTCCACCGTAACGGGCGCATTCAACGTCCTCCCGTTCACATCGATGCGCAAGGTGTACGTACCGGGCAACACTTGCGGTCCGCGGATCTTCATCGGATAGAAAATGTAGTACGGGCGCGCATCCTGGATCGTGGCGGTTCCCGACGGAGGCAAAACGTGCAAGTCCCAAGTGAAGCGGTTCAGGCCGGCATGCACCGCCGCCGGAAACCGATCGATCGTGTGGTTCTCGTCATCGAGAACCTGCACCGTGACGGTGGGTTTTTGTTTTGCCGGCGCCGGCGGCGCCTTGGCGAGATAGAGCGTGATCAGCGCGCCGTACGGCTTGTTATCCGAAAGATACGCGCCTCTCCCATGTTCACGATACGCCGAGCTCGAGGAACGCAGAGCCGGCATCGGCGCGAACAAATACGCATCCGAGCCGGTAGCCCGCGACCAATTCTGCAGCGGCGTGAGGTCGTCTAGTACGTAAAAGCCTCGTCCGTGCGATCCGAGTATCAGGTCGTTGTCCCGCGGATGAACTTGCAGATCGAAGATCGGCACGCGCGGAATTCCTAACCGCAGATCGTTCCAGTGGCCGCCCCCGTCAAACGAAACGGAGACACCGGTTTCCGTGCCGGCATAGAGCACTTGCGAGTTGCGCGGATCCTCCCGGACGACGTGCACGTAGCTTCCTAGACCACGCCCGATCGCAGTCCACGATCTTCCGTAGTCTCGCGTCATGTACGCATATGGTGCGTAATCGTTCCATTGATGCCTGTCGAAGGTCGCGTATGCCACGCCGCCATTTTCCGGTGAAGGCGCAATTGAGGTGACGCGCGCGGGGAGCGGAAGTCCGGAAACGTTCCCAACGACGTCCTGCCAACTCTTGCCGCCGTCGCGCGTCAGTTCGAGATGGCCGTTATCGGTTCCGTACCAGATCGTTTCAGGACTTTTCGCATCCTCTCCAATGGAGTAGATCGTGCAGTACGTCTCGGCGTTGGTGTCGTCGAACGTGATCGGACCGCCGCTGGCGGCCAGTAGCGCCGGATCGCAGCGCGTGAGATCCGGACTCAGTTCCGTCCACGAGTTCCCGCGATCCGCCGAGCGGAACAGCACGTTGCCGCCGAAATATATGACATCCGGATCGAAGCGCGAAATCAGCAGCGGCGCGCTCCAATTGAAGCGGTACTTGTACGTCGCCGCGCCCGTTCCGAAGCCGATGTTCGGCTGGGGAGAGATGTAGCGGCGCTCGCCCGAGCCGAGATCTTCTCGCGCCAGATCGCCGAAGTGCGTGTCTTCGTAGATGACGTTGGGATCGCGCGGATCGGCCATGGCATACTGGCCGTCGCCCCAATCGGAGATGTTGAGCCAATCTCCGCCCGCTACGCCGTCGCTGCGGTTGGGGAGTTCGTTCGGCCCGCGCCAAACCTCGTGATCTTGCAGCCCGCCCATAACGTGGTACGGCACGTCCATGTCGTAGCCGACGCGATAGATCTGATCGAACGGCACCACGTTATCGAAACTCCACGTCTTGCCGCCGTCAACGGAGTAATCGAACCCGAGATCGCTGCCATTGAGCAGGCGCCGCGGGTTTTTCGGGTCGATCCACAGGTCGTGGTTGTCGCCCCCTCCGCCGGCGTTGCGAAATGTTCTCCCGCCGTTGAGTGAAACGCGTAAACCGCCCGCGACGGCAAAAACTTTCTGCGGATTGGCCGGATCGCAGCGCACTTGTGAAAAGTAAAACGGCCGGAAGTTGATCTCTTGACTGGCGTTGCGCATCTGCCAATGCTCGCCGCCGTCCGTACTGCGGTACAGCATCCCGTTCTTGACCGGCACGAACGCATACACCATTGCGGGGTTGCTGTAGCAGACGCTGACGCCGACGCGGTTGATCGGCCCAGCCGGTAAGCCGTTGTGCAGCGCGGGATCAGTGAGCTTCCTCCAAGTTTTTCCGGCGTCGACGGATTTGTAAAGCCCGCTGCCGATTCCGCCGCTGATCATCGTCCACGGCCGCCGCAAGTAGTCGAACGTGCCGGCAAAAACAATGTTTCCGTCTTTCGGATCGAAGGCGACGTCGCTTCCGCCGGTCGTATCGTTGACGTACAGAACGCGTTTCCAATGCGAACCGCCGTCGTCGCTGCGATAGATTCCGCGTTCGCCGCCGGGTGCAAACTCGCGGCCCATCGCCGCCGCCAACACAATCTTACTATCTTGCGGGTCGATCGCGATCTTCGCGATGCTTCCGCTTTGCATTAAACCGGCGTTGCGCCAGTGACGCGCGCCATCGGTTGAAAGCCAAACGCCGTCACCGTAGACGGCGGTGTTGCGCGGAAAGCCCTCGCCTGTCCCGATAAGCACGCGACGCGCATTGTTCGGATCGATCGCGATCGCGCCGATCGCTTCGGTCCGGCCCGCTTCGAATACCGACGCGAACGACAGGCCGCCGTTCTGCGATTTCCACAAACCGCCCGACGAATGTGCGAGATAGACAACTGTGGGATCGCCCGGAATCCCGGCGACGGCGTCCAGGCGCCCGCCCATGACCGCCGGACCGAGCCAACGGTAAGAGAGGTCGCCGAACTGCGCGTCCTTCGCTGCAACGCGAGCGAGGGCGCACGCAAAGAGCAGCGCCGTTAAGAGAACGCCTTTCACGCCGGCTAGTGGGCGGACGGAGCGTCGATCCAGCGTTCGGCCCAGCGAGCGATCTCGTCCAGCGCGGGAGCAAGATCGCGGCCGCAGTCGGTAAGCTCGTACACGACTCGAACCGGCGCTTCGGGCTTCACCTCGCGCCGGACGACCTTCTCGGCCTCCAACTCGCGGAGCCGCTCGGTGAGCAGGCGGTCCGAAATGCCCGGAATCGAGCTGAGGAGCTCGTTGAAGCGCCGGGGGCCCCCCATCAGGGTCCGGACGACGGCGCCCGTCCAACGCTTACCGACGAGCTCGACGGCGCGGTGATAACGTGGGCATAAGCTCTGTCCTGATGCTATTGACATCTTTTGGCAACTCCCTTACTATTTTAGCACATGGCTATAAACAGTAGGTAACCTGATGATAGGTAGGTTTTAGTTTATGAGTATCGCCCTGCTGATTGCGCGCCTCATTGTTGGGCTCGGCCTCGCAGCCCACGGCGCACAGAAGCTCTTCGGCTCCTTCGGCGGCCCAGGTCTGAAGGGGATGGAGGGCTTCATGGCCAGCGTGAACATGCGTCCGCCTATGCTCATGGGGCTGGCGGCGGGGCTGGGTGAGTTCGGCGGAGGCCTGCTCATCGCGCTCGGCTTGCTTGGCGGCGTAGGCCCCGGCTTGCTGGTCATCGTCATGCTGACCGCCATCTTTACGGTGCATTGGGGCAAGGGCTTCTTCGTCGGCGGCGGCGGCTGGGAGCTGCCCGGCATGTACATCGCAGGAGCGCTCGCGATCGATTTTGCCGGTTTCGGCGTCTACTCGATCGACAAAGCGATGGGCTGGAGCATGTTAGGCTCCGATACCGACCGCTGGGTTATCCTCGGCATCGCGGTCGTCATCGCGCTCGTCAATTCGACCTTGCGTCTTCTCCCGCGCCCCGCTAGTGAGAGCGCAGCCAAGTAACGATGGCGCCGGCAGCGGCCGGGTCTAACTCGTGCCGCTGCTGATACTGCGGAGTTCCCCGAAGTTCTTCATCCGACAGCTGCAGCAAGAAGTGATCGTCGCCCGGAAAACGCTTCACGCTGACCTCGCGCAGCGCGCTTTGCGCCGCCTGCACGAGACCGTCGAAGTCGGCTGCCGGAGTCTGCGTGTCGGAGAGTCCGCGCACTAGCAAGACCGGCTGGCGAACGAACGCGATCTCCTTGCGCGGATCGACGTTCGCGTAACTTTGAAAGTACGGCATCGCGAGTAAGAGCGCATCGCGCTGCCGAACGAGCGGCGACGCCGTCGCGTCCTGCTCGGCCATCGCTTGCGCGTACGGAACGCTGAGCGGTCCGACCAACACCAGCGAGCGCACGGGCGCTCCCGCAAGCGCCGCCGCAATTGCGGTCTCCGCTCCTTCGCTCAATCCAAGAATGGAGATCCGGGACTGGTCGATCGCGGGATCGCTCGCGGCCGCTCGAACCGCCGCTGCGGCATCGTCAATAAAATTCTGGCGCCGCACGCGCTCGGCTTGTGTTTTGGTCGTGCTCTGCCCGACGCCGCGATTGTCATAGCGCAACACAGCGAAGCCCGCTTTGTTCAGCGCGTCCGCGTAGAGATCGAAGACGGGCGTTATGCCGACAAGCTCCGTACGATCCGCGGGCCCGTTGCTTCCGACCAGGACAACCGCGGGCACTTTTGCGCCCAGCGATTGCGGATAGCTCAACGTGCCGGCGATCGAACTGCCGTCGGCGGAGACAAATGTCAGCCCGAGCAGAAGCGTTAACGCGTGCAGCATGTGACCGGAAGAGGAGTCCGCCGCGGTGCCGGTTTCCCGCTGACTTGCGGACGCGGCGTCGCAATAGGCGAGGGCGTAAAAACCTTCGAGGGCGGCGCCGCCGGCACGGCCGGATTGAACGGCGTAGGCGTCACGACAACGCTGCCGCCCGTATCGATCTCCAGGCGCCGCTGCTGCGCATCGTACGCAACGCGAACGCCCAAGCTTCGCATCAACGGCGCGATCTCGACATAGGTTTGCGGCCACTGCGCTGGGACGATATTCGCCGCAACGGGCAGCTGCGCGAAACGATCGCCGCGCGTCACGATCAGCACGGAGCCGCTGTATCCGATGCTTGCGGCAACCGCCGTTACATAGGGTTCAAGCGGCGCGACGACGTGCCCGCGCACGACGTAAACCGGCGCGTACGAGTGCACGATCGTCCCGTTGAGCACCACCACGAGGGCGGGAGCGATAAGTGGGAATATCATGGACGAACCGCGATACTATCGCAGGACCCTATGCGACTCATCTTGGCATTCCGCGAGGCCGGCATGCGGTTCTCCCGCGACGGCTGCGCCTTTTTATCACAAGCCATTGCGTTTAACGCGCTCTTTGCCGTCTTCCCGCTTTTCGTGCTGATCTTGTCCGGAGCGTCGCTGATCTACCCCAACGCGGATCAGCAAATCCTCGCCTTTGTCGACGAGTTCGCTCCGGCTCTGCATCAAACGGTTGCCACCAATCTTCAAACCTACGTCTACGGCCGCGGTATCTCCAGCATCATCGCCTTTGTGGTGGTTATTTGGGCGGGAAAGAATCTTTTCATGGGGCTCGCCTACGCGCTCAACCGCGCACTGGCCGTTCCCAAGAGCCGGCCGCTGATTCACGACATCGCGCTTTCGCTCATCATGCTGCCGCTCATTGGAATAGTGATGGTCGTCGCCATGGGGCTGCCCATCCTCGTCTCGCTTTTCGTGGTCTACGCGCATTTTTCCAACCCGCAAAACGTCTCGGAGGTGCTGGCGTACGCGCTCTCGATGCTGCTGATCTTCATCGTCGTCGTCGTGCTGTACACGTTTCTGCCTAACCGCACCGTGCGATGGTATTTCGGCATACCGGGCGCGACCTTCGCCGCGCTGATGTGGCCGGCCGTGCAATACGCATTCGCATTCTATACGGTGCACGTTGACTTCACGCATATTTACGGCGCTCTCTCTGCGCCGCTCGTGCTCCTTTTATGGTTCTATCTGCTGGGCGCGATCTTTTTCTTCGGCGCCGAGCTCAGCGCGGCTTGGGCGCACGAAAAGGGAAGCGAAACGGTCGCGCCCCTTATCGACCCGGTCCCGCCTCAAGAGCAGGACGTTGTAGAAACAGCGTGCGAGGGCGCTTCGTGACCGGTGAGGAAACGAATGACGCGGCGCCGCCGTTTCCAGCGGGGTTGCTGCATTGCTTCCGTGTAGAGAGGATTTCGTGCGTCGAGTTTTCGCGGCTCTTCTTCTTGTATCGACGTTCGCGCTGATCGGCGCGGCGCCGCCGCCTGCGCCGAAAGCAACCGCTACGCCGCAGCCGGTCGCTCTGCCCTCAGCCGGACCCAAGCTGCCGCTCGTCGTCGTCTATCCGTTTGATTTTAGTACCGACATGCGTTCTGATACGGGCACGCGAACCGCACAACTCTTTATCAGTCAAATGAATGCCGCGGGCGGCGTCGATGCGCTGCAGGGTCCGCCTACCGTCAAGCGCGCGAGCTATTTGGATTACGCGAAATCGCTGAGCGCCGCGTATTACGTTGCGGGATACATGACGCCGCTTGGCGGCGGCGTTTCGCTCGTAGAGCAAGTCGTCGACACGTCGACCGGAACGATTATTCTGGCGGCGACGGCCCAAATTCAATCTTTTGAAGATGCGTCTTCACAAGCGATCAGCATCCGCGACGGCATCGTCGGGCGCGAGCAGAGCAAAGCGCAGGCTTTTGAAGAAGCCTCCGCGCAGGCAACGCCGGCGCCCTTAGCCAGCAATCAGGCCAACATCGGCGGCGGCATCGCCGGTCTGTTCAAACGGCGTCCCCGGGAAACGCCCGATCCGCACGCAACGGCAGTCGTCAAACCGGCCAAGGGCATTTTTGTCGTGCGCGCCGGCGGCAGCCCCGCAAACGCGCTGAACGAAGCAACCGGTGCGTTGTACTCGGCGCTGAATCAGCATTACCTGACGCGCAACACCAACTCGGGCGGGGACGCGGCGAAATCGGCAAACGCAATTTGCGGGACCGATCGTAACAACACCGTCGCGACGGGCACGCTCTCGTCCAAATCGGTTCGCCATGGGTTTTTCAAGCGCACGCAATACAGTTTCACGCTCGACGTCTATACGTGCTTTGGAGCAAGGCTCGCCGAGACGTCGGGCGACGGCGATTCCGTGCAGAGCGCCGTCTCGGCCGCGGTCACCGCTTACGTGGCCGACCACCCGCTCAACAACTAACGCTACTCGAGCAGGCCTTCGGGTAACTCGGTGTCGATGCGTTTGTTTGCGACGTCGATCTGCTTCACGAACGCGTCGATCAGCGGAATCATCCGTCCGCGCACCAGGAGCATGTCCGACGCGGGATAATGTTCCACGCGCTCGACCGTTCCAATCGAATGATCGCGATCGTATACTTCGCACCCGGCCAAATCGGCGTCGAGATACTCACCCGGCTGCAGCGTTATCCGGTCGCGGGCTGCGTAGAGCGTCGCGCCCTTCAGCGTTTCGGCGTCTTCGACCGAATCGAAATGCTCGAAGTGCAAAAGCAGGCGGCCCTGATGTTCCCGCACCGACTGCAGCGTCAACGTTTGGCTGTCGCCGTCGCGCAGTTCGGCCCGCAGCATCTCTCCGGGTGAAAAAAGCATGCGACCCGCGCTTGTCGGGTCGCACTTGAGTTCACCACGGACGCCGAAAACGCCGGCGATACGGCCTACGGAAAGCTCGTCATTCATCCTCGGGTGAATCGTCGTAGAATTCGTCGGTATCCAAGATTTCGACTTGAATGCGGCCTTCCGCGGTCGCCCGGACGATCGTCCGAAGCGCTTGCGCGACGCGGCCGCCCCGGCCGATCACCTTACCGATATCCTCGGGATCGACGGCCAGCTCGATGAGCGCCATCTCGCCGTTTTCCGGCGGATAGCTCTCGATCTTCACGACGTCGGTCTTCTCCACCAATTTCTTGGCGAGAAATTCCAACAACTCACCGGCGCGTCTTTGCGCTGCGGCGGGATCCTCGGGCGCACCGCGCCGCGGCGGCGGGCGCCGGAACGTCCGGGGGCCGCTGAAATTGCCGCCGGCCGCTCCCGCGGTCGATCTGCGGCGCGGCGGGCCTTCGTCTTCAGGCTCGACGTCGTCAATGATCGTTTCGTTCGAAGCGATGCGGCGGCCGCCCAGCGTGGAACGCCGTTCGGCTTCTTGCTCGTCGCTAAATAGACCGAATTCGTCGTCGAAGGCGCTCATCGGCTTTCGCTAACAACCTTTTCGATGATGCCTTTTTCCGTGAAGAGGCGCCGCACGGTGTCCGAGGGCTGGGCGCCCTTGGCAAGCCATGCTTTCGCTTTCTCTTCGTTTACCACGATCGTGCGCGGTTCGGTTCGCGGATTGTAGTGTCCGAGAATCTCGATGAACCGGCCATCGCGCGGGGCGCGCTGATCCGCCACAACGAAGCGGTACGTCGGTTGTTTTTTTGCGCCCATGCGCCTCAGTCGAATTTTAACCACTAAAAGTACTCCGTAACTTCTTCAGTTTGTTCCCGAAACCCATCTGCTTCATCATTTTGCGCGATTCGTCAAAGCGCTTGACTAAGCGGTTGACGTCGGCAACCTGCGTTCCGCTGCCCGCGGCGATCCGCTTGCGTCGCGAACCGTTGAGCAGCGCGGGGTCCCGGCGCTCGCGCGCGGTCATCGAACAGATTATCGCTTCAATTTGTTTGAGGTCCCGTTCGGGAATCTCGAAATCTTTCGGAAGCGCGCGCGACAGTCCGGGAATCATCTTGAGGATCTCCCCCATCGATCCCATCCGGCGGATCTGCCGCATCTGTTCGAGGAAATCGTCGAGCGTGAACTGCTGCTTGAACAGTTTTTGCTCGATCGCTTTGGCCTGATCTTCGCTATAGACGCTCTGCGTCCGCTCGATGAGCGTGAGCACGTCGCCCATACCGAGGATCCGCGATGCGAGCCGGTCCGGGTGGAAAGGCTCGAGCGCCGAGAGTTTCTCGCCGACGCCGGCAAACTTGATCGGCGCGCCCGTGACATTATACATGGAAAGCGCCGCGCCGCCACGGGCATCGCCATCCAATTTCGTCAGAATAACGCCCGTAATGCCCAGGCGCTCGTGGAAGCCCTTGGCTACGTTGGTCGCCTCTTGGCCCGTCATCGCGTCGGCGACCAGCAAAATCTCGGTGGGATTGACCGCCGATTTGATGGCCGCCAGCTCGTCCATAAGGCTTTCGTCGATCTGCAGCCGTCCGGCCGTGTCGAGAATGACGGTCGAGAGTCCAAGGCGGCGCGCTTCGGCAATCGCATCGCGTGCGATCTCCACCGGATTGGCCGTGCCCTTTTCGAAGACGGGCAGATCGGTCTGCTTGCCGATCATCTGCAGCTGCGCGATCGCAGCGGGGCGGTAGACGTCGGCTGCCACCAATAACGAACGGCGCCCTTGATCTTTCAAACGCAGCGCGAGCTTTCCGGCCTGCGTTGTCTTGCCGGAGCCTTGCAATCCGACCAGCATGATCACCGATGGCGGGGCGTCGGAGAAACGCAGGCGCGCTTCAGGCGAACCCGCCGCGGGTCCAAGCAAATCAATGAGTTCCGCGTGGACGATCTTGACGATCGTTTGCGCCGGCGAAAGCGACGCGAGCACGTCCGCGCCGACGGCTTTTTCTTTGACGCGCGTGACGAAAGCTTTGGCGACTGAAAGCGAAACGTCGGCCTCAAGCAAAGCGATGCGCACTTCGCGCATCACTTCGTTCACGTCGGATTCGCTGAGACGGCCTCGGCCGCTCAGCTTGGAAAAGATCGCGCCTAGGCGATCGGAGAGGGTCTCAAACAAGGGTCACTCTTTGGTGCTGGTCTCCTCGATGCGTTTGACGGCGTCACCGACGGTTTTGATTTTTTCAGCTTCTTCGTCGGGAATGTCGATGTTGAACTCCGTCTCGAAGGCCATCACCAGTTCAACTTGATCGAGTGAATCCGCACCGAGATCGTCGGTGATCGAAGCTTCGGGCGTTACTTCCGATTCGTCAACGCCGAGCTGCTCGACGATGATCTTCTTGACTTTATCGAACGTGGACATATGTCTCCTACATTACGACTCCGCCGTCGACCACGAGCGTCTGGCCCGTTACGTAGGCGGCGGCATCCGAGCAAAGAAAGCGCACTACTCCGCTGACATCTTCCGGTCGTCCGGCGCGTCCGAGCGACGTCTGTTTCAATAAATATTCCTTAGCCGCATCCGGCATTTTTTCGGTCATCGCCGTTTCGATAAGGCCGGGCGCGACGGCGTTGACTCTTATGTTCCTCGAACCCAATTCCTTTGCAAGGGACTTGGTGAGCCCGAGCAGGCCCGCCTTCGAGGCGGCATAGGCCGATTGGCCCGCGTTGCCCGTCAATCCCACGATACTCGAGACGAGCACGATCGAGCCGGCGTGCTGTTTCATCATCGGCTTTGCCGCGGCCGCGCACAAAAAGAACGCCGATTTCAGGTTGACGGAAAGCAGTTGATCGAGCACGTCGTTGCGCAGGCGCAAGATCAAGCCGTCGTGCGACTGACCGGCATTGCCGATGGCAAAATCGAGGCGGCCGAATTTTTCAACGGTCTGCGCGACGAAAGAGTCCACCGTTGCGCGATCGGCAACGTCGCCGGTCATCACGATACTCTGATGACCCGTCTGCACTTCCCGGCAAGCGGCGGCCGTTGCTTCAAGCGCCGCATGATCCCGGCCCGCGAGCGCGATCGACGCGCCGTGCTTGGCGAGATCGACCGCGATCGCGCGGCCGATGCCGCGGCTCGCGCCGGTAATCAGCGCAGCTTTTCCTTCGAACATCATGCGTGCACGCTCAGTTTCTCGCGAAATTTTTCGACGCCGGCGAAATCGGTGACGTTCAATCCTTCGACCGCGTTGGGCAGACGCCGCATCAACGGGCCCAAGACCGGCGAAGCGCCGAACTCGACGACGAGATCCAGACCGTACGTCAGCAGCGCCCCGGCGGTTTCGTGCCAGCGAACCTCCTCGGTAACCGATCGAATGAGATTCTTTTTGATCGTTTGTACGTCGCGGTACGGTTTTGCATCGACGTTCGACACGACGTCGAATGCCGGCAAATCGAACCGTGCGGCGTCGACCGCGGCCGCGAAGCGTTGCGCGGCGGGTTCCATGAGCCGGCTGTGCCAAGCGCCGGAAACGTTGAGCGGGACCACTCGTTTCGCGCCCTTTTCCAGCATCGCGTCCGCGGCGGCCTGCACGGCGGCGGCGTCGCCGCTGATCACGATCTGTGAAGGGGAATTGAAATTTGCAAGCTGCACGCGGCCGCCGGTTTCCGATTCCACATGCGCGGCCACTTCGCGAATCTGCGCGGCATCTAATCCCAACACGGCCGTCATTCCGCCCGGAGCCAGCTCGGCAGCGTACTGCATCGCTTTGCCGCGCGCGTCGACCAAACGCAGGGCTTCTTCAAATCCGATCGAGCCGGAAATCGTCAAGCTGCAAAATTCGCCGAACGAATGGCCGGCGCTGACCGTGGGCTTGATCGTTTCTCCGCCCGCGTAGTAGAGCGCGAGGTTCGTCACAAAAATGGCCGGCTGGCTGAATTGCGTCTCACGCAATTTCGTTTCGGGCCCGTGTTTCTGGAGTTCGAGCAGATCGTAACCGAGCGTCGCAGCCGCACGATCGAACACGTCGCGCGCCGCCGAAGATTTTTCGCTGACGTCGGCTCCCATGCCGACGACTTGCGAACCCTGGCCGGGAAAGACCGCGGCGAACTTCACGCCCATCTCCAGGTAACGGCTCCCCACGACAGGCCGCCGCCAAACCCGACAAAGACGATGATGTCGCCGGCTTTAATGCGTCCTGCTCGCAGCGCTTCCGAAAGTGCGATCGGAATCGAGGCCGCCGACGTGTTGCCGTACTCTTCAATGTTCACGATCACTTTGTCGTCGGGCATCTCCAAATATTTGGCGGCAGCGTCGATGATGCGGCGGTTGGCTTGATGCGGAATCAGCCAATTCACGTCGCTCTTTTGCAGGCCGGCGTTGCGCAGCGCGATGCCGGTCGACTCGATCATTTTCGTCACCGCAAATTTGAATATTTCGCGGCCTTCCATGCGCAGATACTGCTCGCCGGCTTCCAGCGACTCTGCGGTGAACGGCCTTCGCGAACCGCCGCCGAGCAAGCAGAGCATCTCGGGGCGCCGCCCATCCGCGCCTAGCTCGCTGGAGAGAAAAGAATTTTCCGCGGACGCTTCCAACACGACCGCGCCGGCGCCGTCGCCAAAAAGGATTGCGGTGCTGCGATCGGTGCGATCCACAATCTTGCTAAGCGATTCGGCTCCGATCAGCATGACCCGAGAGTAAATACCCGAGCGAATCAAGCCCGACGCCATGGTCAGGCCGTAGATGAAACCGCTGCAGGCGATCTCCATATCGAAGGCAGGCTTACCGGTCGCTCCCAGTTGCGCGGCCACGATACACGCCGTCGCCGGAAACGGATAGTCGGGAGTCGAGGTGGCGACGATGAAACAGTCGATATCTTCCGCCGCTATTTTTCCATTTGCTAAGGCATCACGAGCGGCGGCAATGCAGAGATCGCTCGTGGCTTGATCCGGCGCGGCGATGTGCCGGCGCTTCATGCCGGTACGCGTGGTAATCCACTCGTCGGACGTGTCGAGCGTCTTTTCGAGGTCTTCGTTCGTCAGAATAGCGGCAGGCGCGTAATGACCGACCGCGCTGATTTTGACGCCGTTCAATGTTAGCGCCTAGGTCTGCTTCTGCCGGCGATCATCCTTTATCTCGACCACTTGGCGCCCGGCGTACGTGCCGCATTTTTCGCACATGAAGTGCGGACGCTTAGGGGCATGGCACTGCGGACACTCTTCGGTCGTCACGGGATTGAGCTTCCAGTTCGCGGCGCGACGGCTGCGCGTCTTGCTGCGGGGAGTCTTCCATTTTAAGTTAGCCACTCGTCTCTCCGTTACACTCGCACTCTGTGCTGTTTCTGTTCTCTCCGCAGCGCGGACAGATGCCTTTGCAATCTTCTTTGCACAATAACCCGATCGGTATTGCGCTGCAAATCAGTTGCGCGGCCAGGTCCGCGACGTCCAGACGGCCCGCCGTCAGCACGTTGCTTTCCTCGAACGGTCCGTCTTGCAGGCTCGCTCCGGCTTCGACCTGCTCGTCGACCTTCACGTGCATGCTCTCGGCCACCGTCCCCAGGCACCGGGCGCACTGGCTGGCCAGAGGCACGTCGATCGTACCTTTGATTTCCAGCAGCTCGCCGGATGCTTGCAGCTCGAGATGGACCGCGGCCGCCTCCGGAAATTCTACCCCTTCGAACGGGGCTATCGGAACGCGGTCGTCCACCACAAGGCCCCGGCGGTTACCCGCTAGGAGGCCGCTGACGTCGATTTTGTGCGCAGAACCCATAACATAGAGGAAGGCCCCGGCGGGGGCCCTCCAAACTCGACCCATTGTAGACCCGCCTCAGGGCCTTGTCAAACGCGTTGGTCGGCGGTATAGACCTGCGCAATGATCGAATCGCTCAACCCCGCTGCCCGCGACCTCGCCCGCCACGGCGTGGCCTACGCGCCTCAAATCGTCCAGGCGGCCCAAAAACATGGAGTCAGCGCTCAGCTCCTGGCGGCCGTTGCCGCTCAAGAGACGGGCGGCCCCGGTTCGAACGCCGGCAGCAACATCGTGGGCGACGGCGGTCACGGCCGCGGGCTATTTCAAATCGACGACCGCTGGCACGCCTTCGCGCGCGATCCGGCGGCGATGAATCCGCAGGCAAATGCGGATTATGCCGCCGGCATGATCTCCGGGCTGCTCCGCCGCTACGGCGGCGATGTGCACAAGGCGCTTTCCGCATATAACGCCGGCGACCCCAACGCGACCGGAACGATCACGCCTTGGCAAGACGGCAGGCGGCTCGGGTATGCGGATTCGGTTCTGCGCCATTACGAGCAACTCGGCGGATCGTCGCAAGATCTTGCCGCCGAAAGCCCCACCGAGCAGCAAAGCGTCAATCAGCTGGCGTCGCTTACATCGCTGATGCCGCCGTCCGTGCCGCCGGCTTCGAACCTGCATTCATACCGGCAACTCGCCGGCAACGACAACGCGCATCCGGAATCGATCGTCGACGGCGATGACGATTCATCTCAAAACGAAGGTGTACTATGAGCTTTAATGTGATCGGCGGACTGCTCAATGCGGGTCTGGGTCTGGTCGAAAGCGGCGGCAATCCGCTCGCCGCGATCGGTATGGGGCTGGCCGGCGCTACGACCGGAGGCACGACCGCCGGCAACATTGCGGGCGCCGCGGGAAACGTCGGGCTCGGCGCGCTCGACGCACAAGACGAAGCGTTTCAGCTCGCGATGTACGGCGAACAGATCCGCCATCAAGAAGCGATGCAAACGCAATCCGAAGCGTTCGACGAAATGATGGACGAAAAGTCGGAACAAATGCGCGAGGTGAATACGCTGCGCGACGTCCAGATGACGCAGCGCAAAGCCGATAACCAAATCACCAAGAAGTTTATCGAATCGATCACCGAGTGACCGAACCGGTTCGCCAGAGCCCGCCTCGTCACGTGAGCGCCCGCGGTTCCGCCAAGGCGGCCGCGGGTGCCGATCCGCAAACGGACGACGCCATCGACGCGGAGCGAGAGGTGTTCGACTTCCGCTTAGCCGAGCGCGCCGAATTGCTGCGTGAATCGAACGCCTTGCGCGACATGATGCTCGCCCAACTCAAAGCCGATGACGAGGCATTGAAAAAATACATCGCGATGATATAATGGCCCGTGCCCCGGGCCATTAGCTCAGTTGGTTAGAGCGCGTGCTTGATAAGCACGAGGTCCCTGGTTCGAGACCAGGATGGCCCACCAGCGCCTTACGTCGCCTCCGCATCGTTTGCACCTTCAGGCTCAGCGCGTTCCGGCGCGTGACTTTGCCGGCCCGGCGCCGACACGATGGTGAGTACGCGCGATAAGCCCGAGATATCAAAAATACGGCGCAGCGACGGCTCCACGATCACGACGATGTTTACCGGATCTCCACCTGCCGACGCAAAACTGCGGCGGTAACGCATCAGCGTGCTCAGGATAGTTGAGTCGATCGACGTCGCGTTGGAGCAATCGATAATCACGCGATCGACGCTGCCCGGTTCGGGCAACTCGCTTTCGATCTCGCCGCGGCGATAGATATCGAGGTCTCCCTCGAAGCGCAGCGTGGCCGTTCGTTCCTCTTCGCGCACATGAAGGCGTAGCGCGAACGTGTTGCGCTCTCCTCTTGCCCGCTTGCTTTCGAGCTAGCGTTCCGCTCCGGCCCTAAAGTATTCGGCGGGCAGCTTGTTTGGAAACGTGAATCCCGATAGCGTGTACTCGCCGAAATAATTCGCGTACTGCGAGTATTCGCGCCGCCGCAGTTGCCACACCACGTGGTTCACAACGAGAAACGGTCCCGCATATCCGAGTTCCACTTGAAAATCCGCCAGCGGCGGCGTTTGATTGGAGTCGACGAACGTTACGTAGCCGCTAACGATCAGTTTCCACACGTCCTGGGACGCCGTATCGATCCAAATCGCTTTGATCGCCGGCTTATTCGGCGCGTAGTTGCCAAACACCAGATGGTAACTGTGGTGTCCCTTGTACTCTTCTATTCCAGCGACGTTGCAAGTGACGTTGCCTAAGACATGGACGCTCGAAATGACCGGCAAGTCGCGCGCGCCTTCCAATGGCAGCCACTCGGAGCGCGCTTTGCCGTAGGGGCCCAATTCGGGTGGTCCGGGTTCGGCCCGGTTGGTATAGATCGGCAAGTAGTTGAAGCGCTGATCGAGCACGCGCGCCGTTCCATCGTCCCGGTAATCCACGTGCGCCAAGCTGAAGAGAATCGGCAGGTCGTCAGCGATAACCGAGATGCGCTCGTCATAGCTGATGTATGCCGGATGCGCGCCCTGCGCGTTATGCCGCAGAGCGCCGTCAAAAATATCCCAGCATTGCTGGCTGGAAAAGACGGCCGCGAGCACCATCGCCGGAAACATCGCTTGAGACTCCTACGTTTGATTATCGCACCGCGGGCAAGACCTGTTAAGGGGCAGGCCGAAAGCCGCGTCGCCGGCGCCTGGGGATGTAGCTCAGCTGGTAGAGCGCCTGCTTTGCAAGCAGGATGTCAGGGGTTCGAGTCCCCTCATCTCCAAAGTCTCGGGTCTGGGGGCATAGCTCAGTTGGTAGAGCACTTGCATGGCATGCAAGGGGTCAGGAGTTCAAGTCTCCTTGCCTCCACCATCATTTTTCGATAAAAACGGGCGGTTTCTAGCGTTAGCGCCCTACCGTTTAGCGCGGGTTCGTCCTACTTAAGCCAGATGTCAACGCCCTCGGTGGCCTCCACGCCGGCGGCATTGCGTGCGATAAACCGCCACAAATAGTGCCTGCGCACTAGCGGTATCAATTCTGGAACGCGGACGCGGTACGCGGCATCGCGCCTCCACACTTGCGACATTCGTGCTCGTCGTTACTTTCATGCGTAATTCTTGATTTGGGGAGATCACGGTTGAAGAGAGCCAGATTCGAACGATCTTCGGCGGCCCGTTTGGCGATGCAATCGGCGCAGCGGGCATCGGACCGGAAACAGCCGCGATGCGAACATTCGCATCGGTCGTGCAAAGCCGCGGCAATGCTAACACGCCATTACCGGTCCGGTGCTTTGCAAATCGCCTGGCCTGCCCTTGGGCAATTCGGCCCGGTTCTGTGTTAGGATAACTCTCGCGGAGTACGCTGGATGGCCGCTCCTTAACGGGAGAGGAAAGTCCGGGCTTCACCAGGGCAAGGTGCAGGATAACGTCCTGTCGGGGCGACTCGAAGGAAAGTGCCACAGAAACATACCGCCGGTTCGCCGGCAAGGTTGAAATCGTGAGGTAAGAGCTCACGGAGCTGCGCGGAGACGCGCACTCGGGTAAACCCCACCTGAAGCAAGACGCTCGTCCCCGGTGACGGGGCGGATGCCCTCCGATGAGCATGAGTCGCATGAGGCGCACGGCAACGCGCGTCCCAGAGAGATGGCCGTCATCTACAGAATCCGGCTTACAGGCGTACTCCGCAACTAAACGGGGCTTCCAAGGCGTTGTAGCAAAAGAATACGATGATGACCGAACAACAATTTACTCCGGAAATGACCGTCGACGAAGCATTCAAGAAGCATGCCGGCGCGCGCCGCGTTTTCGCGAAATTCCATTTAGGCGGCTGCTCGAATTGCGCCATCAGCGAAACGCATACAATCGGCGCGATCAGCGAAGATTACGGCATTCCGTTGCCGATGCTGCTGGAGAGCCTCAACGCGCTCTGGGATCAGGGTGGCCTCTCGGTGGGCGACAAGGTTCGAATCCCGGACGAGATTCGGGCGAAGATTCCGCAGCTCGCCGACGTCCCGGAAGTGGGCGAAATCAAGAGCGTCGAGAGCGGCGCCTACACCGCGGAGTTCGGCGAAGTGCGCCTGCAGGGTCTAGCGGAAGATTTTCTGCCCGTAACCGCCACGGCGACGGCTTAAGGCGTTAGAGCGGCCGCCGCGACGAGTAGCCCTCGTCCATCGGGTGCCAGTACGCTATCTCGCGTTCGCCTGCTTTCCAACACAGATAGACCGCACGCCCCTCGCGCATCGACGGAAAGTCGAGCAGCCCCAAGTCAACGTCTTTCAACAGACAGCCGTAGGCCTCGATACGGTTGATGATCCGCACGATCTCGGCCTTTTGTTCGCTGAACCGGCTCGGCACAAACGGCGAGCGTGGGATGGCCATTCGTATCGGCGGCGACGGCTCGACCCCGCGAAGCGCGGTTTCACTCTCGAGCAGCCTAATCGCCAGGTCGCGCCGCTTCTGCCACAGCTCTTCAACCAAAGGGGCGACCTTCGGGATGAGGGCGTTGGCCTTTTCGGGCGAAAACAGTTTCATGCAGATCAAGGGCTCCGGAGAATACGTAGGGTTCTTCCCCAGGAAAGCGGCGTGAGCATCCTCGAGAACCCACTGGATATAGAGATTATCGCGTTTGGATTCAAGCACGGTGCCCCCGCCGGGCTCGAACTGCTCTTTGACGTCCGGTTTTTGCGCAATCCCAACTATGAGCCCGATTTGGAAGCCTTGACGGGCTTCGATCCCGCCGTCGCTGCTCACATCGAAGAAGATCCGTCCGCCGCTCCGTTTTTGGAGCGCCTCTTCGGCCTCATGGATGTTTTGATTCCGCGATATGCCCAGGATCGCCGCCGTTTGAAGATCGGCGTCGGATGCACGGGCGGAAGGCATCGCTCCGTGTATATCGCGCGACGGCTCTGCGCGCATCTGGAATCAGCGGAGAACGCGCGCGTGCGGCTGGAAACGCGGGACATAGCAAAATGAAATCGAGCCGCTTGCAGTCGCTTCCGCCTGCGCTGCGTTGGGCGTATCCGGGTTTGGGCGTGAAACGCTGGCTGCTTGTCGTGATCGTCGGCATTCTTTTGCTCGTGAACGGCGTGGAGCGTTACTTGGTTGCCGAAGGCGCCGGCGTCAACGCCAACGAGTGGATCGATAGTTTCGTATCGGATTATTTTTCGCCGTCGAACCTCGCTTGGATCTTCGCTTTGCTGGGCATCGCGCTGATTTTCTTCGGCATCAGGCAATGGCTGATCGCTATCCTGCGCGCGAGCGCGACCGGCGGCGGACGCGACAACATCATCGATAACCTCATGGAAATGCGCCTGCAGCAAGGATACAAAATCGTCGCCATCGGCGGCGGCACCGGACTTTCCACACTGCTGCGCGGCTTGAAACGAAAAACGAGTAACCTTACGGCCGTCGTAACGGTCAGCGACGACGGCGGAAGCTCGGGACGCCTGCAAAAAGAGCTTGGAGTTCTGCCGCCCGGAGACGTGCGCAACTGCTTGGTCGCCCTCGCGGATGACGAAGCGATGGTAACGGATCTGTTCAAGTACCGCTTCAGCGAAGGCGAGGGTTTAAGCGGCCATTCCTTCGGAAATTTGTTCCTGGCCGCCATGAGCGGCATCACCGGAAATTTCGACAAGGCGATCAAAGAATCGAGCCGCGTTCTCAACATCAAGGGACGCGTTTTGCCTTCGACGTTAGGCATCGTGCGCTTATGCGCGCGGCTGGAAGACGGAACGGTCGTCGAAGGCGAGTCGAACATCTCCATGTCCGGTCAGCGCATCAAACAGGTTTTTTTCGACCCGCCTTACGCTGCACCGCTGGCTGAAGTTATCACGGCGATCGCCGAAGCCGATGCAATCGTGCTGGGACCGGGAAGTCTCTTCACTTCGATCGTCCCTAACGTCTTAGTGGATCGCATCGCGCATGAAATCGCCGCGTCGCCGGCGGTCAAGATGTACGTCTGCAACGTCATGACGCAGCCGGGCGAGACCGACGGAATGACCGCCAGCGATCACATCGAGGCGCTGTTCGAAAACGCCGGAGCCAAGATCTGCGATTACGCGATCGTCAACGACGAACCGCCGTCGAAACTACGCGAAGCCTATGCGAAGGAAGGCCAGATACCGGTCACGGCCGACGTCGATCGCATTCGCGAGTTAGGCGTGACGCCCGCCCGCGCGCAGATGATCAGCGAAACCGTCAACGTGCGTCACGATCCGGAAAAACTCGGCGAACAGGTGCTGGGGGTTATCGACCGCGCGGTCGCGCAGCGCGCATCTTACGTCAAACCCGCGCAGGTTTACGAGCGCTCGAACTCCCCGGCGTAGCCGGCGCCTTCGTTAGGCTGACCGACAAAACGAGCGGTTTATCCGGCTCGAGGCGCGCCGGCGCGCTGTAATCTTTGTACCCGGGCGCCGTGATGACGACATCCACGTCGCCGGCCGGAACTTGCGCGAACGCAAACTTTCCCTGCGCGTCTGTCGTCGTCGTCAGCACTGTATCGATCGTCACGGTAGCGCCCGCAACGGGCTGATTGGTCGCCGCGTCGATGACCACGCCCTGTACGGCGTTGTAGGTCCCGCCGGGCGGCAGAGCGCTGTCGTTGCACGCGGTCAGCGCGAGAACTGCGAAAACGGCGCCTAGAAGTCGTGCACGCGTCATGGTAACTCCCCCTCTTCTTTTAGTATACGGCCGGCACCCGGTGAAAAGAATGAAGCGGAGGGCCATGCCCGGGGCGCGCGGAAGCCGATTTCTCCTCAACGACTCTGGAGGTTCCCTTTGGCGACCATAGCCACGGACCGGCGCGCGGGCATGCGTTACTACGACGACGCTCTGCAAGCTATTGGCAGAACGCCGCTCATTCGGCTAAACAAGGTAACCGGTGGCGCGCAGTGCCTGATGCTGGCAAAAGTCGAGTACATGAATCCGGGCGGGAGCGTGAAAGATCGTCCCGCGCTCACGATGCTGGAAGCCGCCGAAAAAAGCGGGCACCTAAAACCCGGCGGAACGATCGTCGAACCCACCAGCGGAAACACGGGCTCCGGGCTGGCAATGGCGGCCGCCATTCGCGGCTACCGCTGCATCTTGGTCATGCCCGATAAGATGTCCAAAGAGAAAGTCGATCTCTTGCGTGCATATGGCGCCGAGGTCGTGGTAACGCCGACCAACGTGCCGAACGAGTCGCCCGAATCATACTACGGCGTTGCGAACAGGCTCGCGTCGGAGATCGCGGGCGCGTTCCAACCCAATCAGTTTCACAATCTTCATAATCCCGAAGCGCATTACCGCACGACCGGGCCCGAGATTTGGGAAGCCACCGGCGGACAGATCACGCATCTGGTCGCGGGCATCGGAACGGGCGGGACGATATCGGGCACGGCGCGATATCTGAAAGAACAAAATCCCAAAATTCACGTCGTGGGCGCCGACCCCGAGGGATCGATTTACTCCGGCGACACGCCGAAATCGTTTGCCGTCGAGGGCATCGGCATGAACTACTTGCCCGAAACCGTCGACTTGAAAGTCATAGACGAAGTCGTGCGCGTCTCCGATCGCGAGTCGTTTCTGATGGCGCGGCGCATTACGCGCGAAGAAGGTTTGCTCGTCGGCGGATCGTCGGGCACCGCGGCCGCGGCTGCCGTCAAACTTGCCGCCACGCTTCCCAAAGACGCCGTGCTCGTCGTGATCTTCCCGGATTCAGGGCGCGGCTACATGTCGAAGATTTTCAACGACGAGTGGATGATTGCCAACGGCTTCTTGGCCGAAGGCAAACGCCGCGCGACGGTCGGCGACGTCCTGCGCAGCAAACGTCCGCTGCCGCCCATGATCACGGTCAAAGATACGGACGTGGTCAAAGACGCGCTGGATCTGCTTCGTCAATACGAAATATCGCAGATTCCCGTCATGCGCGATCACGAGCAGATCGGCAGCATCAACGATGTAGCGGTGATGCAGGCCGTCTTCGATCGGTCCGACATCATTCATAAGCCGGTCAGCGAAGTCATGGGCAGCCCGTTCCCCGTGCTCGATCAGAGCGAAGCGATCGAATTAGCCTACAAACTTTTGACGCTCGCCAATCACGCGGTGGTGGTTACCGACGACGGCGACCCGATCGGGGTGCTTACGCGGCAAGACATCATCAGTTACCTTTCTACGTCGTCCGAGCCGGTGAAGCCCTAAGCGATGAAGTTCAGCACCAAAGCGATTCATGCCGGGCAAGGCGCCGATCCCACGACGGGCGCAACCATCGTTCCTATCTACCAGACGTCAACGTACACGCAGGAAGCCGTCGGCGTTCACAAAGGGTTCGATTACAGCCGCACGGCTAATCCGACGCGGCGCGCGCTCGAAACCCAGCTCGCCGCGCTTGAAAATGCACGATTCGGCTGCGCCTTCTCCAGCGGCGTGGCGGCGACGGCCGCGGTTGTCGGGCTCCTCTCGTCGGGCGATCACGTGATCGTCTCCGACGACCTGTACGGCGGGACGTACCGGTTGTTTTCAAACGTGTTCGGGCGCTACGGTTTGCAATTTACCTACATGGATATGACGGATCCCGAAGCCGTTCGCAAAGCGCTTCGCCCCAGCACGAAGATGATCTGGATCGAAACGCCCACCAATCCAATGCTGACGCTGGTCGACATTCGCGCCATTGCAAACGTGGCGCCCGACGTCATCATCGCGGTAGATAACACCTTTGCAACGCCCTATTTTCAGCAGCCGCTCGCATTAGGGGCCGACGTCGTCGTTCATTCGACGACGAAATACATCGGCGGACACAGCGACGTCGTGGGCGGCGCCGCGATCACCGATGACAAAGACCTCTACGAAGCGATAAAGTTCCAGCAGAACTCCGCGGGCGGAGTTCCCGGGCCGCACGACGCTTGGCTAACCATGCGCGGGGCCAAAACGTTGGCGCTTCGTATGCGCGAGCATGAAAAGAACGCAATGGCCGTGGCGGAGTTTTTAGCGGCGCGGCCCGACGTCGACCGCGTGTACTACCCGGGTCTAACGTCGCATCCGCAGCACGAGCTCGCGAAGCGCCAGATGACCGGGTTCGGCGGCATGGTTTCGTTTACGCTCAAAGGCGATGACAGCCGCGCGCTCGCGTTTGCCAATTCGCTCAAGTATTTTAGCCTGGCTGAAAGCTTAGGCGGCGTCGAGTCGCTGATCTGCCATCCTGCCCGTATGACGCACGGTTCCATTCCCAAAGAGGAACGCGAACGGCGCGGCCTGACGGATCGGCTGCTGAGGCTTTCGGTAGGAATCGAAGATCTCGACGATCTGATCGGCGATTTGCGCAGCGCGCTGGAGGCGCAGCAGCCGCTGACGACTCCGGCTTAGATTCTGTCCTTCGGGTAGAGGACGCCGGCTGCGTCTGCAAGCGCCTTCTTAGCCATCGGTTCGTCCAGCACTCCATAGCGTCCGACGATCGCAAGGGTCACTCCGCGAACTCCGTCGATCCAGACGTAATCGAAACGCTTGAGCGTATCGAAACCCGATCCCATGCTGAGCTCCTGCCAGTATGCCGGCATTCCGTTCGTCAGCTTGGCCTGTTCGCGCTTCTTGAAGAAGACGCTGTCGACTTTGTCACGCACTTCGTTTTCGGAGACCATCTCGAAGCCGTCGAGGCTTCCGTCATAATTCTCCATCGTAATCGTGATCGTGAGCTGTTCGCGTTTGCCTGCGTTGACAACCCACACGGCCATAATGGTCGGCTGATCGAAGTGGGCGGGGTCGCGCGGCGGCACCGGCGCGCGATAAAATTCGGGAGGAGCCGTGAACGACATCGCGGGATCGGCATACTGGTTCGGAATCGGCGTCGGTGAGGGCGCGGGCGTCGCTTGCGCGAACTGCGCGAACGCGTGCACTGGGACTGCTAAAATGCACGTCAAGCATAACGCCAAAACGAAAGCGAAGCGGTTCACTGCGACTCCAAAACTCCGGCTAACGCCGGCATCGAGATTGCGTAACGGTATCCCACGTTTCGATGATCGTCATCGAACTCTTCGTGGCGCACCTCAAGACCGAGCTCGCGCATGCGCGACGCCATGACGCGCGCGCCGATGTCCAGCCCGTACTCGTCCTTGCGGCCGCAGTCGATGTAACGCAAGCGCAGCCTCGCCAGTTCCGCCTTCTTCTGCAAGCACATCCGGGCCGGGTCGAATTGCAGCCAGCGATCGAAGATGGCCTGGTTCAGTTCGCCCGTCCCGCGCTCCAGAGGCAAGTCGAGGTCGAACGCCTTCGCGCCGCGCGGCGAATACGCCGACGCGTACCCCAGCATTTCCATCGTCGAGTACTCCGCCGGCTGCCGCTTGTTTAACCCTTCAAAATGAGCGACGAAAGCGCCGATATTCCAATCGTGTTTTTCGAGCGTCCGGTGCACGTCGGGAAACGCCCGCGGATGGGCGTATTCGAAATATGAATCGCCGCTATGCGATGCAAACGCGGCGAACGTTCCCGGATACTGCATCGAGAGATACAGCGCGCCAAAACCGCCCGACGATTTTCCAAAAACCGCGCGGCCGCCTTCAGAAGCGATCGTTCTATATGTGGCATCGACGTGCCCGACGACGTCGCGGACCGTGTAGGTGGCATAGCCGCCGTTGTGGATCGAATCCACGTATTGCGACCCGCCCAGCCGCGTAAACCCATCGACGATCGCGAGAATCGCCGGCGGCATTTTTTTCGCGGAGATCAGACGGTCCATCCATTGTACGACGTTCGTTTCCCACGGGCGCGCGCTCAGCAACGCCGCCGCATCGCCGGTATATCCGTGCAAGCAATACAGTACCGGATAGCGCCGCGAGCCTTGCGGATCGTATCCGGGCGGCAGATACGCGGCCACGGGACGTTCGGCGGGATCGCCGAGCGGATTGCCTTTAAGGGCCTGGCTTTCGATAAACTCGATGCGGACGTCACCCTCGAGGCGCAAAAGCCGCGCGAGCGGCGATTTGGTTTCGCTCATACGCGCGATTTCGCCGCCAGGTCAGTCACTCACTACCACGAAGGTCGGCGCATGATACGCGGCATCGGTTTACGCAGCGCGATCGCCATAAACGTGATCACGATGGTCGGAATCGGGCCGCTCATTACGATCCCGCTCGTGCTCGCTCAGCTGGCCGGTCCGCTCGCGCTCATCGGTTGGATTGCCGGAGCGATCGTTGCGCTCTGCGATGGGTTGGTCTGGGCCGAACTTTCGTCGCGCTACCCCGGAAGCGGCGGCACGTACGTTTATCTCCGTGAAATCTTCGGGCGCGACCGCTGGGGGCGTCTGCTCGCCTTTCTCTTCAACTGGCAGTTCTTGCTGTACGCGCCGTGCCTGCTCGCCACGGGTTACATCGGATTCGCGAGTTACTTCGGATACCTCGATCCGGCGGCCGCCTCAAGACCCTTCCAAATCATAACTGCCGTCTCCGTCGGCATCCTCACGGTCGTCTTCTTATACCGCAAGATCACGGCGGTCGCCTCAACCGGATCGGTGCTTGCAGTCGCCGCCGTTGTCACGCTCGTGGCCGTTGCGGCGGCGGCGTTTACGCACGCGGATATTCACCGCGCCTTCACGCTTCCGGCGCATACGTCGTTGGGCCTCGGCTTCTTAGCCGGGTTGGGCGGCGCGCTCTACATCACGCTCTACGATTACGTCGGCTACAGTGATGCGGCGCTGCTCGGCGACGAAGTGCGCCGGCCGCAGCGGACTATTCCGCTAGCGATCGTCGGATCGATTGCAATCGTGGCGGTTTTGTACGTCGCCCTGCAAGTCGGGGTTCTCGCGCATGGCGTACCACCGGGTAATGCTCAGTTCATCGCCTCGACGATCGTCGAACAATCCTGGGGAAGCACGGCCGCAAGAATTGTTACCGTGCTGATCCTCTTGACGGCATTTGCGTCGGTGTACGGAAATCTTGTCGGCTTCGCGCGCATTCCGTACGCGGCGGCACGCGACGGTGAGTTCTTTAAACCGTTCGCGCACCTGAACGAGCGCGGACAATTCCCCGATGTCGCGCTGCTCGTGATCGGCGCGGCCGCACTCGTCGCGTGCCTTCTTCCTTTAGATCAAGTGCTGGCCGTATTGACCGCCGGGATCGTGCTGATCCAAGGAGTAGCGCAAGTCGTTGCGCTGTTCGTCGCCCGTACTCGCGGCGCGGCGCCGTTCCGGATGTGGCTTTTTCCTATTCCCGCGATCGTTGCGTTAATCGGATGGCTCTTCGCGTTTTATTACACCGGCGCGTTCGCGATAACCGTCGGTATCGGATGGCTCGTTGCCGGTTCGTGCGCCTATCTCGTCACCGCCCGGGTTCAGCGCCGCTGGCCGTTCGCTGCCGCCATTCTCTTGGTCTTATGCTCTCTGCAGCAGGCTCCGGCGCGCGCGGCGGCATGGCCGGGGAGCGCCGTCGTTCAGCGCAACGGCTATCCGGTTTACACGGTCGACGGCAAACCGTTTTTTGTTTATGGAGCCGCGTTCTTTTACGAACGCGTGCCGCGCTCGCAGTGGGCCGCCTCGCTCGCACGCTACCGCGGGCTCGGCATCAATACGATCGATCTCTACGTCATGTGGAACTGGCACGAAGTCCGTGACGGAACCTTCGATTTTACGGGCCGCTCCAATCCGCGCCGCGACCTAACCGGTCTTTTCCGGCTCATCGACCGGATGGGCTTCAAAATCATTCTGCGTCCCGGCCCCGTGATTCGCAACGAGTGGCGAAACGGCGGCTATCCGGCCTGGTTACTCAAGCGTCCGGAGTACGATATGCCCCTGCGCGACGTTTTGGAGGGACGTTATCCCGCAACCGCGACACTGCAGAACCGGCATTCCGACGACGCAGCCGCGCAATGGATGCGCAACACGACGCATATGCGTTATGCCGCCCGCTGGCTGAGACGCGTCTTGCAAGCCGCCTCGCCGTGGCGGCGCGACGTCATCGCAATCGCACTCGACGACGATCAAGGCGCTTACCTCGACAACCAAACCTGGCCCGCACCGCACTTTGCGCAGTATCTCGGCGATCTCCGATCCATCGTTCGCGGAAGCGTCGGTTCGCGCGTTCCGTTATTCATCAACACCTATGAGATGAAAGTCACCGCATCGGCGCCGGTCTGGGCGTGGGGAAACTGGTATCAGAGCGACGCGTACAGCATCGGTGAACACGATCGCGCGCAGTTGGAGTTTGCGACCGGGCTCATCGCTACGCAGCCGCATCTTCCCGTGATGATCAGTGAGTTCCAAGCCGGATGGCTGCAAGGTGCGGACGAAGCGTGGCCGCGTCCGGCGGATCCAACCAACACGACGCTGGCGCTGAACACGATGCTGCAGCAGGGAATGCGCGGCGTCGTGAACTTCCCGGTGCAAGACACGATGAATCCATCGGGTTGGGAAGCGCCGTGGGCTAACGCGTTTTACTCTTGGGACGCCGCGCTTTCGGTGCAGTTGTCCGGTCAAGGGCGATGGGGGCCGACCAAAGCGTTTGGCGAGCGTGTTCGCGCAATCGGACCGCTGCTCGCGCAGCTGCACGTCAAAGCGGATGCCGCTATCGCGTATACGGCAAGTGCCTACGACCCGGCGAGCCTGATCAAAGATGATTTTTTTGCTATCGCGCAGGTCACGATGGATGCGCAGCGCACCTGCCGCGCGGCGCGCATCACCTGCACGCTGATCGACCTGCGCTATATTCCTCAATCCGATCTCGCGCGTTATGCCGTGGTCGTCGTTCCGCCGGCTCCCCGGAATCTGCGCCTTACTTCGGCCGTCAGGCAAAAACTCGCCGCCTATCGTGCGCATGGCGGGCAAACCGTAACGGACGTCGCGACTGCCGCGATCGCGCATCCCGCTGCCGGAGGAATTCCGAACGCGGTGCTGTTAGTCGATCCTTTTGAGCGTTTCGGCATGCTGAGCATCGTGAATTATTCCAGCGTCACTCAGCACATCGGCGGGGACATTCTCAGAGCGAACAACCTACGCGCGGCCGCGCCGGCGATCGCGATAGCCCCACGCGATGCAGCGCTCGTTCCGATCGATGTTCCAAAGAATTTCTCAAACAACGCCGGGCCGCTGCCGGCAAACTTTCCGGCGTTGTCCGGCGAGCGAGTTCCGCTGCGCAGCGGCAGCCGGCTGACGGCCAACGGCCACGATATTTTTGAAGATGGCTATCCGGTCTCGATCTTGGAAAATGCCTGGCTGCGCCTCATGGTTTCTCCGTGCGCGGGCGCCCGCGCCTTCGTATTTCAGGACAAGCGAACAAAAGAGAATCTTTTTACAACCGTCGGAGGCTTTCGCGATACGTGGTTCCCACAGTTGCCGCCTTCGGATCGGGATTATATCGCGCGCTACACGCATCCAATAGCAACCGGGACATTTAACCGCTGTTACGACGCTCGCGCGAACTCGAACGGTAGCGCAACGTTTACCTACTTCGCTCCGGACGCGCCGCCGCACGGTGCAGCGTTTGAAAAGACCGTATCGGTAATTTCGAGCGAGCCGGTGGTGATCGTAAAATACCACGTGCGTTTTGCCGTGCCCTCAGCCGAGTTGCCGCAGGAGCTGACGTCTTTTGCGGCAACGCCTCAAACGAAATTCGAGCAACTCAACAATGCCTATGGCCTGTACGAGCCAAGGCGAAAGCGCATCGTCATGGTTGCGTGGCCCGCGGCAGATGTACAAACGCACACTCTTACGCTACGCGCGACGGACGCGCTGCTTACGCTCACGTTTTTTCAAAACGGAACCGGCGATTTGCGTTATGGCGTTGACCGGGCGCTATCGGAAAATCAAGCGCAGGCGGCCCTCGCAAAGTTCGCGAAATTGTCGCGACTGCCGGCAAGGGGAAGTGGCGGAACGGTAGACGCAGCCGCCTCAAAAGCGGCCGGGTAACCCCCGTGAGGGTTCGAGTCCCTCCTTCCCTATACTTTAGAAACGGAGCTTTATGCGCACTTTTTTGACGGCCGGCGTCTTTATCGCCGCCCTATCATTTGCTTCTGGGCCCGCAATGGCCGCAATGTGCGGCCCCTCCGGTGACGTCGTCACCGTCGCCAACAGAACCGTCTACAATTGGAACGCTACGCCCGGCAAGAGCCGGATGAAGATCGACAAGACCTATATCGCGTCGATAGCAGTTCTCGGAACGTACGCGGAAGTGAATTTGGATTTTCCGCAAGGACCACTCTTTCAGTACTGGATCAAGAAAAGCGGCAATTGGACCTTGGCCGGAAATCAAGCGCCGAAAGGCTGGCCTTCCTCCATCGCCCCCAAGCTCGATAGGATGAGCGGCCTGACGTCTGCAGGCGGCAAACAGTGCCTCAATCCGAACTGGAAAAACCGATCGAGCGCGGGCTAATGTTTGCGCTAAGCGCAGAACGGAGACACATGCGAACTCTTTTGATAGCCGGCGCCCTGGCACTCGCCGTATCGTTCATCCCCCGGCCCGCGATGGCCGCAATGTGCGGACCGTCCAAGGACGTGTTCGATGTCGAAAACGGCACCATCTATTTTTTCAACGCCGGACTTCACAAAGGCCAGAAGCGAATCAACAATACCTACATCATGGCGGTGGTGGTCTTCGGCACCTACGCCCAAGTCGACATATCGTATGCCGGGCAGATGTCCGATTTTTGGATCAAGAAAAACGGCACCTGGACGCTCGCCGGATCGCAAATGCCAAGACGCTGGCCGGCCGCAATCCGCGCGAAGCTGACGGCGATGAGCAATGCGCGCGCCGGCGGTAGCAAGCAGTGCACTAATCCCAGGTTCGTTCCGCGGGGAAGCGGCGGTTGATTTTTGCGCCGGGAGCGCTGGGCGGCACCGTCGGCGTTCCCGGCGACAAATCCATCTCACATCGCGCACTGATGCTCGCCGCGTTCAGCGCGCAGCCGGTTTCGATAACCAATCTCAATCACGGCCGCGACGTCGCAGCGACCTGTAACGCGCTGCGCGCGTTGGGGGCAGACGTTCAGTGGGACGGCGATGATGCAACGGTTACTGGTGGAAAGCTGCACGACGCCGGCGATACGATAGACTGCCTGAATTCCGGATCGACGGCTCGCATGATCTCCGGACTCTGCGCCGGTGCGAATCTGCGTGCCCGGCTCGACGGCGACGCGTCGCTCCGGCGGCGTCCGATGGAACCGGTCGCCGCGCAATTACGCGCATTTGGTGCACGCATCGAAACGACCGATGGACGCCTGCCGGCGCAG
This sequence comes from Candidatus Rubrimentiphilum sp., assembly GCA_036273135.1. Taxonomy (GTDB): domain Bacteria; phylum Vulcanimicrobiota; class Vulcanimicrobiia; order Vulcanimicrobiales; family Vulcanimicrobiaceae; genus Rubrimentiphilum. Next base: position 32,191 of record DASUIF010000029.1, read on the forward strand.
ATTGGCGGAACAGCGCAGCCGCAGACGCGCAGCTTCATCCTTCTCTCTCCGTCGGCGCAGGTAAAGACCGCGCTTCTTCTAGCCGGGGTGTTCAGCCGCACGGCCATTACGATTGCGGGCGACGAGGGCTCGCGCGATCATACCGAGCGGCTCTTACGCTACTGGGGCGCCGCATTATCGTCCGATCGCGAACGCGTAGCCCTCGAATCGCCGCCCATATCTTTCCAACCCGTTCGCGTTGCCGGAGATTTTTCGGCAGCAGCATTTTTCATCGTGGCAGCCACCGTGGCGCCCGGCAGCGCCGTGCGCATCGAAAACGTCGGCGTCAACCCGACGCGTACCGGCTTGCTCGACGCGCTGCAAGAGATGGGAGCGAACATTCGTCTGGAGAACGAGCGCGACGTTTCCGGGGAACCCGTCGCCGACATCGCCGTCGAGTACGCTCAACTGCGCGGCGCAGCCGTCGGACAGCAAACCGTCGTGCGCGCCATCGACGAAATTCCCGTTCTGGCGGTAGCCGCCGCATTCGCGCGCGGCGACACACGGATAACCGGAGTCGGCGATTTGCGCAACAAGGAATCCGATCGCGTCGCCGCGATCCTGCGCTTGCTGGAAGCCTCCGGCGTTGAGGCAAGAGCATCCGCGGACGGCATCACCGTTCGCGGCGGTGCGCCGCGCGCGCGCGGAGCGGCGATCGAAACGCACGGCGACCATCGCACCGCAATGGCTGCGGCTGCGCTTGCGTCAGGCGCCGGCGCGCTCGAGATCGACGATCCCGCCAGCATCGCGGTCAGTTTTCCCGGGTTTATAGAAACATGGCAAGCCGCGCAAGCCGCGGCTTAAGACAGCTCCGTTACAATCGCGCGAATCTGGGCAACGCATTGCAGCCACGAGTTCCTAATCTCCGTCACGCCCGCCGCGTCCGGCGTCTTACGCAGTGAGTCGACCGCAGCCTCCGCGCGGCAGCGAAGATGTTCCGCATCGCCCGAGAGGCGCGCTAAACGCGCTATCTGAATTTGCAGCGATTCAAGTTTTGTAACGAATGAAGATTCGCGCAGCGTCGCAAGGCGCCGCTGCAGCCGCACCATGCCGGTTAATGCCATAACCGCTCCGGCCATGGCGGCCGACAAGCCGCCCGCCGCCAGAATAATGAGAACCCAAAGCCAGAGACTCATCTGCTACGCCGCCGGATCTTTCGCCGGGGAGTCCTTCGCGGGGGTCTCGGTTTTTGCCGCCTCGCCTTTTGCCGGAGGCTCTTTGGCCGGTGCGTCCTTGGCCGGCGCGTCTTTGGCCGGCGCGTCTTTGGCCGGCGCCTGTGATTTTCCGCGTGAATCGTTGATGTAAAATCCCGAGCCTTTGAAGACTATCGGCGCGGGGTTGAAGACGCGGTTGAGCTTGCCGCCGCATTCGGGACACGGCTCGCTGAAATTCTCACCGAAGCCGTGCCTCACCTCGGTGACCTTTTGACACTTCGAACACCTGTAATCGTAGAGCGGCATGACCGGAGTATACCTCAAAAGTCCGCGAGCAGAGCGTCTTTCTCGGCTTCGTACTCGGCCAAGTGTTTAAAATGGACGACGGCCTCTTGAAACTGCGCGGTCAACTTTCGCGCGCTGCGAAACCGGTCGTATATTGCGCCGAGGCGCCCGCCGTACGACGGATATTCGAGTCTGGCATGGAGACGCGAGCGCATGCTCTGAGCTTCGAGCCTAAAGTCGAGCCGGCGCCGCGTCGAGTATGCGCCGACCAGCGATACTTGATGATTTTGAATAAAGCGATCCACTTCAAAGAGTTGCTCGAGTTCGCCCGGAATCGCCGAACGCACGGAGATTTCGCTTCCAAGCTGCAGTACGCTACTGCGTTCGTGGATCTTCGCGGTCCGCAGAAAAGGCAGCCACAGCGGCCACTTCTCCACCGCGCAGAGCAGCGAAAACGCGCTCTCCGCGGGCTTTTGAACTTCGATGGATGCTCGAATTTCCATGGTCAGAAGTTTTCGGTCCCCCTATATATAGTGCCTTCAGAACCGGGGCTCCACTAGCCCTAGCGGTCTGAGAGGATCTCGCCCGAACCGACCCCGCAGACGAAGTTCACCAGCGTTTCGACCCCCACCGGCAGCGCTCGCTCATCGATGCGAAAGAGCGGGCTGTGCCCGGAATGCGTCGAGCCGGCGCTTTCATTACGGATGCCGAGCCGCACCTGAACGCCCGGGATACGCTGGGCAAAATAGGCGAAATCTTCGGCGCCCATCGTCGGCGGCGGCCGGTCAACGGAAAGCCGGGAGTGCGCCTTCATGTAACGCGAAAAGTTCTCAGCCAGCGCCGTGTCGTTCACGACCGGCGGATAGCCGTAGAATACGTCAAGCTGAACGCGCACGCCGTACGCGCTGGCAACGCCGTCCAAAATGCGGCGCAGACGCGCTTCCAAACCGTTGCGAATCTCCGGTTCGTGCGCGCGAAGCGTGCCGGTCATTTTCACTTCATCGGCGATCACGTTGTTGCGGTAACCGCCGGAGATCGTGCCGACGGTCACCACCACGCTTTTCAACGGATCCGTTTCACGTGAAGCGATGTGTTGCAACGCGGAGACCATCGCGGCGGCGGCCGGAATCGCGTCTGCTGCGGTATGCGGATACGCGCCGTGGCCGCCCCGGCCTTGCACGGTGATGACCATCTCGTCGGCCGATGCGTTGACCGGACCGGGCGTAATGCCGATATGTCCGGTTTCCAACCGGTGATCGACGTGCAGCATCGCGATCGCTTCAACTTTTGGATCGTCGAGCGCGCCTTCGGCGATCATCGGCTCGGCGCCGCCGAGCGACGGCGAGCCGGCGCCTTCTTCGGCCGGTTGAAAGAGCAGCACGGCCGTGCCGCGCAGATCGGCGCGCATTGCCTGCAGTACGTGCGCCGCTCCGAGCAGCATCGCCGTATGCGCGTCGTGACCGCACGCGTGCATCTTCCCCTCGGATTCAGAGCTGAACGGTTCGCCGGAGCGCTCGGTTACCGGCAGAGCGTCCATATCCGCGCGCAAGCCCGCGACGTGTCCGGGATGGGCGCCGCGAACCACGGCCACCACGCCGGTGCGCGCGCAGCGCCGGTGCTCCACGCCGATTCTGTCGAGCTCGCTTTCTATCACACTCTGCGTGCGCGTTTCTTCGAAGCCCAGCTCCGGGTGACGGTGAATGTCGCGCCTCAGTTCGACGACGCGCGATAGGACCTCGTCTTGCAGGCTCACGGTCATGCGACGCAGTTCCGCGGCGGTGAACCCGGCCCTCCGAGCGAACTACCCGCATGATGGTCTCGGCAGACGTAGCCTTGGCGAATTTGATGAACCGGACCGCAAGCGCGTACGTGGAAAACGCCCCGGCTTTCATTGTCTATCGCGAGCACACGCACGTCGGCGCCGCCAGTCTCGGACGCGCGCAGGACATCGACCGTGCCGTAAAAGTCCGCCAGGCCGACAACTACGCCGTCATGCAAGATCTGCCGCAAGGCGCCGAACGAACCGGGCAAGCGTTTCCAATCATTCCGTACTTCGATCCGTTCACGCAGTTCTCGTTTTCATGGTTCGCCAACCTGAAGCGCGTCGACATCACCATCCAGCGCACGCCGCCCGGTCTTTTACCGCTGCCGGCACCGGATCCCGGCGCGGACGTGCTGGTACCGTACTTCAGTTTTTGGGCGCCGGCTTATGCTTCGGACTCGACAGCTGCGCGCGCGGATATCCTCATTACGCCGACGTCGCTCTATGCGGCCGATTCGCTCTATCCCGCGCAAGTCACGGAAGACCCCCGAACACACCTGCCGGCCCACATCGAAATGCGCACGACAAACGGCGACGAGATCATCACGCTCGACTATCAAGTGCTCCAGAACCATTGGGTGATCACGCACGGCACGTTCACGTCGCGGCAGCACGTCGGACCGCTCTCGTTTCAAGTCGTCTCCGACACCACGTACGATCAATTTCAATTCCCCGCGACAGCACCGGACCCGCGCTTAGCCGCTTCTTTCCCCTAGCGGGGCTTGCGCCGATCCGTTACTTTGTGATACAAAGTAACGGTGAGACCGACAGCCTGGTATGCGCTTGCCGCGCTCGTCACGATCGTCGTCCTCATCGTCGGAGCGTTTGTCGTATCCTCGGTGATACGTCCGCCCACGGTCGTCGCCGTCGGCACCCCAATTCAGCACGACGATTTCTTCTTTACCGTTACGGCGATCGATCGCCGCACGCTGGCTGATGGTACCGCACACTATCGCGTTTCGGTACGCGTCCAGAATCAGGCGAAGGCCGTGGGTTATCGGTGGCGCGACGGCATCGCCTACGTGCGCGCGTTCGACAGCCGGGGATTCGGACGGAACTTTTTGCCCGTCACGCATGGATCGTTTGTTCTTGCTGCCGGCCAGGAGCGCACGGCAAAGCTCGCGTTTGAGATTCCGCCGGGATATTCGAGTGCGAATCTGCGTTTTTGGGACGGCGCCTTCATGGGCGACGCTTTCAACGGCGCCGCATACGGTAAAGCTATCGTTCCGCTCGAAGCTTACCATCCGCCGTTTGGGACATAAAAGAAAGCCCGGCTATTCGCCGGGCTTCTTACGATTCGGAGAGGGAGAGATTCGAACTCTCGGAACGCTCATCACGTTCGCCCGCTTTCGAGGCGGGTGCCTTCAACCACTCGACCACCTCTCCCAAAAATGCAAAGCATTTTCGGGAACCCTTCCAGTTTAAAAGGCGCTCCGCAACAAGTTGCTGCGCGCCCCCAGCGGCAAGCCGCCGGGGCCCCCAATCGCCTTTACTTACCTTCGCTTCCGGAAGAACGCCTGCAGTTGAGCCGCCGTTTCTTCTTCTAATACGCCGGCGGTTACGTCTATCCGGTGGTTCAGTTCCGGATTCTGCACGATATTGACGATACTGCCCGCGGCGCCGCCCTTCGGATCTTTGCATCCGTAGACCAGCCGCTTGATTCTTGCGGCGACCATCGCTCCGGCGCACATGACGCACGGTTCCTTGGTCACATACATCGTCGCGTCGGGAAGGCGCCAGGCTTTCAGTTCGGACGCCGCCCGCTGCAGCGCGAGCATTTCGGCATGCGCGGTAGCGTCGCCGCGGAGCTCCTTTTCGTTCTTGGTCTCGATGACGATGTCGCCGGTTACGAGCACGGCACCGATCGGCACGTCGCCGTTAGCCTCGGCGGAAGCCGCCAACACCATGGCGCGCTTTATGCCGTTTTTGTCGCCAGAGTCCACTGATATATCAAGGCAGAGCCGCCCATAATGCGAAATCGCAGCCATCCCGCTCGCTGCGCCGTAACTTTACGGTGACAATTCGCACAACGGACCTCGCATTTTTCGACTTCCTCCATGATCCGTTTCCATGACCGCCGCTGGACCAGATATGCGATGTCGGCCTCTTTCGTCCCGACATGATCAAATTCAAGCACTAGCGGGTCTGGTTCTCCGCAATCCACGCATGGATGGGATGCTAAATACTCACTCATCCGTTGGTAGTTTTTTAGTTTAGCGTTGAATTTATTTTTACTTGCTTTTGCAACGTATGCCTCTTTATTTTCGAGGTAATGCTGCCGACCGTAAGCGCGTTTACACGGCTTGCATTTACCTGACTTGTCAGCGGAAGCAACAAACATTTCTCCGCAGTTTACGCAAACACTCATGTGGTAAATTATACCATATGGCTTGCGTAAAGTTCTAAATTGCACGGTGCGTTAAAATAAATGGTGCGCTCGGCGGGACTTGAACTCGCGGCCTCTTCCTTCGGAGGGAAGCGCTCTATCCAACTGAGCTACGAGCGCATAACGTTAGCGCGAAGCTTCCGGAGTGTTCCCTGCGCTAGGAATGTGCTTGAACAAATCGAGTTTATGATCGATCAAGGAGCGGTAGAACTTCCGCACGCAATCCGGATGTCCGAAAAAATATGTCCGTGCGTAAGCTAAGTCGTCGCCGGCACTATCGGGAACGTAATGCGAAATCTCGATCTCTTCCATCTGGTTGCGATCGACGGCGTGCGGACAGAAGTCGCACGGAACGGTTGACATGACAGGTCATTTCAGAGTGCTTTTTGGAAGCACCTGCGGCCCGCGCGCCATGAGAAATTGGTGACTCGGGTAGGATTTGAACCTACGACCTAGGGCTTATGAGTCCCCCGCTCTACCACTGAGCTACCGAGCCGCATTCGTCTGACGCTCTACTCTATCAAATCCCGGCAAGAGCTATCAAGGATGATTTCGAGCTCCCGCACGCTAAGGTCCCTTTCCTTCGCCTATGGGAGGGCCGGATGACTCTATTGGCCGCGTTGTTGGGAGCCACGCTTCTTTCCGTTTCGGGAAACGACGCTTCCGTATTGCTCGCAAAACATACCCAATACGTCGGATGGCAAGCAGGCGACCCAAGCATGCAGGGCTGGAGCGCATCCGGTACGCGCACAAACGGTCGCGCCAATGACACGTTCGCGGAAAAACGGAGCGGGATAGCTTACCGCGACACCCTAACTGCCGCCGGCGGCCGCATCAGCATGCAGACGGGGTTCACGGGCACGACGCTCTGGCAGAGCGATCCCAACGGATTTACGGTCACCCAGAGCGGCATGCCGGCCCAAGTAGCCTATGATCTCAATCTCATTCGGGCCGAAACACTGTCGTCGGCAACGCGAGGTGCGTCGAACTGCGTTTCAGATTTAACCGTAACAGGCTCCGCTCGAGTACGCGGGACGGACACGACGATTCTCACGGTAAAGCCGGCATGCGCACCGCCCGTGGACATTTACGAGGACCCGACTACCGGCGCGTTCTTGCAAGCCATTATCGATCCGAACGGTCCCGCTCGCACCCTGGTGTCGATCGATGCTTACGCCGAAGTGGCGCCCGGGAAGAAAGCCGTCAGCCAGTGGACCGTCGGCTCCGCGCAATACACGCTGACATCGATTTCTGCGGCGCACGTTGCCGACTCCGACCTGATCGCACCGGCGCCGACCGCAACGTGGTCTTTCGGCGATCAAAGCGTCCCCGTCGACCTT
>DASUIF010000030.1:0-29579 GCA_036273135.1 Candidatus Rubrimentiphilum sp.
TTCGCGTTTCCGGAAAAAACAGGGACGACTTGCAGAAGGTCATTGCGCGGCTGCGCGCACTCAATTACGAGCTGCCGCTGCAATTCGTCAACTACCGGTAGTGGCTAAACGCGTCTCGTTTGTCAGTTTAGGCTGCGCGAAAAACCTCGTCGACACCGAAGTTATGATCGCGAAGCTCGGCGAGGCCGGCTGGGAGCTTTGCGCGGATTCCGCGTTGGCCGATACGGTCGTCGTGAATACGTGCGCGTTCATCGATCCGGCCAAAGCCGAGTCCACCGATGCCATCATGGAGCAGGCGCAGCGTAAGAAGCGCGATCAGCAACTGATCGTTGCGGGGTGTCTGGCGCAGCGCTATGGGGAGCAGCTGCAGGCGCTCGTCCCCGAGATCGACGGCGTCGTAGGCACCGGCGCCTACGCGAGCATCGTCGACGTGCTCACCGAAGCCGCCGCCGGTGCTCGTCCGGCGCGCCTGAGCTTCGAACCGGAGCCAGAACACGATTTCTTGCCGCGGCTGGTTACCACGCCGCGGGCGACGGCCTATCTGAAGATTGCCGAAGGCTGCGACCATCCGTGCACGTTCTGTATCATCCCGCAACTGCGCGGCCGGTTCCGCAGCCGCAGCGAGGAGTCTCTACTAAAGGAAGCGCGAGCGCTGGCAGAAGCGGGGACTCGCGAACTGGTGCTCATCGCGCAAGATTCGTCGATGTGGGGACGGGATCGCGGCTGGCGCCGCGGCGGGTTGGCGCATTTGCTGCGCGGGTTACACAAGATCGAAGGTTTGGAGTGGATTCGTCTACTGTATCTCTATCCGGCAACGATCGACATCGAGCTGATCGCCGCCGTCGCCGAGCTGCCGAAGGTCTGCAAGTACATGGACATGCCGCTGCAGCACGCGCATCCGGAGATCTTGCGCGCGATGTTGCGCCCGGGAAACGGTGAGCGCTACTTGGAGATCCTCGAAGATTTTAGAAACCGCATTCCGGAGATCACGATGCGATCGACGTTCATCGTCGGGTTTCCGGGCGAGCGCGAGGAACACGTGGCGTACATGGAAGAGTGGATCGGCCGCGCGCAACTCGATCGCGTCGGATTCTTTCAGTACAGCAGCGAGCAAGGAACGCCGGGTGCGGCTCTTCCAAATCACGTGCCCGCTCGCGAACAGCGGCGGCGCCTGGTTCGCTTGCGCGAGGCTCAGCGAGCGGCGTCGCAAGCAGCCCGTCTGCGGCGCATCGGCAGCACCGTTCGAGTCCTTGTTGAAAACCGCACGCGCCGCGGGTGGGCCGGCCGTTCGATGGGCGAGGCGCCGGGCGTGGACGGAGCGATTCATTTTACGGGCGATGCCGCTCCGGGCGAATTTGTGGATGTCACGCTCGAGCGCACAACAGCGTTCGATTTTCATGGCCGCATAGCGCATGGGTAAACACATACGTCCCGACGAGTATTCCGAACCGCAGGTGCGCGAGCGCGCACCCGTATTTAAACGCGTAGCGATCGTCGCCGGCATCGTTGTGGCGGGCGTTATCGCGACGCTCGCCGGCATGTCGGTCGCGCAGCACAAACCGGTTTGGCAGATCGTCGCAACCGCTCTGACGCCTTCCCCACAGCAGGTCTTCGGCAAGAATAACATCCTCGTGCTTATCGAGGGTCTGGATTACGACTATACGTCGAAGGACGAAGAGTATTCGTCGCAGGCGCGCAGCGACGTTATCTGGGCGGTCAATCTCGACTTCATAACGCACCGCATTTACCAGTTGGCGGTTCCCCGCGACATGGTCGCTACGTATCCCGGCGGACGGCAGCAAAAGATCAATCAGGCTCAATCCGAAGGCGGCGTCCGGGAAGCGCAGTCTGTGATCTCGCAATTTCTTGGAATCCCAGGCTTCGACCGGTACATGGTCTTCCGCGCTGAGTCGACCGAAGACTTCGTCAATTCACTGGGCGGCATCGACGTCAAAGTTGTGAACTCCGATTGCCTGATGCATCCGCATAACTGCATCAACGGTCCGCTGGACTACGATGATAGCTGGGGACATCTTCACATTCATCTCAAGCCCGGCCTCCAGCATCTCAACGGCGTCCAAGCAGTCGGATATATGCGCTTCCGCCATGACTGGTGCGGCGATCCGTGCCGGATTATGCGGCAGCAAGTGGTTCTGCACGCGCTGTTACACAGATTGACGGCCGATAAGGTCAACACGCTGCTCCATATGAACGACTTGCTGGGCGCGATCAACCGCGACGTACAGACAAATCTTTCGCGTCAAGAAGAAATCAGCATTGCAACGGCCTTCGCGGATATGTCGCCGCATGCACTGATAACGAAACAAGTGCCGTACGTTGCCGACGTTACCTTGCCCGACGGCGGCGCCGCGATCGTGCCCGACGAAACGGCGCGCGCGAAGCTCGTCCGCACTATGCTGATCGCTCCGCCACAGCCGACGGCGCCTCCCGATCCCGGAGCCTTGGCCGCTGTCGCTCCCGGCTCGTTGCGCGTGGATATCGAAAACGGCACGGGCGTCCCCGGCCTGGCAAAACGCGTCGCTGCGCTGCTGCGCTCGGAAGGCTTCAAGATCGCACAAGTCGGCAATGCCGCTTCCGGAAACGTCGCGACGACCGAAGTGCACGAGCACTCACGCGTTGCAATGGCCGGACTGAAAGTGCGCAACGGCCTTGGGTCGCGCGCCAGCCGGGTGCCGGTTATTTCCGAAGCGGTCTCTTCTCAGACACCTTCGCCCAGCGACGTCACGGTTATTATCGGCGACGATCTCGTTACCGCCATGAGCTCTCCCTCGGCATCGCAGTGAAGCATTGGCGTGCGATCGCAATCGCGCTGGTCTGCGCGGCGCTGGCCGCCGGCGCGTTCCGTCTTTTCGAGCACGCCTCGCACCTTCAGCCCGCGCTGGTGACGCCGAACATGGATGCGCAACAAGAGCTCTCGCCGTCGCTAGCCGGACACGTGAAGCGCCTGCTGCGGGAACAAGGGCTTTACGGCAGCCGGGCCGGCCGGCCGAAACTCATCGCGCTGACATTCGACGATGGACCGTATCCGGTGTTTACGCCGCTGCTTATCGACGCGCTCGCCAAGCTGAAGATTCCGGCGACGTTCTTCCTTATCGGCCACGACGCCCAGCAGTGGCCCGAACTTACCGCGCGCATCGAACAAAACGGCGATGAGATCGCCAATCACACGCAGACGCATCCCTACCTCGACCTTTTACCCGACGCGCAAGTGCGCAGCGAAATCGTGGACGGGCGCAGATCGCTCGATGCGCTCGTGAAAGATCCCGCGATCGACGAATATTTCCGGCCGCCGCACGGCCGCTACACCGTCGCGGTCGTGAAGATCGCGCAGTCGCTCGGGTACACGACCGTCCTGTGGAACGACGATCCCGGAGACTGGCGTGCGAGCCGCACTACTCCCCGGGAACTGGACGAGCATATCCGCCGCTTTGCGACCGCGCCCGACATCGTGCTGCTGCATAGCGGGAAGATGGCGAGCATCGAGATGTTGCCGAGCCTGGCGGCCGCCTTCCGCGCAGCAGGCTACCGCTTCGTGACCCTGGGCAGCCTCTTGCGGGCGGTTCCCTTCGATGACGTGAACCATCCGGGCAAGCATCCCGTTTAGAGCCTGAATGCCTCGGCAAATCATCGATACGGAGTCGAGCCGGCCCCGCTACGTAAGGCGGGTGACCTGGACGATCGTGACCGTGATCTTCGTCGTTGGCCTGCTGGCAGTCGCCTTCGCCCTGCATTTTCCAGGAAAGTGATCCGCCCGGCGGGTAACCTGGGAAGCCACCCCTCTAGGAGAACTATGCTGCGCCGTTCCTTCCCCGGACTGACCTTTGCCCTGGCTTGTGTTGCGTCGTTTGCCGCGTGTAGCGGTGCAGGCGGAACTTACGGCGGCGTGCCCTCGAGCGGAGGCGTCACCGGAATCGGACCCAATTTCGTGACCAACACGCTGTACGTGACCAACACGACGCAAAACGTCGTCGAGCTGTACACGCCCAGCCCGGTCGCGGCAGCGACGCCGCAATATGCGATCGGCGGATCGAATACGCAGCTGAACGGCCCACTCTACGATGCATTCGACAGCACGCGCCGCCTGTATGTCACCAATTACAACCCGGGAACCCAACTCGGCGCGCTCAGTATCTATCAGACGTTTGCGACCGGTAACGTTCTGCCGCTGGCAACGGTGAGCGGCGCCGGCACGCTGATCGATCAGCCGCACGGCGTCACACTTCTGAGCGATGGCACGGTCGTGATTGCCAACACGTCGCCCAACGGCTCGTTCCCGAATGCCGTGCTGATCTTCACGCCGCTGACTTCGAATTCGGCTCCCGCTCTTTCCGTCGTTATCGCGGGAAGTCTGACGCAGCTGAGCGCGCCGACGGGCGTTTCATCCGATACGAACAAGCAAATTTTCGTCGCCAACCGCGGCTCGGGGACAATCACGGCCTACGTCGTGCCGACGCCGACTCCGGTTCCGTCGACGACACCTTCACCGACACCGACGCCGACCACGAATCCGTCGGCCTCACCTTCGCCGACGCCCGCTCCGTTCAACAACAACGTTGCGCCGACCATCGTCATCGGCGGCGCGCTCACGGGTTTGATCGCGCCGACCGGAATCGCGCTCGACGCGAAGAACGTCATCTACGTCGTCGACCCCGACAACGGCGTTCCCAGCGTGCGCGTCTTCGCAGCCGGCGCAAACGGCAACGTCGCTCCCACACGCGTGATTACCGGAGCGCTGACGCAGCTCTCGAATCCGGTTGACGTAAAAGTGGATTCCGCCGGAAATATCTACGTCACCGATTCGGGTGCGAACAAACTTTTGATCTACGCCCCCGGTGCGAACGGTAACGTTGCGCCCGCGGTCGCGATTACGCTGCCGGTAGGCAGCGTCACGGGGCTCGCACTATCGCCCTAGAGCATCGTGCGCCGGCCGCCGACCGTGAAGCCAAGCTCAACGCGCTGCTTGCGCTCATTAACGAACGTGCCGGACACATTCTCGACCGGCGGCGCATTCTCGAATCACTGAGCGAAGATATCCGCGCCGCTTTCGGCGCGGACCGCGCCGTTATCTACGGCCGCGGCGAAACTCCCGAAGAGGCGAGCCTCCTCGCATCGGCGCAAACCGAGCGCGCGTGGACGGAGTTGCCTCCCACCGCAAAGATCGCGCAAACCTGGCTGGACGACGTTTTTAGCGGCTCGGTTGTAACGCGTCCGCGTATAACGAACGATCCGCGTGACGGATTGCTGCGCTCGCTCGGCGCAGGGTCGGCGATCGCCGCGCCCTTGGTTATCGAAGGACGCGTCGAGCATGCCATCACGCTGCATTTCAACCGGCCCAACGCATTCGATGAGATCGACGCGCTGCTCGTGCGTTCGGTCGCGTCGCACGTGGCGCTGGCGCTGGCCAACGTTCAGGTATACGATCTCGAGCGCTTGCGCCGAACCCGCGCCGAATCGCTGGAGCGAGTCGTGCGGATGCTGCGCGACACGCGGACCACCGAAGAAGCCGTGCTTGTCTTCGCCGTTACGGTTTCGCACGAGGTCAAAGTTGCGTGCGCCGTCTATGAAATCGACCGCACCACGGCCACGCGGCGCGCGGTTCGCACGCTGGAACCGGCGCGGCGCGGCATGCCGGCTCGCATCGACGCTTCGCATCTGCTGCCGAAACTCGAGCGCGGCGAACTCACGCTTTCCTCGAAACTTCCCGAGACCGAACGCAAGCGGCTCTTCGGCACCAATAACGGCGCGATCGTTCCGCTGCGCAGCGACGGCAACGTGTGGGGCTTCGTGCTGTATATGGACTCGCCGGGAGCTTTTGACTGGGAAGATATCGAGCGCCGCGTCTACCTGCGCACGCTGGCGTCGCATCTGGAACTCGCGCTCTCGGCGGCCATCGGGTTCGAGCGCATTCAGCAATTGGCGCGCGCGCTTTCCGAAAGCAATGAATTCAAAGACGATCTGCTCGCCATGCTGGCGCACGACTTCAAAGGACCGCTCACGGTTATTGCGGGCTACTGCGAATTGCTGCTCGAGAGTTCTCCGCCGGCGCTGCACGAGGAGCTCGAAACGATCTATTCGCAGACGCAGCGCCTGGTGCGCCTCTCCGAAGACGCCGTCGCGCTCGCCCAAACGCAGGCCGGCGGGTTCTCGCTCGACCGCTCGGTGCTGGATCTGCGCGAGGTGGTCGGCGAAAGCGTGAAGGCGCGCAACCGCGCCGACGACCGTATCCGTTTTGAGGCGCCGGCCCAACCGGTTCCGGTTTCGCTCGATCCGGGACGCTTCAATCACGTGCTCGATAATCTGCTCATGAATGCGTTAAAATATTCGGACGGAGAAGTTCTCGTGCGCGTGAGCCGCGGCGAAGAGAACGCTTCGATTGCGGTCACGGACCGCGGCATCGGCATTCCCAGCGAAGAGCTCGCGCAGGTCTTCACACGCTTCGGCAGGGCCAGCAACGCCCGCCGGAAAGGGGTATCGGGTTCGGGGGTAGGGCTGTACGTCAGCCGCAAGATCGTCGAGGTCCATGGGGGCAGCATCTCGGTTGCTTCCGCCGAGGGCCGCGGAAGCACGTTCACCATCTCGCTCCCGCTCGCCGACGCGCTCTAAAGCAACCCTCTTCCTCGCCGGACGGTACTAAGAACGGTATGTCGATTCTCAAGGCTATTTTTGACGGAAACGAACGCGAGATCGGGCGCATGCGCCGCACGGTCGAACGCGTCAACGCGCTCGAACCCGCGATCTCGGCGCTGAGCGACGACGAGCTGCGGGCGAAGACTCCGTATTTCCGCGAGCGGTTGGCCGCCGGTGAGACGCTCGACGACATGCTGCCTGAAGTTTTTGCCGTCGCGCGCGAAGCCGGCAAGCGCGCCGCCGGCATGCGTCACTTCGACGTACAGATTATCGGCGGCCAAGTTCTCTACGAAGGACGCATTGCCGAAATGAAGACCGGCGAAGGTAAGACGCTGGTCGCGACGCTGCCGGTCTATGCGCGCGCCCTTGAAGGACGGGGCGTCCACGTTGTCACGGTAAACGATTATCTCGCGCGGCGCGACGCCGAGTGGATGGGTCCGATCTATGAAATGCTCGGGCTGACCGTCGGCATCATTCAGCACGATCTCGACAGCGCGCAGCGGCGCGCCGCTTACAACTGCGACGTGACCTACGTCACCAACAACGAAGTCGGATTCGACTACCTGCGCGACAACATGGCCTGGCAGGTCGAAGACATGGTGCAGCGCGACCTGTACTTCGCGCTGGTCGACGAAGTCGACTCGATTCTGATCGACGAAGCACGCACCCCGCTCATCATCAGCGGGCAGGGCACCGAGCCGACCGAGCTCTACGAAAAATTCGCGCAGATCATTCCGCGTTTGAAAAAAGGCGAAGATTTCACGGTCGACGAGAAAGCGCACGCGGTTCCGATTACCGAAGCCGGCGTTGCCAAGGTCGAAAAGATGCTCGGCGTTTCGAATCTCTACGAGCAGCGCAACATCGAACTGACGCATCAGCTCAATGCCGCGCTCAAGGCGTGGAATCTGTTCCACCGCGATCAGCAGTACATCGTCAAAGAGGGCGAAGTCGTTATCGTCGACGAGTTCACGGGACGCCTGATGTACGGCCGCCGTTACTCCGACGGCATTCACCAGGCGATCGAAGCTAAAGAAGGCATCAAGGTCCGCAGCGAGGATCAAACGCTCGCGACGATCACCTTCCAAAACTACTTCCGCTTGTACGAGAAGCTTGCCGGCATGACCGGTACGGCCAAGACCGAGGAGCGCGAGTTCCGCGACATCTACGGTCTCGACGTCGTCGTGGTACCGACGAACCAGCCGATGATCCGCAAAGACAACTCGGATATCGTCTTCAAAACCGAAAACGCCAAGTTCAAGACCGTCGTCGACGAGATCATCGCGGAGCACGGACGCGGACGGCCCGTTCTCGTCGGCACCCGCTCGATCGAAAAATCCGAAATGCTGGCCGCGATGCTGCGCCGGCGCGGCGTCGAGTGCAACGTGCTCAACGCGAAGTATCACGAACAGGAAGCCGAGATCATCAAAGATGCCGGGCAAGGCGGCCAGGTGACGATCGCGACCAACATGGCCGGCCGCGGCACCGACATCAAATTGGGTGACGGCATTCCCGGCAAGGGCGGATTGCACATCATCGGCACCGAGCGCCACGAGTCGCGTCGCATCGACAATCAGCTGCGCGGCCGTTCGGGACGGCAAGGCGATCCGGGATCCACGCGCTTTTATGTCTCGCTCGAAGACGAGGTCATGCGGCTCTTCGGGGGCGAGCGTATGACCAACATCATGGAGAAAGTCGGCTTCAGCGACGAGGCGCCGATCGAATCGGGGATGGTCACGAGGTCGCTGGAGCGCGCGCAAAGCAAGGTCGAAGCGCACAACTACGAGATCCGCAAGCACGTCCTCGAGTACGACGACGTGATGAACAAGCAGCGCGAGGTGATTTACGGCGACCGCCGCGCTATTTTGCGGGGCACGTTCGACTCGCGTGAGTTCATGCTGCAGACGCTCGCCGCAAAGGTTGACGGCGTCGTGCAAGGCAACGCGCCGGAAAATGCGCACCCGAGCGACTGGGACCTCGAGGAGATGCTCAACGAACTCGAACTGATCTTTCCGATCAAGCAATCGCTTTCGGTCGAAGACATCGAAAAGAAAGACCGCGAAGAAATCCGGCGGGTCTTACAAGAGAAAGCCGTGGAGGCGTACGAAGCCAAAGAGGCCGAGGTAACGCCGGAGATTCTCCGCATGGTCGAGCAGCGCTACTTGCTGCTGCCGATTATCGACCGCATGTGGGTGGACCATCTCTACGTGATGGATCACCTCAAGAGCGGCATCGGTCTACGCGGCTTCGGCCAGATCGATCCGCGGGTCGAGTACGAAAAAGAAGCGTACGAAATATTCGAGGACCTCAAGAGCAACATCGCCGACGAAGCGATCAAAGGCGTCTTCCGCGTCGTGATCGAGCAAGGTCCGCCCGATGCGCAGGGCAATGGACTCGCGGGCCAATCGTTCGAACCGATTCCGTCGGGCGAAATGATCCCGCAGCCGTCCCGGCCGCGCGACATCAAGACGAACCGCGACGATGAAGAACCGGCCAAGCCGGTGCATCGCGATCAGCGCAAAGTCGGACGCAACGAATTGTGTCCGTGCGGCAGCGGCAAGAAATATAAGAAATGCCACGGAGCGGCGGCTTAAGCCGGATGAACGGCTAAAAGTGAGCCCGGAATGGGCAACCGCGATTGGTTCGTTTGCAACGTTTGTCGTGATTGCGGCGACAGCCATCGCGGCGCTCGTTCAGCTTCGGCATATGCGCAACAGCAATCAGATCGAAGTGCTTACCGAGTTTCGGCGGACGATGGATTCTGCCGAATTTCGAAGCGCCTTCCATTTCATACGCTACGAGCTGCCCGGATTAATGAGCAGCGAAGAGTCCCGCCGGCCGTTGCTGATCCTGGATTCTCCGGAATCGCAAAAGGTAAATATGGTGGCGAACTACTTGGACTATGCGTGCAGCTTCGTGAAGCACGGTGTTGTGAATCGCGACCTTGCCTGTGACCTGTGGTACTCGCCTGTCGTTCGCACGTGGGATTCGTTGACGCCGCTCATTGCCAGCCGCCGAGCGGTGGTGGGCTATCGCCTATGGGAAGACTTCGAGTACCTCGCGTTGCTGTGCAAGAGGTTCCGCAAAAAATATCCCGCCGGGACGTATCCGCCGGGCGAGGAAGCCTTGCCGCTTCCCGCGCCTTGGCCGGAAACCGCGCGTTGAACGCCAAAGCCACAAGCTTGGAGAATCCCAAAGTGCAAAAAGTTAGAATCGAGCAGCACAGTGGCATCGGATTGCTGTGGTTCGCCGGGTGGCTCTTTACTATCGGGTTTCTGCACCTGACGTTCTTGAGCGGCCTGCTGGCGCTCGTGGTGTGGCCCTATGATTTGGGCGTGTATTTCAGCGCGCACAAAGCGCCATAGGCGGCCGTTACGCAGGCTTGATATACAACTGCAGTTTGGCGTAATCGAAGTACAGCCGATACTGCGAGAGCACGTCGCGCCCTAAGATGCCGTCATAGTCGCTGAGGTTGAACGTTGACGAACTCGGGACGAATACTGCTGCGTCGCCAAAATGAATTCCGCCGAACTCGAGGTCGGTCAGACGCTTGAGCTGGGCGGGTACCACGCCGCCGACCGCGCTTAAGCTTAAGCCTTGTTCGACCAGCGGCGGCGACGATCTGAGTTTCTCGACGTACGTCTGATAGGCCACCGTGCCCATCGCGCCCGTATCCACTAAGAAAAACCCCGGAACGCCTTCGAACGAAGCTTGGACGCGCGGAATGCCGTCGTCGAGTTGCAAGGGCAGAGCAAACGCACCAATCGCATGCGAATCGAAGGGCGGCGGATACATCGTTACGGTGGATTTTTGGAAATCGATGCCGAGCACGCCCGATGCGATAAAATCGCAGCCTAAGATGCCGACGATGCGCGCACCGTCTTCGTAGCGTGACAGCGGCACCACGGTGAACGTCACGTCCTTGAGATGCAGTGGACCGACCTGCAGATCGGGAACGCGCGTGTGCGAAATATCAACGTCGCCACCGATCGTTTGGTTCGAAATTCCGTAGGTCGTCAAGCCGAGCTGATGCGCCACGCCGGGATCGATCGCCAAACCGGATGCGCCCGAATCCAACAGAAAATCCAACCCGCGCCCCTTAATCGTCACGCGTACGACGATGCCGCTGCGTCCGAACGTGGCCGGAATCTCCATCGGTTTGCCGAGATCGAATAGGCGGCGCGAGACAGGCATCGTTACCGGCGGGCTGTCGGGGGGAGCTTTCTCTACCGAGACCGTGTCGGTAACGGTGTCGTTTTGCGGGCGCCCGTCGTAGCTGTGAATATGAAAAGGCCGCATGAGGCCGAAGACCGGGCGGTAATCGCTGAACTCGGTAACATGCTGATGCATGTCGGCATCGAACGTTACGAAACGGTCAATCAAGAACGTCTTCGCGTCGTAGTAACGGTATTGGTCGCTTCCGCCGGGCGGGTTGACTTCGATCACATATTCTTGCGGCTGCGTTGCCGTCAACCCTAGAACCCGCACGCCGTAGGTCTTGTCCTCGGGATGCAGCAATGCCTGATTATTCGGATCGACGTAACGGCGGAAATCGCTGCGAAGCAAGACGAGGCCGTTTTCGTCTTGGTTCCATCCCTGGCCGTTGTAGACACCCGATGCGGTTGTGTATTGGCCGTTCTGTACGATAGCGATGGAATTGGGGCCGTCGATACGGGTCGTGCGGGTGCGATCCATTCCGCCGCCTCGAATGCGGTCGACGATGACATAACGCCCCGTTGCGAGCGTTCCGCGCGCCGTTCTGCCCCGCGCCACGATCTCCGGTGCGCTCAGGTTCGCGGGCAGGTATCCAACCATCAGGAGAACGGCTGCTCCGAGCAGTGCCCCCATGCCTGATGGTTAAGTGTGGCGCACCAAATCCCCGCCCAAAGTCACGGCGTGCGCGTCGACGCTGACGTCTACTCCCGGTCCGCTGTCGCGCAGCGTCGTGGTGACGTATCCGCCCGAGCCGTTGTCGTCGGAGATGACCAGCGAACCGTCGGCGTTTCGCGTTACGGTTTCGCCGCGCCCCAGCTGCATGGACTGGCCCGCGGCCAATCTTTGCGATTTCCCGTTGCGAAGAACCAGCGCGTTGCCATGGTTGTCGAGCGAGACTTGCGTGCGGCCGAAGTCCGTCGTGACCGCGGCCTGACGGTTCCAAGTAACGCCGTTGGCGCCCGGCGGCGTTACCGACGTGCCGATTTGAAAACCGCCGCGGAACGAATTGGAATCGAGCAGATCCGGCTGGTCGGTCATGCTGTCGTAGCGCGACTGCTGCGTGCCGGTGGTGCTCGTGCCGTCGAACGCGAGATGCGGATCGCCGGTGGACGACCCTTGCGCACTGCTGAAATACGGCTGCGCCTGCGCGCTGCTTCCTTGACCGCCGAGCGCCGAGAGAAGCTGCTGGAGCAGATTCATGATCTGCGAAAGGAGCGCGTTGACGCCCCCGCCCGCGCCGGCCGCCGAAGACCAATTCGAAAAAGGCGAGCGCCGAATACGATCGGAGTGCTTGGAGCCGCTCTGATCCGGCGGCGGCGGCGTATCCATTCCGATGATGCCCCCGCCGTCGGCGGGGTTTTGGATGGCGCCCAAGAGCGAAGCGAAATTTTGCTGAATCTGCATTGGTCCTCCCTTTTTCGTCTCTCATTCACGCGCGAGAGACGTTTTGGAAAGGGCCGCCGTGCAAACCGCAGAAGGCGCGGGCATGAGCGACTCACAGCTCACCGCCATCGGCCGGCTCTCCGAGCGTCTCGTGACGCTCAAGGAGCGTCTTTGACTATTCCGGCAAGACACGGCTGATCAGCGAGCTCGACGCCCGCACCCGCAACGAAGATTTCTGGAACGATCCCGACTCCGCGCAGCGCGTGATGAAGCAGCTCTCCGAGCTGCGCGCCGACGTCGATGCGATGGACGCGGTTTCGCGCTCGCTCAGCGACGCCCGCGAACTGCTCACGCTCTTCCCCGACGGTTCGGCTGACAGCGAGATAAACGCGAACCTCGCTCTTGCCGAGAAGAGTCTCGACGAGGCAGAAATGGCCGCGAATTTCGACGGGGAGTTCGATGCGCACAACGCTATCGTCAGCATCTATGCCGGAGCGGGCGGCGTCGACGCCGCCGATTGGACGGCGATGCTCGCGCGCATGTATTCGCGCTGGGCCGAGACCAAGGGATTTTTGACGCACGTCGTTGACGAATCGCCCGCCGAGGAAGCCGGGCTTAAGTCCATCACGTTTTTTGTACGCGGCCGAAACGCGTACGGAACGTTGGAGAGCGAGCGCGGCGTGCACCGGCTGGTGCGTATTTCGCCCTTCGATGCGGCCCACCGCCGGCACACGTCGTTTGCGGCGGTCGACATCATTCCGGAGATCGAAACCGGCGAGAACGTGCAGGTCGAGATCAACCCCGAAGATCTGCGTTTCGAAACGTTCAAGTCGGGCGGCGCTGGCGGCCAATACGTCAACAAGACGGAGTCGGCCGTGCGCATCATCCATGAGCCGACCGGCTTGATCGCGGCCTCGCAGCAAGAACGCTCGCAGGCGCAGAACCGCGACGTAGCCATGAACATCTTGCGTGCCAAGCTGGTGCAGCGCGAATTGGAGACGCGCGACAAGAAACTGGCCGAACTGCGCGGCGAGCGCAGCGCCAATGAATGGGGATCGCAGATACGCTCCTACGTCCTCAATCCGTATCAGTTGGTCAAAGATCACCGCACGAACGTCGAAACCGGAAATACGTCCGCCGTGCTAGACGGCGAGATCGACACGTTCATTTGGCCGTATCTGCAGCAGCGCCGCACGTAGCGCCTTCGCGCAGCCTGCGCGACGGCGTGCTTTGGGCCGCCGTCGCGACATATGCGGTTGTCTATTTTGCGCTCGGCTACATCAAGTATGCCGCGCATCGCAATTTCGTGGACCTCGGCATCTTCGCGCAGACGGCGGCCAGCGCGTTCGGGTGCTTTTGCAACGCGATCGAAGGAAGCCATTGGGCCTTTCACTTTTCGCCGATCCTGTATGCCGTCGGCGCCGTCGTGCACGTGTGGCATTCCGCGCTCGCGCTGGTCGCCGTTCAAGCGATTGCGGGTGCCTTAACCGCGCCGCCGATCTATGGAATCGTACGCCGTTACGCGGACCGCAAGACGGCGCTGCTTGCGGCGCTCGTCGTGCTGCTCTATCCGCCGCTGGCGGGCGTCGTGTTCAATGACTTTCATGAAAACGGGCTAGCGCCGGCTGCGATTGCGTGGCTGCTGTGGGCTTTTGACGGCGGCTATGTTGTTGCAACGCTCGTCTTCGCCGCGGTTGCGCTAGCCATTAAGGAAGATCAGGCCATCTTTCTCGCCGTTGCCGGGGCAATCGGCGCGTTTTCCTACCGCCAAGATCCGAAGCGTCGCAGGTTGGCCGTTACGGTTGGTCTCGCATCGTTAGCGATCTTGATTCTTTACTTTGCGGTTATTCAGCCGCATGCGAACGCCAATCCGTATTGGGCGCCGTCGCGTTTCTACGGCTGGGGCTATAGTGTACTCAACGGCGGATTAGCGGGCGCTATCGCAGTTGCGCTGCTCCAACGCATTGGGTATCTGCTGCTTGCATTTGTTCCTCTGCTGTTCGTCCCGTTCCGAAGCCGCGCTATGCTGCTCGCGATTCTGCCGTTCATGGAAGTGCTCGCATCGAGCATGTCGACGACGTTTACCATGGGGTCGCATTATGCCGGCGCCTGGGCCGGCTACGTCTTTTTCGCGTTCGCGCTCGGCATCGCGACGTTGGCTAGGCTAGACGCCCGGCGCGCGCAACGCCTGCTCTATTGGTGCATCGGGCTCTGCGTGCTGGAGTTTGCGGTGGCGGATCCGCTGCATCCCGGGTACTTCTTGCGCTCGCTCGCCGCGCGCGATGTACGTCTCGATCGTTTTCTTCGTTCGCTTCCGCCGAGCATCGACGTGGCGACGCAGGAAGAAGCCTACACACACTTAGCCGCAACCGATCCGCGAGCGACGCTGCTCCCGGAGACGGTCGAGCTCACGGACGGTGGCGGCGTTCGCGCATGCTACATCTTGACGGACGCCGATTATCCCGATTCGGTACGACTGGTCGAATCCGCCCCGCTCGTCAAAGAGCTCGTTGCCTCCGGAAAATATGCCGCCGCGACTCGCGAGGGCGGGATCGTTCTTTACAAGGCGCGATCTTGTAATTCGTCGAGCGCGTTGCCGGCAGCGTTCGGCCAGTCTCCGCTAATCTCGACCAGTTTGTAAGGCGCCGCCCAGGGCGACCAGCGTCCGGTCTGCAGCGCGAAACGTTTTTCAGCGAAAGCAGCAACGACGGGCGTTCCGGTCATGCCCGCTACGTGAACTGCGCCGGAGTCCGGCGCGACGACGGCGCTGGCGGACGCGATCGCGTCTTTCCAAGGACCGAGCTGGTGAAAATACTCGACGGAAATCCCGGCGGCAGCCAACTCTTGCGCGTATCCGCGTTCGCTTTCGGCGGCGGCAAACCGTATCGCATGACGCTGCTGCAGGGTGCGCGCGAGGCGGGCGACATCTTCGCGCGCCGCTCCCAGGCGCTGCCACTTGTCCGTTATCTGCATGACAACGCGCCCATCGCGTGGCGGTACCGTGTCCACAACGAACCGGCGCAGCACGCCGGCGTCGCGCGGAACTGGTGAGGCGCCTGTGATATCGGCGCCGAGTTGGAAGAGAACCTCGCACTCATGCGGCGCGCGCGGATCTAATCCGGCCGTCCGGTAAACCGTGCGCGTAAGCAATAGGCGCGCCCACAGCGATTTCAGCGGTTTGCCCCAACCGTTTTGGAAGCCGACGCGGTTTGGCGCGCCCGAAGCGCGCGCCAGGCGGTAGCCGGACGCATCTTCGGTCGCGACCAGCGCGTAGTCGTAGCCGTTTTGCGCGAGCCGGTCTGCCAATCCGGGCTCTTCGACGTAGACGCGATCGACGGCGCTCTTTGAGAACGCGCCGGCGTTTTTCGTCGAGAGCACGACGTCGATCCGCGCGTCTCGCTCGCGCAGTGCTGCCAGCAGCGGAACCAGCGCCAGCGCGTCGCCGATTGCGTCCAGACGGACGATGAGGACCGATGGGGAAGCATTCACTCCGGCAATGATTGCGAAGGAGAATCTGGTAACCCTGGATGCGCCCGACGGTTTCAGCGTCGCGTGCAGTCTGGGGCGCGTGACCGGCAGTGCCAGCCGCCCGCACAGCATGCTACGCGCGACCTTCCGCAGCATCGGCGCGTTCATCGGGCTCGCTCCGATCGAGTACCTCACCGACGCTGAGCGCGCCCGCGAAGAAGCACTCGAAGCGTTGCGCGTAAGCGCTTCGGCCTTAGGCGCCGACGCCGTTATCAAAATTCAGTTCGATGCGGTGGAAGATGAGGGCGGCATTACCGCCGTGGTCGCAAGCGGCGAAGCGGTGCGCCTGCAATGAGTTTGGAAGAGCGCGCGCGTCGCGAGCGTCTTCTGGAAAAGGCCGCGGCAACCGCGGCGGCGTGCCGGAAGTGCCAGATCGGTTTCGAGCGGCGCCACAACGTATACGGCGAGGGCGATCCGTGCGCGCGTTTGATGGTGATCGGCGAAGGCCCGGGCGAGACCGAGGATTTGCTTGGGCGGCCGTTCGTGGGACGCGCCGGCGAGCTGCTCGATAAAATGCTGGCCGCGATCGACTTGCCGCGAGAAGACATCTACATCTGCAACACGGTCAAGTGCCGGCCCACGGTTCTCGACGGCGGGAAACTCCGTAACCGCGCGCCGGTTCCGGCCGAGATGGCGAACTGCCGCCCTTATTTAGACGAGCAGATCGAAGTGATCGCGCCGCAAGTCATTCTCGCGCTCGGAGCACCGGCGGCAAAGTCGTTTTTGGGCCCGCAGTTCAGCATCACGAAGTCGCGCGGCATCTGGTATGAGGGACCCAATTCCATTCCGCTGATTGCCACGTTTCACCCGGCCTACATCTTAAGACAGGGCGGAATGGCCATGACCGAAACCAAGCGCCAGGTTTGGTCGGATCTCAAGCAGGTTCGCGAAAAGCTCGAGGCTCTTCGGAAGCCGCCGGCGCTTCCGGAGCAGGCAGACTTGTTCGAATCGCCGCCCGTGATATAATCGGTCGCCGTGGTTCGAAACGCTCAAGAGATTTGGTTTGCGGAGAAAGTCCGCCGCGCCGGTTTTGCCGATGCCGGCGCTTTTGCCGAGCATTTCCAGCTCAAACCGTATCGTCTCGAGCAGATCTATCGCGCCGCCGCCAAAGAGCTGGCCGAAGGCGTGGAAGCCGTAACGCCGCTTCCCAAAGAACTGCGCGCGCAGTTAGAGGAGAGCGAGTTCCGCTTCGATAGTGTTACGCCGGTCGTCGTGCAGCGTTCGAACGATGGTCAGACGAGTAAGGGTTTGTTCCGGCTGGCGGACGGCGCCGAGATCGAAGCGGTGCTCATGGAGCACTTCGGCGACCGCAACACCGTCTGCATCAGCTCGCAGGCCGGTTGCGCCTTCGCGTGCGCATTTTGTTCGACCGGGCAAGCCGGCTTTACGCGGAATTTGACTGCGGACGAAATCTTCGACCAAGCGCGCTATTTTGCGCGCGAACTTGCGGCCAAAGGCAAGCGCATCACCAACATCGTTTTTATGGGGATGGGCGAGCCGTTTCACAACTATGACGCCGTGATGAAGGCGGTCGCGTTACTGCACGATCCGCACGGCCTGGGTTTGGGCCACCGGCACATTACGATCTCGACGGTGGGCTTGGTCGACAAAATCGATCGCTTTTCTGACGAGCATCTGCAAGTCAACCTCGCGATCTCATTGCACGCCCCCAACGACGCTATTCGCAGCGCGATGATGCCGGTCAACCGGAAGTTTTCTTTAGAAGAAGTGATGGCCGCCTGCGAGCGCTACATCGGCAAGACCAATAGAAAGATTTTTTTCGAGTACGTCATGCTGCGCGACGTCAATGATTCGGAAGAAAATGCGCGCGAACTCGCGCGACTCATGGCGGGCCATCTCTATCACGTGAATCTGATCCCCTACAATACGACGCCGGGCGCGTCGTACGCGGGCACCGATCAGGAGAAGATTTGGCGCTTCGCCAAAATTCTAGAGACCGCCGGAGTACCGGTCACCGTGAGGCAGAACATGGGCCGCGACATCGCGGCGGCTTGCGGCCAGCTTCGCGCTGAATCGCAGCCTAAAGCGCGCAAGGTGACCGCGCCCCGGGACATCTCCGGCAAATAACAAGGCGCCGCATTACTGCGGCGCCTTGTGCGCTTCGATGTATTCTGCCGGCCTGATACGGACCGACGATAACACATCTGTGACGGCTGCGCAACAACGCACACGCTGTCGCGGCTGGAGCGTCCGGGAATCGAACCGCGGAATCGTAGCCTAAAGGACGCTCCGTCTCGGTAACCTAAACTCAGGAGCTCTATGGAGAGGGAGCCCGCAGCTGGGCAAGTTTCGATGGAAGATATCGCGGCGCTGGCCAAGCGCCGCGGCTTCATTTTTCAGTCGAGTGAGATCTACGGCGGCATAGGCGGCTTTTACGACTACGGCCCGCTCGGCGCAATCCTCAAGCGCAATGTTAAAGACGCGTGGTGGCGCGACATGGTCGAGGAACGCGATGACGTCGTGCCTTTCGATTCGTCAATCGTCATGCACGCGAAGACATGGGAAGCTTCCGGGCACGTTGAAGCCTTCAACGACCGCTTAGTGGACTGCAAAGTCTGCAAGCATCGCTTTCGCGCCGATCATTTGAAATCGCGCGAGCAATGTCCCGATTGCGGCAGCAAAAATTCGTTTACGGAAGAGCGCGCTTTCAATCTGATGCTGCGCACGTTCGTTGGCCCGATGGAAGACTCGGCGGCAATGACTTACCTGCGGCCGGAGACGGCTCAGGGCATGTTCGTCAACTTCAAAAACATTTACCAAAGCGCGCGCAAACGACCGCCGTTCGGCGTCGCGCAAATCGGCAAAGCTTTCCGAAACGAAATTACGCCCGGAAACTTCACCTACCGGCTGCGTGAGTTCGAGCAAGCCGAACTTGAGTATTTCGTTCCCAACGATGGGCACGATCTCAAGCGGTTCGAAGAGTGGGTGCAACTGCGCAAGGCGTGGTATGCCAAATACGGCGTCAAACCGGAGCGGCTTCGCTTCGCCGAACTTACCGCCGACGAGCGTCCGCACTACGCAAAGGCGGGCATTGACGTAGAGTATCTTTTCCCGTGGGGTTGGGGCGAGCTCGAATCGATCGCGCACCGCGGCACGTACGATCTCGACGCGCACATGCGCGTATCCGGTAAAGATCTGCGATTTTACGATGAAGCGAGTAAGACGCACTACACGCCGCTGCTGATCGAAAGCTCCGCCGGAATGGATCGTACGACGCTGGTCATGCTCGTGGATGCATACGAACGGGAAACGGCTACAGACCCTGCCGGCAAACAGACCGAGCGCATCGTGCTGCACTTTCATCCGCAGATCGCGCCGGTTCAGGCGGCGGTCTTTTCACTCGCGCGTAACAAGCCCGAACTCGTCGAACTCGCGCGCTCGATCGAAAAGAGCTTGCGGTCGAAGTTCCGCACACAGTACGACGAAGGAAACATCGGGCAGCTCTACCGCCGGCAAGACGAGATCGGCACGCCGCTCTGCCTGACCGTCGACTATGACAGTCTGACCGGCCGCGACGTGACGGTGCGCGAACGAGATTCGATGCGCCAAGAGCGAGTCGGCATCGACGCGCTGGACGGTTACCTGCGGGAGCGCCTCTGCCCGTGAGGAAAATAGGGCAGCGATGACCACGGCAACCGCCGAAAAACAGATTTGGTTTTTCGAAGAAGGCAACGGCGAAATGCGCGAGGTTCTCGGCGGGAAAGGCGCGGGGCTCGCCGAGATGACGCGTGCCGGGCTGCCGGTGCCGCCCGGATTCACGATCACCACGCAAACGTGCCTGGAGTACTACGAGCTCGGACGGCGCAACCCGCCCGGTCTCGACGACGGAATCAAGGCCGCGATGATCGAGCTCGAGCGGCGTACCGACAAAGGCTTCGGCAATCCCGCGAACCCGCTCTTGGTTTCGGTGCGCAGCGGAGCGCGGGCTTCGATGCCCGGCATGATGGATACGATTCTCAATCTGGGTCTCAACGACCAAACGGCGGAAGGGCTGGCGAAACTTTCCGGGAGCGATCGTTTTGCTTGGGACGCTTACCGCCGCTTCGTCATGATGTTTTCCAGCGTCGTCTTAGGTATCGAAAAAGATCTCTTCGAAGAGCAGATCACCGCGCGCAAGAAAACACTTGGCGTCGCGACCGACCCTGAAATCGACGCGAAGAATTGGCGCGAGCTGGTCGCTGATTTCAGGCAGACGGTTCGGGAGCACGCCAATCGCGAGTTTCCGCAGGACGTGCACGAGCAGCTGAAATTGGCCATCAACTCGGTCTTCGATTCTTGGTATTCCAAACGCGCGACCGACTATCGGCGGTACAACAGGATTCCGGATGACTGGGGCACTGCCGTAAACGTGTGCTCGATGGTCTTCGGAAACCTGGGCGACGACTCCGGCACCGGCGTGGCATTCACGCGCGACCCGAACACGGGCGCCAAGCAGCTCTACGGCGAGTATCTGCGAAATGCGCAAGGGGAAGATGTGGTCGCGGGAATTCGCACGCCCGAAAAAATCACCGACCTCGAGCGCGAACAGCCTGAGGTCTATCATCAGTTTCTCGACATCGCGGACAAGCTCGAGCGGCATTACCGCGACGTGCAAGATCTCGAGTTTACTATCGAGCGCGGTAAGTTGTTCATGCTGCAGACGCGCAATGCGAAGCGAACGGCTGAAGCAGCCGTAAGAATTGCGATTGACATGGTCGCTGAAAATCTCATCACGAAGAACGAGGCGCTCAACCGCGTCAGCGCGTCTTCGCTCGACCAACTCTTTCACGCGCGCATTGACCCGAAAGAGAAGTACGAAGTCGCCTGCTCCGGCTTGAACGCCTCGCCCGGCGCCGCCGCGGGCCAAGTCGCATTTGATGCGGACACGGCCGAGAAGTGGGGGAGCGAAGGGAAAGCCGTCGTGCTGGTTCGCGTGGAGACCAACCCGAACGACGTGCACGGCATGTTCGCCTCGCGCGGCGTGTTGACGGCAAAAGGCGGCGCGACCTCGCATGCAGCCGTGGTTGCGCGCGGCATGGGAAAACCGTGCGTTGCCGGATGTGAGGGCCTGCATATCGATATGCGCAGCCGCAAGGCGACGCTGAGCGGAAAACCGATTGCCGAGGGCGATTGGATCACGATCGACGGAACCACCGGCGACGTGATCGCAAGCGGGTTGAAGTTGATCGATCCGCCGTCGAAGCTGCCCGACTGGCTGGCCACGTTCTTATCGTGGGCCGACGAGGCGCGTACGATGGAAGTCTGGGCAAACGCCGACACGCCGCAAGACGCCGTGAAAGCGCGTGAACTCGGCGCGATGGGCATTGGATTGTGCCGCACCGAGCACATGTTCATGCAGCAAGAACGGCTGCCGATCGTCCAGGAGATGATTCTCTCCGACACGCGCGAAGCGCGGGCCGAAGCGCTCGCCAAACTGCTGCCGTTTCAGCGGGACGACTTCCACGGCATCCTGGAGGCGATGCAGGGCCTGCCCGTAACGATTCGTTTGCTCGATCCGCCGCTGCACGAATTCTTGCCGTCGCAGGAAACGCTGCTGGTGGAAACCACCGAACTGCGTCTGCGCGAAGGTGAAGAGTCGCCGGCTTATCGCGAGAAAATGCGCATCCTCGAACGCGTGCAGCAGATGCACGAGCAGAATCCTATGCTAGGGCTGCGGGTGTGCCGGCTCGGCATTCTCTACCCGGAGATCTACGCGATGCAGGTACGCGCGATCTTTGAAGCGGCGTGCGATTTGAAGAAGCGCGGCGTCGACGTGCGGCCGGAAGTGATGATTCCGGGCGTCGGCACGAAGGAGGAGATGAAGTTCACGGGCGATGCGGCCCGCAAAGTCGCCGAAGAAGTCATCGCCGAACGCGGCGTGAAGGTTGAGTACCATGTCGGGACGATGATCGAACTGCCGCGAGCGTGCACCGTTGCGGACGAACTGGCCGATCACGCGCAATTCTTTTCCTTCGGCACCAACGATCTGACGCAGACGACATACGGCTACAGCCGCGACGACGCCGAAGCGACGTTCATTCCGCGTTATCTCGAACTCAAGATTCTGGCCGACGATCCGTTTCAAGTGCTCGACCGTCAAGGAGTTGGCTCGCTCATGCAAGACGCCGTGCGCCGAGGACGCGAGAAGCACAAAGAGTTGAAGATCGGAATCTGCGGCGAGCATGGCGGCGACCCGTCGAGTGTCGCCTTCTGTCACGGCTTAGGCCTGAATTACGTCTCATGCTCGCCGTATCGCGTGCCGATCGCACGCCTCGCGGCTGCGCAAGCCGCGCTCGGGTCACTGAAGTAGCATGAAAGCATTTAGCGTCGTCTTTGCGGCGATTGCGATTCCGCTGGCCTTAGTGTTGTTGTTTGCTCCGGTGACCTGGGGTTATGGCGGTATCACGGTGCGGTGGGCCTACGGAAAAACGGCCGCCTCCAATTTTGGGCAGGTGCGTAACATCGATCCCGCCGGGCCCGCGGCGCGCGCGGGAGTTCACGTTGGAGATACGCTTTTTGTAGACTTTGCCGACCGCGCGACGTGGAATTCCGGACGCGCCGGCGATTCGGTGCCGATCCAAATTCGGCACAACGGTACGCGCCGGTCCGTGCGCTTGATGTGGGGTCCATTCACGCCTATGCTTGCGGCAGTCGAGCAATGGCGAAAAACCGGCTACGCGTTTTCGGCGCTGCTCGCGTTTGTGCTCGCGCTCTTGGTCGGATTTCGTGCCCGAGAGTCGCGTTTAGGGTCGATTGCAACATTCGTTCTGCTCGCGCTTGGCTGGCGCGCGATCGCGGGCGCGACGACTCTGGCAGCTTCCACCACCGCATTAAGCGAAGGGGCGCAATACGCCGTTTGGTTCACCGATGGTGTGATTCTCTCTGCGATGCTGTTCCTTTTAGGAACGTTTCCGCCGAACGCGGGCATCGTCCGGCGACTGCTGCAATATGCTGCGATTCCCGCCGGTCTGCTTGCGTGGCTTGCGCCAACGATTCCCTACGTGGCATTTTACGTGCCGCTTGCATTTGCGCAGCAATTCAGAACGCAAGCCGGAAACAATGGAATCCTTTTGGCGAGTTTGCTCCAGCTGCTGCTGGTGGCCGCCTGCATCGACGCACTCGTGCGCGCCCCTCTTACGTATCGCGCGGCAACGCGATGGCTGGCAGGATCGTGGCTGGTCGCAGCTTTGCTGATGGCGGCGTACGGTGTCGCCTACGATTTGCTTGTCGGAACTTTTGGCTTCCACTCCGTGGATCCATTGCCGTTTGTCGCGACTATCCTGTTTGCATTCGGTATCTCGTATCCTATTCTGCGGCACCGTCTGACCGATCTGAACATCTTCGTGACGCGCGCCACGATTTACGCCGTGGTGCTGCTGGTTATCGTCTCGCTGTTCGTGCTGGCGGAGTGGCTGATTGGGCGCCTGTTCGAGCACGCGCCTCAAGTTGTTGCGCTGGTTATCGTTTTGGTGCTCGGTATCTCGGTGCGCTGGATTCACGCGTTTGTCGAGAGCCGGCTCACCGCGGTCGTCTTTCACAAGCGCATCGCGGGATTGAACGACATCAAGCGTGTCGCGCGAGAGGCCGATATAGCGACCGACTCACACGCACTTATGCAAGTCGCCTCTATAACGATGCATCGAGGGCTGGACATTCCGGCTGTGGCGTTTTATCTGCGCGACGGAAACGAGTACGTGATGCTGCGGGCGGCGGGCGATGTCCCGTGGCCGGAAGCTTTCGATCCAAACAGCGCGCTGCTGTTGCGTCTGAGGCGGTGGAAGGAGCCGTTTGAGACGCTCGATGCGGGCGGCGAGCACCACACGCTGGTGCTGCCGATGAACGCTCGCGGTGACCTGGTCGGTTTTGTCTGCTGCGGTCCGAAGGCCGATCGCACGACCTATCTCGCCGACGAGATCGACGCACTTCACTATCTCGCCACGGAGGTCGGTGTGGCATGCGCGTGGCTGTCGCAGAGAGCCGAAACTAAAAGCGATGTCATGGTGAGCTTGTCGAACCATGGCTGAGCAGCGAGCGGAGCGAGCATAGACGAAGCCCGCATGAGATGTACGCGTGCGGGCCTCGACTTCGCTCGGCCGTGGTTCGACAGGCGCGCTAACGCGCGCCGCTCACCATGACACCACTAAAAACCGCACCGCTGAACTGTTACTTCCCTCGATCTTTGAGATCCGCAATCGCATCCCAGGCGGCGTTGCGGACGCCGGGCTCGCTGTCACGAGCTTTGACGATCTGCAGCGCCGGGATCGCGCTCTTCCGGTTGAGCCGCCCGAGTGCGCGCACCGCCGCCGACCTTGCGCGGAAGTACGGATCGCGCTGAGCGAGCGCGATGAGGTAGTTCTCCACTAGCGCGGGCTGTTTTTTCGCGATCGTGGCGAGCGCAGAGATTGCGTCGAGGCGTTCGACCTCATCTTGCCCGTACGCGGCGCGGATCTTCATGAGCGGGATGGCGCGCATGTCGCCGAGGTTCGCGAATCCGAGCAGCGAGCCGCTTGCAATCGGTTCGCGGAATGCATGCCGGTAGAGGCCGGCCAGCAACAGCTGCCACGCACCCGGCGCCTTCGTCGCGCCGAGGCCCCGCAGCGCGGCACCCGCGATGAGCGCATTTGACGACGTCGCGAGCGCCTTGAGGTCGCTTTCAAGCGCGGCATTCGACGGATGATCCAGATTCTCGACTTCGTTCGCGGCGGCAATCACGACGCGCGGATCCTTGTCGTGTAGCGCGAGGCGAACGGTTTCGGCGTCGTCGAGCGAGCCCGCCGCGTCGAGCGCGTCGACGCGCACGCCGTAGAATGGATCCGCGGTCACGACTTGGCGTATGAATCCGGCCGCTGCCGGGCGGTCTTTTTTCGCGGCCTTGCCGAGAGCGGCCGCCGCCCAAAGCCGGTCGCCGACATATGGCGCGTGGATCGCTTGATATCCGAGTTCGGCTACGGATTTCTGGTAGTCGAGCCCGCGCAGCACATTGTTGTTATAGTCGAAGAGCACCATCGCCGGCTGCGAGACGACGTTGGGAATGACGACGACTTGATGATTGGCGTTTGCCGTCATGTGCGCGATGTTCGAAGCGCCCCCGGGCAGCGCGTTGCTCGTCGAGCCGGCGATCCAGACACCGATATCGATCGGCATGCGGAAGGGTTTTCCGTCGTGATTCTTCTGGGTGACGTCGAGGGTCAACGTTTGTGCTTTCGGATCGTACCTCTGTTTGACGTAGAAATACGGGTACGCAGGACGGTAAAACCACTCGTTTTCGAACCAGCCCAGGTTTTCGCCCAGCGATTTTTGGATCGCGACGAAAAACTGGTGAGTATCGGCGTTTTTGTGCTGGTAGGCCAGCAGATAATCGCGCAGCGCGTGGAAGAAGCGCGCGTCTCCGTACATCCAGCGCAGCATGTGCAGAACTTGCCCGGGGCGCGGATAGCCGCTGGAATCGAAAGAGTCCATGGCATTGGCATAGGTGTACTCGACGATCGGGCGCCAGTAGCGTTTGGTTTCGTTAAAGTAAGCTTGCTGCGCGTGATAGCGTTGGTATTGGAATTCGGCCTCGCCGAAATGATGCTGGAACCACAACTCCTGGAAGTAGGTCGCGTAGCCTTCGTTGATCCAGACGTTGGCCCAATCGGCCATCGTAACGTCGTCACCCCACCACTGGTGCGCGAGTTCGTGCGAGACCAAACCATCGCAGGATTTTTCGAGCTCGTATTGCGGCTGATGGATCGCCAGTTCGGTTTGCGTTGTCGCAGACGCATTTTCCATTCCGCCCGCGGTGAACCGTTCGACCGCCGTTTGGTCGTATTTTTCCCACGGATACGGAACGCCGATGATCTGCTGGAAGTACGCCACCATTTGGTTCGTGCGGCCGAAGCACTGCGGCCCCCACTGCGCGTCGGCCTGCGAGGTAAAGAAGTCGACCGGCGTCTTTTGCATGAGCGTGTGGAACTTCGTGTACGGTCCGGCGCTGAACGCGATCAGGTAGGTTGAAATCGGCGCGGGCTCGACCCAGTCCCAGGTGCTGCCCGAGGCGTTCGACATGCTAGATTTCAAATGGCCGTTGGCTTGCACGCGCCAGCCGTTTTGCACGGTGATGATCTGCTCGACGGGCGTTTTCTGGTTTGGCTCGTCCCAGGTCGGAAGCCAAAGCCGGTTGTCTTCGGCTTCGCCCTGCGACCAAATTTCAGGCTGGTAGTTGGGATAATACTTATCGGGGCGTATGAAGTAGATGCCGCGCGCGGGAGTGGCGGTGTATTTCGTTTCGATCGCCAGCGTATCCGAGGCTTTCGCCGGTCTTGGCAAGTTCACGTAGAGATGATCGGCGGTCGCGTTAAAGCGAGCCGGAGCACCGTTTACGGTGACGCTCGAGAAGTGCAGGCCGACGCTATTGAAAGGCACGGTCGCCAATCCATTGGCCTTCGGCGAAATCACGTTGGTAACGTCGCCGTAGACAATACCCTTAGCGAAGTTGAAATTGAGTTTGATGAGCGTGTTATGAAAGCGGTACGGCGCTATTGCCGTCTTGTGGTAGTAGGCTTTTCCGCGGCCGTATGGGCGCGGGTGAACCTTCGGCGGCGGCGCTGCGACCGCGGCGATAAAAACGATTCCCAACAGCGCGGCGATGGCCGCGCGCCCTGCATTCTTCATGCCGGGGAGGTTGTGCTAGGGCTTCGGGCTTTCCCTCGTAGAGTCGCTCTGACAGGCGACGACCGTTTCGATGACGCGCTTGGATTCGTCGGGGTCCCGAACCTGAATGCAAACGGCGCCGGTTGAGCGCGCCGGGTAATCGTTGCCGCCGGGAAAGAGCGCATCACCGACATAGAGCATGTCATCGATGGCTACTCCGAGGATGTCGCACAGTTTCCGTATCCCGTAGGCTTTATCGATCCCGGGCTTCGTAACGTCGATCGATGTCGTACCGCCCATGTGGACGGAGAAGTCGGGCAGCATCGGATCCAACAGCGCCTTAATCGCTTTACGCTTGCTGAAATCCGGATCCCATTTTTCCTTTGCTTCTAGCGGAGCTTGCTGGCCGAGCGCGGAGTACGTGATCTGGCTGCCGCGATCTTCGATCGTTTCTCCCCACACGTGCTGGGATGCAAAGCCGGAGGTAGCAACGGCCTTTTTCAACGCGTCGATGATCGTCGCTTTTTCAGCGTCGGTGAAATCCTCGGCATAAAGCAGTTGCCAGCCGGCGTTTTTGTATTGATAGAACCTCGTGCCGCAGGTCGGCAGCAATGATAGCTTGTCGAGAGGCGCATCTTTCGGCAGATTTGCGACCAACTGCGTTTCGAATTGAGGAAACCCGCCGCCAGAAATAATGGCGACCTCAACGACGTTGAGCAGCGCGCCTAGAAGGCCCGACATCTCCGCGTCGATCGCCGACTTGCTCGGCGCGAGCGTCCCATCAAGATCGAAAACGATCAGTTCTTTCACGAATTCCTCGCGCGTGTAAGTATCTCGTTAATGACGGGTGACTTAGCCTGGGCGTAGTCGTTCTGGGAAGGCCAGTCCTGCATGGCCAGTCGGCGTTTTTCGGTTTCGTAAAGTTGCCGATCTGCTTCATTCGAGCGCAGCCATTCGCGGAAGAGTATATGACGCTCGATTTCGGGGTCACCAGATTGCCAAGCATGAAGATGCACGTCGTCGAATGCGCTTCGGAACATTCGATGGCCAGGTTCGTCTACCACCAGTAAAAAGCCGGCTCTTACAAGGCACGCTTGGGTATTGGCGTCGGCGACATTCTCCACTTCAATCAGAATGTCGATAATGGGTTTCGCGTCAAGCCCAGGCACCGCGGTTGAGCCAATGTGCTCAATCCTCTTGATTCTTGGCCCGAGTAATTCCGAAATGATTTTTTTGCGTTCTCGATACCGTTCCGCCCCAAATGTGGTGTGGCTGACAATCTTGACGCGCATTACTGGATGCCGCTGGTCGCGTCACGGCAAATCCGGCGGGCCTCCGCGACATCAACGCGAGCGCGCTCGACGAAGAGCTTGCGCCAGTGGGCTTTACCCGAAAGTTTTGCGATCAGATCCGAAGCCTCCCGGGCGTCCACTACGGCGCCCGAACTGGTGCTTACCCAAATAGTTGGCGTCTTGGGGTCGGCTTGCAGCGGCAAGCGGTGGAGCAGCTGCGACTGTTCGTCGGCCCATACGGCGTCGCCGTAGGCCTTCCTTAAAGCGTTTTCGCAGCGCTCGAACGCGGTCAGGTCGCGCTCGGCATTGAATTCCGCTGCGAGTGCGTAGAGGCGGACGCGTTCGCGCAGCGCGCGCGCCGGAATAGAATCGCGGTCACGCAGTTCGTTGAGCACGCGAAAGTCGTCCCAGCGCAAGAACTCGTCGATCGGATCGAGCAGACGCGGATCGGGCCACATCTCCCGGAGCGCTTCTTGCAAAATGCGCTCGAACATCCGCGTCGTGTGATGGAAGTACACCGAAGCGAACATCATGTAGCGCGCGAGCAAGAACGATTCGAGCGCCACGACGCCGCGACGGTCGATTCCGAGCACGGGCCGACCTTCGACTTGGAAGATGCGGAGCGAACCCAAGAGCTGATCGGCGTCGTACCTGCCGCCGGCGACACCGGTGAAGTACGCGTCACGTTGCAGATAGTCCATGCGGTCGGCATCCAGATTCGGACCGCTTACCAGTTCGGCGAGCACCGGAAATTGCGACTGTCCTTGCCCTAAAATAAGGCCGGCGACGTGTTGGGAGTCCACGTCAATGTCGGCAAGGTGCGCTTGAATCTCCGGACGCGCCAAAATCGCATGCGTGCGGTCTTCATGCCGGACGCCGACGACGGCTTCGCACGCGTGACTGAACGGTCCGTGGCCGACGTCGTGCAGAATGAGCGCGGCGCGAACCAGGCGGCGCTGATATGCAACGTCCTCTTCGTTTGCAAAGAATTGGCGCCCGTGGTGCAGCAGTTCGTCGAAAGCGCGCGTTCCGACGGCAAGCGCACCGAGGGCGTGGCTGAAGCGCGAATGTTCCGCGGACGGGAACGCCAGGTACGCCAAGCCGAGCTGGCGCAGGCGGCGCAGGCGCTGCAGCGCGGGCGTGTCCAACAAGCGAGCCTCGGCGGGCTCCAGCTCGATGAAATGGTGGACGGGATCGTAAATCCGCTTCATGTGAATGCTGTTTGCGAGTTCTGCGGCAGCGGCGGAGACTCCGGCGGGGCGGCGAAGATGCGCTGATGCCCGTGGACGACGGCACGATTCGCGAGATAAAAGCGCGCATCGACATCGCAAGTTACATCGGATCGCACGTTCAGCTGCGCAAGCGCGGAAACGATCTCGTTGGGTTATGCCCTTTTCACGCCGAGAAGACTCCGTCGTTTCACGTTCATCCGGATAAAGGTTTCTTCAAGTGCTTCGGGTGCGGCGCCGGCGGCGATGTGATCACGTTTGCACAATTGCTTGAAAACTTGACGTTTCCGGATGCGAAGCGGATGCTCGCGCAGCGCGCCGGGGTCGAACTCGAGCCGCAGAATCCGCAAGCCGCGCGCGCCCGCAACGAACGCGAGACGATCTACGAAGCCAACCGGATTGCGGTGGCGTTTTTCGAACGCATGCTGCGCGAACCGGCCGGCGCGAAAGCCCGCGCCTACTGTGAAAAGCGCGGCCTCTCGGAAGCGACCATCGAAAAGTTCCATCTCGGCTACGCTCCCGATGAGTGGGAGGGGCTAGCGCGCGAACTCGCCCGCAACAACGTCGAAGCGGCGGTTGCTGAAAAGGCGGGCTTGCTCAAACGCGGCGAGCGCGGCTACTACGATTTCTACCGCGACCGGCTCATCGTGCCGAC
>DASUIF010000031.1:0-63450 GCA_036273135.1 Candidatus Rubrimentiphilum sp.
TTCGGCGGCATGGCGTTTTACGCGACGCTGCACGTCATTGGACTGCTTCACTTTGCCTAGGCGCGTCGCGATCTTGGGAAGTACCGGCTCGATCGGGACGCAGGCGCTCGACGTCATAACGCGTCACGCCGATCGTTTCTCGGTATGCGGACTCGCTGCCGGAAAACAGGTCGACAAATTGCGCGAACAGTGCGAGAAGTTCGGCGTTAACGTTGCGGCATCGGCGCAAGACGGTCCGGCGGGACTTCTGCGTGTGGCCATTGAGTCGCAACCCGACGTGCTTTTGGCCGCCACCGACGGCTTCGTTTCTTTCGACGCAGTTTTCGCCGCCGTCGAGCGCGGAACCGACATTGCGATCGCCAACAAAGAGCTGATCGTAGCGGCCGGCGATCTGCTCATCTCCGCCGCGGCGAAGTCCGGATCGCAGATCGTTCCGGTTGATTCCGAACATTCGGCAATTTTCCAATGTCTCATCGGCGAAAACCGCGACCGCGTGCACGCGATCGTTTTGACGGCTTCCGGCGGACCGTTCTGGCGGAAAACCAAAGAAGAGATCGGGAACGCTTCACTCGATGCGGCGCTGGCTCACCCGACGTGGCAGATGGGGGTCAAGAATACGGTCGACTCGGCAAGCATGATGAACAAAGGGCTCGAGGTTATCGAAGCGAGCCGGCTTTTTGGATTTCCCGGCGAGCGGATCGGTATAGTCGTACATCCCCAGTCGATCGCGCACGGCATCGTCATCTTCAGCGACGGCAACGTCAAAATCCAAGCTGCCGCGCCTGACATGCGACTGCCCATTGGATATGCTTTAGCGTATCCGGAACGATTGACCACAGATCAATACAGCGTATCCAATGGGGTCCCAAAGAGTTTAACAGGCGCTTCGCCTACGGCTGCGCGCCCCCCGCGGGCAAAGCCCGTGGGGCCCCCAGATTTCCTTTTCGATCCGCTGCAAGCGATCGGAGCCCATC
Source organism: Candidatus Rubrimentiphilum sp. (assembly GCA_036273135.1). Classification (GTDB taxonomy): domain Bacteria; phylum Vulcanimicrobiota; class Vulcanimicrobiia; order Vulcanimicrobiales; family Vulcanimicrobiaceae; genus Rubrimentiphilum. The sequence continues at coordinate 975 of DASUIF010000031.1, forward strand.
CGGAGGCCTCCGCGCTGCGTTTCGATTTCGAGCGGCCCGACCCGGACCGGTTTCCATGCGTGGCTCTGGCCTACGAGGCGCTGGCTGCGGACGGCACGATGCCGGCCGTTCTTTCGGCTGCAAACGAAATCGCCGTGCGCGCGTTTGTAGAAGGTGAGATCGCCTTTGGGCAAATTCCCGATATTATCGGCGAGGCGCTCTCGTCCGCATCGGCGCGCGAGGTGACTCTGGCGACGCTGCGGCAAGCCGACGCGCAAGCTCGCGACGACGCGCGCGCGGCAGTCAACGCGGCGCGCCGCGTAAAGGTATAAAATCGAGTGGTGATACTGGCGGCAATTACTTTGACGAGCATCGCGAAAATTGCGCTGTTCTTGTTCGTGCTCTCGATTCTGGTCGTGCTGCATGAGTACGGTCACTTCATTTTGGCGCGTTTGAACAACGTGCGCGTGCTGGAGTTTTCGGTCGGCTTCGGTCCGAAGCTTTTCGGCTGGACCAGCCGGCGCAGCGGCACGCTGTATTCGTTCCGGGCCTTACCGCTCGGAGGCTACTGCGCGATGCACGGCGAGGACAACAAGACGTCCGAGGCCGAGTTGCAGCGCGATTTCCGTCAGGAAGCTCCGGTCTACGACGAGGATAACTTCCAGGCCAAGAAGCCCTGGACGCGTTTGGCCATTATCGCTGCGGGACCGGTCGCGAATTTTATCCTGTGCTTGGCGATCCTTTTTGTCGGCGCGGTCGCTTTCGGCGTCCAGAGCGATAAAGTTCAGCCCCGTATCGGGCCGCTGACCCCGAATTATCCGGCGCAAAAGGTAGGGATGCGCGCGGGCGATCGCATCATTGCCGTCAACGGCACTGCGGTCGTGGGCGGCGATGCACTGGTCAACACGATTCACGGATCGCTTGGTAAGCCGTTGCGCGTGACGTTCGATCACAACGGCGAACAGCGCACGGTAACGGTAACGCCCATCCGGTGCCCGGCTCCGCAAGTGAGCCAGGGATGCCTGGGCTTCTCGCCCGTCGCAGTGTTCGAACGCGTCGGACTGGCGCAAGCCACGCAATCGGCGCTGCAGAGCTTCGTGCTCATCGGGAGGCAAACGTTTGGCAGCCTCGCGCTGCTCGTGAGCCATCCCGCGTTGTACGCGCCGCAACTGAGCGGGGCGGTCGGCATGGGCCGGGCGGCGATGTCCATTCAGGATTTCGGCTGGGGACCGTACTTCTTTTTCGCGGCGCTCATCTCGTTTGCGCTCGGGCTTTTCAACCTGCTGCCGCTCCCGGCGCTGGACGGCGGAAGGGCGGCCTTCATCCTCGCCGAGCTGATACGCGGAAAACCCGTCGACCCGGAGAAGGAAGCCATCGTGCACATCACCGGCTTCGCGGTGCTGATCGCACTCATGCTCGTCATAAACTTTTATAACGTCGTGCAAATCTACCAAGGAAAAGGACCGTTTTGATCAGGCTGCGCCGGAAAAGCAAGCCGGTTTTCTTGCAAAATAAGACCGGAAAGGACGACGCCAAGTCCGTTTGGATCGGCGGCGATCATCCTATTGTCGTGCAAACGATGACGACGACCGATACCGGTGACGCGGACGCGACGCTCGCTCAGATCTACGGTTTAGCGATGGAGGGTGCCGAGGTCGTACGCGTCACCGTCAAAGACGCGCCCGATGCCGCCGCGATGCCCGCGATCGTACACCGGTCTCCCGTGCCGATCGTTGCGGATATTCATTTCGATCATCGCATGGCGCTGGCCGCCATCGAAGCCGGCGTCGCCAAGCTGCGCCTCAATCCGGGCAACATCCGCGATTACAATAAGACCAGGGAAGTCGTCGAGGCCGCCAAAGCGCGCGCAATTCCGATCCGCATCGGCGTGAACATGGGTTCGCTCGCTCCGGACCTCGAGAAGACGCTGGGGCACACGCCCGAAGCGATGGTCGAGTCGGCCATGCGCCACGTCGGGATTCTGGAAGATTTGAACCACAAAGACATCGTGATCTCGCTCAAGGCGCACGACGTGATCTCCACGGTTGCCGCCTACCGTCTAATGGATAAACGTTTGCGCGAACGCGATACGCCCTATGCGCTGCATCTGGGCATCACCGAAGCCGGGTTGTTGCGCGACGGCACGATCAAATCTTCCGTCGGCCTGGGAATTCTCTTGTTCGAAGGCATCGGCGACACGATCCGCATCTCGTTGGCTGCCGACCCGCTCGAAGAAGTGCCTGCGTGCTGGAGTCTGCTCAAAGCGCTAGGCTTGCGCGAAAAAGGATTTGAAATCACCGCCTGCCCGTCATGCGGCCGCGCCGAAATCAGCGTGCTGGAGCTCGGCGAAAGCGTCGAGAAGATCGCCAAAGAATACACTGCGCCGGTAAAGGTCGCCGTGATGGGCTGCGTCGTCAACGGCCCCGGCGAATCGAAGATGGCCGACGTCGGCGTCGCCGGCGGAAAAGGCAAAGGCGCGATCTATCGCGCGGGCGAGCTGGTCGGAACGTTCCCCGAAGATCAGCTTCTCAATGCCTTGCGCGCGGAGATCGAAAAGGTGATCCGCGAAAAATACCCGGAGCATGCAGTATAAGCCGCCGGGCCTCGCCGCCGTAGCGATGACCGCGGCGATAGCGATCGCCGTTTCGCTGGCGATTTCGGTTGCCAAGCCCGTTGAAGTACGCATCGACGGCCAGCCGATGCTTACGGACGTGCCGCCGGTGCGAACCGATGCCGAGACGGTCTATGTACCGCTGCGGCCCCTGAGCGACGCGCTCGGAGCCGAAACCCGCTACGACGCCAAATCCGGCGATATTTACATGACGCGCGGCGACCAGTCGCTGCATCTTCGCATCGGCGACGTGCACGCTACGCTCAACGGAATTTCGATGACCATGAAACAGGCGCCCTTCCGCGTTCGCGGACGCGCGATGGTCGGGTTACGCATGGTGCAGAAAGCATTCGGCGTACGCGTAAGGTTCGACAAAGCCACGTCGCGGGTTGACGTCGACACGCCCGGAACGGCTGCCGCGCCTTAAATTTCCCGGAGTCCCTCGGGTTCGAGAACGGGCACCACGTCTTGCGGATCCGATTTTCTGAAACCGTAAGCGAAGAAGAAGATCAACCCGACGACGAGCGCGATCGCGAACCACGTCCAGGTCGCGCGCGATAATCCGAAGACCGCCAGAAACAGCGAGCAAAGGATTCCCAAAATCGGAAAGAGCGGCACGAACGGCACGCGGAAGCTGCGCGGCATATCGGGCTTGCGGTGCCGCAGATAGAGTACGCCCGCGCAGACGACAGTGAAGGCGATTAAGGTGCCGATGTTGACCAGGTTCAAGAGCTGGTTGAGCGGCACGATGAGGGCGAGCAAAGCCACGGCAACGCCCGTGATCATCGTCGTGATGGCGGGCGTCTTAAACTTCGGGTGCACTTTGGCGACGACCGGCGGCAGCATTTTATCGCGGGCCATGACGTAAAAAATGCGCGACTGGCCGAGCAGGGAGCTCAGCGCCACGCTCGTCGTGCCGGCCAGCACGCCCATCGTGATGATCCAATTCAGGATCGGCATGTGCAGCGGCGCGAGCGCGTAGACCAGCGGGTTTTTGATCGGCACCTGGTTCCACGGTACCGCGCCGACGAGCACGAGCGCGGTCGCGCAGTAAATGACCGTGCCGATCGCAAGCGCGCCGATCACGCCCATCGGCACGTCGCGCTGCGGGTTCTTGCACTCCTCGGCAGTTGTCGTCGCGGTGTCGAATCCGATGTAACTGAAGAAGACGTACGCCGATATGGCGATGATGCCGTACGGCTGAGCCGACGACGAGTAGTCCATCATGCCGCCAAAGGGCGAGAGTGCGCCCCAGCCGTGCGGACTGAAGTTGTGAAAGTTCGCCAGATGCACGAGGCTCAGGCCGGCGAAAACGAAGACGATGAGCGCGGAAATTTTCAGCACGACGAAAATATTGTTCGTTGTTGCCGTTTCACGAATGCCGATGGCGAGTAGAACGCTCAGCAAGAGCACGAAGACGGCACTCAGGATGTCCACCTGCGAGTGCACGAGATCCCAGTTCTGCGGGAACCACCAGGAACCGTGGATCACCAGAGCCGACTGCTGCGCCCAAGCCGGCAGCGAAACGCCGAAACTCTTGAGCACGTCTTGGACGGCGGCGGAGAATTGCTGCGCGACGGGCGCTGCAGAGATACCGTATTCGAAAATGAGCGCGAATCCGATGATCCAGGCGAAGAGTTTTCCCATCGTGGCATATGCGTAAGTGTAGGCGCTGCCTGCAACGGGAACCATCGCGCCGAGTTCGGCATAGCAGAGCGCCGCAAAAAACGACGTGAGGCCCGCCAGCAGATAAGAGACGATGACGGCCGGGCCGGCGCCTTTTACGCCCGTGCCGATGGTCGTGAAGATACCGCCGCCGATCATGGTGCCCAGGCCGATTGCGACGAGATCTTTTGCGGTGAGAGCGCGCCGCAAAATTCTGCGCGATCCTAATTCGCGCAGCTTGTCGACGCTCGTCGTTTCGAACAGCCGCCTAAAAAATCTCGTCTCGGCGCCGGTCTGCTTCAACGTACTTCTCCCAAGGGCTCGGGTGGCGATGCGTTGACGCTCCACTGCGCGTCGGCAATTCCGGAGCGGGCATTGATCCAGCGCGCCCAAACGAAGAGCGCGTCGGAAAGACGGTTCACGACTCGAATGGTCGCTTCTGAAATCTCCGGTTCCTGTTCGCGCAGAGTCACCAGCAAGCGTTCCGCGCGGCGGCAAACGGTGCGGGCAAAATGCAGGGCTGCCCCGGCCGGAGTGCCGCCCGGAAGGATGAATGCTGACAGCGGCTCGAGATCGTCATCGGCTTCGTCGATCGCGCGTTCCAGCGCCGCAACCTGATCGTCACCGGCCAGCGCCATCCCGCTCCACTGCTTGCCGGCCGGCGTTGCGAGTTCCGCGCCGAGGTCGAAGAGCAGGTCCTGCGTCCAGGCCAGCCAGGCGTCGAGCCGCGGCGCGTTCGTGGCCGAGGCCGCGAGCTGAGCGCGTGCGATCCCGATCGCGCTCGAAAGTTCGTCGAGCGTGCCGTACATTTCGATGCGCCCGTTGTTCTTGGAGACGCGCGCTCCCCCGACGAGTCCGGTGCTTCCCGTATCACCGGTCCGGGTGTAGATACGCGTACGCTTGGACATGCTGCTTCCTTGCAACGCTCGCGCGCTCCAGGCCTTTCGGGAACGGAACCGGCCGCCGATGGCGAACGTATGAGATGGTATGAGCAAAAGGGTAGAACGCCGCGAGTTTCTCGCAGCTTGCGCAGCGGTTTGCGCGACGGCCTCCTTGGGCGGGATTGCTTACGGACAGCAAACGGGCTTCGTCCCCGCCAACATCCATCTCGATGCGTCGCCTTCGGGCCGGCGCATGCTCGCCGAATTCATGGGTTTGAGTTTTGAAGCGTCGCTGATACCGGGCGGCGCATTCTTCAACGGTTCGAACCGCGCGATGATCGATTACGTGCGCGGGTTGGGCAGCCGCGGAATCTTGCAGTTCGGCGGCACCAACGTGGATACGACAACCTACGCTCCGGCAGACCTTTCGAATCTTGCACAGTTCATGGATGCGACCGGCTGGCGCGCCATTTTGGGACTCAGTCTGAGCGCTCCGGTCTTCGGCGTGGCCGATCAGGCCGCCAAGGCCAGCCAAGCTTTGGGCGAGAGGTTATTGGCTTTCGAATTGGGCAGTGCGCCCGATCTGCGTTTCAAAGACTACGGGACGTTTCTCTCGGCATTTCGTACGCGGGTCTCGTCGATCAGCGCGAATGCTCCCGGCGCAACGTACGCCGGGCCCGCGACCGCGACGCACACCGATTGGGCGGCGCGCTTCGCCCAAGACGAGCGGCCGCAGTTGGTCATGATCACGCAACAGTACCGGCATACCGTCGCTGACGCGGCGTTGCGTAACGGCATCCGCGACCTCCCGAAATCGACCTCGCTCTCCGATTTACCCTACCGCATCGAACAGATCGTCTCGAACTCAAACAACGTGGCGAACGCGCTTTGGGCGCTCGATTTCGGGCTGGAACTGGCAGCCAGCGGCGCCGACGGCGCCAACTTTCACGACGATGCCGACAGCCAGCGCGGCCCGCTCTATCAAGCGCTGCTCTTACTCAAAGAGTCGGTCGATGCGCGGTTCGTGGCGCGCGTATTGCAAACGACGAATAGCAATTTCACGGCCTACGCCATCGAACGCGACGACGGAACGCGCGTCCTGACCCTGATCAACCGCGATTCGAATATCGGCGTGACGGCGAACGTCAACGCGGCGCGGCCCGCGCGTAATCCGCGCGTCCGCCGGCTGACCGGCCTGAGCCTGGACACCACGCAAGCCAACGTCGTGGAGTGGCAGACCGCCGACCCCGCGGCGCTCGACGTGCCGCCCGCATCGGCGGCGGTGCTCACCCTCTGATGGCTGAAGTTCCCGCGCAGGAACCGCTCGTCAAAGAGATCCCGCCCAAAGGCGCGGATCTTTCTGCATGGTATACCGCGGTCTGTTTGAAGGCGGAGCTCGTTTCGTACGCGCCCGTGCGCGGTTGCGTGGTATTGCGTCCGTACGGCTTCGGGATGTGGGAAAATCTGCAGCGCGAGCTCGATACGCGCTTCAAAGAAACGGGTCACGAAAACGCTTACTTTCCACTGCTGATTCCCGAAAGTTTGCTCGTTCGCGAAGCCGCTCACGTCGAGGGATTTGCGCCCGAAGTCGCTTGGGTGACGCAAGGCGGACAGGAGAAGCTCGAAGAGCGCTTGGCGATTCGTCCGACTTCCGAAGTCATCATCGGCGTCATGTACGCCAAATGGATCGAATCTCACCGTGACTTACCCGTGCTGATCAATCAGTGGTGCAACGTCGTGCGCTGGGAGAAGGCGACGCGCCCCTTCTTGCGCACGATGGAGTTTTTGTGGCAAGAGGGGCATACCGCGCACGCAACGGCCGAAGAAGGCCGGGCTGAAACCGAGCAAATGCTCGACGTCTATGGCGATTTCGCGGAAAACGTCGCGGCGATTCCGGTGTATGCCGGACGCAAGAGTGCGAGCGAACGTTTTCCCGGAGCGGTGGAGACGTATTCGATCGAAGCGCTGATGCCCGACGGCAAGGCGCTGCAGTCCGGCACGTCGCACGACCTCGGGCAAAATTTTGCCCGCGCATACGACATCACGTTTTCGGACGCCGATCAGCAAGTGAAGCACGTCTACACGACGTCCTGGGGCATTTCGTGGCGCATGCTCGGGGCGGTCATCATGGTGCACGGTGACGATCGGGGACTGCGCGTTCCGCCCAAACTCGCGCCGGTCGAGGCGGTGATCGTGCCGATCGTGAAAGGCGGCGAGCGCGCGCCTCTGGAGAAAGCGCGCGAACTAGGAAAGGCGCTGCGCGCGGCAGGCTTTCGCGTGCGCGTAGACGATCGCGACCGGTCGCCCGGCTTCAAGTACAGCGATTGGGAGATGCGCGGCGTCCCCGTGAGAATTGAGATCGGCCCGCGCGATTTGGAAGCCGGGTCCGTGTCACTGGTGCGGCGCGACAAGCAGAAGGGTGAAGAGGGTTCGAGATTGCCGGTCCCGTTCGGGGAACTAGCCGCGACCTTGCGCGAGCAACTGACCTCAATTCAAGATTCGCTCTTCGGGCAAGCGAAAGCGTTCCTCGAAAGCCACACGTTCACGCCCGCGGATCGCGTAACGTTCTTCGAGCAATGCAAGAACCGGGCAGGCATGATCGACATCCCGTGGTGCAACCGGCCGGAATGCGAAGCCGAGGTGAAAGATCGAACGTCGGCGACGACGCGCGTGATGCGCGAATTGCAACAGCCGGGTGCGCGCTGCGTCGCCTGTGGCGAACCCGCTGTGGTCAACGCGTATTTTGCTCAGAGTTATTAACGCGCTCGTTCTGCTGGCGCAGCTCTTTCCGGTGGTTTCGCCCGGCGTGGACCGGCTCGACGCGAACGCGCGAGCTTCGGGTAGCCGCAAGGATTTGGCCGTTGCCATCGGACGCGCGCTATTTCGTACGGAGTGGCCTGCGCAGGTCCTTAACGTGTATGCCGACGGCTTCGGCGGTCACGACATCGCGGGCCTGCGCATCTCGGGCGAGCACTTTCACCATTCGCTCACGCGCGATCAATTTGTCGGCGAGATCGCCTCGCTGGTGCGCGACGCTTTTGCGGCCGCGCCGGTCGACGAGGTGGACGTTTGGGCGAGCGTTCCGCTTCAGGTGGGTAAGGACGTCGTGGTGGCAGGCGACCTCGCGCAGCCCAGTTCGCGTGCGGTCTTCACGGTGAGCGTTCGCCGCGGAGAGCGCATGGACGCATTGATCCGGCGGATGCGCGTGAGTCGCGGCGTCTATTGGGACCAGGAGTGGGCCCGTACAACTTTAAAGTGAGGAGGCTCTAGTGTACCGTAAAAGCCTGCTCTCCAACGGCGTCCGGGTCATCAGCGAATCGATGCCGGGCTTTCGTTCGGCCTCAATCGGCATTTGGGCCGACGTCGGCTCGGCCGTCGAGCAGCCGCAGCTGCGCGGTGTTTCGCATTTAGTCGAGCACATGCTGTTCAAGGGAACGGAGCGCCGCACGGCGCGGGAGATTGCCGAAGAGATGGACGGCGTCGGCGGAAATCTCAACGCCTTCACCGATAAAGAAGCGACCTGCTACTATGCCAAGGTCATGGACGTGCACTTGCCGCTGGCGGTCGACGTGCTCGCCGACATGTTCCTGAACTCGCGTTTCGATCCGTCGGAGCTCGCCAAAGAACAAAAAGTCGTGCTGGAAGAGATCAAGATGTACGACGACTCTCCGGACGAGCTGATTCACGATCTCTTCATTCAAACCATGTGGCGCGGCAGCAACCTCGGTTCGCCGACCATCGGCTTTGCCGATACCGTGACGAAACTGACGCAAGACGACCTCCGCCGGCACATGAAACAGCACTACGCGCCCAACTCCGTGGTCGTGGCATCAGCCGGTAACGTCGACCACGACGCGCTGGTGGATATGCTCGAACGCGCGCTCGCGCCTTTCCAAGGAACGTGCGCGCTTCCGGTTCCGGAAAACCCGCCGCCGACGCCGGCGTCGTTATTCCGCCCTAAGGACAGCGAGCAAGCTTATGTCGTGCTCGGCACGACCGGGCTCTCGGTGCGCGACGATCGCCGCTACGTGCTCTCGGTGCTCGATACGATACTGGGGGGCGGAATGTCGAGCCGCTTGTTCCAAGAGATCCGCGAAAAACGCGGCCTCGTCTACACGGTCTATTCTTTCCAAGCCTCGTACCGCGGAGCCGGCCTTTTCGCGGTGTATGCGGGCACGTCACCGCAATCTGTGGGCGAGTGCGTGTCGGTCATCGGCGACCAGTTCGCGCAGATAAAGAAGACCGCGGTCGGCGACGCCGAGCTGCGGCTGGCCAAAGAACATATTAAAGGAAGTCTCTCGCTTTCGCTGGAGAGCACGTCCGGCCGCATGATCCGGCTCGGCCGCAGCGAGTTCTCGCTGGGACGCGATCTTCCGATCGACGAGATCGTGGCCAAGGTCGAGGCGGTCAGCGCCTCCGAGATCCAAGAACTCGCGCACGAGCTGTTGCGCGAAGAAAATCTTGGCCTGTGCGTGCTGGGTCCGGTCGACGAAGCCTCCGTCGAGTGGAATCGTAGCGCTGCTTAATCACGCCGTTCCGGCGGTAGTACCGTTTTGGTCCTGGCACCTTTTCGTCGCGCTTGCGATCAACGTCGTGATACAGGCGATTCAGATCGGCGCCTATGCCGCGCGCTTGGCCGGCGTCCGGACCGGAAGGATCGCTACGTCTACGGCGCTCTTCAATCTCTTCGTGATGGCGAGCCGCCTCGCTACGCTCGTCTACACCTTGATGCTGGCGCCAATCTCCGACAAAGCCGGAGACGCCGTCAAGACGCTGCTGCAGCACCACGAGCCGTTCGCGCTGATCGGGCAGGTCCAGCACGTGTTCGAAATACAGCTGAGGCTCATCGTCGTTGCCGGGACGGTTGGAACGATTCTCGGCAGCCTCATGCTTCCGATGTTCACGTACTTGTACGTGCGGGGCGTCCGCTCGTTCGAACGTACGAAATCGATGCCGCATTCGCTGGCGAGGCTTTTCGACCCGCGCGTGATTTTCGACATCGTCGGACATTTGCGAGTTCCGCATTACCGTGAAATTTTCGCCTTTTCAACGCGCAACATTCCAGTACGCCTGCTCGTCTTTAACGTGGTGGTTACCGCCGTCTACGCGATCGGCGTCGTCGCGGCGTACTACGCGAGCATTCTCGATATCAACGTCGCCCGGACGGCGGTCACGATCTCGGGAATCGTCAACGGAATCGGCACGATTGCCTTCACGTTCTTCGTCGACCCGACTTCGTCGATGATCGTCGACGAGGCCGCCAAAGGCGAGCGCCCGCACGAGGAAGTCAAGGCAATGGTCTTCTATCTTTCCGTGACGGCGATCGTTGGGTGGCTCGTTTCGCAGGTGCTCCTGTGGCCCGCGGCTTGGCTCATTTCGGCGGTCGCTCGCCTCGTGAATTTTGGACAGTAAGGCATGAATGTCATTCGGCCTCTCGTTTGTGCGGCGGCTCTGGTCATCGCTCTGACAGGCTGTGCGGGACCGGTCCAACGGTGGCTGGTCGATACGCGAGTGCATCAAGGCGACGCGGCGCTGGCAAACGGCAGTCTGCACGAAGCGGCGACGGCCTACCGGCTCGCGCTGCACGTCAGCCCTACCGACCCGCGCGCGCGCGCGGGGTTCTCCAACGCCGCCGGCAGCATCGCCGATGCGGACTTTCGCACCGGAAACTATGACGACGCGCTCGCGACGATCAGCGCCGCTCAGAAATACGATCCTACGAATCTCCGCCTGCAGGCGCTCAGATCGCAGATTGACGACGCGCGGCTCAAGCGCGAGATCGTTTTATCGAACTATCCGACCTATCGCGCGGCGGCGGCCGAGATCCAACTTGCCTTCGATGCGCTGCGCGCGCAAAACAAACTTATCGTGCATAGTTTGCATCGCTTCGCCTATACGTACGACACGCAAGATCTCACGCGCGCGATCGAAGACTCTTATGAGTTGCAGAGGCAGATTGCCCGTAACACCAATCGCCTGATCATTTACCGCCAGTTAGTGGAGTCCGGCGTACCGGCGGCCGATAAAGCGGGGGCGACGGCCGTCTCCGGTTCGCTGCTGCCGCTCCCGTAAGATGCGGTGGCTTCCGGCCGCTGTTGTCGCGCTCGCCCTCTTCGTCATCGGGCCCGCGCTCGCAAGCGGGTGGGTGGCCGATGACGCGTTTTATTCCGCGCTCACCGGCGTTTTGGGGGCCGATCGCCTGTCGCTGTGGCAGGCGATGGGACACTCGTTCCACGTCTGGTTTTTTGGAAACGGCCGGTTTTACCCGGGGCTGATACTCGAAAAATACGTCGTCTTCGATCTCTTCACGAATCTCGTTGCATACAAAGTCTTCCTGGCGGCGGCGACGCTTGCCGCCCTCGAGATGTTCCGGCGGTGCGTCAAAGCGTACACGACGCCGGCATTCGCCGGGCTCTGCGCACTGGTCGCGGCCGCGCTGCTGCTCATTCACGGTTATCAGGACGCGCTCATCGCCTACAATGCGATGCCGCAGGTTGTGGCAATCGCGCTCTTCGCGTCGTTCATCGTCTTTCGCGCGGCCCTGGTTCGGAACGAGCGGGGGATGATGTGCGTGGCATTCGGTCTCTACGCACTCGCCGCGCTAATCTATGAAGACGTCTATCTGCTCTGCGCGATCTACCCGTTTCTCGCGCGTCCGCTGACGGGCGGCCGGCGCGCCGCCCTCCGCGCTTCTGCGCCGTTTATCGGAATTGCGGTTGCGCTCGGGTTGTTCGAACTCGCGCTGCACGGCTGGGTGAAATTGCCGCCGGATGCGCTATACGCCATAAACGCGGACCCGTTACCAGTTTTGAGAACCGCATTCTACCAAATCACCGCGGCGCTGCCGTTTACATACTGGCTGGCCGATCCGCCGCGATCGTTTCCGGTTTTCGCGCTCGGCGCTTTTATCGCGTCCGCGGCGGTGGGATGGTTTGCGCTGCGCGCGGTGGCGCGTTCGGCGCCAAAGCGGCTGCCGGTCGCGACGGGGATCTTAGCGGCGATACTGCCGGCCATACCGGTTGCGCTCCTGGTAAAGTATCAACTCGAGCTGCGCTTAGGGATCGGGTACCTGCCCGTGTTCTTGCAAACGTTCGGCGTGGCGCTGTTGCTTGCTTCGGCGGCGACCGCCGCAGCGCGTACTCGATTTGGCGGCGGCGCAAGGATCGCCGCCGCGTTCGTGCTGGGTATTCTTGCAGCGGGGGCATACGCGTCCAACGTCCAGCTCGTGCGCGCGCAAGAACCGGCGCGGGCAGCGCGAGCCTCGTTTGAGGCCGGTATTGCACATGGGCTTCTATCGCAGGTGCCGGACGGCTCAACCGTCACGATTCCAAAAAGTTTTGATTGGATAGATTATGACGACAGCGGCCCCGACGGGATCTCGACGCGCGGTTTGCTCTATCGGTATGCGGGGAAACGCGCCGATCTGGAAGCCCCCGGCGATGTGCGCGCCCGGTTTGCGCTGATATACGCCGGACCCGCCGGCGCGTGGAAGCTGCGCGCGCTCAGCCGGGTACCACAAACGGGGTTGCCGCGTCCGTGCAATGGTTCGGAGATTGTCAATGGCGATTTTACCTTCGGATTTCGTTGCTGGGCGCAAGTCGCGACTGCGCGCGGACGATTCTACGGGTTACCGCAGTTTTGGATCGGCGCGGCCGGTGAGTGTCTTCCGGCCTTGTCCGCGGGGAATCCGTTCGCCGCGTTAGACGTTTCCGGCGGCGCCGCAGGTTATATCGCGCAAACGTTTCGCTATCGCGGTACGCCAACGACGATTACGCTGAAGGCATGGTCATTAAGCGATCCCGTGAACGTGCAGGCCGGCATCGTGTACCCGGTAGGCGTCGGCGTAGGCGCCGAGCGGATAATCGGTACATTTGTCGCGCCGTCGCTCAACCGCGGGCGTGGAGGCTGCTCCGGCTTTGCTCCTATCGAAAAGACGTTGAGATTTTCGGGTTACGCCCGCGGAACGCAAATCCAATTACGTTTGCATGCAACGGCGGTAGGTTCGGACGGCGCCGCCGCGTTCGACGACGTCACTTCGAAGCCCTAAGCGTTAGAACAGAGGCCGCGCGCGGAGAGCCAATCGCGCGCATGTCCTTGCTTCTCAGCGTTGCGGAAAGCGCGCCATTGCCCGTCGGCTTTGGGCTCTACGAGGTTCGGATCCGTGACGTAAACCGGCCATTGAGCGCCCGTGCGCAGCAGCGGGAAGCGCTGCATCCACGCGCAGAGTTCGACGTTGCGGTTAAAACGGTTGCGTTCGATGGCGATGAAGTAACGCGCACCTTTGCGGATCGCGCTCTGCTCGTCGAACGGCGTCCAAACGTAGGGGTCCTCTTCCCAGCCGTACCGCGCGATGTAATAGAGTACCGACGGATCGTAATGACCCATCACGACGAGCGCGGCTGGCGGAAGAACCCGGTCGAGGGCGATGGCATTGCGGTAGACGCTTTTCGAATAGCGGTAGTACGGCTTGACGATCTGATAGTTTTGAAAAACCGTCGCAGCGAATGCGGCGAGCGCAAGCGCGGCGCACGCGTATTTCGCCGCCGCGGAGAGAGTGCTGCTGCCAACGGCCGCGATCAGGCGCTGTGTAAACCCGGCGGCGGCGAGCGCGGCCAGCGGCAGAAGCGGAAACGTGTAGTAGTCCACGCGTTCGACCGTCACCACGACGAACACGTAGGCCAGACCGGCCGCCAGCCAAGCCCACAAAAGCGAGCGCGAGCGACTGGTTGCGGGCGTGAAGAAAAGGCCGAGAAGTGCGGCGGCGGCGATGGCCGGACCGATCATGACATAGGCCAGGACGCCGAGCATGAGGCGGAATTGCGCCGCCTTAACGCCGAAAGCGCCCACGCTCTGAAGTGACTCGCGTAGCGAGGGCAGAACGTGCAGCGTGAGAATTCCGCTCGCCCAGTGCCATTCGGCATGCGAGCCGACGATACGGTCGTAAATCCAAAGAACGATCAGCGGTCCCGCGACGAGCGCGACAGCCGAAAGAGGCCGGAACGTTCTGCCCGAGTATGCGCGTTCGGCGATCAAAACCAGAACGGGAACGATTGCAACGGCCGCGACCGGTTTGGCCAGTAACGCCAGCGCGAGCAAAGCGGCGCAGGTCAGCACGTCGCGAACGCGCCAGCGTTCCCGGTCGAGCAGCAAGCGCGCGGTCGCGTACAGCGCCGCGGTCATGAAAAAGACCATCGCCGTATCCGGCATGAACGTGCGCCCGTAATAGATGCTGCCGGGCATAACCGCGTAGAAGAGCGCCGCCAGTATCCCAGCCGTTGCGCTCGCAAAAAGCCAACGGCCGAAGAGCGCCAGCACTGCCGCCGTTCCGAGACTGAAGGCAATGGTGATGATTCGTCCGGCTATTTCGTGTACGCCGAATATCTTGTAAAACGTCGCGGCGAGGTACGGCACGATCTGCAGTTCCAGCTCCACGTAGTTGGGCGGCGGCCCGTTATAGTTTGTCTGCGGATAGAAAATGTTGTAACGCAGCGTTGCGAAGTTACGTGCAATCGACGCCTCGTCGCCCTGCCGCCAGCCGGGATGATCGAGCAGCGGATTATGGATCCCTTTGAGCCGCAGGATAAAACCGAGGACGACTGCCGCCAGCACGCCGAGCGTCCACAGCGCGCGCCGCACTTGGCCGGCGGTCATCTTACGTGCTTGAACGTCCAATACTTATTGAGAAAGAAGTTCACCACTATGCCGGCTAGCGTGGCGATGAACCAAGTCTTGTGGCCATGCCCCAAGAACGGTGAGACGAGCGCGGAGACGATGAGCCCGACGCTCAACGCCAGTGCGGAAACCGTGAGAAATTTCCCGCCCTCCCGAAAAGCGTGGCCGCTGGAACGAAACGTCCAGACGCGGTTGAAATAATAGTTCGAAACGCCGCCGGCCAAAAAAGCAACCGAATAGATTGCGTAATACTGTTCGGGCTGATCGTGATGCGGTATGAGACGCTGCAATCCGGTGAAGACGGCCAGGTTAACCAAGAAACCTGAGGCGCCGACGATACCGAATTTTATGAATTGACGCACGCCGCGACGCTGCGTGACGCTATGCAACCCAGTACCAGTCGGCAAATAGAACGGTAAAGAGACCCAGAAGCGGCAGGGACAAGGCGACGATCGCGTTGTTGATCCGGGGGCGCCCGCCCCAAAGCGCGAGAATGACGAACATGGGAAAAAGCACCAGCGCGAAACGCGGCATGCTCATCAGGCTCGACGTACAGAGCGGCATGAGGATCGAGAGACCCATGTACGCGACGTAGGAAGGTTTGAGTTTGCGCCAGCCGCCCGCGAGCACGCCGATCATGAGCGCCGTGAAGACGATTTCGAGGATCTGCTGGGCGACGGTTTGCGGCCCCACTGCGGTCGCAATCTTGTGGAGCGAGTTTCCTATCGAAGTCCATGGAGCCGCAAGCTGACGGTTCCAGTGCGATTGGACGTGCGAGAAGTAGAGCGGATCGCCGTTGAGCACCCAGAGGTAGCCCATGAACAGCACGAGTCCGAGCGGAATCAGGATGATAGGAACGAGGTTTTTGAGCCCCGCGACGGCGTTTTCGCGATACGCGCTCCACCACTCGATCGCGAACGGAACCGCGAGCAGCACGCCTTCGACGCGCGTGAGCGAAGCGAGCAGCCCGATGACGCCCGCGAGCCACCACCGCCGTTCCCGCATATAGTAGAACGACGCCACGGTCAGCATCAGGAACAGCGACTCGGTATAGACCGCCGAGAAGAAAACCGCGGTAGGAAAGATCGAAATGTAGAAGATCGCGCGCCGCGCCACCGTGCGGTCGAACTCGTGCTCGACCAGCTTATAAAGGAAGAGCAGCGCGAAGAAAAGCGCGACGTTCGAAATGACCAGGCCGGCGATGAGATGATTTCCCACGGCCTTCCCGAGTATTCCGACCAGCAGGGGTAGAAGCGGAAAGAAGGCCATGTCCGTTCCGTGATAGCCGCTAGTCGCAATATCCAGGTAGTGAACGGCGTCCCAACGCCCCCATACCGCCAGCAGCAGCGTTCGGGACTCTTGCACGTGCGTGCCGGCACGCTGGCCGATGATGACCGCCGCCAGCTCCGCGATGACGATGATCGCAAAACGCGAAACGACGAAGTCGATGGCGACGTCGCGCACCGTTTCGTTGAAGCGCGCCGCGACGGCGAGTTTCCCGATGCAGAACAGTGCCGCGCAGTAGACGAAAAGGCGGACGCCGCCGTGCGTCAGCCACAGCGGCATGACGAACGAAAGCCAAAGCAGCACGAATACCGACCAGGACATCGCGTCGTATTGCAGCGAGCGCCGGAACTTGATGCCCGTCCGGGATGCGAAATAATCGCTGTACGCTTGCCACGCCCAAACCACGGCGACCAACGCGATCACGAGCAAGAGCGGCAATCCCGCTGCGGTCAGCGTGGGGTCTTGTTTGGGCACGACGAATCCGTACCAAAGAAAAAATCCCAGCGTGAGCCCGGCGGCAGCAACCGCGGCAAGCGGCACCCATCCGGCCGCGAGCAAGCCTTGCAGCGCGTTAGAACGGATTGGAAAAGTTCGTTGCGATTCGTCCAGATGCACGGATACACTGCAAGTTCTAAAGGAATCGCCTCGCTTCCCTTGTAGCCTCAAAGAGTATGGCAACAATGATTGCGCGTACGTCCACAAGCCCCGTCAATACGCTCGATTTTGTGAAAGTGACGGAAAGCGCCGCACTGGCGGCGTCGCGCTGGATGGGGCGCGGGGAACGCGACAAGGCCGACGGCGCCGCGGTCGAGCGCATGCGTGAAGCGCTCGGCGAAATGGAGATTTCCGGGCGCATCGTGATCGGCGAGGGCGAACGTGACGAAGCACCGATGCTCTATATCGGCGAAGAGCTCGGCCGCGGAGGATTCGAAGTCGACATCGCGGTCGATCCGGTCGAAGGTACGAATCTGGTTGCCAACGGACTTCCCAACTCGATCGCCGTGATGGCGATTGCCGAACGCGGCTGTCTGCTGAACGCGCCCGACACGTACATGAAAAAACTCGCGGTGGGACCGAAAGCCGCGCCGTTCGTGCATCTCGACGCGCCCGTTCGCGACAATATCGAAGCCGTCGCCAACGCGATGGAAAAACCGGTTAGCGACGTGACCGTGGTTATTCTCGATCGTCCGCGTCATGCCGAGCTCGTTAAAGAAGTGCGAGAAGCCGGCGCACGAATCAAATTGATCTCGGACGGCGATGTGGATGCGTGCATCGCGACCGCCGTTCCGGGAACAGGCATACACGTGGCCCTGGGAACCGGCGGCGCGCCCGAAGGCGTCCTCGCCGCGGCGGCGCTCAAGTGCCTGGGCGGAATGTTCATGGGCAGGCTGGAGCCGCGCAACGACGACGAAGCCCGGCGCGCACATGAGATGGGCATTGCCGATCTTTCGGCGGTGCTGACGATAAACGACTTAGTCAAAGGCGAGCACTTAGTCTTTTGCGCGACGGGCATTACCGACGGCGATCTGGCGCGCGGCGTACGGTTTTTCGGAAACAATGCGCGCACGCATTCGATCGTGATGCACTCGGGAGGCACGCTGCGGTTCATCGAATCCGTTCACCGTTTGGGAGCGCGTCCGCAGCAACACGCTTGAGAACGCGCGAGCGGTACGATCTCGTTGTCGTCGGGGCGGGCTCCGGCGGGTTTGCGGCCGCGCGCACGGCGCACGATCTCGGCGCCTCGGTCGCTCTAATCGATCACGGTCCGCTCGGCGGGCTCTGCATTCTGCGCGGCTGCATGCCCAGCAAGACGCTCCTGGCTTCCAGCGACGCAATCGCCGACATGCGCGATGCGGTGGAGCTCGGCATTCATGCCGGCGACATCACCTTTGACTTTCCGCACATCATGCGGCGCAAGGCGCGGCTGATTCGCGAGTTCGCCGATTACCGCATCGATGGGCTGCGGCAGTTCCCACTCTACGAAGGGCCGGCGCGCTTTATCTCCGGTCGCGAAGTGGAGGCTGCCGGCGTCGTGCTCGAAGCGGAAAAATTCATCATCGCAACGGGCAGCGTGGTTGCGCCCGCGGCCGTGCCGGGACTTCCGGAAACCGGGTTTATCGACAGCGACGCCGCGTTAGAGTTGCAGGAGCTGCCGCGCTCGCTCATCGTGTTGGGCGGCGGCTACGTCGCTTGCGAGTTGGGACAATTCTTTTCGCGCATGGGCGTGAAGACGTCGATCGTTCTGCGCAGCCCGCATTTGCTTTCGGGCGAAGACCACGACATCGGCGAGGGGCTTACCGAGTATTTTCGCGCCGAAGGCATCGACGTTCATACGGATACGCAGATCGTCCGGGCGAGTGCGCGTGGCGGGAAGAAACTTGCGCACGTCCTTCAAAAAGGCGTCGAAGGAGAGATCGAAGCGGACGAGCTGCTGTATTGCCTCGGCCGCGTACCGAACTTCGAAGGCTTGAACCTCGATGCCGCCGGCGTTCCCTGTCATAACATCACAGGTATCGAGACCGACGAGACGATGGCCACGTGCAACCCGGACTTTTACGCTATCGGCGACGTCGCGGGAAAACATATGCTCGTTCACGTGGCCATCTATGAAGGCGAGATCGCGGCCCGCAACGCCTTGCGCAAGCCCGGCACGACGCCTGAAAAAGCCGACTACACGATCACGGCGGCGCACACGGTATTCAGCGATCCGCAAGTAGCCGTCGTGGGAAGCACCGAGCGCCAGTTGCAAGCAGGCGGCACGGCATACGTCAAGGGCACGTACGATTTTGCCGAGCACGGAAAAGCGCAGTGCATCGGAAAGACCAAAGGGTTTGTGAAGATTCTCGCCGCTGCCGACGGCGGAAAGATTCTCGGCGCCGCCATTCTCGGTCCGCACGGTTCCGATCTCATTCACGAGCTCATCGTCGCGATGCGGTACGAATCGACGGTGGCCCAATTCATGTCGATCCCGCACCTCCATCCGACGCTGGCGGAAATCTGGACGTACCCGGCTGAAGAGTGCGCGGCGAAGCTGAAGATGGCCGGCCCGGGCGAGATCGACCCCGAGGTGGCGATCTCGTGAACGTCGTGAACGTCGCGATCGTGCAGACCAAGCCGCGCAAGGGAAAATATCACGAGAACCTGCGCGATTTACGCGACGTCTTTTCTCAAGCCGGCGCCGATCCCGTCGATCTGATCGTCTTGCCCGAAGCCGCGCTCACCGGATACTTTCTCGAAGGAGCCGTCTACGAGCTCGCGCTCGATTCCGATGCGTTCGCGAACGATCTCGCCGCAGCGTGGCTCGAAACCAATCCGGGCAAAGACGTCGACGTCGTTTGCGGATTTTACGAAAACTGCGAAGGCACGTACTATAACTCGGCCGTCTATCTCGAAATTTCCGGCGGGAAGGCGAACGTCGAACACGTTCACCGCAAGATGTTCCTGCCGACCTACGGCGTCTTCGACGAAGAGCGTTTTCTTTCGCGCGGCCGCCATCTCGAGACGTTCGAAACGCGTTTCGGCCGCATGGCCATGCTCATCTGTGAGGATTGCTGGCACGCGATCGTCCCGACGCTGGCAGCCGTAAAGGGCGCACGGATTCTGATCGTTCCGAGCGCGGCGCCGGGCCGCGGAATCGAAGACGGCGGCGAACTGACGAGCATCACGCGCTGGCGTGGAATCCTCGAATCAATCGCGGCCGAGCACGGCGTCTATTTGCTCTACGCGGGGCTGGCGGGCTTCGAAGGCGGCAAAGGTATGACGGGGTCGTCGCGGATCGTCGATCCGCACGGGCGTACGATCGTCGAAGCGCCGCCGATAGGCGCGCATATTATTCGCGCGGCGATCGATTTGCGCGAGATCGATCTCGCGCGGGCGACTTTGCCGCTGCTCGGCGACCTGCACGCCGTGCTGCCGGACTTGCTGGCCGACGAAGAGCTGCCGCTGCGATGAAGCTCCCCGTCATCGAGCCTCGGCGCGACGATTTTACGCAAGCGCCCTCGATAAATCCCGAGTTGACCGCGCAATGGCTCGAAGCGTTTTTGCGCGATGAACTCATCGCGGGACGCAGCATCGAGCGCGCGGTGGTCGGACTCTCGGGCGGAGTCGACTCGGCGGTGACGGCGTATCTCTGCGCGCGCGCGCTTGGGCCAAAGAACGTCTATGGCATTCGCATGCCGTACAAACATTCGAGTCCGTCGAGCTTAAGCGACGCGCGCCTGGTCAGCGAGGCGCTGGGCATCAACGAATCCACGATCGAAATCACCGCGGCGGCCGACGGCTACCTGCAATTCGAACCCGGCGCGGACGCGCGCCGCCGCGGCAACGTCATGGCGCGCGTACGGATGCTGGTGCTCTTCGATCAGTCGGCAAAGCTGAACGCACTGCCCGTCGGAACCGGGAACAAGACCGAACGGCTGCTGGGCTACTTCACGTGGCACGCCGACGATTCGCCCCCCGTCAATCCGATCGGCGATCTCTACAAATCGCAAGTTTGGAAGCTCGCGGAATATCTGGGTGTGCCGAAGCCGCTCATCGACAAAGCCCCGAGCGCCGATCTCGAAGCCGATCAAACCGACGAGGGCGACCTCGGCATCACCTACGCGAAAGCCGACGCGATTCTCTCGCGAATTCTCGAGGGCTACACCAACGAACAACTCGTCGCGCGCGGTTTCGATCGCGCCGAGGTCGACATCGTCCGCAAGCGTTTGGACGGCACGCATTGGAAGCGGCACCTGCCGACCACCGCGATGCTTTCGAACACGGCGATCAACGAATTTTACTTACGCCCGGTGGACTTCTAGGATGACGGCGGGGACATACATCGTTCTCGGGACCGCTCGGCGGCACGTCCATGTGCCGCCATCGCTTAGAGCCGCCGAATTTTCGAGAAAACAAAGTTTTGAAACGGCCATCCATGGCCGGCTCGAAAATTCGGAACATCCCGCTAACGATGTATGTCCCCGCCGTCATTTTTGCTGGGGCTATGCGTAATCCGTACTTCCCGGTTGGGTTGAATCTCGCGGGACGTCATTGCGTCGTGATTGGAAACGATCGCGAGGCGGACGAGAAGAGCGCCGCGTTGCGGGAGTGCGACGCCGACGTTCGCCGGATCGAAGACGCGGCCGACCTTCGCGACGAAGATGTGAGCGGCGCGTTTCTGGTGATCTCGACGCCGCAGAACGAAGCGCTTTCCGCGCGGCTGCGCGCTCTGGCCGACCGGGAGCGGTTCTTGCTGTGCTGCATCGACCAGCCCAAGCACGGATTCGTCGCGATGCTCGCCATCGCGAAGGCCGGTCCCGTGCGGGTCGCGATCTCGACCGCCGGGCTCGCGCCGCGAATCGGCAAGCTTATAAAGGAAGGGCTGCAGCGCGCCATGGACGCGCGCTTCGCGAAGTTCGCCGAAGCGATTGCGGCTCGCCGTGAAGATGTGAGAGAGAAGCATCCCGCGCCCGAGGACCTTCCGGTGCGGCGCAACGCGATGATAGAAGCGGCACGCGGTTTTGAGGTCGACGTGTCGTTCGGCTATCCGGGCTGGTTCGAAGAGCTCTAATGCCCTCGGTCGAGATCGTCGCGGTCGGCACGGAGATGCTGCTCGGACAGCTCGTCGACACCAACACGCCGTTCATCGCAGGCAAGCTTGCGGAAAACGGCGTGGACGTCTTTGCCACGCATGCCGTCGGCGATAACCGTCAGCGCATCGCCGCCACGATCCGTGCGGCGCTCGAGCGGGCGGACGGCGTCATCACGACGGGCGGACTTGGGCCGACGGTCGACGATCTCACGAAAGAAGCCGTGTGCGATGCGATCGGCGTCGACGCCGAAGTGCACGAACCGTCCTTGCGCGCGATGGAAGAAGTCTTCGCGAAAAGCGGGCGGCGAATGCGCGAGAACAACCGCAAGCAGGCGCTGATTCCGCGCGGCTCGGTAGCGCTTCCCAATCGCGAGGGAACGGCTCCCGGGTTCGTCGCGACGACCGCGCAGGGAAAATTTGTCGCCAGCATGCCCGGTGTTCCGCGCGAGATGAAGCCGATGCTGACGGAGGGCGTCGTGCCGTGGCTGCAGCAGCGCTTCCGGCTGACCGAACATATACGCACGCGCACGCTGCACACGATCGGACTCGCCGAATCCGAGATCGATCACCGTATCGCCGATCTCTTTGCGACGCTTGAAAACCCGAAGATCGCGGTACTCGCGCATCAGTTTCGTTGCGACGTGAAGATCATGGCGAAAGCCGCTTCGGCCGACGCGGCGATCGCGCTGATTGCGCCGGTAGAGCACGAGCTGCTGCGCCGCTTGGACGGACACGTCTACGGAGTGGACGACGAAACGCTCCCGTTCGCCATTCACGTGTTGTTGCTGCAAACGCGGCGCACGATCGCGGTGGCGGAGTCGTGCACGGGCGGTTCGATTGCCGCCGCGCTTACCAGCGTGCCCGGCTCGTCGAAGATCTTTGCCGGCGGCGTCGTTTCGTACAGCAACGGGGCCAAGATGCAGCTGCTCGGCGTGGAGCGCGAAGACCTCAAGCGTCACGGGGCGGTCAGCGAAGAGGTCGCCAAGCAGATGGCCGCCGGCGTCCGCCGGAACCTCGGTACCAGCCTCGGCCTGGCGATTACCGGTATCGCCGGACCTTCAGGCGGGACTCATGAAAAGCCCGTAGGCTTAGTGTGGCTGGCGATTTCGGAGGCAAGCGGCGCGCGCACCAGGCGCTTGCAGCTGGCCGGCGATCGCGAGGGAATTCAGTCTCGTGCAACCACCGCGGCCCTAGGTTTTCTGTGGGAGACGGCCGGCTCGGAGGAACCGATCGAGCCGTAAATCCCGTAGAGGGTAAGAGGATAACCAGTGAACCTGAAGACCCGTCTCGCAGCATTGGCCATCGCAGGAGTGGCTGTTTTGGCTGCCTGCGGAGGCGGCGGCGGTTCGGGCGGCGGCGTGGTTCCACCGGGAGGCAGCGCCGGCGGAGTCCCCGCGTTGCCGACGTCGACGCCGACCAACAGTCCGAACGCGAGCACCGTCTGCCGGAGTTCCGGAGCGCCGCAATCGATCGTCGCGGCGGCCGTTGCGCAGACGGAGGCACGCCGGATGCCCAGTATTGCGCGCGGCAGCCGGAACGAATTTGCGCCCGGCGTCATCGAAATCGTTTACCGCCGGAGCGTGCTGGCGGAGCAGCGCGCGGACGCGGCCCGGCTGGTAGAGCACGTGCAAGGCGACGTCCGTTCTGAGTTCGATTCGCTTTCCGATCGCATCCAAATCGTTTCAGTCGCACCCGGAACCGAAGATGCGGCAATCCGGCAGATCGCTTCCAGCGCGATCGTCGAAAAGGTTGCGCGTTCCGCCGTTCGCCGGCTTCAATCGACGACGGCTGCGACACTGAACGATCCATATTTCAATGGGTTTACGCCGAGCAATACGCCGCCGCTTTATGAATCCGCCGCAAAGCCGGGCCAGTGGGATATGCACGTGATCTGCGCGGCTAACGCGTGGGGATACGGAAACGCCAATACGACCGGCTCTACGTTCAGCGGCGCGCTCGGCGGAAGCGTGAAACTGGCGATCGTCGACACGGGCGCCGATTTGACGCACCGCGATCTGGCCGGACGCGCCGTCTTCGCCGAGAGCGTTATCAATGGCGCAAAGACGGTCGGTATCGCGAGCATGCACGACAATGACGGGCACGGCACGAACGTGGCCGGCATCGCGGCGGCGAGCGGCAACAACGGCTTCGGTTTCGCGGGCGTCGCGTACGCGGTGCCGCTGCTGATTTTTAAAGTCTTTCCCGATCCGCCGTGCGGGACGGGCGGCTGCACGGCCAGCGGCGCCGATGTCGGCATGGCTATCAGTGACGCGGTAGCGCAGGGTGCGCGCGTTATCAATTTGAGTTTGGGCGCGAGTGGGCCGGATACGGCCGAAGAAGCCGCGGTCGCGCAGGCTATTGCAAACGGCGTGGTCGTGGTCGCCGCCTCCGGAAACGAAACCGCCACGACGCTGGACTTTCCGGCTGCCGATCCGGGCGTGATCGCGGTGGGCGCGTCCTCGCTCGACGACTCGAACCCGGCGTCGATCGTGGAGTCCGTCGCAAGTTATTCGAATTACGATGCGACCAACCGGACGTGGGGAGTCGTCGCACCCGGCGGCGACCCGTCCGGCAGCGGAGATCTCGACGATCTCCACTGGATCGAAAACGTCTATTCCAGCACCGCGAGCGGCTCCAGTTGCGGCGTCGATCTAGCGGGAGCCAGCGGCGACTGCCGGGCGCTGATCGCGGGCACCTCGCAAGCCACACCTCACGTCAGCGGAGCGGCTGCGCTCATGCTGAGCGTGAACGGCTTGCTGACCCCGGCGGCGGTCAAGTCTACTCTCTGTGCAACGGCCCGCAACATCGGCAATGCGAAGGAAGGCTGCGGCCGGCTCGACGCGTACCGGGCCGTGGCGCACGCTGCCAACGACCCGAATCCATAGGCGGACCCCCTAGACGGCCGGGGATTGCTTGTGGTAGCATTCACCTAAATCCTTAGGTGAACTGCGGAGGTCGTCGTGCCGCGTCAAAAAGCCGCCAATCTGACCGAGGTCGAGCAACGTTTGATGGAGGTGCTGTGGTCGGCCGGTAACGGAACCGTCGCCGAGGTGCTGGGTGCTATAAAGACGCCCAAAGCGCCCGCGTTCAACACCGTGCAGACGACGCTGCGCATCCTCGAACAAAAAGGCTACGTGCGCCACGTGGAAGAGGGGCGGGCGTTTCGTTATTACCCGAAGATCGATCGCACGCAGGCGTCGCGCTCCGCGCTGCAGACCGTCGTGCGGCGGTTCTTCGACGGCTCTCCCGGCGCGCTCGCGATGAACTTGATCCAGAACGAGCGGCTCAGCGACGGCGAACTTGCCGATCTGCGCCGCATGCTGGCGCGAGCGGAGCAATCCGAATGAACGCGCCCGTCCTCTTCATGGCGCTTTTCAACGGCGCGTGGCAGGGAGCGCTGCTCTGTTCGGCCGCGTTCGGCTTGCTGCATGTTTTCCGCCGCCTGAACGCTGCGACGCGTTACGCCATTTGGTCCTCGCTGCTCTTGATCGCGCTGCTCCTGCCGGCCGCAAACTACGCGTTTTCCGTCAAACCGGTTACGCAGGTTGTAAAAGTGTCTCAAAGTTCTGACGCCGTCCGGCTATCGTCCCCCTCGCTTACGCCTGTGGTTCATCGCTCATTCTCTACCTTTCCGGCGGCGCAACATCAGGCGCCCGTGACGCAAGCGCGTCCCGATTATTACGGCCTCGCCGTTCGCGAGGCGGCAAAACTCGCGGCGTACGCCCCGTACGCGCTTTTGGCGCTGCTGGCTTTCGCTCTCGTGAGATCCGGAATCTTGGGCCGCGAGATCTTGCGCATGATTGCCGCGCGGCGGTCGGTGCGGCTGATCGCGCCCCCGTTCCCATTGCACGACGCGGTGCGCCGCCCGTATGCGTTTGCTTCATCGCAAGGGTTTACGACGCCGTGCGTCCTGGGGTTCCAGCCCGCGCTGATCGTCATTCCCGAAACGTTGCTCAGCACCGGCAATGAGAAAGAGCTCCTGAGCGTCGTGCTGCACGAGCACGAACACGTCATGCGTTTCGACGATATACAAAACGTGCTGCACAGATTGGCCGGCGCGATCGGATTTTTTCTGCCCGGCGTCTGGCTTGCGCTGCGCGAGCTCGCCATTTGCCGCGAGCAGATCTGCGACGACGCCGCGATCGCCGGTGCCGGCAACCGCTACGCGTACGCGCGCACGCTCTCGGCCATGGCGGGCTGGATCGACGCCAGCCCGGTTCCGGTGCCGTGCTTCCTTTTCAAGCGTAAGCAGCTCTTGCGGCGCATCGAGGTGCTGCTCGATGCGGCGGTCAGTCACTCGCTTCGTCCCAATCTGAGATTCGCAGCGACGGCGGTCGGCTCGCTCGCGCTCGCTGCCGTGCTGGTGCTGCGTTTGCAAGTGCCCGTCTTTGCCGAACGCATCGCGGTTGTGCCGCCGCTCAAACCGGCAGTCCCGGCCCAACTCGCTCCGGCGGCGGTTCCGCTACTGCCGAAGCCGCGCGTCGCGGCCGCGCTGCCAAAGCCCGTTCTTCCGGGCAAGAAATGCCGTAAACGGAAATGCCCTAAAGCGAAGACGCCCGTAAGGCCGATCGAAGTCACGCGCACCGTCCGTTCGGTGAATGGCGTCATCGTCAACGACGTCACCGTCAGCGTTCCCGTTCCGAACCGCGCGCCGATGCCGCATATCGCTCCGATGCTGCGTATCCCGGCAATGCCGAGGATAGCCCCGATGGCTTCGACCGCCCTCGCATTTGCGAACTCGGCGCATACGCACGCGTGGAGCGCCCAAGCGCTCGCGCAGTCGGCCGTAAACACGGTAGCGGCGGCCGCCCCTCTTGCCCACGGTGGCGGCGACCTGCTGGATGCACTGGCGCAGCACGGGTATACAAACCTATCGGTCGACGACCTCATCGCCTTGCGCGATCACGGCGTTTCCGGTTTGCTGATCGCCGGTGCAACCGCATACTTCGGACATCCCAGCGTCGCAGATCTCATCCGTTTGGCCGATCACGGCGTGTACGGACCGTATCTCGCGGAGTTGCGCTCTGCCGGTATCTCGGGTTTGACTGCCGAGGACGCGATACGTATGCGTGACCACGGCGTCTCGCCGGCGCTGATTGCGGGTCTGCGCGCGCGCGGCTACACCTTTGACGCCGACACGCTGGTGAAGTTAGCCGATCACGGCGTCTCGATCATGTACATCGACAGCATGCAGCGGCTTCGTTCCAACGGACGGCCGTCGCTCGACGACATCATTCGCTTGCACGACGCGGGGTTCACGCCATGAAATTGACCGTCATCGCCATATGCGCGCTGTTGCTTGGATCTCTGGCTCCGGCTCTGGCCGAAGAGTACAGCGGGACCTGGACGCTCGAACACTCTACGGAGGCCGGCTCGGCGCAGCTCGGTTTGCGCTATCAGAAAACGACGGCGAGCGGTAACCAGGAGTGGGACGAATCGCGCACGGTGGCATGGTCCGAGCTGCGCGGCGTGACGAGCGCCGATCTCGATTCCAACGGTGTGAACAGATCTTTCAGCATCGTCCGCGATGCCGGAAGCTTTCAGGCGCAGGGCTTGCTCAGCCGCGGTCGCGGCGCGGGCGTGTGGACATTTGCGCCGAGTCCGTCGTTTAACGATCAGCTGCGCCGACGCGGCATAGAGGCGGCGGATCAGCGTCAGCAATTCGAACTAGCAATGGCCGGTTTCCAATTCGGCACCCTCGATCAATTGCTGGCGTCGGGTTTTCAAAGGCCGTCGGCAGCCGATCTCGTCGCCATGGGAGAGCATGGCGTCTCAGATACGTATATCCAGGAACTGCGCGGCTTGGGTCTGCATCCGAACTCGGCGCAAGCGCTGATTCGGTTGCGCGATCACGGAGTCGGCGGCTCGTTTGCCTCGGCCGTCATGAAAGCGTTTCCGGGAACGACCGTGGACGAACTCGTTAAACTCCGCGACCACGGCGTCGGTACGGCGTACATGCAAACGTTCGCGAGCATGGGTTACCGCGTGACGGCCGACGATTTGATTCGCTTGCGAGACCACGGCGTCACGTCGAGCTTCATCGAACGCCTGCGCAGCCACGGGTATACGAAACTCAGCATCGACGACCTGATTCGCCTTCGCGACCACGGATTTTAACCGGCCTGAAGATCGTGGGAATCTTTTTAAAGCGCGTCACACCTATACTTTTAGGTCTGGTCGCCGCCGGTTCGGCGGACGTCCGCGCGCAGACGGCGAGTCAAGCGTTCACGATCCCGAGCGTTACCGTCACCACGCCGCCAAAAATTGACGGCACGCTCGACGATCCGGCCTGGAAATCCGCAGCGCACGCGCAGCTGCAGTGGGACATCAGCTTCCGGCGCCCGGCCAACGAAACCACGGATGCGTACCTGCTGGCAGACAAGAGATACCTTTACGTTGCGTTTGTGGTAAAACAGGCCGAAAGCATCATTGTGACGCAGCACACCAACGATCAACCGATGCCCAACGACGACGTCGTGCGCGTCTACTTCTGGCCGAGCGGCGAAAGCGGGATCGAATACGGATTCGTCTCCAACCCGATCGGCACGCGCTACGAGTTCTCGAGCGAAAACACGTCTTTTTCGCCGGCCTGGGTTTCGGTCGGCAAAACGACGTCCGACGGATACATCGTAACCGAACGGATCCCGCTCAACGTCATGCGCGGCGACGGACGAACCACGTGGCGCGTTCAATTCGACCGGCGCGTGCGCGCCGCTAACCAAACCTTCGAGTGGGCGCATGATCCGGCGCAAGGCGGCACCGATTCATCGCTGTATGCCGGGTACTTGAGCGGCATGACGTTGGCCTCGCAAGGCACGCGCACGAAGCCGCGCATCGGCATCTATGGACTGGGGCAATACGCATCGTCGGGGTCCGGCGGCTCGACCTCGCGTGTGGGCGCCGATCTTTCGGTGCCGCTCACGCAGACGTCGTCGTTCGTCGCGACCTTCCACCCGGACTACTCCAACGTCGAGCTCGATCAGCAAAGCATTTCACCGACGGCGTTCCCGCGCCGCTTCAACGAGGTGCGGCCGTTTTTCACGCAAGGACAGAACTATTACAACGGTTTCAACTGCAACGACTGCATCGATTATCCCCTGCTCTATACGCCGGCGATTCCGACTCCCCGCGACGGCTTTGCCGTCGAAGGAAAGCAAGGACAACTGACCTTCGGCGCGCTCGACGCGATCGGCATTTCGCGCAACGACGCGGCGCAAGCGCTGTCGTGGGTCTCAAAGAACCGAAAGTATCAAGCGCTTTACCAGCGCGTCGCCGTGGACGTGCCCGGCATCCATGACGTCACCGACTGGACGCAAGGCGTGATAGGCAACGCGCATAATTTCAGCGTCTACGCGACGCTCGGCGGCGAAAGAGGCTCCCTGATCAGCAACACCCGGGACGGACGTTACGCGGAATACGGCGTCAATCTGTACACGCCGAAATCGGGGCTATTCGCGGCGTATCACGACGTGGGTTCGCAATACGGCCCGCTCGACGCGTTCAATCAGATTAACGACGTGCACGGTCCGACGCTGTATCTGTTCAAAGAGTTCGACAACAAGCCGAGCTCCTTCATACAAAGCGTCATCGTCTCGCAGGACTTGGGACGGATGCGCGACGGTACCGGAACCCTCAACGACGCCTACGATTCTTTTTACGTCACCGTCGCCACGCGCAACCAGCTCTTTTTCGGCTGGAGCTCCGGGGACAGCTACTTGAACTTCGGTCCGGGCGCTGCCGGCGAAGCGAACCAAAACGGCGTTCAATTCACGTACGGGTTCAACACGTCGACGCCGACGACGTTCTCGTATAACGTCGGACGGTTCGGCGCCGGTTTTCTGCGCAGCCCGTCCCTTTCGTCCACGGTTCGCCTAACGCGGCGCGGGACGCTGACGCTTCAGGCTTTCAAGAACGACCAAACCATGGACAGCGGCGCGCGCAATATCCAGTGGCTCGAGCGTGCCAGCATCGGCTATCAGGCCGGGCCGGGGGAATCGTATGCGGTGGGTTGGCGCCGCATCATCGGAGCGGGTCCGACGTTCTTCGGGCAATCGCAGTTTCTCAACGCGACCAACTTCTCGTTCGCGTTCTACAAGCGCATGCCGATGGCCGAGATCTACTTCGCGTACGGAAACCCCAACATGCTCAATACGCAGCACGACGTGATCCTCAAACTGATCCAGTACTTCGGCGCGGAGAAGGGGACTTAGGAACCAAATCCAACCGAGGCCAGAACCTTTTGGGTTTCGACGGCCTCGGCAAACGTCGGAACGATGCTCTCGCCGGTTTCGATCTCTTTCACGAACTCGTCGAGCAGATCCATGATCGGCGGCACGTGCGGATCGACCGCGCCGAAACGCGCGTTCGGAGACGGCTTGCATTCCAATTCCGACGTCTCTTCCTCATCGACGCTAAACAGGCGCATAGCATGCAGCCCGCTGCCGCTGGCGACCGCGCTGCGATCCTCGCCGTGCGCTGCCACGGTCAGCGCGTCCACCGCGGTCGTTCCGTCGACGGTCACCCGCGCGACTACACCTTCGCCGTAATCGATGAGACCGAAGGCGCCGTCGTCCACGGAAATCTCGAAGGGTCGGTCGGGACCTTCACGCCGCGGGTTTGCCGTACGCAGATAACCCGTGCTGCGAACCGGCGCGCGCCCGGCCATCCAATTCGCGCTGTCGATGATGTGCGAAAGAAGAGCGCCTGCGATTCCTCCGCCTTTGCTGCGATCGAACCACCACGTGTTCTTGCGTTTGTTCTCGAGCCGCAGCATGCGCGCGAGATGCGTGATCTCGAGCTCGCGCAGCGGCGAAAGGTGGCCGTTTGCGATGAGTTCTTTGAGGGCGAAACGCTGCGGAACCCAGCGGAACTCGTGCATAACCGCCGTCGCGGTCTTCGCCTTTTGTGCCGCCGCGAGCATCTCTTGCGCTTGCGCGACCGAGAGGGCGAACGGCTTTTCACAGATCACGTGTTTTCCGGCCGAGATTGAGGCCAACACATCGGGATGATGCGTGAACGGCGGACTTGCGATCGAGACGACGTCGAGCTCGCATCCGCCGAGCATGGCTTCGCAGTTTTCGAAGGCGTGCGGAATTTTACGTTCTTTCGCTACCGCTTTAGCGCTGTGCGGCGACGCAATCGCCACGACTTCGAACTGCGGGTGGGCAGCAAACGCCGGCAGGTGGCCGCGGACGCCGAAGCCGCCGCCGACGATTCCTACGCGATACACGACTCTACCACGTCGACCCCGCGCTCGAGGTCGGCTTGCGAGATCGTCAACGGGGGCGAGAGCGAGAGTACGTTGCCTTCGGCACCGGATTGCAAGATGATGACACCTTTCGTGAGCGCTTTTTCAACCGCGGCGCGAGCCTGCGCCGCATCGTGCAGTTCGATTCCCCACATGAGACCTCGACCGCGCACGGCGGCCGCCTTTCCGGACGACAGCAGCGGTTTCAGCTTCGAGTCGAGCACGCTGCCGAGCATTGCTGCGCGTTTCGGGAGCTCGCGACCTTCGAGTTCGGCGATGCTCGCGAGCGCGGCTGCACATCCCATCGGGTTCCCCAAATGCGTGGACGTGTGGAGCGCCTCGCCTTCCGAGGCCGGCCATGCATCCATGACGGCAGGCGACGCGATCGCCGCCGAAATCGGAAAGCCGTTGCCCAGCGCCTTCCCCGCGCAAAGAATATCCGGCACGAGCGCCTCGTGCTCGCAGGCGAACATGCTTCCGGTCCGGCCGAATCCCGTATAAATCTCGTCGGCGATGAGCAGCATTCCGCGCTCGCGGCAAATCTCGCGCAACTCCGCCAGATAGCCCGCCGGCGGCACGACGCAGCCGCCGCGGCCCTGCACCGGCTCGACGATCGCAGCCGCAAGATCGTACCGGCGCGAAAACGCGCGCCGCGCATATTCGAGAGCCTGATCCGCGTTGCGTTCCGGATAGTCGAGCAGCAGCGTTCGTTCGGGAAGCCACGCTAGGAACGGTTCGCGAAACTTCCTGATGCCCGCGACTTCGAGCGTCCCGATGCTCAAACCATGATACGAACCGCGAAATGCGGCGAACGCCGGCTTTCCGGTTGCCAGCATCGCCGTTTTCATTGCCGCTTCGATGGCGTCGGAGCCGCTCGATCCCAGAAACGATTTCGTCAGATTCCCGGGCGCGATGGCCGCCAGCTTTTCGAGCAGCTGTGCCTTCACGGCCGCGGGATAAACGTCACCCATTGCGTGCGCGAGCCGCGCAGCCTGTTGCCCAAGCGCGGCCGTCACCTTGGGATTGCTGTGTCCGCAGTTGGCTACGCCGAATGCGGCCGTCAGATCCAGGTACTCGTTGCCGTCGGCATCGATGACGGTCGTATCGTTGGCCGATTCCCAAAAAACCAGAGAGTCACCGTCGGCGTAGGTCACGTTGCGCGACTCGTATTTGCGCAGCAGTTGCGCGAGTTCGTTGGAACGGCTGTGCGGCTGCGGCACTAGAACGTCTTGTCGACCCAGCGGATGAACTCGGCGATGCGGGGACGACCGCCGTGCTCCCCCGCCAGCGGCGGATTCTGCAACTCTCCAAAGCGCGTCAACCGGGCCGCTCCGGCCGCAACAGCCATGGCGATGAGATCGGCGCGCTCTCCGGCGAGCGCGAAACCTTCCAGCAGAAGTCCGTGCCGCCGCAGATACTCCAACGCGTCCGAGGGAGCATTAACCGATACGGTGTGCGCCAGGCGCGGCAAAAACGGCGGAGGTTCGGCAAGTGCGGTCTCGGCAGCGGCTTTGCGAAAGGTGCTTAGAGCGCGCTCATGCGCGGTCTGCTCGCCGTGCGGAAACTCGACGTTGGCAAAATCGATCTCGTCATGCACCATCTGCGAAAACGCCTCGACACTTACGGCACCGCCGCTTTCAACGAAGAGCACGTGCAGCGAGAGGCAGCCCTCGGTTTCGTAAAGCACGATGTCGCGGGCGGCGCCGCGCGCGATCCCGGCGGCTTCGGGCGTTGAGAGCGACTCGCGCGAAACGTATCCCGCGCTTGCACGCGAACCGAAGGCCATGAAGCGCGCCTCCGGCGGCAACGCGTTGCGAATCGCGGCGAGCGTTTCCGTTTGCCCAAACGCGGCGACGGCGCCGAATGAGTCGAGCGCGGGCGCAGCCTCGTCTTGAGAATTCCATGGCTCGGCCCGGGCTGCATGTTCGAACTCCGGTAACTCTTCGCGCAGCGTTTCGAAAAACGAAGCGATCAGTGAGTCTTCGCGATCTTTGACGAGCACGTCGTTCTTGGCGCACAGCGCAAACAGCGCGGCGGGCAGTGCGACGCCGATCGTGGTGCGGCTGGAAATAACGCAGACATTTCCGATCGGACGCGCCCAAGCGTCGGTCCGGCCTGCGCGCGATCGAAATCCATCGAGTACCTCGACATCTCCGAGTTCGCCGGCAATGACGGCTTCAAGCGATGCGCGATCGATCGAGAAGAATAGCCGGTCGAGCGCGTACTCGACGACGGGTACCGAGTAGCCGGTCCGGGCGGCTACGCGCTGCATTGCGCGAACGCGTGCGGGAAAATCGGCGTCGCGCCAGCGTTCGGCCGCGTGGGAGATTGCGCCGGCGATCTTTCTTGCCGGAACGTCCACGAGCGAAGTCACAATACTGCCGCGCGCAACGATTCGGCGTCGAGCGAACAACCGCGCAGCTCAGCGCCGCGCTCGCGTCCGACGAGGGCGAGGCCGCCGTCCTCGAAGACGGCTCCGAGATCTTCGGTTTGGATCGCGACGCACGATGAACGGTTCGCGAGGTCGACGTGCACGAGCGCCCCGACGACTCCGGGTGGGAGCCGCCGACCGTCCCGATCGATCGCATACGACCGCAGCCACGGCGGCGCGTTCTTGCGACGCGTCTCGCCCAATGACGCATCGTAATACTGCGTTGCGAGTTCGGTCATTCCGTACTCACCCACGATGCGATCCTCCGGCAAACCGAAAAGGCTCGCGAGCCGTTTGTAGAGCTCGCCGCGCTCGATGACGCGTGCGCGGCCTTTAAACCCGCCCGTCTCCATCATTCGCGAGCCCGGCGGAAGGGAGAGCGATATCTGCGATTCCCGGCGCGCGAGTTCATCGAGCAGATTCACAAAGGCAAAAGCCGTTCCGGCAATGCAGAGCGGCGTTCCGGCTTTGCGCGCCTCCCGCACATCTCCTATGAGGCGCGCCGTCTCCAGCCGGTCGCCCTCAACGTACCAGGAGTGTGTTTGATCGCCGAAGACTTTCGCGACGCAATCCATCATGTACGAGAGGGACGATCGCGGATTTTGCTCCGGGCTTGGGAGCAGCATGCAGTAACGCAGCGGATCGGGAGCGTCCCGCAGCAGCGCAGATTCAAAGCCGGCCAGCAGCGAAGCGTCGTAGAGCCGCGTGCTTTCCATATAATGGATGCCGCCCGCGCCCGTGGTCGTTCCGCTCGTTTCGAAGGTCAGCGCGGCACGCGCAGGTTCGAACGTGCAGAGAGCAGCTTCTTTGAATGCTCCCGCCGGAACGGGCGGGACGTCTTGCCAGCGCCGGAGTTGCGGCGAACTCGTTACGCCCAAACTCTTGCAATAGCGGGCGTAGGGCTCGTTAAAACGCATCTGGTGATCGAATATCCGAAACGCGAGATCCCCGAAATCGAAGTCGACGCCGGAGTCTGCCCAGGCCGCGATAATCCCGAGAATCTCCGCGTCGAGGGCATCGGCCTCGTCGCGGTATGCGTTGGTCACGTACGACGGCGGCTGGTAATCAATCCGCTGTTCAGCCCGTTCGTTGCGAGTCCGCCGTTGAATCGCGC
Source organism: Candidatus Rubrimentiphilum sp. (assembly GCA_036273135.1). Classification (GTDB taxonomy): domain Bacteria; phylum Vulcanimicrobiota; class Vulcanimicrobiia; order Vulcanimicrobiales; family Vulcanimicrobiaceae; genus Rubrimentiphilum. The sequence continues at coordinate 35,434 of DASUIF010000031.1, forward strand.
CGATTCGACTTTGATGCAGCGATCGACGACGACGGCGAGGCCGGCGGCCGCGGCAAGGTCGATCGCTTCCTGATTGATGACGCCGTATTGGAACCAGATCGATTTCGCGCCGGCAGCAATCGCTTCGCGCGTGAGTTCCAGCACTTCGCTGGGGCGGCGGAAGACGTCGACGATGTCGGGCGCTCCGCGTTCGGCGGCATAAGCGGCCAGTGATGGATACGCGCGAACTCCGTCGATCGATGCGATCGTGGGATTGATCGGGACCACGTCAAACCGGCCCTGCGTTCGCAAATAACTGAATACGGTATAGCTCGGCCGCAACGGATTTGCCGAAGCGCCGACCATAGCGACGGTTTTGCTGCGGTCCAAAAGAGCCCGGCGCTGCGCGGGCGTTTCCAGGATCATACTGAAGTCTTTGCCGGCGCCGGCACGGCCGCACGCAGAGCGTTATCCAAATCCCACATGAGATCGCTGACGTCTTCCAAACCCACGGAGAGGCGAATGCTCTCCGGCGCGACGCCGGCCTTGCGCATCTCGTCGTCACCGAGTTGGGAATGCGTCGTTGAAGCCGGATGAATGACGAGGCTCTTCATGTCGCCCACGTTGGCGAGATGGCTCCAGAGCTCGAGCGCATCGATGAACGCACGCCCGGCGTCCCGGCCACCGCGAATGCCGAACGTGAAAATCGATCCCGTGCCGCGCGGCAGATATTTTTGCGCGAGCGTGTATTGCGGGTGCGACGCAAAACCGGGATAGCTCACCCATTCGACTTCGGCTCGCTCGGAAAGGAACTGCGCGATCGCGCGCGCGTTACGGACGTGCCCGTCCATGCGAATAGGCAGCGTTTCCAATCCGAGCAGCAGCAGCCACGCGTCCATCGGCGCCATCTGCGCGCCGACGTCGCGCAGCACTTCGGCGCGCAAACGCATGAGGAACGCATACTCGCCGAACGTTTCGGTGAAGACCTTATCGTGATAGCCCGGACTCGCTTTCGACAGCAGCGGAAAGCGTCCGTTCTCCCACGGAAACGTTCCCGACTCGACGACCACGCCGCCGATGACCGTGCCGTGGCCCGAGATGAATTTGGTTGCCGAGTGGGTGACGATATCGGCGCCGTGTTCGATCGGCCGGCAGAGATAGGGCGAGGCAAACGTGTTGTCGACGACCAGCGGAATCCCGGCCGCGTGCGCGATGGCGCTCAACGCATCGAGATCGGCGACGGTTCCCCCCGGATTGCCGATCGTCTCGGCAAAAAGCAGTTTGGTCTGCGGCCGTACTGCCGCCGCGATGGCCGCGTGATCGTCGGCGGGTACGAAGGTCGTTTCGATGCCCAAGCGCGCCAGCAACACCGTGAACTGCGTCACCGTACCGCCGTAGATATTCTGCGAACAAACCAGGTGGTCGCCGTTCTGCGCGAGCGCCAGCACGACGCCGAGCTGCGCGGCCAGTCCGCTCGAGAACGCGACGGCGCCGAGTCCGCCCTCCAAGCTTGCCATGCGCTCCTCGAACGCCGCGACGGTCGGGTTGCTGATCCGGCTGTAGATATGTCCGTAACTGCGCAGCGCGAAGAGTTCGGCCGCCTGCTCCGTGGAACCGAAAACGAATGCCGCGGTTTGGTAAAGAGGCATCACCCGGGACCCCGTCACGGGGTCGGGCGGCGTACCCGCGTGAATGGCACGCGTTGCAAACCCGAACCGGCGATCTTGCATGGTCACTCGTGCTTCGACCCGAACCTCACCGTACCCCAGCCCCAGAGTAGGAGACCGTACTTCATGCCAATGACTTTGACGGAAAAGATCCTCGCCCGCCACGCCGGGCTCGATGCGGTCGAACCCGGACAGATCATCAACGCAAAAGTGGATTTGGTGCTTGCCAACGAGCTCTCGGCAGCCGTGGCGATCGGCGTCATGCGCCAGATCAAAGGCGCGGACCGCGTCTTCGACAACGAGAAAATCGCGTTAGTCGAGGATCACTTCGTCCCCGCCAAGGACGCGCAGTCGGCCAAGATCGCAAAACTGATGAAAGATTTCGCGGTCGAGCAGAAGATCAAACATTTCTTTGACGTGGGCCGCGGCGGAATCGAACACGTGGTTTTGCCCGAAGAGGGTCTCATCGCGCCCGGCGAGCTCATCGTCGGCGGCGATTCGCACACGTGCACGTACGGCGCCTTCGGCGCATTTGCGACGGGCATGGGATCGACCGACATCGCGGCCGCGTTCGTGCTCGGTGAAGTCTGGCTGAAGGTGCCGTGGAGCATCAAGCTCGTCTACAACGGCAAGCCCGGTGAAATGGTCTTCGCCAAAGACATCATGCTGAAAACCGTCGGCACGCTGGGAATCGACGGCGCGACGTACCGCGCGATCGAATACCACGGGTCGACCGTCGACGAGCTCTCTATCACGGGGCGGATCACGATGGCGAACATGGCTATCGAAGCCGGCGCCAAGAACGGCATCTTCCACGCGGACGCAAAGACGATCGCGTATGTCAAAGAGCGTACCGATCGCGAGTTCCTCGTGGAAAAAGCGGACCCCGACGCGCGCTACGAGCGTGAAATTCAGATCGACGTCGGTTCGCTCGAACCGCAGGTCGCCTGTCCGCACACGCCCGACAACGTGCATCCGATTTCCGAGGTGACGCGCGACGAGATCTTGGTCGATCAGGTTTTCATCGGCTCGTGCACCAACGGATACATCGAAGATCTACGCGTCGTGGCGAAGATACTGGATGGTAAGAAGATTGACCCGCGCTTGCGCGTGATCGTCAATCCAGGCTCGCAGAAAGTCTGGATGCAAGCGGCGGAAGAAGGCATCCTCGGAAAACTCGCCGGCGCCGGCTGCGTGGTAAACACGCCGGGCTGCGGCGCGTGCTTCGGCGGCCACATGGGGACGCTGGGCGACGGCGAGCGCTGCATCTCGACCACGAACCGGAATTACGTCGGGCGCATGGGCTCGCCGAAGGCGGAAGTTTACTTGGCTTCGCCCGCAACGTGCGCGGCGTCGGCGCTGACCGGCCGCATCACGGATCCGCGCGTCGCCGCGGCGGTGGCCGTCTGATGCAAACGTCGCTTCGCGGCCGCGCCCACAAGTACGGAAGAAACGTCGACACCGACGTGATCATCCCGGGGAAGTACTGCAACATCATCGACGTCGCCGAACTCGGCAAGCATGCGATGGAGGGTTTGGATCCGGAATACACGTCAAAGATGAAACCGGGCGACCTCATCGTCGCCGATTCGAACTTCGGCTGCGGGTCGAGCCGCGAGGTTGCGCCGATCGCAATCAAAGGCTCGGGCACGTCCGCGGTTATCGCCAAGAGTTTCGCGCGGATATTCTACCGTAACGCGCTCAACATCGGACTGCCGATCTTCGAGTCGCCTGAAGCGGTAGACGCCATCGAAAACGGCGACGAACTCGAAATCGAGCCCGCCGGCGGCGTCATCCGCAACATAACGAAGAACCAAACCTACACGGCGGCGGCCTTTCCGCCTTTCATGCAGTCGCTGATCGACGCCGGCGGTCTGCAGCCTTACGTCGAGAGGCGGCTCGCCGAGAAAGCTTAAGGCTGGCCCAGTCCGCCGGTGCCCGGCGAGAGATTGTCCATCCAGTTGTACTTGGGCCGGTAAGCGGCGGTGAACGGGACGCTTTCGTTGTTTAGCGCGAGCATGCCGATCATGTCGGTAAACGCTTCGTGCGTTCCGCTGAACGTCAGCGTCGAACCATTCGGAAGCGAAACGACGACGCGCACGTTCTTTCCATCGATCGAGCCGAAGAGCGGGTATTTCTTGCCGTCCTGATCCAGATATTGGCCGGTCAGCACGTTGTCTTTTTGATCGATCTTGAAGTGCGTGTACGTCACGCCCGAGATCCGCTGAATCTGAACCTCCCAGACGCCCGAGATGCCCACCCGCGTGATCGGTGTATCTTTGGGCGGCGCCGGCGTTGCCTTGGCTGGAATCTTTATGGAAGCCGAGGCGGCCGGGGCCGGGGTCGGCAACGCCACCGCAGGGGCTGGCGAGGGGTAGGTCTGCGCGCCCGCGGCCGCTTGGGCCGTCAAGGCCAGCGCGAAAGCCGTGCCGAGGATGAAAGAACGGTTCATGGCTCCTTAACTACTGCGGGGGACGTTCCGTTCCCGGGCGAGGGCTTGCTTCTTTTCGGAGTCCGCAGGCCCGCCGGCCTTGGAGGCCTTGCCGCGGCTGATATAATGTTTTGGCTGTGAAAGAGAAGATCCACCCCAAATGGTACCCCGAGGCCCGGGTGCACTGCGCCTGCGGCAGCACGTTCACGACCGGATCGACGATCCCGGAGATTGCGGTCGAGATCTGTTCGGCATGTCATCCGCTCTTCACGGGGCAGCAAAAGTTCATCGACACGGCCGGCCGCGTCGATAAGTTCCGCCAGCGCGAACAGATCGCCAAGCGGAAGCAAGAAGAGGCCGCTGCGCGCAAAGCCAAGCGCGAGTCTGAAAAAGCCGCAGCTGAAGTTTAACTGAACCTCACAGACCGCCTCGACGTCATCGCTAAACGCTTCGACGAGATCGAAGGCGAGCTCGCGCATCCGTCTGAAACGTTCGATCAAGCGCGTTTCACCGCTCTCGTAAAAGAGCGTTCCGCACTCGAGGAAACGGTCGAGGCCTATCGCGCCTACCGGAAAATTCTGCGCGATATCGCCGACAACGAGAAGTTGCTGGCCGACCGCAGCGATCCCGAACTCGCGCAGCTCGCCGAAGATGAGGTCAAAGGTCTGCGCGGAAAACGTAAAGAGATCGAAGATCGCTTACAGGCGCTGCTGATTCCCAAGGATCCCGACGACGACAAGGACGTCTTCATCGAAATCCGCGCGGGCGCGGGCGGCGACGAGGCCGCGATCTTCGCGGGCGACCTCGCACGCATGTACATGCGCTACGCCGAAGCGCAAGGGATGCGGATCGAACCGGCGTCGCAGAGTGAAAGCGAAGCCGGCGGGTTCAAGGAGATCGTCTTCGGCGTAAAGGGCAACTCGCCGTACCGTCATTTCAAACACGAGTCGGGCGTGCATCGCGTGCAGCGCGTTCCCGTGACCGAAGCGCAGGGCCGCGTCCATACGAGCACGGCTACGGTGGCCGTTCTTCCGCAGGTCGAGGATGACTTTAGCGTCGAGATCCGCCCGTCGGATCTGCAAATCGACACCTACAAGTCCAGCGGAGCGGGCGGCCAGTACGTCAACAAGACCGAATCGGCGATCCGCATCACGCACCTCCCGACCGGAATCGTCGTCGCTTCCCAGCAGGAGCGCTCGCAGATTCAAAACCGTGAAAAAGCGATGGCGATGCTGCGATCGAAAATCTACGAGGGCAAGCGACGCGAAGCCGAGGAAGCCGCCGGTTCGATGCGGCGCAGCCAAGTCGGCACCGGCGACCGTTCGGAAAAGATTCGCACGTACAATTATCCGCAGGATCGCATCACCGACCACCGCATTAACCAAAATTTCGGCAACCTGCGCGGCGTCATGGACGGCGCTCTCGCGCACATCGTCGATGAACTGCTCAAAGACGAGCGCATGAAACTGCTCGCGGGCGAAGGACAAGCCGGATGACGGCCGTTGGCGTACCGCAAGCCTACGTCACCGGCTGGAAGGGATTTTACCGCCGCGAATTCGCGGTGAACGAACATGTCCTCGTGCCGCGTCCGGAAACCGAACATCTGATCGAAGACGCGCTCGAATTCATGCGCGCCACCGGGAGGCGCCGCGTTCTGGACGTGGGGACGGGGAGCGGCGCGATCGCGTGCACGATCGCAAGCGAGGTCTCCGATGCGATCGTCACGGCCTCGGACGTGAGCCTTCGGGCGCTCGTCGTCGCCGCGCGGAACGCGGCGCGGCTGGGCGTGACCGGGCGCTGTACGTTCGCGCTGGCGGATATCGCGCCGGAGGGAGCGGACGGCTACGATCTGATCGTCGCAAACCTGCCCTATATTCCGAGCGCCGACGTACCGCAAAAGCCGGATCCGGTCGGGTTCGAGCCCCGGCTCGCGACCGACGGAGGCGCCGACGGCCTGCAAGAGTACCGCAAGCTGCTCTCCCGGGCTCCCGGCCTCGCACGAGCCGGGGCGCTCCTTTTAATGGAAGCTGCGCCTCCCACGATAGCGGGCCTGCGAGCGCTCGCGCGGGAGGCTTTCCCCGGGACGGCCATCAGCGTGCATCGTGATTACGCTCGGTTGGAGCGCTACCTGCGGATCGTCACTAGGTAAAAACTCCGGCCCGACGGAATAACCTAGTCCCGAGTGGCCAAGTATATTTTCTTTACCGGCGGCGTCGTCAGCTCGCTTGGTAAGGGCATCACGGCGGCATCGCTCGGGCGGCTTCTGAAGGCGCGCGGAATCAGCGTTTCCGTTCAGAAACTCGATCCGTACATCAACGTCGACGCCGGCACCATGAACCCGTATCAACACGGGGAAGTCTTCGTTACCGAAGACGGCGCCGAAACCGATCTCGACCTCGGCCACTACGAACGTTTCATCGACGAGAATCTGTCGCGCGCGAACAACGTGACGGCCGGTCAGATTTACAATTCGGTCATCGACAAAGAGCGCCGCGGCGATTATTTGGGCGCGACCGTGCAAGTGATCCCGCATATCACCAACGAGATCAAGTCGCACATCAAGCGCGTCGCTGAAGAAAGCCGTGCGGACGTCTGCATCGTCGAAGTCGGCGGCACGGTCGGCGACATCGAATCGCTTCCGTTCCTCGAGGCGATCCGCCAGATTCGCTACGACGTCGGCGACGAAAACGTCATGTTCGTCCACCTCACGCTGATGCCGCACTTGGGCGCGCCCGACGAACTCAAGACCAAGCCCACGCAGCATTCGGTGCGCGAGCTACGCGGAATCGGCATCAGCCCCGACGCCATCGTGTGCCGCACCGCCACGTCGAGCCCGATGGCCGTAGAAATCAAAGAGAAGATAGCGCTCTTCTGCGACGTGCCGCCCAGCGCGGTCGTACAGAACGCCGACGCTCCGACGATCTACCAGGTTCCGCTGAATTTGGAAGCCGAGGGACTGGCCGAAGCGGCAGTCCGCAAACTGCGCCTTTCGGAATCATCGCCGGAATTGGAAGAGTGGGCCTCGGTCGTGGATCGCGTCCTGCATCCCGAGCGCCGCGTGACGATCGCGATCGTCGGAAAGTACGTCGAACTCAAGGACGCTTACATTTCGATCAACGAAGCGTTACATCACGCCGGAATCCATTATAATGCGGCGGTGGACATCCGGCGCATCGATTCCGAGACGGTCGAAAACGACGGCGTCGCCGTGCTGCGCGCGGCGCACGGCATTCTGGTGGCTCCGGGCTTTGGCGCGCGCGGTGTAAAAGGGAAGCTGAGGGCCATCAAATACGCGCGCGAAAACCGCGTTCCGTTCTTGGGCATTTGTTACGGCATGCAGCTGGCATGCGTAGAATTCGCGCGCAACGTCTGCGGTTTACCCGAATCGATGACGCGCGAAGTTGACGAGACGACGATCGACCCGGTGATCGATTTCATGCCCGATCAGCGCAATTTGGAGGTGTACGGCGGCACGATGCGTTTAGGTTCGTATGCGTGCGAACTCGAGCCGCAGTCGCATGCGGCGCAAGCCTACGGCGAGCTGCAGATCACTGAACGCCACCGTCACCGCTACGAGTTCAACAACCGTTACCGCGCGCTGTTCGAAGAGCACGGCATGCGGTTCACGGGACATCACGTCGTTGGAAAGGCCACACTCGTAGAGCTCATCGAGCTGCCCGCCGACATGCATCCGTGGTTTGTCGGAACGCAAGCCCACCCGGAATTCAAGTCTCGCCCGACGCGCCCGGCGCCGCTCTATCGCGATTTCGTCGGCGCGGCGCTCGTGCACGAGCAGCGGATGCGGGAAGAAGCTTCATTCACGCAAGCAACGTCACTGCGGTCGTCCTAACCCGCAACGAAGAGCGGAATCTTCCGCGCGCGCTCGGCTCGCTGCCGGCGGGTATGCCGGTGCTCGTCTTGGATCACGGGTCCACGGATCGAACGCGCGAGATAGCGCGCGCGCATGGCGCGGACGTGCGGGAGCGGGAGTTCGGGGGCTTCGTCGACGCGCGCCGGTTCGCGATTTCGCAAGTGGCGACGGAGTGGACGTTGATGCTCGATGCGGACGAAGCGATCGACGCGCAGCTGCGCCGGTCCATTACCGGTGCGGGGCCGGAGTGTAACGGTTATTACGTGCGCCGCACGACGTTTTATCGCGGGCGCGCACTGCGGATGTGGCGCGACGAACTGCTGCTGCGCTTATTTCGCACCAAGGACGTGCGCGTAGAGCCGTTTCCTTCCGCGGGCGGAAGCGCGCAGCTCCACGAGCGCTGCACGTGCGATCCGCCGCTGGGCACGCTCGACGGCACGCTGCTGCACTATTCGTATCCGACGCACGAGGCCTATTCCACCAAATACGATTTCTACACGTCGCTGGAAGCGCAAGGAGTCAGCCCGTCGCGCACGCGGGCCGCATTCGAAGTCGCCCGTACCGTTCCGCGGTTCGTGTGGTACCTTTTCGGCCGCGGCGCTGTTGCCGATGGAATCGACGGAACGCGGATTGCTTGGCGTTCGGCATTTTATCCCGCAGCGGTCCGTCTCAAAGCTCTGCGGCGGTGAGAGCGCGCATCGCGCTCGATGCGCGTACCACGCGGCAGCTTTCGGCCGGAATGCAAACGTATGTGCGCGAGCTGGCCGCGCGCCTTCCCTCCGTTGCGCCCGATTTCGAGTTTGTGACGTTTGCAGACGGCGGAAACTTCGGCTGGGCGGAGCACGTCCGGCTGCCGTTAGCGGTTCGCGCAGCCGCGCCGGCGCTTACGCACTATCTATCGCAGTACACGCCGGTGCTGATGCCGCGTCCTTACGTCGTCACTATCCACGATCTGATCCACCTGCTCTTTCCCGAAAACTTCAAGGTAAAGGTTGGTCCATATTATCAGATCGTCGTGCGCGGCGTCGCCGCTCGTGCCGCCCGCGTGATTACCGACGATACGCGCACCGTCGCGGATCTGCAACGGTTTCTTGGCGTCGCACCGGAGCGCGTACGGGTCGTTCCTCTCGGCGTGCAAGGCGTGTTTCTCCGGCCGGCCGCTCCGCATCGCGGCGCGCGTCCGTATTTTTTCTATTCGGGCAATCACCGCGAACACAAAGATCTCCGTACGCTCTTTCAGGCGTGGGAGGCGCTGCCCGGGGAGATTTCGGCCGACCTGCTGATCACCGGCCCGGATGATGTCGCGGCGCGGCAATTCTTGCGCCGAAACGGCGAAGTGATCGCGCTTGGTGACGTTCCGGTAAACGAACTCGCCGGATACTATGCCGGCGCGGTTGCCTTGGTCCATCCCGCTCTGCGGGAAGGCTTCGGGCTGCCGATGCTTGAGGCCATGGCCGCGGGTTGTCCCGTCATCGCGTGCGCCGACGCGCTTCCTGCGGTGTTGGAAGGTACGGCCCTGACGTTCCCCGCGCGCGATGCGGGCGAAGCGTCCCGCGCGATGCAGCGCGTGCTTGCCGACCAGGGGCTGCGCACGAAACTCGTTAATGAAGGCCGGACTCGTGCGGCCGAATTCACCTGGGATCGCTGCGCACGTGAGACCGCAAACGTTTACCGGGAAGTACTGGAGGAACCGACCCGTTGAAGAAGCTGGCCTGCGTACTCGCTGCGGTAGTGCTGACGGCTGCCGTCCACGCACCGAAACATCCGGGCAAAACGATCAGGCCGATCGCGGTGATCCTCAACGGAATACATCTCTCCGTCAACCCGGGTCCGCAATTCTATCGTTATCATCTGCTCGTTCCGGTGCGCCGCATCATCGAAGCGCTTGGACTCCAGTTTATCCGATCGGGGCGCGATGTAACCACATACGTGGCGGCCAAACAGATTACGCTCACCATCGGAAGCACGCGCGCGCTGGTCGACGGCGATCCGGTCTATTTGGATGCCGCGCCTGTCGAGATCGGGAACACGCTCTACGCGCCGCTGAGATTTTTTACAGCCGCCCTTGACGCACAAGCGAGCTTCGACCGCCAAACCAACAGCGTCGAGATCGTCTCGAGTTTGATTGGGCGCAGCGCTCCCGGAACGACGGGAGCGGGCACCAAAACGCGCGGCACCGTGACGGCAGTCGACCTGGACTCTTCACCGGCAACCATGACGCTGACGTATAACGCTTCGATCCGCACGCTTCCAATAGATCCGGCCGCGCAGGTCATCGTCCAAGACGTCAATACCGGCACGTCGAATTCCGGCGAACTGGCGGACATCCACGCGGGCGATTGGGCCGAAGTCCTGGTTGACAAGGCCGGCCGCGTGAAGCATGTCGTCGACGCCTACGGTTCGCACACCGGGACGATTGCGGCGGCCGCGTCGGGCGTCGTCGTTCTGGGGGACGGCCAGGTTATTAGCCCGAGCAGGGACACGGCCATAACGCTCAACGGCGACGCCGTCACCATCGATAGGCTGCAGGTCGGCGATGCGGTGAGCGTGCGCTACAATATCGACACGTCGGAGCCCCGCCAAATTATCGCTACGCGCAAAGGCATCATATCCGCCTCGCCGGGGCCGGTGGCGATCGCGGCGCTCAGCGTTTCGCCGCAGCGTCCGCTGCGCAAGAGTGATACGCTGTACGTGATCATGCATGCGACGCCGGGGGGCGTCGCAAGCTACGACCTCGGGCCCTACGTCACGGGCCTGCCGTTGCGCGAGGGCACGGCAGGGACGTATTCCGGCAACTATAAAGTCGGCGCGGGCGTAAACTTTGCCAACGCGCCCGTCTTCGGTCACCTCAGCGTACGCGGCCTCGCGCCCGCGACGTGGGAATCGCCGGCGCTTGTTTCGATTTCGACCGAACCGCCCGGCATCAACGACTTTGCACCCGGAAACGGCGTGACCGTGAACAACAGCCGCCCGAGTATCTACGCGACCTTTGTCAGCGGGGTCGTGCCGGTCAACGCATCGAGTGCGAAGATTGAAGTGAACGGCCACGACGTGACGTCGTCGGCAACGCGCAGCGACCGGTTCATCGACTACATGCCGCAGGTCGACTACGGCAACGGGCCCGTACGCGTGATCGTGCGTGTGGCCGACCAAGCTGGGAATACCTCAACCAAGAGTTGGACGTTCTACATCAAATCGAGGTAACCGAATGAGAAAATTGACCGCGTTCGCCATGCTGGCGATGCTGCTCGCGTCGTGTGCCGGAAACCAAAACGCGGGCGTGGGAGCCGCCGCGCCGCTGGTGATCGCCCGCGTGAAGGATGCCGTCATTCTGGATCCGGCTCAAGCGACCGACGGAATGTCGCTTAACCTTACGCAAGAGATGATGAAGGGCTTGGTCCAGTTCAAGCTTGGAACGTTTGACGTTGTTCCAGCGATCGCGCAGAGTTGGAAGATGAGCGCGGGCGGACTGCACTGGACGTTCGCACTGAAGAAGGGCTTGAGATTTTCCGACGGCACGCCCATAGACGCCGCGGCGGTCAAGTTCAACTTCGATCGCTGGCGTCTGACAGCAGATCCATACCACCAAAATTATCCCTACGGATACTACGCCGATATGTTCGGTGGGTTTCCGGGCTTGATCACGGCCGTGGCAATCCCCGATGCGCAAACGGTGGCATTCACGCTGTCGCGTCCGCTCGGCCCGTTCTTGCGCGATCTCGCAATGCCGTCCTTTGCGATCGCGTCGCCAACCGCGGTGCGTAAGGACCTCGCCGGATTCGGGAACCGGCCGGTCGGATACGGCCCGTACATACTCAAAGAGTGGGTGAAAGACGATCACATCACGCTGGTTGCAAATCCTACGTGGCAGGGCGTCAAGCCGGCATACGCGACCGTCATCGTGCGCGATATCCCCGATCAGGCCACCAGTGTGCTGGAAATGCAACGCGGCGGAATCGACTTTCTGACCGACCCGCGTCCCGACGATGCGGCGCAACTCGCCAAACAATCGGGCGTTACGGTTTACAACCAACCTTCGAACAATAATTCGTATCTGGCGTTGAACGTGCAGAAGCCGCCTTTCGGCAACACCACCGTGCGGAAGGCCATCGCTTACGCGATCGACGTGCGCGCGATCGTCAAGGCATTTTACGCTGCCGGGGCCATCGTGGCCACCAATTGGACGCCGCCCGGAATGCTGGGCGAGGACACGTCGTTGCAGCCCTATCCCTACGATCCCGCAAAAGCCAAACAGCTGTTGGCGCAGGCCGGCCTTCCAAACGGCTTCAGCACCGATCTCTACTATCCGACGACGCCGCGGCCGTATATGCCCGAACCCGAACGCATTGCCGAAGCGATTCAAGCCGATCTGCAAAAGGTCGGCATCAAAGTCACGCTCGAACCTTTTGAGTTCGGGGTATTTCTCGAGAAAGTTCGCAATGGCGAACACCAGATGTGTTTGATCGGCTGGAGCGGCGACAACGGGGATCCTGACAATTTCTTCTATCCGCTTCTCGATAAGGACAGCGCGCTGGCAAAACCCAACGGGCAAAACTATTCGTTCTGGGAAGACGAAGCATTCCACCGTCTGATCGTCAAGGGGCAAACCACCCTCGATGATGGCGCGCGCGCAGCCGTTTACCGCCAGGCCAACGACATGGTGCGCGATCGGGTCCCCGCACTGCCGATCGTGCACACGACGGTTCCGGTCATCGTGAAGTCGTCCATCGCCGGGTTCGTTCCGAGCCCGGACACGCACATCGCCTTTGAATACTTACGTCCGCGGTGACATCGAATGAGTAACGCCGGTTGCATCTTCTGCAAGATCGTCGCGGGCGAGATTCCCGCGAGAATTGCGCACCGGGATAATGGGATTATGGCGATTGAAGACGTCAATCCGCAGGCTCCGGTTCATTTGCTCGTCTTCCCGGAACGTCACGTCGCCAATATTGCCGAGCATACTTTTAAAGGCTCGGCCGACGAAATTGCGTGTCTGATGGAAATCGCCGCGGAAGTCGGGGCGAAGAATTCCGGCGGCTTTCGCCTCGTCGTAAATACCGGCGCCGACGGCGGGCAAACCGTCGATCATTTGCACGTTCATGTGCTCGCCGGAAGACATATGACGTGGCCGCCGGGATAATCAAACGTGAGTAAGCTGTGAGTTGTTGTGAGTAACCGCAGTTTCTTGTGCAATGTCTGTGAGTTGCTTCAAAAACCTATTGCAATCGAAATGTGAAATTGATACCATGCAATCACTTCGAGTAACGACGGAATGCGGAACGTAACAAACCGCGATCGAGCATGCTGAGGGCGTTGCAAGTGCGGCGCCGGAGTGCGAAGGTCGAACCGGAGACGGGCGTGAGTAGGGGTTCGGAAACGGACTCAGACGCGCGAACGGAGCCGGAGATACAACAAGGCCCGAGGCCTCACGGCAACGGGCCTTGCTATTTCCCGTGCTTTGACTGGATGCACGGCCCTGTGATAAAGTCACCTATTGGGCCGCCTGGCCTCATAGAAATTTTCGATTGAAAGGGGGGTTGAATTAAATGGAAGTACGCGTAGCTCCAGGGGAGTCGATCGAGAGCGCGCTGCGCCGTTTCAAGAAAGCCACCCAGAAAGCCGGAGTCTTGGCCGAGGCGCGCAAGCACGAACACTACGAAAAGCCCAGCGTTCGCCGCAAGAAGAAGTCAGCGGCCGCGCGCAAGCGCCGCGCCTAGCCCCGCATGGCCAGTCTGAAAGACCGCATCGCCGCCGATCTCAAGGAGGCCATGAGGGCTCGTGACCAGCTTCGCCTCGACACGCTGCGTTCGGTGCTCTCCGGATTCACCTATAAGCGCACCGAGGCCGGGGTCGACTTGACCGACGCCGACGAGTCCGACGTCGTGCGCAAGCAGGTCAAACAGCGCACCGATGCCGCCGCCGAATTTGAAAAAGCCGGCCGGAAAGAACTTGCGGAGAAAGAGCTTCGCGAGCGTGAGATTTTAACCGCATATCTGCCGGCACAAAAATCCGGGGATGAGGTCCGGGCAATGGTGCGCGCGATCATCGCCGAGCTGCCGCAAGGCTCGCGCAATCAGGGCGCGGTCATGAAGGTCGCGATGCCGCAGCTCAAAGGGCAAGCCGACGGCAACCTGGTGCGCCAAATCGTCACCGAAGAGCTCGCCTGAACCAAGAGAGCCCCGTAACCTTCGCGAAGGGCCTAAGTAGCTAAAAGCATGCTTGGGTTCAAGATGGGTCTGCTTGCTGCAGCCGGGCTTATCGCAGCCGGGCTCTTTTCTGCCGCTGCCGGGCAGGAGCCGGCGAGCGCCGGCGGAGCGGTCGTCGTTATTCCGATCACCGGGACCGTGGACGACGGCATGGATCATTTGGTCGTACGCTCGATACAAAAAGCGCAGGCCGAGGGCGCATCGGCCATCGTGCTCGACGTCAACTCGCCGGGCGGCGTTCTCGAAGCCGCCTTCGACATCAAAGACGCGGTTCTCAACTCAAGCGTTCCGACTTATGCGTTTGTAGACGGCCGCGCGTATTCGTCGGCCGCGCTCATCACGCTCGCCGCCCAACACATCTACATGGCTCCCGGCGCTTCAATCGGAGAGGCCGAACCCTACCCGGTCACATCCAAACTCATCTCCGCCGTGAAGGCCGAATTCAAGTCGACCGCCGAGCGCAACCATCGCGATCCCCTGATCGCCGCGGCAATGGTCGACAAGAGCATCGACCTTCCCAAATACAAACAGCCCGGACAGAATTTGACGCTCGACACGCAAGCCGCGCTTAAGACGAAGATCGCCGACGGCGAAGTGCCTTCGCTTGGAGCTATGCTGGCTGCCAACCACTTGAGCGGACCGCAGGAGACGCCGCAGTATACCTTTGCCGAGCAACTTGCGCGTTTTGCGACCGATCCCGCGGTCAGCGGTTTGCTGCTGACGCTTGGTTTCTTGGGGCTGCTCATCGAGATGCAGACGCTGCACGGCATCGCCGGCGTGATCGGTGTCGCCTCGCTCGCGCTGTTCTTTGGATCGCATATCTATGCGGGATTCAGCAACGGCTGGGTCGTCGTACTCGCTATCGCCGGCGTTGTCGGCATTCTCTACGAACTGCACATCGTTCCGGGGCACGGTGCGCCGGGGATACTCGGCGGGATCGCACTGCTTGCGGCAATCTTACTTGCCTTCGGCTTGCCGTTCTTTTCCATTGCGATGGAGACGCTGGCGACGGCCATCGTGGCGACCGTCGTTTTCTTCTACTTCGCGACGCGGGCGTTTCCGCAGAACGCTTGGATGGCAAAGCTGACGTTTGCAAGCGCGCAAGGTCCCGACTACGTCACCAGCCGCGATCTCACGGATCTGCGCGGGCAAAGCGGCACGGCCAGTTCGTATCTGAGGCCGGCAGGCGTGGCGACCGTAGACGGGAGGCGGATCGACGTGCTGACGCAAGGTGAATTCATTCCGGCAGGTACACCTATTCGCGTGACCCGTGTCGAAGGCGCGCGCGTTTTCGTCGAACCCATCGACATGCCGAGTTACAAGGAGTAAATCTTGGGCGTTACAATCGGCGCGACCATCATCTTTTTCATCGCGGTCATCCTTTTCTTCACGTTCCTTTACTATTTCCCAATCGGCATGTGGTTCAGAACCGTCGCCGCCGGCGTTCCGCTCTCGATAGGATCGCTGATCCGGATGCGTATCATCGGTATTCCGCCGAGTGTCGTCGTCACCAATTTGGTGCGCGCGCGGAAAGCGGGACTTCCTCTGAACGTCGATCAGCTTCAGTCGCACTACCTTGCCGGCGGCAACATCGAGAACTGCGTGCTCGCAATGATCGCGGCTCAGCGCGCGCAAATTCCGCTCGAGTGGCAGCGCGCGGCGGCAATCGACCTCGCCGGACGCAACGTGCTCGAGGCGCTGCAAACATCGGTCAATCCAAAGGTGATCGAAACGCCGATCTTTCAAGGCGTCGCGCAAAACGGGATTCAGTTGAACGTGAAAGCGCGTATCACCGTACGAAGCAATCTCGACCGCTACGTAGGCGGCGCCGGCGAACCGACGATCGTGGCGCGCGTGGGTGAAGGCGTCGTATCGGCGGTCGGCGCGGCGCTCGATCACAAACAGGTGCTGGAGTATCCCGACCGGATCAGCAAAGCCGTGCTCGCGAAGGGCCTGGATGCGGGGACCGCCTTCGAAATCGTTTCGATCGACATCGCCGACGTCGACGTCGGCAAGAACATCGGCGCGGAGCTGCAGATGTCGCAGGCCGAGGCCGATCGCCGCATCGCGCAAGCCAAAGCTTCCGAACGGCAATACGCGGCGCAAGCGGCCGAGCAAGAAATGAAGGCCGAGACGCAGCGCATGCGCGCGAAAGTGGTCGACGCGGAAGCGTCGGTTCCGCAAGCGATTGCGGAATCGTTCCGCAGCGGCAACCTGGGAATCATGGATTACTACCGGATGAAGAACATCCAGGCCGATTCCGAGATGCGCGGATCGATTTCCAGCAGCGTTTCGCAGTCCGATCAAGGTCCATCCGCGCCGCCGCCGCCGCCGTCCAAGTAGTATGCCGCGAGGCAGCGCGCCCCGCCAGGCGAGCACCGTCCCACCCGAGCGATTAACTCTGCCAATAAGCGAGGGCGGGACGGTGCGAGCGATGTTCGAAGATGGGAAGAGTCTATTGCGAGCGGTTATCGCCGCAGAAGTACTCGGACCACCCCGGGCGCTGAGGGAGCACGAACTCTGGAGTCTACGACCGAACGAACCGTCGACCTAAGCGAACTCACCGATCAATTCCGGCTGTTCGGAAAATTCGATCAGAATCTCTCGGCTCTGGAAGAGGCGCTTGCAGTTTCACTGCGGGTCGACGGCCATAGCCTGGTTGTCCACGGTGAAAAGAGCGCCGTCGAGCAAGCGTACGATGTTGTAAAGCGGATGCTCGATGCGGCAGTGCGCGGCGTGCATCTTACGCCGGACGACGTCGCTCTGGCAACTTCCGACGTGCGGCGCGGCGCGGAAACGTCGTCGCTTCCCGAGACGCTGTTTCGATCCAATCGGGGGCATGAGATCCGGCCGAAGACGGCCGGGCAGCGCGCGTTCGTGGAGTCGATCGAGCGCAATACGCTGACGTTCGGCATCGGTCCGGCCGGAACGGGAAAAACATTTTTGGCCGTCGTGATGGCGGTGCGCGCGCTGCGCGCGCGTCAAGTCGCGCGCGTGATCCTTTCGCGGCCGGCCGTGGAAGCCGGCGAAAAACTCGGCTTTCTGCCCGGCGACCTGAAGGAAAAAGTGGATCCGTATCTGCGTCCGCTCTACGATTCATTGGCGGAACTGATGGACGACCCGCTGGTCTCCCGCTACATGGAGCGCGGCGTCATCGAAGTTGCGCCGCTTGCGTACATGCGCGGCCGGACGCTTTCGGATGCTTTCGTGATTCTCGATGAAGCGCAGAACGCAACTCGAGATCAACTGAAGATGTTCTTGACGCGCTTGGGTTCGGGCTCGAAGATGATCGTGAACGGAGACGTGACGCAAATAGATCTGCCGGGCGGCGCGCAGAGCGGCTTGCTCGAGGCGCCGCGGCGCTTTGGAGGCGTGCGGGATATCGGCATCATCGAGCTCGGAGAATCAGATGTGGTCCGTCACCCGCTCGTGGTCGAGATCATCCGCGCGTATGCAGCCGATCGCGAACCGCGGTGATCGATCTGCGCGCCGACGTCCGCGACCCGGCCATCGATGTGCGCCGTCTGAAAAGCACCGGGCGGAAATTGCTGCGTTCGGCCGGCCTGCCCACGGGCGAGATCTCGCTGCTCCTGACGGGTGACGCAGAAGTGCGCGAGCTCAACCGCGTGCACCGTGGAAAAGACAAGGCGACGGACGTCTTGAGCTTTCCGGCTCAATCCATCATGCCCGGCTCGGGACAGGTTGCGGATGCAACGTTTTTGGGCGATATTGCCATCAGCCTCGATACCGCGCGCCGGCAGGCCGCCGAATACGACGCCCCGCTGCAAAGCGAAGTCAACCGGCTTCTCATTCACGGCCTGCTGCACTTGCTCGGCCACGATCATCACGAGGCTGCCGAACGCGCGGCCATGGAGTCCGAAGAACGCCGCCTTGCCGCCGCGATTGCGATGCCGTGGCCGTATGACTGAGCATCTGCCTCCGCCTTCGCGCGAACATCCTCAGCCCGAATACACGCGCATCACCGAGTCGAAGTTCTGGAGCTCGTTTCACTACGCGTTCTCGGGCATCGTGTATGCCACGCGTACGCAGCCCAACATGCGCGTGCACCTGATTATCGCGGCGCTGGTTCTGATCGCGACCATGCTGCTGCGCCTGGACCGGCTCTACGTGATCGCCGTGATCGTCATGATCGTGATCGTGCTTTCGCTCGAGCTTTTCAATACGGCGATCGAAGCGGTGGTCGATCTGCTTACCGTGGCGCATCACCCGCTGGCAAAGACGGCCAAAGACGCGGCCGCCGGTGCCGTCTTCATCGCAAGCGTCGGCGCGGTGCTGGTCGGGTACCTCGTGTTCTATCAGGGGATTCAGCGCGGCGGGCCTCGGGTCTATACGGCGGTCGCGGCGGTTCCCGCCAACGTCGTGCTCATCATGTTCGCCGTCGTCTTAATCGGCACGATCCTCGCCAAGGCTTTTGCGCGACGCGGCACGCCGTTTCAAGGAGGTGCGGTATCCGGGCATACGGCGCTGGCGTTCGCCGCCGCAACCGGGCTGGCGCTGATCTTCCATGAACGGCCGCTGGTCGCGGTGTTGGCGTACTTCATCGCCTTTTTGGTGGCACAGAGCCGGGTGGAGGCCCGCATCCACAGCGTCTTCGAGGTCACCTGGGGCGCCGTTTTGGGGAGCCTGCTGGCTCTTGCCGTCTTTCTGCTGGCGCGTCCTGGGGGTGTGCTATAATGGCCGCGCATTGGACACCCCTCGACGAAGCCGCCCGGGCCCTCGATAGGCCCGGAGCGTAAATGACCCCTGTAAGCGCTCCCCACGTCTGGTGGTACGAGATTGCGGCGCTCGTCGTCCTGGTGTTGCTGGCGGCCTTTTTCGCCGCCTCTGAAGCCGCGCTGGTGGCCGTCTCCCGCCTGCGCGCCCGCACCATGGTCGAGCGCGGGCTCAAGCGTGCGCGCGCGGTCTTGGCGCTCACCGAGGACCGCAACCGCTTTCTGACGTCAATTCTCATCGCCAACACCTGCGTGCTGCTGGCGGCCGATTCGCTCGCGACCTACATCTTTATTCGCATGGGCATTCCCAGCGCCGCCGTGATCTCGACGATCGTGATGGCGTTCGTCTTGCTGCTTTTCGGCGAGATCATCCCAAAGACGATCGCCGTCTCGGACAGCGAACGGTGGGCGTTGCGGCTCGCGCCGACGATGCGCCGGATAGCCGGGCTGCTCAATCCGCTGGTCTTCACGTTCCAGGCGCTTTCGAGCATATTCGTACGTCCCTTCGGCATCAAGCCGACGCATCAGATTTTCGTGACCGACGAAGACATCCGCACGATCGCGACGGTCGCGGCCGAGCAAAACGTTCTCGAAGAGCAAGAGCGTGAGATGATCCATTCCGTGATCGAGTTCGGCGATACGATCGTGCGCGAGGTGATGACGCCGCGCCCCGAGGTCGTCGCGGTTTCGGTTGAGGATTCGCCGCGCCGTGCGCTCGATATGGTTATCTCGGAAGGCTACTCGAAACTGCCCGTCTACGAAGGCTCCAAAGACGACATCATCGGCGTGGTGCACGATCGCGAACTGCTCATCAGTCTGGCGAACGGAACGATCAGTTCGCTGCCGATTCGCTCGCTGATGCGGCCGATTGCCCACGTGCCGGAGAACAAGAAACTGGCGGAACTGCTGCGCGAGATGCAGCGGGACAAGTTTTCGATGGCGATCGTCGTCGACGAATACGGCGGCACGGCCGGGCTCGTGACGATGGAAGATCTGCTCGAAGAGATCGTCGGCGAGATTCGCGACGAACACGACGAGGACGAACAGGAGCCGGTGCGCATTCTGAGCGACCGCGAAGCCGTGGTGGATGCGGGCATGAATATCGAGGACGTCAATGCGAAGCTCGGAACGAATCTTCCGCACGAAGAATTCGAAACCATCGGTGGATACGCCGTCGGCCTTTTCGGCCGCCTTCCCGGCGAGGGCGAAGAAATCCAGGCCGACGATCACACGAGGTTGAAGATCGACCGCATGCGCGGCCGGCGGATACTGGCGCTGCGAATCTATTCCAACGGTTTAACTCAAGCCGCTCAAGAGCGCGCTCGCGCGGAGGAAGATGCAGTCTAAAGACCGGGTCCGTTTCGAAGGCATTTCAGCCGAAGAGTTTCGCACCCGCGCCGGAATGGATGCGTCGGGCTTTTTGGAATTGGCGCTGCCCAAAGCGCGCGACGTTCGCGACGAGGCTTACGCGCCGTACTCCGGCTTTCACGTCGGCGCCGCGCTCCTGGTCGACGGTGGCGAAGTTTTTTGCGGTGCAAACGTCGAGAACGCGAGCTACGGTCTGGCGATCTGCGCCGAACGCAGCGCGGCGACCGCGGCAGTCTCGCACGGACGGCGCGGATTCAAGGCGATTGCCATCGTCGGCGCCGACGGAGCCGGAACCGCTCCGTGCGGAGCGTGCCGGCAGTTCTTGAGCGAGTTCAACGCCCGGCTGCCCGTCGTGTATGCGACGAGTGAGGGCTACAGGATCACTGCCGTCGACCAGCTGCTGCCCGATGCGTTCGGGCCGGCTTCATTTAGCGCCGGGCGATGAACCGCGCCTACAAGACGACCGCCGTCGTCTTGCGCGGACGAACGTACGGAGAGGCGGATCGCATTCTCACGCTCTTTTCGACCGAACGCGGAAAGATGGATGCGATTGCCAAAGGCTCGCGGCGTACGAAGAGCCATCTCGCCGGCAGGTTGGAGATGGGCAACGAGGTGGCGTTAACGATGCATCGCGGCCGGAATCTCGACGTCGTGGTTTCCGCCGACATCGAGAATGCTTACTGGCAGAATCTCGTCGCACCCGAACGTTATGCGGCTGCAAACCTGATCATCGAACTCGTTGACGCGTTTTGCGAGCCCGATCTCGCGATGCCGGAGATCTACGCGCTTCTGACCGGAGCGTTGCGCGCGATCGGCCGCAGCGACGAGTCGCTGGGGCTGGTGCCGCGGTTTTCGCTCCTGCTGCTGGGCGCGCTTGGCTTGGCGCCGCCGCTCGACGCGTGCGTGCTGTGCGGCGCGTCTTTGGTGGGAAAGAGCGCCTGGCTCGATCCGGAACAGGGCGGTTTTGCGGGCGAAGAGTGCCGCCCGGCGTGGAGCGATCCGCTGGCGATGAGCAAAACGGATATGGAAAATTTGCGCGCGCTCGCAACGCCTCGCGGAACGGGGCCGGCGGCGGTGTACGCCACGTCCGCGGTAACGCGGGCGGTCGAGACGCTGGTCAACCATCACTTAGGCCGCCGTCCGAAGGCGCGCGCGCACGCCGCCGAGTTCGCGAAGAGCTAACCGATGCCGGTGATGGCGCTCGACGTGGGAACCAAACGGATCGGCATCGCAGTGGCCGATCCGAGCGAGAGTTTTGCGCTTCCGGTCGCGGTGTTGGAGCGGACGAATCTGCGCGCGGATTTGGAACGGATTGCGGACCTCGCCCGCGATTATCAAGCAGCGGAGATCGTCGTCGGCGACCCGCTGCGCCTTTCGGGCGAACGCGGACCGGCCGCCGAACACATCGACAAGTTCGTCGAGCAATTGCGCAAGAGGTTCACCGGCGCGATCCATCGCGTCGACGAACGGCTCACCACCGCCCAAGCCCAGAAGGCGCTTATCGCCGCGGACGTAAGCCGCGCGAAAAGAAAGACAGTCGTGGACAAGATGGCAGCGGCACTCATTCTCGACACCTTTCTCGCGCGACGGCGCGGAAGCGGGCAAAGACTTTCATGATGCGCGCGCTCCGCACGCTTTTTCTCGTCATCGTGTTGGCGGTTGCGGGGCTTTCGGTTTGGATCGCGTACGGTATCTTTGGCGATCGCTCTCGGCCCGCGTCCACGGCCGGCGTCGTCATCCCGCAAGGCTCGACGTTTTCCGGCATTGCGTCACAGTTGCACGCGGCCGGCATCATCGGGAATACGCAACTCTTTCGACTGTACGCCAAAGCGCTGCACGCCGACACGCAGGCGCGCGCCGGTGAATTCCGGTTCGCTTCCCATCAAACCGAAGCCGAGATCCTGCGCCGTTTGACGACGGGCGGCGCGCAGATCGCCAAATGGATAACGATTCCCGAAGGCTATACGGCTAAGCAGATCGCCGCGCAGCTCGAAAACGAAGGCTTCGGCGACGCGCAAACGTACGCGCAGGCGTTTTTGCACGACACGATCGTCGTCGACGGTTTCCGTACTGCAAACATGGAAGGCTATCTCTTTCCGGAGACGTACCTGATGCCGCTTGGAGCGTCACCTGCGACGGTCGAGGCGATCATGAGCGCCCAGTTCCTCAAAGAACTTCCCGCGGATGCAGCCCGGAAGGCACGCTCGCACGGGCTCACGGTGCCGCAGGCCGTTACGCTCGCCTCGCTGATCGAGCGGGAAGCCAAGGCCGACGACGAGCGCCCGCTCATGGCCGGCGTCTATTACAACCGCCTGCGCCTGGGCATGCCGCTCGAAGTAGACGCCACCATCGAATACGCGCTCCCGTCGCACCAAACCGTCATCACATACAGTGATCTGCGGCTCGATTCGCCGTATAATACGTATCTGCACCAAGGACTGCCGCCGACGCCCATCGCGAACCCGGGCCGTCCGTCGCTCGTCGCCGCTCTCAACCCGCGACCCTCGGAGTATCTCTATTACGTTTATAAGGGTAACGGACATCATGCGTTTGCAAAGACTCTTTCCGAGCAAAATGCCAACGTCGCCAAGTATTTGAAATAGGAGACCGCTATGTCAACCGACGGCGAATCCGGTCAAGCGCTGCGTAACCTGGAATTGAAGGACGTCCTCGTCATCAAGACGACCGGCGAGGATAAAGAATTGGAGTTCGAAGTCGTCGGCTTGGTGGAAGATGAAGAGCACAATGCGTTCGCGGTGTTGTATTGTGAGCCGCAAGACGAGTTCGTCGTGACCGACGCGCAAGGAAGTTTGCTTACGGACGAAGCGCTCGCGCAAGAGATACTGGACGATTTTTTCGTGTTGGCGGAGGAGTCGGGCACGGAAGGAGCCGGCTAATCCGCGCGCTCTTTCTTTCGGCTAACGTCGGAGTCGGCCACATGGCCGCGGCTTCCGCGCTGCGTGCCGAGCTCGAACAACAGGACCCGGCGTTTGAGTCGACCGTCGTCGACTCGTATACGCACGCCGCATCGGTCGTTTCGCGCGTCGTTTCGGACGGCTACCTCGGCATGGTCAAAACGCTGCCGCAGATGTACCGCTTCTTGTACAATCGCGCCGAACGGGCGACCGAAGTCGGACCTTTCCGCACCTGGATCCATCAATTTACCGCCGGGAATCTGCGCGCAATGATGCAGGAGATGAAGCCCGACGTCGTCATCTGCACGCACGCCTTTCCGTGCGGCGTAATGGCCGAATACAAAAAACAATTTGCCGACGCTCCGCCGGTGGCCGGGGTGGTAACGGATTTTGCCGTGCACAGTTTTTGGATGCACGAGAACATCGAGCTCTACGCCGTCGCCACGCCGGAAATGCGCGCCGTGATGATCGCGCGAGGGATTCGCCCGGAGCGCGTAATCGTCTCCGGCATTCCGGTCAGCCCGTCTTTCGGATATCTTCCGGCGGACGTTCCCGCTTTGCGCGCCAAGCTTGATTTGCCGCGGGACCGTTCGATCGTTCTGATGATGGGCGGAGGATTGGGAATCGGACCCCTCTCGACGATGATGCGGGAGCTCGATACGCTCGATCAGCCGATTTGCGCAGTCGCCATCGTCGGACGGAGCAGCCGCTCCGCGGAACGCGTGCTTGAGGCCGCGCACAGGGTTGGCTATCCGATGCGCGTCATGGGTTTTGTCGGAAATGTCGACGAGTACATGCACGCGTCCGACGTGTTGATCACAAAGCCCGGCGGGCTGACTTCGGCCGAAGCGCTCGCTGCCGAAGTTCCGATGGTGCTTTTTAAGCCCCTCCCCGGACAAGAGGAACGCAATACGCGCTATCTCGTCGACCGGCAAGCGGCGATTCGCGTGAAGCGTGCCGGCGATCTGCCGCGCGCCATTTCAGGGCTGCTGTCATCGGAGCGCGTGCGAAACGAGATGCGGACGGCGATGCGCGGGCTTGCGAAACCAAACGCGGCGCGGGAAGTCGCCGGCGTGATTCTAGCGCTCGCCGCGGAAGGTTCCGAGGAGGCGATCGCATGATCGGTACGCGTCCGGCGGTTTCAGGATGGCTGACGATCTTCAGGCTGTACGCCGGAGCGTTTTGGCTCGTTCACGGCATTCCGAAGTTTTTGAACTCGGCAATGTTCATGCCGCCTGGCGGTTACATGGGCCAAGCGGTCGCGCACGACGCACAAACCAGCACCGGATTCTATCACGATTTTTTGCTGCACACGGTTACGCCGAACATCGGCCTGTTCGCGGAACTCGTGCGTCTTGGAGAGGTGCTCACGGGTATTAGCCTTCTCTTGGGATTTCTCACACCTTTGGGCGGGTTGGCCGGCTGCTTTTTGGCGTTGAACTATATGGCGGCTGCCGGAGAATTCCACTGGTCGGGCCTGGGAACGCTCAACGGCGTAGCGCTGGCGCTGTCGTTCTTTTGCATGGTTCTTCCGGGCGGCCGCTTTGCCGGCATCGACGCGCTGCTTGTCAGGCGCCCTAATACGCGCGCCGTGAAAGCGGAGCTCGTCGACGAACCAATTGCGGCGCCTCGCGCGCCGCCGGACTAGGTAGGCCGGCGCCGGCTATGGTATAGTGCGGGTGCCCCGGGAGAGGTGGGTGAGTGGCTGAAACCAGTCGTTTGCTAAATGACCGACGGCTAAAAACTGTCCGAGGGTTCGAATCCCTCCCTCTCCGAATCTTTTGCGCGATAACAGGGAAAAAATAAACCCCGAGGTATCACTCGGGGCTGTGCGGTCGTAGCTCAATTGGATAGAGCAACAGGCTACGAACTTGTAGGTTGGGGGTTCGAGTCCCTCCGACCGCATATGAAGCCCACGCGTTTACATTCGGCCGACTGATTCTCCGGCATTGCGCGCATCGACGCGCAACTCGCCGGCCGCGTTCCATTCTCCTTATGGTTTCTTGCGCGTCCAGACCCCGTCGAATTCTGCGCCGGGGTGCATGCCGGTGCATTGCGCTATATCTGGACACGGTTGCCCGCTCGATAGAGTTATGCTGGCTGTTTTCACTTTTGCCATCGCCGAGATCGTTTCGCCGGTTAGCGTCATCTTCACGTCACTCGAACGTTGTACGTCCTTAGCGCTGTCGTGGTAGTGCGCATTCTCCGTACACGTCGCTACATTTCCATGGACCGTACAGCTGCCGCCGCCCTGATCGATCAGCGGGCAGCACCCGCCGACGCCGTCCGAGCGCAGGAACTGATACCCCAGCGAGCCGTTGCCGCCGGAAATCTGCATCGTGTAAGGCCCGTTATACCAGGTGCCGCTCCATTTCGTCGTTTCTTGCTTTTCTTTCATGTACAGCACGTACTTCGGCGCTTCGCCTTGCAACAACGAAGAAGCCAGCGTTTGTATTTCGGATTTCGACCCCCCATGCGTCGCGCCGACCCGCGCTTCGCCGTTCAGGAGCGCGCTGCCGACCTCTTCGGCATCGAACTTGGCCAGTCCATGCGCGTCCGTGGTCGCATGCGCTACTGCAGTCCCCGGAAAGTGATCGGGCTTGTAAATCGTTACGGATGCTGCCGCGACGGGCTTGTCCGTCTCATGGTTGAGAACTTCGACCGTCAATTCTTTCGCGGCCTGTGCCGGGTCGAGTAAAAAGTCGACGTTGTTATAGGCCACGGTGGTGCCGATTCCGGCGGCCGCGCCGATAAGAATCTCCTTGGTGGCCGATTTCCAGCGGCTTCCACCATCAACTTTGACGGTGTAGGGTTCGCCGAGCTTCGTCTTGACGCGCGCGGTGCCGTGGCCGTTGTAATCGGTCGTTGTGAGGTGATGCCCCTCGGCATCGTAAATCGTGGCAAAATGGACCGCCGTCCAACTTTTCGCGGTTTTGCCGTGCACCACGAAATTCAGCGTAGCCTCTTCGGAGAGATTGTCGCCCTCGCCGTTGAGCACGATCCGCACGTAGTCGTCGTTGCGTGTAATCCGGACGCCCTCGGAGGCGCCGACGATGAATGAGGCCGTTCCTTCACGCCAATGCGAGCCGTCCGCATGCAGCGTTACCATTTCTCCCATGACGTCGAGCACTCTCGCGGTGGCGTTGCCGTCGTAATCCGTGGTGAGGATGTGCCGGCCGTTTCTGTCATACACGCCGGCAAAATGCACCGGCACGAGCGTGCCGTTGGCCAAACGTCCGCGAACCTGGATATGCAGCGTACGTTCAGTTTGATTGTTATATTTGTCCGAGGGTTGACGGGTCCGGTTCTTCTGCGTTAAGCCGACCCTCGCTTCATAAGATCGTTGTCCGGGGGTGATTACTATTGCGACGCGCCTCGTATCGAAAAGCGATCCGCCGTTTATCCAAAGCATCGCTTCGCCCGGACATGCCTCAACAGTGAAATCGGCGACTCCATCGCCTCCGGTGGCGCCGGCACCGATATATTGAGAACCCAATGGCCGCACACCCTTGCAATATTGACCACCGGATTCTTCATAATACACGGTTTCGCCCGGCACGGCCGTTCCGTTTGAAGCGTCGAAAACGTAGACTTGAATGCGGACGGTTTGATACGGCGGAGACGTACTCTGCGCTGCCGACGGTTGAGCATATAGGAGCTGCGAGCCCATCAACGCCGCGATGCAGAACGCGCGTTTGATGCGGATCGAAGATTTCATGTATCAAACTCCAGAAGCGGAAACGGCCAAAGACGAATGGTTCTAAAGAACCAGCGGCTCCATTCGTAGCCATAGAGACCTTAGCGCTGCAGGTGTTTCACCCTGCCGGCTCCGAGCTGCCGTTTCGCTAAGGCAGATTGTTCGGAGTCAGGACGAATTTGGCGTCCGCATAATCGATCGTCCAGTCGAAATGCCGCAGGAAGTCGTTTCCGATTGCGCCGCCGTCCTCACCGAAGACGCCCGAACCGACAAAGCACAACGGTGGGCTTTGATAACGATAAGGGCCGATAAGCGCCTCGTGCAGCAAAACGCAGTTGCCGACGCCGTAAGCACCCGTGTAGTCGGAGTATCCGAGCTGCACGGGGTCGGATTCGATTGCCGTGCCGTAGTAACCGCGGCTGCCGGCGGTTGGATTAAAGTGTTCGGTCGACAGGTCGCTGGCCGAAACCGCGCCCGATTCGCGCAGCCGCTGCGAGAGCAGCATAAAGTACGGCTCGCCGGTTGAGAAGTACGGAAAACCGTAAGCCTTGCCGGAAAGGTGCATGCCGATCACGGGCCGGTGCGACGTGAGATCGATCGGAAAGGCGAACGCGCCCGCCGGGACGGTCGGCTGCATGTTCGCGGGATTGTAGAGTTGCATGCGCTTGGTCGAGAGATCGACTTCGGCAATAACGCCGGCATAAAAATCATAGCCGAGCAGCCCGGCAATACGGTTGTTCGGATCGGCGATTCGCTCGATCAAGACGTTGTGCAGCGTGCTGTTGCCTGCGGTAAGGGTCTGCACCAATCCGTAACCTTGGTAGCGCGGGTTGCCCGCAAACGGCGAGAAGTCGGCGCCGTCGATGGCGGTCACGCCGGCGCGGCCGGCAAAATCGCCAAACAAGACAATCGATTGCGTTCCGGTATCGAGCACGAAGACGCCGGTAACGCCGTTAACCGTCAGATTCACGCGCGGCTGATAGCGCTGCGAACCCGCGGAAAGATCGAAAAGGTCGACGGGGACGCTTTGATCGCCGAAAGACCACGTTGCGGTCGGCGCCGGTGCGATCAGGTCGGAGTCGGCAACGTGCGCCGCAGAAATCGATGTCAGCGTGTATTGCGCGGAGCCGACGGTCCACTGGCTGACGGC
>DASUIF010000032.1:0-95533 GCA_036273135.1 Candidatus Rubrimentiphilum sp.
TGCGTCAGCAAATTCAAAGAGACGCGCAGGCCCGCATCGCATGCCAGCCGGATCGACGTAAAGACATCTTCGAGATCGTAGCCGATCGGGCGGTAATACGCGGCGTAAACGCGCGGACGAAACGAATTCAGGCTGACGCGCGCGGCCTGGAGCCCGGCGTCGATGCAGCGCTGAAGCGCCGAGGGCAGGCTGCCGTTCGTGTTGAGATTGATGACGCCGTTCGCGCGCTCCGCCCGAATGAGAGCGATGGCGCGCGCGATGGCGATCGAGCGCAGCAGCGGCTCGCCCTCGCATCCCTGTCCGAACGAGATGATTCCTTCGGGAACGCGTTCGAGATGGTGAATCGCAATGCTCGCAAGATCGCGTGCCGTCATCTCTTCGGCGATCCGGAGTTGCGGCGACGGCACGCCGGTCTCCGGTTCTTGTTCGGAAATGCAGCCGACACAGCGCGCATTGCACGAGGGCGAAACCGGCAGCGCCGCCTCGCCGCGTTCCAAAAAAACGTTTTGCGCCGTAAAACAGCTGTACTCGAGCGAACACGTTGAGAGCTGCGCGAGCACGCGATTTCCATTTTCCTCGCTCAGCCGGCGCTCGACGATCTGCTCGAGTTCGCCCGCGGCAAAAGTACGCGGCTGCCAGTCTTCGCCCTCGTCGGTCCGCATTGCCGCGACGTGCAGCGTCTCGTCGATCGCGCACGCAAAGGTGTAACCGAAAAGCGGCAGCGCCGGCGCATCGGCGTCGCGCTCGTAAGCGGGCAGCAGCAAGCGCGTGTACCCCGCCGGCAGCATCACCGCCAGGGTTTGCCGCCGGCGCGCGACGCCGGTGGTCAGGCGCGGATGGCGCGACGGCAAGACCATCGGAACGGTTCCGGGAGGCGCGGGCACGAGCTCCTCGCGCGCGACTTCGCGGACGAGGCCGCCGTCTGCCAGCGGCTCCACGTTTTCGTCATAAAAGATGCGGCCGTCTTTGTCGCAGTACGCCAGCCCGATCACAGCGTTTTTTGAAAGACGTACTCGGTTTTGAGCACGTCGTAACCTAGGCGCGCATAGAACGTATGCGCGCGTTCGCGAACGACGTTGGAGAGAAGCCGCAAGGTCGCGCAACCCTGTTTTCTTGCCCACTCTTCGGCCGCCTCGACGAGCATCTCGCCGATCCGGTGGCTGCGAAACTCGTCTTCCACAATCAATCCGTGAATTTCGGCGCGGCGGATCGCTATCAGCGTCTCTTCGCGGGCGACAAAGGTCCAGCCGACAACGCCCGCCCGCGGCACCACGGCGACAAAAATTGCGCGGCTTTCGATTGCGGAACGAACCAGGGCTTCGACGTGCGCGAGGGGAGTTTCATAGCCCAACTGAAGCGCCAGCGCAACGATGCGTTCGGAATCGGCCGGCATCGCTTCGCGAATGGAAACGGCGAGATCGTTAGACGGCTGCTGCATGCGCCGCCGTGAGGGTTGCGTCGAACACGCGCACGGCCGGTCCGGTCAGAAAAGCTCCGCCCGCGCCGTCCCATTCTACGGTCAGCACTCCACCCGGAACGTGAACGGCGACGGGACTTTCAGCTAACCCAAAGCGGATCGCTGCGGCCGCGCACGCCACCGACCCGGTTCCGCACGCTTGCGTCAGCCCCACTCCGCGCTCCCAGTGGCGCACGTCCAACCGGCCGCGGTCGACGACGACCGCGACGTGAACGTTGATACCCTTCGGAAAGAGCGGCTGGAGCTTTGCCGCGGCCTGCTTGAGATCGATCGCATCCAGGGCCGGCTCGAAGATAACGACGTGCGGGTTTCCAACCACAACGTGCGCGGAGTTTGCAAACGGCAGCGCCCGCGGCTCAAAGTGCGGCGTATCGATTTGCGTCCGTACGCTGTACGTTTCTCCTTTGCTCGCAATCTCCGTCGAAAGAACGCCTGAAGCCGTTTCAATGCGAAGCCGGTCGCCTTCGCCCGCCTCGGAGAGAAAGCGCGCGACACAGCGCAATCCGTTGCCGCACATCTCCGCTTCACTTCCGTCCGCGTTGATGATGCGCATTCGCGCGCCGGCGGATCCCGAAGGCTCGATCAGGATCATTCCATCGCAGCCGATACCGCCGCGCCGATCGCAAATCCGGCGCGCGAGCGCTTGGAAATCGAGCGGTTCGGGTGCATTGCGCCGATCGATGACGGCGAAGTCGTTGAACGCGCCGTGCATTTTGGTCACGGCCACGCCGGACATTACGAAGCGGTCACCTCGGCCGCTTCGGGGGCGGGGGCCGCTTCGCCGCCGCCGGGCGTTGAGAACGGACCTTGCGGTGAAATCGTCGATACGGCGTGTTTGTAAATGAGATGGGTCTTGCGTTCGTATTCGATCAATATCGTGAACGGATCGAAACCTTTGACGACGCCGCGCAACTGAAAACCGTTGACCAAATAAATTGTCACGGCAACGCCCTGCCGCCGAACTTCAGCAAGGTAAGTATCCTGAAGGCTACCGGGCATGAATCACGCTTCAACCCACTGCAGACTTTCCCTTGCCAGCCGTTCGACGTCCGCCGGCAATGCCCCAACGATTTCCGGCTCGCTGCGAAACCACGTCGTCTGCCGTTTTGAGTAGCGCCGGGTGGCGCGGATCAACAATTCGCGCAGTTCTTCGAGCGTGCTCCATCCACGCGCGTACGCGAGAGCTTGCGGATAGCCGACCGCACTTGCGGCCACCGCGTCCTCACCGATGCGCTCGGCCTCTTCAACGAACCCCGCCCGCAGCATCGCGTCCGTCCTCCGGGCAATGCGTTCCCGCAGCGCGTTTTGGTCAACGGCGAGAAAAATTTTGAGGAACGGGATGCCGGCCGAACGCAGCGACGTGATGCGCCCTTCACGGCTTCCCGAATGCGGAGCGAGCGCGACTTCCAGGGCGCGCAACACCCGGTAGGAATCTTGCGGATGAATCGCCGCGGCGCGCGCGCGATCGCGAACGGACAGCCACGCGTGCAAGAAATCCGCATCGTGGAGACGCGCTTCGCGCACGAGCCGTTCGCGCACGGCTTCATCATATTGCGGAGCTAGGTCCACCGCGCCGGTCAGCGCGCGAACATAGAAGCCGGTGCCGCCAACGACGATCGCGCGTTTTCCGCGCGCGTGAATCTGCGCGACCGCGGCGACGGCGTCGGCGGAATAGCGCGCGGCAGAATAGCGTTGTGCGGGATCGAGAAATCCGAAAAGATGGTGCGGCACCGCTGCCAACTGTTGTGCAGTGGGCGCGGCCGTGCCGACCGGCATGCCGCGATAGATTTGTCGCGAGTCGGCGTTGACGATTTCGGCGCCGAACGTCCGCGCGAGCTCGATCGCGAGTTCCGTTTTCCCCGATGCGGTCGGTCCGGCGATCACCAGGACGCCGGATGTTCCGCTCACCGTTTGAAGAGCCGCGCGATGCCGCCCGGTTCGATGCGGACGATGGTCGGCCGCCCGTGCGGGCAGTGCATCGGATTCTCGCAGACTTGCAGGCGGTCGAGCAACGTCGTCATCTCTGAAAGATCGAGACGTTCGCCCGCGCGCGTCACCGAATGGCACGCCAGCGAGGCCCAGACGCGTTCGCGGACGTCACGCTCTTTCGCGCCCTCGTTCACATCATCCAGAAAACCGGCGACGTCGAACGCGCGCGCGCCGTAACCCGCCGGCGTCGCAACGATGCGGTAGCTGCGATCGCCGAAGTTTTCTATCTCCAGCCCGCCTTCGCGCAACGGTTCGAGCACGCGTTCGAGCGCAGCCACGCGATCGCCGCTGAGTTCGAAAGCGAACGGCACGAGCAGCGGCTCGGCGGGAGCGGTTGCCGCGTTCGCGGCTGCAACGATGCGTTCGTACGCGATGCGCTCGTGGGCCGCGTGTTGATCGACCAGCACGATTGCGCTGCCGTCGGTTGCCAGAATATAGGTACGGTCGATCTGCGCGAGCACGCGCAGCCCGCTCTGCGCGCCCGTTTCCGAAGGATCGTCGGCCGGCACGCGCTCGAAGAGCGTCTGCAAGTGCGCGAGGCTGGCGTCGATGCTCTCGGGGGCCGCCGACACGGTCACCGAATCGCCGAAACGCTGCGCTGCGTGGTTGCGCAACGTAACCGCTATCGCACGCTTCACCGTATCGGCCACCTGATGTCCGAAGCGCAGACGCACGTCGCTCTTGGTCGGATGAATATTCGGATCGACGTGGTCGGGCGGCAGTTGCAAGAACAGCACGCCGTACGGCTGGCGTCCCGTCATCGCGAATGTTGCATAGCCGGCGCTCCAGGCGCCGGCCAGCAGCGTACTGCGCAGCAGCCGGCCGTTCACGAACAAGATCTGCATACGGCGGTCGGCACGGTCGTTGCCGGGCGTACTGATGAAACCGGAGAGCGATCCGTGCATGCTGCGCGCGACTTCGTTGTCGATCGGAATCAGCGCTTGCGCCGCGTTCTTTCCGAAGACCATTGCGAGCCGTGCTTTCTCATCGTCGACCGCGGGCATAACCCACACGTCTTTGCCGTCGTGCCGCAGCGCGAACGTGACGCGCGGATAGCCGAGCGCAAAAGTCGAAAGCCAGCCCGAGATGCGTGTGAGTTCCGCGGCGGGCGACTTCAGATACTCGCGCCGTACCGGCACGTTGCCGAACAGCTCGCGCGCGCGCACGATGGTTCCAACGGGCGCCGCTGCCTTCTCGATTGCGCTGACGTCTTCTGCATGCGCGGTGACGCGCGCGCCGACGTCGCTTTCGATCCCGCGCGAGAGAATCTCCAAGCGCGAGACGGCCGCGATGCTCGCTAAGCCTTCGCCGCGGAATCCGAGCGTCGAAATGGATTCGAGATCGGTGGCGCGCGAGAGTTTGCTCGTCGCATGCCTTCGTACCGCCAACGCGAGGTCCGACGGCTCGATGCCCCCGCCGTCGTCGGCAACCTCAATCGCGGCGATGCCGCCTTCCTCCAGCGTCACCGTAACGCGCGTTGCACCCGCGTCAACCGAATTCTCGACGAGTTCTTTCACGACCGAAAGCGGACGCTCGATGATCTCGCCGGCCGCAATCTGTCCGACGGTCTGCGGATCGAGAACGTGGATCATCTTACGAATCGAGGAACGTCAGCTGCCGCTCGGCCGGGACGATCTTCGGCAATCTGCGGCGCAGCGGGACTTGCTCTTCCACGTCGGCCTTTCCCGAAAGCGCGTCGGCGATCTCTTGCGCGCGCTCGACCACCGCATCCGGCAAGCCGGCCATGCGCCCGACTTCGATGCCGAACGAGCGCGACGTGCTGCCCGCGAGCACGCGATGCGAAAAGACCGGGCCGCCGTCAGGGCCGGTCTTCTCGACCGCCGTGACATGATAGTTGGCCACGAGTTTCCAGTGTTCGGCCAGCGCGACCAGTTCGTGAAAGTGCGTTGCGAAGAGCACCAGCGGCGCCTGATCTTCCAAGCCGAGTAGAAATTCGCAGATCGCTTGCGCGATCGATAAGCCGTCGATCGTGCCGGTGCCGCGGCCGACCTCATCGATCAGCAGCAGACTGCTGTGCGTGCACCGGCGTAAGATGTTGGCCGCTTCCGCCATCTCGATGTAGAACGTCGATTGCCCCGAGGCGAGATCGTCGCCTGCGCCGATGCGCGTGAAGATGCGGTCCACGATTCCGAGCCGCGCCGATTTCGCCGGCACGAACGAACCGATCTGCGCCATGATCGTCAGCAGCGCGGTCTGGCGCAAGTACGTGGATTTGCCGCCCATGTTCGGCCCGGTCAGCAAGACGAAGCGGTGCTCCCCTTCGCGCAAATGCAGATCGTTCGGCACGAAGTTCGCGAGCAGGATCGCTTCCATCACCGGATGGCGGCCGTCTTTGAATTCGATGATGCTTTCTTCGACAAACTTCGGCCGCACGTACCCGCGTTCGGCGGCACACTGTGCGAGCGAAGCGAGCGCGTCGATCTCCGCCAGCGTCTCGCCCGCCGCGAGCAGATCTTCGATGCGCGCCGCTATCCGGTCGACGAGGTCGCCGAAGAGTTGCTCTTCGAGCCGCAGCTGCCGGGACTGCGCGGTCGAGATGGCAATCTCCAACTCCTTGAGCTCCGGCGTGGTATAGCGCTCGCCCGTGGTCAGCGTTTGTTTGCGGACGTAATCGGCCGGCACGTTTGCCGCGTGCGCTTTTCCGACTTCGATCGCGTAGCCGAACGTGCTGACGTATTTTACTTTCAGCGTCTTGATGCCGGTGCGTTCCCGCTCGCGCTCTTCGAGTTCCGAAAGTTTCGCGCGCGCGTCGGTTCGTAAACTCACACAGTCGGCGAGCTCGGCGTTCGAAGCGGCGCGTATCACGCCGCCATCCATGAGTTGCGCGGGCGGTTCGTCCACGAGCGTCATGTTGAGGTCGGCCAGCATCTCTTCGAAGTCGCCCAGGCGCTCCGCGTAAGACTTTAGGGCGGGCGGCGTCACCTGACGCAGCGGACGCAGGTTTTCCAGCGTGCGGCGCAGCGACGCCAGGTCGCGCGGGAGCGCCCGCTTGAAGCGCACCTTCTGCGAAATGCGCTCGAGATCGAAGCAGCCGCGCAGCAGTTCTTGCATGGACTCGCGCCGGACGTGCTCCGAGATGAGCGCCGCGACGGCGTCTTGGCGCTTTCCGATAGCTTCCGCATCGACCAGCGGTGCGAGAATCCAGCGCGCCAGCAGCCGCGAGCCCATCGACGTCGCGCACTTGTCGAGCGTCGCTTGCAGCGTGGCTTTCGGATTGGCGCCCAGCGCTTTCACCAACTCCAGATTTTTTCGCGTGTTCGGATCGAGCGCCAAGAACGTGCGGTAACGATAGAAATCGGGAGGGCGCAGCGTGCTTGCCTCCTGAGTTTGCGCAACGGTGGCGGAGGGAGCAACGCCGGAGCGCCGCACAAAACCGGCAACCGCGTCGAGCGCGCGGTGCATCGCCAGCGCTTCGTCCACCGAAAATCCTTCGATCGATCGGCGGTCGCGCGTTTCGACCGAGCAGAGCGCCGGCGCTGCTACGCGCACGCCCGAGCTCTCGAGCATCATCGAAAGATTCGCGCGCAGCCCCGGCGGCACGTCCGCCACGATTTCCGCGGGACCGATGCGTCCGATTTCGGCCAGCAGTTCTTCAAACGCGGCCTCACCCGTAAGCGCGGTCGCCGCGCAGAGGCCGGTTGAGACGTCCGCATAGGCCAGGCCGTACGTGTCGTCGACGGCGGTAATCGCGGCCAGATAATTATTTTGTTTGCCGTCGAGCAGCTGATCTTCGATCAGCGTGCCGGGCGTAACGATGCGCACGACGTCACGGCGCACGAGCTTATTCGGCTGCGGTACCTCGAGTTGCTCGGCGAGCGCGACGATGTAGCGCTGCTGTACGAGGCGGGCTAAATATTGTGAGAGGGCGTGATGCGGTACGCCGGCCATCGCGATGCGCTGTCCGCTGCCGGCTTCTTTCGACGTGAGCGCAATCGAAAGTGCGGGCGCGATCCGTTCGGCGTCCTCACCATAGGCTTCATAAAAATCACCGACACGCGAAAGCAAAATTGCCTCGGGATGACGGGCCTTCATCCCAAAGTACTGCTCGAGCATCGGTGAATACCGCTCGCTCACGCTTCCGCGCATTTCGGGAGACGGGCTGTGGATAACTTGCGACTACGCTGTGAGCAAGTTTATTAACGCGGTTTTGACCGCCGATCCGCGATCGGCGAAGCGCCGCGCCCGCCTAACGACCGTCCCGCCGCACCCCCACTTGTGACCCGAATCGATGCGGACGTCGAGCCACGGCTCGCTCGCGTACAGCCGCTCGTCGTAGTCGGGCGGCTGCGAGACGATGACCGTCACGTTGTCGAGCGTCTTGGCGGCGAGCTTCGAGCGGTCTTTTTTCGAGACACCCTGTACGAGCGCGCGAACCTCGCTGCCGGTTTTCCCTTCGTGAAACGCTCGCGCGACGGCGTTTTGCGCTTCGGCTAAACGCGCGTGACGTTCGCTGGCCACGGCCGGTTCGACTTGCTCCCAATGCGCCGCCGGCGTGCCGCGCCGTTTGGAGTATATGTACATATACGCGTTGGCAAACATGCCGCTGCGCACGCAGTCCAGCGTCGCTTGAAAATCTTGCTCCGTCTCGCCGGGAAAACCGACGATGAAATCCGTCGTGATCGCCGCTCCGGGAAAGAACTCGCGAATCCACGCTGCCTTCTCCATATACTGCGAAAAGCTATATTTGCGGTTCATGCGGCGCAGCATCGGATCGCTCGCCGACTGCAGCGGTAAATGAATGCGCGGGTTGATCTGCGGAATCTGCGAGAGTTCGCGCAGCATCGAGCGCGTAAAATCTTTGGGATGCGGCGAGATGAACGTTAGGCGTTCCAGTCCGGGAATCTGCGCGACGAGCGAGCAGAGCGCGCCGAAAGCTCCCTCATGCGCAGGATCGCGGTAAGCGTTGACCGTCTGTCCGACGAGCATGATCTCGCGCGCCCCTTCGTCTACGCGCTTGCGCGCCTCGCTCAGCACTTCGGCGGCGGGGCGGTGATCGAAGCGGCCGCGTACGTGCGGAACGATGCAGAACGTACAGTAGTAGGAACAGCCGCGCTGCACCGTTACGAATCCGCGCAGCGGCGAAAACGCGCCCGCGACGCAATCGGCCGATCCGCCGATCGGCATGCGCAGAGCCAGCTCTTCGCTGACTTCGTTCTCAGCGAAATCTTCACGCCAGCGCGCGATTGCGTCGCCGAGCTGCGCCAGTTCAGAAGTGCCGAAAACCGCGTCTACGTGGGGCGCGATCCGCCGCATGCGGTCGCGATCTTGTTCGGCCAGGCAGCCGGTGACGATTAGCCTCAGCGCGGGGTGCGCGGTCTTGAGCGACTTGAAATGGCCCATGCGTCCGTACGCGCGCCGCTCGGCGTTGTCGCGAACGGTGCACGTATTGAGAATGACGACGTTGGCGTCTTCTGCCCGATCGGCCACTGCATAGCCGGCCGACGCGGCGCGATCCGCTATGTACTGCGAATCGGCCTCGTTCATTTGGCAGCCGTGAGTTTCGATGTAAATGCTCGCCACGGGTCTCGCCTGTTCGGCAGCGGCCGCGGGAATACCCCGAGTGCGGCGGAACCCTCCGACGGTGCAAACCGACGAGCGCGAAGGCGCCATGCTCCATCCGGCGACCGTGGCTATCGTGGGGCGGCCCAACGTCGGGAAGAGCGCACTTTTCAACCGGCTGATCGGGCAGCGTATGGCGATCGTTGAAGATACGCCGGGCGTAACGCGCGACCGTTTGTACGGCTTGTGCGAGTGGAGCGGACGCACGTTCAGTTTAGTCGACACCGCCGGTATCGACCCGACGGCCGAAAAAGATCCCGACGACGCAATTTCGGCAACGCAAAAACAAGCCGAAGCTGCGGCACAGGAAGCCGACGTCATTCTCTTTGTCGTCGACGCGGCCGCCGGCCGGAATCCGGTCGACGACGATGTCGCGAAGATTCTGCGCAAGACGCGGCGCCCCGTGATTCTTGCCGCCAACAAAGCAGAATCGCCGGGCGCGCTCGCGGCTATGTATGCCGAGTTCGCCGCCTTCGGATTCGGCGAACCGCTGCCCGTATCGGCGATCCACGGCGAGGGCACCGGCGA
The DNA here is from genome assembly GCA_036273135.1 of Candidatus Rubrimentiphilum sp. GTDB lineage: Bacteria > Vulcanimicrobiota > Vulcanimicrobiia > Vulcanimicrobiales > Vulcanimicrobiaceae > Rubrimentiphilum. The sequence continues at coordinate 9,575 of DASUIF010000032.1, forward strand.
TCTCCTGGACCGCGTGGTCGAAAGATTGCCGCCGGACGCTTCCGCGCAAGACAACTCCGGCGAACTCGCGATCGCGATCGTCGGCCGCCCGAACGTCGGCAAGAGCTCGCTGCTCAACGCGCTGATCGGATCGGAACGCTCGGTCGTCTCCGACGTCCCGGGTACGACACGCGATGCCATCGATTCGATCCTCACTTATCAGGATCGCCGGCTGCGGCTCATCGACACCGCCGGCCTGCGCAGCAAATTCAAGGCGCACGGCGCGATCGAGTATTATGCGGCGCTGCGTTCGCTGGGCGCGATCGCGCGATGCGACATCGCCATTCTGCTCTTCGATACGATGCATGGAATTCTCGCGCAGGAGCGCCGTCTGGCCGGATTGATCCTCGAAGAACGCAAAGGCCTCATCCTGGTCGGTAACAAGTGGGATCTCGCGCGCGAGCAAGGCGAGTACAGCCAAAACGAACTGACGACCGTCATTCACGAGCAGCTGCCCTTTGCGCGATTTGCGCCCGTTGCGTTTCTCTCGGCAAAGACGCAGCGCCGCCTCGGAAGCTTGATGCCCGTCGTCACGCATGTCGCCGAAAATTTGGACCGGCACGTGCCCACCGCGAAGCTGAATGCGATCGTGCGCGACGCGGCGCTCGCCCATCCGCCTCCGGCGCCCGGCGGCAAGCCCGTAAAAATTCTCTACGCCTCGCAGCCGGGCGTGCATCCGCCGCTCTTTGTTTTTCACGTGAACGACCCGAAACTGGTGCAGACGTCTTATCGGCGCTTCCTCGAAAACACCATCCGGAAAAATTTTGACTTCGAAGGCGTGCCGCTCTCGCTGCAGTTCCGCGAGCGCACCCGCGAGATTCGCGAATGACCCTCGCACCGGTCGTCATCGCGTCCTTTCTGATCGGATCGATTCCGTTCGGCTACATCATCGGCGTCCTGTTCTTCAAAACCGACATCCGGAAATCGGGGAGCGGAAACATCGGCGCAATGAATGCGCTGCGCACGATCGGCAAAGGCGGCGCGGTCGCGGTCCTGCTGCTCGACGCGCTCAAGGGATTTCTTCCGCCGTTTCTGATCGTGCACTTCGCTCTTCTGCCGCCGTACGGTGCCGCAGTTGCGGCGCTAGCGGCCGTGCTCGGCCACTGTTTCTCCCCGTGGTTAGGCTGGAAGGGCGGCAAAGGCGTCGCGACGTCCTTCGGTGCGATCTTCGCGCTGAGCCCGGCCGCGGGCTTGGTGGCAATCGGCGGGTGGGTTCTAGGCGCGCTCATCACGCGCTACTCGTCGGTCGGCTCCATGCTCGGAAGCGTGATGGCCGCCGCGGCCCTCTGGTACTTCACGCGCGACCCGTGGCTCACGGCGTACGGGATTTTCGCGGCCGCCTTCATTGTATATACGCATCGCGAAAATATCGCCCGCCTGCTTGCCGGAGGCGAAAACCCCATCACGTTGTAGGGCTCGGCAAACCGCGCTGCGTAAGGCCCCGTCATGATCTCTTCCAACGACCTGCGCAACGGCGTTACGATCGTCATTGAAGGCCAACTCTGGACCGTGATCGAGTTTCAGCACGTCAAGCCCGGCAAAGGCTCCGCCTTCGTGCGCACGCGGATGAAGAACGTCAAGACCGGTTCAACCGTCGAGCGCACCTTTCGCGCGGGCGAAAAGCTCGAACGCGCCACGGTGGACAACCGCGAAATGCAGATGCTCTACAACGATTCCGAAGGCTACCATTTCATGGATAAGGAGACGTTCGAAAACGTCACGCTCCAGCGCGACCTGATCGGCGGCCCGGCCGATTTCCTCAAAGACGGCATGATGGCCGAAGTGCAGTTTCATGACGGTATCCCGATCGGCTGCGATCTGCCGGCTCACGTCGAGCTGCGCATCGAAACGACCGATCCCGGTTTCAAAGGCGATACCGCGCAGGGCACCACCAAGCCCGCCACGCTCGAAACCGGCGCCGTCGTCAACGTCCCGCTCTTCGTCAATTCCGGCGACGTCATTCGCATCGACACGCGCGACCGGCGTTACATCGGCAGAGTCTGAACTGTCTAAGCCATAGCGTCATGTCGATTTCGTTTCTTAAACATGCACCGGAAACGAAATTGTCATGATGCTCTGGCTGTTCGTGATCGGATTCGCCGCCAGCGTATTCGGATCGATGGTGGGGCTGGGCGGCGGGTTTATCGTCGTCCCGGTCCTGCGTATTTTCTTGAATATGCCTCCGGCGGAAGCTGCCGGAACGTCGCTGGCGCTCGTGATGACAAACAGCGGCAGCGGCGCCTTGACGTATTTGCTGCAGCGGCGGGTCCATCTGCGCACCGGCTGGCTCGTGGGAGCCGGCGCTATTCCGGGCGGCGTCCTTGGTGCAATCGCCGTCAAACATACATCGCCTCGCCTATTCGATTGGCTGTTCGCCGCATTGCTTATCGGCATCGCCGCGGACATCTTCATCAATCGCGGCAAGCGGACGCCGGATTTGGCACGTTCGGAAAACATAAGCGCGTTGAAAGGCATGCCCTGGTCGCGCGCGCTCGTGGTTGGTTTCGTCGTCGGGTTTATCTCGAGCTTGTTCGGCATCGGCGGCGGCGTCATATTGGTTCCGTCGCTTCTCTACTTCTCCGATCTTCCGGCCCACGCCGTCAGCGCAACCTCGCATTTCGGCATCATTCTCACGTCGCCGCTGGGATTCTTGACGCACGTCGTGCAGCACGACATCCGCTGGGACGATGCCGTGCCTCTGGCTATCGGCGGCGTCCTTGGGGGCCCGGTCGGCGCGCGCTTGTCGTCGCGCATCAGATCGCAGCTGCTGCTCGTACTCGTGGCGGCCGCGCTTACGCTCGCCGCAGCGGCTCTCGTCTTCCGCCACATCACCGGGTAGGGAGCCCGCCTGCGGACGGGAACTAGGAGCTACCGATGCAGCAGATCGGGTCTGTTTCGGGCCGCCCGGGTTCGGTCAGCGATCTCGAGCGGCTCTTTGAAATCACGCGCGACGTCTTAGAGGCGCCCACTTTGGACGCTGCGCTAACGTCGTTGGCCCGCGGCGTGCAAGAGTTGTTCGGCTGGCGCTGCGTCACGATGGTTGCCGCCGAAGAACCCAACGGCGATCTGCGCCGCCGCGTCATGCTCGGGTTCCCCGAGGAGATCGTGAAGGAGCGCTTGCGCGAAAACGTCGATCGTGAAGCGTTTTCCGCGATGCTCGGTCACGCGGTCCGCTTTTTTGACGATTGCTACTTCTTTCCGGCCGAACGCGATGAAGAATGGGAACGCTCCATCTACACCGGGTTCAATCCGAACGAGACCAAGCGAAAATACCCTAACCAATGGCAAGAACGCGACGCGCTCGTGCTGACGCTGCACGATCGCGACGGCGTGATGATCGGCTACATGTCGCCCGACGGGCCGCTCAACGGCGAGATTCCGGCGGTGCAGACGCTTCGCGCGATGCAAGTCTTCGTGAACCTGATGGGACTGGCGCTGGTGAACGCGCGCTCGCAAAGCCGCCTGCAGTACGAAGCCACGCACGATTCGCTGACCGCGCTGCCGAACCGCACGGTTTTTTCACTGCAACTCGCAAGAAAACTCGAAGCCGTACATCGCGGCGAAGGCGAACCGCACAGCGTGCTCTACCTCGATCTCGACGAGTTCAAGGCGATAAACGATACGCTCGGGCATCTTGCCGGCGACGAAGTGCTCAAAGAGACGGCCCAGCGTCTGCGCATGATCGTGGACGAACGATCGCTGGTCGCGCGAATGGCCGGCGATAAATTTGCGGTCCTGATCCCGGGGACGTCGACACCCGCCGTGCAGAGCGTACTGGATGCGATCCACGAAGCACTGCGGCGTCCCTATCCGATGGCAGGGCGGACGCTTGCGATGACCGCAAGTATCGGCGTCGTCTCTGTCGATCGAGGCTACACGTCCATCGCCGAAGTTTTGCGCGATGCGGAAACCGCGATGTACCGCGCAAAAAACCAAGGCCGCGATCGCAACGCGGTCTTCTCGCCGACGATGCATGAGGAGGCGCTTCAGCGCCTCTCTTTACGCCTCGATCTGCGCGAGGCGATCGAAGAGCGGCAACTGGTCGTCATGTATCAGCCGATCGTCATGCTGGATACGCTCCGCGTCGAATGTGTCGAAGCGCTGCTGCGCTGGAATCATCCCGAACAGGGCTACCTGGCGCCGGCGGCGTTTCTGCCGCTCGCCGAAGAGATGGGGCTGATGGAACCGGTCGGCAGGTTCGTGCTCGACACCGCTTGCCGCGACCTCGCGCGCTGGCACCAAGCCGGCTATTCGAACCTGGGCCTCAACGTCAACCTTTCAGTGCAAGAGGTGCTGCAGCCGAATCTCCCGGATTTTCTGCAAAAGCTGATCCGCACGTACGGCGTCGATCCGAAGATGCTCTCGCTTGAGATTACGGAGACGTCGATCTTGCAAAGCGAGCATCGCGCCGCGGGAATTCTGGACACCCTCAAAGGCGTCGGCGTCGACCTGTGCATCGACGATTTCGGCACCGGGTATTCGTCGCTGCAGTACATTACGTCGCTCCCGATCGATTCGTTCAAAATCGATCAGAGTTTCATCGCCGCGCTTGCCGATCCGAAGGGCGAACAGATCGTGCGTCTACTGGTCGGATTGGGAGAAGCATGCGGATTGCGCGTCACCGCCGAAGGCATCGAGACCCAAGCGCAAGCCGAGGCGCTGCTTTCGCTGGGATGCAGATCGGGACAAGGCGTCTACTTTCATGCCCCGGTTCCCGCGCAAGACATCTCCGCGCTGCTCCGATAAGAAAACCGCACGCCGCGAGCGTCGAACGAATCTAGGCCAGCGCGTCGGCGACGATGCGAGCGGCCAGTGCCGTACAGCGCGGCGCTTCGCGCGCGAGAAACGGAATATCCAGCCAAGCGTCCGGCCGGAAAACAACCAAAGCCGGGTTTTCCCACGCCGCCGAAAACTCGTGCACCGGCGTATCGAGAATCACGCGCACGCATGCGATGCGCGCCGATTGCAGCAGTCCGGTCTCCATGTCGGCGCCGGCATATCCTTGCTGCGCCCAGCGCAGGCGTTCGGGTCCGCGCACGATCCGCGCCGTCGTCAGTAGCGGAGCTTCGACCGGATCGCAGCCGGCTGCGCGCGCCGCGCGCATCAGCGCTGCCACGAGTTCCGGATCGCACGCCAGCGTGGTTCCGTCAGGACGGCGCACCTCGCGTGGAATCAATACGGTTCCGGTGGGCAGATCGTCGCGCAGTCCGCCGGCTAAACCGCAGCTGATCGTTACCGGGCCGGGATCGCTGCGCAAACCGCGCAGCGCGATACCGGATTGAAGGACCCTCGCGCGATTTCCGAGCGCGGCCTTCGCCGCGCGTGCCTCGATTCCGGTCGCGGCAACGACCGTGATGCGGTCAGCAGTAGCCATTCGCGCGATACCAGTGCACCGCGCGCTCGAGCGCGCCCGCCGCCGAGCCGGGTTGAAAGTCCAATTCTTGCCGGGCTTTGGCGCTGTCGGCAAACATCAGCTCGCGCGACATCTTCACGCCTTCTACCGGTACGAATGGCCGGGTGCGAGTCAAACGGGCGCGCGTTTCGTCGGCGTGCGCGATCGCAAGCACGAGCCAAACCGGCGCGCGCCACGCGGGCATTTTTCGCTTCGTCACCGCCGCGAGCAACGTCCACACCTCATCGAGCGTAAGATTCTCGCCACCTAAAATGTAACGCTCGCCGGTTCTCCCGCGTTGCAGCGCGGTGACATGCGCGCGCGCCACGTCCTCGACCGGGACCAGATTCATTCCGCCGCGCGGCGGCTTCGAGAAGATCTTTCCCTTGGCGAACTCCAGAACGAGCCGGCCCGTAGGCGTCGGTTTGACGTCGCCGGGACCGACGGGCGCGGTTGGCAACAGCGCGACAACCGGAACGCGCGCGGCAAACGCCGCCCGTTCTTGCTCCACTTTCGAATGGTGGTAGCCAGAACCGCCGTCTGGCGCATAATCGTCTTCGGTGCGCGGCTGGCCGTCGCGCGCAGCTCCAAGCGTTGCCGAACTCGACGTCAGAACCGCGCGCTCCACGCCGGCCACGCGCGCCGCTTCGAAGAGACTTTCGGTCCCGCGAACGTTGACGTCGTGCAGAGCGCGCCGCTCGTCCGGAGCGAACGAGTACAGCGCGGCACAGTGCACCAGATATCGGCAGCCCTCCAGCGCCCGCGCGAAATCTCCCACGCGCCGAAGGTCCCCTTGAACGATCTCTACATTTGGGTTACATCGTCGCGCGTAGTCGAAGGACGAAGGACGCGTGAGAACCCGCACGCCGTAACCCGCATCCACGAGCTCGCGTAAAATATGCGAACCGATAAAGCCGCTCGCGCCGGTGAGGAAAACGCGGTCAGTGGGCAAGCGCCGCGCGAATGCTCTCCTTGACCGAACCGGTGGTTTTTACCACGGCGGTCGGTTCGTATCCGCAGTGCGCCATGCAGTTCGCGCACTTCGGATTCTTACCGCGGCCGTAGAGAGACCAATCCGTCTCTTCGATCAACTCTTTATACGTTTGCGCGTACGGCGCGTCCGACATCAGATAGCACGGCCGCTGCCATCCCAAGATCGAGTAGGACGGAATTCCCCACGGCGTGCATTCCATGTCGAATTTTCCTTCGAGAAAATCTAAATACAGCGGGCTATGGTTTAAACGCCACTTCTTCCGCTTGCCGCCGGCGAACGCTTCTTTGAAAATCGCGCGCGTACGATCGACGCCCAGGAAATGTTCTTGGTCGGGCGCTTTTTCGTAAGCGTAACCGGGCGAAATTTGCATCGCATCGACTTTGAGCTCGTCGTTGAGGTAATCCAGCACGCCGCGGATCGCCGTCGCGTCGTCCGGATCGAAGAACGTCGTGTTGGTGCCGACGCGAAAACCTTTTTGTTTGGCAACCTTAATCGCAGCGACGGCTTTATCGAAGGTTCCGTCGCGGCAGACCACTTCATCGTGCCGCTCGCGCATGCCGTCCAAGTGGATCATCCATGTGAAGTACGGCGAAGGCTTGAACTGATCGATCTTCTTCTCAAGCAGCAGCGCATTCGTGCAGACGATGACGACTTTTTTACGGCGCACGAGCTCGTCAACCAGCTGCGGCAACTGTTCGTACACCAAAGGTTCGCCGCCGGCGATCGAGATCACGGGAGCGCCGCACTCTTCAATCGCGCTCAAACACTGCTCGACGCTCAGGCGCTTGCGCAGCGTCTCGGCAGGATGCTGAATTTTTCCGCAGCCCGCGCATGCGAGATTGCACTGATAAAGCGGCTCCAGCTCCATCACGAGCGCGTATTTTTCTACGCCGGCCATCTTCTTGCCGAGAACGTATTTGGCGATAGCGGCTTTTTGTGCGAACGGCGTGCTCATGAAACGGTTAAGTGCTGGCTTTCCGCCGATATTCCCCCCTCGATGCGGCGGCCTGGGCGGTCCATCGCCAGCGCCATGGCCGGAAAGAGATGGCGGTACATATGGTAGTTCAGATAAAAGTCGCGCGGAAAGCCCGTGCCGGTGAAATGAGGCTCGTCCCAGGTACCGTCGGAGCGCTGGCGCTCGCGCAGGAAACGCAAACCTCGCTGCGCGCCGGGATGTTCGCCCAAGCCGGCCCACTGCAGCGTCATGATCGCCCAGGCCGTCTGCGAAGGCGTGCTCGTTCCGATGCCTGCAAACGATTCGTCGGCGTAAGAATGGCAGCTCTCGCCCCAGCCGCCGTCGCTGTCTTGCATGGCGATCGTCCACCCGGTTGCACGATCGATCATATCGCGGCCCGCATGCAGTTGCGCGAGCGCCGACACGACGCACCACGTTCCGTAGATGTGATTGACGCCCCAACGTCCGAACCAGTGCCCGCGCGGCTTCTGCGTTTCACGCAAATATTTCAAGCCGCTCGCGACGTACGGGTCGCTCTCGTCGCGCCCGAGCATCGCGAGCATCTCCAGCACGTGCGCCGTGACGTCTTCGGTGGGCGGATCGATCATCGCGCCGAAATCCGAGAACGGCATCCGGTAGAGAATCTCACTCGTATTGTCGCGATCGAACGCGCCCCACGCGCCGTTACTCGAGCGCATCGCCAGCGTCCACCGCACCGCACGGTCGATCGAAGCGCGTACCGCCGCGCCTTCTCCGCCCTCCAGCAGCGAACAGACGATAACCGCCGTGTCGTCGATGTCGGGATAAATATCGTTATCGAATTCGAAAGCCCACCCGCCGCACGGCTCGCCTTTGCACCTCACTTGCCAATCGCCGGGCGCATCGGGCGGAATCTGCTCGGAGAGCATCCAGTCGACGGCGCGCCGCATCGCCGGGTGGTCCGCGCGCAGGCCGGCTTGATAAAGCGCGCGGATCGCCCACGCCGTATCCCAAACCGGCGACATGCACGCCTGAAACCGCCATCCGGTCTCATCGTCGAACGCAAAGCGTTCCATTCCGTGCAAGCCTTTGCGCATCACCGGATGATCGAGTCCGTACCCTTCCAAATCCAAGGCGATCAGCGAATAGACCCACGGCGGTTGAATGCCGCCCCAACTTCCGTCGGCTTCCTGGCGCGCCACGACCCAGTCGATCATCTTCGCACATGCCGCGTTGCGGCCGGGCTTGAACGGAAGGCGTTCGTAGAGTTTCAGCAGCTGGTCGACCCACCACAGCCAGCCCGAACCCGGTACGTGATGCATCTGCGCTTGCGTCCCGGGATTGACGATCTCGCTCACCGCGACGCCGAGTTCGCGGCGGGGACGGCGCGCGATAACCACGCAAAGCGGCGCGACCGTTCCGCGCGCCCAGCATGAAAAATCGTAGAGATTGAACGGCATCGACGGCGGAAAATACACGATCTCCGGCGGCATGGTCGGTATTCCGTCCCACGGATACTCGCCGAAGAGCGCCATCCAAATCTTCGTGAAGACACGCGCTTGCGCCAATCCGCCCAATTCTCGAATGATCGCGAGCGCGCGCTGCATTTCGCCGCGGCTCGCATCGAGCCCGAGCGCTTTGAGCGCGACGTAGGCTTCGATCGTCGTGCTGAGATCCGCGGGGCCTTCGTAATACAGCGCCCACGATCCGTCGTCGCGCTGATGATGCAGAATGTGCCGGATCGCGCCTTCGCGGATCGCGTCGAGTGGAAGCCCGAGGAAACGCAACAGCAAGACGTGCTCCGCCGTCATGGTGACGTTGGTCTCCAACTCGTCGGTCCACCAGCCGGCGGGAGCTTGCCGCTCGAGCAGCCAGTGAACCGCTTTCGTTAACGCTCTATCTTCCATTCGTTCTGTTCGATCAAGGCGCGCGCGGCCGCGCGTCCGCTGCGTACTGCGGATTCCATCGTGTCGGGCCAGCCGGTCGCGGTCCACGAGCCGGCGATCGTCACTTTCGGATCGCGCGTGCGCGTTCCGGGGCGCACGGCGCCCGGTCGCGCATTGTAGGTTCCTTCGGGATTACGCGTCGCCGCTCCGCGCACGAGCCGAGCATTCGCGAGCTCGGGCAAGGATGCGCTGACCTCCGACCAGACCTGAGCGACGACGTCGCCGGTCGGCGTGGTAACGAGCGCGCCGGCCGCGCTCAAACTGCAGCACAAGTACCCGTCGCCTTTTTGGAAGATCCACTGCACGGGCGAATCGAGCAGCGCGCAAAAATCGAAGTCCAACCGTCCGTGGTCGTGCCACAGGTGCACGTCCATGATCGCGCTCGCCTCGTACCGGTCGAGGCCGGTAATGCCGAAACGGGACGTCTCTCCCAGAAGCCGCTGCAGCGCGCGCGGCGGCAGCGCAAGTACGACCCCATCGAAGATATCGTCTTGCGCATCGGCGGTTCGCAGCCGCACGCGGCCGTCGTGCGACTCCATAGCGGAGACGGCCGTCGCGCGCCGCACCGAGGCAAGGCCGCGCGCGGCCGCTTCCATGATCTGCGCCAGCGGTACTTTCGAATACCCGAAACGCGCGGCACCGCGATCGCCGAGAAACGCCGTCCGGATCACGAACGCCGCTTCCGCGGCGCTCATGGCTTCGAGCGGCGCGTTCAGCGCCGGCACCATGAACGGATCCCAAAACGCACGGATCGTTCCAGCACTTTGACCATGCCGCCGCAACCAGTCCGCGAAATTTCCTTCCGGAGCTTTTTCGCCCGCCAGCGCCAGCAGCGCTCGCGCCAACTGCAATTTACCGCGAAGGTCGAGATGGCGGTACGCGGCCATGGATGCAATCAGGTGCCACGGAGCCGGCAGGTTAGCGGCTCTCAGCTCGCTGCGGACGCCGTGCGAATAGACGGTGACGTCGAAGCGATCTTGGAGATAGAGCGCATCCGCCATGCCCGCGCGTTCGACGAAGCCGGTGAACTCCGTGCAGCATGCCAGGAAGACGTGCTGACCGTTGTCGACCGTTCGCCCGTCGATCTCGAACGACGTGGCGCGACCGCCCAACAAGCGGCTTCGTTCGAAGAGATGCACTTCGCAACCGGCGCGCGTTAAATCGACTGCCGCGGCGAGTCCGGCCAGACCGCCGCCCACTACCGCTACCCTGGGCGCAGCCACGAAGCGACCATGACGCGCAGTTTCTCTCCGTTCGAGAGCGCCGCGCGTTCGCGCAGCGGCAGCTGCGGATCGCGTTCGATCTTTTCCAAGATGCGCTCGTAGATGCCGGCCATCGTCTGCACGCACGCCGCAGGGCGGCGTGGAATGTACCCGAGCACTTGATATCCGCTCTCGAAAAGCGCGCGCGTGCGCGCCGTCTCGAAAGCGACGAGTTGCTCCCAGCCTTCGCCCGGATTGCCGTCGAGCAAACTCTGCTCCCGGATACCGAACCGCGCCAGATCTTCTTGCGGAAGATAGACGCGCCCCATTGCCGCATCTTCGCGCACGTCGCGCATGATGTTGGTCATTTGCAGCGCCAAACCGAGGTCGTCTGCGCGATCGAGTGCGAGCGGATCGTCGAAACCGAAGATGCGCACGCACATGCGTCCAACGATCGAAGCGACCAGCGTACAGTACTCCCGAAGATCGGTCCACGTTGCGTAGCGCGACTTGGTGCAATCCATCTCTACGCCATCGATGAGCGCGAGCAATTCCGCTTGCGGAATGTTATACCGTTCGATCGCGCGTGAGAGAACGTGCATTACCGGATCGCTCTCGGCGGAATGGTCGGCGCTCTTGACCCGAACGCGCTGCGCCGACAATTTTTCCGGAATGAGCTCGGGGCGCGGCGCGCTATCTACGTCATCGTCAACCTGGCGCGCGAAATCGTACAGCGCGTAGATCGCCATCCGCTGCTCGTGCGGAAGCGAAATGAATCCCCAGTAAAAATTCTTGGCCTCGCGGCGCGCCATCTCGCGGCAGAAACGTTCGGCTTCTTGGTCGACCCAGAGCGGGCTCAGCATCCCCTTTTTCCGTTGCGGCGGGCCAAAGCAAGAGCCGCCCGTATCAATAGCGCCACCTTTGCGGCCTTCGATACCGACGGCCGCGTTACATCCGTGCGAAAACCGCTTTGCTCGATCCGATCGCAGATAGCCAGCCCGCCTAAACGGTACAAAGAAAGCTGGAGCCGCAGCGCCCCGCGCGTCATCTCCTCGAGCGTTTCGCCCGATGCGAGCAGCGAACGGGCACGCTCGACGAGCGCCTGAACCGCACCGCGCGTGCCGCGGGATTCGATCTCTTCGCGCAGCAGGTAGGACCGGCCGATCTTTGCGTCACGGCTCACGTCTTGAGCGTGATTGGCCAGCTGCAGGCCGATGCAAACGTCGTCGGAGAGCTTGCGCGCGTCCGCTCCGTCAATTCCAAAAATTTTCAGCACGACGCGACCGACCGGGGCCGCCGAAAGCATGCAGTACGCCTGCAGCTCCGGCCAGGTTGTGTACGAAGTCTTTATCTGGTCTTGTACATTAGCGGCGATGAGGTCCAGGAACGGCTGCGCGTCCAAGCCATGCCTCTTGACCGTTTCGCGCAATGCCAGCAGCACCGGATGCCCGGGTTGTGCCCCGGCGAACATCGCTTCGGTTGCGGTGCGCCACTCACACAAGTGCTCCAGCGCCGCTTCGCGCGACGGACTTTCGTCTCCGAAGTCGTCCGTTGTCCGGCAAAACGCGTAAAAGCGCATGAGGTCGAGACGTAACGGCGCCGGCACGAGCCGCGAAACGACCGAAAAATTCTCATAGTGGCGCATCGCCAAATCGCGGCAGTGCGCATCGGCCTGGATCATAAACGTTGGCCGGGTTGCAACAAACGTTTGGTTTCGCGCAAGTCCGCGATGGTGCGCTCGCCCAGCGCGAACATGGCGATGCGTAAAACTTCGCGCAACTCGCGTGCCAGATCGTTTGCCGCTTCCCGCCCCGCAGCGGCCGCGCGCAGAAACGGGCCGGCGATACCGACCGCGTCGGCGCCCAGCGCAAGCGCTTTCACCGCATCGATACCATTGCGGATACCGCCGCTTGCGATCAGCACGGCGTCGGCTTCGGCCGCGCGAGCGGCGCGCAAACATTCGGCGGTCGGGATTCCCCACTGCGCAAACGATCCCGCGACGCGTGCGCGCCATGGTTCTTCGATGCGGTACTTCTCCACTTCGCTCCAAGATGTGCCGCCAGCGCCGGCCAAGTCGACCGCCGCGACGCCGGCATCGAAAAGGTCTCGCACCGTGTCAGCCGCGATGCCCCAACCAACTTCTTTCACAATGACCGGCGCTTTCAGTCGTTTACAAACCGTTTCGATCTTCCCGAGCAACCCGCGGAAATTCGTATCTCCGGCGGGCTGCACGGCTTCTTGAATCGCATTGAGGTGCAGCACGAGTGCATCTGCCTGAAGCATCTCGAGCAGCTTCCGGCAATCGTCGGCGCCGTAGCCTTTGTTCAGTTGAACTGCGCCCAGATTCGCGAGCAGCAAAACGTCGGGCGCCTCCGCGCGAACGGCGAACGTGTCGAGCAAGCCGGGTTCCTCCAGCAGCGCACGCGCCGATCCGAGTCCCATCGCGAACCGGTGTTTTTGCGCAACCGCGGCGAGCGTCTGATTGATCCGTCGTGCTTCTTCCGTGCCGCCCGTCATGCATGAAATAAGAAACGGCGCGGCGAGTTTGCGGCCGAACAGTTCCGCCGACGTATCCACCTCGTCTAGATCGATGCCGGGAAGCGCGCAATTGACGAAATGGTACTCGTCAAAGCCGCTGCCCGGGCCTTTGCCGGCAACGTCTTGCTCGAGATTGATGCGCACGTGATCCGCTTTGCGCGCGACCGTGCTTTCGGTTACCGTCTCCGCCATTGCTTCAGGCTTCCTTCGATGGTCGCGAGAGTTCCTTGGTGAATGAAGCGGCGGTGCGCCGCCTGATTGTGACCGCAGACGACTTCGGATTGGCCATTCCTGTGAATGAAGCCGTCGAACAAGCGCACGTGCGCGGCATACTCTCGACCGCCAGCCTGATGGCCGCGGCCCCGCAGACCGCCGACGCGGTTACGCGCGCGCGCCGCCTGCCGAATTTGCGCGTCGGTTTACACGTCGTGCTCGTCAACGGGCGCCCCGCGCTGCCTCCTTCGCGCGTTCCCGATCTGGTTGACGCGGACGGACGCTTTTCGAGCGATCTCTTCGCGGCGGGCGTGCGATATTTTTTCAAGCCCGGCATCCGTTCGCAGCTCGAGGCCGAGATCCACGAACAGTTTCGGCTCTTTGCCGAAACGGGATTGCCGCTCGATCACGCCAACGCGCAGAACCACATGCACGTGCATCCAACGATTCTTTCGCTCATCATGAAAGCTGGACGCGATTTCGGGTTGAGGGCGATCCGCGTTCCGTACGAACCGTTCGGGCCGGCCTGGCGCGCGACGCGGACGCATTTCCGCGCGCGTTTCATGCAAGGCGCGTCACTGGCGCCGTGGATGGCGTTGATGAAGCGGCGCATTCGCGCCGCGGGTTTTGCCGCCAACGACTACGTGTTCGGCATGGTCGACACCGGTCACATGGATGCCGCGCTGGTGGACAAGTACATTTCGGCGCTTCCGCCGGGAGTCTCGGAGATCTATTCACATCCAGCATGCGCACAGTTCGATTCGGCGGATCCTCCCGACGCCGATTACACGGGCGAATTTGCGGCGCTGACCGATGCGCGCGTGATCGATCGCTTACGCAACTCGGATGTGCGGCCCATTACTTTTTCGGAGCTGTCGCATCGTGGCGTTTAAACTCCGCGACGTAGCGGCGCTGGCCGGCTATGCGCTCACGGCCGCAGGACTGGCATATTCCGCGGGCGAGGTCGTGGGGATGCGCCGCTTTCGCAGCCGTCCGGCACGCCCCGTGCAAGCGCAACCGGCCGTCACGATCCTTAAACCGCTGCACGGCGACGAGCCGCAGCTCTATGAAAACCTGCGCTCCTTCTGCAAGCAGTCGTATCCGCGCTATCAGGTCATCTTCGGATCGCGCGACGAACGCGATCCGGCGCTCGAGGTCGCGCGTCGATTGGTGCGCGAGTTTCCGGACGTCGATCTCTGCGTCGTCGCGGGCGGCCCCGCACCGCACTGCGCAAATCCGAAAGTCGAAAACCTGCAAGGCATGATCGGTCAGGCCAAGCACGGCATTCTCGTTGTCGCCGACAGCGACATTCGCGTCGGTGCCGATTATCTGAGCGCCGTCGCCGGCGCTTTCGCGGACCCCGATGTGGGCGCCGCGACGTGTTTATATGCGGGGGTTCCAAGCGAGGGATACATCCCCGAGCTCGGTGCGGCGATTTTGAACGAACGTTTCATGCCGTCGGTATTGGTCGCGCTGATGATCGAGCCGCTCGAGTATTGTTTCGGCGCGACGATGGCCGTTCGACGGGACGTCCTCGATACGGTCGGCGGCTTCGCGGCGCTCGGCGCGCACATAGCCGACGATTTCATGCTCGGCAAGCTCGTAACCGGCGCAGGCTTCAAGGTTGCGCTTTGTCCGTACGTCGTCCGCATGACGGTCGCGGATGCCGACATCGAAACGCTCTGGTCGCATCACTTGCGCTGGCAACGCACCGTACTTGCGGCGCGCCCGCGAGGCTTCGCGGGATCGCTTATAACCTACAACGTGCCGCTGGCGGCTATTTCAGCGCTTCTTACCGGCGCGCCGGTTGCCCGGGCCATGCTCGCCGCGGCCATCGTTGCGCGCGTCGTGGTGCACGGCGAGGCGCGAAAAACGTTCGCGCCCGAGGTCGAGCTGTCGCCGTGGCTTATTCCGGCCGCGGACGCATTCGCTTTTGCGACGTGGCTCGGAGCCTTTTTCACGAAAGAGGTCACCTGGCGGGGCGATCGCTTCACGATCGCTGCGGACGGCCGTCTCGATGTGTCATCCTGAGCGAAGCATTTCGCCCTTGGCGAAATGCGAAGTCGAAGGGCGCCCGAGCAGCGCACGCAGTGCGCGTGACGAGGGCCGCACTAAGATCGCCCCAAGAACTGCCGATGCACCATCTATGGAGCCGGAACGCGAGCTCGTCGCCCTCGAGGCCGAAGGCTCGTACTATCGGGAGTGGGCGCAGGATTTATTCAGCCGCGAACAGCTGGCGGCCGGCGGCTACAACGAACACGATTGGCAAACCACGCGCGACGCGTGCAAGATCGTTCTCATCAGCAATAATTAGTTTATTTCGGCTTCGTCATCTCGTGCGGCACGACGTATTTATCGAAGTCGTCGGCGCTCACGTGACCTAAACCGACCGCGGCTTCCTTCAGCGTTGTTTTGTGACGGTGCGCATGCTTGGCAATCTCAGCCGCTTTGTCGTAGCCGATTTTCGGTGCCAGCGCCGTAACCGTCATGAGCGACTCTTGGAGATACTTCGCGATCGTATCTTCGTTCGCGGTCAAGCCTTCCACCGCGTGCTCGCGGAACATCGTGCACGTATCGCGCAGCAGCCTGCACGAGTGCAAGAAATTGTAGATCATCACGGGGTTGAAGACGTTGAGTTCGAAGTTGCCCTGCGACGCGCCGAAGCTGATGGCGAGGTCGTTGCCGTAGACCTGCGCGACGACCATCGTCATCGCCTCGGACTGCGTGGGATTGACCTTGCCCGGCATAATCGACGAGCCCGGCTCGTTTTCAGGAAGCGTCAGCTCGCCGATGCCGGCGCGCGGCCCGGAAGCCAGCCAGCGAATATCGTTAGCAATCTTCATGAGAGCGGCGCCAAGCGTCTTAAGCGCACCCGACGCAAAGACAAAATCGTCGTGCGACGCCAATGCGGTAAATTTGTTCGGGTGCGAACGGAAGGGTAGGCCCGTGAGCTCCGCGAGCTTCTTGGCAACGCGTTCGCCGAACTCGGGATGCGCGTTCAGGCCGGTGCCGACCGCCGTACCGCCGATCGCGAGATCGTAAAGCGGGTCGAGCGCCGCTTTGCAGGCGGCCATCGCGCGATCGAGCTGCGTCACATACCCGGAGAATTCTTGGCCGAGCGTGATCGGCGTTGCGTCTTGAAGATGCGTGCGTCCGACCTTGACGATCCCCATCCACTCGTTGGACTTAACCTCGAGCGCGTCGCGTAATTTCTTGACGGCCGGCAGCATGCCGGACATCGCTTCGGCTGCGGCCATATGCATTGCGGTCGGAAACGTATCGTTCGAAGATTGCGACATGTTGACGTCGTCGTTGGGATGAACGGGCTTCTTGCTGCCCATCTCTCCGCCGGCGATCTCGATGGCGCGGTTGGAGATCACCTCGTTGACGTTCATGTTGGTCTGCGTGCCCGACCCGGTTTGCCAAACGCGCAGCGGAAAATGCTCTTCGAGTTTGCCGGCGATAACTTCGTCGGCCGCCTCCACTATGAGCTTCGCCTTCTCATCGGCGAGCTTCCCGAGATCGCGATTGACGAGAGCCGCAGCCTTCTTCAGCGTCGCCATCGCGCGAATGACCTGGCGCGGCATGACGTCGCGCGGCGACTCGCCATCGCCGATATCGAAGTGGACGAGCGAGCGGGCGGACTGGGCGCCGTAATACTTGTCGCTGGGGACCTGGATTTGGCCCATGGAGTCGGACTCGGTGCGTGTCTTCACGCCCCTATCTTCTCGCTTGGGACTAGGTTTCTGCCTCTATAAAGGTCGGAGCGGCGCCTTACCCGTGCGGAACGTAGCGCTGGACGAGCGGCAACAAAATGGAAACAATCACGAGCCCCGTTAGCCAGATGAAATTACGGTCCACACTGGCCTGTAAGGATTCAAAACGCGCCAACAGCATGTCCCGGGTTGAGTCGATTCTGGTTTCAATGCCGGCAAGGCGCAAGTCAATGCCGTTCAGCCGCTGGCTGACCTGTTCGTAGGCGCCTTCAAGGTGCGCCATCCGAATCTCTAAAGGCTGTGCACTCAAGTTGCGCCCCTACCCGTGCGGAACGAAGCGTTGAACGAGCGGCAACAAAATGGAAACGAGCACGAGCCCGATTACCCACAGAAGCTTCTGGTCCATCGCGTTAAAGCGCTGGTCCATCGCGGCGAACCGCTGGTCCATTCGCGTTACGATGGCAGCCAGCCGCAAATCGATCCCGTTCAGCCGGTCGCTAATCTGCTCGTACGCCCCCTCTAGGCGGGCCATGCGGATTTCCAAGGGTTGTGCCGTCACGTCTCTCCTCACGCATACTCTATCACGCGTTCCCTTAAAAGTCGCTAGGTGGGCGTCACGAGATCGCCCGGTCGGGCCTTACTAAAAATATGAAGTTTCTTCGATCACGATACTTCTGGGCGCCGTGTGGGCCACGTCCGCACCGGCCATTGCCGGCAATACCGGTACAATCCGTATATATGTACGCGATGATGTCACCGGAATGCCGATGCCGGGGATCGACATCTTTATTTACAGTTCGAGCTATGACACCCGGCCCGCGACGTCAAACGCACAGGGCTTCGCGGTCTTCTTCAATCTTGAACCCGGGCGCTATCTCGTGACCGCGCGCCGCCAAACTCCGCTCACCGCCGGCTGCATGCTCGTTGTAAATGGTGGGGCCGACGAGGATTACACAGCCATATTATCCGCGCACTTGATCCCACCACAAGTGCTATACGATTCGCCCTATTGCCGGTCACGCGATCCGCTTCATGCGGGCGTAACGGCCGACGTCTACGATATCTTCTAACGCTGAGCTTTGAACGCGGCGCGCGGAACCGTCATGCCGAGCTCCCGCGTCTCGGTGACTTCGAGCAGCGTCAGCGGGAATCGCGGATCGTAACCTTGCTTGCTGCAGCGTCCGCAGCTCATGGCCGCGCGCGGAAGGCGGCGCCGCAAAATTTCTAGCGCGCATTGTTCGCACCTTAAGATATAACGCTTCGCCGACTCGTTGAACGGCTTCATGTTGCCAAGATCGTGATAGATCGAGGTCAGTCCGCACTCCGCCATTTTCTTTCGAAACTCGGGGCCATGCCCGGTATCGCCGGTCCGGTCGTAAAGCCACGCATGGATCATCTCGTGCAGCAGCGTTTCGCGCAAAGCTTCGGGGTGTTCGCGAAAGTGTTTGACCGAAAGTTCGATCAGCACCGGCCGCGTGCTATACGTAATGCGTCCGGCGGAATTCGAAAAGCGCGAATTGTAGCGAATGCGGCAGACGGGCGTTTCGCCGTTGAAATAATAGTTGTTTAATTCGGCAAAGAGCAGTTGGAGCTCAGTTTCCGTCGGCACGAAGAGTTTGTTCGCCGTTCGTCCAACCGTTTCATGGTGATCGCCGCTCCCAAGCGCGGACTGCCGCCGCGCATCTATCTGCCCATCGTCATCGTTATTGCGGTGCTTTTCTTAGGAGCCATAGGATGGCTGCTCAAGCAGGGCTTTGCCACCGGCGGATCGGTTTTCGGCAACGGCACGGGCGCCGCGGCGCAAGCTCCGGCAGCCAACGAAACTGCCGGACCACCTTCGGTCAACGTCCAGGGCGGACCGCCCGCTACGGTGCGCGTGCAATTGCAAGAACTGCGCGCCCGCATCGCGCGTTCACCCAAAGACGACGTGACGCTGACGCAATTGGGTGATCTCTACCTCGCGGTCGACAAATACAGCGACGCCATCCCTTACTATGTGCGCGCGCTTGCGGCGAACCCGCATAACGTCGCCGCGCGTGAAGGCTTGAGCGAGGCGCGCGCCGGGCTGAAAGAGGCGCCGTAGTGCGGCTCTACATCTCGTGTGACATGGAAGGTACGGCCGGCGTCTGCAGCTGGCTGCAATGCGATCCGTCAAACACACATGAGTATCCGCTCTACCGCCGCTATATGTCGCGCGAAGTGCGCGCCGCGATCGACGGCGCGCGCAAGGGCGGCGCCGGCGAGATCGTCGTGAACGACTCGCATTGGGACATGCGCAACGTGCTCTGGGACGAAATGCCCTCCGACGTGCGCGTTATTTCGGGCGGACGGAAGCCGTTCTCGATGACGCAAGGCTTGGGACCGGGATTCGAGGGCGCCCTATTTACCGGCTACCACGCCAAGATCGGCGATCGCAACGGCGTGCTCGCGCACACCTACACCGGCGAAACGATCTACAACGTCCGCGTCAACGGCGTAGAGTGCAGCGAAGCGCTGCTCAACGCGGCGATGGCCGGCTATTACGGCATCCCGCTGCTGTTCGTGACCGGCGATCGCGTCGTGGTGGAGCATGTCATGCAATACATGCCGTGGGTGACCGGGGTGATCGTCAAGGAAGGCATCGGCCACTACGCCGCGGATTCGATGACGCCGCAGGCTGCATGCGCCGCGATCCGCGATGCCGCGGCTCAAGCCGTGAAAAATGCGGACAAGGCCAAACCGTTTACGTTCGAGCCGCCGCTGACGCTCGAAATCGATACGACGCACGCGGAACAAGCCGATTTCATCGAACTCATGCCCGGGTATCAGCGGATAAGCGGGCGTACCGTGCGGTTCGATGCGGACAACTACCCTGACATCTTCCGCGCCTTCACCGCGGCCTTCCGGCTAGGCGGTGCGGCGAACGTGCGCGCATGAAGATCTATATTTCGGCCGACATGGAAGGCACGGCGGGCGTCTGCTCGTGGGATCAGGTCGACGCGCGAAACTACACGCCCGACTACTTCATCTACCAAAGGATCATGACCGCCGAGGTGTGCGCCGCGATCGAAGGCGCGCGCAAAGGCGGCGCCCGCGACTTCACGATCAACGATTCGCACGGCCCGATGCGCAATCTCTTGCTCGACGAGCTGCCCGAAAACGCCCGCGTCATCTTCGGCAACCGCAAACCGTTCTCGATGAACGAGGGCTTGAACGCCGAATTCGATGGCGTCTTCTTCACCGGCTACCACGGCGCAATCGGTGAACCCAACGCGACGTTGTGCCACACCTACACGCCGTCGGTCGTCTATGACGTGCGCCTCAACGGCATGCGCTGCAGCGAAGCGACGCTCAACGCCGCGCTCGCTGGGCATTGCGGCGTTCCGGTTCTGCTGATCACCGGCGATCGCGTAACGATCGAAACCGCAAAAGCGCAAATGCCCTGGATTACGGGCGTTATCGTGAAAGAGAGCATTGGAAACTACGCGGTGGACTCACTCTCGCCGCAGGCCGCGCAGGACGCCATCCGAAACGGGGCCGCGCAAGCGATGCGCTCGATAAAAGACGCGAAGCCGTTTGTGGTCGAGCCTCCTATCGTCCTTGAGATCGATCTCGCGCGGGTCGAACAAGCCGATTGGGTGGCGCTGATCCCGCAATTCGAACGCACCGCGCCGCGCACCGTACGCTTCACGAGCAACGATTATCCGACGGTCTTTAAAGCGTTTGTTGCCGCGTTCCGGATGGGTGCCGTCGCCGACGCAAAAGCGTAAAGCTACGCCGGAGCCTCAATGCGGGGCGGAAACGCGAGATCGTGCTCCTGCGCAAATACGCGCGCGTGCGAGAGGGTCTCATCATCGAAACCAAGGACCTCGATTCCAAGAACGTTACCGGCCGCATCCACGTCGGCGGCAACCGTTCCCTCTTCCCAAACATCTATCGTTTCGGCAACGACACTTTTTGCGTAACGGACATAAGCCGCTTTCACTTCGCGGTCAACCTCTACAGTTTCAGGGTTGATCATCAATCTTCTCCCGGCTTACGCCAGTCGGCCCACGCAACGGTCTTTACAACTCCATCGGCGCCGACCGTGACGCGAATTCGATAACCGCTCACCGGGCCTTGCCCGTAACACGCCTTTATCCCGTTACGCCCTTCGTGTACTGCGGCCGGCCAAGCGGCCACAACTGCGGCATCGGACTCTGGAATGCGGCGGCGGCGCATTTGCTTGACCGCATATTTGCTGAATCGCACGCATAGATATCACGACGGCTACGCATTTTGACAAGGCTTAGCGCGGAACGGCTTTCGGCGCTCCTATTGCGGCCGCAATCTCAATAACGTCGGCCTCGTCCAGCGAAAGCTGCCCCATCGCCCGTTCGTACATCTCGATCGTCTCTTCGCTCTTGCTGCTCGCCGCGCGCTCTTCGCGCAAGCGCTTGATCTCGTCGGTCACGCGCTGCGCGAGTTCATCCGAAGGCTCGACACCTTGCGCGGAGAGTTCCGCGGCATGTTTGCGCAGCGTGTCCTTGACGAGCGCGACACCCGAGTGTTTGCCGAAGATCCAAGAAATTTCGCCGCCGACCAGACCCGCGGGAACCGCTTCGTACATCCGCCGGTCGATCAGCATCGCCTGCGTGTGAATCCCCGACTCGTGCGCGAAAACCTTCGATCCGACGATCGGCTCGTGCTGTTGCATCGGCACGCCGCTCATGCGCTCCATGAACCGCGCGAGATCGCGCAGCTTGTTGTATTTAAACCCAGGGATCTCGATGCCGTACAAAACATTGAGCGCCGTGACGAATTCGTGCAGTTTGACGTTGCCCGCGCGCTCACCGTACCCGTTGGCGGTTACCGAGACGACTTTGAAGCCGCACGAAACCGCGGTTATCGCGTTGATCGTCCCCAAGCCGTAGTCGTTGTGAAAATGGCAAACCATCGGCAAGCCGGGCGGCATCGCGTCCACGATGCGCGAGCAATACCAGCGCGCCGCCTCCGGCGTCAAACACCCGACCGTGTCCGGCCATGCGGGCCGGTCGCCGCCCGCTTCCAAACTGCGTTTGAAGTAGCGGATGAAGTAATCGACGTCGCCGCGGCTGCCGTCTTCGGCGCCGAATTCGATGCTCGTCACGCCGCGGCTGCGCGCGTACCGGATCGCGTCGCATTGCAGCTTGATATTCGCTTCGCGATAAAACTCGAGCGGCAGTTCGAGCCATTCGCGTTCGTCGCGGCCTTCCAGCTTCAGCAGCGTCTTGCCGATCTTGTACTTCAGATGCAAATCGCTGCCGCTCGTAAAGATGAAGAACGTCACCTCCGACGGTGAAACGCCCACTTCTTCCAGCGTTTTTGCCGTGACATCGATGTCGTTAGGATTGCTGCGGCACATGACGACGATCTCGACGTTGCCGAGCTCGCCGCGGCGCTTCGATTCCATCACCAGCTGCAGCGTTTTGCGATCGCCGGCGGACGCAGCCGGGAACCCAACGCTCATGACATGCACGCCGATCTCGGCCAGCTGCTTGGCGATGTCGCGCTTCTGTTCGGGCGTGTAGCAGACGCCGGGCATTTGCTCGCCGTCGCGCAGGGTCTCGTCGTAGATCCGGATCTCGGCCGGATTGGGGAACTTCAGATCCTTGGTGAATTCGCGCGGGTCGCGAATCAGCTGGCCGATCGGCTCTTTCAATTCCACGTCTTACGGATTCTCGTCGCGCGGGAGAAGCCCCGCGTCGGCCGCCGCGCTGGACTGCGCGCGCCGCGTGTAGACGCGCAGTTCGGAGATGTCGCGCGGGAAGAGCAGTTCGAGCGTCCAGTCGAACGCCACGCGCAGCTTGCGGTCCAATCCGGGCAAGCGCGCCAGATAATACGTCCGCCAGAGAAACCACGCGAGAAAACCCGTCAGGACGCGGTCGCCGGGCAGCTGCGCGACGGCTTTGCGCGCGCCCAGCGACGCCATCATGCCGAGCGACGTGTAGTGAAACGGCCGCGTCGGTTTTCCGCGGAGCGACGCAACCACATTCTCGGCGAGCACCGGCGCTTCGCGGATTGCGTGCTGCGCAGTCGGCGGATAAAACGTGCCGGCTCCGGTAGGCACGGCGGCGCAATCGCCGCACGCCCAAATGCCGGGAAAGCCGGGTACGCTCAAATCCGCATTCACGAGAATCGCGCCGTTTTTTGCGCGCGGCAAGCCTCCGGTTCCGGCAAGTATGCGCGGCTTGATTCCGGCGCTCCAGACGATCGTGCGCGTTTCGATTCGCCGGCCGCTGATCAGTTCGATTCCCTCGTCGTCGGCGCCGCGCACGCCGTCGCCCGTCACAACCTCGACGCCACGTTTGCGCAAAAACCTCTCGGCGTAGGATCCCATACGCGGCGGAAGCCCCGGCAGCAGCGTCGCCCCACCTTCGATTAACACGATGCGCACGTCGTCCGGGCGCACGTGCGGATAGAAGCGTTCGACGTTTCGAAAGAGCTCGGCCATCTCTCCCGTCGTTTCGACGCCCGTGAAACCGCCGCCGACCACAATCAGCGTGAGCAACTTCTTACGTTCGTGGTCGCCGGCGTCGTCGGCAAGTTCGAGCAGCCAAATAAGGCGGTTGCGCAAGGTTGCCGCGTCTTCCAACGTTTTTAGCGCGAAGACGCGCTCCGCGATGCCCGGCAATCCGAACGTCGAAGTTGACGCTCCCGTCGTCATCACGAGCTGGTCGTAGCCGATCCGTTCCGTAACGCCCGTCAACGTGTGCGCGTAAGAGACTTCGCGTTTTACCAAATCGACGCCGGTGACGTCGGCCAAGATGAAATGCGTGCGCCGCACTTGCGCGCGGATCGGCGTCACGATGTCGCGCGTGCCAAGCGCGCCCGAGCTCACCTCCGGCAGCATCGGCGTAAACAGCGAGAAGTTTTCGCGACTGATCAGCGTTAATTCGGCGTCTTCCGGACGCAGGATGCGCTCCAAACGCTGCGCGGCTCCAATCGCCGCGAAACCGCCGCCCAAGATAACGATGCGCATCACTCCGACCTCTTCAGCTAAGAACTCGCGTTGTCATCGTAGAAGCACCCTGCGTGGACGACCAAGGGAAAAAGCCGCCGAAAAATCCGTGGGCCTCCGGCTTTAACGCCGAACGGCCGGAGAACCGCGCATACGACGTAGACTACGTTCCACCCGACGACAAGAAAGAACGCGCCAAGAAAACCGCTGAGGGCATTGGTGCCGCCGGCCTCGGCATCGGCGCCCTTCTGCTGAAATTCAAATCCTTGCTGCTGGTCCTTTTCAACTTCAAAGCGCTGTTCTTGATTTTGAAGTTCGGCGGCTCGATGTTTCTCTCGATTTGGTTCTACGGGATCTTATGGGGTTGGAAATTCGCGCTGGTCTTCGTGCTGATGATCCTCGCGCACGAGCTCGGGCACTACTTCACCATCCGCAACTACGGATTGCCCGCGCGCTTGCCGATGTTCATTCCATTCATCGGCGCGTACACCGTCGGCGGGGTTCCCGAGAATCTCGAGCACGACGCGTATATCGCGCTGGCCGGCCCGCTCACGGGTCTAGGTGTAGCTGTGATGTGCTTCATATTCGCGTTGGAAACGCATCAGCCGTTTTGGTTTATGGCCGCCTATGTCGGCGCGTTCCTCAACCTCTTTAACATGATTCCGGTAATGCCGTTCGACGGCGGACGGATCGCGGGCGCGCTCTCCCCGGTTCTGTGGGTGCTAGGATTCGTCGTGTTCTTGGCCCTCGCGCTCACCCTGCATATTCCGCTCTTCTTCCTCATCCTGTTCGGCGCACTGGCGCTGCCAAGCGCAATCGCAGGCTGGCGCGGCCATACGGATCCGCGCTTTGCGGCGATGACGGCGGCCGCGAAGGTGCGCGTAGGAGCGTGGTATCTCGCAACGCTGTTCGCGCTCTTCTATCTCATGACGGTGACGCACGCCGCGGGAATGCCATCGACCCACGCGTAACGCGCTGGATCGCGCTCGCGATTGCAGCGCTTGCCGTGACCGCAGCGCTCACGATCGCGCGTCCGCATCGCGCGCCCGGTCCGTCGTTGCGGGACTTTGAAGCCTACTATTCCGCGGGCGCGACGTGGATGCGCGGCGGCGACCCTTACGGCACCGCACTCTGGCAAACCGAAGCAACGCTGCCCGGAGTCCACGCGAAACGCCGCGAGTTTTTGCCGTTTGTCGGACCGCCGGCGGCACTGCCGTTGTGGTCGGCGCTCGCGCGTCTTCCATATACAACTGCGGCAGCCGTTTGGCGAGCGGGGCTGTGGCTGTCGATCGTCATCATGGTATGCATCGCCTTGCAACTGGGTGCATCGCGACGGTCGTTTTTCGACGTGATCGCGGGCGCGCTCGCGGCGGCCGGTTTCGGAGCGGTAACCAATGCGTTGGCGCTGGGTCAAATCGCGCTGCCCGTCGCCGCTGCCGTTGCAATCACTTATGCCGCGACGCGGTTCGGCGGAAAGGCGCTGGCGGCGGCGGCGGCTTTCGCCCAGCCGAACCTGGCACTGGCGCTCGCGGGTGAGTTTCGCCACAAAAGAACCGCGCTCGCACTTATCGCGGGCGTGGCGCTGTTCGGACTGCTCTGCGCGGGGGTCAGCGTGGATGGCGTGTTCTCATACGTTCTGGTGCTGCTGGCGCACGGAGCCGCCGAACAATTTTCGGCGATCCAACTCACGCCGGCGTCAGTGGCGTACGGGTTTGGCGCGCCCAGCGGCATCGCGATCGCGATCGGCGGCATCGCGGCCATCGGCGCATTGTTTTTCTGGCTGCGCGCGATGGTGAAATTCGGTGACCGCTTGACGCTGTTCGTCATTTCGTGCGCGCTCGTGCCTTTCGGAGCGGCATTTTTTCACCAGCACGATTTGGTCATTCTGTTCGTTCCGGCCGTCGCGCTCGTGTTGCGAGCGCCCGCTTCGGGGCTCCCGGCCGCGCTGTGCGGAGCGCTTCTCTGCGCCGTAAATTGGATCGGCATCGCGCAAGAGCCCGGAGCGGCCTTTCAAACGCTCTTGCTGACACTCGCGTTTGCGATGGCGCTGCTCGCGCTCCGCGGCGACTTCGGTTTTCGCGTGCTCGCCGCACCGTTCGGCTTGGTGGTCCTCCTGATCGCCGGCGCGGGCTCTTTCGCCCACGCACACGTCATGCCGGTCTGGCCTGACGCGATGACCGTATCGCCGAACGTCGCGGGGGCGAACGCCGCCGCGGTCTGGCGCGCGGAGCAGATGGCAACGGGCCTTTTCGCGCGCGACGCATTCTGGTCGCTGCTGCGCTGCGCATCGCTTGCCGGCTGCGCGTTACTGGCCTATGCCGCGTGGATCAGTTCGAAATATCCTGCGGATTCCAGAACATCATCTGCGGCCCGGGGTTGACGCCGCGAAAGTCATCGTTGAACGTGACGTGATCGGTTCGCTGGCTGAGCACGACGAACGGCACGTCGCGCGCCATGAGCTCTTGCATCAAGATGTAGTCGGCGCGGCGGCGGCCGCGCTCGTAGTGAAGCAGCGCATCCTGTAACGCGCGATCGACCTCGGGATTGCAGTAGGCCAGGTAATTCTGGCCGAGCGGCGAGATGCGCGTGCAGGCCACGAGGTTTGTGAGATCCGGGTCGGGGGCAACCGTCCACGCATACGACACGAGATCGTAATGCCTCGTGGCGGCAATGCCGCCCGCCGCATACGATGCAAAGAGCCGGTTCGTCGGATACCGCGTGTAATCGAGTCCCACGCCTATCGCCTTAAACCACTGCTGGATCATGAGCACGCGCGCGTCGAGTCCCGGATTGCCGGTATTGCCGGCAAAGTCAAAGTTCAACGTCGCGCCGTTTTTGTGACGCAGCCCATCCGGTCCGAGTCTCCAGCCGTCGCGATCCAATTGCGCGGCAGCCGCCTTCAAGTCGAACGAGTAGCACGGTGCGTTCGGATCGTAGGCCCAACTCAAGTGCGAAATCGGCGTGCATGCAAGATACCCGGCTTCATGATCGACCTTCTGCCACATGAGATGCACGTCGATCGCCCGCGCCAGCGCTTGGCGCACTTGCGGATCCGCAAGTATCGGGTTTTTGAGATTGAAGTCTATGTGCCCGTAGCTGGTAACGTCGTGTCCGATGGTGCGCGTCCCGGCCGTTCGCGCGACGGATTGATACTGGGCGTTTGGAACACGCACGTACATGTCGATAGCGTGCGTCTGCAGCGCTACGAGCACCGAGTTCGCATCCGGAATGATTTTGAAAATGACGCGCTTCAGCTTCGGCGGCCCGCCCCACCACTGAGGAAACGCCTCCATCACGACGTCGTTGCCGCGAGCCCATCGCACATACCGGAACGGGCCGAGGCCGACCGGCAACGCGTTATAGGGGTTGCGATTGATATCTACGCCTTGCAGCAGATGCTTCGGGAGAATGGCCGGATTGCCGATCGGCGTGAAATAATGGTTGATGAACGCCGCATACGGCTTCTTCAGATGAAAGATGACCGTGTATGCGTCGGGCGTGTCGACCCGCGTAATGAGATCCCAGCCTTCGCGCGTCAGCACGTTCGTATGCGGGTCGAGAATTGTCTTCACCGTAAACGCAACGTCGGCCGATGTAAACGGCTTTCCGTCGTGCCAGAGCACGCCGTGACGCAGCCGGAACGTCAGCGATCTTCCATCGGCCGAGATCAACCCGTTGGCTTTGGTTGGAACGGTCAAACACAGCGACGGTATCGCGTTGCCCTTGTCGTCGAACAGAAAGAAATAACCCATCGTAAAAGACGATAGGTCGTTGACGAGCGTCTCCGTCGAGAGCAGCGGATTGAGGTTATCGATATCTTCGCCGTCCGCCCAGCGCAGCGTCCCGGGAATGGTCCACGGATGCCGCTGCTGCGAACCCGCGGGCCGTGGACCGTTAGCCGAGCAACAAACGAGCGCGGCGCCCAAAAAGAGCGCCGCGCAAGCCCGAAGGATCATCCTTAGATATCGACGTTCATGAAGTTATCGAACGGCGCAACCGCGTTGGGTTGGAAATTGCGCAGGTCTTTGTTCACGACATAGATATCTTCACGGCCGGTCGTAACGACCATCGGAACGTCGGCCGCCAATTGCTCTTGCACGATCGCATCGTCCTTGTTGCGATCGGCCTGTTCGTAATGGGTATACAAGGAAAGCATCGCTCGGTTCGCTTTTTGATTGCACCAGCGAATGTCATTCTGGCCCTTTGGCGGAATCGAGTCGCATCCGTAAATCGTCGAAAAATCGCCCAGCGGGTCGAGGCCCCAAGCAAAGAAGATCACGTCCCACTTGCCGCCGTACACGATGCCGCCGTTCTCCAGCGGAGCGAAGAGCAACGGGGCAGGATAGACTTTCAAGCTCAGCGAGACGCCGATTTGCCTCCACCAACTGCGGATAAGCTCGATCTGTAAATTCGTGTCCGGAGTCCCGCTCGAGCTTGCAACTTGCAACGCCAGTTGCACGCCGTTTTTCGAGCGGATTCCACCCGCCCCGCGAACCCAGCCCGCTTGGTCGAGCAGCGCGTTCGCCTTGGCAATATCGAAATCGACGAACTTGATCGTAGGATCCCAGTAAGGCGCCGTGTGCGAGGCCGGCTCTTCCTGGAGGTAGCCTATATCGTGCGCGACCTTATGGAAGAGCGTCTTGCGATCGATGGCCAGTTCCAAAGCCTGCCGCACCCGTACATCGCGCAACGCGGGTCGCGACGTATTGAAATCCAGATGGTTGAAATAATAAGCCGGAATACGGACGATCGTGAAGCCCGGAATAGCCTTTGCGCGCGCGTAGTAGTTGCCCGGGACCGGATACCACAGATCGAGACCCTTGGCTTGCAACTGCGTCAGCACGGTGTTCCGGTCGGGTATGATCACGAACTCGATTTTTTTGAGCTTCGGCATTCCGCGGAAATACAACGGATTCGCAACCATGACGACCCGCGAAGCGCGATCCCAGCGCTGATATTTGAATGGTCCGATGCCGACCGGAAGCGAGTTGTACGGAGCCGTGTTGATGTTGGGCAGACTACCGAGAATATGCTTGGGCAGAATGCACGGATTGGCGCCCGCACTCGAGAAAAATGTTTCGACAAACGGCGAGTACGGTTTGCTCAAATGAAAGACAACCGTGTACTTATCAGGTTCGTCGATCTTCGCAATACGATCCCACCCTAAGCGGCTCACCTCATTGTTTGCCGGATTGAGCACGGCATGCGTCGAGAAAACGACGTCGTCCGCATTGAACGGTGCTCCGTCCGACCACTTCACGCCCTTGCGCAGATGATAGGTGATCGTCAGTCCGTCCTTGCTGACGCCGCCGTTCTCCGGGGTGGGAACTTCGGTCGCGAGTTCGGGAACGGCGTTGTTGTTGACGTCCCATTTAATCAGCCACGCCATCGTCAGCGACGACAGGAGCCCCACATCGGTTTGCTGCGCGAGATGCGGGTTGAGCGATGAGATGTCGGCGGCCGTCGAATAACGTAAGACGTGCGGCTGCGTCCACGAGTTCACTCGAGTCGTGACCGGACCGCTGGCGGTCTGAGCGGCGCCGTTGCTCGGTGCTGCCGTGCTCCCGACCTGTCCGCCGTTCGTTGTCGTCTCGGTCTTCGTGCATCCGGCGAGAACAAAAACCGCGGCGATCGTAGCGGCGAGAATGCGTTTCATCCAGGCTCCTCTCTCATCGTGTCGGGATCGAGTCCGTGTTTTGCGCAGAACTCGCGGTAGGCAAGCGGCGATATCTCCGACGGCTTGATTTCGCTGCGGCCTCCCCAGAAGACATTCGTATACCCGAAGTCGATGCCGGCTTCCCGCAAGTGGGCGTCGATGGCCGCCTTGTGCGCGAGCACGACGTCCTTGTCCAAGCCGTGCGCGACCGCCATGACGTTGACGTTGTGAAACTCCTGGCCGCCCTCGCGCCAGTAGGCGTGCGTGATGATATGGTGGCGCCCGACCTCTCGGCCGGCGTCGATCTCGCGCCCTTCTTGAACGGCCCAATGGAAGAGCGCGTTATAGCGCGTCACGCGCTCGTCGCCCGCTGTTTTCTTCACGTGCTCCAGGAACGTGGAGAACCTTCCGATGACGCCGCGCGCGTTCATCGCGCGGCCGGCTTCGTAAAACTCTTCCAGCTCCACACCGGCTTCTAATGCGCGCGCGCGCCACAGATCGCGCACGATTTCCTCGGGTGTGAATTCCCGCTTAATAGCCGTCAGCACGTGCCACTCATGATCGCTCAGTTCGACGAGCGTCGTATCGATCGGTTCGGCCGGAACGTCCGCGCGGCTGCCGGTTTCGACGCCGCGCCTGCGCATATGCCCGACGCCCAAAGCGAAAAGCTTCTTGGCCGGCATCAACCGGAAGTGGCCGGCTCCTACTTCTTGCTGCAAGAACTCGGCATGCTTTCGCAGCGAATATCCTTGCGGAACTTTCAATGTGGTCCACAAACGGTACGATGCGCCGGGCGTTGCCGGATCGGCCGTGCGGATGACGACGTGTCCGGAAAACGGATCCTCGCGAAACATGTAGTCGAAAGCGGCGTCGAGCTTTTCCGGGGCCACCCGCCACGCAACGAGTGCGCCGCGCGCCAGACTCGTCGCCAGCAGTGTCTGGCGCACGCGCCGGATCGTTCCGGCGCGCAGCATCGCCGCGATACGCTCGATCACGGTGTCGACGGCAACGCCGCTGCGCGCCGCTATCTCGCCGAACGGGTCTTCTTGAAAGCCGGTTAGCCGGTCTTCGGAAACCGCCAGAATCTGCGCATTAACCGGATCGCTAACGGCCGCCGAAACTGTTTCCGTGTTTTCCTCTCCCTGGCTTCGATGCTCTATAAGCGATGCGTGGTGTCGCCCGAGCGATTAAACATGCCGCCGCAGCCCTGAGCCTAGTCGAAGGGGAGGGCGACACTACGCGAGTGTTAGAGCGTCGAAGCGCCCAAGTCATTCTCGCCTAGCGCAAACAGATATGCCTGCTCGGCTTGGCGCAGCGCGTAGACGGCGTTGAGTTGGTCGGTCTCAGCCTGCGTCAGCCCGACCTGCGCGTTCAGCAGCAGCGGCAACGTCGTTACGCCCGCGCTATATTGCGCTTGCGTCGCTCGCAGGATTTCGCTTGCTTTTGAAAGCTCGGCCTGGGCTTGCCCGACCGCGGCTTCCGCCGAGATCAGCCCCACCAATGCCTGGCGCACGCTCAGCTCGACGGTAAGCTTGCTCTCGTCGAGCTCGCTATTGGCGATATCGGCCTGCGTTTGCGCTTGCGCGATTTGGACGCGGGTCACGCCTTGGTCGAAAATAGGAATGCTCAGCGTCACGCCCGCACTTCCGCTGCTCCTAAAATCGGTTCCGGTCGCCGTCGTCGAGTTCGTACCGTAAGACGCGTTGCCCGACAAAGTGGGTAACAAACCGGCGCGCTGGGCGCGCAGGTTGTATGCGGCGGCCTGCGCAGTGTACTGCGCCGACAAATAGTCCGGCCGTTCTAGGAGCGCACGCGCCAACGCTTGGTCGTAATCGACCTTTTGCTGCGTCAACAACGAAGCCGCGGGATTGGCCGGCGTATCGTTGATCGGCGCGACCAGCGTGCTCGCATCGAGGCCCAACTGATTCGCAAACGCCGCCAGTGCCGAAAGTTCGTTGCCTTGCGCGCGCACGAGTGCGACGCGCGCCTGCGCCGTCGGCAGTTGCGCCGTCGCAAGATCGACGCGCGACGCCGTGCCGGCGCGCAACTGCGCCGTTACGAGGTTTTCCTGGACTTGGTTCTGGTGAACGACCTGCACCGCCAGCGTTGTTGCCGATTCAGCTTGCAATGCGTTGTAATACGCCTGCGCGACGTTAAACGCCAGCGTCTGCAGCGAACGCTGATACGTTCCGGCGCCGGCTAATTGGCCGGACTGCGCCTGACGGATCTCGCTGATGACTCTTCCGCCGTCTAAAATAAACTGTTTCAGTGTTGCGTTGAGACCTTCGCTCGTCACGCTGCCGCCGATCGTGCCTGTCGTCGAACTGCCGCCGCGCGATCCGAACGATCGCGTTACGCTGGCAGTCGCGGCGAGATTAGGATAGAGCCCCGTGCGCGCCAGATCGACCGATAGCTGCGTCAACCGGTAATCGGAACGCGCGATTGCCAAAATGGGCGAGCGCGCGGCGGCGATGGCAATTGACTGAGCGAGCGTAACCGAAACCGGAACGCCCGTTTGAGGGCGCAGCACCGCGGCACCCGGAGCCGGCGTTCCGTAAGCCGGATAGGGCAATGCTTGAGGCGTTGCCGCGGGAATGGGCGTCGGCGTCGCCAGAACGACGGCCGCTAAAATAAACACGTGCATCGGCTACTGCGTCCGCTTGTGGCGAGCTTGTCCGGCCGGCGGCTTCTTGCCCGCGCCTCCGGCAGCGCCCGGCGCCGCGCCGCCCGCGCCGGGCGGGGCGCCCGCACCCGTCGTACCGTATGCCACCAAGCTGCCGTCTTGCAGCGCATCGGGACGCGTCGTGATGACGGTCGTTCCGGCGGTTACCAGCGGGCTGCGCACTTCGCTCAGCGTGTCGGTTTGCAGGCCGACCTGCACGGGAACTTCTTTTGCTTTCTTATCCGCGCCAACGACGAACACGGAGGTGCCGCGGTCGGATTGCGCCACCGCTTGACGCGGTACGACGATGGCATTGTCGTGACGCGCTTGCTGCACCGTCACGCTGACCAGCATTCCACCGCGCAAAATATTCCCCGGGTTGACTTGCCGAATGCGCGCCTGATACGACAGCGTACCTTGCGTCGGTACGGCGTTCACGGCATTGACGCGCGCCGTGAAACGCGGGCCGCCCGCACCGGTCGTAAACGTTACCGGCGTGCCGGCGTGGACGTAGGGCAAATCTTCATCGGGCACGTTGACGTTGATCCACACCGTATCGATCTTGCTCACGCGCAGCGCCGGCGTTCCCGGGCTCGCCATCGCACCCGGATCGAGTAAACGTGCCGTGACGACGCCGTCGAACGGCGCGTAAAGCGCCGTCTGACCGATCGCCGTTTGCAGCGTGTTGGCCTGGGCTTGTGCCGATTGCACCGCCGCTCGATCGGCGGCTGCGCTAGCGCCCGATACCGCTGTCGATTGCCGGTTTGCGACGGCTGACTGATACTGCGTCTGCGCGGCGATATACGCCGAACGCGCCTGCACGAGCTGCGATTGCGAAACGTATCCTTGCTTGAAAAGTTGCTGATCTTGGTTGTACGTCAACTGCGCGTTGTCGAGCGCGGCTTTAGCCGAACGCGCGGCGTCCGTTGTTTGCGACGACACGATCGGCACGTTCATCGCCGAGGATTGTGCGCGCGCCGCGGCTTGCGAGATCAGCGCTTCGTCTTGCGCGAGTTGCGCGCGAAGCGTCGAATCGTCGATCCGGGCGAGCAGCTCGCCCGCGCTCACGCGATCGCCCTGATTCACGTAGACGGCCGAAACCGGTCCGGATTGCTGGAACGACAGCGTCGAATCTTCCAGCGGCGAGACTTGGCCGTCCAACGTGATGTAGGTCGCGATCGTGCGGCGCTGCGCTTGCGAGACGTCGACGTCCAGAGCGGTGGGGCCGCGCTTCTGCTGAGCGCCGCCGCATGCGGCCAGTGTGAGGGCAATAGCGAATATCGTGAGGCTTTTTGCTTTCATTCTTCTTTTTATACGGAGATCGCTGTAGTTTGATTCAAGTAGTACCTATCGGACCTTAAAATCGTCTGCCCTTCCTCCCGTTGCTGTACCCGCGCTGCAAATCTCCCTCTAGAACGTTCGGCGAAGGCGAGCCGCCCTCGAACCGAGCGATTAACCATGCCCAAAGCGAGGCCCGAGGACGGGGAGCCTGATGACGGGCGTTGTATTCCTCAAATCCCATGGGTGCCAAACTCGAGATCGGCCGCACGTACAGCAGGCAGAGCCGCGTCGAAGAGTGGATGACCGCGGAAAAAGCCGGCAACAAGGGCGTGGACGCCCTTTCTACGCCGACGCTCGTTCAGCTGATCGAAGACGCCGCCATGGCCTGCGTGGCCCCGACTTTGAGCGAGAATCAGGTGAGCCTGGCCACCCATATCGACCTCGAACACAAGTCCCCCGTCCCGGTCGGATTTATATTAAGGACCGAGGTCGAAGTGGTGCTGGTCGATGGCCCGCGGGTCAGTTTTGCGGTCCAGGTCTTCGACGAGCGGGAGGTCGTGGCTGAGGGAACCCACGAGCGGTACGTCATGGATCGAACAAAATTCCGCTCAAAGCTTGAAGAGAAGCTCACTTAACGCTACCTTTATAAACGAAGGGACCGGGCCCCGGGCATCCTCGCTGGCAAAGGTAGCCGTCGAGCAAGCCCGTACTCGCTTATACTGAAGGGGGGGCAACCCGGCTCCCTGAAACGATTAGCTTTGCTTGCTCTTGGGTATCCCTGCGACGAAACCCACGCTTGGTTCGCGGCAGGAGGTACGGGTCAAATCCGTCCCAGCCCAGGCAAACCGAGCTCCTCATTCTAGCTAGGAGGAAAACTTGAAACGACTGAGCACCGGAGTCCTCGCCGCGTTGTTAACGGCCGGCTTGGGACTTAGCGCGGTGGCAGCTCCGTCGCAGCCTGGATCGCATGGAAACTTAGGAACCAACGTGGTCGCACAGGCTAGCCCGGCTCCGCCGCCGATGAACTTCGGTTCCCCGCCGTCCGGCCAAATTCCGATTCTTTATAACGATCACCACGTTTACGCAAAACCGGACGAGCTCAAACAGGGCCGCGTACTCGCAGCGCTAGTCCGTGGCGGTACGATTCTCATTCCGTTACGTTCGATGTTCGAGCAAATGGGTGCAACGGTCGCATACGACCCTGCGTCCAAGACGGTCGACGTCACCAAGCCCGGCGCGGACGTAAAAGTGACCGTCGGCAAACCCGAGGTCGTCATCAATGGCGAAACGCGTCCGCTGGACGTGCCGCCTGAGATCTACCAAGGTCACGTCGTCGTTCCGGTCCGCGTCATATCTGAAGGTATGGGCGCGTACGTTCAATGGGTTCCGGACAAACGTCTGGTTGTAGTCCGCTACATACCACCGACGCCGCCTCCGGCGCCCGCAACGATGGCTCCGTCACCCGTGCCGGTGGTAACGCCGTCACCCGTGCCGCCGCCGTACATGGACCACTTCATCGCCGGCGACTACATCATCTCGCCGAAGGTGTATAACGAGTTCAGCCCGGGCAACACCGGAACGAACACGCAAGGTGGTTTCTCGTATCGTATTCATGGCGCGTGGGAGTTCAATCTCATCAACCTGCCGTGGATGATCGAAGGCGACTACCGTCAATTCAACTACCCGCACAATCAGGGCGTCATCACGACGTCCGCTAATGCCGGCCAGATCTGTGACAGCACGAACGGGCGCGCAGCCCCGGGAGACCCCGGATGCGTGACCGCGATCGGCGGAAACTACATGACCTTTGTCCCGGCGTTCATCGCGCGTCAATATGAAGGCGATGCACGTATCGGGCTCAAGGTTCTGGATCCGCGTGTCTACATCGGTGTCGGTTACCTGTGGCAATCCGGTAATTACGGATATCCCAAACTTGGTAACTTTGGCGTCGGCATAGAGAAACTGCCTGACCTCGACAATCCGTTCACGTGGTACGGCAGCTTCTACTACTATCCGAACGTGCAAGGAAACGGCACTGGGTGCCTCGCGCTTGGGTGCACCACGGCGGTACCTTACACGCTTGCGTACAACGTCTATCGCTGGGATATCGGCGGTGCGTTTACGTTCGGGCCCAACGTTCCAGTGTTTATCGAGTTCGGCTTCCTTGGAAGCAACGGACGCAATAAACAGAATGCACCGTCGGCTTACAGCTACACGGGCGCATACGGTGGGTTAGGTCTGAAGTTCTAATCTCGTAAGAGAATAGAAAAGAAAGAGCCCCGGCGACAGCCGGGGCTCTTTTATTTACTTGCTGCTAACGCGGAGATCGCGTCGGCGCCGGAGACGGCAGCGGCGTCGGCGTCAGCACTCCCGTCGGCAAAGGAACCGGAGAGCCGTGCGTGATCGGTAACGCGCTGGGTATCGCGCTCGGCCCGATCGTCGGTACCGGCGTTGGCGACGGCGACGGCGTCGGCGGAACCGGCGTGTAGCACGGAACCGGCAGAATTTCCACCGCCGGCTGTCCGGGA
This sequence comes from Candidatus Rubrimentiphilum sp., assembly GCA_036273135.1. Classification (GTDB taxonomy): domain Bacteria; phylum Vulcanimicrobiota; class Vulcanimicrobiia; order Vulcanimicrobiales; family Vulcanimicrobiaceae; genus Rubrimentiphilum. The sequence continues at coordinate 45,634 of DASUIF010000032.1, forward strand.
GCCGGACTTGCAGTCGGCGTCGGAACCGGCGACGGTGTGGGACTTGGCGTCGGCGGCGGCCGGCGTGCGCCCGGCGAGAGCGTCGGCTCCGGCGACGGGCACGGCTGCGGCTCCATGAAATAGTGCTCGGTGAATCCGATGAGATCTTTTTTCACCAGCTTGCCGAAGTAGGTCGAGGGAAAACGCTGTTCGATGATGTGCAGATACTGCCACGCCTTGGTCTGGCCGGGCAGCGTCCAAACTTTGCGGTACATCGCGTATGCCAGGAAGTAGGAACGCGCGAGCTGAGGGTCCTTCGGGTATTTGTTGGCCCAGCCGCGCAACGCGTCTTCGGCGAAATCGACCTGCGAAATGATATGTGAATCGGTTGTGTACGCACCGGCGCGAATGGACTCGTCGCGGAACGTGTTGTCGATCCCCAAATAGCTCAACTTGAGCCGCCCGAAGTACTCGTCTCCCGGCGCCGAGACTTTCATCATGTCGAGCTGATGCTGCCTGAATTTCGAAACCGCCGGTGGCTTCGGCGCTTTTCGGGCCGGTTTGGCCGGCGGTTTCGACGTCGGCGCCGCTGCTACGGAACCGAGAACGCAGGCTGCGGCTGCGGCGGCTAAAAGAGATATAGTGGTAGAGCGGCTCTTCATCACCGCCTCCAGTTCGCTTACTTCAGAGCGCTTCCCACCTCGGTTTGCGCGACGTTGCAAAACGGCGACCTGTGGTATCGGCTGACCAGCCAGTGCAGCGCGTTCACGGCATGCTGATGGCCCTGGTCCGTGTGGATCTTCGCGTACACGTGTGTGAGTTGATAGACGCTGCGAGCGAGCCACGGGTCGGCCGGATACTTAGCTTCCCAATCGCGGATCGCGTTTTCAACGAAGAGTGCGGTTCCGAGCGCACTGGCGCCGGCGTCGGGCGAATAGGTCAAGCGCCGGTCGAGGTCGCGCAGTTCGTTGCGGATGCCGAGAATGCTCATCTTCAAACGGCCGAAGTACTCGTCGGCCGGTGCGACGCGCGACGTGAATTTCGCCATCGCTACATGCGTGGCGGAAAATGCGGGCTGCGGCGCGCCCAACGCCAACAGCGACAGGGCTGTTACGACAAAGAGAAAGCGATGTAAGCGCATAGCGCCGCTCCTTTTTCTCTCCCTACACCAGGCTTCGGCAGCAGTTCGCCCGGCTATTAGTCGCTTGCGTTCCTCTCCGAGCGAACAGGAAGGGTAGCCACGGCTGCAAACATCCTTGCAGCAGTGAACCGGCGCATTATCAAGGCATCAGCGATCCAACTCTTAGCTCACGATCGCGCATCGCTGCGGCGGGTGTGGCCCACGATAGCGCAACGCATTCGCGACGCTGCCAAGACGGGCGCGCAGCTGGTCGTGCTTCCGGAGGGAACGCTGCCGGCCTACGTGCTCGGGCCAAGTCCGTTTGACGGAAGCGAGATCGCGCAAGCGCTGGCCGACTGCGGAAACTTGGCGCGCGATCTGCAGATCGTGCTCGTCGTAGGCGCCGCTCGCGCGCACGAAGGCCGCGTCTACAACAGCGCCATCGTTTTCGATACCGGCGGAGAAATCGCGGGAAGCGCCGACAAACACTTCCTTTGGCATTTCGACCGGCAATGGTTCGTCCCGGCCGAACGGTTGAAGCCGGTTCAAACATCGCTCGGTAAACTGGGCGTTCTGATCTGCGCCGACGGCCGGATCCCGACGATCGCGCGAACGCTTGTCGATCAGGGCGCTGAAATGTTGATCATGCCGACCGCCTGGGTAACCAGCGGTCGCGACCCCGGCAACTTGGAGAACATCCAAGCCGATCTGCTGGCGCGCGTGCGGGCGCGCGAGAACGGCGTTCCGTTTGTGGCTGCCAATAAGTGCGGCGTCGAGCTGGAGTGCGTCGCGTACTGCGGGAAAAGCCAGATCGTCTCAGCCGGCGGGGAGATCGATCGTATCGCATCCGAGACCGATCCCGAGATTCTGTCGGCCGAGATTGAACTCGGCGGAGCCCAGCCGCGCCGTTCAGGCCAACTGCGCGTGCCTTGGAACGCGGCGCGCAACGATCGCTCCGCGCGGCTGGCGATTTCGACGGAAGAATCGTTCGCCCGCGATAAGGCCCTGCCGGGCATTTTGGAAGCCGACGCGATTCTCACACCGGCCACGGCCGCCGGACACGCCGCGTGCGTGGCGGACGACACCGTCTTCGATCCGGGAGGCCTTGCAGCGTACCGGCTTGCGGGCGTGAATTTAGTTGCGTGGACGACGCAAAGCGATGACGGCTGGCAAAAATCTTTTGCGCGAGCGCGAGCAATCGAGCTGCGCATGTACGTCATCGTGTTCGATGCCAAAGCCGGGCGGGCGTATGCCGTCGATCCCGACGGTCAGATCGTTTGCGGTACGTATGGCGATTACAACGTTGCGAGCTTTACGTTCGACCCGGCGCGTACTGCACAAACGATGGTCGCTCCGGGGACCGACGTTCTCGCCGGACTCGAACGCGCACATGCTCACGCGCGTTAGCGCGTTCGCCTTCCTCTTTCTGCTCGGAACGGCGCCCAACCGCGCGCCGCAAGCGCCCGGCACTTTTCGCTTGCACGTACCCGCGGGTTCGTACTTCGCCGGTAGCCGGGTACACGTTTCCGCCGAAGGCGTGAGCGGTTCATATACGCTGACACTCTTGGGACCGGGAAAGATCGAGCGCGATACCTTCGTCGCGCCGCAAGTGAGCCGCCCCGTTTGGACGACCATCGTGGGCGCTTCTTCATCGGCCGTGGCGTACGCCGCAGTCCGCACGGTTCCACCGCCGGCGTCCGCGCATACGATTGCCGTCGCAACGTATCGCGGCGGTATCGCCCTGCACGACGAGCGCACGTTCGCTCAGCTCGGAAACTTCGCCATCGCCGGGGCGCCGGCAGACGTTGCCTTTTTGAAGAACGGATCGATTGTAACCGCCGATACCGACGGCGACACGCTCACGCGTATCGACCGCAATCCGTGGAGCATCACGAACGTTCCCGGTGTCGACGTTGGGAATGAAGTCGCCGTCGACGCGTCCGGGAATGTCTTCGTGAGCGACCGCGACGTGCAGGGCCAAGGCGCGCTCACGCGCATAACGCCAAGCGGAAGCGTGACGCGCGTCGTAACCGGCGTCACCGCCGAAGGCATTGCCCTGGATTCTGCGCGGCCTATTGCCTACGTCGGGAACGTCAACGACAATTCGATCGCCGAAGTCGATACGCAGTCGATGCGCGTGCTGCGTAAAATTCCGGCGCCGGAGCGGCCGTTCGGCATCGCCCTCGACGAACGAACGCAGCGTCTTTTCGTCGTTTCGAACGTCAGTCCGTCGATGACGCCCGGCGGCGGCTTCGTCGCCGCAATCGCGCTGAACAAGACTTCAGCCCCCGTCGTCGCGCGAAGTCCGCACTTGAAGTTTCCGCTCGGCGCGGCCTTCGACTCCCGAACGAACCGCGTCTTTGTAACCGACGAAGCCGCCAACGTCGTCTACGTTCTGAACGCCACGACGCTTCGACCGGCGCACGCTCCGCTGCGAACGTGCAGCACGCCGTGGCGGCCAAGCGCTTCCGGCGGCCGCCTTTACGTTCCGTGCGCGCGCGAAGATCGCGTTGACGTCTTTTCGCTCGCTACGCTGTCGCGCGTGCGCGGCGCGCCCTTCCCGACCGGCGGCTATCCGCTCAGCGTGGCAACGTGGCATTAATCGCGGCGATCGCGCTGGCGGCACTCCTGCCTCGCTCGCCGCATCCCGCCACTCCTTTTCCGCTCATTCTGACCGATGCCGTTACGATCGCCGAAATCGCGCCCGGCGTCGCTTATGGCGACTACGAAATGCTGACGGCTGACGGGCCGCTTTCGATCCACGTCGTTGCGATCGATCTCACCGAGCCGACGGTCCGCGTTGGAACCGTGCTCGCGCAAGATCATATCGTTTCGCAAGGCGAGCCGGTTTCGTCGATGGCGCAGCGCAGCCGCGCCGTCGCCGGGATCAACGGCGATTACTTCGACATCAACCAAACCAATGCGCCGCTCAATATTCTCGTGCAAGACGGCCGGTTGGAACGCATGCCTTCGCACCGTTGGGCGGTCGCCATTGATGCGAACAAGGCGCCGCGCTTTGCCGAGTTTACGCTCGCACCCGTCGCGCAAATCGGAACCGCAATGGTGCCAATCGCGACGATCAACGACTGGCCTCCGGGCGGACGCACCATACTGACGATGCCTGAGTTTGGCGCGCTGCGGCCGGCGCCGAACGTTACCGAACTGCAGCTGCAGCCGGTAACCGGCGATCCGCCCTTTGCGACGTATCGCGTCACGGGCATCGCGGACAACTCGGTGACGCAACCGCCCGGTTATTATTTATCGATCGGTCCGGCCGAGTACGGCACGTTCCCGCTGCCCAATACCGGTGACGCCATTTCGATCGTCCCTAACGCCGGCGCGACACTGGCCGGTGTACAGACCGCGATCGGCGGCGGCCCTCTGCTCGTGCAGAACGGCCGGCCGTACGCCGATCCCGACGGCCCTTCCGGCGGAGAGTTCGCGTCGCACATCCCCGCTTCGGGTGTAGCCGCTACAACCGACGGGCGATTACTTTTCTTTCAGATTGACGGACGACAGCCCGATCTTTCGATCGGCGTGTTGCAGACGCAGCTCGCCGCGCTCATGATTGCGTTCGGCGCGAACACGGGAATGCAATTCGACGGCGGCGGAAGCTCGGCGATTGTCGCGCGCTTGCCCGGAAGCGCGGCAGCCGGCCTCGTGAACTCTCCGTCCGATGGACACGAGCGCAGCGTCGCCGACGGGTTGTTCGTGTACAGCGATGCGCCGGCTGGATTTCCGTCGCGCGTCGTCGCCTGGCCGCCCGCGATACGCGCCTTTCCCGGAGCGAACGTGGACATGCATTTAGCAGCAGTCGATCCCGGTGACCATGTCATTTCCGGCGGCGCGCCCATTCGCGTCGACGTCCGGCCCGCGGGGCTCGGCAGATTCGCTGCCGGGAAGTTTTTGGCGGGAAATCGCGCGGGCAGTGGCGTTCTGCGGGTGAAGCGCGGCGAGCTCCGGCTTGACGTACCGGTTGCAGTCACAACCGCCGTTGCGCGCGTACGCATCTCGCCTCGCGATCCGGTCGTCGCTGCCGGCGGCAGCGTGCGGCTTTCGATTCTCGCCTTCGATCGCGACGGGTTTCCGATCGCGCTGCCCGATGCTTTACCCTGGCGCGCGCAAGACGGCACGATCGACAAATCCGGAAATTTCCGCGCCGGAAAAACTGACGCGACGGTTACGCTGCAGCTGGGGAGCGCGCTCGCCACGCAGCGCATCATGGTGGGCGAGCATGAAGCGCCGCTCTCGCTCGCATCGGCGGTATTTGCAAGCGCGCCGCGCGGCGGCCCGGGACAACTCGTTCCGGATCCGGACCCAACGTGCAACGATTGTCTGATACTGAGCTACGATTTCTCGGGAACGGAGCGCGCTGCGTACGCGAGTGCGTCGATCGCCTTGCCGCAACGGGTGCTCGCGATCGGCGCGGATATTAACGGCGACGGAAACGGCGAAGCGCTGCGCGTTGCCGTCAACAACGCAATCAACGAACGCTTTATGTACACGATCGCGCATATAGATTGGCGTGGATGGCGGCACGTGCAGTTCCGGTTCCCGCCCTCATTGGCGCAGCCACTCACCCTGAAGGCGATCTATACGATCAATCGCGTCGGTTCCGAGATTCCGGTAACAGCCGCGGGCTCGGTCGGCATCCGCAACGTGCGGATGACGCTGGCAGGCGGCCCCCACCAGCCTCCCAAATAGCGCGAACGCATGAGTTTTGACGATCTGGCCGCGCGCGCGCTCGATACCGCCTCCAAGCGGGGCGCCGAGTACGCAGATTTGCGGTTCGAGGTCGTCCGTGCCGAACGCATCGAAACGCGAAACGGCGTCGTGGCGACGCTCTCGGACGCCACCAGCCGCGGATACGGCATGCGCGCGCTCGTCCGCGGCGCTTGGGGCTTCGCGGCCTCTTCGGATCTTACGCATGCCGGCATTGACGCCACCGCCGCTCGGGCGGTCGAAATCGCAAAAGCCGGCGCCGCGATCGCGCGGCACCGCTTCGGCGCAGCGCCTCCACGCGCATACGTCGACTCGTTCGCGACGCCGGTCGTGCGCGATCCCGACAACGTGCCGCTCGGCGACCGCGTCGCGCTCTTGCTCGCCGCCGAGAAAGCGCTGCACGTTTCGCCAAAGATCAGCGTCGGCCGCGCTTGGATCGATCTCTGGCGCACGGACAAGACGTTTTACAGCACGCTCGGTTCGCGCATCGAGCAATCGATCCGGCAAACCGGCAGCGGGCTCGAAGCGCTCGCCGTCGGCGATGGCGAGGTACAGTCGCGCACGTTCCCCGGCGATATCGGACTCTACAAGTCGGGCGGCTGGGAGATCGTCGAGGAAGCGCAGCTCTCGCAGAATGCACAGCGCATCGGCGAAGAAGCGCAATCGCTGCTAACCGCCGAGCAATGTCCCAGCGGAACGCGCGACATCATCTTGGGCGGCTCGCAAGTTTCGCTGCAGATTCACGAATCGTGCGGACATCCGGCGGAACTCGACCGCGTCATGGGCTGGGAAGCGAACTTTTCAGGCGTCAGTTTCCTGGAGATCGCGCAGCTCGACAAACTGAAGTATGGTTCGGATATCGTGACCATCCGCATCGACAACACGCTCCCGCAAGGCATGGCAACCGTCGGGTACGACGACGAAGGCACGAAGAGTGGAACGTCCGACATCATCCGCAACGGTCTGCTGGTCGGTTACGAAATGAGCAACGACACGGCGCGCACGATCGGCCGTGAAAGCAACGCCTGCATTCGCGCGCAGAGCTGGGAATTTGTTCCGATGATCCGGATGTGCAACCTGAACCTGCTGCCCGGCGACGTTCCGTTCGACGGTCTCTTCGAAGACGTCAAAGACGGCATCTACATGGAAAGCAACCGCTCGTGGTCGATCGACGATCACCGGCTGAACTTTCAATTCGGCTGCGAGATCGCGTGGGAAGTCAAGAACGGCAAACGCGGCAAGCTGTTAAAGAACCCGACCTACGCCGGCATGACCCCTCAATTCTGGAACTCGTGCGACGCAATCGCCGACGAAAAATCGTGGGTCGCATGGGGAACGCCGAACTGCGGAAAAGGCGAACCGATGCAGACCGGACGCACGGCACAGTGCGCTTCTCCCGCGCGTTTTCGCAACGTGCAAGTAGGCGTAGGTTACGGTGGATAGCAAGGCACGAGAGGCGTTGGCCGAGCGCGTGCTCGGCTTGTCGGCGGCGGACCAGACCGAAGTCACGATTGGCTCCGAATCCGCCGATCTCACACGATTCACGCACGAAGAGATCCATCAGAACGTCGCGCGAGCGGACACGGGCGTGAGCGTGCGCGCGATCGCCGGCCTGCGGACCGGCACCGCCGCGACGAATCTGCTCGACGAAGAATCGCTGCGCGCGACCGTCGACCGCGCGCTCGCCATCGCGCATCTGGCGCCCGAAGATCCCGAGCTCGCGCCGCTGCCCTGGGGCGGTCCGACTCAGGCGCCCGAAGGCGCCTACGTCAAAGCGACAGCCGAAGCGTCACCCCAATTGCGCGCCGACATGGCCGACGCAATCTTCAAAGTCGCCGAATCGAACAAGTTCTGGTGCGCCGGCTTTGCGCGCACGCAAAGCGCCGGCTTCACGATTGCCAACTCGAACGGCGCCCGCGCGTCGTTCGACGGAACCGACAGCGGCATCAACGTAAAAATGAACGCTTCGGATTCGACCGGATACGGTCAAGCCTATTCGCCCGACGCGACTACGCTCAACGCGCGTAGCGTCGCCGAAACTGCTGCCGGCAAAGCCAAGAACTCCGCGCAGCCGCGAGAAGTCGAACCCGGTGAGTGGACCGTCATCATGGAGCCGGCCGCGTTCGGCGAGTTTTTCGCCTACTTGGGACAGCATTTTTCGGCGCAAGCCGTCGACGAAGGTTCGTCGTTCTTGAGCGACGGGCTCGACAAGCCGTACTTCGGCGAAAATCTGACGGTGACGGACGACTACGCGAATTCGCTGGCGCCGTCGATGCCGTTCGATTTCGAAGGCCAGCCGAAGAAACGCCTCACGCTCATCGACGCCGGCGTCGCAAAAACGTTCGTGACCGACAGTTACTGGGCCAAGAAACTCAACCGAGAGAATACGGGGCACGCTCTGCCTGCGCCCAACGCCTACGGTCCGCAAGCGATCGATATCGTCGTGAAACCCGGAACCAAGTCGACCCAGGAACTGATATCCGAAACCAAGCGGGGACTCCTCATCAGCCGCTTCTGGTACATCCGGACCGTCGATCAAAAAAAAGCGATCGTTACGGGTATGACGCGTGACGGCACCTTTCTGATTGAAAACGGCAAGGTGACCGGCGGCGTGCGCAACATGCGTTTCAATCAAAGCATCATCGAGGCCCTAGGAAAGTGCGAGTTTTCGAACGCGCCGCAGCGCACGGGCGACTACTGGTTCTCGCTCGTCGTGCCGGCCGCCAAGATCGAAGGCTTTAAGTTTTCGAGCGGAACGCAGTTCTAGCGGCGCCTGCGATCGTTATCAGCAAGCCGGCGATGAGCGCCGGCAGATAGGGCGCCGACGCGACCGCCACCGCGGGATAGTTGCCGGCCTGCGCGCCGAGGATCAATCCGCCGATCTTTCTTTGCGATCCCGATGCGACGATGCCGATGCCTCCGGGCACCGGGCGATCGCCGCGATCGGCAACCGCGAACAAAATCGCCGGCCCTCCGTTCGGCGGCGACTGAGGTCCTAAGTGTGAAGCTTGTTGCGCGTCGAACAACACGGCCTTAACGGTCCGCCGTTCGGCCGGAACCGCAAACGTATCGTATCGGACGTTCATTCCGCCGATGACCGTTGACTGCTGCATCGCGAGTACCGGCGATAAAAACGTTCCGTTCGTCGGCTGCGTGATCGTCAAACGGTTTCCGCCTGCGTCGGCTGCCGTTACCCACACGGCAACGCGCGGAGTCTGCCACATGATAAGGCTGCCCCAATAGCGCCGATGCGCGCCGATGGCGACGAGCGAAGACCCGCTGCGAAGCGAAACCGTAACCGTTTGTGGATCGGCACCCGGTTGCGCGAGCGGAAAAACAAAAGCCGATCCGATTTCATCATCGGTGACGGTCGCGCCCGGCGATCCGATCACCGTATGCGTATCGGATCCCATGAGCCCGGCGGCAACGCCGGAGAGCACGACGACGGCGGCGCCGAAAAGCGCGATCGAATCCTTACGGCGCTGAAAAACCGCCGCGACGATCGCGACAACGTTCGACGCGTTGTACCAGCCCGAATGAAAAACCGCACTGCCCGGAAAGACGTCTTGCGCGACGGTCATACCGGCCGCCGCCGCGATCAAGAACCAGAAGACGATCAATGTTGCGCGCGGAGCAGCGGCGCGACGGCGGCTTTCATTTGCGCGTAGGTCAGCGGACCGTCGAAGCCCGGAGGCACGGGCACGCCCGAGCGGTCAATGATGACGGTAGTCGGTAAGCCGAGCGCGATGTACGTGCGCCCATACTGTTGCTGAGAATCGAGCCAGATCGGATATTTAATGTGGAGCGACTGCGCGAACGAAGCCGCGCGCTGACGCGACTCACCTTGGTTGATGCCGATCACAACCAAGCCGCGGCCGCGATACGTTTCGTAAAGCTTTTCGAAATCGGGCATCTCCGAACGGCACGGCGGGCACCATGTTGCCCAAAGATTCATGACGATGATCTTCCCGCGATACGACGCGAGCGTCTGGCTCGTTCCGCTGGTCGAAGGCACCGCGAAGCTGGGCGCCGTTTTTCCGGCCGACGCGATTTGCGGCGCGCCAGTTGCGGCACTCGGAAAATATTGTTTAAGGACCACGGCGGCAATCAGGGCGCCGCCCACGGCCAGAAGCCATTTCACGTTTGGCTTCGTGCTACTATCCCAGGTGAGGTTCCTTCCGCAAACGAAAGCGCGAGCGTGCCGGCACGCATATTAGACGGGCGGTCCGTCGCCAACGAACTGCGCGAAGAATTGATCGCCGAAAGCCGCCGGCTGCAATCTGCCGGCGTTCATCCGCGCTTGGTGATCGTGCTCGTCGGTGAAAATGAAGCCTCGGTCGCCTACGTGCGCAATCTCGAAAAGATGGGCGAGCGCGTCGGAGTTTCGGTAGACGTTGACGAGCTGCCGGAAAACGCCACCGCCGCGGCCGTGCGCGAACGGCTCGAGGCGTTGGCAGCCGATCCGGCCGTACACGGCGTCATGCTGCAGCAGCCGCTGCCCGCGCATCTTTCAATCCGCAACATCGCCGACTCGATTCCGATTCACAAAGACGTTGACGGTACGCATCCGACCAATCAGGGTCACCTGGCTTTCGGAAGCGGCGCCGAATTCGTACCGGCAACGCCTGCCGCGGTGATGCTGCTTCTCGAACGCAGCCCGCATTGGCCGCTCACGGGCTTGCATGCGGTGATGATCGGACGCTCGGTCGTCGTCGGCGCACCGGTTGCGATGCTGATGCTCGCGCAAGACGCGACCGTGACGATCTTGCACAAAGAATCGTCGGGACTGCAGCCGTACGCGCGGATGGCCGATGTGCTGATCGTGGCGACCGGCGTTCCCAATCTCATTCGCGGTTCCGACATCAAGCCGGGTGCGACAGTGATCGACGTCGGCACGACGCTCGTCGACGGAGAGCTCAAAGGCGACGTCGACTTCGACTCCGCGTTCGAGGTCGCCGGCGCAATTACACCCGTTCCGGGCGGAGTCGGACCCGTCACCAACGTTGCACTGCTGCGCAACGTCATTGCGGCAGCCGGGCGCGCGGGGAAGCTTCAGCCGCGCGACTAAGCGTCCACCATGGACCGCGAGCTGCTTCTCGAAATCGAACAGAAAGCCAAACAAGACGGCATCGCAACGGTGCCCGAAGTCGTCGGCCGGCTGCTCTCGGTTTTAACGACCGCGATGCAAGCCAACCGGATTCTTGAAATCGGCACGGGTTACGGATACGCCACGGTCCAAATGGCGCTCGCGCAGCCGCCCGCCGGAAAGATTTGGACGTTCGATCCGTTCATCGAGCGCACCGAGATCGCGCGACAGTTTTTCGATCGGGCCGGAGTCGGCGACCGCATCGAAATCATTAACCAGCCCGCCCTCGAAGTGCTGCACATCTTCCCGCAGCGCAATCTCGATATCGCGTTCGTCGACGCGCCGCGCAGCGATTACGCGGAGTATCTCAAACAATGTCTACATGTGCTGAAGCTCTCTGGTTTGGTCATCTTGAACGGCTTGACTGCCGACGACGAAACCGGCGCTTTTAATCGCACCTTCTTAAAACATCCGCAGCTCGAAGCGACGATATTGCCGCTCGGCGCCGGAATTGGCATCGGCGCGCGCAAGGCGTGAGCGATTCAACCGTAACGCCCGACTCGTTCAAGACCGCGATGCGGCATTTTCCCACCGGCGTGACGGTCGTCACCAGCGTGCGCGAGGGGCAGCCCCGCGGAGTTACCGTCAGTTCGTTCGCGAGCGTCTCGGTCGATCCGCCCCTCGTACTGATCTGTATCAACCGCGAAGCGCGGAGCTATCTCTACATTTCCGAATCGAAGATTTTCTGCGTGAATATTTTAGCGGGCGATCAGGGCGAACTCGCCAAGCGTTTCGCCAGCAAGATGCGCGACAATCAATTCGAAGGCGTGGCGTTCGAGACCGGACAAACCGGCGCGGCAATTCTTGCGGGCGTAGTCGCTCACTTGGAATGTGAAGTGGCCGAAGAACATCACGCCGGTACGCACAGCGTCTTCATCGGACGCGTGGTGTCGTGCGCGTCGCGTTCGGGTTCGCCGCTCGGCTATTACAACGGCGCGTTTCACGATTTTGGAATTCGCATCGATTGATCGTCGAGACGTTTCCGGTCGGTCCACTGGCATGCAACTGCACGATTCTCTGCGACGATAAGACAAAGGAAGCCGTCGTTGTAGACGGCGGAGACGGCGTGCCCGAGGTGATGAAGCGCCTCGAACGCTTAGGCGCACGCGCGAAGTATCTCGTGCACACGCACGCGCATATCGATCACATTGGCGATCTTGGAACGTTGCGCGAACGAACGGGCGGTGCGGGCCTGCTGCATCCCGCCGATCTCCCGCTCTACCGCACGCTCGGGATGCAGGCACGCTGGTTAGGCGAAACCGCCGCGCCGCGCATCGTCGAGCTCGACGGCGAGCTGCGCGATGGCGGGCATATCCGCGCGGGCGGCGTTGAAATTGACGTTCTGCATACGCCCGGTCACACGCCGGGCAGCGTCTGCTTTGCTTTCGCCGACGGCGACAATCAGACGATTCTTTCCGGTGACACGCTCTTCGCCGGCTCCATCGGCCGCTGGGATTTAGGCGGAACGTCGATGGAAGACATCGTCGACAGCATTCAGCGGAAGCTTTTACCGTTCGGCGACGAAACGATCGTCATTCCCGGCCATGGTCCGTTCACGACGATTGGCGAGGAGCGCAACACGAACCCGTATCTTCTAATGTAGTGGTGAGTTTATCGTGTGTCATGGTGAGCTTGTCGAACCACCCTGAGCAGCGCCCGAAGGGCGCAAGTCGAAGGGCGAGGCCCGCGTGAGAAAGCTTAAGCTCTTCTCCGGCATCGATCTCACGCCAACCGTGCGTGCAAAATGTACGGACGTCGCGGAACGCTTACGTGCGTCCGGACTCGATGCGCGTTTTGAAGCTCCGGAGAAGTTGCATATTACCGTCGCCTTCCTCGGCTGGGTCGAACCGGAGGCCGTCGAACCGGTCTGCGACGCGCTCGATCGCACTGCGCGCAGCACGAGCGCATTCGAAATGACCCTCGACAAACTCGGCGCTTTCCCGCATAAGCGAAAGCCACGCGTCATTTGGGTCGGTGCGAGCGAACAGGACGCGGCGTTCCGCGAGCTCTCGCGATCGCTCCGTGCCGCATATGAAGAGCTCGGTTTTCATTTCGAGAAAGAAACGGTCGCGCACGTAACCCTTGCGCGCGTGAAGGGTGGCGACGCGCATCTTCCGAGCCTCGACATAACGCCGATGAAGCTCGCGATTGGGGAACTCACGCTCTTCGAATCTATTCCAGCCGAGCGCACCACGCGGTACGAGGTTCGTGCCCGGTACCCGCTGAAGCTCTCCAATCGTCGCGAGAAATAAATTTCGCTTTCAGTAATCTCAGTCGCCCGTCGGAATAACTCCGCGCTGCTCGATCATCAGAACAACGGTGCGTTCGGGCGCACGCGTACGGTGCATCACGCCTTTCGGGACGGTGTACCCTTGATGTTGTTTGAGCACATGCGTTTCTTTGTGATCGATATCTAACAGCAGCTCGCCCTCGAGCACGAAGAAGAACTCATCTTGTTCGTCGTGTTTATGCCAGTGGAACTCGCCGTGAAAAACTCCGAGCCGCACCAGCGCGTCGTTGACGGTCGTGAGCGTTTGATTGAACCAGGGAACCGTGCACGCGTTCGCTTCGGCATCCGCATCGATCAGCGTGGAATAGCCGAATTTGTCGCCGAGATGGATCTCGTACTTGCCGGCGCTCACGCGTTTAGTGCAATTTGATGAGGAGCTTGCCGTTCTCTGACGGCGGCGGCGGCTCGGGAACCGTCTCGGCGACCGGCTGAACCGGCCGCTCGGGTGCGGGCATCGCGCCGTAATCGGGAACGGCACCTGACGCTACTTTTTGTTTGTAGTCGTCGATCGCAACGTGCAGCGCTTCAAGGGCGCGTTGCGGATAATCTTTCTTCTTCTCCGGATAGCCGTCGAGCGCGCTCTCGACGTCGGCTTCCTTCAATGCAGCGGCTTCTTCGATCGTCTTGCCTTTGGCGAGATCGACCACGATGCTGCAGGTCGCCGTGCCGAAACCGCAGCCGGTCGTGAAGTACGACATATCCTCGATAACGGCGCCGGGACCGACCTTGAGGAAAAAGTTATACATGTCGCCGCACGAGTCGCTGAAATACTCACCGCTGGCGGTGGGGTTTTCCATGGTGCGGAACCCGGTGCGGTCTTCGACCAGCTGTTGAAATTTTGGAAAATTCATGCCTTCAGCTCAAACGTGCATTCGGTGCCGCCGGTTGCAAGGGACTCGGTTTGCACGTGGGTGCCGCCGATCGTCTCCTCGAGGACTTGATGGATCACCGAGCAGACTTCGGGGTTATCTTTGGCGACGGCCGAGTAGGGACAGTTGTGCTCGTGGAGCTCGAACCCGCCCTCGATGAGGTTGTAGTCGGCCATCACGCCGCCTTCGCGCAAGACTTCGGTCAGTTGCCCGAGCCTGCCGGCGGTATCCGTGGCGGTCACCCGCTCGCGCGCTTTGGCGACCGTGCGCTTGGAAATGCCTTCGAAAAGCGCCGCGATGCCGGTCTCGCCGTGCTGAGCGCGCACCTCGCGCAAAACCGCGCCGAGCATCTTGTCGTAATGCTGCGGGAAAAGCTTCTCGCCGTCTTTGGTGAGCGAAAATTCGTGCGTCGGCTTGGTGGGGCCGCGTCGCACCGATTGCTCGACCACCAGCCCGTCCCGCTCGAGCACGACCAGCTGCTGCCGGATGGCATTGGGCGAGAGCCCGAAGACCTTGGCCAGGTCTACGGCGGAGGCGGATTTGCGCCGGCGGAGCTCTTCAACGATGCGTCCGCGCGGAGTCTGAAAGAAGCGGTCGGCCTGCATAATCTGCTCGAATGCTAGCACGAAATACGCAGATAGTCCAGGTTTTCCTTGACTTTCTCCACCCTGGTCCGTAGGATTGGAGAGGCGGCTTAGGCCGCTTTCCGTATCCGAAGGAGCAACGCGTGTCCGAACGGGGCCTACGTATTCAGCAGCTGCGCGCAAGCGCGGGCGGCACTCAAATTCTCAAAGGCATCGACCTCACCGTCGAAGCCGGGCGCGTTCACGCATTGATGGGCCCAAACGGCAGCGGCAAATCGACGCTCGCGTTTTCGATCACCGGTCACCCGGGCTTTAAGGTAGAGAGCGGTTCGGTCACCCTCGACGGCGCCGACGTGCTCGCCCTGCCGCCCGACAAACGCGCGAAGGCCGGACTCTTCCTCTCCTTTCAATATCCCGCCGCGATCCCGGGCGTGAAGGTTGCGAACTTTTTGTTTGCGGCGCGCCAAGCGCTGCACCCGGGCGATCTTCCGCCGGCCAAATTCCGCGCGCTGCTCTTAGAGAAAATGGATCTGCTCGACATGGATCCGAGCTTCATGGGCCGCTATCTCAACGACGGTTTTTCGGGCGGCGAGAAAAAACGCCTAGAGATGCTGCAGCTGGCCATGCTTGCGCCGAAGTACGCGATCCTGGACGAAACCGACTCCGGCCTCGACGTTGACGCGCTGCGCGCCGTCGGCGAGTCGGTCAACGCAATGCGCGCGAGCGAAAGCGGAAAAGATACGGGCTTCCTGATCATCACCCACTATCCGCGCATCCTGCAGTACGTCAAACCCGACGTCGTGCACATCATGATCGACGGACGCATCGTCAAAGAAGGCGACGCCGAACTCGCGCAGCGCATCGAACGCGAAGGCTACGACAAAATCCGCGAGGAGACGGCGCAGATTGCCTAGCGCGACCCTCGAAAAAGCGCTCGAACAGCGATCGGGCCGCGAACGCCCCGGACGATTTTGGAAGATCGATCTCGACGCGATCGACTTCTCAACGCTTGCGGTCGCGCCGCCCTCGGATCCGAACATCGTCGCGCCTTCCAAGCCCGGTCTCGTCGCCTGCGGCCTCGAAACCGCAAAGCGCGATCACGCCGAGATTTTCAACCGCGCCTTCGGCAGCGTCGCGGGAACGCTCAACGATAAATTCGCCTCGCTCTCGGCCGCGCTCTGCAACACCGGCGCCTTCGTCTACATTCCGCCCGACCAATCCGTCGACGACCCCATCGAAATAACGTACACCGCCAAGAACGGCGCGCTCTTTCCGCACACGCTGGTCGTGGTCGATCGCGGCGCGCGCTGCACCGTTATCGAACGCATCGAAGGGGAATCGGCCGATGCCGTCTGCGGCATCGCGGAGATCGTCGCCGCGGAAAGCGCCACCGTTACCTATGCGGCCGAACAGAATCTGCCGCTCGAATCGCAAGCCTTTTTCACGCGCGCGGCCTCGCCCGGCAAAGATGCTTCGGTCACGTGGTGCGTCGCCGAGGTCGGCGCCGCGCTCTCGGTTTCGCGCATCGACGTGCTCGTCGACCATCCCGGTATTGACGCGCATCTGAACGGCTTCTTCTTCCCGCGTGAAGACCAGCACGTGGACATGGTTTCTACGATCCGCCACAACGTCGGCGAGTCACAGTCGCAAACGCTCATTAAATCCGCGGCAACCGGCCGCGGTCAAGCGCGCTATCTCGGAAACATTCGCATCGCGCCGCATGCGCAAGGCACCGAGGCATCGCTGCGCGACGATGCGCTGCTGCTCTCGCCGCGCGCCCACATAGACTCCGTCCCGGCGCTTGAAATCGGCGCGAACGACGTCAAAGCGTTTCACGGCGCCACCATCGGCGCGCTCGACGAAAACTTGATTTTTTACATGGAAAGCCGCGGCATCGAACGCGAAGCCGCCGAAAAAATGATCGCGCTCGGATTCTTCGAGCCCGTCGTCGAGCGTTTCCCGGCGGGCATGCGCGAGAGATTGCGCGCAGCGTTAGAAGCGAAGATCGCATGAGCGTCGCCGTCGAAGACCCCAAAGTCCGGCGCATCATCGCGGACTTCCCCATCTTGCAACGGCCGACTTCGCGCGGCAAGCGTCTCGTCTATCTCGACTCCGCCGCCACCTCGCAAAAGCCGAAAGTCGTCATCGACGCGCTGGTGGACTACTACTCGCAATACAACGCCAACATCCACCGCGGGGTCTACGAAATCGCCGAACGCGCCACGGCCGAGTTCGAGAAAGCGCGCGAAACGATCGCATCGTTCTTCAACGCGCAGACGCAAGAGATTATCTGGACGCGCAATACGACCGAGTCGATCAATCTCGTCTCGTATGCGTGGGGGCTGCAGAACGTAGGACGCGGCGATGCGATCCTGGTGACGCAGCTCGAGCATCACTCGAACCTCGTGCCGTGGCAGCTTCTCGCTGAAAAAACCGGCGCAGAGCTGCGCTTCATTCCGGTAGACGACCGCGGCCTGCACGTACTCGACGATCTCGACGCGCTGCTCGACGGGTGCAAACTCGTCGCGCTCTCGCACGTCAGCAATTCGCTGGGCACGATCGCGCCGCTCGATATCATCATTCCGCGCGCGCATGCCGCCGGAGCGGTGGTCGTGGTGGACGGCGCGCAGGCTGCGCCCAATATGCCCGTCGATCTCAAAGCGCTCGATGCCGATTTCTACGCGTTCAGCGCTCACAAAATGTTAGGGCCGACCGGCATCGGCGTGCTGTACGGAAAACGCGCGCTGCTCGAAGCGATGCCGCCGTTCTTAACCGGCGGCGACATGATCCGCAAGGTCGAGTACGCGAAATCCACATTCAACCAATTGCCCTGGAAATTTGAAGCCGGCACGAGCAACGTCGCCGACGCAATCGCGTTTGCGGTCGCCGTCGACTACCTGCGCGGCATCGGCATGGAGTGGGTGCGCGCCCACGAGCGCCGCCTCGTTACCTACGCGCTCGAACGTTTGGCAACGCTGGAAAGCCGCGGCCTGGCGATCTACGGTCCGCGCGATCCCGAGCGTATCGCCGACGTCATCTCGTTTAACTTCGGCGACGTGCACCCGCACGATCTCGCCTCGATTCTCGATACCGAAGGGGTCTGCGTGCGCGCCGGCCACCACTGCACGATGCCGCTCATGGAAAAGATGGGCTGGCCGGCGACCGCGCGCGCTTCCTTTTATATCTACAATACCGAGGAAGATATCGACGCGCTGATTACGGGGATCGAAAAAGCCGCCCGCGTCTTCAAACTCTAGCCGTGGACGACTTCTACCGCGACTACATCCTCGACCATTACCGCAATCCGCGCAACTTCGGCCGGCTCGAGGGCGCCGACGCGTCAGCCGAAGATCTGAACCCGCTCTGCGGCGATCAGATCCGTATGGAACTGAAACTCGACAAGAGCGGCTTGGTGCAAGACGTAAAATTCTCCGGCAAAGGCTGCGCGATCAGCCAGGCCTCGGCCTCGATGCTGACCGAAAGCATCAAAGGCAAGTCGCTTTCGGAGATCGCGACGTTACCGAAAGAAGCCGTGCTGGAAAACGTCGGCATCGGCATCAGCCCGACGCGCATGAAGTGCGCGATGCTCGGCCTCAAGGTTTTGAAAAGTGCTGCCATCGGCGAGCTCGCCGCGTGGCCCGACGAAGCCTAGATTACAGCTTCGTAACGCTCTTCTGTAAGATCTTACTTCCGCCGGCGGTCGCCGAAACATTGAACGTCTCCATGTAGTTTCCGCTCGGCGTGGACAGCGTCACCGCGACGACGTAGCTGCCGTCGGCATCGCGTGCGCTGTGCATGCTGACGATGCGCGTGCTCGAGTTGATGAACCCTTCGTCGGGCGAGCCGTTCCCCAAATACGACGCCGCCGTCTGCGGATCGCCGCTGCGCAGCGCCTCGATATACGATCGCACCGTCGTTTCGGCGGCATTTGAAGGCACCGGCGCGGGCGGTACAACGCGCGCGGGCGTCGGCTCGGGCCGGCGCGCGACGGGTAGCGTGCGGCGCGGCGCCGCAGTGCGCACCGGCACGGGCTTCGGCGTTGGCGGCGCGGTCGGCGCAACCGTGGGACGCGCGGTCGGCGCAACCGTGGGACGCGCGGTCGGCGTCGGCACCGGCGAAGGCGTAGCGGCCGGCGCTGCCGTTGCGCTCGGTTTTGGCTTCGGCGACGGTTTCGAAGAACTCGCGGACGACGGCGTTACGGAAGGCGATGCGGCGGGCGTCGGAGCTTCGGTCGGCGACGCGGTCGGTGAAGGCGCAATGTTCGCTACCGTATTTTGTTTTTTCGGCGCGTTCGCGAAATGCGCTAACGCCATGCCCAAGAACCACCCGGCGATCACCACGACGATGGCGGCGGCAATAGTAATAGCCCAGCCGCTTCCACCGCCGGACGAACGCCGCGGCCCCGATGGCGTCAGCCGGCGCCGCCGTCCGAGATCGTCGTCGTTCATGCTAAATTGATTATCCCAAACAGCAGGCAGGTCCTCGGAAGTGCGTGAAGATTACGCGCGTGATTACGGTGCGCGTGCCCGTCGATCTCCACGCAGTCGCGGAAAGCGGCTGCAGTGCGTTTGCATCCGCGACGCCGCTGCGTTTGTATCATCTGCTCTCGCTGGCCGTGCGCGAAGCCATAGGCGCGCGGGCGCCCCAAGAACATTTCATGCGAAACTTACGCGCAACCGTAGCAGGCCTGCGCGCGGGGCGCTTCACCGTCGACGTAAACGGCCGCACGTTCGCGCATCCCGACGAAGTCGTGGTCTGCGGCGGCGATACGGTGCGGGTCAGATTCTTTTTAGCGCGCGAGAGACTCAAGCACCGCCGGCAGACGGCCCTGGCGCGCGAGCATTAACTGCGCGAAGAGCGCATTGGGCCACGCGAAGTCGTCGCGCGTATACGACTCGGGCCAGTCCGAATTAAACGATTCGTGCAAACGGTGATCGCCCGTATCTGACGCGGCGATGTAGCCCATCACCTTGTCGATTTCGGTTGAATCGGTCGACGTAATCGCCTCCATCACCAGCGAAAGCGGCCAGATGTAGCCGTGCGGCGTGTGCGGGCTCCCGATGCCCGAGGCGTATTTTCCGGCAAAATAGTACGGATTGCGCGGCGAGAGCACGAACGCGCGCGTCGCCTTGTAGACGGGATCGTGCGCGTTGACATACCCGAAGTACGGGGCCGAAAGGAGCGACGGAACGTTGGCGTCGTCCATGAGGTTGGCGTGTCCGAACCCATCGATTTCGTAGGCGTAGATACGCCCGAGTCCCGGCACGTTGACCAGCGCGTTATGCTCGATGCCGTGACGGATCTGAACGGCCAGTCCCCACGTCTCTTCCGCCATCGCGTTGTCGCGGTAGACTTTTCGTTCGATCTCGGTCAGCTGTTGCAATACGACCGCCGCGAACATGTTGTCGGGAATGTTGTATTGGTAGCGCGCCGCGTCGTCGGATGGGCGGAACGCGGTCCACACCAGCCCGGTGTAAGCGACTTTCGTGCCCACGCCGTTGTTGGCCAGTTCGTCATGCCGGTAATGCGAACGCGTGGCGTGGTGCTGCTCGAGCCGCAGCGTCCGCACCGCGGTCGTCATGGCTCGCCGAAGCGTCGGCGTAAAGATCGAACGGTCGCCGGTGGCCTTCCAATAGACGTAGGCCAGCCGGATCGGGTAGAGCAGCGAATCCATCTCGAACTTGCGCTCCGCGACCTGGTAATCGACGGTGAAGGCGTTGGCATAGGGATCGATCAGAATGTACTTGGCCTGGCGCGCGATCGCTCCGCGCAGCATGTTCCGGACGTACGAGTCGGTCGACGCCAGCCCGATATAGGGCATCAGAACGGCGCTGGAATCGCGCAGCCATTCCGCGTCGATATCGCCGGTGGAAACGAAAGTCGTTCCATCCCGCTCGACCGTCGCGTGGCGGCTGTAGGCCTCGTCGTAGGCACGCTGGTAAATGCGCTGCAGCGTCACTGCAACCGTCGCCGGAGCGTTGGGGATTTCAGCAGTAGGAGATGCAACCGCGGGAATAGCCGCCAGTGCCGGCCCGAGGGTCAGCAAAAAGGATAAGGCAATGCTGGCGGTCTTCACGCACCGGAGCGTACCCAAACTTCCCACCTTCAGACGTTTGAACTAAGCGTCTTTATTGGGATAATAGGTTCAGCGAATTGGGCCTATCCACCTAGAACAACTAAGAAAGAGAGTCCAGCCATCACTCGTCACCGCAGCATCGTCGGCCTCGGCTTGGCAGCGGTCATGATGATTGCGCTCCCCGCCCGAGCCGACCAGCGATACGTCGTCAGCGGAAGCGACCGGTACCGGATCGGTTCCTCAGACCTGCAGACGAACATCTCGTATAGCGGCACGCAGCAGCTGACGATCCGTCGCGATGGAAAGCAGACCCAGTTCCGGGCCGATGCCAAGTATTCGCGCATCGACGATAGCGGGCGCGTCCCGAGCCACGCAGCCTTCGTTCAGATCATGACGCCGCAGGGCGAGCTGCAAGACCGCACCGACGGCGACCCCGACTACCTTACCGTCCTCAACCAGCCGTTTGCGATCGAGCTCGACCGGCAGACGCTGCACGATCTCTTGCGGCTCAAGGGCAAAGTGCCGTTCGAGTTTCCCGCGCCGGTCATGGGCGGAACGCTGCGCGGCTATTTACGCCGCGGAGCCGACGATCGCGTCGCCGCACAATCTGCGCTGGCGGTACACTTTGACGCCGTCGGCCCGATGGAGGGCCCGTTGCCCGACCGCGCCGCGATGACAATGCGCGGCTCGATGCGCATGCGCGGCACCGCGTATTACGCGATGAACGGCCACCCGCTTCTGCTCGCGCTGCACGAAACGCTCACGATTTCAGGCACCATCCAAAACGGCTCTCACCGTTCGCCGGTCACTATCATCTACGAGCGTTCCATTAAAGCGCAACCGGCGCCGCAACCGACGCGCTCGGAGGCAAACTCGCACTAGCGCTAAACTGCGGCGAGTAACTCCACGGTCATCGGGTGCGTGAACGGCACTTCGCGCAAGTGAACCAGGGGCGTGAAGGCGAGATGGTTTTGGTGGCAGTCGATCAGCATCTCGACGCCGCGTTTGCACGAGCCGGTTTCCTCGATGTACTTGTTGAGTTTTTTTACGAAATACGCGGGCGGGTCGCGCAACACTTTCGTGTAGTACGGATCGTCGGTCAGGCCTTGCGCCGAGATGCCTTCTTTCGGCACCAGCCAGACGAACCACGGATCTTCACCGCTTCGGTAACCGATCAGGACCAGAGGAATGGCTCGTGAAGAATCGAGCGCCGGAAGAAAACTGCACATCGTATAGGCATCGAAAGTAACTTCCTTCGGCTCGATCGCTTCCATTCAGGTCCCCCCAGAAAGCAAAAACCGTCCGGCGCAGCGCGCCCGAACGGTTAAGGATCTTATGAACGCTTGGGGCGTCATCGCGGACGGGTTCGCCCAGCCTAATGTGAAACCTTCGCCCCAGGCAGCGGTGTTTCGAAAGCGTATATGACCGCTTTCGCGCCGTCCCTGAGGGAGTATTGGGTGCCCGCTCCGGCACAGAAGAAAGCGGTGAAGCGTGTCGGCGCCCCCGAGGCCGACCGCTTCGATAGTATCGTTGACGAATACGAGCGCCGGCTCTACGGCTTCGCCTTGCGCATGACGGGCAACCGCGAAGATGCCGAAGAGATCGTGCAAGACGCGTTCGTTCGCGCCTATCGCGCGCTTGCCAAAATGTCCGCGGAGCAGCGCGCCGAGCTGCGCCTGCAGCCGTGGCTCTATACCATCACTTTGAACGTTACGCGAAACCGCTTGCGTGGAAAGCGGCCGACCAACGTCGCGCTCGACGCATTGGCGGATCCCGATGCCCTGCTGCGCAGTTCCCGTCACGATGGCCCCGCGCAGCCGGAAAAAATCCTCGAAAGAAACGCCGATATGGCGCTGGTGGAGCGAGCGCTCCTCCAACTCCCGATGCACCTGCGGGCCGCAGCCACGCTGCGGTTTATCGAAGGCCGCAGCCATCCCGAAATTGCTGAAATTCTCAACCAACCGATCGGAACGGTCAAATCGCACGTGCATCGCGCAGTGCGTATTTTGCGCCGTATCCTCGGACCGCAAATCGGCAAAGTCGTGCCGGAAGGAGCCCCTGTCCATGCGATGTAGTGAAGTCGAAGCGCTGTGGGATGATATCCGCGAAGGAATGCCTCCGCTCCGCGCCGCCGTCCACAACCATCTGCGCGCGTGCCAACGCTGCCAGGATCTCTACGAACAATACGAAGGCGTCGCATATTGCCTCTCGTGCCTGCCGCAGCCCGAACCGTCCTGCGATCTCGCTAAGCGCGTGATCGAACACATTGCCACCCTGCAAAGCAAATACCGCAGCACGCCGATCGTTCTCACGTCGCTGCGCACGCAAATCGGACGCGTCTACGTCGGCTACAAAGGCGACCGGATCGCGTTCATCGGTTTGGATCGCGGCGAAGGTCCCGAAAAAGTGCGCGAGCAGATCGAACGCCGTCTGCACCGCCCCGTCGACAAGGGCCAAACGCCGACGTGGCTGCAAAAAATCTTCGATGATTACTTCAAAACGTGGCGCGTCGACCAAAACAAAGTCGACATCACCGACCTGACGCAGTTCGAACAAGAAGCGCTCAAAGCTGCCGCCAGCATTCCGCCCGGCCAAGTGCGTTCGTACGCCTGGGTCGCGCAAACGATCGGCCGGCCGAAGGCGGCGCGTGCCGTCGGGCAGGCGATGGCGCGCAATCCGCTGCCGCTCTTCTTCCCGTGCCATCGCGTCGTCGATTCCACCGGCGCACTGCACAATTACGGTTACGGAATCGAGATGAAGGCACGCTTGCTAAAGATGGAGGGCTATCGCCCGGAGCGCTGAACGTCGCTTTCAAATTAGTCCGCGGTTCCCTCAGAAATAGACCAACGAGGGCAAACAGCCGGACGGAGGAGGTGGTCATCGTAAGTATCGAGAGTCACAAACGTTTTTACAGTTACGATGAAAGAGGTGCCGCCTCGTAGGCGGCAACGGTACCACAAGTCTAGCCGGCTCGTAGGAGCCGGCTTTTTTTCACCTAACCTTTTTACCGGTGTCAAGTTCGGTTCTCGTGACGGGGTTCGAGCCGTTTGGCGGCAGCAGCGTCAACCCCAGCGAATTGGTCGCGCGCAGTCTGGAAGGGCGCCTCATCGCGGGGCGCCGCGTCGTCGCACGGGTTTTTCCGGTGGAGACATCCGGGGTAAGCGAGCGCTTGCGCCAAGCATTTGAAGAGGAGCAGCCTGAGTTGGTCGTTTGCACGGGCCTGGCCGCCGGCCGTACCGCAGTCTCGCTGGAACGCGTGGCGGTGAACATGCTCGACTTCGAACAGCCCGACAACGCGGGCGAAGAGCGCAAGAACGAGCCGATTCTGCGAGGCGGACCCGACGCCCGGCTCTCTCCGATGCCCATTACCGACATCGTGGAGGCCTGGACGCGCGAAGGCGTGCCCGGCTACGTCTCAAACTCGGCCGGGACCTATCTCTGCAACCAAATTCTCTACGAGGTCCTCGGCCTCGCCGAGTCGGTCTCGCCCCCGGTAACCGCCGGATTCATCCATCTGCCCTATCTCCCCGAGCAAGCCATTGCAGCCGGAGCGGGAAACAGTCCCTCGATGTCTCTGGAATTGATGAATCGCGCGATCGAACTGGCCATAGCCGCCGCCATACCCTTGATCGAAAGGCGCAACGCCGGCAGGCAAGCTGCGGCGGCCGGAGTCTAAGGAGAATAATCTGAGCGACCCCCGCACCGCCGCCATCCCCGACGTTCACGGCCACGCCAAAGGCGAACACAAACCGTTTGCCGAGGAACGTCCCATAGCATACTCCGCGCGTATGCTCTTTCTGTGGTTCTACCACGCCTGCCAGCGCGGATCGCCGCGCTTCCTCATGGTCTCCGACCATATCAATTATCTGACGTTTGAAGATCCGGGCGCCGTCAACACGGTTCGCCGCGCGCTGAAGCTGGCCGAAGCCGGCGACTTGTACGGCGCCGCTGAAACCGCCGGCGTCGACGTAGCACACGCGGCCGTCGTCTCGGAAGGCTTGCGCAAAGGCATGCGCTTTTCAATCGGCGCGGAGATCGACAACGATCCGCGCGCACGTCCCGACGCACAGAACATCGTCGACGCGATGAAACCCGACGGCATGATCCGCTCGGTGCACTTCTTGACGATCGAACATCCGGAAAAAGGCGCCGACTGGGCGTGGCCTTTCGACAATCCTGAATTCAAAGATCTCTTCGCCGTCGTCGGCACGCAAAAAGCGTGGGAGATGTACGTAGCCAAATTGATCGACGACATCGAAAAGCTGCCGGGACAGATTGTCGCGCACATTTATGCGCCGGCCGTCTTCGGCAACTGGCCCGATATGAAGCGGCTGGAACAATACGAAAACCGCGTGCTCGACGCATGCGCCGCGCGCGGTTTAGCGATCGAAATCAATACACGCTTCATCTACCGCGACAACCCGGCCGAGCAAAAACAGAAATACCGCGACGCGCTGCTGCGCCTCATGAAGAAAGCCAAGAACAAAGGCGTGGGCATTGCCATCGGCTCCGACGCGCACAGCCCGAAAGATCAAGGCGGCGCCTTCGACATCATCCTGAAACTGCTCGACGAGGCGAAGATCAACGAGCTGGTCTTCCCGGTTGCCGGGCGGCTCGCACGCGTCGCATTGCGCGCCACCAAAGAGCATCTGCAAAAAGTGCTCGCGCGCGAACCCGCGGTTCAGGCGGGCAGCAGTATCAGCGGATACGGACGCGCCGAGCTCGGCTTGCCGGAACGCAGCGAAGAGGAAGAGCGCATTCATCGCGGCGGACGCAAGGCTCGCAAAACGGCAGCTCCGGCAAAACTGTCCAAACGCTTACTCAGACCGGCGCGCAAAGTCGCCGCGAAAGTAGCCAAGGCCGCTAAGCCGGCCAAGCCTGTCAAAGCTGCGGCGGTAAAAAAGAAACCCGTCGCCAAGAAGCTCGCACGCCCCGCGGTGAAAAAAGCCAAGCCGGCTGCGAAGAAATCCGCGCCGAAAAAACTTGCCGCCAAGAAAGCCGCACCCACACCCAAGAAAAAGACCGCTCCTAAGACGGCTCCCAAAAAAGCCGCCCTCAAAAAAGCTGCGGCCAAGAAACCGGCGCCCAAGGCAGCCAAAAAGAAAGCCCCGGTTCGCAAGAAACGTTAACTGCTCCATAAGGAGAGCGCCATGCCGGACATTTCACGCGTTCGTAATATCGCCATCGTCGGAACTCACCACGCGGGCAAGACGACGCTCGTGGAAGCGATCCTCTCACACTGCGGCGCGATCAGCCGCAAAGGCGCCGTCACCGACGGCACGAGCACCACGGACCACGAGCCCGAATGCATCGGCCACGCCCAGTCCACCACGGTCGGCTTCGCCCACTGCACGGCAGATGGTATGGACATGACGCTCGTCGACTGCCCAGGCTTCATCGACTTTTTCGAAGAGACGAAGGTTGCCGTCTCCGGCTGCGATGCCGCTATCGTCGTGCTCGACGGCGAGCCGGCGCGCGTTCCCCAGACGCAAGCGCTGATCGATTTCGTGGAATCGCGCAAGATGCCGCACCTGTTCGTCGTCAACAAGCTCGACCGGCCCGGCTCAGATTTCACGCGCACGCTCGAAGCGCTGCAAACGGCCTATGGACGGCACGTGGTTGCCGAACAGTTGCCGATCGGCGCGGCGGAAAATTTTATCGGCTATGTCGATCTGGCCGACGGCAAAGCGCATCAGTACGACGGCACAGGCGAAAAAGACAGCGACGTGCCGGCCGACATGCAAGACCGCGTCGCCAAAGCGCACTTGCAGCTGCTCGAAGCGATGGCCGATTTCGACGACCATCTCATGGAAGAGTTGCTCGAAGGCGTCGAACCGCCGCTCGAAGAGGTTGAAAAAGATCTCTGCCTGGAGTGCGCGCACGATCAAATCGTGCCGGTGCTGGTTGCCGCCGGACTCCCCGGTTACGGCGTCGCCGCGCTCGTGCGCGCGATGGAGAAATGGTTCCCGTCGCCGGCCGACGCCCCGCTGGTCGACGCCGAGGGGCGCCCGATCGAACCGCGCGCCGACGGACCGGTGATCGCGCAAGTCATCAAGACTTCGATTCACCCGCAATCCGGAAAAGTCTCGATCGTGCGAGTGATTTCAGGCACGCTGAAATCCGATGCGACGCTGACCAATATTACGAAAGGCGGCGAAAAGGTTCGCTCCGGCGGACTCTACCGTCTGCAGGGCAAGAAACAAGAGCCGGTTCCCGAAGCAGGCCCCGGCAGCATCGTTGCGATCGCACGCATGGAAAGCGTCGCCACCGGCAACACGCTGACCGATAACAATTTCAAGGTGCTTCTACCGCGCGTACCCGCCAACGAGCCGGTCTTCGGCGTGGCGATTCGCCCGAAAGAGCGGATGGACGAAGCGAAGATTTCGCAGATGCTCGCGCGCATCATCGACGAGGACCCGTCGCTGCGCTTGGAGCGCGCTCCGATTACGAACGAGCTTCTTCTTCTGGGCAGCGGCGAGCAGCATGTCTCGATTGCGGTCGAACGTCTCACGCGCAAGTTTAAAGTCGAAGTCGTTACGGCGCCGGCGACTATTCCGTACCAAGAAACGATTACCGGCGGCACCGAAGTGCACGCTCGCTACAAACATCAGACGGGCGGTCACGGCCAATTCGCCGACGTCTGGCTGCGTTTCGCGCCGCAAGATCGCGGGCACGGCGTCACGTTCGAAGAAAAGATCGTGGGCGGGGTCGTTCCGCGCCAATTCTTCGGCGCGGTTGAGAAGGGCGTGCGCGAAGCGCTGATGCACGGCAGCGTCGGCGGATATCCGGTCACCGACATCCACGTGGTGCTCTTCGACGGCGCGTATCACGACGTGGACTCGAGCGAACAGGCGTTCAAAACGGCCGCCGGCATGGGCGTGCGCGACGCGATGCCCAAGTGCAATCCGGTCGTGCTCGAGCCGATCGTGCACGTCGCCGTGACGGTGCCCACGAACTACACGTCTTCGGTTATGCAGCAGCTCACCGGCAAACGCGGCCAGATTCTGGGTATGAATCCCGCCGACAAGCCCGGTTACGACACGGTCGAGGCCTACGTGCCGCAAGTCGAGCTGGCGCGTTACATCACCGAATTACGAACCGCCACACAAGGGCTCGGCACGTATTCCTGGCGGCACGAGCGCTTCGACCCCGTTCCGGGAAAATGGTCTGCTCCCAAAGCTGCGGTTTAAGGAAACAATGAAACATTTCGTCGTTGCCGTTCTCGTCGTCTCGATGCTCGCCGGCTGCACCAAGACCGGGGGCGGTCCGACCGCCATCAACTCGCTGTCGTGCGGCGCACCGGCCGACCCGCCCGCGCCAACCGCGAAACGCGGCACGCTGCGCATTTCCATTCAGCAGGACGTCAAGAACCTCAACCCGCTGCTGAGTTCGAACACGACCGACGGCATGCTTCAGTTTCTGGCGTTTCTGCCGCTCGTACATGCCAATCCCAAAGGCGATCCGGTAGCGACGTCGGGACTCGCCGCGGAAGTTCCCACGCTCGAGAACGGCGGAATCAGCAAAGACGGCTTGACGATAACGTACCACCTGCGTAAGAACATCAAGTGGACCGATGGCGTGCCGGTCACGAGCAAGGACGTCAAGTGGTCGTGGCAAGCGATCATGAGCAACAGCAACAACATTATTTCACGCCACGGCTACGACTTCATCAAGAGCGTCGATACGCCCGACGATTATACCGTCGTCGTGCACCTCATCAAAAAATTCTCGCCGATCATCAACACGTTCTTCGCCGACAGCGACCAGCCGTATCCCGTCGTCCCTGCGCACATCCTTTCGAAATACCCAAACATCAACCAGATCGCGTTCAATTCCGCGCCGACCGTGAGCGACGGCCCGTTCAAGTTCCAGGAGTGGGCGCATGGCGATCACATCACGTACGTAGCCAACGACGCGTTCTTCAAAGGGAAGCCCGGCCTCGCGAAAATCGTGGTCAAGATCGTGCCCGACGAAAACACTATGCGCGCGATGCTGCAGACGCACTCGCTCGACTGGATGTTCGAAGCCTCGCTCAGCAACTATCCCCAGGTCAAGAACATCCCCGGAGTCTGTCTGGCCTGGGTAGACGTAAACGGTTACGAAGACGTGCAGCTCAACGTCGAAAAGGGGCAAACGCTCAACGACGTGCACGTGCGGCGCGCAGTGGCATATGCTATCGACAAGAAGCGAATCGTCGACACGCTGACTTTCGGACAGACCCGCATCGCGGTCGAAGATCAGCCATTCTGGATGTGGTCGTTCTACCCGAACGTCCAAACGTATCCGCCCAGTATCGCGGCGGCTCGGAAAGAGCTCACCGACGACGGCTATAAACCGCGCGCGTCCGACGGCATCATGATGAAAAACGGCCAGCCGCTCACGCTGACGATGGTCAGCAACAACAGCAACGTGACGCGGCGCAAAAACAGCATCGAGCTGCAACAGATGCTGCACCAAGCCGGCATCATCGCCGACATCAAGTACTATCCGGGCGACGTTCTCTTCGCACCGGTCGGCGAAGGCGGCATTCTGCAAGGCGGCAAGTTCGACCTGAGCTTGGCCGGCTGGTATGCAGGCATCGATCCCGACGACGCTTCACAGTTTGCCTGCGCAAATATGGCGCCCAAGGGCTACAACTATTCACGTTACTGCAACAAGGATATGGAAGCCGCGCAAAAGATCGCGCTCAACAATTACGACCGCCCGACGCGCAAGAAGGCCTACGAGCTGATCCAAACCTATCTCGCGCGCGACCTCCCCGAGATTTTCCTTTACGACCAGCGCGCGATGCACCCGATCAGCGTCAACTTCAAAGGTTTCGCACCCAACCCGGTGACCGAATCCTGGAACGCCTGGCAGTGGAGTATTTAGGCTCAAACGAATCGCTTGGCCGGCTACCCGATCTCAACTGGCTGCGCAAGATTATCGTTGAACGCGCGCTGACCCGCGGCGACTACATGCTCGCGGGCGGCACGCGCAGCGATTACTATATCGACAAGTTCCGGCTCTTTTCGGATCCGCACGTCTTGCGGCGGATCGCGCGGCTCTTCGTTCCGGTCATCGCCGAGGTCAACCCCGACCTCATCGGCGGAACGGAACTCGGAGGCGTCGTGATCGCCACCGCCGTTTCACAACTCGCGAACCTGCCCATGATCGCGGTGCGCAAAAAGCCGAAGGGGTACGGCGCGTTCGCCGGTGAGTACGTCGAGGGTGCGTATGAACCCGGGCAGCGCGTGCTGCTGCTCGAGGACGTCGTTACCACCGCGCGCGAGTTGCTCGCCGCCAAAGACCGGCTCGAAGAGTTGAAGCTGCGCGTGACGTGCTGCGCGGTCGTCAGCCGCGGCCTCGCCCCGGTGCGCTCGCTTCTGCAGTTCTCACTTCCACGCGGCGAGGCGAAGACGGAGAACTAAAACGACCGCGGTACGTGGCGGCCGCGGAACCGCTGGCGAAAAAACCTCCTGTTTTTTCGCCGCTTGAGCGCATTTTCGAGAAACCAAGTTTTGAATTCGACATCCTGTCGAGCTCGAAAATGTCGCACATTCCGCGGCCACCACGTACCGCGGTCCAACTACGAATACTACGTTGACGGAAGCGAGTTATAAACGTCCTCGGCGTGACCGGCGACGCTGACCTTCGGCCAGACTTTGCGGATCGTGCCGTCCCTGTCGATGAGGAACGTCGTGCGCGCGTCCACTCCGAAAGCTTCATACATCCCGCCGTCCGTGTCTGCAATCAGCGGAAACGGAAACGAATATTTGGCCTTGAACTTTTGATGACTGGCGACCGAGTCTTTACTGACTCCGACGACCTGCGCATTCTTGGCGTTGAACTGGTCGATGGCGTCGCGAAACTGCGAGCCCTCGTTCGTTCAACCCGGTGTGTCGTCTTTGGGATAGAACCATAACACGAGCGGCTTGCCGAGCAGCTCGCGCGTATTGAATTTCCGCCCCTCGTCGTCGACGACGTCGAGTTCGGGCATTTTGGCGCCTACAGTAAGCATAGGTAACCTCTACGCCGCGCTGCGGGAGAGTTCCGCCCGGGCGATGAGCTTCGTGTAGCTCGGCCGGTCGACGATGAAGAGAATGCTGATCAAAAAGATCAGCATGAAGAGGATGGCGCTTCCGAACGCCGCCGGAAAACCGAAGCGCGTCGCAATCCAGGCCAGGATGAGCGAGTTGACCGCTCCCATGATGTTCAGAGCACCATTGTAGACGCCATAGACGAAGCCGGTCGAGGCTTGGTTCGGCGAAATGTCGATGACGTTCACCGCCCAAGCGCCGACGGTCATGTTCATCAACATTGCCGCGAGGCCGATGAGCACCGCGGTTAGCCCGCCAAGCTCCGCGCGTGCGCTAAAAATCGAAGCGATCATGCAGAGCATCGAACAAAACATCGGCGCCGCCGTGCCGATGCGGCGCGCAGTCAGCCGATCGAAATGCGCGACGAGCCGATCGTTAAAAGGGCCGGAGAGAATGAATCCGGCAAAGCCGAGCAGCAGTCCGAGACTCGCCCAGGCCGAACTCTTGAAAATGCTCATGTGGAACGTGTAAAACATATAACTCGGCACCCAATTTAAAAACGTGAAGAGGATGTAACCGAAGGTCATATAGACCAGCAGCATTCCGAAACCGGTGCGGCTGAAAATCACGCTCCAAATCCCGGGCCAATCGGCTTTCTCGTCGTGGGGCGCGCGGTTTCCAATGTGAGCGATCTCGGCCGGGTTAACGCGCGGATCGAGTGCCGGCCGATCGCGCACGATGAAGATCCAAAACGGCAGAATCAGCAAACCTGCCAGGCCAAACAGGATGAACGTCCACTGCCACCCCATTCGAACGACAATGAACCCCGCCACGATCGAACCGATTGCCGGACCGAGAAACTGGCCGGAGCCCGCCCACGTGTAAAGCGTTGAGCGCTCGCCCGGCGCCGCCCACGCATTCGCGCACTTGGCGTTGACGGGCCAGATGCCGGCCTCGCCCGCGCCCATCAGCGCGCGAATACCGAACCACCCGGCGAGCGTTCCGGCGAAAGGCGTGGCGATCGTGAAGGCCGACCACCAGCCCAGCATCAGCGGCAGCGACCAGCGCAGCCCCAGCCGATCGGCCAGCCATCCGCCGGGAAAGTTGAAGACGGCATAGGCGATGCTCCAGGCAAACAAGATCGCGCCGATCTGCTGCAAGCTGAAGCCGAATTGATGCCGGATCGCAGGGATTGAGACGGCGTAGTTCACCCGATCCATGTAATTGATGAATACGCTCAGAAACATGAGCAGAAAAACGAGATATCTGCGCTTGGTCATGGTCAGTGAACCTATCGGGAAAGAGCGGGCAAACTCCTCGGAGAAGCGCTGACCGACATGGGAGGGGCCCTAATGCGCCGTTTTGCCACCGTACTTGCTGTGATCTTGACGTTCGTTTGTGCGGCATCGCTCCGCGCTCAGGCCGCGTCCCTGCCCAAATTCGATCACATCGTCATCATCATGCTCGAGAATCACAGCGACCGGAGCGTCATCGGCGATCCCGCTGCCCCAACCATCACGCAATACGCCCATCAATATGCGTATGCGGATCATTTTTACGGCGTGACCCATCCCAGTCTGCCGAACTACCTCGCGATAACGTCAGGCTCCAACTGGTACAGCAACTCCGACGATCCGACCCAGCGCTTCAATCACCGCAACGTGGTGGACGAGTTGGAGGCGCACCACATTTCGTGGAAGGCGTACATGGAACATATGCCTTCAGCCGGATTCATGGACAATTTCTATCCGGCCAACGAAAACATCGCGCTCTACGTCATCCGGCACGACCCGTTCATGCTCTACGATGACGTTCGCAATAATGCGGCTCGCCGGGCAAAGGTCGTGCCGCTCGACCGGCTCACCAGAGATGCAGCAAGCGGACATCTCGCCAAGTACATCTGGATCTCGCCCGACGTCTGCAAAGACATGCACGGCACGCCTGAAGAACCATGTCCGTACGCGAAAGATGCCGATCTTCGCCGCAGCGGAGACGACTTCGTGAAGCAGTGGGTGCCCGTACTACTGCACAGCAAAGGCTGGACCAAGCATTCAGTGATTTTTATTCTCACCGACGAGACAACGTACAACGGAGACAAAGCGACGGGCGGCTGGCTCAATGCCGATGGATGTTGCGATGCACCGGCGCTGCCTCCCGGTACGGACTTGCTGCCGAAAGGCGGCATGTACGGCGGCGGCCTGATTCCGTTTGTCGCCGTGGGCGGCATCGTGAAGCGCGGCTACGTTTCGCACCTCGAGTACAACCACTATGCGTTGCTGCGAACGATCGAAGACGCGTGGGGATTGGACCGCCTCGGCTTCACTTCCGACACCGCAAATATCCGTACGTTGGCCGATCTGTTCGCTTTCCCGAAGTAAACTTTCCGCTATTCCGCTTTGAACTGAGAGAGCGGCACGATATAAATTACCCGGTCGTCCGGCTCCATCTCCGAGAAATCGTGAATGGGGCGCAGTTTCCCCGCTCGCCACGCGTAGAGTGGAACGGTGCCTTCGGCACGAGGAAGACGATCGGACGCGCTGCGAACGCCTACATTAAACGTCTCGCCCGCAAACGAGACCCGGCCGCGCGTCCCCGGAAAACGCGCGAGTCCCGCAATCGTGGGAGCGGTCAACTCTCCCGTCGCCAGCGACTTTGCGATCTTAAAGTTTCCTTCTACCAAGCGCGCGAACTCCGGATCGCCGATTCGCACAACGACCGGAATTTGGGAATTCTGCGCTAACGCTCCAAGCGACGCTTCCAGGTTCGCCGTATCGCTGTCCATGACGGCCACAAAACTCTGCGCGGCGCGAAGATCGCAAAACTCGAGCGTATCGTCGCTGGTCGCATCCCCGGTGAGCAAATCTATGCGCCGCGTGCGCGCGAGTTCGAGAATGAGCGAACTCGGCGTTTGCTCGATGGCGACCACGCGCTGCTCCATGTGCAAGAGAAAATCGATCACGCGCGTCCCGACGTTTCCGGCGCCGCAGACGACCACATGATCCTCGGCGCGCACGCGCCGCAGCCCCTGCAGCGCAGCCTGCTGCGCGCGGCTGAGCGCCGACGCGATCGAGGCCACAAAGATTCCGCCGATCGTGATACCGCCGCCCATAACCGCGATCGCGACCAGCAGCGCGGCGTCGCCGGCGTGACTCCGCAGCGGCGTAATATCGCCGTATCCGACCGTGAACATCGTCGCCGCGGTAAAGTACATCGCTTCCACCGCCGTGAGGTGCATCGCAAACGTGAAATAGAGCGATCCGGCGATGAACAGCAAAAACGCGAACGCAAACGTATACAGCAACAGCGGCTCGTATCGCCCGGCAGCGCGAAACATGTCGCCGAGCCACTCACGGCGCCGACGTAATCTTGGACGCACGCGCCTGCGTCGCGGCCACGCGTGTTGCATGGCATGCATTGACCCGAAGGCCACAATGCGATCGCTCGCCGCGATCCGTAGGCTCCGATCCGGAGATACAACCTCGCCGACGCTGGCGATGCGCACATCCAAGCGGCGTTCGGCCTCGCCGACGGTCGTTGCCCGCAGTCCAAAATCGCTGGCCGCGCGTTGCGAGAATCCCAGCAGCGGCCCGTCGACCTCGGGAAACTGCAACGCGTAGAAACATGCGGCGTCGACGGCCGCGCCGGCAAAGGTAGCGGCGGCGTGCGCCGCGGGCGATATGACCGAGCAGTTGGCAATATTTTGTTCGATCTTGTGTCCGAGCGCGCGATTGAATTGGCGCAAGACGATCCGGATATTTGGGCTGATTTCGCGGGCTTTGAGCGCGATCTGCAGATTGAGCCGGTCGTCGTTGGAGACCGGAATAATGCAAATGGCTTCAGCGACGCCCGCATCGCGCAGCGCTGCATCGTCAGCCGGCCAAAGTTGAACGACTTCGTGGCCGCGCGTCGCGCGCAGCTCCTCGCAGACGCGCCGGGCAAGGTCATCACCGCCAACGACAATAATCAAAGGCAGCTCACGCATGACCGAATCTTCCACAGAGGCCGGGAAGGTCCGCCGCGCACATCCGCTCGCGATCTCACTGATCGCGCGCCTTCGCGCGGCGCCGCATGCGCGTGTCTTAGAGATCGGCGCAGGCACGGGACGAAACACGGAAGCCTTGCGCACAGCAGGCCTGGAAATCGACGCAATACCGGATGGTGCTCCGGTTCCCGCGCGCGAGGAGTATTATGATGGAGCGCTCTCCACGCATGAGCTCTTGCACGGAACACCCGGAACCGTCGCTGCTGCGCTCGATGCGATCGCGAATGTATTGAAGCCCGGCGCGCCGTTGCATGCGACGTTCGCCTCAACGCTCGACGCGCGCTTTGGAAAAGGGCGGCGAATATCGAAACATGTGTTCGCCGCAGAAATCGGCGACGAGGCGGGCGTGCCGCATGTGTATTTTACCGCCGAAGAATTACGTTCGCTGCTCGAAGCAAACTATGAGGTCGAATCGATTCAAGAAACGGCGGCGGACGAAATCGTCGGAACGTGGGCGCACCGCGAGCCCCTGCGCGGCGTCGTTCACTGGTTCGTTCGCGGCATAAAGAAGCGCTAGGTTTTGTCGAGCGTGATCAGGTCGCGCATCGGACTCGACGCATTCGCGTAGAGCCGTTTCTCCATCCGTCCCGCAAGGAACGCCAGCCGGCCGGCCTCGATCGCGCGCTTCATTGCTTCGGCCATCATCACCGGTTCTTTGGCCGTCGCGATGCCGGTGTTCATCAGCACCGCGTCGACGCCCAATTCCATGGCAATCGCCGCATCGCTCGCGGTTCCGACGCCTGCATCGACGACTACCGGGATTCCCGCCCGCTCTTTAATGATGCGAATAGAATACGGATTGCAGACGCCAAGACCGCTGCCGATTGGCGCCGCCAGCGGCATGACCGCCGCGCAGCCCAACTCTTCCAAGTGTTTGCATGCGACCGGATCGTCCACGACGTACGGCAAGACGGTAAAACCGTCGCGCACAAGTTCCTCGGCTGCAGCAAGCGTTTCGCGCGTGTCGGGATAGAGCGTTTGCGCGTCGCCGATGACTTCGAGTTTGATGAAGTCGGTTTCGCAAAGCTCGCGCGCGAGTTGCGCGGTGAGCACGGCCTCTTTCGCGTTATAGCAGCCCGCCGTATTGGGTAGAATCGCATAACGCGACCGGTCGATGTAGTCGAGCAACGTTTTTCCGCTCTTGTCGTCGAGATTGATCCGGCGGATGGCAACGGTCACCATCTGCGCGCCGCTGGCAGCGTGCGCCGCTTGCATCACGCCCAGTGACGGGTATTTTGCAGTCCCCACAATGAGGCGCGACGTCAGTTCGAGTTTGCCGATGCGCAATATGTCCTGCACGTTATCCTCCGGCTACGGCGCGAATGATTTCGACGCGGTCCCCGTCTTCGACGATCTCCTGAGCGAACGCGGCGCGGCGGACAACGCGATCGTTCTTGGCCACCGCGACGCCGCGCTCGGGCGCCTGAATATGTGCAAGCAGCCGCTCCATCGTCATGCCGTCGGGAAGTTCACGCACCTCGCCGTTAATCGTCGCCCTCATCACTGCCACGCTTACATGTTGGTGTAGACCGGGCCCTCCCCGCCTTGCGGGGGAACCCAAGTGATGATCTGATAGGGGTCCATGATATCGCACGTCTTGCAGTGCACGCAGTTCGTGAAATTGATTTGCAGCCGGCCTTCAACCTCACCCACGCCGTCCTTCTTCTCGAAGAACGGTTCGTAGACTTGAGCCGGGCAGAAATACTGACAAGGATTGCCGTATTCGACCGTGCAGCGATCGCGGCAGATATTCGTATCGGCAACCTTTAAATGACAGGGCTGATTCTCTTCGTGCGAGACCCCGCTATTGTAGACGTCGGTGAGCTTTCCAAAGGTCAAAACGTTATCGATCTTCGCGCGCGGCGTTTCTTTGGGTTTGTAGCCGGCTTTTTCCATGCGAGCGTAACCCGCTTTGCCGGGGAGTTTGTTTTTGAATCCGAAACCGCGGCCGCCCGTAATCATGCCGAGGCTGACGTTGAGGATTCCGGCGACCAAGCCGCCTTCGAAACCTTGATGAAAGTTACGCGCCGCAAAAAGTTCGCGGTAGGCCCACGAGTCTTTGAATTTACGTTCCATTGCAGAGAGGCGCGCCGAGCCCGTATCGCCGGCTTGCAGCGCTTCGAATGCGGTCTCCGCAGCGAGCATCCCGGATTTCATCGCCAGATGGATGCCCTTGAGACGCATCCCGTTCAAAAAGCCGGCCGAATCTCCCACGATGAGCAAACCGTCACTATACATCCGCGGCATAGCGAAGAGGCCGCCTTCGGGAATGGCTTTGGCGCCGTAGCGGACGAGCGTCGCGTTTTGAAGCAGCGCGCGGATAGCCGGATGCTGTTTGAATCGCTGCAGTTCATTGTGCGGATCGGTCGTCGGATTAAGATAATCGAGCCCCGTCACGAATCCGACGTCGAGTATGTCCTCCTGCATTCCGTACACGAAGCCGCCGCCGAATGTTTCGGGCGGTAACGGATAGCCGAGAGTGTGAATCACGCTGCCGGGCTGCACGCGTCCGGGCGGACAGTGCCATAACTCTTTGATGCCCGCCGCGTAGACTTGCGGCTCGCGTCCGGCGTCGAGCTGCAAACGCGCTTCGGCCTGCTTAGCGAGCGTGCCGCGCGGGCCTTCGCCGAGCACGACGATCTTTGCCAGAATATCGGCGCCCGGCTCGTAATTCGGTTTTGGGTTGCCGTTTTTATCGAGGCCTTTGTCGCCCGTACGCACGCCGATTGCCCGCTCGCCGTCCCAGAGTAATTCTTGTCCGGGAAATGCCGGAAAGACTTGCGCGCCCGCCTCTTCCGCTTTCGCCCCCAGCCACTTCACCATTTTTTGGAGCGAGGTCACATATTTTCCGCGATTGTTCATCATCGGCGGATTGATCGGCGCTTTAATTTTCGCGTTTCCGGTGAGAAACCACAACTGATCGCTGGTGACTTCCGATTCGACCGGCGCTTGCGCGCGCCAATCCGGCAAGAGCTCGTTGAGCGCCTTCGGATCCATCACCGCGCCGGAGATTCCGTGGCTGCCGATCTCGCCGCTCTTGTCGATGACGAGAACATCCAGCTCGCGGCCGGCCGCCTTCGCTAACTGCATCAGGCGAATTGCGCCCGCCAAACTGGCCGGGCCCGCGCCCACGAAGAGGACGTCTACTTCAAGCGATTCACGGTCCGGCATTTTTTCGGAGTTCGGCGGCGCCCACGGGAAGCTCTTGTATGAAAATCGCATTGAGGCGCCATGAGATCATTGGGGGCCCCGCAGGCGGGGGATGCGGCCGCGCGGAGCGCGGACGGTTCTCGTGAATGCTTTAGCTTTCACTCGGCCCGAAGGGCCGACCGACCGGAGCACCGTTCAACATGAAGATCCAGATCGGCGTGATGGGCTCGGCCGGCGGCTCGATCTCCGATACCGAGCTAGCCCTTGCGGCGCGACTCGGCCGGCGGATTGCCGAGCGCGACTGCACCATCGTCACCGGCGCGTGTCCGGGCCTGCCGCACGCGGCGGTCATCGGCGCGCACGAAGCCAACGGCGTCAGCCTGGGCGTTTCGCCCGCACTTTCACCCGAAGAGCACGTCAACGTCTACGGATCGCCGCTTCAGCCGTACACCACCATCGTGTTTACCGGCTCGGGTCTGATGGGACGCGAAACGCACAACATCCACAGTTCCGATTTTGTGCTCTTCGTCGGCGGCCGCAGCGGAACGCTCGGCGAATTTTGCATCGCGTACGACGAAGGCAAACTGATCGGCATTTTGCGTAACTCGGGCGGCATCTCCAATGACTTCGCGTCGATCGCGAAGCTCGTCCATAAAGAGACCGGCTCGATCATTCTGTACGATGAGAATCCCGAGTTACTCGTCGATCGCTGTCTGGAAAAATACCGCACCGAACCCATTCCGAGCTCGCAGGCGTTCGATCGCCCGCTCATGCCTCCGCCGCGCCCGCGCCTGCGCATTGTGCAGGAATCCGGTGGCTGAGCTCACGTTCGTCGGAGCGGCCGGGACGGTTACCGGCAGCAAACATCTGCTCACCAGCAATGGAAAACGAGTCTTCATCGACTGCGGACTCTTTCAAGGAACGTCGGATATCGTCGCGCTCAATAGCGTGCCGCTGCCGGTTCCGGCGGGGCGGATTGACGCGGTCGTCATCACGCACGGACACGTCGACCACATCGGTTACCTGCCCAAACTCGTGCGCGACGGCTTCAAGGGCACGATCTATGCGACCGTCCCGACGCGCGACCTGATGAGCATCGTGCTCGCGGATGCGGCGCATCTGCAGCAACATTTGAGAAAACGGGGCTTTCACGAAGAGGCGTACGCGCCGCCGCCGTTCTACGACGAAGCGGACGTGCAGCAAACGATCCAGCAGACCAAAGGCTTCGAACTCGAGAAGCCGTTTGAAGCCGCGAGTTTTTCTGTTGTCTATAAGAATGCCGCGCATATTATCGGCTCGGCTTTCGCGTGCATCGAAGTTGAGGGACGACGCGTTATCTTTTCCGGCGACATCGGGCGCTACAACCGCACGCTCCTCTACGATCCGACGCCGATGGGCGAAGCCGACGTTTTGGTCTGCGAATCAACCTATGGCGATCGAGTTCATCCGCCGGACGCACTGAAGCAACTCGGCGATACGCTAGCAGCCGGCATTGCGCGCGGCGGCGCCATCGTTATTCCGGCGTTCGCGGTCGAACGTTCGCAAGAGATCCTATTCTCGATCGGCCAGCTCCAACGGCAAATTCCCGCCCTTGCGCGCGTGCCGGTCTTTCTCGACAGCCCGATGGCCGCGCGCGTGGACCAACTCTTCACAGATTATCCCGCTTGGCATAAACCGATCTCGTTTGAAACCAACGGCAGGCCGTTCGGATGCGACAATCTGACGGTGGCAGTTGAGACCGAACAATCCAAAGCCATCAACACGGTCACCGGTCCGCATATCATCGTGTCGGCAAGCGGAATGGCCGCCGGCGGGCGCGTACTGCATCACTTGCACAATCACGTCTCGGATCCGAAGGCGACGATTCTCTTCGTCGGCTTCCAGGGAGCCGGCACGCTCGGGTTTCTCCTGACAAACGGCGCGAAGTCGGTCAAGATTTACGGCGACGTCTTAGCGGTGAAGGCAAGCACGGGCATTATTTCGGGCTACAGCGCACACGCCGATCGCAACGAGATCCAGCAATGGCTGGATACGTGCACGAGCAAGCCGGCGTATTATGCCGTCCACGGCGATCCCGTCTCGGCGCAATCGCTTTCCGATCTCGTGAAAGCAAAGTACGGCTGGGATGCGCACGTCGCCGCCCGCGGCACGACGGTGACGATTTAGAGCAACAACACCTTG
Organism: Candidatus Rubrimentiphilum sp.; assembly: GCA_036273135.1. Lineage (GTDB taxonomy): Bacteria > Vulcanimicrobiota > Vulcanimicrobiia > Vulcanimicrobiales > Vulcanimicrobiaceae > Rubrimentiphilum. The sequence continues at coordinate 85,812 of DASUIF010000032.1, forward strand.
GGTGGAATAAGGAAGTGCAGTTCGCCGGTCATCGTTGACGGGTCCGGCAACTCGACGCAGGCTACGCCGCCCTTCTTGAGTTCCAGGCGCCCCTCACCGATGAGGCGTCCGACGACGGCGCTGAAACTCGGTTCGTGTCCCACCACCATTAACGTCTTCAGGTCGGCACAGCCTTTCAATATTTCTTCCAAGGCTGAAACGTCGAAATCGCCCCCGAGGCGCTCGTCTTCTTTGGAAACCATCCTGAGCTCGCTCGCCATAATCGCTGCGGTTTCTTTCGCGCGGACGAGCGGGCTGGTAAGAATAGCGTCGAGCTTCAGGCCCATCTTCCGGAACGCCCTCGCTTCCTGCGCCATGCGGTCGCGCCCCTCACTGGTCAAGGGACGATCGTAATCGCTGCGTTTCCAATCCCCGGGTTCAACCGCGATACCGTGACGTAGGAAATAGATCTTCAATCGTGCGTCCAGTCAAGCATCGTCTTCCATTGCGGTTTCGGGAAGCGCTCTTTGCTTTTGATGGTGTCGACGTACTTGCGTTTACCGCTGCGATTGCCTTTACCCATAAAGAGGCCGCCTACGAGGCGGTCTTCCCAAAAATATAGGGCGCGGTACCACTTCTTTTCTTTGTCGACCATGAAGACGGTTTCGATGTCCTTCCGATACTCGGGCGAAAGGCCGAATTGCGTGATCGTCTGTCCCTTGAAAAGCAAACTCGAGTACTCCGGAACGTCGTGATACTTTTCGCTTCCGCCCATCATGTTTTGCGCGGCGACCTTGCCGTGCGCGCCGGCATTGTTCCAAGTCCCCATCCGGTAGCGCATCTCTAGAATCGGATCGTAGAAATCGGCGATGTCACCGGCGGCAAAGATGCCTTTGACGTTGGTCTCGAGTCCGTCGTCGCAGAGGATCCCGTTCTTGCTGGTGTCGACGCCGCTGCCCTCGAGCACTTCCGTATTCATGGTCAAGCCGAGCCCGACGCCGTAGCACTGCGCTTCGATCTCGATGCCTTTCTTCGTGCGTATCTTCTTCACCACACCGTTATCGCGTACGAACTCCTCGATTTCGTCGCCGTAGTGCATGTGCACGCCATCGGCTTTCGCGGCTTCATCGATCATATTGCCGGCGACGTCGTCGAGCATGCGCGAAAGCGCATACGGCCCACGCATCAGCCAGTGCGTCTCGACCTTGCGCGAAACGAACGCTTCGGCTAACTCGTAGGCAATAAACGACCCGCCGATCGCGACGCCTGCCTTGGCCGTTTCGAGCTCTTGCGAGATCGCCTTCGTGTCGCTCATATACTGAAAATTGTAGACGTTTCCGCCATCATAGCCCGGAGCCGGATGCGGATTCGGCCGCCCGCCCGTCGCGACCAGCATCGCGTCGTACGGATACGACTTGCCCCCGGCTTGCACGACCCTCTCGGCCGGAACCACGCAATCGACGCGCGTCTCCAAATGGAGCTCGATGTTCAATTTTTCGTGCCAAGCCAGATCGCGCATGATGACTTTTTGTTCGGTCACCTGCTTGCGCAGCATCGGCGGCAAGGCGATCCGGTTATAGAGCGTGTATGGTTCGTCGGTGAAAAGCACGATCGAGCAAGATGGATCGTGTTTGCGCAGCTGCTCCGCCGCCGTCGTGCCCGCAAAACCGTTTCCGACGATCACATAGCGCCGAGAATCTCCAACCAAACTCACTACCAGGCCGCCTTTCGGCGCTAAGCGAAAACGCTCCCGTAGATGGAAGTTCGGCTGGTGCAATTGCTGGCTTCATTCATTAGCGTGAGCGCCGACTACGCGCTCGCACGGCTGGAGTTTGCGTTGCGCGATCCGGCCGTGCCGGCGCCGCCCGTCATCGAACGCCTCCCGGACGCCTCCGAAGAGTCGCTACGCGGCCGCTGGCCTGCGGTCGAGGCGCAGTTGGACGCGGTGCTCGCCTACGCGAAACACCTTCCCCCCGCCCGCAGTAACGACGATGAGAAAGGCCCCTCCGCCTGGCTCGGCCGGACGGTCCGCGAAATGGACCAGTACGCGCGTGCCATTCGCTGGGTGCTCACGGTGACCGAACGATGAACGACGAGATGATCGAAAAAGCCAAAAAGCACGTGCAGGATGCTTTCGAGCAAACCAAGCCCCAGCTTGAAGAGGCTGCGAATCAATTAACGAAACTTTTCAAAAAGGGCGCCGAGAAAGCGATGAAAGCCGCCGACGCCGCTTCGCAAGCGATCCGCGACGACATCAACAAGCGGCCTTAACGCTACTGCGTAAAGACCGAGCGCAGCACGAAATACCCGGGCACGTTTTCACAAAACGCTTTGCCCGGTGCATATTTTGCTTTGCGCGCTTCATCCACCACGGCCTGATCGAGCATCGGCGTTCCGATCGGCTCCCACACCCACACATCGACAACGCTTCCGTCGCGATCCACCGCAACCACTACCACGGTCACGCCGGTTGGCCGCGCGCTCGGATCGTCGCGTCCGAGGATGCCCGGATAGTGAAACGGGCCGCGCTTGGTGACGGTCACATCGGCGAACGGTTCGGCACACACTGCGGTAAACGGCGCATCGATCGCCTTCGCCGTCAACGCGATCGGCGTTTTTGACAGCGGCGGCATCGGCCGCGTCGCGTTGCGTTTATCCTTCGGCGAAAACGGCGTCGGCGAACACCCAACGTCGCCATAGCGATCCCAGTTCATGAGCGCATCGCCGGTAGCGCGTGCCTGCGCGACATACGCATACAGAACGGGATCGCGCGTAGGCAACTTCACCATGATATCGTCAGAGAGAAAGTCTTCATGACTAAACGTCATGCCTTGGTCGTTGTAATTCTGCTGCAACGACTTGAAGGCCACACTCTCAAACGGAGCGGCGTACCAGCCTTTGGCTGTTTGTAACCGTACGACACCGCTGACGGTGCGCGGGCTAATCGCCCCTAAACGAAACCGCGCGAAATTCCCGTCGACCATCACCGGATCGCTCACCAGCGTCGCGGGGCAAAACTCAGCGGCGGCTTGAGCCTTTCCGGCTCCAAGCAGCAGCAAGCCGCAGACGACTAACGGCCAGATTGCCTTCAATGCTTGATCTCGTATGTGACCTCGATCGTGACCGTTCCGACGATCGGCGCGCACCGGAAAATAGCCGGGCTATACGTGGCATTCGCGGACTTTTCAATCGCCGCGTCATCTACGATAGCACTGCCACTGGAATGAAGAACGTGGGCATCTAAAACTTTACCGTCGCTCCCCAAAAAGACGCGCACCGTCGCCGCGGTATGCAGGCCTGCGCTGGTGTCAAAATATTCCGTCTCTTGGCTGCCCCAGTCGACCATGCGGGCCGCGGAATACGCCTCCTTGCAATCGGGCACCGGCAGATTCATTTTGAACGTCGCCGGAACGATTTGGAAGCCACTCATGGAGTAAACCGGCGGCAAGCTCACCGCCTCGCCGGCGTCGTTGCCGCCAGGACCTCCGAAGGGATCGGTTGGGCACGAATGTTGTGCCGCTCCATCCATTCCGATCTCATCGACCCACGCGAACTCTACGGCCAGCGGTTTCGGGAACGCAACGAGAATCGGCTTGGTTACGCCGAGCGAGCTCGACGCGCTCTTGGCGGCGGCGACATTGGAAAAATTCACGTCGTACGCCGCATTCTGAGTTAAGACGACAACGTCGCCCGACAACGATCCCGGCGCGTTGGATTCGAGCACGAACGCCAACCTCGGCTTCATGCGCGGGTTGGTTGCGGGCGCTGCGTCAACGGAAGCGAGTGCGGCAATATCCGCGTCGCAAAACACCGACGCATGGGCTTGCTCGCGCCCTGCAAAGAGCGCCACCAGACAAAACAGCCCCGTCAGAACTGATTTACTTTGCCGAATAGGTCACCTTGAACAAGTAGTTCCCTACGGTGGGACGACAGTATGCGATCCTTGGCTTATATGTCGATGCCTCAGCCGCTTGGATTGCCGCAATATCGAACGCAACATTACCCGAGCTCTTAAATACCGTGGCACTTCCAACGTTTCCGCTCGGCAATATGGTTACTAAGATGACACTTTCACCAGGCGGCATCGCCGTGTCAAAAGGGTATGTTGGGTTGACCTGCTTTTCGGTGGTTGCATCCGCGAACGGCTCGGCACAGTCCGTTCGTTCAATCGGCGGTACCGGCGTTGCACGCAACGGGCGCGCACGTGGCGGGAGTATCGTGTAGGGGAGCATCTCGGCTGCCGCCATGCGAAAATAATATAGGGACGATGGGTCGGGCCGTACGCGTGGATAGCACGTAAACTCACCCTCGGTTTTCCAGTCGCTTGTGTCGGACGAGCCTTTCTCAACCCACCAATTCATGATCTCCAACGGCCGGCCGAAATTCACGTAGAAAACTGCCGAGCGGTAGTTTTCATCGGTCGACGCGTAGCCGGTGCCGTCTGTGTAATGTCTAATCGCTTTTGCGAGCGTAACCGGGCCGAACGGTAACCGGTACCAGCCACGGTTTGTCTCGATTGCAAGCGTACCACTTGCCGTACGTGCGGTTGGCGCCTCGACGTCAAAACCATAAATCGATGGCTCCACGCGACCCATATCGCCTTCGTAAACGGGACATGTTTCAAACGCCCGGTCGGCCGTTTGCGCGCTGGCCTTCCCGAAGACTGAGCCGAAAAGCAGAATAGCGACGAGCAAGAGCCGCATGGTGCACCTCGTCGCAACCATTTCTCGACGTGGGGCCGCCCCTCCGTCGACCCCGCAGGATTTGCTCTTGAATCCGGGCGAGTACGCTAGCCGATGGCAACCACGGCAACCCCTCGCACGCCGGAGTTCGAACGGCACGGCTTGAGCGACGAGCAACTCGTTGCCATGCTGCGCATCATGATCTTGCACCGCACGCTGGAAAACCGCGGCTTCGCGCTCAACCGCCAAGGCAAGATTCCGTTTGCGTCGGCCAGCGAAGGACACGAAGCAGTGCAAGCGGGCGCGGCAATGGCATTTGAACGCGGGAAAGATATCCTCGTTCCTTACTATCGTGACCTCGGTCTGGATCTCGGCATCGGTTTGACGTCATATGAAGTCATGCTCTCGCTCTTCGCGCGCGTCGACGACCACAGCGCAGGGCGGCAGTTTCCACACCATTACGCCAGCAAAAAACTCGGACTCTACACGATTAGCTCGGTTATCGCCGCACAAACGTCGCACGCCGTCGGCGCGGCTTACGCGATGAAGTTGCGCAAAGAGCGCGGGCGCGCAGTCTTAACGACGTTTGGCGACGGCGCGACCAGCGAAGGCGAGTGGCACGAAGCCGTAAACTTCGCGACCACCCACAAACTGCCGATCGTCTTTCTCTGCGAAAATAACGAGTGGGCGATCAGCACGCCGCTTTCGGCGCAGATGGGGCAGCCGGACGTCTACAAACGAGCAGCCGGTTACGGAATGCCGGGCGTACTCGTCAACGGCTTCGACCCCGTCGCATGCTACGCGGTAACAAAGGAAGCCATGGACCGCGCCCGCTTCGGCGGCGGCCCGACCCTGATCGAAGCCAAATGCTACCGCTTTCTCTCCCACACCACCGACGACGACGACCGCAGTTACCGGACGCGCGAGGAAGTCGAGGAGCGGCGTAAGGAAGACCCGGTGCCGGTCTTTGAGCGCACGCTGCTCGAGCAAGGCGTCCTCACGCCCCAGGCGCTGGACGCTCTGAAAGCCTCGATTCTGGCCGAGACCAACGAAGCGACCGACCGGGCCGAGTCCGTCGCCTATCCGCGCCCCGAGGACCTCTTCACCCGGCTCTACGAGGGTCCGTGGGAGCCCTGGCAATAAGGTAGGCTCGATGGCCAACATCCCCACGCAGGTCCGCAAAGCGCTCGAGCGCCACGGGCTCTCCGACGATCAGCTGAAGACGATTTTCCGCACGATGCTGCTCCAGCGGCAGCTCGACAATCGCGGCTTTCAGTTGAACCGTCAGGGAAAAGTACCGTTCGCGCTCGGCAGCGAGGGACACGAAGCGCTGCAAGCCGGCGCGGCGATGGCATTTGTGCGCGGCAAGGATATTCTCGCGCCGTACTATCGCGATCTCGGGCTCTCGATCGGGATCGGACTTTCACCCTACGAGATCATGCTCTCGATCTTTGCGCGCGCCGACGATCACAACGGCGGCCGGCAATTCCCCAATCATTACTCGTCGAAGCGCGCCGGACTCATGTCGTTCTCGTCGATTCTGGCCGCGCACATTCCGCATGCGGTCGGCGCCGCATACGCGCTGAAATATCGTAAGGAAGGCGGACGCGCGGTGCTCGTCACGTTCGGCGACGGAACGACCAGCGAAGGCGAGTGGCACGAGTCCATGAACTTCGCAGCGGTTCACAAACTGCCGATCGTCTTCTTGTGCGAAAACAACCAGTGGGCGATCTCCACGCCGCTTTCACTGCAAATGGGCCAGCCCAACATCTACAAACGCGCCGAAGGTTACGGCATGCCGGGCGAACAGTTCGACGGCTTCGATCCGCTGGCGACCTACGATGCGGTTTCGCGCGCCATGGAACGCGCGCGCAATGGCGGCGGTCCAACGCTGCTCGAAGGCGTCTGCTACCGCTTCCTGGCCCACTCGACCGACGACAACGACATGACCTATCGTACGCGCGAAGACGTGACCGAACGCCGCAAAGACGACCCGGTTCCGCGCTTTGAAAACTTGCTGCTTGAATCGGGCGTAATGAACGCCGAACAGGTCGCCGCGATGAAGCAAGACGTGCTGCACGAAACCAACGAGGCCACCGACAAAGCCGAAGCCATGCCGTTTCCGACGGCCGACGATCTCTACAAACACGTTTACGAAGGAGCCTGGGAACCGTGGCAGTAGCGACCTCTTCCTCGCAAGTGCTCAACAACGTCGAAGCGGTGCGCGCGACGTTATATGAAGCGCTCAAAAACGACGACAAAGTTGTGATTTTGGGCGAAGACGTCGGCAACCGCGGCAACGTCTTTCTGATCACCAAAGATTTCGTGAAAGAGTTCGGCACCGATCGCATCATCGACACGCCGATCGCCGAGGCGTCGATCGTCGGCATCGCGGTCGGCATGGCGATGGAAGGCCTGCGCCCGATCGCCGAGATTCAGTTTGCCGACTTCATCTATCCGGCGTTCAATCAGATCGTCGGCGAAGCGGCCAAGACGCGCTATCGCTCGAACGGCGAGTATACGTGCCCGATGGTCATCCGCACGCCGTACGGCGGCGGCGTTCGCGGCGCGCTTTCGCACTCGGTTTCGGTCGAAGCGCTGTTCTATCACGTTCCAGGACTCAAAATCGTCGTGCCCTCGTTTCCGGCCGACGTCAAAGGCTTGCTCAACGCCGCGATCGACGATCCGGATCCGGTGCTCTTCCTGGAACACAAGAAAACGTATCGCCTCATTAAAGGCGACGTGCCCGACGGCCACTACGTCATTCCCATCGGCAAAGCCGACGTTAAGAAGGAAGGCTCGCAGCTCACGGTGGTTTCGTATGGGCTGTACGTGCACTGGGCGCTCGAGGCCGCCACTCAACTCGACGGCGAAGGATTGTCGGTCGAAGTGATCGATTTGCGTTCGGTGCGTCCGATGGACAAGGGCGCGATATTAGAGAGCGTGCGCAAAACGCGCAAGCTGCTGATCATTCACGAAGATAATAAATTCGGCGGCATCGGTGCGGAGATCAGCGCGATGGTCGCCGAGGAGGCGCTCTTCGATCTCGACGCGCCGATTCGCCGGCTGGCCGCGCCCGACGTTCCCGCGATGGGCTATGCGATGCCGCTTGAGGAAGCGTACATGAGCTCGCCGGCCAAAATGGCCGACGCGATGCGCGACATGGTGAACTTCTAGTGGCGACAACAATCACGATGCCGCAGCTCGGCGAAACGGTGACCGAAGGCACCGTCGAGCGCTGGATCAAAAAAGCCGGCGACCCGGTTGAAAAATACGAAGCCTTTCTCGAAGTTTCGACCGACAAGGTCAACTCCGAAGTTCCATCGCCCGTGACGGGCACGATTCGCGAACTGCTGGTGCAAGAAGGCACGACCGTCGCAACCGGCACGCCGATCGCGGTGATCGACGAAGTTGGCGCAGCAAGCAAAGGCGCGCCGGCGCCCAAGGAGCCCGAAACCCAAGCCGACCGCGACACCGCGCCGCCCAAAACGCGCGACGCGATGGCGGAAAGCGCCAATGCGGAGCCCGTTCCCGGATTCAACATTCCGCAACTCGAGGTGAGATCGGCGGCTGCATCCAGTGGCGCGCCGGCGAAAGTTCCACCGCACAGTAATGGGCAGCGCGAGGAAGCAGCACTGCGCGGCGTCTCGCCCGCGGTGCGCCGCTTAGCGCGCGAACATCATGTTGACGTGCGCAACGTTCGAGGCTCGGGCGCAAACGGACGCGTCACCGCCGATGACGTGCTTGCCGCAGCCAAACTCGCGCCGGCGAGCGGCGCAACCGCTACTCCGGCAGCGCCCGCGGCCGCCGAATCGCGCGGCACCGCAAAGCCGGGACCCGGCAATACCAGCACCTATGCCGATCCGATTCCCGGCACGACGATTTCGCTCAGCAGCATGCGCCGCATCATCGCGGAGCGCATGGTCGAGTCGCGCAAGACCGCACCGCACGCGTGGTCGATGGTCGAAGTCGACGTCACGAATGTCTGGGAGTGGCGCAAACGCGAGAAAGATCGCTTCGAACGCGACACCGGCGTCAAACTCACGCTTCTTCCGTTCTTTATTCGCGCGGTCGTCGAGTCGCTGGCCGTCTTCCCGCTCATGAACTCGAAATTCATTGCCGACGGGCCTGCGATTCACGTCGAAAAAGACATGAACATCGGCATCGCCATCGGTTTACCGGCGAATCTCGTCGTTCCGGTCATCAAGCACGCCGATAAACTTTCGATTAAAGGCATCGCGCTCGCCGCCGGCGACCTCATCGATCGCGCGCGCCGCAATAAACTTTCAGCCGACGATCTGAAAGAGGGCACGTTCACCGTCAACAACACGGGCGCGAACGGATCGCTCGCGTCTGCGCCGATCATCAATGCGGGCCAGGCCGGCATCGTTACGATGGAAACGGTCGTCAAACGTCCGATGGTCATGGAAGACGATGCAATCGCGATCCGTTACATGATGAACTCGTGCCTGTCGCTCGATCATCGCGTCGTCGACGGTTATGTCGCGAGCGGTTTCTTGGCCGATCTTAAAAAGCGGCTCGAATCGATGGGTCCCCGCGGCGCCCTCTAAAACCAGTGTAAGGTGGGCGCCGTTAGTGGTGTCATCCTGAGCTCGTCGAAGGACCCCGAGCAGCGCGCCCTTGGCGCGCTTGCCGAGGGGCGCTGAAAGTGCCCGCGCCGCCGTTCACTATCTCCGGAATCGATCACGTACTACTGCACGTAAACGGTATGGATCGCAATGTCGCGTTTTATCAAAACGTTCTTGGCTGTACTGTTGAGAGGTGCATTCCACGCGTTGGCATGGCCGAGCTGCAAGCGGGCACTTCGCACATCGATCTCGTCGACATTGCTTCGCCGGAAGGTGCCTGGGCCAAAAGCTCAGTGGATGGCGGCCGCAACATGGACCATTTCGCATTAGCAATAGAATCGCGCGATATCCAATCGTTGCGCGCTCATTTGCGCTCGCACGGCGTGGCGGTCACCGAAGAGCGCGAAGAGGGCGGGCCGAAAGCAAAATCGCTTTCGCTCTACGTGCGCGATCCATCAGGCAACGCGATCGA
>DASUIF010000033.1:0-20636 GCA_036273135.1 Candidatus Rubrimentiphilum sp.
ACTCACCCATTCGCGGTTCCATTGCTCGATTTGAGCGGGTGTCTTTTTGTCGACGAATTGTTTGGCGTAGGCATCGATCTCCGCATCACTCTTGGCGTTCTTGATGACGCCCAGAAATTCTTCACCGTTGATGCCGAGAAACTCGAACACCGCGTCGTCCATCGGACAATCGAAGTTGTATTCGCCGATGTTGCCGTGGGCTTTGGCTTTGCCCTTATCGAGGGCGCGGCCCAGCTGCACGATGCCCAGGTATTTTTCGTGCACGCTGCGGGGGTAGTTTTTCGTTAAATCCATGTTCCTTACAACCCGGCTTACTTTTGGTAAGTTTCAGGCGGGCGCCCGGCAGCCTGGACGGTTGACCCAGGCACAAAAGAGTAGGAACCGCAGCGGAACGTTCCGGAGGCTAACGGCCTAGGGGAACCGCGACTCCGGCAAAAGGCATGAGCAGCGTGTTGCGATCTGAAAGCGCGCCGTTGGACTTAAAGTGAGCGAGATAGTTGATGTAGCGGATCCCGTACGCCCAGATGATCGCGGATGTCCGTACCGCGTATCGCAGCTGCGCGTCAATCTGCGATGCACGTTCGGGTGCTTCGAACGTTCTGTTGAAAGATGAAATGAATTCGTGGACCGTCGCGTGCATAACCGGCGTGACGCCGGCCTGCAGACTCAGCGAACGCCGCTCCGAAAGCTGCACTCCGTAGCCGATTTCGTACCGCATTCCGCCGACGCGCGATCGATCGTCTTCGGTGACGATCGTAGACGGCGGATTGCACGGCGGCGGTCCGCAGCTGCCCGTCACGGCTTGCGACGTGATGCTCTCCTGATTGTACAGAATGGCGCCCACGCCGGCGCTCCACCGCGTGCCGGGGATGCGGTAGCGCAGCGTACCAAAACCGTAGCTGATCCTCGTGGTACGGCTTGCCGCAGCGATGCCGCTGTTGTATCCGACCGGACCAATGGATGGAACGCCTTCGATTTCGAACTCAAACCGTTTGAACGGAACGCGCACGTCGAGCAGCGGAATTGGCAACAGGGGAACGTTTTGGCGCCCCGTCGCTTCTTCGTGCGTGCCGATGGACGCGTTGAGCGTCAACCCGATCGCGGGCCGTTCGCCGGCACGTGCGGCGCCCGCGCACATCACAGCGAGCGCGACGGCCGCCGCCGCGCGCTTCATCCGTGCTGGCGCTGGAGCGGAAAGAGTAAGACGTCCTTGATGCTCGGCTGATTCGTCAGCAGCATCACTAACCGATCCACGCCGATGCCGATGCCGGCCGTCGGCGGCATGCCGTACTCGAGCGCGCGCACGAAATCCCAATCCGGTTCGGGAATCTCTTCGTCGCCCGCCGAGCGCTGCGCGATTTGGCCTTCGAAGCGCGCGCGCTGATCGTCGGGATCGTTCAACTCGGTGAACGCGTTGCTGATCTCGGCGTTCGCGATGAACAGTTCGTAGCGGTCGGTGATCTCGGGATCGCCTTGCCGCCGCTTCGCCAGCGGTGAAATGACGACGGGATAGCCGGTCACGAACGTCGGCTCGTACAAGTGCGGCTCGGCAACGCGTTCGAAAATCTTATCCAGCGCGTGCGCGTGCGACGGCGAATCCGGCAAGCCCAGTGCCGTCAGTATGCCGGCCGCGCTCTTCGGATCGAGCAATTGCTCGCGCGTGTAGCCGCCATGCTCGCGCAGAAGTTCCAAGTATTCGAGGCGTTTGAACGGACGTTTGAACGAGAGCGTTTTTTCGCCGGCTTGTAATTCATCTTTGCCGCCGGTCATGACGTCAACCAAATGGGCGATGAGCGCTTCGTTAAACTCGCGCATGTCGTTGACGTCCCAATACGCCGCGTACAGCTCGAGCATCGTGAACTCGGGGTTGTGCACCGGATCGATTCCCTCGTTCCGGAAGATCCGTCCGATCTCGTAGACGCGTTCGAAGCCGCCGACGATCAGCCGCTTGAGATTGAGCTCGGTCGCGATGCGCAGCTGCATCATCTGATCGAGCGCGTTGACGTGGGTGACGAACGGACGCGCGGCCGCGCCGCCGGCGACGTGCAGCAGCGTCGGCGTTTCGACTTCGTAGAAGCCCTGCGCGTCGATAAAACGCCGCATCTCGGCCAGAATCTTGCTGCGCGCGAAAAACACGTCGCGCACTTCGGGATTGACGATCAAATCCACGTAACGCTGGCGGTAGCGTTTCTCGACGTCGGTCAACCCATGCCACTTGTCGGGCAGCGGATACATCGCTTTGGCAAGCACGTCGAACTTCAGGACGTGCAGCGAAAGCTCGCCCTTTTGCGAGCGGAACATGTAGCCGTGCACGCCGACGATGTCGCCGATGTCGAGCACCGTCCAATCGGCAAACTTGTCGTCGCCGACTTCGTCGCGGCGCACGTAGAGCTGCAGCTTGCCGGTGCGGTCGGCGAGATCCGCGAACGCCGTCTTGCCGTGCGGCCGCTGCGAGAGCAGGCGGCCCGCGATCGACCAGTTTTCGCTCTCGGCTTTCGCGCCGGTCTCCAGAAAATCGTACTTGGCCAACAGCTCGCCGGCTTTGGTATCGACGGCGTAGCGCGTCTGCGCGAACGGGTCTGCTCCGCGCGAACGCAAAACGGCCAGATTTTCACGTCTGGCCGCTATTAACGACTCTTCGCTCAAGACTTGCTGCAGACGGGCCGAAGGCCGGGGGCCCCAGCGGCTTTGCCGGTGGGGGGCGCGCAGCGCGCAGCGCAGATGCGCCTGTTAAAAAAGTCCGTGCTTAACTCGCTTTCTTCGCGGCCTTCTTCGACGGCGTTCCCCGCCGGATCGATTCAATCTTGTATTTCACGATGCCGCGCGGCGTGGCGACGTCGACCGTCTCGCCCTTCTTATGGCCGATCAGCGCGCGCCCGAGCGGCGACTCGTTGCTGATGCGCTGGTTGACGGGGTCGGCTTCAGCCGAACCGACGATCCAGAACTCGTGGCTGGAATTCGACTTGACGTCCTTGACCTTGACCGTGGCGCCCAAGTGCACTTCATCGGCGGAGTAGTCCGACTCGTCGATCAGACGAGCGTTGCGAACCATCGACTCCAGCTTCATGATACGGCCTTCGATGAACGCCTGCTCCTGCTTGGCATCTTCGTACTCGGCGTTTTCGCTCAGGTCGCCGAATTCTTTGGCCTGGCGGATGCGGTCATTGACCTCGCGGCGGTGGACGCTCTTCAAATCGTCGAGCTCCCGCTCCATCTTTTCCAGGCCCTCTTTGGTGAGGGCGATCTCTTTGTCGTTCATACTTCCCCGGCGGCCAGTGATAAGGAAAGCGCCCCTCAGAGCGCCAGCGCCGTTGGTTCACCCTGTCCGGGAGGCTCGCCTGCCATGGCTTTCGACGAGGCCCACCCGCGCCAGAGCGCCAGCGGAACGCCTACCACTATACCCCCGGCGGCGTATATTTGCGAGGTTCGATCCTCAAAAATTACAGTCGCCCCCAAGACGGCCATGAGCGCCACCAGGCCCGCCCCCGGGATGACCACGCCGGTCCAGCGGTAGGCGGGCTTCCGCCAGAATATGCGCACCGCCGCGGCGGCGCTGGCCGCAAAGAGCAAGCCCAGGAACAGCGAGCTCCCGTTGACGACGAAATCCAGCTGGGCGCGGGCGGTGGGAGAGAGTCCGGTCAGCAGCTCCACACCGATCACGAGAACGGCCGTGACGACCAGCGACCAGAACGGCTCTTCGCGGGCGTCGAGCGTGCCCAGCGAGCGCGGCAGTACGCGGTCGCGCCCCATCGCAAAGACCGATCGCGAGAGATAGAGCAGCGTCGTCCACAAGGCCGAGCTGGTCGAAACCAGCACGGTGGTTAAAATGATCGGGCGCCAAATGGGCGCGCCGAGTAAGTCGGCGACGTAGCGCATCGCGTCCGCCTCGTTGGCTTTGAAACCGCCGAGCGTGCCCAGCCGGTCGAATGCAAACATCGCCACCGCCAGCGTCGCGGTCGTTACGAGCAGGCCTGTTATACCGCCGCGCCCCGATGCGGCCGGATCTTTAGCCACTTCTTCGGACGTAGCGGCCGAGAGCTCCCAGCCGTCGCTCATCCAGACGCCCAGCGTCATCGCATAGATGAAACCGAAGCCGCTAAACGCCAGCGCTTTCACGTCGCTTCCCGCCGCCGGATGAACGGACGGCACATGCGGTGACAGCCACGCGAAAACCGCCGCTACCGCAACGACGCCGATCTCGAGCGCGAGCGCCGCGGCGGTAACCAGTGCGGTGGGGCGCACGCCTGCATAGAGCAGCACCGCGCTGCCCGCGATCCAAGCGGCGCCGACCGCCGCATCCCAGACCGGATTTTGCGCGCGGCCCGGCGCGAGTAAATCGAGCGTGTAAATACCCGCCGGTACCGCGGTCGCCAGCGTCGCGAAAACGTTCGAAAGGATCAGCAGCCACGCGCCATACGCGCCCGCATACGCCCCGAACGCCAAGCGGATCCACGAATACGACGACCCCGCATTGGGCGCGACGCGCGAGAGCTGCGCGTACCCAATGGCGATGCACAGCATAATCGCCGAGACCGAGAGCAGCGAAAGCGGCGCGAACGTACCGGCCGCGACGATCATCGGTCCCATCGTCGACGCCAAACTGTACGCCGGCGCCATCGACGCCGACGAGAGCACCGAAATATCGAAGAACCGCAGTACGCGCGGCAGGTGTTTTTCGGGTGTCATGGTGAGCCTGTCGAACCATGCCCGAGCTTGTCGAGGGCTATAGCTCGATCACCCGTGGCTTCAGGTGCAGTTCGTGCAGCACGCGCTCGTAGTCTTCGGGCGTGACGTCAGCCCACTTCTTTCCGAGCAATGCGAGCAGCGCAGCCTCGACGACGTTCGTGCCGAACGAACGGCCCTGAAAATCCGGCGTGGTGGTGATGAGCATCTTCACGCCGCGCTTGCGCAGTTCGTCGACGTCTTTTTCCGTCACCGTATTGGTCAGCACGATCTTTCCCTGCAAATCATCGGGCATGAACTGGCGCATGAAATGGAAGTCGCCGGCGATGATTTCGGCGTCCCGGTAATACTGCGGATATTTCGGTTCGGGCGGCTTGTCTTGCTTCTTGCCGGTCGGATAGAAAAACTGAAACGGCAGTTTACAGGCATCGGGAAGATATTTCTCGGCCATTTCTTCGAATTCGCGTAACCCTTTTACCGGCTTATCGAGATCGAGCGCGAAGATGAAGTCGCCGAAGAGTACGTCGGCGCCCGCATCCACCAACGCTTGGGCCATGCCGAAACGGTCGAGCGCGCTGACCATCAGCACGCGTTTTCCTTTGAGATCGATGCCCAGCTCTTCTTGCATGAACCGCACGGCCTCGCGTTCGAGCGTGTTCTTCAGCCCGCTGCCGTCCACGACGGGCGTTACCTTTGCGGCTTCGAGGAGCCGTAAGCCGTCGCGCAGCGCGAACCGATGTTTGCCGGCGTAGAGATAGACGTCGATTCCGCCCAAGCCGATCGCATCGACGTTGCCGTCGAGCTCTTTGACCTTGGCTATCGCTTCGTCGAGCTTTCCATCCGTGCCGATGCGCGAGATCTCGAAATCTTCGCCCAGCAAGTTTATCTTTGCGCTGTGATCGCGCGCACTCGAACCGAGCGAAACCGAAACAACTTTTTTCATGCGATCCCCGAGGGCGCCGCCTTTCTGCGTAGCTCTGCGGCGTGGCGGATCGCGGCGATCTTTTCCGGAGTGATGGCGGCATCGAACGCGCGCATGTCGGCCAGTTCGAAGCCATCCTTGGCGGCGAGTTCTTGGATCTCCACGACTTTGTTCACGTCGATGCCGCGGCCGAGCGAAAACGGCTCGAGCCGGTTTTCCAATGCGAGTACCATCGTCTCGCTCATGCACGCAAGGGCCGTGCGCGGCGGCAAGTTCAAATCGAAATCCTGGCCGGGCTCGCGGACCCGTTCGAAACGCGGGTTGCCCGGCAGCAGCATGTTGCCGCCTTCCGTCACCAAAACGTCCGGGCGCTCTTGGGCTACGCGCCGGCTCACGTCGTGCGGCAGCGAGAGTTCGCAGACAACGGCGCCCGCTTGCAGATCCTCGGGCTCGATAATATCTTGGGTCGAGCTGGTCGCGGTTAAAATGAGCCGTCCTTGGCGGGCGGCGGCCGACAGGTCCGTCGTATACGACGTCTCGCACGGCAACTCGGCGGCGATCGCATCATGAAACTTCGCGAGGCGGGTGTTGTTACGAGCCACCATAATCAAGCGCTTCACGCGCGGCGCGATCAGCCTCACGCAGGCCGAGCCGATCGAGCCGGTCGCGCCGACCACGACCGCCGTCGCTTCCTTTGAATCGATCCCCATCTCGTGCGCGCCGCGAAAGAGGCTCGCGATGCCCGCGGCAATAGTCAGCGAATTTCCGGTGGTCACCGGAATCGGCGAGCGTTCGGCAACGGTCACGCCGCCGTCGCCGACGACGCCGGTAAACGCGCCCAGCCCCGCAATGCCGGCGCCGAGTTCGGTGCCGATCTCGATCGCGCGCAAGATGCGCTCGTAGACTTTCTCGCGCGGAAATCCGATGATCTGTTCGGGCAAGAGCGCCGCCGAAACGAACCAGCCTTCGGTTTCCCGTCCGTCCGGGGTCCGTATGCCGGTGACATGCGCGACATTCCACGCCGGCATCCACTCCATGATCTTGCGGATGATCGGTGCGCCTTTTCCCTTTGCGCTCGGTTCGTAACGCACGACGTCTTCCAGCGAGAGCGGGTGGATCACGAAACAGAATCTGGCCGTGTTAACCATGCTCGGCTTCCCGTTTGAGCGCCGCCAGCATCATCTCGCTGTTTTCGCGCACTTTTCGTTCCAGTGTGGGACCGATCAATTCTGCGAGTGTCGGGACGCCGAAGTCGTAGTCCACGCTCAGCACGACGTGCGTTTTTCCGCTCTGCTCGGCGAACGTCCAACTGCCTTCGAACTTATCCAGGTCGCCTTCGAGCAATTTGTAATCGATGCGTAAGCCGGCGTCGTCGAAACGATCTTCTTCGGTCCATTCGATGGGCGCTTCTTCGACCAGCGTCTTCCAGCGCGTCAACATGTGGTCGGGGTGGCGTTCGAGGACCGTGACCGATTCGACATCGGGCATGAACTCCGGAAAACGATCTTGCTGCTTGGCCAATTCATAGACGGCGCGAGGCGGAGCGGCGATCACGATCGACGTTTCAACATAAGGCATGCTGCTGCTATAGAGCGCCGAGCTTCTCGCGGGCGGTGGACAGCCCTGCCTCGAGCGCCGCCAGCGCTTTTTCGATCTCGGCCTCGGTCACCACAAGCGGCGGTTCCATGCGAATCACGCGCTGCATGTTCAACGTCCAAGCGGCGGTTACGCCGTGCTTCATCATCTCGGGAATGATCCAGCCGCCGTAGCCTTCATTGGTTAACTCTACCCCGACGAGCAGCCCGAGCCCGCGCGCCTCGCGAGCTACCTCGGGATACTTGCGCGTCAGGTCCTGCGCGCCGGCGAGCAACTGCGCGCCGCGAACGCGCGCGTTTTCAACCAACCCTTCATCGACCAGCGCATCCATTGCCGCCAGTGCCGCCGCGCAAGCGACCTCGCTGCCGCCGAACGTCGACGTATGCATGACCGGATGTTTGGCGTAGCCGGCATTCCAAACGTGGGTCCGCGCGATGTATGCGCCCACCGGAATCACGCCGCCCGAAAGTCCTTTGGCCAAGGTCATGATGTCGGGAACGACGCCGTCGCGGTCGCATCCGAACATCATGCCGCAGCGGCCAAAGCCCGTCTGCACTTCGTCGGCGATCAACAGCGCGCCGGTCCGGTCGCATATCTCGCGCACTTCGGCTAAATAGCCGGCGGCCGGAACGTTCACGCCGCCTTCGCCTTGCACGGGTTCGACGATGAACGCGGCCGCATCGCACAGCGCATCCTCCAAGCCCCCGGTCGAACCGTACTCCAGGTGCGCGACGTCTTCGAGCAGCGGCGCATACGTATCTTTGAAATATTCGCGCCCGCTGGCCGAGAGAGAACCGAGCGTCTTGCCGTGAAAGGCGTCGCGCGTCGCCACGATCGACCTTCGCTTAGTCGCCGCGCGGGCGAGCTTGATCGCGCCCTCAACGGCTTCGGTTCCGCTATTGCAAAAAAAAGAAATCTGCAGATCGCCCGGCGTCAGCTCGGCTAGGCGTTTCGACGCGCGCCCGAGCATGATGTTGAACATCGTCTTGCCCGAAAGCGCAATGAGGTCGAGCTGCGCTTTGACTGCGGCCACGACTTTGGGATGCCGGTGGCCGAGCGTGAAGACGCCGTATCCGCCCGCGAAATCCAAGTACGCTTTGCCGTTTTGATCCCAGATCGTGCAGCCTTGCGCGCGCACTTCCACGGGACTGCCCGAGACTTTCATCACGCGGGCGAGCGTCGGGTTTACGTAGAGCTTGTAGTTCTCGCAGGTTTCGTCGTAGACGTCCATGCTAGGCGGCGACGGCGCGTTCTAGCGATTCGATCGTTTCTTCGATGACCGCGACGACGTCTTGCGCGCGATCGAGGCGCATGATCCGCTCGCGCAAAACCGCCGCGCCCGGAATGCCCTTCAAATAGAGCGCGAGGTGCTTACGCATCTGCGGAACGGCCCGCGCTTCGCCAAGTTCTTCGAGCATCGCGCGGTAGTGCACGCCGATGGCATAGCGCAGGCGGTCGGCAGCGGACGGCACCTCCTGCCCGGGCCGGCCTTCCATAAGGTCGCGGATCTGCGAGATGAGCCACGGGTTCCCAAGCGTCGCGCGGCCGAGCATGATCGCATCCACGCCGCTCTCTTCCATGCGGCGCATCGCGTCGTGCGCGTCGGCGAGATCGCCATTGCCGATCACCGGAATGTCGATCGACTGCTTCAAGCGCTTGATGTGCTCCCAGTCGGCGTTTCCTTTATAGAACTGTTTCGCGGTACGGGCGTGCAGCGTCAGCGCTTTCACGCCGGCTCGCTGCGCGCGCTGCGCGGCTTCGACGTAGACGAGCTTATCTTCACTCCAGCCGAGGCGCATCTTCATCGTGACCGGACAATCCACGGCTTCCACCACGGCGCGCATGATCGCTTCGCAGCGATCCAGATCGCGCAAACAGGCCGAGCCGCCGTTCGTTTTCGTGACCTTGGGCGCGGGACAGCCGAAGTTGATGTCCACGATGTCGGCGCCGCATTCGCGCACGACTTTGGCGGCCTTCGCCATTACGACCGGATCGTCGCCCCACAGCTGCGTGCTGACCGGCTTCTCGAGGCCGTGCTGGTCGATCATCTCCATCGTGCGCTTGGCGCTCGACGCATACTGCAGCGCGTTGGACGAGACGAACTCCGTGACCGTCAGGCCCAGGCCGAACGGTTTATAGAGCGCGCGCATCGTGCGGTTGGTCACGCCCGACATCGGCGCCAGCACCAGCGGCGGCCAAATCTCGTGCGGCCCGATGACCAGAGGCTTCATAGCGACCGTATTCTAGCACCACTTGCGCTTCCCGGCTATCGGCGTGATAGGGAGGCAGCGCCCGTAGCTCAATTGGATAGAGCGTCGCTCCGACGAAGACGAAGATGCCGGCTCGAGTCCGGCCGGGCGCGGCCCAGATCGACGGGCACTTTGACGCGGACTCGTCACCCGTGCTAATGTCAGGGTGCTTCGTCGGGGCGGCTCTTCAAACAGAGCTACGGTAAGAGGATGCGGAAATGCGTCCTCTTTTTATATTTATCGCTTTCTCGCCCATAACCACACGTTTTCGCCCAGCGCCGGATGGCGTATCGCCGCGCATCTGAAAAGCAAGACGCTCGGCAGTTGCAAGAGCAGCCGCTCCGGCCATGGCGTCGGTAAAAAATACGGCGCATCCCACAAGCCGTCGTAGCGCACGTCTTCAACATCGAATCCGCTCGAATCCAACAGCTGCTCGAAGTACGGCAGTTCCTGGACGTTGCAGTGCGTTTCATCACGATAAGCAAACCACCGCTGCCCCTTTATCCGTCGCCCGACGGAGCGCGGATTGGGCGTAGAAAGAACCAGAATACCGCCCGGCTTCAGGCGTTGCGAAATCTTCTGCAGCAGCGCGCGATCGTCAGCGACGTGCTCGATGACATCGAAGAGCGTTACGCAATCGAACTGCACGTCCGAAAACGGCAGCGGTCCGTCCGGCTCCATCCGCTCCAAAGCGATTCCCGGATTGCGTCGCGCGGTCAGCCTGAGCGCTTCATCGCTCACGTCGCATCCGCAGCGGTTGGGAAAATCGGAAATGTCTTCGAGAAACTGCCCCGTCCCGCAGCCGACATCCAGAATAGCAGACTTCTGCGGAAGTTCGCGTCTGAGTCTTGCCGGTACGTAGCCCTTTGACCCGAAGATCTTTCCGTACAGGTTCCTCCGGCGCGGCGCAAAGTATTCTCGGTCGTAAGGCCCCGACCCGCCGCTCATAGCGGCTTTGCGCCGGCCAACTTCGCGACTTCATGGAGCGCGTAAAGCATCCACACCACCTGCTCGCCGTTTCCCGCGCCGTTAAAGATGTTGACGCCCGATGGTGAAACCTTGACTTGCGAGCTTTCGAAGAGCCGCGGCTGATTGTTACGCTGCTGTTCGTCTTTGACAAAAGCCAGCGTTTGTTCGACCTGCTTCCAATCTCCGCGCTGTGCGTAGAACAGCATTTGCCAAGCTAAGGCCTTTCCCGACGTGATCGCGATGATGTCCATATCTTTGGTAAATCCTACGCTGATGACACGATGCCCGTTCCACACGAAGCTGCCGTACTGCATCAGCGCAGCGATCGTTTGATCGTACACGGTGGTATCGACGCCTTCCCAGCCGGCCGCGGTCGGACCGAAATTAAACTCCGAGAGTCCGGGAAAGATCAGCGAGGTGCTGCCGTCCTCGTACATCTCGGCATAGACTCGCCGGCCGTACAGACTCCAGATCATCCGCTGTGCGATGGCGCGCTCGAGGATCGTCTTATCGCTTTGCCACTTTTTCGCATGGGCCGTATCGCCGCGTGACAACGCGATCGGAATCATATCCCTGAGCGATTGCGCCACATACGATTGCGTGAGGATATCGTAGGTGTCCCAGAAACGGCCTTCGCGATAGTGCTCGAAATAGTGGTTCCGGATCAAACCGAATTTCGGATCGAAGTAGACCGGACCGAGACTCCCGTCCATAAGCGCGGCGACCTGCTTGTAGGTCGAGGAGACAAAAGCCGCCTCTTTAGCTTGGTGAGCGTAAAGCGCCCACGCAAGAATGATGCTCGCCTGCCCGTCGATTTGGTCGGTCATTTCCGTCTGGCCGGACGTGAACACGTAATGCGGAACGCGGTTGACGCCGGCTTTCTTCGTAATATCCAACGTGTACTGAAGCACTTCGCGAGCCCGCTTGAAATCGCCGGTGATCAGCCACAACTTGACAAGCGCCCCGCCGCTGCGCGGGAAGTACGTCGAGGCATAATCCCGGTTGACGGATTCCAGAAAGAAGCCCGGAGGATTCTTCCCGCCTTGCCGGGCGCGAATATCCGCGTAATTGAAGGCGTAGAACTTTCGCCACCAAGCCGACGCAAGTGCGCTCTTCACTGCGGCCTTGTCGGCGAGCGTGCCGCGCACATCTATCGCGTCAGCCGGTTTCCGCGGCGGGCCGCTTACCGGGAAATCATCGATAAACGTGAAGGTTCCGGCGGCGTAGTCGTACGGCATGGACCCTACGATGAACGCGATTCCGTCGGTGGTGTTCAGCGCAACGGCCGGCGACTCGAGCAATCTGCCCGAGATCGGAGACCAGACCGGAATCGTCAAGCCTTGCGAATCAAACCGGGAAAACCATACCTCGTTATTGCCGCCTCTGACAAAGGCGTAAAGCGCTTTCGCACCCGAATCGAAGATCAACGCGGGAGCAGAGATCGTATTTCCCGAAATGTCGGTG
This sequence comes from Candidatus Rubrimentiphilum sp., assembly GCA_036273135.1. Lineage (GTDB taxonomy): Bacteria > Vulcanimicrobiota > Vulcanimicrobiia > Vulcanimicrobiales > Vulcanimicrobiaceae > Rubrimentiphilum. Next base: position 11,884 of record DASUIF010000033.1, read on the forward strand.
AACGGCTTGAAAACGGATCCGTCGGGATTTAGGGTTCCAAACCATAGCGTGTTACTGGAAGCTCTTACCAATACCTGAATTTTCAGTAACGAGCCGTCCCATGCCGCGGCCGGCGACGAAGGCGTTCCGCCCGGGACCGAAATCCAATTTTTAAAAAGGCTTCCGTCCGCATTGAGCATTGCGAACCACAAGCTGTTGTCGGACGCCCGCCCTAGTACGTCGACTTTTTGCACTTGCGGATTCCATACCAGGGCGGGCGTCGATGCCAGCGTGCCCGGGATCTGCCGCCAACTCGTATACAGCGTTCCATCGGTGTTGAGGGCGGCAAACCACAGCTGGTTGTCGGCGGAAAGCGTCACGATGTCGATCTTATGGAGCTGCGGATCCCATAACAACGCGGGCGGGTACGGTCCGACGCGGCCGAGGCTCACGTAGGGGGAAGCAACCGTCTTGTCCTGATTCAGCGCCGTGAAAAAGAGCACGCCCGTTGGTCCGCTCAAGACCACGTATACTTTGTTGGTATCCGGACTCCAAACGGCCGACGGCGCCGAGGTCGTTTTCCCCGGAATGATCGTCCACTTCGCCAGCGCAGTGCTCGGAGCGAGCAGTAATACGAACAGAAATGCAGCTGCCGTCAAACGCATCGCGCCGTTATTCTCCCGAGTGAAAGCGTCGCAAGCCGTACAGGCTGAGATGCGGATTCACGGTATCGATGATCTTGGTGTGACGAGCAACGACATCGGCCATTCCGCCGGTCGCGACGACTTTCGCGTCAACACCGAGCTCGGAGCGGATGCGGGCAACGAGCGCTTCGGTCTGACCGACGAACCCATAGACGATCCCCGACTGCAGCGCCGAGATCGTATCGGTTCCGAGCGTTTTGCCCGGCGCTTCGAGCGCGATCTGCGGAAGCTTCGCGGTGCGTTCGACGAGCGCGTCTATGGAGATCCCGATACCGGGCGCGATTGCGACGCCGAGGTAAAGTCCTTGCGGATCGAGAGCCATAAAGACCGTTGCCGTTCCGTAGCTGATCACGATGAGCGGCGCGCCGTAGAGTTCTTGCGCACCGATCGCCGACGCCACCAAATCCGCGCCGACCTCGCCCGGCCGTTCCGTACCGATACGCATCAGCGCTTGCCGGTGCGCTTTGAAGAAAACCGGCGGGCAGTTGAAGTAGCGCGTGCAAGCTTCTTCCAGCGTTTGATCGAGGTTCGGAACGACGCTTGCGACCACGATCGCATCGACGTCGGCCGGGCGCAGCGCGGCGGTTCCGAAGAGCTGCACGAATAGCACGCCGAGTTCGTCGGCGGTCCGCTTGGCGTCGGTGCGGATGCGCCACGCATGCGCAAGATCCGCCTTCCCGGGTGCAAAGCAGCCGAGCTTGGTCTCCGTATTGCCGACGTCAACCGCTAGTAACATCGTTCAGAATGCAATCGAGCAATCTGGCCGCCAAAACCTCTTTCGAAGCGGCGCCTAAGTCCCGCCGGCCGGCGGTTCCCCACAGCACGGTCAAAGCGTTTGTTTGCGCGCCGAAGCCGCGTCCGCCCGCAACGTCGTTGACGACAATCGCATCGAGGTTTTTGCGCGCCATCTTCTCGCGCGCGTTGGTTTCGTGATTCTCGGTCTCCGCGGCGAACCCGACGACGATTCCCGAATGCTTCTCCCGCCCGATTGCCGCGAGCACGTCGGGCGTGCGCACCATGTGAACGTCGAGATCGCCTTCGCCTTTTTTTGTTTTCTGCGGTGAAGACGTTTGGGGACGCCAGTCCGAAACCGCCGCGGTTGCGATGATCAGATCGGCGCTCTGAGCCGGTCCGACGGCCGCATCGTACATGTCTTGCGCCGAAACGACCTCGACGACTTCCACCCCGGGCGGCGGCGCAAGATGTGTCGGTCCGAGAACGAGAGTCACCTCCGCGCCGCGCAGCGCGGCTTCACGCGCAAGTGCGATTCCCGTCGCGCCCGTCGACGGGTTGCTCACGAAACGAACCGGATCGAAAGCTTCGCGGGTCGGGCCGCCCGTTATCAGAACGCGCTTTCCTTTCAGCGATTGCGTGCGCGTGAGAATCGTCTCCAGCGCTTGCAAAATCGCGTCTTCGGAAGCTAAGCGCCCAATGCCGGTCTCGCGTTCGGCCAAGTAGCCGCTTTCGGGCTCGACGAATTCGTAGCCGCGTTCGCGCAAGGTGCGCAGATTCGCTTGCGTCGCCGCGTCGTTGTACATCGCGTCGTTCATCGCCGGCGCGACCAGCACCGGAATGCGCGCCGCGAGCAGCGCGCTGGTCACCAAATCGTCGGCGATGCCTTGCACGAGTTTTGCGATGACGTCGGCGGTCGCCGGCGCAACGACTGCGACTTGGGCTTCACGCACGAGGCGGATGTGCGGAATGGACTCGGGCGCGTCCCAAAGCGAAGAATAGACTTGACGTCCGGTCAGCGCGGCGAACGTCAGCGGACCGACAAACTCTTCGGCCGCTTTGGTCATGGCAACGTCCACGATGGCCCCACGCTGCACTAACGCGCTGGTCAGCGCCGCAGATTTATAGGCGGCGATGCCGCCGGTGACGCAGAGCAGAATGCGCCTGCCGGAAAAAGCGCTCATTGCCTGATCCACAGGTTGTCGAGCAGGCGCGTCCGCCCGAACCGCGCCGCGCCGATGAGAAAAGCGGGCGTGCGAAGCGTTTGCAGACGCGAAAACGTGCGCGCGTCAACGAGGTTAAGGTACTCCAAGCGCGCGCGCGGGCTCAAAACGCCGGCCGCCGCTTCGCGAGACTCCTCGATGGTTTTCCCCGCGCGGATCTGCTCGAGCATCGTCTGCAAAGCCGCGTACAGTGTCGGCGCGGCGGCGCGTTCTTCGCCGGAGAGATAGGCGTTACGGCTCGACATCGCCAGTCCGTCGGGCTCGCGGACCGTTTCGACGATCTCCACGCGCGTGGTGAAGTTCAAGTCTTCGACGAGCTTGGTCAGTACCGCCGTCTGCTGCGCATCCTTTTGTCCCAAGAACAAGACGTCGGGCCGTACGATGTTGAGCAGCTTCGCAACCACCGTCGCAACGCCCCGAAAATGCGTCGGCCGCGCCGCGCCTTCGAAGCGCGTGCCGAGCTTGCCAACGTCGACGAACGTCGCGAAGTCCGGCGGATAGATTTCGTTTTTTTCCGGGGCGAAGAGCACGTCGACTCCGGCCCGCGCCAGCTTTTCCGAGTCGCTCTCCAAGTCGCGCGGATAGCGTTCGAAATCTTCCTGCGGCCCGAACTGCATCGGATTCACGAACAGAGTCACGGCCACCGACGTGCACGCGCCGCGCGCCGCTTCGACCAAGCGCAGATGCCCGGCGTGCAACGCGCCCATCGTGGGAACGAAACCGAGCGGCCGCGCAAGTTTTTCGAGCGCGGCGCGCGCCGGCGCCAGCTCGCTTACAAGCTTCATCTTCAAATCAGGAGCTGCGCGTAACCCTCAGTACGGTGCGCCCGACCTGGAACGGCGTGCCCGGCTCGATCCGCTGCTCGCCGCGAACGCGCCGTTCGTTGACGCGCGTCCCGTTGCGGCTCTCGAGGTCGCTCAGGATCAGGCCGCCGCCGTCGCTGCGAAGCCGCGCGTGGCGGCGCGAAATATATCGGTCGAGGGTAATGCAGGCGCCGGCCAGGGTCTCGTCCCGGCCGATCACGATCTCGTCTTCGAAGGGCCAGGTCTTCCCGTCAAGCGGCCCGCTCAAGACCTCCAGAACAAAGGTCGAGTGCATGTGCGCTAACTATTCTCTGGAAGAGGACGATACTCTCTAGGGTGGCGAGCTGTATAATGGGCACGGTGAACGACAGAATCGACGAGCTGCTCCATCTGATCGAGGTGGAACCCGATGCGCTCCGCGAGGCGGAATTTGCGCAGGCCGCGTCCATTCTGGAGACGATGGTCGGCAAGACCGTGACCTCGGCCGAGCTCGAAGACACGCGCATCGTCATCACGACCGCCGACGGCAACAAATACTTCTTCTACGGTTTTTTGGGCTTAGACTAGGTTCGCGCGCGCTGCTGAAGCTCGTGGATGAATTCCACGATCTCGCTTTGGTCGGGTGCCGCGATTTGCGTGAACGCGACGCCGTGCGCATACTGCTGACGAGACGCGTCGAAAAACGAAAGCACCACGCGTCCGCGCACCATCATTTCGCGCTCGGCCTCGGGCAGGGAAAAACGCAGCGTGATATTCTGCCCGGCACTCAGATCGCTCTTGGTGATGACGCGCATCCCGCCCCCGCTCAAATCCACGGCGCTGCCCTCAATAGCCTCGCCGTTTCCGGACAGGGTCACGCCTACGGGAAATTCAACCGCGGCACGAAAAAAACGGCGCTGCTGCGGGCCCGAGCCTGACGGCTGCTCTGTGTTCACGTGTTATCCGCTTCTGGATGGAAGCTGAGCGCCCTGCACTGCAATGTTAGGAGCTCGTCAACGCGCGCGCCGCGAAAAGCGCACCGAGAATCGCGTGCTCGGCGACGACTCCGCCCTGTAAATAGACTTCGAACGGCTCGCGCATCGGCGCGTCACACGAAAGTTCGATAGTCGCGCCGCTGACGAACGCACCGCTCGACATGATGACCGGCTCGGCATAGCCTGGCACGCAGCCGGGTTCGGGGCGGAAACGCGCGTTTACGGGCATGGCTCTTTGCAGTCCTTGCGCGAACGCGCTCAGCCGCGCGGGCGACCCCAAGCGAATCGCCTGCACGATATCGGTTCGGGGTTCGCCCGGCAGCGGGTCCACTTCGTAGCCGAGCTCGGCAAAGAGCGCGGCGGCAAAATCCAAACCGCGCAAGCATTGCTCGACGACCAGCGGAGCGACGAACAATCCCTGGATAAAGGCGCGCCCGTAGCCCAGCGTCGGGCCGACGCCGTCTTTTAAGCCGGGCGCGTACAGGCGATCGGCGACGCGCTCGATCAGATCGCTGCGGCCGGCGATGTAGGCTCCGCCCGGTGCGAGCGATCCGCCGAGATTTTTGATAAGCGATCCGATCGCGAGATCCGCGCCCACGTGCGTCGGTTCGCGATCCTCCACGAGCTCGCCGTAACAATTATCGACGACGATGGCGACGTCGGACCGTTTCTTTTTGATCGCCGCGAAGAGCGGCTCGCATTGCGCGATTGAAAGCGAGCGCCGCGGCGCGTAGCCGCGCGAACGCTGCACGAAAACCGCGGCGACGTTCTTGTCCTCGAGCTCTTTTTCTATTGTCATCCTGAGCTTGTCGAAGGACCCTGAGTACGTCGCCGAAGGCGACGCTATCGAAGGGAGTTCCTTATATTTCATACCTTGACTGACCAGTGAGTTCGGCGCGTCGGCGATCGCATTGCGCAGCGTATCGTAGGGACGGCCCGTGGCGCTGAGCAGCGTCTTGCCGGGCGGCACGCAAGCGGCGAGCGCCGTGACGATCGCGTGGGTGCCGCTGACGAGCGAGAGCCGCGCGAGAACTTTTTGCACCCCGAAGACACGCGCGAGCAGCGACTCGTATTTTGCGCGCGCCGGATCGTCGTAGCCGTAACCAAACGAGCCGGCCAAATCGCTTTCGGCTATACCTTCTTCCAAAAACGCCGCCAGCACGTTGGCCTTTACGCGCGCTTGCGCGTCGTAGCGCACCTCCGAAACGATCGCTCCGGCACGCAGCGCCGCTTCACGAACCGCGCCGTCGAAGCCGAAACGCTCGCAGAGCAGCTGCACGCTCACGGCAGCGCCGCCTCGTGCCGTTCGTAAGCGCGCACGAACGGCAAGTAAACGACGGTAGCCAGCGCGATATTGAAGAGCACCAGCACGACCGCACGCCAATCCAGCGTCGCAAGATAAGCCGCGGCCGGAGCGGGCACGATGCCCGGCATGTAGGTGTAGGCACGCGATATGACATTATTCGCCGTTGCAAAATAGGCGATCGTCGCCGTCATCAGCGGTACGCCGACAAACGGCACGACGAGAAAAGGGTTGGCCACGATCGGCAGCCCGAAAAGCAGCGGCTCGTTGATGTTGCAGAGCGCCGGTCCGACGGTAGCGCGCGCGAGCAGCCGCAAGCGCGGAGCGCGGCTGAAAAGCAGCAAAAATGCGACCGGCAGCGTCGCGCCCGCACCGCCCGGAAAGACGAAGAGAAAAAGCGAGACGACCACGATGTGCGGCAGCGGCGCGTGGTGCAAAAACGCATCGGTGTTTTGACGCTGCAGCGCCAGGTACAGCGGCGTGATCACCGCGGCCAGCATTGCCGGTCCGTGAACGCCCACGGTCCACAACAGCGTTTCGACCGCAACCACCAGCATCAGTGCGCCGTATGAATCGCCGAGCCGTCCCAACGGATGCAGCGCCGCGGCTGCGGCGTTGGCCGGCGAGACATGCAAGAGAAAAGCCGCCAGAAGCACGGCGAGGACGACGACAACGCCGCCTACTTCTCCGGCTTGGCCGAAACGGCGGCCGGCAGCCGCGACGCCGGCGATCGCGAGCGCCAATCCGATCGCCAGGAATAAGCCGGTTCCGCCAACGAGATTCAAGTAGGCGAGCGGATGCGAAAGCTCGATCGGTCGCGGCAGCGCAAGTAAGAAGGCGGCAGACGTGGCCGCGACCAGCAGCGCGCGCGGCAATCGCAAGTGCAGAGCGAGCCGGTAGGAAAGTATCGCCGCAAGCGCCGCGGCCATCACGCCGAATCCGGGCAGCTCCGCGGCGACCAGGCGCTGCAAGAACGAGCCGCTTCCCAAAAGCATGAATACCGGAATAGCCGCCAAGAGCGCAAAGAAGCTGCGCGGCAAGCTTTCGCGCACGGCGATCAGTGCGGGCAGATCGCCCAACGCGCGAAGGGACGCTAGCAGTTAGATCTTACGGACGACGGCTTCGACGCGTCCGACGACGGTGACATCGTTCGAGAAGATTGGCGCCATCTCGGGATTCTCCGGCTGCAAACGAATGCGCCCGTCTTCCTTATAGAAGCGCTTCACCGTGGCTTCGTCGTCGACCATGGCCACCACGATCTCGCCGTTTTCGGCGGAAGGCTGGGGCCGGACCAAAATTAAGTCGCCGTCCAATATCGCCGCCCCGACCATCGAATCGCCCTGAACGCGCAACATAAACGCCTCTGACGCGCGCGGCGCGAAGGAAGCCGGCAGCACGAATTCGCCTTCAATATTCTCTTGAGCCGTGATTGGAACGCCCGCCGCCACGCGGCCGATGATCGGCATGACCACACTGTCGGGCGGGTTCGGTGACGACTCACTGCGCAGAGCGCGCGGCTTCGTGGGATCGCGGGTGATGTAGCCGCGTCGTTCGAGCGTCTTGAGATGGGCGTGAATCGTCGACGAGGACGACAGCCCGACCCGCTCTCCAATCTCCCGAACCGACGGTGGATAGCCCCGCTCGGCCCGAAACTCTTCGATGACCTCGAGGATGCGCCGCTGGCGCTCGGTTGCTCCCTCCATGCCAAAAGCCCCCTGACCCACAGCTATGCCATACATATGGCACTCGGGCCGTGTACAAACGTACCATAAATCCGGTTTCGAGGCAAACATACGTTCGAAGGCCATTGACACTCAAGCAAGCGGGTATGGTAAAATCTAGGGGACGAACAGGCGTTTGCCACAAAATATGGGTATACTAGTTCACGAACGCCCGTTCGGCACAACATAGAGAGGAAGAGCCATGACCAAGCGCAGACGTTTCACCCTCATGCCGGCCATCATGCTTGCCGCGCTGAGCCTTATGGTCACCGTTCCGGCTCTTTCCAGCATGCATCTATACGCCGCCGGCGCCCAACACTATGCGACCGTCGTCGTCCAACCGGGCGACACGCTGTGGGCCATCGCCGCGACGCATACAAACCGCAGTGCCGACGTCCAAGATACGATCGACCGCATTGCCGAAGTGAACCACCTGGGCAGCGCGCCGATCATCCCGGGCCAGCGCCTGCGCGTTCCGCTGTAAAAATACTCACGACAACGTAGGAAAGGCCGCAAACGCGGCCTTTTGTTTTTCAGACCTTGTCTGGGGTCGGATTGGTCGTGAAGGTAACATTGACGGCTCCGCGCACAAGTTATACCATTGTTCTGCCATGAGAGCTTCAATTCACCGGATCGGCAATTCGCGCGGCGTCATTCTCCCAAAAGCACTATTGGCGCAGTTGGGACTGACGAGCGAGGTAGAAATGGAAATTGAGCAAGACGCTATCGTGCTGCGAAAGCCGCTTCGGAATGTGCGCGAAGGTTGGGCGGAAGCCAGTAAAGCCCTAGCCGCCGCCGGCGACGATGTCTTAGTTTGGCCAGAATTTGCTAATGAAGCTGATTCAGAGCTCAAGTGGTAGCGCGAGGTGACATCTGGCTGGCCGCGCTCGATCCAGCGGTCGGGAGTGAGTTGCGAAAGACGCGGCCGTGCGTGGTGATCTCCCCAAGCGAGATGCACGATTATGTAAGAACCGTTATTATTGCGCCTATGACGAGCGCGAACAAGCCGGCGCCGTACAGGGTTCCAATTGTATTCGAAGCTCGCCAAGGACTCATACTGCTCGATCAAATTCGCTCGCTCGACAAGTCAAGGCTCATCAAACGATTAGGCCGAGCAACCCCGAAAACGCTCGAGGTGACCCTGGCTTCCTTGCAAGAGATTTTCGCGCCCTAGTGACGGTATCCCCGTTACGCCACCGGAGATAAGTGGAAAAGTTCGCTTGTTTGAGTAGTCGCGAACGTGCGTGCAAACTCCTCGGGTGTCTTCCAACCCAAGCTCTTGTGGGGTCGCGTGTAGTTGTAACGCTCACGCCA